>NZ_JAFB01000045.1 GCF_000519205.1 Amycolatopsis taiwanensis DSM 45107 | reverse complement strand
TGGTCAGTGGTGCTCGGATTCGCTCGGATCGAAGTCGGCGCGATGCGCACGCGCCCAATCCGTGAACGCGCGAGAGGCATGTCCCGTGACGCGTTCTACGGTGTTGGTGACGGGCGCGGGGACACCGACGGCCGCGGCGGTGACGTCCAGCAGCGTTTCCAGGATCTCCTCGGGCATCCAGGACGGGCGTTGCGCCAATGCCTGCTCATGACTCAGCTCGTCGACCGGTATGGCCTTGCCGAGCGCTTTGCCGAGGAGGCCGACGATATCGCGCAACCGCAACGATTCCGGCCCGGTCAGCACCTGCATCCTGCCGCGATGCCGTTCCTCGGTGAGCAGTCGCACTGCGACTTCGGCGACGTCGTCGATATGGATGGGATTGACCTGCGCGTCGGGATAGGCGATGCCGACCCGGCCCGTGTTGCGGATCTGCTCGCCCCAGTCTCGACGGGCGTTGGTGGCCAGCCAACTGGGATACAAGACAGTGTGGGGCAGGCCCGAGTTTTCCAGTGACCGCTCCATCGCACGATGGGCAAGCCCGATGGGACGGTCGTACTCGCCTGATTCGTAGGCCGCGGGCGAGGACAACAAGACGACGTACTGAACGCCGGCCTCACGGGCGGAGGCAAGGAACTCGTCCGCGTTGCCGCGTACGGGATAGAGGAATACCGCGTCAACGTTGCTGAGTGCTTGCCCGACGTCGCGCGGACGAGTGATGTCCAGTTCGACGGCCTCGACGCCCGCCGGCACCCGCAACGCCGTGGTGTCCCGGGCCGTGCCGCGCACCGGATGTCCAGCATTGGCCAGCTTGGCGACGACGCAGCTGCCGATGTTGCCGCCGGCTCCGGTGACAAGGATGGTCATGTTTCTCCCTCAGACGAACAGACGTCGCTGCGGCTACCCGGGACCGAGCAAGCCGCGCGGTCGTGATCGGTACTATCGCCACGACGTAAGCTTTGCAAGCAAATTAGCTTTGTTGACAAAGGTATATACGGCTGAGGTGGCACATGTCAACCAAACACCGGAACCAGGGCGGCACGGGCCTGGACGTCGACGACGCGGTACGGGCGTTGCTGCTGCTCATGCCCCGCATGATCGGACGGGTCAAACGACTGCCGGTCCCCCCGGAACTCCAGTCACTGGCCTTGGGCCCAAGGCATCTGTCCCTGCTGTCCTACCTGCTGTTCGACGGGCCGATGACGGTGAACGAACTGGCCGCCCGCCTGGAGGTCGCGCCGACGACGGTCAGCCTGATGGTCAGCGAACTCAGTCGCAAGGACATCCTGGAGCGACGCGAGGACGACAACGACCGGCGCCGCCGGATCGTCAGCATCGCCGAGCCCAACCGGACCGCGATTCACGACTGGCTGGCGCGCGGCGCCACCGCGTGGCAGCGGGCACTCGAACCCCTGACGCCCGCCGAACGCCAGATGGTCATCGACACCCTGCACGCCTACCAGCAAGCGGTCGAAACTTCCGACGACGCCTCAGCCGGGGACAACGGCTGAGCGCAAGGTGAACCATGTCCCCAGCCCGGAACTCGTGCGCCTGAACCCGGAACTCGTGCGCCTGAACCGGGGACACGCCGGGAATCTGGCGTGTCCCCGGCTGGGGCGGGCGAGTTCCCGGATCAGGTAGGCGAGTTCCCGGTTCGCGACGGCTGGCACCTGGTTTCGGGTCAGTTGGCGGGCGAAAAGTTGGGTGCCTTGGCCGGGCATACCGCCAGGCCCGTCAGGCCCGCCGGCCGGGCCGCCGCCCGGGCGCAGCTGACCACCGCCCTGCTGCGGCTTGCCGGGTTCGGTGATGCTGAGGGCAGTCGCGGTGTCACCGGAGACCTTCGCGATCACGGTGGCCGTCGACCCGGTCGCCAGGTTTCCCGGCTTCTCCGTAGTCGAGTCCATTGTGTACGTCTGCGTGTAGTCGTCGGCGCTCTTCACCGTGATCGACGTGGCGCTCAGCGCGCTCACCGTGCCGGTCTGCAGGCGTTCGGTGACATAGCTTCCGTTCTCCGAAACCGTGAAGTCGCCGTGCAATGCATCAGGCATGATCGGAGACTCGCCCATCGGGCTGCCACCCATACGAACGGGACCACCGGGAGCGTTCTGCTGGCTGTTGCTCCACGACCTGCCCGCATAGATCGCGACCCCGCCGACGGCGATGATCGCGACGGCCACCGCCGCACCGACAGCGGTTTTCCTGCCGGACCACTTCGGCGGGGGTGGCTGCCGGTCCCCCCAGGCGGGCTGGGCCTGCGGCAACGCGGTGGTCGTCGGCTCGGTGCTCATCGGGTCCTCTCCTGATCCTTCACCAGGGCGTCTGGCGCCACTTACGCCGCCCAGGTTCGAGGAGTTCTCTGTGCGCGAGCTGTGTGCGAGGTGGGACCACGCTGTGCGATCGGTGGTTCTCAGCGAACGCACAGCAAGTACACAGCAGACACCTATCCGCGGCCTCGAACATGACCTTCGTGATCCCGACAAACGCCGGCTCCCCGCGCGCTAAGGCCGATCTGCGGCGTGCCGACGGCTCCCCGGTGCGGGTGCTCGTCGTCGACGACGAGCCGTCGCTGGCCGAACTCATGTCGCTCGCGCTGCGCATGGAGGGCTGGGAGATCCGCAGCGCGGGCAACAGCGTCGACGCGATCCGCTTCGCGCGCGAGTTCCGGCCGGACGCGGTCGTGCTGGACGTGATGCTGCCGGACATGTCCGGCCTCGAGGTGATCAGCAAGCTGCGGGCCGAATCGCCCACCCTGCCGGTGCTGTTCCTCACCGCGCGGGACGCGGTCGAGGACCGGATCGCCGGCCTCACCGCCGGTGGCGACGACTACGTGACCAAGCCGTTCAGCCTGGAGGAGGTCGTGCTCCGGATGCGGGCGTTGCTGCGCCGCTCGGCGGTGACATCGGCCCACGATCGCTCGGCGCTGGTCGTCGGCGATCTGACCATGGACGAGGACAGCCGTGAGGTGCACCGCGGCGGCGAGCCGATCTCGCTCACCGCGACCGAATTCGAGTTGCTCCGCTTTCTGATGCGCAACCCCAAGCGCGTGCTGTCCAAGGCGCAGATTCTGGACCGGGTGTGGAGTTACGACTTCGGCGGGCAGGCCAACATCGTGGAACTCTATGTTTCATACCTGCGGAAGAAAATAGACGCGGGTAGGAAACCGATGATTCACACGATGCGCGGCGCGGGGTATGTCCTCAAGCCGGCGACGTAACACATTGCCCACTCTTCCACGACGTTTCTTCCCCTCGTCGCTGCGTGGAAAGCTGACCACGCAGCTCATCCTGCTGGCCGCGGTGGTGTGCCTGGTCGTCGGCGTGGCCACCGAGGTCGCCCTGAGCGAATTCCTCCTGCACAAGGTCGACGACCAGCTTTCCGCGGCCAGCGAGCGCGGTCAGAACCCACCGCCGCGTGGTCCCGTCGAACTCCTGCCCGGAACCTCGCCGCCGCCCGACGCGCTGCGAGCGTTCGGACAGGGCGTCGGCACGCTGGCCATGCACATCACGCCCAACGGCACAACGACGGTGGGCGTGCTCGCGGTGAACTCCGGCGAGCCGCTGGGCCCCGGCCAGCCCCCGGTCCAGCCGATATCGCCGGCCCAGATCGCGGTGCTCGTCCAGGTCCCGAGGGACGGTCACAAGTACACCCGTGACCTCGGACCGGCACTGGGTGAGTACCGGGTGGTCGCGATCGAGAACCGGGACGGCGAGGTCGCCATCACCGGCCTGCCGCTGGCCGACGTGTCGAACACCTTGTGGCGGCTCGGCTTCGTGCTCGGCGGCGTCGCGCTGGCCGGGCTGACGCTCGCCGGGGCGGTCGGCGCGGTGACGGTCCGCCGCACGATGCAACCCCTGGAGCGGCTGGCCCGGACCGCGGCCCAGGTGTCCGAACTGCGGCTGGACAAGGGCGACGTGGCGCTTGGCGTCCAGGTCGCCGAGGCGGACACCGACGCCAGGACGGAGGTCGGCAAGCTCGGCTCCGCCTTCGGCCGGATGCTCGGGAACGTCGCCGCGGCGCTCGCGGCCCGGCAGGCGAGCGAGAGCCGGGTCCGCCAGTTCGTCGCGGACGCGAGCCACGAGTTGCGGACCCCGCTGGCCGCGATCCGTGGTTACGCCGAGTTGACCCGCCGCCGCCGGGATTCCGTGCCACCGGACATCGCGTTTGCGTTGGGCCGGGTCGAAGCCGAGTCGGCACGAATGACCACTTTGGTCGAAGATCTGTTGTTGCTCGCACGGCTGGACGCTGGCCGGCACCAGGTGTACGAACCGGTGGATCTCTCCCGGCTGGTCACCGACGCCGTCGCCGACGCTCACGTCTTCAGTCCGCACCACCGGTGGTTGCTCGACGTCCCCGCCGAGCCGATCACCGTGGTCGGTGACGCCGATCAGCTGCACCAGGTCGTGATCAACTTACTGAACAACGCCCGCATGCACACCCCGCCCAAAACCGTGGTCACCACCAAGCTGTCCGCCGAGCGGGGCCGAGTCACCTTGACGGTGCGCGACAACGGACCCGGGATCCCGCAAGACGCGTTGCCCGAGGTGTTCGAACGATTCGCCCGGGGCGACAGCTCACGTTCGCGGGCGGCCGGCAGCACCGGCCTCGGCCTGGCCATCGTGGCCGCCGTGGTGAGCGCGCACGGCGGCCAGGTGAGCGTGCGAAGCGAACCCGGTGAAACCGAGTTCACGGTGCGATTCCTTTTGTCTTCCCTGGCATGACCGGGAACCCCTTCACAGGCTCCGCACAGCCGAGCCACAAGGTGATCACAAGTGCGCACGCCACCGTAGTGGCATGACGACCTCCGCAGACGCGTCTCCCGCAGCGCCGCGGCCCCGCTCACCCGAACCCGAAGACGGCTCGACCCCCGTTCTCGACGTGGTCATCCCCGTCTACAACGAGGAGAAAGACCTCGCACCATGTGTCGACCGGCTGCATGCGTATCTACGTGACGCCGTCCCGTACCGGTACCGCATCACGATCGCGGACAACGCCAGCACCGACCGCACGCTGACCATCGCCCGGCGGCTGGCCGACGAGATCCCCGAGGTGGACGTCCACCATCTCGACCAGAAGGGCCGGGGCCGCGCACTGAACGCGGTGTGGTCCAGCTCGGACGCGCAGGTCCTGGTCTATCTGGACGTCGACCTGTCCACCGATCTCGCGGCGCTGCTTCCCCTGGTGGCGCCGTTGATTTCCGGGCATTCCGATTTGGCGATCGGGTCGCGGCTGGCCCGGGGCGCACGCGTGGTCCGCGGACGGAAGCGGGAGTTGATCTCCCGGTGCTACAACCTGATCCTGCGTGGCACGCTGGCGGCGAAATTCTCCGACGCGCAATGCGGGTTCAAGGCGATCCGCGCCGATGTGGCCAGGAAACTGCTGCCTCTGGTGGAGGACACCGGCTGGTTCTTCGACACGGAACTGCTCGTCCTGGCCCAGCGGGCCGGGCTACGCACGCACGAGGTCCCCGTGGACTGGGTCGACGACCCCGACTCCTCCGTCGACATCATCGCCACCGCCACCGCCGACCTGAAGGGCGTGGCCCGCATGCTCCGGGCATTCGCCAAGGGAACCCTGCCGCTGCGCGAAATCCCGGCGCAACTGGGGCGGAAGCCGGCCGGCGTGTCCACCCCGGGGGTACCGCCGAAACTGGCCACACAACTGGTGCGGTTCACCGTGATCGGCGTGGGCAGCACGCTCGCCTATCTGGTGCTGTTTTCCTTGCTGCGCACGGGAATGGGCGCCCAGCTGGCCAATGCCCTCGCCCTGGGCGGGACCGCAATCGCCAACACGGCCGCCAACCGCCGGTTCACCTTCGGGATCCGCGGCGCGCAGGGTGCGGGGCGGCACCAGTTCGAGGGCCTGATCGTGGTCGGTCTCGGGCTCGCCCTCACCAGCGGCTCGTTGGCCTTGCTGCACTCGACCACCGGGGCGGGCCGGCTCACCGAACTGGTGGTCCTGGTCCTGGCGAACCTGGCCGCCACGTTGTTGCGGTTCCTGCTCTTCCGCAACTGGGTCTTCCGCAAGAGCCGATAAACGCGGGACACCGGCTGTGTCGTTCAAAGACGCGCGATCGACGAACGCGGACTTGTGAATGACCCTCTCGCAAGAAAAAGGAGAAATTCGTATGACGACTGCGTCCGTGCTGCCCCAGGCCGGATCGGGGGCAGGCCCTGTCGCAGCCACCGGCGCGGCGGACAAGCCACGGTGGGTCCGGCCCGCCGTGGCGGTACTGCTGCTGGCGACCGCCGGGCTCTACTTCTGGAACCTCAGCGCGTCCGGCTACGCCAACGACTTCTACGCCATGGCCGTGCAGGCCGGCACCAAGAACTGGGAAGCCCTGTTCTTCGGCTCGCTCGACCCGGGCAACGTCATCACCGTCGACAAGCCGCCGGCCGCGATCTGGCTGATGGCGGTCTTCGGCCGGATCTTCGGCTTCTCCAGTTGGAGCATGCTCGCCCCGAACGCGCTGTGCGGGGTCGGCTCGGTCGGCCTGGTCTATCTGACGGTCCGGCGTACCAATGGCCCGGCCGCGGGGCTGCTGGCCGGTGCCGTGCTCGCGCTGACCCCGGTCGCGGCGCTGATGTTCAAGTTCAACAACCCGGACGCGCTGCTGGTGTTCCTGCTGACCCTTGGCGCGTATGGCACGGTGCGCGCGCTCGACCGGGCCGGCCTGCGATGGCTGGTACTCGCCGGCGTCGCGATCGGTTTCGGCTTCATCACGAAGATGCTGCAGGCGTTCCTGGTGCTTCCGGCCTTCGCGCTGGTGTACCTGTGGGCCGCGCCGACCGGGCTGGGAAAGCGTCTGCTGCACCTGCTCGCCGCCGCGGCCACGGTCGCCGTGTCGGCGGGCTGGTACATCGCGGTCGTCGCGCTCTGGCCCGCGTCGAGCAGGCCGTACATCGGCGGCTCGACCGACAACAGCGCGCTCGACCTCGCCCTCGGCTACAACGGGCTGGGCCGGATCTTCGGCGACGAAGGCAATCCCGGCGGCGGCGGTCTGGTCGGTACTGGTCCCACTCCCGATGCCCCCGGCAAAGTCGTGCTGGGTTTCGGTGGCGACCCCGGCATCACCCGGATGTTCAGCGAGACGTTCGGCCAGGAGATCTCCTGGTTGCTGCCCACCGCGCTGATCGCGCTCGTCGCCGGGCTGTGGTTCACCCGGTTCTTCCCGCGTACCGACCGCACCCGCGCCGCGCTGCTGCTGTGGGGCGGCTGGACGGTCGTCACCGGACTGGTGTTCAGCTACATGAGCGGCATCATCCACAACTATTACACGGTGGCACTCGCCCCGGGGATCGCCGGACTGATCGGGATCGGCACGGTGCAGTTGTGGCGGGGCCACCACAACTTCTCCGCCCGCGTCACCCTCGCCTTGATGTCCGCGACGACCGGGGTCTGGACCTTCCTCCTGCTCGACCGGGATTCGTCGTGGCAACCCTGGCTGAGGTACCTGATCCTGCTGTTGACCGCCCTGGTGGTCGGCGGCCTGCTGTGCGGGCTCGACCGGATCAGGCAGGCCGGCCTCGTCCTGGCGATCGCCGGCGTGCTCGCCGGAATGCTCGGAACGTCGGCGTATGCCGTGGCAACCGCCGGCGTCGGACACACCAGCGCGGCCGCGGCCTCCGGCCCGGAAAGTGGCGGCCCGGACGTTCCCGCCGGCGGCGTTCTCATGGGTCCCGGCGGCATTGCGCAGGGCGGCGGCCCGGGCGGTCCCGGCGACATTGTCGTGGGCGGCGGCCCGGGCGGCGAACTCGGCTCGAACAGCGAACTCATCGCGCTGCTCAAGGCGACCACGACCAGGTGGGCGGCGGCCGCCGACGGTTCGAATTCGGCCGCGGGCCTGGCGCTGAACTCGGACAAGTGGGTGATCGCGATCGGCGGCTTCGGTGGTGATCCGGCGCCGACACTGGCCCAGTTCAAGCAGTACGTGGCCCAAGGTGAGGTCGCCTACTACGTGTCCGGCGGCATGAGCGGTATCGGCCTCAGCGCTGGATCCGGCCACGACGGCCCGGAGTCGATCTCCTCGTGGGTGCAGTCCAACTTCGTCCCGATGATGGTCGGCAACGCCACCGTCTACGACCTCACAAAGCCGCTTTCGGGTTCCTGACGGCGGGCCTGGGCCGGGACGGCCGGGGATCAGTGGGCAAGATCGCCATGGTGATGCAGTGATACCACCGGCCGTCCCAGTACAGGGCCTCTCGGTGCAGGCCTTCGCGAACGAACCCGCATTTCTCGTAGACGCGCTGGGCGCGGGGATTGAAGTCGTAGACCTCGAGATGGACGCGGTGCAGGCCGGCGACGTCGAAGGCGTAGTCCACGGCCAAACGGGTCGCTTCGGTGCCGTAGCCGCGTCCGAAGACGTGCGGGCCGACAAGGGAGATTCGGAAGCTCACGGAAGCGTTGTGCTCGTCGAGCTCACTCAGGACCACCTCGCCGAGAACCATGTTGTCCTCCGGACGCACGATCGCCCAGTCGGCCCGGTCGTGATGATCCTGCCGGGTGGCGAGCCATCGGCGGATCTCGTCCTCGGTGAACTGCCGGTGAGTGCCGGTCAGACGCATGCTTTCCGGTTCGCCAAACATCGGCCAGATGCCTTCGAAATGCCGGCTGCCCAAGGGTTCCAGCCTGATGCGGGCACCGGTCAGAATCGGTTGGTCCCGGAAGACGTCGGAGCTGATCACCGGCCAAGCCAAGCAACACGCCCGCGAGAGGGCCACTCAATTTCCCCATGGCTCTGGTTGCTCGCCCGAGCCGGGCAGGCCCTGCAACGCTCGGGATCTCACGTTCACGGCCGCTGGGTCGTTTGCCCGGTGTGATCGGAAGAATCCCTGCCCGGACGGCGTCGCCGCTGCCCCGCCACCCATTGCCGCCCGTGTCGTCCGGGGGTGCAACCCCCAGACCCCGCCTGGGGGCAAGCCCCCCGACCCCCTCCCGAGGACCAACTGCCTGCACCGAGCCGGAAATCGACATGGTCCTGCGACTGCTCGGCGGCTTGCGAGCGGACAGCGTCGTGATCGGCAGCGCGACCGATGACGTATCGCTGAGCAACGCGGCACGGATCGCCGAAGCCTGGACCGAGCGCGGTGGCCAGGTCCTGGACACGGTCACCTGGCCGGAGTCCGCGGCATCCTGGCTTCGGCAGGCCCGCCGGTTCACCGGTCCGGCACCCGACGCCTGGATCGTCACCGGCACCCCGCCGGGGTGGATCGGCATGGGCCGGCGCCTGGTCCGCGACACGAACTGGTCCGGCAGGCGCACGGTCGCCACGGCCGCCCTCGCCGATCCGGCGCTCATCAGCGCAGGTGGGGTCGACACCTTCGACGGGCTTCGTGGCGCCCACGCGAACGGAACAGCCTGGGAAATCACGCGAACCATCCTCATCGACCACGAAGGGCCCGAAGCCACCGGCCGACAGCCGAGCCCGCGGCGTTGAAGGCCATGTTTGCAAACGACGCGCGATCTACCGATCGACATTGCCACGGCGGCCTCACCGGCCGGGAGGCCGTCGAACTCAGATAGCGCTTTCAACGCACCGCCTGAAGTCGCACGAATCTGTGCAATGTCAACGTCTGTGCGTGTTCGTAGCCCTACACTGAGTCTCGTGTCAGTCAGAGACAGCGACGCCTCGACCCGTGTGAGGCCGGGCTTTTCGGTGTTGGTGGTCGCGTCGCTCGCTCTGACTTCGGCATGCACCAGCCCGGTCGGCGGCCACCCCGCCGTGGGCGGCGTGGTGCAGGGCACCGTCGCGGCAACCTTCCTCACGTTGGACGAGGTCAGCGCGCTCGTCGGCGCTCCCCTGGCGTCGGCCGACAGCGTGAGTGAGCCGCCCGCCGCACTGACCTCGGACCCACCCACCTGTGCGGCGGCCGTCGGCCCGGCAACCGAAGCGGTGTACGCGCGGGGCTGGCAGCGCTTCGGCGCAACGTCCTATCAGGACTCGACGGCCGAGCACGTGGTGACCCAGGTGCTGGGCGTTTACCCGGACCAGGACACAACGCAGGCCGCGTTCCGCACGCTCACCGACGGACTGTCGCAGTGTCCCGAGGCGGTTCGCACCAACCAGGACCACAGCTCGGCCAAGTGGACCTACGCGGTGGAAGGCACGGCCGCGGACTCGGTGGCGTGGACGGCAACCGAGGACGCCGGTGACGGGTGGGCGTGCTTCCGCGAGGCCCGCCAGAAGGAAACAGCGCTGCTGGAGGTGTCGGTGTGCCAGGCAGGCAACGGCAAGCAGGCGGCGCAGACCATCATGGAACGCTTCGCCGCCAAGGTGAACCCATGACGGCCGGCCGTCGGCTGCTCGCGCGGCTCGCCACGCTCCTGCTGGTGGCCGTGCTGGCGCTGCTCCTGGGCGGTCCCGCACCGGTCGCACTGGCCCAGGGCGGGGACCCGTTCGCCGGCCTCGCCGCGCAGATCCAGGCCGAGGAGCAGAAGGTCGCCGCGCACGACCAGCGCAAGGCCGACCTGGAAACGCAGATCGACGGGCACAACGACAAGGTAGCCACGCACGACGAGGCCGTCGAAGCGCTGGACGGGCGGACGAGCGCGCACTCGGCGAACGTCGATTCGCTCAACCAGCGGATCGCTGCCCACAACGCCGAGCCGCATGTGTTCCAGCTGCCTCAGCAGGCCGGTCAGTCCGCGGCATACGACGCCGAGGCCGCGGAACTGAACTCGGAGAAGGCTCAGCTCGACGCCGAGGGCGCACAGCTGCAGAGCGAGAAGTCGCAGCTGGACAACGAAGGGTCTCAGCTCGACGCGGAGGAGCAACAGCAACGCGCCCAGGTCGCGGCCTTCAACCAGGAGGGCCTGCAACTCGCGGCCGAGTGCCAGCAGTTGCTGCAAAGCCTCGCCGCGGCGCTGGACTCGACGGCCGGCGTGCCGCGCGCCGCCCCGGCGCCCGGCGGCGACCAGGGCCGTCCCACACCCGCGCTCGCGCAACAACCGCGGCAGGTCGCCGGTGACGGCGGCGACCCCGTCTCCCGCGTGCGGCAGAACGAGGCGCTCGATGCCTACGGCAAGGCCAACGGTGTCGAGGTGGACAAGCGGCCGGTCTGGGCCAGGCTGACCCCCGGAGCAGTCCGCAACCTTCCGCCGTCGGCCTCGACCACCCTCCACGTGACCCGCACCTACGACGGCCTGGTCCGCAAGCCCACCGGTCGTTACCGGGCGCTCGTGGTCCCGTCTCCCACCACCGGCATCACGCCGGGGCAGAAGGGTTTCGACGACGCCGTCCGGACCGGCGGGCCGGCCGTCGCCACCCGGGACGGCGAGCAGATCATCATCGACGAAGTCGTGACCGTGCCGGGCAAACCGGTCACCGCCCCCACCACCAACTGCGGCGCCGACTGCAACCTAGTCTCCGGTGGGACACCCACCACCGCGACGGTCAGCCCTCGTAAGCTTCTGGACGACGCCAAGGCCTTGCACGACACGGTCCCGGCGTCGCGCGACCGGTACATCACGGTCGCTACCGGCCAACTCGGCGGCGATCTGGTCTACTCGGTGAACCAGAACGGTACGAACAAGGCGATGCGGGACCTGGCGGCGCAGCTGGGATACCGCCGGGTCTTCGCCACCGACCTCAACCGGGAGGTCGACACGGACGCGGAGCAGATCCTGTTCAATGCCATAGACGAAGGCGAGGAGGTCGGGGACGGCATCATCGCGGCCTCGCGCCCGGCCTGCGGGCCGGACCGCCAGGACTGTGCCGGGCGGGCCCTGGACTACCCGAACATCCAGCTGTGGGAACAACCGAGGAACCGATAAGCGTGCTGCTGTGGGACCAGGTCATCGACGCCCGTGCCGACGAGGTCCGGCGCCTGTCACGAGTGCAGCTCGCCGAGCTCGCCACCGGTGCGATCGAGGGCACCGTCGAACTGTTCGCCGTCCCGTTCGCCGAGTTCTGCCCGCCCCCCGTGGTCGAACTGGTCACCTCGGCCACCCGGGACTGCCGGGCCTCCGCACCCGAGTGGCGGCTGGCGGAGGCTTACCTCGCGCGCTTCACCGACGCCCTCGACGCCGTCCAGGGGCTGCCGATGCGACCCGGCTGCGGCCCGCTCACCATGGCCACCCTCGGCCTGGTCGAGAGCGTGACCGGGGACTTCGAGCCCGACGAGGTGCTGGAAGTGCTGTCCTCGTGTTACGAGGCGATCGTCATGTCCCAGCTCACCGGCCGGGTGACCATCGAGCGGGAACGGGAAAACGAGCAATGCCGGCGAGCCTTGGCCCTGCAACAGGACCTCATCTCGCGGTTCTCCGGCGGGGTCAGCTGAACGCGACCGCGGCCTCGGCGGTGCTCACCAGGAACGTGAACGTTTCCTCCAGATACAGCTGCACCGTGGTCGCGTCGTGCGACAGGTAGCCGACCGAGACGTCCTGCCCGAGATGCAGCTCGTAGTCGCCGCCGCGAGTCGAGACCAGGAGCGCGGCCGACAGCGCCGGCGCCCACACGATCTGGCCGTCCTTGCCCAGGACACGAGCGACGTGCTGACGGATCGGGTAACCGTGCTCGGTCGTCTCGTCGAGGGTGATGTAGGTCGTGGCAGGCAGCAGCAGGGCATAGTTCCCACCGACGCCGTCCAGTCTGAGCGCGCTCATCGCCTGCGCGACCGCGGTCGGATAGGCGGACGGGTTCGGCGGCAGGGACACCGTGCTGGGCGCGGCCGGGCGGATCCCGGTGATGCCGGCGGAAGGCAGGCCGTCGGCCATGATCCGGTCCTCGGTGAAGGCGAGCTTCTTGGCGGCGTCCTTGACCGGCTGCCAGTCTGCGTCCTTCGCACCACGTTCGACATCGTCGACCGCCTGCCGGCTCACCACGAACGGCACCCGAAGTTCGATCACGGTCGCGACCGCGCGGCGCCGGGCGCGTACCCCCTCCTCCGGCGATTCGAGATCGTGCACGTGCCCGGTGCCGATCGCCGACAACGTAAGGCCACTCGGGCCGACGACGTCCACGACGCGACGGCCGGCGACGTGCTCGGTGAACGAGCGGCTCGCTTCCGCTTCGAGGTCCGTCCACGCGGCGGCCGAAATGGGAGCGAGTTCGCGATAGAGGTTGTTCATGACGTACTCCTCCGCTCCTTGAGGCTGCCGATACGCAACGAGCGATCCGCGGCCCCGGCCGCCGGGCCCGGTGGCGGGTCGTCCAGGAAGTCTTGGCTGGGCACGAAAAACAGGCAGCCGGTGACCGCCGTCGAGAACTCCAGGATGCGGTCGGTGTTGCCGGGCGGGTCCCCGACGAACATGTTCTCCAGCATCCGCTCGATCACCGACGCGCTGGCCGCGTAACCGATGAAATAGGTGCCGCGCTCACCGTTCGAGATCTGCCCGAACGGCATGTTGTCGCGAACGATCTGCCGCTCTTCACCGTTCTCGTCGACGATCGTGGTCAACGCGACGTGTGAATTTGCGGGCTTGACGTCGTCGGGCATTTCGATATCGGACAGCTTGGTGCGCCCGATGACACGCTCCTGTTCCTCGACCGGGAGCGCGTTCCACGCCTGAAGGTCGTGCACGTATTTCTGCACGACGACGTAGCTGCCACCGGCGAAATCCGGGTCCTCCGCGCCGATGAAGACCGCCTCCCCGGCCGCGCGCCCGGTCGGGTTCTCCGTGCCGTCGACGAAGCCCATCAGGTCCCGCTCGTCGAAATACCGGAACCCGTGCACCTCGTCGACCACCGTCGCCACGCCCGCGAGCCGGCTGATCAGGTGGTCGGCCAATTCGAAACACAGGTCCATGGTGGCCGCGCGAAGGTGGAAGAGCAGGTCACCGGGTGTCGCGACGGCCGTGTGCACCTCGCCGTCGATCGCGCGAAAGGGATGCAGCTCGGCCGGGCGGGGCGCGGGAAACATCCGGTCGAACAGCTTCGCGCCGATCCCGACGACGCAGGTGAGCCGGCCATCGGGAACGCGAAACCCCACGGAACGATTCAGACCACCGACATCGGCCAGCAGGTCACGTACCGTCTCTTCGCCCCCGTCGTCGACGGTGACCAGCAAAAAGATCGCCGCCACCGTCAGCCCGGTCAAGACCGGCTGCGGTTCCGGGCCGTTCAGGAGGTCACCCCCGCGGCGTCGCGGTAGTCGATGGTGATTTCGTCGTCCGCGGCATCGATGTGGACGACCTGTCCATCTGTTACCTCGCCGCGGATGAGGGCGCGGCCGATGCGGGTCTCGATGTCGTGAGAGATGTAGCGGCGCAACGGGCGCGCGCCGTAGACGGGGTCGTAACCGCGTTCCGCGATCAGCCGGCGCGCCGGTTCGGTCAGCTCGACGGAGATCCGCCGCTCGGCCAGCCGCGAACGCAGCTCGTCGAACTGGAGGTCGACGATCCGTTCCAGTTGCGCCTGGGTGAGCGGCTGGAACAGCACCACGTCGTCGATGCGGTTGAGGAACTCGGGCCGGAAGTGCCGGCGCAGCTCCATCATCACCCGGTCCCGGGCCTCCGGCTTGATCTCACCGTCGACGGTCGCGCCTTCCAGCAGGTACTCCGAGCCGATGTTCGAGGTCATGATGATCACCGTGTTGCGGAAGTTGACCACGTGCCCCTGGGAGTCGGTTATCCTCCCGTCGTCGAGCACCTGCAGCAGCGTGTTGAACACGTCGGCGTGGGCCTTTTCGATCTCGTCGAAGAGCACGACCGAATACGGCTTCCGGCGTACCGCTTCGGTCAACTGCCCGCCCTCTTCATAGCCGACGTAGCCGGGCGGCGCGCCGACGAGCCGGGAAACCGTGTGCCGTTCCTGGTATTCGCTCATGTCCAGCCGGACCATGCTCTCCTCGGTGTCGAAGAGAGCGGCCGCCAGGGTTTTGGCCAGTTCGGTCTTGCCGACCCCGGTCGGGCCGAGGAACACGAACGATCCGATCGGCCGGCGCGGGTCCCGGATGCCCGAGCGGGCCCGGATGATCGCATCGGCGACGACCGTGACGGCCTCGTCCTGGCCGATGACCCGCTCCCGCAGGATTTCGTCCAGCCGCAACAGCTTCTCGCGTTCGCCTTCGCGCAACCGCGACACGGGAATGCCGGTCCAGGCCGCCACTATCTCGGCGATCTCCTCGTCGGTGACCACCTCGTGCAGCAGCCGCCGCTCCCCTTGTTTGGCGGTCAGCCGCTGTTCCTCGGCGGCCAGCCGGCGTTCGAGTTCGGCGAGCTCGCCGTAGCGCAGTTCGGCGGCCCGGTTCAGGTCATAAGTTCGTTCGGCCTCCTCGGCCTCGTGCCGCACGCGTTCCAGATCCTGGCGCAGCTCCTGGACCCGCCGGATCGCCCGGCGCTCGGCCTCCCACTGCGCCCGCATCGCGTCCGCCTCGGCCCGCAGACCGGTCAGTTCGCCGCGCAGCTGGTCCAGCCGGAGCTTGCTCGACTCGTCGGTTTCCTTGGCCAGCGCGGCTTCCTCGATCTCCAGGCGGGTCACCCGGCGGGTGATCTCGTCGAGTTCGGCGGGCATCGAGTCGATCTCGGTGCGCAGCCGCGCGCACGCCTCGTCGACCAGGTCGATGGCCTTGTCCGGCAGGAACCGGTCGGTGATGTAGCGATGGGACAGCGTGGCGGCGGCGACCAGGGCACCATCGGTGATCTTCACGCCGTGGAAGACCTCCAGGCGCTCGCGCAGGCCACGGAGGATGGAGATGGTGTCCTCCACGTCCGGCTCGTCCACCAGCACCATCTGGAACCGGCGTTCGAGCGCAGCGTCGGATTCCACGTGTTTGCGGTACTCGTCGAGCGTCGTGGCACCGATCATGTGCAGTTCGCCGCGGGCGAGCATCGGCTTGAGCATGTTGCCCGCGTCCATCGCGCCCTCGGCCGCGCCCGCGCCGACCACCGTGTGCAGTTCGTCGACGAACAGCAGGATGCGCCCCTCGGCCGCCTTGACCTCGCCGAGCACGGCCTTCAGCCGCTCCTCGAACTCGCCCCGGTACTTCGCGCCCGCGACCAGCGAGCCCATGTCCAGGGCGAAGATCGTCCTGTCCCGCAGGCCCTCCGGCACGTCGCCGTGGACGATCCGCTGCGCGAGCCCCTCCACGATCGCGGTCTTGCCGACCCCGGGGTCACCGATCAGCACCGGGTTGTTCTTGGTCTTACGGCTGAGAATCTGGATCACCCGGCGGATCTCCGCGTCGCGCCCGATCACCGGGTCGAGCCGGCCCGCACGAGCTTCGACGACAAGATCGCGCCCGTACTTTTCGAGTGCTTCGTAAGCACCCTCCGGCGTCGCGGAGGTAACCCGCTGGTGGCCGCGCACGCTGGTCAGCGCGGTCAGGAACCCGTCCCGGGTCACGCCGTGCCGCGGCAGGAAGCTGTCCTGGTCGATCAGCGCCAGCATCAGGTGCTCGACGGAAACGTATTCGTCCTTGAGCCGCTTGGCTTCCCGCTCGGCCGCGTCGAGGATCTGCGCGACCCGCTGGCTGACGAGCACCTGCCCCGGCTGGGCGCCGGGGCCGGACACCTTCGGCCGCCGGGCCAGCTTTCGCTCGACCGCCGAGCGCAGGGCACCCAGGTCCACCCCGGCCCGCTCGACCAGCCGCGGCACCAGCCCGTCCTGGCTCAGCAACGCGAACAGCAGATGGTCTCCGTCCACTTCGGAGTGTCCAAGGCGGGTGGCGACGGACTGCGCCTCCCGCAGCGCCTCCTGTGACTTCTCGGTCAGCCGGTTGGCGTCCATGGCGGGCGCCTCCTCCTCAGCTCGGTTTCCAGCTCCTGGATGCGGTCGAGTAGCTCCAGCACCACCGCGATGCCCGCGTAGTTGAGCCCGAGTCCGGCCCTGAGCCGCTGGACCCGCCCGATCGTGACGACCACGCGCGGCGCGAACCAGAGCTCTCCGGAAGCGTCCCGTTCGGCGTCGAGGACGCTCAACGCGACCAGCCGGCGCAGCAGATCCGGGTGCATGCCGCAGCGCCGGGCGACGGTGTCCAGGCGCAGCCGCACCGGCGCGGCCAACGGGAAGCTCATGACTGTTTCTCCGCGAGTTTGCGCGCGACCGCCATCGTGTCGACGGGGCGCTCCATCCGAGATCGAGTCACGTTCTTCGGCATAGGCGCCCCGCCGCCCCGATAGCGGGCCTTCGGGGCGCGCGCGCAGTAGTCACGCTGATTGCCGCGACCGGACACACTACTCATCACGTCCTCCGTGGATCGAAGTTCGACACCGCGGCCAGCTCTTCGAACAGTTCCCGCTCGCGGCGGCCGGGCTGCGGCGGCACGCGGATACGAGCCTCGGCGTAGAGGTCACCGGGGGTACCCCGGGGGTTCGGCATCCCCTCGCCGCGCAGCCGCAACCGGCGGCCGCTGGAAGTTCCCGGCGGGACCCGGACCTTCACCTCGCCGCCCGGTGTCGTCACCGGGACGCTCGCGCCGAGCGCCGCTTCCCACGGCGTCAGCGGCAGCAGGATGTGGATGTCCCGGCCGTCGAGCCGGTACCGGGGATGGGGCGCGATCCGCACCCGGAGGTAGAGGTCGCCCGCGGGCCCGCCCCGGCTCCGGCCGCCCTGGCCGGGCAGCCGGATGCGCTGGCCGTCGGTCACACCGGGCGGGATCGTCACGTCGTACTCGCGGCCGCCCCGGCCCGAGATGCTCACGTGCCGGTTACCGCCGCGATACGCCTCTTCGACGCTGAGCACCAGTTCGGCCTCCTGGTCGGCGCCGGGCATCCGGCCCCCGGCGCCGAAGAGGCCGCCGAACAGGTCCTCGAAGTCGATCCCGACGTCATCTCCGAAGTGGACGGTCCGGGCACCGGCGCCCGCCCTGGCGGCGGCCACATCCTCCGGAATCTGGCGGAAATCGGGCCCGAAGCGGTCGTAGCGGGCCCGGGTCTCGGGATCGGACAGCACCTCGTACGCCTCGCTGACCTCCTTGAACCGGTCCTCCGCCGCCGGATCGGAGTTCACGTCCGGGTGGTAGCGCCGAGCGAGCGTGCGGTACGCACGCTGAATGTCTTCAGTGGACGCATCGCGCGAGACGCCGAGCGCCGCGTAGAAGTCGGCCGCCACGCCGCGATCACCCCCGCCGGTTCACCGCGACGGCCGCCGGGCGCAGTTGGGTTTCGCCCTCGCCGTAGCCCGGGCGAACCACCCGCACCACGGTGCCGTCGGCGTATCGGGCATCGGCGACCACCTCGACCACCTCGTGGCGGTGCGGGTCGAACGGCACACCCGTCTGGTCCTGGCGCGGGTAGCCCAGCTGCGCCAGGAGATCCACGGCCTGGTCCCGCACGGCCCGAACACCGCCCACGACGGGGCTGGCGTCTTCACCGGCGTGGGCCAGCGCGCGTTCGAGGTTGTCCACCACCGGAAGCCAGGCCCGCAATATGCTGTTGCGCTCGGCAAGCCGTTCGCGGCTCAACTCCCGGGCGAACCGCTTGCGCAGGTTGTCCAGGTCGGCCACCGCACGGCGCCAGCGGTCCTCCAACTCGGCGGCATCTGCGCCTCCGCCGGTGTCAGCGTCCTCCCGGGCGATCGCGGGTTCTTCGGCCATGGGGTCAACTCCGGTCGAACTCCGCGTCGACAACGTCGTCGCCGCCGTCGCCGCCGCCCTCCTGCGACGGTGGCGCCTGCCCGCCCGCCACGCCCTGGTGTGCGGCGAGGCCGTGGTAGACCTGCTGCAGTTCCGAGGTCAGCGACCGCACGCGGTCCAGCGGCGCCTCCGACTTGACGGCCTCCCGCGCGTCCGTCACGAGCAGTTCGGCGCGCGACCGTTCGTGCGGGGGTGCGGCGTCACCGAGTTCGGTCAGCCGGCGCTCCACCTGGTAGGCGGTCGAGTCCAGTTCGTTGCGCGCGTCCACGGCCACCCGCAGCTCACGGTCCTGGGCGCGGTTGCGCTCGGCCTCGGCCACCATCCGGTCCACCTCGCCGGTGTCCAAATTGGAGCTTTCGCTGATGGTGATGCCCTGTTCGGCGCCGGTGTCCCGGTCGCGGGCGGTGACGTTGAGAATCCCGTTGGCGTCGATGTCGAAGGTGACCTCGATCTGCGGCTCGCCGCGGGGCGCGGTCCGGATGTTCTCCAGCCGGAACCGGCCGAGTACCCGGTTGTCCGCGGCGCGTTCGCGTTCGCCCTGCAGCACCACGACGTCCACCGCGGTCTGGCTGTCCTCCGCGGTCGAGAAGACCTCGCTGCGGCGTGCCGGAATCGTGGTGTTCCGCTCGATGATCTTGGTCATCACCCCGCCGCGAGTCTCCACGCCCAGCGAAAGCGGTGTCACGTCGAGCAACAGGACGTCGGAGACCTCGCCCTTGAGCACCCCGGCCTGCACCGCCGCGCCGATCGCCACGACCTCGTCCGGGTTGACGCTCATGTTCGGGTCCTTGCCCCCGGTCAGCCGCCGCACCAGGGTCTGCACGGCCGGCATCCGGGTGGCCCCGCCGACCAGGATGACCTCGTCGAGGTCGGCGTCGGCGACCTTGGCGTCGCTCATGGCCTGCTTGACCGGGGCCAGGCAGCGCTGCACCAGGTCGTCGGTGAGCTGCTCGAACTTCGACCGCATCACGGTCGTGGTCAGGTGCTTCGGGCCCGCCGCGTCCGCGGTGATGAACGGCAGGTTCACCTGGGTCTGGCTGACCGAGCTCAGCTCCACCTTCGCCTTTTCCGCGGCTTCGAAGAGCCGTTGCAGCGCCTGGGGATCCTTGCGCAGGTCGATCCCCTGCTCGCGCTGGAACTCGTCGGCCAGGAAGTCGACGAGCCGGCGGTCGAAGTCGTCCCCGCCGAGGTGGCCGTCGCCGGAGGTGGCCCGCACCTCGACCACGCCGTCACCGACGTCGAGCACGCTGACGTCGAAGGTGCCGCCGCCGAGGTCGAACACCAGCACGGTCTCGTGTCCGTGTTTGTCCAGCCCGTACGCCAGTGCGGCCGCGGTCGGTTCGTTGATGATGCGCAGCACTTCCAGACCCGCGATCCGGCCCGCGTCCTTCGTCGCCGTGCGTTGCGCGTCGTTGAAGTAGGCGGGAACCGTGATCACTGCTTGGGTAACGCGCTCGCCGAGTTGCTTGCCGGCGTCGTCGGCGAGCTTGCGCAGCACCTGCGCACTGATCTCCTCGGGGGCATAACGCTTGCCACGCACGTCGAACCGCGCGTTCCCCTGCTCGTCGGCCACCACGTCGAAGGCGACCGCCTTCGCTTCGTCGCCGATTTCGTCGAACCGCCGGCCGATGAACCGCTTTGACGAGTAGATCGTGCCCTTGGGGTTGAGAATCGCCTGGCGGCGGGCGAGCTGGCCGACCAGCCGTTCGCCCTGCTCGGTGAAGGCGACCACGGACGGCGTGGTGCGCGCTCCCTCGCTGTTGGGCACGACCCGGGCTTCGCCGCCTTCCCAGGCGGCGATCACGGAGTTGGTGGTGCCCAGGTCGATACCTACTGCCCTGGCCATTCACCCAGCCTCTCAAGGCCGGCGCAGCCGGGCTTGCGCCCCACGGAGGGAAATTCGGCCCGGAATTCCGGCCTGCGAGGCCGGGTTGGCACCGTACCCACGCGACAGTCCAATCCGGCCGCCGCGACCGTCTCGGCCCGCCAGGGCGAACCGGCGGCCGGAAACCCGGCAGGCGAGCGCAAGCGCTCGTAGGCTTTTCCTTACCGGCTCACGCTGCCCGCGGGAGGTGATCGGGTGTCCGTCGACGGAGGAGAACGAGTACCGCACCGACCCGGCGGAGCGCTGTCCACTGTGCACCCCGGCCCGCTCGCCGGTTTCCACCGCCTGATGCACCTGTCTTCGCGGCTGTTCGGCAGCCACGACCAGGACGAGATCCTGGGGCTGGTGGCACGGTGGGCACCGGAAGTCGTGCCCGGTGAGGTCGAGGCGTGCTACCTCGCCACGGGTGGCCGGCTGCTTCCCGCGCCGGCCTTCGACGGGGCGAATCCGTCGCTCGCCACGTGCGTCGCCCGGCTCGGGCCGGCCGGTGGTGCGCTCGACGCCGGTGACGGCGGCTGGCGGTGGGGGTTTCCGCTCCGCAGCATGGGTTCGCAGCTGGGTTATCTGGTGTTGCGGTGTGACGCGGACCCCTCGGCAGACGAGCGGTTCCTCATGGAGGCGCTGTGTCAGCAGGTCGCGGCGGCGATGGCCAGCGCCTCGCTGCACCGCGGCGACCGCGAACACGTCGCCGAACTGCGGCGTATCAACGACGAGCTGACCACCACGATCTCCCGCCTGGAGCAACGGACGATCGTGCACGAGGTGCTGACCCGGGCGTCCGCATCCGGCGAGGGGGAGGCCGGCATCGCGCGGGCCGTCCACACCCTGACCGGGCTGCCCGTGGCGATCGAGGACGCGTTCGGAAACCTGCGGCAGTGGGCGGGCCTGCCCGTGCCGGGCGACTATCCCAAGCCGCCCGCCGCGTCGCAGCGGCAGGCCTTCGTCACCAAGCTCATCGCACACGCCGGGCCGTTGCGCGAGCATCGCAGGATCATCTCGCTCGTGCGCCCACGCGGCGACGTGCTCGGCGTTCTCGTACTGCTCGACGACGAACATTCCGCCGGTGACTACGAAACCTTCGTGGTCGAATACGCGACGACGGTCCTCGCGCTCGAACTCGCCCACCAGCGAAGCCTCGCCGAAGTCGAGCTACGCGTGCACCGGGATCTGGTGGCGGACCTCATCTCCGGTACCGACGACGAAAGCGCGTTCGCCCGGGCCGCCGCGATCGGACACGACCTGCACGCCCCACACCGGCTCGTCGCGGTCCGGTGGCGGTGCCGGGGCGAAGAGGAGGCCGTCGCGTCGGCCGCGCGGCGCGCCTTCCGGTCGTGGGAGCGGAGGATCCTGGTGTCCCGGCACGCCGGGGTGGCGGTCCTGCTCATCGCCGAGCCGCTCGACGTGCCCGCCCTCTACGGTGCGCTGGCGGCGCAGCTCGGGACGGAGGCCGGAGCGATCGGTGTCGGCGGGCGATGCTCCCGCCCGGCCGAAGTACCCCGTTCCTACGCGGAAGCCAGGCAGGCGTTGGCCGTCCGCGAGGAGTCGGCGTCCCCGTACGGCGCGACGACCTTCGAAGACCTGGGCGTCTACCGGATCCTCGGCGTCCACGACAACCGGGCCGGTGTCGAGGACTTCATGCGCGAGTGGCTCGGCCCGCTCCTGGACTATGACGACCGGCGGCATGCCCAGCTCGTCCGCACCCTGTTCGAATACCTGGAGTGCGGCGGCAACTACGACCGCGCGGCCGACTCGCTGGTCATCCACCGCAGCACCCTGCGCTACCGGCTGGCCCGCATCCGCGAGATCGGCGGGTTCGACCTGTCCGACGTCGACACCCGCCTGAATCTCCAGATCGCCACCCGGGCCTGGCAGCTCCTTCACGGTGACGGGCCACGCGTCGGCGCGTGAGTCAGGCCGGTCGCGACTGTGCCCGGCGCACGTCGTCCACCGCACCCGCCGCCATGCCCCGGCCGGGCACGAGTCCGAAATGGACGATCGGACGGTCCGAGACGGCCTCGTTGAGCCAGCCCGTGGCGACCCGCAACCGGCCGGCCGGCAGCGCCAGCAGGTGGTAGCCGCGGGTGACCACCTTCGCCGGGAACCCGGACAGCGGCACGCGCAACGGATCGGCGACCGCCTTGCTGCCACCGAGATCCACGACGAAACCGAGATCCCGGTGCCGGTACGGCCGGGACTCACCGAACCCCAGCGACGCGGCAACACCTTCGGCCGCGACCTTGCCCTGCCGCTGCGCGTGTTGCGCGGTCATCGGCGTAATGTCACCCGGACGCCCGGGATCGGGCACTGCGGCGGCGTCCCCGGCGGCGAACACGCCGTCGTACCCGGGAACCCGCAGGTGCTCGTCGACGGTGAGCCGCCCTTGCCGCGTCGGCAGTCCCATCGAGTCGATCAGCGGGTCGGGCCGCACGCCGACGCACCACACCACGGTCCGCGTGGCGATCTCCTGGCCGTCGGAGAGCTGGACGGATGTCGGTGTCACCTCCGTGACGGTCGTGCGGAGCCGCACATCGATGCCGTGGCTGCGCAACGCCTGCTCGGCGGGCGCAGACAGCCTCGGGTCGAGGCCGGGCAGCATCCGGTCGGCGAGGTCGAGCACGAGGACGCGAATCTCGTCTTCCCGCATCTCCGGGTTGTGGCGCACCGCTTCCTTGGCCAGGAGCGCGATCTGCGCGGCGAGCTCGCTGCCGGTGTAGCCCGCACCGACGACGACCACGGTCGTCCGCGCCATCCGCTCGACCGGGTCCTGCTCGTGCGGCGCGAGTTCGACCTGCGCGAGAATGTGGTCCCGCAGGTAGAGTGCCTCGGCGATGTTCTTGAATCCCCTGGCGTGTTCCTCGACTCCCGGCACCGACAGCAACCGGGTGACGGCACCGCAGGTGACCACGAGCCGGTCCCAGTCCAGGGTCCGCTCACGCCCCTCGGCATCGACGATCCCGCAGGTGCGGCTCCCGACGTCCACGCCGGTCGCGGCCCCCAGCACCAGCCGGGTCCGGGGCAGTTCGGTCCGGAGCGACACGGCGATGTTCCTCGGGTCGAGGACTCCGCCCGCGACCTCCGGCAGCAACGGCACGTACAGCATGTAGTCGGACGGGTTCACCGCCACCAGCTCGGCCGCCTCGGCGGGCAGCCGTCGCGCCAGGGTTCGCAGGCAGAAGAAACCGGCGAAGCCGGTACCGATCACCAGGACTCGCGCAGCCATGCGCCCAGCCTGCGGCAGGCGCCGCGACCCGGGCCACCCGGCGCGGTCAACTCCGGCCCCGCGGCACAGAAATGCGGGCGACTTTGGCCCCGCCGGGCCACCCACAGCCCGCGACGGCAAGGTCAGGTCACGCTCCGCGCGCCTGCCGCAGCAGCTCCCATCCCCGCTCGGCGGTGACCGCCGCCAGCTCACGCGGATCGCCACCGTCGCCCGCGAGCACCTCGTACTGCGCGCGGCCGACGAGTTGCCACGCCTCACGCATCTCCGGCCACGACGGCATGTGCAGGCCCCTGCGGCATTGTTCGACGTAGGGCCGCAGGACCGGGTCGCGCTCGCCGATCTTGGACATGGCCTCGTCCTGCACCGGCACGAGCTGCTGGAACCGGTTGAGGTCCAGGCCCGCGCGCGGCTGGGAAACGTAGCTGGTCAACAGGTCGCGGGCGGCGGGCAGGTTCGGCGCGTCGCGATAGATGTACATGCCGTACACCGAGACCATCGGCTGCGCCGGCTGGTCCCCGGCGGGTGGGACGACACCCACGGTGACGTCCAGTTTCCGGTCCCGGATCGCGGCGAGGCCACGGGACGAGCAGACGAAGAACGGCGCGCGCCCCGACAGGAACAACTCCAGCGCCTCCGCCCGCCCGAGCGTGGGACGCAAGACGCCCTTCCCGTCCGGCGCGCAGCCCAGTTCGGCAAGCCGCACGAACGCGTCCACAAAGGACTCCCGCCAGCGGGAGATGTCGTCGAAGGAGCCGGCACCCGATTCCTGCCCGCGAAACCCGAAGAACGAGCCACCCAAGCTGGCGAACAGCGGCCACATGTGGAACGGGTCGCCGGCGTTGCCGTGTGCGTCCGGCGCGCCGACCTGAAGCGCGAGCGCACTGCCGTCCTCGATTCCCTTGGCTTCGAGGGCTTTCTCCCCGGCGGCGACGGCCTCGGCCAGGCTCGTGGGCATGGGGCCGGGCCCGGTGAGCGCGTTGTTACGGATCAACGCCACGCTGTCGAAGACGTACGGTATGGCGTACAACCGGTCGTTCCTGCTCAGCGCCTCCAGGGCGGACGGCGATATCGGGCGCACCCACTTCGGGTTGAGGGGCGGCTCGACCACCGATTCGTCGCGGGCGACCCGGCCGATCCAGTCGTGTGGCCCCACGACGACGTCGGGCACCTCGTGGCCCCGCGGCGGATCGCCGGTTTCCGCCAGCCGCATGAACGCGTGCTCGAGCGCCTCGGTCCGTTCGAACGGCTGCACCTTGACCGAGACCGGGTAGGAGCGATGGAACGGGCTCCACTGCCCGAAGTAGCGGGCGAGCGTCTTCGCGCGGGTCTGCTCCGCCCAGATCACCAGGGACTTCACGCGCTCGACCCGCTTGTCGTCGCGGAACCAGTACCTTCTGCCGTTGCGGAAGGTGACCTGTACGCCATGCGGCCTCCTGTCGTGCGAAGCACCGTTTCCCTGGTCTAGCCCATGATCAACCTTTCTTGATCTTAACGACTCGTGAACCACCGTGCTCGCCCAGAGATAGTCCTGACCGGCGCGCAGCAGGCCGAGGTCCTGCCGCACCTCGCGGCCGTGAATGCCGCATGCGACGGTCAGCACCACGTTTTCGAAGGTCGTCTTCGACTCGTTCAACGCCAGCGCACCGGTCTGCTCCGCCCGTGACCCGACCTGCCACGAGATCTTGAGCGCGCGGGCGCGCGCCCGCCGACGGCTCGCCCCGGCGGCCCTGGCCAGCGCGCCCACCGCCGTTATGGCGCCACAGATGCCGACGATGGTGGACGCGGCCGTACCAACATCGTTGAACAGGGAAAACGCAGCGACGAAGCCCACGGGTGAAAATATAGCCAGAAGATTATTTTCGGACGATCTTTCACGGCAAGACGCGGATTTCCGTCAGCCAAACCTCACCCGTTCGGCCGTATGGTCTGCGCCATTGCGACTAACCGGTCGGTCTGATCGCGGCGTACGGACCCGGCAGGACTCACGCCCGAGAAGCCGTTCGTTCGGCGCCACCGCGTGCGAGCAGCCAGACGGTCACGAGTACCAGGACACAACCGGTGACTTGCAGTGCGGTCGGGATCTGGCCGAGTACGGCGATCGCGAGGAGTTCCGCGCCGATCGGTTGCAGCAGAAGCAGTGCCGACGACAGCGCCGGCGCCAGCCGCGGCAGACCCCAGCCGATCAGGAGCCAGCCCAGTGCCTGCCCGGTCAACGCCACGAACGCGAGCGCGATCCATGCCCGGATGGGGAGGTCGACCCCGATCCCCGAGGTCATGACGCCCACGACCGCGGCGAGCGCTCCCGCCGAAGCACTGGCCAGGAAGACCGGCGTCACGAAATGCCGTGGCGACCGGACCCCGCTGCCCCGGTTGAAGTACAGATAACCGGAGTACCCGAGTGCCGCCGCGAGCGCGAGAACCGTGCCGCGCAACGGGTTCTCCCCCACGGGAGTCGGACCCACCAGCCCGCCGGCGAGGGTGACCGAGGCCAGCAGAACCGGCAGCGCCACCACGAAGCGCCGCGGGAGCCGGACACCGGTCACGAACCGCACCAGGAGCGGGAACAGCACCACCTGCATGTTGACCAGCACCGTCGAGATCCCGGCACCCACGTCCCCGATGCTGATGTTCCACATCAGGAAATCCGCGCCCAGGCACAACCCGGCGAGCAGCCCGGACACGACGGTGCGGCCATCGGGCCGCCCATGCCGCCGGATCTCCCGTACCAGTAACGGGGCGAGCAGCACCACGGCGAAGAAGCAGCGCCAGAAGGCCGTGGTCACCGACGACGTCCCCGCGAGCACGATCAGCACCGAAGACGCCGACAGCGACAGTGCCCCCAGCACCACAGCCGCAGGCCCGAAACCCAATCGCACAGGAGCAAGCGTCGAAACCGTCACCACTCCACTCTGCTAAGCCGGTACCAGCAGCACAAATTACTATTTTTCCGATTTTTTGATTAGTATTGCTTAGGTGTTGAACTGGGAGCGTCTTCGCGTGCTGGACGCCGTCGCCCAGCACGGTTCGGTCGGTGCGGCCGCCGCGGCCCTGCACGTGACCGGCCCGGCGGTGACGCAGCAGATCCGGAAACTGGAGCGCGAAGCCGGGGCACCGCTCGTCGAGCCGGACGGCCGCGGGGTGCGGCTGACCACCGCGGGCTGGATCGCCGCACAAGCCGCCCGCAAGGTCACCGCGGCGATCGACGAAGCCGAGCACGCACTGGGCACACTTCACGGACGAGTCACCGGGCCGATCAGGATCGGCGCCGTCAACAGCGGCTTCGGCCCGCTTGTCGCACCCGCGCTGCGTATCGTGGCTGAACGGCACCCGGAAGTCGTGCCGAGCACACGCAGCGGAGAGCCCATCGACCTGCTTCCCTCGCTGTGCAACCGAGAACTCGACGCGGTGCTGGTCGAGAACTGGTCCACCCTGCCGATCCGCGTGCCCGCCCGTATCCGGCTCGAACCGCTCGTCGTGCACGACGTCGTACTGGCCGTCAGCGCCGAGCATCCCCTCGCCGACCGGGACGTCGTCACGCTGGATCTGGTCCAGGACGACGTGTGGACGGCCTGCCGCCCCGGCACCGACGGCCACGAAGTTCAACTCCAGGCCATGCGCCGCCACGGTGTCGAGGCACAGATCCGGCACGTCGTGGACGACTTCCTCACCCAGATGACCTTGGTCGCGGCCGGTCTGGCCGTCACCCTCGTACCGCGGCCACCCATCGACGGATTCCCCGGCGTCCGCCTGCTTCCCATCAAACCCGCCATCACCCGCACGATCGGCCTCGCCACCCGGGAGAACAGCAATTCCCCCGCGGTCAGCGCACTCGTCGAAGCCTTCCGCGAGGTCGCCGCCACACTCGCCGGCCGCGCCAGGTCGTAGTGCCCGGGCTCGAAAAACTCCGCGATCGCTTTTGTTGATCACCGTTCGTGCCGATAACGCTACCGTGACGGACTTCCGCGACGGCGAAGACGCGAAAGCTGCCAGGGAACGCGACCGGGCGAGCCCGCCGACTCGCCGGCAAGAGGTCGCTTGTATCACGCCAAAACCGCCGCAGACCGCGGAAAACAACGACCCGGACCCCGTCGGGCCCGGCCTCGCCGCGGCGCGGATCCGCGTGGGCGTCGTCCTGCCCAGCGGCCGGATCGCGGGCCGCACCGACCAGATCGTTCACGTCGTTCCGCTGCCGCCCGCAAGCGCCGATCCGGCCCCGCTGAAGGCCTTCTGCGGGATGCCCATCGAGCCGGGCAAGGTCGATTTCGTCACGCTCACTGCCGGCCCGCCGTGCACCCGGTGCCTGCTCGTCGCGCTGGAGAACCACCCGCACTGGCGGCCACCTCAGGTCTGAGCGCGCACCGGCGTCGCGGTGTACCTCCCGTTCCGCGTTACAGTTATGGTCGAAGTTCGAACCATATGAGGTGCATCGCATATGAATCTCGTATCGCCGGGCGGCTCGGACGAAGCGCGGCGGCGAAGGCGGATCACCACCGCGGTGAAGGAGTCGCTGCGCCAGGTGCGCAACCAGCTCTCGCTGCTCAACCACCAGGTGAGCGGGCGCCTCGACCTGAAGGACGTCGATCTCGACTGCCTCGAGCTGATCGGCCGGTACGGCCCACTCAGCCCGAGCGTCCTCGCCCGGCGGGCCGGGCTGCATCCCGCCACCGTCACCGGTATCCTCGACCGGCTCCAACGCGGCGGCTGGATCGTGCGGGAGCGCGACCCGGACGCGACCGACCGGCGGGCGGTCGGCGTACGCGCGCTGCGCGGGCGCAGCGGGGAGGTGTTCCGCCTCTACGCGGGCATGAACACCAAACTCGACGAGATCTGCGCCGACTACACCGAGGCCGAACTCGAGCTGGTACAGAACTTCTTGCGCCGCGTCACCGAGGCCGGGCGAGACGCCACCGGCGAGCTGTCCGACCGCTGATCACCGCACCGATCGCCGGAACCGGCCCGGCGGCTGGCCGTACCGCCGCTTGAAGGCATGCGCGAAGGCGAACTCCGAGGTGTAACCGACCTGGCGGGCCACCCCGCCCAGTGGCGTCTCCGATTCGCGTAGCAGCCGCGCGGCCAGCGTCAACCGCCACCAGGTCAGGTAGTCCAGCGGCGGCCGGCCGACCAGCGCGGTGAACCGGCGGGCGAAGGCCGCCCGGGAAAGCCCGGCCCGCGCCCCCAGTTCGGCCACGGTCCACGGCCGGTCCGGCTCTCCGTGGATCGCGGCGAGCGCCGCGGCGACGGCCGGGTCGTGCAACGCGGCGGCCCAGCCGGCCGCACCGTCGGCGGCCCGTTCCTCGAACCACGCCCGCAACATGTGCAGCAGCAGCACATCCAGCAGGGCGGGCACCATCCCGTCGGCGCCGGGCCGGACCCGCGCCAGCTCGGCGTCGAGCAGGTCCAGCGCGGCCCGGAGTTCCGGGTGCCGCCCAGCGCGGGCGGGCAGGTGGACCACCTCGGGCAGCTCGTCCAGCAGCGGATGCGCGCGGGTGCGGTCCAGCAGGTAGCCGCCGCAGATCATGAGCGTGTCGCCCGGCTGTTCCCCGTCGGCAGGCTCGGGCTCGGTCGGCGCCGTGGGTGCGTCGGCGAGTGGAGTCCGCGGGCCGTCGGCCAGGCCGTGCGCACAACCCCGGGGAAGGAACACCACCTCGCCGGGGGCGAGGGCGACCGGCTCACCGTCGGGCGGGAACAGCCAGCAGGTTCCCCGCAGCACGACATGAAACCCAGCGCCGTCGACGGCGGAAAACCGCCGCCCGAACGGCATCCGCCGCCGCACCCGCGCCGCGTGCGGCCGGCCGGTGCGCATCGCGGTGATCGCGTCGGAGAGCACATCCACCAAGCCAGCGTATCGCCGCTGCACCGGCGCAAAGACGATCAAGCAAAAGACCGAGACGTATACGCATAGGAAGTCCAGCAGGCCGGGCATACCGTTCGAATGTGCCGGAATATCCGGCTTTCTTCGTGAACGGGAGACCGACTTGCTTATCTCTGTCTACGGCGCCAGTGGCTACCAGGCCAAGCTCGTTCTCGCCGAACTGTCCCGGCGGGGAACGCCGGCTGTTCTCGTCGGCCGGGACGCGGGGCGCCTGCGCCGGGCCGCCGACGCGGTGGGCCTCACCGGCGCCGAGCAACGAATCGCCCCGCTCGACGACCACGCCGCCCTCGTCGAAGCGTTCACCGGCTGCGACGCGGTCATCAACTGCGCCGGCCCGTTCACCGGCTCGGGCCAGGCGGTGGTCGCCGCCGCGATCGAGGCCGGGTGCCACTACGTCGACACCGCCGGAGAACAGTTGTACGTCAAGGAAATCTTCGACCGCTTCGCCACGGATGCCGAGCGGGCCGGAGTGAGCGTGCTTCCCGCCGCCAACGACGGCTGCCTGCCCGTCGACCTGCTCGCGCACCTGCTCGCCGAACAGGCCGGTCCGATCGCCGAGATCACCACCGGCCACCTCATCGTGGGTGGCGGAGGCCCGTCCCGGGGGTCCCTGCGCTCCGCACTGGCCACGGCAGACGCGTTCGTCTCGGGCGGTCTCACCTACTCCGGCGGCGACTGGGCTCCGGGAATTCCGGCCCGGAGCCACTCGATCACCTTCCCCGGGCAGGCCGAGCCGACCGAAATGACGAAGATGCCCCTCGTGGAGGTCATCACGATTCCCCGGCACGTCTGTGCGCGCCACGTCGAAAGCCTCGGCGAGGCGAGACTCGGCGCGCGCCTGGGCACGATTGCACCGGAGGTCATCGAAACCCTCGCGGAGGGCCCCGCGGAGAAGGACCGTGTCGCGCAACGATTCACCTACGTCGTCGACGCGGTACGCCACGACCGCGAGGCGGTCCGGGGAGTTGTACGGGGCACCGACACCTATGGCACCACGGCGGTGATCGCAGTCGAGGCCGCCCAGCGGCTGGCGAGCAGCGCCGAACCGGGTGTGCTGGCGCCCGCTCAGGCCGTCGACCCGGCGGATTTCCTGGAGTTCCTGGCCGGGCAGGAGCTGTCCTGGGCCATCGGCGATCCACAGTAGACGGACAGGTAACGCTTACGCGGCACACTGGTTCGGTCACGATCGGCATTCACCGTCGGCGTGGGGTTTGCTGTCGCAGGAAGCGATAGGACACTGGTTGGTGGCAAGCACCGGCTGTCGTTGTGGGAGCCATGATGACCGATCAGCAGGCACAGCGGATGGGGTGGCCGCGGCTGCGGGTCTCGGACTGGGCCGAGACCCGGGACACGCTGCACATGTGGACTCAAATCGTCGGCAAGGTCCGGCTCGCCCATGCGCCCTTGGTCAATCACTGGTGGGAGGTTACGGTCTATGTCACCCCGCGCGGGTTGACCACTTCGACAATTCCCTACCTGGACAAGGCATTGGACATCGAGTTCGACTTCACCGATCATCTGCTGCGCATCCGCACCAGTGACGGAGCTGTCCGGCAGCTGGCTTTGGTCGCGCAACCGGTGGCGCGGTTCTACACCGAGGTCATGGACACGCTGCACGAGTTGGGCATCCAGACCAGGATGTGGCCCAGTCCCAACGAGGTCCCGACGGCCATCCCGTTCCCCGAGGATTACCAGCACGCGAGCTACGACCCGGACGCGGCGCATCTGTTCTGGCAACAGCTTCTGCAGGCGAACCGCGTGATGGCCCAGTTCCGGTCGGAGTTCGCCGGAAAGGTCAGCCCGGTGCACCTGTTCTGGGGCGCGATGGATCTCGCCTGCACCAGGTTCTCCGGTCGCAAGGCTCCGCCGCACCCCGGTGGCGTCCCCAACTTCCCGCACTGGGCGGCGATCGAGGCCTACTCGCACGAGGTGTCCAGTTGCGGGTTCTGGCCCGGCGGCGAGGAAGGTATGTTCTATGCGTATGCCTACCCCGAACCCGCCGGCTTCGCCGACCGTCCGGTCAGCCCGTCCGAGGCGTTCTACGACCGCGACCTACAGGAGTTCGTGCTCCCGTACGAGGTGGTGGCGGGGGCGCCGAACCCGGACGACGTGCTGACCGAATTCCTGGAAACGACCTACGCGGCCGCCGCGGAGCTGGGCGGCTGGGACCGCGCCGCCCTGGAGGTCGATCCGCATCGCCTGGACGAACAGCGGCTCGCGGGCACACGACCATAGGGAGGCGCCGTGACCGACCACGACGACATGCCGGCACCGCGGCACGGGCTGGTGGTGACGCACTTCCTGACCGTCCGCGACGTCGCGGTTTCGCGAAAGTTCTACGCCGACATCTTCGGCGGGCAGGTCGTGCTGGAGGAAAACCCCGCCATCGTCCGGATCGCCAACAGCTGGATCATCATGAATCCCGGCGGTGGGCCCACACCGGACAAGCCGGACGTCGTCCTGACCCCGCCCGAGCCTGGCGACCCGGTATCGGCATTCCTCAACGTCCGGGTGGCCGATATCGCCGCATTCTATGCCGACGCCCGCGCGAAAGGCGGGCACTTTCTCACCGAGCCCATCGACCGCAAGGCAGAGTTGCGATGCTATCTCCGTGACCCGGACGGGTATCTCATCGAGATCGGGCAGGCCACTGGAATGCTGCACGGCGTCTTCGCCGACCGGCCCGCTACCTGACGGCCACCACGGCGAGACGCAAGACCGGACCGGCATGAGTGACCCGTTACTGTCGAAATTCGGCACGAACTCCGCACTCATGCACTCCTCGATGGCTGTCCGGATCCCGCGGCGGCCGGGACACCGGCCGCCGCGGGGGGGCCGTCAGGCGGAAGCGAGCCGTTTCGCCTGCCCGAGCAGGGCATCGGCCCGCGCCAGCTGCGAGGTCACCTCGCCCTTCGAAGGCGTGTTGCCCGCGGCGGCCTTGGCCAGCAGCACCTTCATCTCGGCAGCCAAGGTATCCCGCGCCTCCGCCAGGTGCAGCAGCTGTGCCTGCTCACGCTGGAACTTCTGGTCGTGGCCGGACGAGCCACTCGCCAAGGCCGCGCTGTCGGCGATCAGCGTGTCCGTGGCGAACGCGCCGACGCTCGAGTTGAGCTGCTGGTAAACGGCGCCCAGCCGCTCGGTCGCGGCCAGCGCGGCCGGGCGCTTCGCCAGGATCTGGCTGATCACCCGTCCGTCGGTCTGGTAGTCGTCGCCGAGACCGGTCAGATACATCAGGGTCGGCCGCAGGTCGGCCTCTTCCACCCAGGTACCCACCGCGCTCGCCTCCGGCACGGTGTGCGTCGAGTTCGGGTCGTGCGACTCGTTGCCCTCGGCCGGCCCCGGCCCGTCGATGCCGCGGGCGGCGACGCCGGGCCCGGCAATACCGGCCCAGGTGATGTCGATGTTCGGGCTGTAGTAGCCGTGGTTCCAGGCGAACTGAGGCTGGACGCCGACGTCCGGGCCCGACGTGCTGAAGAAGTAGTCGGGTCTGGGGAAGATCGTGTAGGTCGGGGTCCGCAACGGGTCCGCGCTCTGCATGTGCAGCACTCGCTGCTCCAGTGCGCCGGCCTGGTAGTTGACGACGTTCTCGCCGTTCACGCCGGTGTAGGGATCGTTCGCCGTCATGGCCGCGGTGTCCCGCTGAAGCCGGCGCACCGCCGGGTCGTTCGCGTCCGGCTGCCCGTGCACGTAGACCGCGGCGCCCTGCGGCTCGATGTCGAACTTCGTGGCGCTGCTCGCCGTATTCGAGAGGAGGCCGTTGATGTTCGTGGCTAGTTCACCGCCCGCGGCATAGTGGCACGGGGTGGTCACGCCGTCGCATCCCTCGGGGGTTGGGGCGATGGCCCGGCCCACGTTGGCGCCGGCGAACTGGTCGTTTTCTTCCGCGCCGATCACGAACAGGGTGTTCTTCGGCGTGATGCCGGCCTTGGCGAGCCGATCGAAGAACTTCGCGAACGCCTGGTCGTAGGCCGCCGCGTTGCTGACATAGCAGCTGTCGCCCGGTCCGAGCGCGAACCCGGTGCCGGTGGCCCCGGCGGTGGTGCACCCGCTCGTGCCCGCCTTGCGCTCGTGCAGGTCCGAGATGTAGCCGTAGGTCACCGGAATTCCGCTCTCCTGCATGTCGGCCAGGTAGGCCAGCGACTGCGAGGCGGTCGGGCTGAAGCCTGGGAAACCCGCCGTGCCCGAGAAGCCGTTGATGATCGGCTTGCCGTCGAGGTCGGTCAGGCGACCCGCCGCATCGGTGACCGGATAACCGTTGCGCGACAACGAAGGCGTGCCGGCCCCCAAACCAGGTGCGACGTATTTCGCGCCGAACAGCGCCTGGTGTCCGGCGTAGCCGCCGGGTTCGGTCGGCAGCACATCGTCGACGGCACTGGGTGACGGCTCGCTTTGGCCGAATTTCACGGCCTTGGCGTCCGCACAGGTGGCGGCTCCCTGTGCGCAGTGCACGGCGACACCGGTGTAGTCCGCGGTTTCGGCGTCCTTGAACGAGGACGGGTCCGCGTTGTACTGCGCGACCTCCGGCGAGTTCGCCCCGAACACCGACGGCAGGTCGAGTTTGGTGTTCTCCAGCACCATGTTCGCCGTGGAGAAGTCGCCCACCGAGCAGCCCGCCCGCGTGAACGGCACCCAGGGTGCGGGCGTCTGGCGCGTGGCACCCGGCTTCGCCGGAACGGTGTCCGAGTAGACCATCGTCGGCGCGGTGTCGTGGCCGGGGTTCGGCGTGCTCGCCGTGTCGAAGACAGGGCTGGTCCAATAGGCGAAGGACCCGGCCGGATCGGTCGAGCCGTCCGGGTTGTAGGTCTTGTAGGAGTTCGACACGGGCTGGCCGTGCCGGTCGCCGTAGAGACCGGTGTAAATGGTCAGGCTGTCGTCGGCCGTGTGCGCGATCAATGGAGTGTGCACATTGGACAGAAGGGTTCCGTTGCCTTTGAGGAAGTTCAGCAGGTGTGGCATCTGCTCGAGGTCGGACGGGACGTTCGGGTTGTCCCGGAAGAAGTGCACGTTGTCGAACACGATGTTGATCACGTGCTCCACACCGTTGCCCAGGTGGCAGGTGCTCGGTGCCGCGGCCGCCGGGGCGGCCGTGGCCACGCCCCCCGCGGTGAGCATGCCCGCCGTCACCAGTGCCGCCCCGGCGGCGCCGGTGACCCTGCGCAGCCCAGTCGCCAGACTCGGTCTCATCGCCTCGTCTCCTTGTCGAAGGCACGTCTTGTGGACCGGACCACGCTAGCCACCGATATCGGCCAGCGGAAGACGTTCCGGTGACAAATTGAGGTCCGCTAAGCGACCTGCGCCCGGGCCGGAGACGAAAAAGAGATCAAAACCGGCACCCGGAGATCGCCGGTGCCGAAGCCCGCACCGCCGTAGGTCTCAAGGCTCTTCCCGCTGAGCGGGAAGATCGGGAATCTGGTGCAGGGACACGATGTGCAGGCCGAGGTCTTCCAGCAGCAGGAGGATCCCGTGCAGGCGTGCCTCGTCGGAGACGGAACCGTAGATGATCGTCTCGGGCGGGGCGGGCATGATCTGCATTTCGCTGAAATCGCCGACGGCATGCCGGGCCTGTTCGGAGAGGCGCCCCTGCACCCGGAATTCGTAAAAGCTCTCCTGGGGCACCGGCCTACCTCCTTGCTGCTGCCCGGCACCATCACCCTGCCGTAGCCCGTCCCAGCCTCGCGCACCCCTCACCTGGATTCCTCGCCTGTGCGGGGTGAGATGAGGCAACGCGAAATCACCGTGAGTATCCACTGTGGACTCTTGGTGACCAGGCTCGAACCACCCCGCCAGGGTGGTGCCGGCGAGGCGGGCGAATTCGACGCTTTTCCTTGTGACCACGGGCAAACCCGATGAGTCCAGGCCCGGCCGGACCGGCCGGCGATTGCACCGCGCGGACCTTCGAATCGAGGCATGGGCTCCGACCCGGGAAGAGTGTGTCGCGGAGGCGGTGCGGGCACTGGTCGGCAGTTTCCTGGGCCGCACGGTCCTTCCCGCCACGGCGACCGTCTCCTTCGACGTAACGGGTGCGACAGACGCCGAACTGCTCCGGGCGGTGCTGCACAGCGTGATCCTCCGGTTGACGCTGGTGAACGAGATTCCCATGCTGACCCGCGTGCGGCCGACCGTGACCGGCCTGCGAGTGCGATACGACATGGTCGACGCGGGCGCGATCGTGCCGGCCGGCGCGCTGCCCAAGGCGGTGTCGACGCATCCCGTGCGCTGTGAGCGAACCCGGCGTGGCTGGTGGTGTTCGGCACGAATCGACGTTTAGCGTCTGCCGCGAAAGTGCATCATCACCGACACCTGAACAGAATTCCCACGGACCACTAGGCCAGCCCGCGTTCACGGGCGGCGGCTACCGCGGCGCGCCGGTTGTTCACGCCGAGCTTGGCGTAGATGGCCCGGACATGAGTCTTGATCGTGTTCACCGAAACCGACAGGTCGACCGCCACCTCGTCCAGCGACCGCTGCAGGCTGAGCCGGCCCAGCACCGCGTTCTCCCGTGCGGTCAACGTGCTCGCCGACCGCTCACCATCCATATCGGACAGTGCACGCCGGACGGTCGTGGCAAAGGCGTCACACCCACCGAAACCCCCGATCTGCTCCACGAGCAACTGGCGCGCGGCGGGATCGGCCTGTGCGAACGGGCGCATCACCGTCTCCGGCTCGGCCAGCCAGACCGCGTTGTCCAGCGCGCTGCGGGCGATCGTCCGCCGCCCCGACGAGATGGCCATCGCGCTCTTGAGCAGCCAGCCCTCGAGCCGGGTCGTGCGCACGGACGCGTCCAGCACCGGTTCCAGCGCCCGCTCGGCGGATCCCGTCTCGCCCCGGGCGAACCGGGCCCAGGCGATCATCAACGACAGTTCCGCGGGGAAGTCCGCCCGCTGCTTCGCCCACTGGAAGACCTCGCGGGCGGTCGTCTCCTGGCCGAGCAACAGGGCGGAGCGGTACTCGATGAGCGCCGCGGTGACCGCCAGTTCCGGCATCAGGGCCACGTCGGCGAGTTCATGGCGGGCCGAGCGCAACAGGCGCAGCCCGGCCTCCCGGCGACCGGTGTCGAACAGCGCTGCACCCTCGACCGCCCGGCTCAGGTAACGCAGCCTCGGGTCCGACGCCCGGTCGAGGACGGCCCACGCCTGCGCCGCCTGTTCCCGCGCACCCGCCGGGTCCAGGCGCAGCAGCCGCGCGTAGCCCAGCATCACGTGCCCGATGGCCAGCCACGGCGACCGGCGCCAGCCATGCCGGTCGGCGATCGCCACCGACTCGGCACAGGCCGCCGCCATCGCCGTGTATCGACCCGCCGTCCAGTGCACCGCGCCCTGCGCGGTCCGGCAGTGCATGGCCAGATAGTCGAGGTCCGGCCGGCCGGCCAGCCGCTGCGCCGCGTCCAGTTGGGTCCGGGCGCGGTCCGGCTCGCCGGCCTCGATCAGGGCCCAGCCGGTGGCCAGCCGCGCCCAGGCTTCCAGACCGGGTCCCACCCGCGCGGGCAGGTCCGGCCGGGTGGGCGCGACGCTGGCGGGGTTCCCCAGTTCGACCTGCGCCGAATGGCCACGGGCCAGCGCGTAGGTCGACGTGACCAGCCGCAGCAATGGCGTGACCTCGCACGCGCGCCCGGCTTTCACCAGGTTCGCACCCGCCGCGGTGAACTCGCCGGCCTCCAGGTGCGTGAGCGCCGAGATCAGGGCCAGCCACCCCTCGTCGACCGACCGGTTCACCCCGATGGCCGAGAGCGCCTGGCGGACGAGCAGGTGATCGCCGCTGAGCAACAGGGCCAGGCCGTGCTGGCGGACCAGCTCCCGCACGGTGTCCCGATCGTCGGCCCGCATGGCATGGTGGAGCGCCTTACGCGGCTGCTCGGCGGCGAACCAGGACGCCGCGACCCGGTGCAGGTTCGCGGCGAGGCCGGGTTGCTGCCGGTCGAGGTCACTGCGCAGGTACGCACGCAGCAACGGGTGCATGCGGTACCAGTGGCGGTCGCGGCCGGTCCCCATCACCAGCGAGCTGTCCCGCTCCAGTGCGTCGAGCACCGCCCCGGCGTCGTCCCGCCCGGACAACACTTCGGCCAGCAGCGGCGAAACCTCTTCACACACGCTGATCACGCGCAGGAACTCCCGCGTCGCTTCCGGCAGCCGGGCAAGCACCTCCCCCATCAGGAAGTCGGCGACGGCGCGGTCGTCGGCGGCGAAGTCGGCGAGAAAGGCATCGATGTCCGCTACCTCTCGCAACGACCGCGCCGCCAGCCGAAGCCCGGCCACCCAGCCGTCGGTCTGCGCGATGAGCCTGGAGAGCTGGTCGTTGGTGAGAGAGACCCCCGTCGCCTCCAACAACTTGTCCGCGTCCTCCACACAAAACCGCAGATGGTGCGCGCGGATCTCCCGCAGCCGGCCCTGCACCCGCAACCGGGCCAGCGGCAGCGGCGGGTCGAAGCGGCTGGACAGCACCAGCCGCAACGCCGCGGGCTGATGCCTGATCAGCATCTCGACCCCGTGCAAGGTCCGCGTGCCGGAAATCTCCTGCACGTCGTCGAGGACCAGGCACAGCCGGCCGGGCAGGGTGTCGAACGCGTCGCCCAGCTCGGCGACGAAACCGGTGAGGTCGCCGTCTCCGGGCACCACCAGGTCCCGCAGGCGGTGCCCGTCGGGCACCGCCGCACACTCGCGAATCGCACCGAGCACCCCGGCGAAGAACCGGCTCGGTTCGCCGTCGGCGGCGTCGAGGGAAACCCATGCCTTGTCCGACTCGCCGGTCGTTTCGATCCAGTCCGCCAGCAGCAGGGTCTTGCCGTAGCCGGCGGGCGCGCAAATGGTGGTGACCGGGGTCGCCACGGCCTGGTCGAGGAGGTCGCGGAGCGGTTTTCGCCGGACGAAGGTGGTGGGGACGCGCGGCGCGACGATCTTGCCGTGCGGGATCCGCCACCGCGAATCCGGTGCAGCGCTGGGCGCTGGGCCTCGCATGCCGGAGAGAGTAGGTTCGGCCGGCCCACCCGCCTAAGGGCACACGGTCCCCCGGAATCAGGCCGAACGACCCGTTTGAATTCTCAAACCTCGGTGTGGAGGTTCTCCAGCAACCCCTGTTCCAATGCGACGGTGACGGCCTCGCGACGCCGTCGGACGCCGAGCTTCGCGTAGATGGAGCGGACGTGCGTCTTCACGGTGTTCGGTGACACGGTCAGGTCCTCGGCGATCTCGTCCAGGGACCGCAGGGTCGGCAGCAGGCGCAGCACGTTGCGTTCCCGTTTCGTCAGCGGCGCCGGGATCTCCGGGATGTTCAGCGCCCGGCGGGCGGCGAGCACCTCGGCGGCGAAGGCGTCGGAGTCGCCGAGCCTCCCGCGCTGGCTGGTGAGCAGGCCGACGACCGCCGCGGAGGCGAACACCAGCGGATACCGCACGCCCATGGGCCCGGCCTTGGCCAGGGCTTTCCGCAACGCCCGGACGGCCCGCGCGCGCTCCCCCGCCAGCAGCGCGACCTCGGCCTCCACCAGCCAGCCCGCCACGGGCGACCACGGCAGCACCGCGGGCACGGAACCGTCGAGCAGCGGCCGGATCATCCTGCCGGCGGAGACGTGCCGGCCCAGCGCGAGGTGCGCGCTCGCCCGCATCAGCGCCGCCTCACCGCTACCCGGGATCGAGTTCCGGCTCCACGCCAGCGTCTCCTGGGCGTCCTCGGTCCAGCCGAACCGCAGTGCCGCGCGATGTTCCAGCACCGCGCACAGCGCGGCCGGCATCGGGGACAGCCGCCCCCCGCCGACGGCCACCCGCGCGTCATGGATCTGCCGGAGGCCGGCCGGCCACGCTCCCGTCTCGAACCGGGCGATCCCGGCCAGGACGCCGACAAGCAGGTGCAGGCCGCGGTTCGCGGGCAGGGCATCGGTGTCGATCGCCAAGGGGGTCTGGGGCCTGGGGATCGCATCCTCGGACAACGCTGCCGCCCGCCTGACCTGCCGCAGGCAATCACCCGGGTCCGCGGCGAGCAGCGCACCGTAGGCCAGCAGCACGCAGGCCTCCGCTCCGGCGAGTGTCCGCTGCCAGCCGTGTGCCGTGGCTTCTTCGTCGGCCCGCCCGGCCAGCTCGGACATCAACGGGAAGTCGCCCACGGCCGCCGCGTGCATTCCCAGTGTGGCCAGGCACTGAGTGGCGACGTAGTGCTGCCCGTGCTCGCGCGCCACCGCCAGCGCACCGCTCACCTGCTTCTCCGCCGCCTCCAGCCGCCCCGCCGCGAGCAGCGCGGCACCGCGGTGCAGCATCGCCGACGCGTCAAGTGCGGTCGCGGTCCCGGCCGCGAGCGGGTCGGTGGTGCGCAGCATCTCCTCGACGTCCCCGCCGACAAGCGCCTGACGCGAGTGCACGAGCCGCCGCAGCGATTCCAGCTCCGGGGCCGGCCGCTCGGGCCAGGCGGCTTCGGCGTGCGCCAGGTGCAGCGCCGCGGCCTCCGCTTGGCCACACTCCAGCTGCAGCGCCGCGGAGACGAGGGCGAACAGCGGGTCCTCGGCGAGGAGCCCTTCGCCGAGGTCGGTCAGCGCGCGGCGCAGGACCTCGTGCTCGCCGGAGGTGATCAGCGGCACCGCCTGGCGCCGCAGCAGCGCCGCGACCTGGGCGGAATCCCCCGTCCGCCCGGCGTGGGCCAGCGCCTGCACGGGATGACCGTGTTCGGCTAACCAGCCGGCGGCGTTGGCGTGCAGCGCGGCCGCCCGCGCGGGGGTGGCCCGAGTGAGATCGGCAAGCAGGTAGGACCTCACCAGCGCATGCATCCGGTACCAGTGCCCCGGACCCCCGGCCCGCACCAGCAGCGACGTCTTCGATTCCAGCGTGTCCAGCATGCGGCCGGTGTCGGCGCGGCCGGACACGGCACGCGCGAGCCCGGCCGACACCTGGTCGCACACGCTGATCGTGCACAGGAATTCGCGCAGTTCGTCGGGCAACCGGGACAGCACCTCGTCGATCAGGTATTCGGCGACCGCGCGATCGTTCTCGGCGAACTCGGCCAGGAACGCCTCGTGGTCCTCGGCTTCGCTCAGCGAGACGGCGGCCAGGCGCAGTCCCGCCGCCCATCCTTCGGTCTGTGCCACGAGTTGCCGCAACTGCCCGGGACGCAGGTCGACCCCGGCGGCTTCGAGCAGCGCCCGTGCTTCCTCCGGCGAGAACCGCAGCGCGTCGGCCCGGATCTCGACGAGCTGGTCGGCCAGGCGCAGACGGGCCAGTGGAAGCGGCGGGTTGTACCGGCTCGCCAGCACCAGGCGCAGCCCGGCCGGCTGGTGGCGTAGCAGGGTTTCCAGGCCGTGCAACGGTTCCGGGTCGGCCAACTCCTGCACGTCGTCCAGCACCAGCCAGACCGGGCCCGGCGCCCCGTCGAGCGCGTTCACGACCGCGGCGAGGAAACCCAGATCCCGGCTGGGATGGTGGGGCACCGGTAACCGACGGATCGGGCTGTCGTGCGGTACCACGGGGCAGGCGGCCAGCGCGCCGAGCACGCCCGACCAGAACCGCCGGTCGTCGTTGTCGTCGGAATCGAGCGACACCCAGGCCGTGGCCGGCAGGCCACGCCGCCGCACCCAGTCCGCGAGCAGAAGCGTCTTCCCCGATCCGGCCGGCGCGCACACCAGGGTGACCATGGCGTCCGGTGCCTGGTCGAGCGCCGACAACAGTCGTGGCCGGGACACGAAACCGGGCGGCACGGCGGGCACCACCACCTTGATCCTGGGCACCCGCCGGCGGGCGTCTTCCTGTGCCGGCATGAGTAGTCCTGAGCGTCTCCCGTAGACAAGCGCTGACGGCGCTGAGTCATTCACTTTCGCACCGGCGCCGGACGAGCCGCCAGCAAGGGTGGGGATCTCACCTGTTTCAGGTGGTGCGACGGGCGCCGATCGGGCCCAGCGTGAATTTCCGCGGCGCGATTCGTCTCCGGTAGCAGACGCCGGCACCCCGACCGGGAGCGACCAGCGCGGGGCGGTAACGGGAGGTTGTCGTGAATAATTATCCCTTGCTCAATGCGTTCCTGACCATGCTGTGGTTCTTCCTCTGGATCCTGTGGTTCATGTTGCTGTTCCGGGTCATCGCCGACGTCTTCCGCGACGACGACCTCAGTGGCTGGGCCAAGGCGGGTTGGGTGATCCTCGTCTGTGTCCTGCCGTTCCTCGGCGTCTTCGCCTACCTCATCGCCCGCGGACGCGGCATGGGAGAGCGCGAAGCCCGGCGCGCACAGCGCCAGGAGCAGGCATTTCGCCAGTACATCCGAGAAGCGGCACACGAGGAGCCGACAGCGGCGGCGACGGCGCCCGCCCCCCGAAGCGGGGTCGACGAACTGGAGCGGCTGGCCGGGCTGCGTGCCCACGGTGACATCTCCGAAGACGAATACCAGCGCGCGAAGGACCACCTGCTCCGGGTCTGACGGTCCGGCTTTTGCTTGAGGTGTGGCAACGAAGACGACTTCAGGCTTCCCCTGAACTCCTCCGGGCGGGACGATTGGTCCGTGGACGAGCCCCAGGACCGGCTGAGGATGCCGTTCGCCATCGGCGTCTTCGTGCTCGGCATCGCAGCGGCCGCCTCGCTCGGCGACGCCTGGTACTTCCTCACCGGGGTCATCGCCGGGCTGTGCCTGCTCGCCTCGGGACCCTAGGTCCGATGACCTGACCGTGGAGACGCCCGTGTCCTAACGTCTGCAACCGTGAGGGCGGGGAGGAAGCACCGAAGAGCAATGGTGGGCAGGGCAGGCTGGTTCCGTAACACCGTCGCGGCCGTGCTGGTGCTCGCGATGCCGGCCGCGTGCACGTCCGGACCGGCGGCTCCCGGGACGCCGGCAACCGCTCCACCATCGTCACAGGCGTCACCGTCGCCGACCGCGCCGCCGGGACCGCGCGGAAACCTGTATGCCGAGGCGGGCGCCGACATGCTCGCCGACCCGGCGAAAGCCGCGAAACCACTGGTTTACGTGCCGCACACGCACTCAGGTGACGTGTGGGTGATCGATCCGGTCACCTTCGCCGTCGTCGGCCGGTACCCGGTGGGCAAGGAGATCCAGCACGTCGTCCCGGCATTCGACATGAACACCTTGTACGCCACCGACGACCTGACCAACCAGGTGCTGCCCTTCGACCCGCGAACCGGCCTGCCGGGCAAGCTGATCCCGGTTACCGACCCGTACAACATGTACTTCACCATGGACGGGCAGTACGCGATCTCCGTGGCCGAGGCGCGGCGGGAACTCGTCTGGTACGACCCGCACACCTGGGCGCAGCGGGACGTGACGCCGGTGCCGGACTGCGGTGGGGTCGATCACGCGGACTTCTCCCCCGACGGCCGCACCGCGGTGTTCACCTGCGAGTTCGGCGGCCGGGTCGCCGTGATCGACATCCCGTCGCACCACGTGCTCCGGATCATCAACATGCCGATCCGCCACACGCATATGGGGCCGCAGGACATCAGGCTCGCCCCCGACGGCTCGGTGTACTACATCGCCGACTCCGACGCGGGCGGCCTCTGGGTGCTCGACGGCACGGCCAACGCGGTGTTGCGGTTCATCCCGACCGGGCTGGGCGCGCATGGGCTGTACTTGTCGCGTGACGCACAACAGCTCTACGTGACCAACCGGCTCGAGGGCAGCGTCAGCGTGCTCGACGCCTACACCGGCCAGGTTCTCACGAAATGGCGGATACCGGGCGGGGGCAGCCCGGACATGGGCAACCTGACCGCCGACGGCACACAGCTGTGGCTTTCCGGCCGCTACGACCAAGTCGTCTACGTGCTGTCCACTAAGGATGGTTCACTGCTGAAGAAGATCCCGGTGGGCAACGGCCCGCACGGTTTGTGCGTGTGGCCGCAACCGGGTCGCTACTCGCTGGGCCACACCGGCATCACCCGCTGAACACCTCCTGCGCGAGTTCCCTGTCATCACCCGAATTGGTCTGGACAAATCAGTCCACGACGCTCTAGGTTGTGCTTTGTAAGCGGCGGAGCCGCTTGCGGTGGGCCGTCACCTTGCACTCCGAATTCTCAGAGGCCTTCTCGCGAGGACAGCGCCGACGTGGTGAATTTGCCATTCATGAGGAGGCGATCCCGGAGCGAGAAGGCCTCTGAGGTTCCGCCACCCAAACCGCCATGCAAACCAAATTCAAACATTCTTGGCCGATCGGGGAGGCGCTGGATGCGGGAGCACGTCCGGGAACTGCTGGACAAGCTGGACACGCAGGTGGCCGAACTCGGCCGGGCGGCGGAGCTGCTGCTCGACGCCGTCGAGGCCGGGGGGATCGTGTACGCCGCCGGAGCCGGGCATTCCCTGGCCATGGTGTGCGAGACGTTCTACCGCGCGGGCGGGCTGGCTCCGGTGCGCCCGCTGTGGGATGCCGCGCTCCTGCCGCTCGCCGGGGCGCGGCGCAGCTCCGTCGCCGAGCGGGAGCCGGGCCACGGGCGCGACCTGGTGGCGCGGGCGAATCCCGCGCCGCCGGATGTGATGGTGGTGTTCTCCACCAGCGGGCGGAATCCGTACCCGGTGGAGGTCGCGCAGGAGGCTCTGGTCCGCGGCGTGCCGGTGGTCGCGGTGACCTCGCTGCCCGCCTCGGCGGCCGCGACCGACCGCTCCGGCACCCGCCTCGCCGACCACGCCACCGTCGTCCTGGACACCGGCGTCCCGCCGGGCGACGTGATCCACCCGCCGCAGGCGCCCCGCACCGCCGCGGTGTCCACGATCCTGGGCGCGTACCTGTGGGCCTCGCTGCTGGCCGAACTGGACCGCCTCGCCACCGCCCGGAAGGTCACGCTCCCATTCTGGGTCAGCTCCAACGTGCCGGGCGGGGACGAGCACAACACCGCGCTACTCGCCCGGTACGCCGAGCGCATCCCAGAACTGTGATGGGGACTCGTGCCTTGTGGGGCTCCACCCGACCATCCGCTAGCTAGGCGCTGCCAGGGGTCGGCGGCAGTGGCAGCGGGAGGCCGGGCAACCCGTCGAGGCTGACGGCGACGTTTTCCTTCTTCTCGAAGTAGGCGCTCAGCGACTCGTCGTCCTCGCGGGCGAAACGCCTCGCATGGAGGTCGCGGTCACCGTCGTAACTCATGAACGGCACGGCGTAACCACATGTGTCGCGGATGAGCTCGGCCCGCACCACGATGATCGCGCGCAGCCCGTGCGGGCCCGGGTCGATGCCGGGAAAGTGGCCGATCAGCTCGGGCCAGCGCGGGTCGTCACGAAAGACCGGTTCGCCCCGGCCGTGAATGCGCACGATGTTCGGCGGGCCTTGGAACGCGCACCACATCAGCGTGATCCGGCCGTTCTCGCGCAGGTGGGCGATGGTCTCGGCGTTGCTGCCGGCGAAGTCGAGGTACGCGACGGTCTCTTCATCGAGGACGGCGAAGGAACCCGTGAGGCCCTTCGGGGAGAGATTGACCATGCCCTCTTCGGCAAGTGGCGCGGTGGCGGTGAAGAACACGGGCTGTTGCTCGATGAATTCGCGCAGCCGGCCGGCTATCCGCTCGTAGGTCTTTCCCATGACCGCATTATCCCGCCGCCCGCACGCGCGCGTTCCCGGCCGCTTAGCCTCCGCCGCCGCCGCCGGAATGTCGCCGCCCGGTGGAGGTCGGCAACGGAAAGTCACAGGTTCCGGTGTAGATACAGGACGGGAAGGTCGACGGGCCGCCGTGGCCCTTGGTCTTCGATGGCTTCGACGTGTCCGTCGGGGTTTCGGGCGGCGTGGTCTCCTGCGTGCTGGTCGGCTCGACCGACGACGTCGGTGCCGACCCGGTGATCAGCTGGCCCTGCGAGAACTGCTTGACCGGCTTGCCCGACAGGTGGGCGTCCATGTACTCCTTCCAGATGTAGGCCGGTTCCTCGCGCCCGTAGACGTCGTAGCCGTGCTCCTTGCCCTTCCCGTTGTGGTAGTTGCCGTAGATCGGCCCCGGCTTCGTCTTGTTGCCGAACCACACCGCGGTGACGTTCTGCGGCGTGTAGCCGACCATCCACGCCTGCGCGTTGTGCCCGGTGTCGAGGTACTGCGCGGTGCCTGTCTTCGACGCGGTGGGCCGGTTCCCGGCCAGCGGGTCGCCCGAGTGCGCGGCCACGTCGGTCATCGACTCGGTCACCGTGCGGGCGATCGCGGCGTTCGTCGTGGCGTCGGAGCTGAACGCCGGCTTCGGCTCGGTGGCGAACTGGTAGATCTGGCCGCCACCGGAGTCGGTCACCCGGCTGACGAAGTGCACGGGGATGTACATCCCGTCGTTGGCGAACGTGGCGTAGCCCTGCGCCTGGTCGATCGGGCGGACCGGGTACTGCCCGATCGAGATGCCGAGTTCGGTGACGCCCGTGCCCTTGCCGTTGTCGACGTTCTGCAGCGTGTCGAAAGTGTCGCCCAGCGCGGGGGTGATCTGCTTGGGAATTCCGGCGTCCCACGCGGCCTGCCGGACGTTGTTGACCCCGACCTGGTAGCCCATCTGGTAGAAGACCGTGTTGATCGACTCCGTCATGGCGTCCTTGACGGAGATCTGGGCCGCGCTCTCACCATCGGAGTTGTGCACCGTATGGCCGGCGATGGTCTGGTTGTCGCTGCCGTCGTACATCGTGTCCAGGCCGATGGTGTCCGGGCTGTTCTGCAACGCCGCGGTGAGCACGTACGGCTTGAACGACGATCCGGGCTGCTGCGGGGTCATCGCCAGGTCGTAGGAAGTGGAACCGTCGCCGCCGTAGTAGGCCATGATGCCGCCGGTGGTCGGGTCGGCCGAGACCAGCGCGGCCGCCTCGTCCGGGTACTCGGCGTCCGCGGCCATGATCTTGGTCACCGCCGCCTCGGCGTCGCCCTGCGACTTCGGGTCGATCGTGGTGTAGATCTTCGCGCCCGAGGAGAACAGGTCCTGCTCCGCGTGGCCTTGGCGGGCCAGCTCGTCGAACACGGCCGCGACGATGTACTGGCGCACCGGCGAGAGCGAACTCGAACCGCTGTCGGAGTTGGGCACCGGCGTGGGGAACTGTGCGGTGTCGTACTCCTCCTGGGTGATCCAGTGGTTGGCGAGCATCCGCCCCATCACGTAGTTGTAGCGACGGTGCTGGTACGCCTCGTTGTTCGCCGCGCCCGGAGCCTGCACCAGGCCCGCGAGCAGCGCGGACTGCTCGGCGGTGAGCTTGCTCACGTCCTCGTTGAAAAACGCGTGCGCGGCGGCCTGGATGCCATAGGCGCCGCGTCCGAAATAGACGGTGTTCAGGTAGGCGGTGAGGATGTCCTGCTTGGAATAGGTGCGGGTCATCTTGAACGACTGCACCATCTCCACGAACTTGCGCTGCAGCGTGTTCTGGTCGTTGCCGGTGGCGTTCTTGATGTACTCCTGGCCGATCGTCGAGCCGCCGCCGGTGCCGCCGCTGAGCCGGTTCCACACGGTACGCAGGATCGCGGCCACGTCGAACCCGTTGTTCGTCATGAACGTGGCGTCCTCGGCCGCCATCTGCGCGTCCTTCATCACGTCGGGAATCTGCTCCCAGGAGACCATCGCGTGGCTGCCCGAGGGCGACTTCTCATACATCACCGAACCGTCGGCGTAGTACAGCGTGACCTTCTGGTCGTGACTGGCGGCCAGTGCGCTCGGGTCGGGGACGCTGACCGACATGTAGGTGATGACGAACGCCGCCACCGGCACGAGCAGCCCCATGCCCATCAGCACATAAAGCGTGCGGCGCGTGCGACGCCAGAACACCTTTCTCCGCATGAGGAGTCACCTTAACCAGGCCGAGTGGGATCGGCGTTTGGCCCGTGTGTAAAACTGCCATGAAAGCATTCGGAATTATCGCGGGCGGACCAGTGACCTCGGTGTTCAGACGCGTCATCCGAACACGCGGCGACGTTCTGTTCACCGGCGTGTTACTGCTCGCGCTCGGTTGCCTGGCCAACGGGCTGCCCAAGCTGTATGCCGACGTCGATGTGTACCGGCTGGGCGCGCTCACCTTACTCGAGGGTAAGTCGATTTACCACGACCTTCCGGTGTCAGCCATCGGAGGTCCGCTGCCCTACACCTACCCGCCCTCCTCGGCGGTGTTGTTCGTGCCGCTGGCGCTGGTGCCGACCTGGCTCGGCTACCCGCTGCTCACCGCGGCCAGCGCGTTCGCGCTGGTCCCGCTGGTCACCGCCTACCGCGCGGCCGCCCCGGAACTGCGCACGCTGCTCGACCGGTCATGGCTGGTGGTCGCCGCGGCGATCGCGCTGCTGCTCGGCCATCCGGTGGCGAACACCATCTACTGGGGCCAGATCAACGTCCTGCTGATGACGATGGTCGCCCTGGACGTCCTGCTGCCCCGGACCCCGTGGCCGCGCGGGCTGCTGCTGGGTCTGGCCGCCGCGATCAAGCTGACCCCCGCCGGGTTCGCGCTGATCTTCCTGCTGCGCAAGGACCGGCGTGCGCTGCTGACCTCGATCGCCTCCTTCGCGGCCGCTACCGTGCTCGCGTTCGTCATCGCGCCGTCAGATTCGCTGTTCTACTGGACCGACCGGGTGTTCAACGCGACCTCGATGCGCATCGGGGGCCCGCTGGCCAACGAATCGGTGGTCGCGAGCCTGGAGAAGCTGGGGATGACCGGCGTTTCGCTTTCCCTCGTCGCCGCGCTGCTCGCCGTGGCGGTGCTGGCGGGCACCTGGTTCGGCACCCGCGCCGCGCTGGCCGGCGGCGACCTCGTCATGGCGCTGGGCACGACCGCGGCCGGCGTCCTGCTGCTGTCGCCGATCTCGTGGTCGCATCACTGGGTCCTCGCGCTACCCACCGCTGCGATCGTGCTGCTGCGCGGCTACCAGCGGCACCACGCGCCGTTGCTGCTCTCCGGGTGGCTGGCCGTGGTGATCCTGTGGCTCGCGCCGCACTACAGCCTGCCGGCGGTCGAGCAATGGGACGTGCTCGACGACATCATCGGCAGCAGCTACCAACTGCTCGCGCTGGCCCTGCTCACCGTGATGTCGGTGCGCTGGTTCCGCCGCGGCACCCCGCCCACGGTCACGCAGCGCGACTTCGAAGCAGTGGCCTGAGTGGCGCCGGGGCCGAGTGTGGGATGCTGCTCACCACACTCATGAACATCGCGTAGCGTTGTCTCGTCCATGCTGTTAGCGCGGCGGAAAGGGATGTCATGAATCGGGGCGACGGCAGTTATCCTGTCCGGCCCAAGCGGTTCGGCCGGATCGACCCGTTCTGCTGGATCCCGGTGGTCTCTATGGTGACCATCGCGGCGCTGATGATGGTCAGCGGAGCCGCGCCGTTCGGCATCGGGCTGCTCGCGTTCGCCTTGTTGCTCATGCTGTTCGACTCGTGGGTCAACCGGCCCGACCCGGAGGCCGAGCGCCCGCCCCCGGCCCGGCCCGCCCGGTCCACGGCCCCGGCCCGGTCCACGACCCCTGCCCGGCCCACGGCCGCCGCCCAGCCCCGGGAGCAGAACCGGCAGCGCCCGCCGCAGGCGGAACGCCCGCGCACTGCGGCACCTCCGCCGCCCATGCGTAACCGCCCCATGCCACCGCGCCAGCAGCCGCCGCGGATGGACCCGCGTGGTGTCCCCCGCCAACCGCCGCCGCCACCCCGCCAGCCCGGCCCACGCTCCGGCGCCGGCGCCTGAACGCACCAGTGCGTTAACAATTCACCAAGGGGCCTTGCGAGCCGGCAACCCTTAGCCGAGTGTGATTGACATGACACACGCGGTGTACGACCCGTTGCCGACCCTTCTCCGCCGCGCGGTGAAGGTCGTTGCCCTCGAAGAGACATCCGGCGACCCTCGCAACGCCCCGGAGCCCAGCCATCCCTCATTCGCCCAACTCGTCCGGCGTGGCCTGCTGCACCGGATCGCCGCCGGCTACTACGCGCTGGTGCCCGGTGAACAGATCGGCCAGGCCTGGCAGCCGCCGCTGGAAGCCGCGGCGTGGGGAATCGCCGCGGCGGACGACGGTCCGCGCTCGGTCTCGCTGATGGGCCTGTCCGCCGCCAAAGCCCACGGCGCGCTCGACGCGTCGCTGAGCGCCGGCGTGATCGCGACCACCCGGAGCCGGCCGGCGCTCGCCTTCACCGACCGGCGGGCCAAGGTGTTCTTCGTCCGGCGGGACCCGGCCCGGCTGCGGATCGAGCGGCACACGACCGCGCTCGGGCCGGGCTGGATCACCACGGTGGAGCAGACGATGCTCGACCTCGCGACGTACCCGCAACTGGGCGGGCATCCCGACGAGGCGCGTGCCGCGGTGCGCGGGCTCGTCGCGAAGGCCGACCCGCACGTGCTGGCCAGCCTGGCCACGGCCCAGCACCGGCAGGGCGCCCTCGACCGGATCCTGGAAGAGGTCTGAACCGCACCTCATTCAGAACGGGTGCGGGTAGGCCGCGAGGCCCCTTTGGCGTTCAGTCACGGTCGAGTCCGAAGAGTCGCTCGGCATTGGTCTGGTAAAAGGCCTTGATCTCGTCCAGGGAAAGGGACAGTTCGTCCTGCGCGTGCACCTCGTCGGGTTCGTACTCGTACGGGTAGTCCATCGCATAGAGGACGTGATCAGCGCCCAGCACCGACCGGCAGAACATGATCGCCGGGGCCCACGCCATGCCGCTCGTGGTCACCCACACGTTCTCGCGCAGATAGTCGCTCACCTTGCGCTGCAAGGGTTTCATCACGTCGTACCGCTTGCTGCGCACGGTCGCCGCATGCATGTAGTCCAGCCGGTAAAGCCAGAACGGCAGCGCCTCGCCCAGGTGCCCCACCACGATCTTCAACCGCGGGAACTCATCGAGGGCACCGGAGGTGATGATGCGCAGCAGGTGCATGCCGGTCTCCACCGCGAACCCGTAGATCGCGCCGTCCAGCCCCGCCTCGAGCAACGGCTGGATCATCGAGGACGGCGGGGTGTTGGGATGCAGGTAGATCGGCGTGTCCAGGGCCTGCGCGGCCTCGAAGATCGGCCAGAACTTCCGGTCGTCGAGGTATTCGCCGCGGGTGTGCGAGTTGATGATCACGCCCTTGAACCCGAGTTCGCGGGCGCCCCGCTCGATCTCCGTGGCCGCGTGCGCCGGATCCTGCGGCGCGATCGCGGTCAGCCCGGTGAACCGGTCCGGATGTGCCCGGCACGCCTCGGCCAACTGGTCATTGGCCAGCGTCGCGAACCCCACGGCCCGGCCCTGGTCGAACACCTGCGTACCCGGCGAGGTCAGCGAGATGATCTGCCGGTCGATGCCGGCGGCGTCCATATCGGACAGACGTCGCTCGCCGAGATCCTGCAACCGCTCGCCGATCAGGCGGGCTCGCTCGCTGGCGTGGGTCTGGTAGAAGCCAACCAGGCTCACGAACCCGGGATCGTCCACCTCGCCGCCGGCGATCATCTCCCGCCAGGCGGCGGCGAGCTCGGGCGGACAGAACGCCTCCTCGGTCGCGATTCGCAGGTAACCCCGCTCCCCACCCGTCTTGAGTTCCGACATGCGNNNNCNTNTCTCTGCCTCACACGCCGGCAGGCTTGAACCGCGCTCAGCGCCACTGGTCGCTTGAGGAGCGGTGCCGGTCGCGCGTGTCTCAGGNGACAACGCNGTCTCCTTCATCTCGGAGAGATCAAGACAAGCACTGAATCTCACACAGCGGCAACAAAGTCGGTTAACGTCCCGCTATGAGGAAACCGGGGACCCAGGTGCTGAGCTCCGCCGAACACGCGCTGCGCGTGGTCCTGCTCGTCACCGAGCGGGGGAAGATCACGGTCAGCGAGGTGGCGGCCGAGCTGTCTGTCGGCGTGTCCACCGCGCACCGGCTCCTGGCCACCTGCAAGCACGCCGGGTTCGTCCGGCAGGACCGGTCCGGCGGTCCCTACACGATCGGCCCCGCGGTGTACGAGATCGCGTTCGCCACCAACGCGGCGGTGTCGCTGAAGGACGCGGCCGCCCCGGTGCTGCAGGATCTGCGCGCCGAAGTCGGCGAGACGACCAGCATGCTGATCCTCGAAGGGCGCAACGTCCGGTTCGTCGATTCCCTGGAGGGGCACCGGCATTCGGTGCGCGTCACACCGCGGGTCGGGGTCGTGCTGCCCGCGCACTGCACCTCGGGCGGCAAGGCGATGCTCGCCTGCCTGTCCGAGGAGGAACTGCGCCGGCGGCTTCCCGGGCACCGGCTGGTGGGCGTGAGTGAGCGCTCCATCCGCACCTGGCCGGACCTGACCGCCGAGCTGACCCGGGTGCGCCGGCGCGGCTGGGCCGCCAACCTGAACGAGGGCGACCCCGGCATCGGCGCGGTCGGCGCGGCGGTACGGTCGGGCACCGGGGAGCCGCGAGCCGCGGTGGTCGTGGCCGCCCCGCTCGCCCGGCTGGGCACCGGCCGGGAGCTCGCCGCGCTGGCGCCGGCTGTGGTCGAGGCCGCTGCGCGGGTCCAGCGCCGCTTGCGCGGCGCGCCTGCTGGATAGAGTGTCCGCGACGGATCATTCAAGATCGAAAGGCGGCAGCCGAGGTGACCTCCGCGCAACCCAGCGCCGAGAACGAGGCCGTGGTATCGGCGGGACGGCTCCGGGGCGAGCGCATGGACGGCGGGCTGACGGTCTTCCGCGGCGTGCCCTACGCGCGCGCCGGCCGGTTCACACCACCGGAGCCGGTCGAACCGTGGCCGGATGTCTGGGACGCGACCAGTGACGGGCCGATCAGCCCGCAGCCGCCGTCCCGGCTCGGTGCCGTCATGGGCCCGCCGCGGGACGGACTGGTGCAAGCCGACGACTGCCTGAACCTCACCGTTGTCACGCCCGACACCGGCGGGCGCCGCCCGGTGATGGTGTGGATCCACGGTGGTGCGTACGTGACCGGTGCGTCCTCGTTCGGTTTCTACGACGGCCGCCGCCTGGCCGTCGAGGGCGACATCGTGTTCGTCGCGATCAACTACCGGCTCGGCGCGCTGGGCTACCTGCAGCTGGACGGCGTGTCCCCGGGCAATCTCGGCCTGCTCGACCAGTTGGCCGCGCTGCGCTGGGTCAAGGAGAACATCGCGGCCTTCGGCGGTGATCCCGACCAGGTGACCGTGTTCGGCCAGTCCGCGGGTGCGCACTCGCTGGCCTGCCTGCTGGCGATGCCCGCCGCGCGCGGGCTGTTCCGCCGGGCGATCCTGCAAAGCCCGCCGCTCGGCCTCGGGCTGGCCAGTCCCGCCAGAGCGGCCCGGATCGCCCGCTACTTCACCACTGCGCTGGGTCGTGATCCGCGAAGCGCGACGGTGGACGAGATCGTCTCCGCGCAGACCGCGGCGATCGTCCGCGCATCTGGCCCAGGCGGGCTGGGCTCCCCACCGTTCTGCCCGACCGCGGGCGCCGGCCCGCTGTCGGGGTTGGACCGGTGGCCGGCCGCCTTGACCGTCGCGAACGTCGACGTGCTGATCGGTTTCACCCGGTCGGAAATGAACAGTTTCGTGAACGGCAAACCCGAGACCGAGTGGTTGACGCGTCTTCCGTTCATCGGCAGGCGCGTTTTCGAGGCGGTGAAGGCAATAATCGGACGGCGCATCTTCGACAGTCCGTCGCTGAAGCTCGCGGATGCCTGTGCCGCCGCGGGCCGGCAGGTCTTCACCTACCGGTTCGACTGGGCACCACCCGGGTCGATCTTCGGCGCCTGCCACTGCATCGAGCTGCCCTTCCTGCTCGGTGACCAGAAGGCGTGGGCGGCCGCGCCGATGCTCGGAGACGCGGACTGGGACGGTATCGACGAATTCGGACACGACCTCCGGCGAGCCTGGCTTTCCTTCGCCTGTGACGGCAAGCCCGACGGCTGGCGGGCCCACCGCCCCGGTGCCGGCATCGGGAAATACTGGCTCGGACCAGTCTCCGCTCCGGCTGCGGTCACGGAGGCAGCGTGACTGCTCGTATCTTCGCCATTGGTCCGGTGGTTTCGCGTCAGCTGGGAAAGGTCGCCGGCGCGGCCGTCGCGGTGCTGCTGTCCGCCGCCTGCGCGGCGCCCGCCACCTCGCCCGCTTCGCCCGCTTCGGCGTCCGGCAACTCAAAGACCCCCGCACCCAGCAACTCACACACCACGATGCCCAGCACCTCACCCGCCCCGGCGCTCACGCCGCGCCAACTCGCCGGCGAGCGGGTCGTCTACTCCTACTCGGGTCTCACCCCGCCGCAGAGCCTGCTCGACCGGATCAGTGCGGGCGAGGCCGCCGGCGTGATCTTCTTCAAGGACAACATCTCCAGCCCGGCGCAGATCACCTCGGTGATCCAGCGGCTGGAAAACGCCAACGCGGCCAGCCCGGTCAGGATGCCGCTGCTGCTGATGACCGACCAGGAGGGCGGCCAGGTCCGGCGGATGCCCGGCGAACCCACGCTTTCGGCGAAGCAGATCGGCCAGTCCGCGGACCCGAAGGCCGCCGCCGCCGCGGCGGGCACCGGCGCCGGACAGAACCTCGCCGGTGTGGGGATGAACGTCAACCTCGGGCCGGTGCTCGACGTGTACCGCAGCAAGGGCGACTTCGCCGACCAGTACGGCCGCTCCTACAGCGCCGACCCCGCCGTGGTGTCCAGCCTCAGCAGCGAGTTCATCACGGCGCAGCAGGCCGCGGGTGTCGCCGCCGCCGCCAAGCACTTCCCGGGCCTCGGCCCGGCGTCCGCCGGCCACAACACCGACTACGAACCGGTCACGCTGGACGTGCCGCTGTCCACGCTGCGGTCGGTGGACGAGACGCCCTACCCGGCCGCGATCCGCGCCGGGGTGAAGCTGATCATGGTGTCGTGGGCGACCTACCCGGCGCTCGACCCCGGCCGTCCGGCCGGGTTGTCGCCGGCCGTGGTGCGGCAGGAACTGCGCCAGCGCCTCGGTTTCACCGGGGTGACGGTCACCGACGCGCTGGAAGCCCGTGCGCTGGACCAGTTCGGCGGCACCGGCCAGCGCGCCGTGTCGGCCGCGGTGGCCGGGATGGACCTGATCCTGTGTTCCGGCCACGAGGTCTCCCAAGGCGACGACGCGGTGGACGCCTTGGCGAAGGCGTACGAGTCCGGGCAGCTCGACCGCGCCGACTTCACCGCCGCCGCGGACCGCGTCGCCGCGTTGCGCGGCTCGCGGAGTTGAGGGGTCCGGGGCGGAGCCCCGCAAGCACAGGAACGTCAGTCGCCGCGCTCCTGCTGTTCGGCGAGAAAGCGTTCGAACTCGGCGCCCAACTCCTCCGCGGTGGGCATCGACGCCTGGTCGGCGAGCAGGCTCTTGCGGCCCCTCGCCTCGATGAACGTGTCGTACTGGCGCTCCAGCGCGCGCACCACCTCGGCCACCTCGTCGGATTCCGCAACCTGCCGCGCGATCTCGTCGTCGGTGCGGCTCGCGGCTTCGCGCAACGCTTCGTCCGGCACGGAAATGCCGGTGACCCGGGAGATCGAGTCCAGCAGCGTCAGGCTGGCCGCCTGGTACCGCGACTGGGCCAGGTAGTGCGGCACGTGCGCGGCGAAACCGACCGCGTCGTGGCCGGCCTGGCCCAGGCGGAACTCCACCAGCGCGGCCGCCGAGCCGGGCACCTCGAGCCGGTTGAGCATCGCCTCGAAGTCACCGATCAGCTCGGACCGGGTGGCGTGCGCGGTGACGCCGAGCGGGCGCGTGTGCGGCGCGCCCATCGGGATGCCTTGGAACGACACGGTCATCCGCACCCCCAGGCGCTCCACCAGGCTGCGCACGGCCGCGGCGTAGCGTTCCCACTCCCGGTCCGGCTCCGGCCCGTTCAGCAGCAGGAACGGGACGCCCGCATCGTCGTGGAACAACCGCACGGCCAGTTCCGGGGCCTCGTAGTCCGACCAGTGGTCGGACTGGAAGGTCATCATCGGCCGCCGCGCGCGGTAGTCGATCAGCCGGTCCACGTCGAACCGGGCGACGACACGGTGGTCGAGGCCGTCGAGCAGGTGCTCGGAGACGACCTTCCCGGCCATGCCCGCGTCCATGAAGCCGTCCAGTTGGTGCAGCAGCACCGCGCCACTGGGCTCGGGCAGCGCGGAGTCCACCTCGTAGAGATCCTGCGGGTCGAACACCTTGGCCTCCTGCCACCTTCGGATCAGTCTTCCCGTTGAGTGAACGTAACCCGGCCGCGAATCCATCCCGCGGCCAGCGCCCGAGCGTCGGATCTGCCTGCGCCGGATGAAGTAAAGGAACCGGATTGTTATCAGGTTCCATGATACTTTTACCCTTCTCACTCCGATAAGCTGCCGCTGATCCGCTTCGGAGGGACACCGATGATGGACCAAGCAGCCGGCGTGGGCGCGCGCATCCTCGCGGACATGTCGGCAGACCCGTATGGCCAGTTTTCGCCATCGATCTACGAAACCGCACGACTGGTCTCGTTAGCGCCCGATCTCGCCGGGCACACGGGGCGAATGCGCTTTCTGCTCACCGAGCAGAACGCGGACGGCGGGTGGGGGCGGCCCGACTCCTACGGCCTGCTGCCGACGCTGAGCGCGACGGAAGCCCTGCTCGCCGAGTCCCACCGCACCGGCAACCTCAAGCTCGTCCTGGCCGCCGGCAGGGGCCTGCAGTCGGTGTTGACGCGACTGTCCGCCGGCGACGAGACGTTGCCGGACACCGTCGCGGTGGAACTGCTCGTGCCCGGTCTCGTCCTGGACATCAACGCCCACCTCGACCGGCTGGGCACGGAACCAGGACGCCGCCTGCCCTACCCGAAGGGCACGCAGCCCGAACTGCTGCGGCGACTGCGGGAAGCCGTCGAGAACGGCGCTTCCCTGCCGCCCAAGCTGGTGCACTCGCTGGAGATGTTCGGACCGGCGGCACAAGGGGTTTCGTTCGTCCAACCCGGACCGTTCGGCGCCGGCTGCTCCCCCGCGGCCACCGCCGCGTGGCTGGGCAGCGGGGCGATGGCGGCGAAGGCGCCGGCGGTGCGATACCTGGAAACGGTCCAGTCCAGACACGGCGGGCCGGTGCCGGTGGCCGCCCCGCTCGACGTGTTCGAGCGATCCTGGGTCCTGGCAACGTTCCTCGACGCCGGCCTCGACATCGCCCCGCCGCCCGCGATCGTGGCGGGCCTGCACGCCGCGTTCGGCGAATCCGGCGCGCCCGGTGGTGCGGGGCTACCGCCCGACGCCGACGACACGGCCACCACCCTGCACGCCCTGGCAATGCTGGGCAGCCCCCGCCCGCTCGACTGCCTGTGGGCATACCAGAAGGACGACCACTTCGTCACCTATCCCGACGAGCGCACCCCGTCGGTCACCACCAATGCCCATATCCTGCAAGCCTTCCTCAGTGCCGACAGCGCCGATCCACAATTGACCGGCGCCGTGCGCACACTCACCGGCTGGCTGGCCGCCCAGCAGGACGACGACGGGTCCTGGTCGGACAAGTGGCACGCTTCTCCTTACTACGCAACGGCTTCGTGCGTAACCGCGCTCGCCGGGTGCCAAGACGACCCGGTCGCGGTGCGCCGGGCGGTCCGATGGGTCCTCGCGACGCAGCGAGCCGACGGCTCGTGGGGCCGCTGGGAGGGAACGCCCGAGGAGACCGCCTATGCGGTGCAGATCCTGGTGCGCGGCAGCGACGGCCGGCCCGAGCCGCTCGTCGAGCAGGCGGCCGCGCGGGGCTGCGCGTTCCTGATCAAGACCGAGAACCTGCCCGATCCACCGCTGTGGCACGACAAGGATCTCTACACACCACACCGGATCTTGGCAGCACAACGGATCGCCGCGCTGAGCGTCGCGGCCGCGAACCCACGAGTCAGGCGGCTGATCAAGCCGCCGCTGGCCCACCCGATGATCAAGACGGCGTGATGAACCGCACCGAACTTCAGCTTGCCCTTCGCCCACTCCGGTTTCTCGACGCGCACGCCGACCTCCCCGAAGGGCTCCTGGAAGTCCGGCCAGGTCGCCTCATGGTCTGGAACCACGAGGCGATCGAGGAGATCTTCCGTGCCGATCAGGGGCTTCGTCATCCCGGCAGCCGCTCGTTCAAACCACTACTCGGCTCACGTTCGCTGTTGTGGCAGGACGGTCCGCGGCACGCCGCGTACCGGCGCGTCCTCGGTCCTCCCTTACGCGGCCGTCGGCTGGCTGAGTGGCGCGAAGTAATCGCCGAGGCCACCGACGCCGCAATCACCGGTCTTACCCCGGGCTGCGAGTTCGCCATTGCCGACTGGACCCGCGCTCTCACGCTGCGCATCATGTCCCGAATCCTGTTCGGCGGGGCCGGTGACGACTTGGTGGCACCCTTCGCGGAATGGATGGATCGCGCGCTCGGCTCGCGGCGCCGCATGCTCGTCTATCGCTACCTTCGTGGAGGGCTACCGCAGCCGGACCCTGGTCTGGAGGAATTGCTGGTGGCCCGCGCACGAGAGTCGGCACGCGAAGACGGGACGACGCTCGCTGGCCGGCTACTCGCCACGGACAGTCCCATCGCTGATCTTGATGACGGCGAACTCCGGGACCAACTCGTCTCGTTGCTGTTCGCCGGCCATGAAACCACCGCGTCGACGGCGGCATGGGCGGTATTCTGGATCGACCGTCACGCATCCGTTCGCGACGCCGTGCTCGCTGAACTCGCGGCCACCGCCGACGACGGGTTTAGCGCCGACAATCTGCCGATCCTGCAGGCCGTCATTTCGGAAACGCTACGTCTCACACCCCCAGTACCTGCCGCGGGAAACCGGGTACTGGTCGAGCCGTGGGTTTTCCGGGAGCGTCGCTTCGATCCCGGAACAGTACTGATGCCCAGTATCTACCTGGCGCACCGCCGCGCCGATCACTTCCCTGATCCCACCCGGTTCGATCCCCACCGCTTCCTCGTCCGCCGGATGACTTCCCAACGCTATTTCCCGTTCGGCGGCGGCACCCGCCATTGCCTGGGCAGCCAGCTCGGCCAGTTGGAGGTCCGCATGATCGTGGCCGCGCTCTTGCGCCGCCGGGAACTGCGGTCCATGAATCCGCGCGCGGGTGAACCGCAGTTACGCGGCCATGCGATGGCCCCGTCCGCAAAGCTCGCCATGAAGGTTCTGTCGTGTCGCGACTGAAATCGAAGACTTCGTGGCGGGACTTCCTGGTCATACACCGCCTCCAATTCCCGTTGCCGGTCAATTATCTGTGCTACGCGGTCTGGGGATGGGGTTTCGCGACCCGTGACATCACGCGAGTTCTCGATCCGGCCGCGCTGCTGTCGACAGGAGCCAACCTGCTGTTGATCATCGGTCCACTGGCGCTCAATGTCGCCCTCGACATGCCAACCGATGTGCAGCACGACGAAAAGAAGTATCTCGCTGGCGCGGTCGAACGTTTCGGGCGGAGGCACACACTCAACTTGGCCGCGGCCGAGATGTGCGCAGGCGTGCTCGCCACCCTCGCCGTCGGGTTCTGGTGGGAACGGTGGTGGCCGCTGGTGATCGCCTGCGCCGTCATCGCCGCACAACTGGCCTACAACGTCGAACCCGTTCGCCTCAAACGTCGCGGGTTCGCCGGATCACTGATGTTCGGCTTGGCCTCAATGCTCCCCTGGCTACTCGGGTACACCGCCACGGGCGCTCGCTTGGATAGCGCGATGTGGCTCACCTTCGCGGGAGTCACGGTGCTTTCCATCGGACGCACGATATGGTGGGCAATCCCCGACCGCGCCGCTGACGCTGCCACCGGCATCGCCACGCCCGCCGTTCGCCACGGGCAGGCCGGTGCACTCGGCACAGCCTGCCTTCTCCTGCTGGGTGGCCTTTTCCTGCTGGGTTCGGGGCTGTGGGGGCACTACGGCTTGATATGGGCGGCGATCGGCCTCGCCGGGCACGTGGCTTTCTTCAGTTGCGTGCTCGGTCAACTCGGTCGCGCCGGCGAGGGGCGGCCGCCGAACGCCCGCCGGATGCTCCGACGCACCTTGCCGCTGGTTACCTCTGGCGAAGTCCTCCTCATGTTCACGGCTTTCTTCGCCTGACGGCGTCAGGGCTTACGCCCGAGGCCGGTGTACATGTGCGCCAGCTCGGGGTTCTGCCCCACGTCGTCCTCCGTGAGCGGGTTCCACAACGGAACGTTCACAATACCGGGTTCGACCAGGCTAAGGCCGGAAAAGAAGGTCGCGAGCTGATCGCGGTCTCGAAGGGTGACGTCGGGCGGATCTCCGAACATCCGGCGGTAGGTGTTCAATCCGGTCCGAAGCTCGGCATTCTCGCTGCAGTGGCTCAGGCCCACATAGCTGCCCGGCGAAAGCCGGTCGATATAGGTGGCGATCAGCTTCGCTGGATCTTCCGCGTCGGTAAAATAGAGCAGCGTTTCGATCGCCAGCAGACCGACAGGCCTGTCCAGGTCGATCAACTGCCGGAACTCCGGCGCCAACAGGATCCGTTCGGGCTGCCGGATGTCGAGACCGAGGTAGGTTACGTTCTCCTGCCCGTACAGGACCTCCCGTGCCACCTCGGCCACATCCGGGTCGAGATCGACGTACACGACCGTACTGCCCGGCTCGGTGTCTGCGACGATCTCATGGATGTGGGACATGGTCGGGATGCCGGAGCCGAGATCCACGAACTGACGGACACCCTGGTCCAGCAGGTAACGCACCATTCGCCCGGCCAACGCTCGCGAGGCCCGCACCAGGTAGGGAATGTGTGGCGCACAGAGCTCGATCTGGACCGCTTGGTCGGCGTGTACCTGATCGTGATGGCTTCCGCCCAACCAATAGTCGTTGATCCGCGCGATGCTCGGGTTACCCGCCCCCACGAGCACCTCCTGCGCTTCAATAGGCGTCGCCACGGTTGGTATGCCTCCTCGTGCTGCGCACTCCCCACCCGGTGACGGACCGTCAGGAGCAGAGGACGCAATTGTACCGCTCCCGATCGCGGTGTGGACCACCGGGAATCGGAGCCTCCAGGCCGTTCCGTCGGAAAACCCGCAACACGCAAGGACTTACAGCGGTGATCAAGTCACCTTCCGCAGCCGGGTGGATCTCGGTGAGCATCCGCCGCTACGGACGGCCGTGCCTGGTATGTGTGGCTTGGAGGATCAGGGCAATGTCGGCCGGGCGGACTCGGCAGCAGCCGCCGATGATGTCGGCCCCGGCGCTGATCCAGCGTCGCACCATAGCGGCGGTGAACCGCGAGGTTCCCCGCCAGGCGCGGCGGCCGGGGTCCCAGTCCTCGCCGCTGTTGGGGTAGACGATCACCGGCTTGCGCGCGACCGACCGGGCAAGCGCGATCGCCGGTTCGACGTCCTCCGGCGCGCAGCAGTTGACGCCGACGGCCACGAGGTCCCGCTGGCCCGCCGCGACCGCGAAGGCGTCTTCCAGCGGTTGACCGGCACGCGTGCGGTCGCCGGAAATCGTGTAGGACAGCCAGGCCGGGACGCCGAGGCCGGCGATCGCGGCGACCAGCGCTTCGGCCTCGTCGACGTCCGGCACCGTCTCCAGCGCCAGCAGGTCGGGCCCGGCCGCGGCAAGCGCTTCCAGGCGTGGCCGGTGGAACGCGGTCAGCTCGGCGACACTCAGGCCGTAACGTCCACGGTATTCCGAGCCGTCCGCGAGCATCGCGCCGTACGGCCCGGCCGACGCCGCGACCCACCGCCGCCCACCCACCCGCTCAGCCGCGATCCTGGCGAGCTCGACGCTGCGGCGCATGAGCGTGGCAGCGGCCCGCTGACCGAGACCCCGCGCGGCGAACCCCTCGAAGCTCGCCTGGTAGCTGGCCGTTGTGGCGACCTCGGCCCCGGCCCGGAAGAACGTCTCGTGTGCCGAGACGATTTCCTCGGGGTCGTCGGCCAGCAAACGCGCCGACCACAGCGCGTCGGACAGATCGTGCCCGCGAGCCTCGAGCTCGGTGGCCAGGCCACCGTCGAGCACGAGCACGGGGCCGCGAGCGGAAGCACCAAATCCCGGAACCATGGTTCCCCGAACGCTACCACCGCACGACGGACGGGACTTCGGCGGACGGCTTGTGTTTCGATGAGACAGTGCTCGTCTGATCGATATCTCTCCGGCGAAATTTCGTTGTGTCCACAAAGGACGAGACTAGCCAGGACCACCACACTGATCCTGCGAAGCCCCAATCCTGCGGCCCTCTTCCACCGCCCGATCGACCCTGTCGTCCATCCCCGTGCCGCGCGGGTGGAGCGGCACGCCATTACCTGCCTGTAGCACGACGACAGCGAGCGAGACCAAGGGCTGGTTACCCGTAGCGCCGAGTTGGCATGGGTGTCCAGTGCCGAGAGCTACCGGTCCTTCGCGCTCAGCTACTGCCGGAAGTCGCACAGGTACCCCGCAACCGTGGTGCAGTTCGGCATGTTGGTGATCCGGGCCCTGGAGGGCCCCGGCTACCGGACGGCGGGCACGAACCGCTTCGGCAAGGAGCCGCGGTCGGCCGAACCAGTGCGTTCGTGAAAGGGCGGCGGCACCGGCGAAAGGAATCAGCAATCCCGGCCACCACACCGACGCGTGCCAATGCGGCCATTTGGCCGACAAGGCACCGCCGAGTGGAGTATTCCGCACACCCGGCGACGCACGGCCAACAAAGTGGAACGGCACCCGGCGTCGGGGATCGGCCCGGGACAAAGGATTCTACCCGGCGTCGGATGCCTGACTTCCAGACTGACGGATGCGCCCTCGTGCCGGAAACGAACCAACGTTGCACTTTTGGTGTACTTTCCGCCCGCGGTCCGGATAATCTCAATGGGTGGACGGGAACCAGCTCGCCGCGACCGCCCTGCATTGGAGCGGGCGCGAAGCGAGATTGTTACGTCATGCTCTCCGGATGTCCGTGCGCGCGTTCGCCGGATATCTCGGAGTCGCACCGAGAACCGTGGCCAAATGGGAGAGCGGCGGTACGAGCACGGTACCCCGGCCGGACACCCAGGCGATCCTCGACACCGCGCTGTCCCGGGCCGAACCGGACGCACGGCGCCGGTTCGACCTACTGCTGCGGCAAACCGGGCGCCCCGCGCCGGAGACGCCGGCCGGTCCCCGCTACGACTACGAAGCCTGGGCCGACGACCTCGACCGCACGCTGGCGTGCCTGGGGCGGCAGGAGTTCCCGCAGGCACAACTGCTGCTCGACCGCTGGCTGGGCCGGTTCCAGCCCAACAGCAACGACACGCGGGGCATGTACCTCTACGGCCGCTCCCTGCGGCTGTTCGGCGAACTCCAGCAGGACCAGGGGGTCATCTCCGGACCGCTGTCGGCACAGCAGACCTACCGCAAGGCGCTGTCCGTGTTCACCGAACTCGGCACCGAACGGCGGGTCGCGCAGCTGGAGCTTCAACTCGTCGTGCTCGACGAAATGGCGGGGAGACTGGAATCCGCAGCACGCCGCTACGAGTCGCTGACCGCCGACGAGCGACTGTCCGAACACGACCGTGCCCGCGCGCGGCTGTGGGTCGGCACCGCGTTGAGCAAGCGCGGGCTCAACGAATCCGCCACGCGGCACATCGTCCCGGCGATCCAGCGGTTCGAGTCGATGGAGGAAGCGGCGGACTGGTCGGTGGCGCACCAGAAACTGGCGCTCGCGCACCGGGGCGCCGGGGATCTCTCGGCCGCCGCCCGCGCGATCGACGTCGCGCTCACCCACCGCGCGGGCGACACTCCGATGCAGAAGGTGCGCCTGGCCACCGCACACGCTCACATCCTGCTTTCCGACCGGGTTACCGCGGAAAACGGAATGACGCTGCTCGACGGGTGCGCGAGGATTTCCAGTCAATACGGACTGATGCACCAGTTGCGGAGCATCGACAGCATTCGCCGCACCTATGAACGGCAGACGTACGACGAATAATGTGTGATCGATATTCAAAACGCAAGATCGATATCATGGAAACCGGAGTCCGGACTATGCTGGATGCTCGCGGCGAGCGTTTCTGGGCGGACGTCGAAACGCTCTGGGAATACCACCGGCTGCGCCACCCGCTCCGCCGGTGCAGCGCCGGGGTCGCACTCGGCTGCCACGACCTGAGCGTGGCCACGCACGCGGCCGAGCTCTACCACCGCGGCCTGTTCCCGGTCGTGGTGTTCACCGGCGGCAACAGCCGCGAGACCTGCCGCACGTTTCCGCGCGGCGAGGGGGTGCACTACCGTGAGCGGGCCTTGGAGCTCGGCGTGCCGGACGAGGCGATCCTGCTCGAGCCGCACGCGACGAACACCGGCGAGAACATCACGCTTTCCCGCAAGGTGCTCGCCTCGGCCGGAATTCCGGTGACCTCACTCGCCCTGGTGTCGATGCCGTATATGGAGCGACGGGCCTATGCGACCACGCGAAAGGTATGGCCCGAAGTCGATCCGGTCTGCTCGTCGGTCCCGTTGTCGCTGGCGGAGTACATGAAGTCGCGCCGGCACGGCACCGAGCTCATCGACATGATCGTCGGCGACCTGCAACGTGTTATCGAATATCCCGAACACGGGTTCGCGATCGCCCAGGATGTTCCCTCGATCGTGTACGACGCCTATCAAAGGCTCGTGGCGGCTGGCTTCCGCAGCCGCATGCTGTGATCTTAGCGCGCGTGACTTCTTGCGCAATTCACCAACCGAACTTCTTTCCCAGACCCTCGACGCTGGCCAAGCTGGTCCGGGCCGACGTGTGGGTCGTGCTGGACGACGTCCAGTTCAACGCGCGGGACTACCAGCACCGCGCCCGCCTTGCCACGCTGGCCGATCCCGCCGCGCAGCGCTGGCTGACCGTGCCCGTGCACCGGCCGCACGGCCGGGACACCCGGATCAACGAACTCCTGCTGGCCGATCCGGACCTGTCCCGCCGGCGGGTCGGCCAGCTCGTCCGGCAGTACTACGGGCGCAGCCGGCACTGGCCGGCCGCGAGCGCGTGTGTCGACGAAGTCCTTGTCGCACTTGAACTTTCCCCTCGCCTGACCGACGTCGCCGAAGTGTCCACACGCGCCTTGCTGGCCCGGCTCGGCTGGGCGGGCAGGGTGGTGCGCAGCAGCACCCTCACCGCCCGGAACGACCGCTCCGCGCGCCTGGCCGACCTCACCAAGGCGGTCGGCGCCGACACCTATCTCTGCGGCCCCGGTGGTTCCAGGTACCTCGACGAGGGCGCGTTCACCGAACTCGGGCTCACGGTCTCCTACCCCGAACCGCCCCGCTGGACGCGGGCGCCCGGAATCCGGGCGATCAGCGCGTTGTGGGCCTTCGCGATGCTGGGTCCCGCGGTCGTCCGGGAAGAGCTGTCCACAACCGTCCCCGCATGAGACTGTTTCGAAGCGGCTTGCGTGGCGGCACGGGTAGCGGCGCAGGTTGGCAGCCTCACCGCAAGCGGCCGACGCCGCTCAAGAAAACAGCCTAGGTAGTGAAGCGGTCGAGCGCGCGGATCTTGTTGGTCACGTCCAGTGCGGCGACCTTGTAGGCCTCGGACAGCGTCGGATAGTTGAACACCGCGTCCACCAGATAGTCCACCGTGCCGCCGCAGCCCATCACCGCCTGTCCGATGTGGACCAGGTCGGTGGCGCCGGTCCCGAACACGTGCACGCCGAGCAGCTTCCGGTCCGTTGTGGACACCAGCAGCTTGAGCATGCCGTAGGAGTCACCGGCGATCTGGCCGCGGGCGAGTTCGCGGTAGCGTGCCGTGCCGACCTCGTAGGGCACCGCAGAGGAGGTGAGTTCGGCCTCGGTGGCACCGCAGTAGGAGATCTCCGGGATCGTGTAGATGCCGTAGGGCTGCAACGCCAGGAGATCGTGGGCCGGTTCCCCGAACGCGTGGTAGGTGGCGAGCCGGCCCTGATCCATGGAGGTGGCGGCAAGCGCGGGGAACCCGATCACGTCACCGACGGCGTAGATGTGCTCGACGGAGGTGCGGTAGTGCTCGTCCACCTTGAGCCGGCCGCGGTGGTCCGCCTCCAGACCGGCCGCCGCGAGGTCCAGCTCATCGGTCATGCCCTGCCGTCCGGCCGAGTACATGACCGCGTCGGCGGGAATGCGCTTGCCGCTCACCAGGGTGGTGACGGTGGCGTTGTCGGACACCTCCACATTGGCGACCTTCTCGCCGAACCGGAAGGTCACCGCGAGATCGCGCAAATGGAACTTCAGTGACTCCACGATCTCCGGGTCACAGAAGTCCAGCATCCGTTCCCGCTGCTCGACCACGGTGACCCGGGTGCCGAGCGCGGCGAACATCGACGCGTACTCGATGCCGATCACCCCGGCGCCGACCACGACCAGCGACGACGGGATCCCCTCCAGTTGCAGGATCTCGTCGGAGTCGAGCACGCGGGTGGCGTCGAAGTCGACCTCCGGCGGGCGCGCGGGCCGCGTCCCTGTCGCGACGAGGATGAAATCGGCGGTCAGCGACGTCCGCTCGCCCCGGTTGCGCCCCTCGACCACAACGGTGTGCGAATCCAAGAACCGCCCGGTGCCGAGAATCAAATCGACGTGGTTGCGCAGCAGTTGTGCGCGCACCACCTGCACCTCGCGCCCTACCACGTGCCGGGTTCGGGCGAGCAGGTCCGAAATGGTAATGTCCTGCTTCACTCGATAACTGGCGCCGTAGAGGTCCCGCTGGTTCATACCGGTCAGGTACAGCACGGCTTCGCGGAGGGTCTTCGACGGAATGGTGCCGGTGTTCACACAGACTCCACCGAGCATTTCCTGCCGGTCCACCACGGCGACCCGCTTGCCCAGCTTCGCCGCCGCGATGGCCGCCTTCTGCCCACCCGGGCCGGATCCGATGACGATCAGGTCATAGTCGTGTTCGGTCACGCGCCCAGCCTGCTCACTACCGGGCCTTCTCCGCAAGGTGGAACCGGTCCGGCCCGCGGCCCGTCCCAGCCGTGCCACAAAGACCCTCGGGAGGAGAAATGTCCGAACAACCAGGCGCCGAGTGGGCTGGTCCCACCGAGGCCGTGCCGACCCAGGCCGCCTGGATGCCCGCGATCGCGCATCACCCGCTGCGCCCCGACGACCCGCGTGACATAGGCGGCTACCGGCTGCGCGCGCGGCTGGGCGAAGGCGGAATGGGCAAGGTCTACCTGTCCTACACTCCTGGCGGGCGGCCCGTGGCGATCAAGGTGATCCGCGCGGAATACGCCGACGACCCGTCCTTCCGGCGGCGGTTCGAGCAGGAAGTGTCGACGGCGCAACGGGTTCAGAGCCTCTACACGGCACCGGTGATCGACGCCGGGCCGCAGGCGCCGCAGCCCTGGCTGGCCACCGCCTACGTGGCGGGGCCGTCGCTGCAGTCCACGGTGGGCAGCTACGGACCCCTCCCCCCGGAGACCGTACTGATCCTGATGGCGGGGGTCGCCGAGGCGCTCCAGTCGATCCACGCCGCGGGCGTGGTGCACCGCGACCTCAAGCCGTCGAACGTGATCCTGGCGCTGGACGGCCCGCGCGTGATCGACTTCGGCATCGCCCGTGCGGTGGACAGCACTTCCCTGACCCGCACCGGTTTCCGGCTGGGTACCCCCGCCTTCATGTCCCCCGAGCACGTGCGCGGTGAGGCGGTGAGCCCGGCGGCGGACGTGTTCGCGCTCGGTGTGCTCGGCGGTTTCGCCGCCAGCGGCGAGCTGGCGTTCGGCGGCGGCTCGGACCCGGCGGTGCCGTACCGGATCATCGAGCAGGAGCCGAACCTGGCGGGTTGCCCGGAGCCGGTGCGCGGCGTGGTGGAACGCTGCCTGCGAAAGGACCCGGCGCAGCGACCCACTCCGGCCGAGGTGATGCAGCTGTGCCGCGACGCTTCGTCCGGGACCCGGCTGCAGATGGCCGAGGGCTGGCTGCCGAGGAACGTCGCGGCCGAGGTCCACCGGATCGCCTCCACGCCGGTCCCGGCCGATCCGGCGACGGTGCCGGCGCCGCGCAAGCGGCGCGCCGGCCTGATCACGGCGCTGGCGGTGGGCGGGGTCGTCGTGGTGGCGGCCGCGTCGCTGGGGATCGCCGCGGCCTCCGGCGCCTTCCGGGCCGAGGACGGATCGAACCTGCCCCCCGTCCCGACGGTGACCGCGACGGCCGGCCAGTTCCCGGGAACCAGTTCCTCGTCCTCGTCGTCGCGGACATCGGAATCGGAAACGGACTCGGAAACCGCGACGGGCACCTCGACCGCCGCATCGAGCCGCGCGCCCGGGGTCGGAAACGGGCCGGGCAGCCTGCTCGGCCGTTACGACACCATCGACATCGCGTCTGGCTACGGAATCAACTACGACCAACCGACGAAGGTCCTCGCCACGGAAAGCAGCTCGAATCTGGATTTCACGTTCAGTTCGGCCGGGAGCGCGACCTATTCCAATTTCAATTTCTCCGGCCGGTCGGTCATTCTTCAGGCCGGTCAGCCGGCCGATTACCAAAGCTGCACGTCGGACACGCGTTACGTCACCGACACCTCGGCTTTGACCCAGCTCCCGAAGGATGCCGCGTTCTGCGTTCTCGGCGGGGGCAGGGTGGTGTTGTTCCAGATCAAGAAGGTGCCGGATTACGACGCGGCCAGCCAGTACTACGAGTTCGCGCTGACCGTGTGGCAGGCGCCGACGAGCTGACGTCGAAGAGTCCACAACGGACTCGCTGGCGGGCACCGGGCCGCGGGAAGCAGGCGCACCCGCGACCCGGTCCCCGGCCGGCACCCGTTTACTCTTTCTTTGCCTCGACCCCATTTTGTTCAAGAGAATATCGAGCGCCGGTAATAACCGATGGGCGCAACGCCTTGTTGACAGCCGCTTGGCTATCTTCGAACCGTGGGTAAATCGGGTGGGATCGCCAAGTTCCTGGGTTGCTGCGCGCTGGCCGGGATTCTCGTGGCGGGCGTGCTCGCCCCGGTGGCGATGGGCGTGGGCATGTTGTCCAACCAGGTGAGCGACGCGGTGGACGGAATCTCCGCGTCGCTGGCCGCGAGTGAGCAGCCGCTGGTGAGCACCATCACCGACCGCGACGGCGGCCCGATCGCGTTGATCTACGACCAGTACCGGCTTCCGGTCACGTTCGATGAGATCTCGCCCGCGATGAAGGCCGCGATCGTCTCCATCGAAGACCGGCGCTTCTACTCCGAGGGCGGTGTGGACGTGCAGGGCATGGTGCGCGCGGCGCTGCACGACAGCTCCGGCGGCAGCACCCAGGGCGGGTCCACGATCACCCAGCAGTACGTCAAGAACTACCTGATCAACGTGGTGGACCGCGACAACGAAGCGGCCCAGGACGCCGACCGGGCCGACACCCTCGCACGCAAGCTCCGCGAGGCGAAGATCGCGGTTCAGCTCGGCGAAGCCGAGTCCAAGGACGACATCCTCACCGGCTATCTCAACGTGGTCGAGTTCAACGGCAACATCTACGGCATCGGCGCGGCGGCGCGCGCCTATTTCAACACCACGCCGGACAAGCTGAACGTGCAGCAGGCGGCCATGCTCGCCGGGATGGTGAACAACCCGAACACATACAACCCGTACACCCACCCCCAGCAGACGCTCCTGCGGCGCAACCTGGTCATCGACACCATGGTCACCAACCGCGTGCTCGACGCGAAGGACGCCGAGGCCGTGAAGGCGACCCCGCTGGGCGTGCTGCCGAACGGGCCCGACATCCCGTCGAGCAGCTGCCTCGGCGCCGCCCCGGACGCGGGCTTCTTCTGTCAGTACGCGGTCACCTACCTGGAACAGGCCGGGATCAGCCTGGACCAGCTGGCCGCCGGCGGCTACACGGTCCGGACCACCATGGACCCGGGCGTGAGCCAGGCGGTGAAGAACGCGGTCGACGCGAACGTGCCTCCGGCGCAGGACGGGGTGGCGAACACCTTCGCGGTGATCCGGCCCGGGCAGAACGCGCACGACGTGCTCGCGATGGTGGCCAACCGTAGCTTCGGCACCGACGTCCGGGCCGGGCAGACCACCACGAACATCGTCGCGAACCCCAGCAACGTGTTCGGGTCGGGCTCCTCGTTCAAGATCTTCACCTCGGCCGCGGCGATGGAGGCGGGCAAGGCTGGGCTGAACACGCCGCTGCCCAACCCGGGCGGCCAGTGCTTCACCCAGCCGGGCGCCAACCAGTACACGCCGGCCTACTGCATACAGAACGACGGGACCAGCTATCCCAACCCGATCTCGCTGGCCAACGGTCTGGCCACGTCGCCCAACGTCGCCTTCGTGAACCTGGAGACCCAGGTCGGCATGCCCGCCGTGCTGGACATGGCCCGCCGGCTCGGCCTGCGCAACACCCTGAACACCAACGAGATCGGCGGAGAGCCGGTCACCGACCCGAACAGCTCGCACTCGAAGGACCCGCAGTACAACGAGCCGCAGTCCCAGTACTTCCAGAACAAGCTCTCGTTCACCCTCGGCGACAGCCCGGTGAGTCCGCTGGAAATGGCGAACGTCTCGGCGACGCTGATGAGCGGCGGCGTGTGGTGCCCGCCGAACCCGATCATGTCGGTGACCGACCGGTACGGAAAGCCGGTGCCGATCCGGCAGCAGCCCTGCGAACAGGTCGTCCCGCAGGGTTTGGCGCACACCCTCGTAGTGGGCCTGAGCCAGGACACCAAGACCGGCACGTCCGCGGCGAGCGCGAAGGCAGCGGGCTGGAATCACGCCGACATCGGCAAGACGGGCACGACCAACACCAGCGAGTCGGTGGCCTTCGTCGGCGGTGTGGACGACTACGCGGTCTCGTCGATGGTGTTCGCCGACGGGCCGCACCCGCAGGAGATCTGCCCCGGGACCCCGGTACATCTCGGCGACTGCGGGGCCGGCGCGTTCGGTGGCACGGTGGCCGCGCCGCCGTACTACCACGCGTTCAGCCAGATCCTCGGCAACCGTCCGGACATCCCGCTGCCGCCGCCCGACCCTGCTTATCTCAACGCTCGTTGAGCCTGTTTTGAGCCGAACGAGCTGACTGCTTCGCCGCTTTAAACACGACGAAGCAGTCGCGCTCTCGCTGGTTTAGCGTCGCGTGAAAACACCGATGCCGTTGGCGACCGGTCGCTCGGCGCCGTCCGACGGCGCGTTCTTCACCGCCACCTGGCTGCCCTCGGCGACGGCCACGGTCGATGAGCCACCGCCGTCGAGGTTCATCGCGTCCACCGCGCCGAACGAGCGCAGCATGTCGGCCAGCTCGGCGACGCTCGCGCCGGTGCTCCCCGCGGTGCGCCCATCGATGGTCAGCAGGTACACCGTGCGGCCATCGGCGCTTACGCCGGCACCGGTGCGCGGAGCGAGTGTGGCGGCGTCCAGCTTCGGCAGCGGCTGCCCACCGGAGAGGATGCGGAACCCGCCGACCGCGAACTCGAACGACGGGAGGGCACGCGCCGACATCCGGGTACCGATCTGGACATGGTCACCCGGTTGCAGCGCGCGGAGCGTGTCCGCGCCACCGTCCCGGCCCAGCAGCACCTCGGTGTCCGCCGGGATGTCTCCCGCACCGGGAGTGTCCGATTGGGACACCACGTGCCCCTGCCGCACCACGACCTCCGCGGTGTTGGCCGAACACGGCGCGGAGCGGTCGGTGTCGGTGCCGCACGCCGCACGCGCCCGGGACACCGTGCCCCAGTCATGGGTGTAGAGGCCGATGCCGTCCACCGGCAGGGCGTACTGGTTGAGGCCATCGACGGCGAACGTGCCCCGGCTGGTGTGGGCCGTGCCCGCCAGTTCGAGCGTGGCGAGCCGGGCGCGGTGGTCGACGCCCATGCCGAACACATCGCGCGTCGAGTCGCCCGGCGCCATCGCGGGGCCGAAGCGCTGGCCGTCGGGCACGGCGAACTTGAGGTCACGTCCCTCCGCGATCTCGGGCCCCACCGACGAACCGGTGGCGGGAACACCCTCGTGCGTCTCGCTGATGTTGAAGAAGTCACCGTTCACACCCGCTACGGCGTGCTGGGCGGTCGCCATGCCGGAGACCGTCTCCCGCGCGCCGACGGAGGCGGGGTGGAGAAGATCCAGGCTGACCTGGGGATTGCGCAGGTCGGCCCGCACCAGGTAGCCGACGACCGGGCCGTGCGCCGAGGTCACGGTGAAGGATTCGTAGGTGACGCCGGGAGCGACGGCTTCCGCGGCGGAAGCGGGCGAGGAGGCCAGGACAGGGGCGAGAGTGACGGCGAGCGCGGCGCAAACGGCCGAAACCGTGCGACGGCAGACATGTCTGTTCACGGCACGAGATCGTGCCGCGACTCAGTGAACCCTGATTGGATCTTGATGATCTCCGCGGTGAACGCTTCGAATCGATGCGCTCCTCGCTACAGAGGTTGAATGGTCAGGGTTAGTGTGGCTCGGGTTCGAGGGTGAGGCCGGTTTGGGCGAGGAAGCTGGTCAGCAGGTTCGGTCGGTATTGGATGCGTTTGAGTCGGTTGCGCACGATCGCGGCGAGGTGGTCCACGGTGGTGACGGCGAGGTTGCCCAGGCTGCGTTTGACGTGGGACCAGACGCTTTCGATCGGGTTGAGGTCGGGGGCGTAGGCGGGTAGCTGGATGACGTGCAGCCAGTCCCGGGCAGCGACCAGCT
>NZ_JAFB01000044.1 GCF_000519205.1 Amycolatopsis taiwanensis DSM 45107 | reverse complement strand
CGGCGCTACCACCCATATCAAGGATGGCAGCCCAGCACCGACGGAGTGGATCTCTACCAACCCGCCACCATGGCAATCCAACGCTACCGATGGCGCGGAACCATAATACCCACCCCCTGGACCCAGACACCCCGACACGCCACAACCTGACCGACTTGTGGAGAGCCGGATGCGGTGAAAGTCGCACGTCCGGTTCGGAAGAGCGGCATGGGGAAACGACCCGACGAAACCCGGGAACCGCGCCCCATGCCGACTCTTACCAGGTAAGGATGAACGGGCACCTGCCCGAATTCATCCCGCCGCCCTGGATTGACCGCGAGCGAAGACCCATGCGGAACCTCGCGCACACCATCCCACCCCGATATCAACAAGCCGCATAACCACACAGGACGTCAGCACCCGGACAAACACCACCGTCGTCCGGGAGCTGACGCTGTCATGCACCCAGCCCGCACCGACCAAGGGGCACCAGACCCCGGATCAAAAGCAGCAGGCCAGCGTTTACGCGACCGGATACGGTAGGTGATCTACCCGCTGCAGGATTTTCCCTTGCGGGGCATCAGGTTCGGTGGCCCGAACGGCCCGAACTCGTCCACACAGACCACGAGGCACTAGTCAACGACCAGCAGGAGAAGCCCAACCGACACGCCCGAGCGAGGTGCCCAACCATCGGCTGCTGCGTACCGTGAAGTCACGCGTTCGGCTTGAAAATCGTAATCCAGTAGCGACATACAGGGCCGTATTTGGTATCCCGGGTCTCCTCGAAATGCCACCGAAACGCTCGATCGTCCTCGCTGAGCCGATGTTGTTGCTCGCGCATACCGCCAGCACCTGGTCCATGCCGAGCACCCGTGCCTCGTCAAGCATTCGGTCCAGCGCCCACGCGGCCAGCCCGCGCCGTCGCGCGGACGGCCGGATGCCGAAGCCGATGTGGCCGGCCCACTGCACGTGGTCATTGAATTCGTGGCGCAACGCGATCCCGCCGAGCACTTGGTCGTCCTCGACGATCCACCGACGCGTGATCTGCTCCGACTCGTCGGCCAGCCGCGCTATCCACGCCGCGAATCCGGTCGGCGAGTCAACCTCGTCCGTCGGTGCCAGCCCGAAGCCGTCTTCGTGGCGGCCAGGCCCCCACTCGGCATGCGCGTCGAGCCAGGCACTGCGCAGCCGTATGGTGGGCGCGATCAGGTCGGGCACGTTCCGATTCTATCGATCCGATCCGTGCGCGAGGACCGCAGCAAACCGGCTGCGGTCCTCGACATTTCTGGCCCACGTTCAGGGCAGGCCCCACGGTGCCGATTCGCCGTTCGGCGGTACCGGGCGGACGGTGAAGTCCGGCCGGTCCCCCTTGCGGTACACCAGCGCCTCCTCCCCCGCGCGCAGGTCGACCTCGAGGTCGCCGTTCGGCAGCGCACGCCAGCGTTTCGGCCTGCCTGAGCTGTCCGACACGACGAGGTCGCCCTCGATGCCCGTCCGCAGTACGCATGGCGCGCCAGCCTCGCTCCGGACCTTGAGCCACCGGGTCTTCCCGCCCTCGCGCGACGCGCTGAGCAGGAATGCGCCCTGGGTGCGGAAGTCCGACAGTGCGACGTCGCCCCAGCTCGCCGGAACGGCTGGGAACAGGCGGATGACCCCACCCCAACTCTGCACGAGCATGTCGTGCAACGACTGCGCGGCCGATAACGGTGTCTCGATGACCGGGCCGGACTCCTTGTACATCGTGTTCGGCTGGATGAACCGCTTCTGCAGCTCGCCGAGGTAGGACGCGGCCTGGTCCCCGCGCAGCATCTGCGCCGACATCGACGCCGCGCCAGTGAAGGTGTATCCCTGCAACGCGCCTTCGAAACCGACCCAGTGGTTGAGTGAGGTTTCGATGATCTGCCGATGTTCCGGCTGTTCCCAGGTGATCTCGTACAGCGGGTAGATCTGGAGCAGATGCGAGTAGTGCCGGTGCGACTTCGCGAACGGCACCCCGGCGCCGATCATGTAGCCGTTGGCGTCGGCCGGGTAGTCCACCAGCGTGGCCAGCACCTGCTGCCAGCGGGGCGCGAGCGGATCGGCGATGCGGAGTTCGGCCGCCGAGTCGAGCAGTGTCCGGCAACCCCAGCGGATCAGCGAAAGGTCGTAGTTGCAGTCCGGCGCGTTGACGCCGTACTCCGGCGAGAACGTCGCGGGCAGGTGCAGCTTGCCGTCCGGCCCCGGCTGCAGGAAGTGCAGGTAGTAGTTGATCGCCCGGCGCAGCAACGGGAACAGGGTGTCTTGCAGCAACCTCCGATCCATCGTGTGCCGGTAGGACAGCCACACGTTGTGCAGCGCCCAGGTGAGGTTGCCGACCTCCGGCGTCGGCGGATCCTGCCCGGGGATGCCGACGGCGTACCCGCTGGTGCTCCCGGCGACGCCGTTGAGCAGAGTCATGTCTGTGGTGCGCGGGATGCCCGCCGAGTCGGCGCGGTACGGTTCCGAGAGCTGGTTGGACAGGTTGGCGCGATACTTGTCGAGCGCGTAGCTGACCGCGTCCAGTTCCAGATGGTTCGAACCGTGGATGAGCCAGTACTCCAGTTGCACGTTGAGGTTCCACCACGTGGCGGGCCACGGGGTCGGTTCCAGCCACGGGCCCGAGGTCGCCATCACCGGCGCTTCCCGGCGCGCCGCGGAGGCCACCTTGTACAGCTGGATCCAGTAGAAGCTCTGCAACCGGGTGTCCGGAATGGACAGGAAGCTCCGCCGGTAGTAGTCGTGCCACCAGCGCTGGTGCCCGTAGGCGAGCTGCCCGAACGGCTCGGCGCGGCGGACCGCTTGCAAGGCCGTCGCCTTCGCCGTCCGTTGCGGATGCGACCACGCGACCGAGGTGAAGAGCGTGCGGGCCGAACCCCACGACATCTCGCGCCACGCGGTGACGTGCTCCCCGCCGGCAAGCAGGCCCTGGACGGCGAGGTGGCAATCACCGCTCGTCTCCAGCGTCGCCGGTGGATTCGCGACGTACCCCGTAGGCGGTGGCTTGCCGAACACCGGATCGGCCCTCGGGCTCACGGCTTCGGCGGGGTGGAAGACCCAGCGGAAGTCCCGCTCCCCCTCGGTCGGCCGGACCTCGACCGCGAGCAGTGACTGTTCACTGTGGACGATGGCACGCAACGCGAGGCTGCCCGCGGCAGTGGTGATCGTGCCGGTCAGTTCGGCGTTCCACAGGTCCATCCGCCAGTCGACGGCGGTGATCGCCCCCACCGGCTCCAGCGTGAAATACCCGATCGGCAGCCGGGCAAGGCCGAACAGCGAACCGAACTCCGGCCGGTGGTCCTGGACCTGGCTGTGCTGAACGTTGAACCGGACGGCGTTGCGGCCGGGCTCGGCGTAGATGCCCGAACCGAGGAACCCGTTTCCCAGAAACGGTCCCTCGTACCAGGTCTTCGGCATGGTGCGCCAGACCAGATCCGCCGAGCCGAGAAAGCGCGCCCAGTCGACGTCCGCGCGGCCGAAGGACTCGGCCGCGACCGCTGTCGCGCCGATACCCGTGAGCCCGGTGCCCACGAGCCCGGCGGCCAGCCCACCGAGCGTGCCGCCGAGCATGGATCTCCTGTTGATGTCCATTCGCAGACCTCCGTGTCAGTCCGAACGTGTGCGGGTGTCTGTCACCGTGGGTGCCGATCTTGGGTTTTGACCAGCGTTCCTTGTTTGTCGTTCGCTCTCAGCCGGGCAGTCCCCAAGCCGGTGCCGTGCCGAGCGCGGTGACGTCGCGCGGGTGAAGATCGGGGTGCGCGCCGCGCCGGGTGAGCACCGCGGTGCCGCCGCGGCTCAACGGGATCGTGATGCGGCCGGGCGCCACGGGGCGCCACGGGACCGGACGTCCCGCGCCGTCGCGGACCTCGAAGTCGCCGCGAATGCCGTGTTCGAGCACGAGTGGCTCACCGGCCTCGCTGCGCACGCGGACCCATTCGGTGGCGCCGTCGCGGCGTGATGCGTCGACAACGAAGGCTCCTTCGGAACGCAGCCCGGCGAACGCCGCTTCCGCCCAGCTCGCCGACACCGACGGGAACACCTTGAGCACCCCGTTCGTTGCCTGCAGCTGCATGTCCACAATCGACTGGGCGGCGGCTAGCGGGCTTTCGATCGCGAAGTTGGAGCCCTCGCGGTACATCGTGTTCGGCGTCAGTTGGGTGTCCCCGACGATCGTCCGGTTCAGGAACACCTGGAGGAACCTCAGCGCCTCCTCGGGAGCATCCATGACCGACAACATCGAGGACGCGGCGGCATAGCTGTACCCGTGCCATGCGGACTGCATCGACGTCCAGTGGTCGAACGTCCGGCGCATGACGTCGCGGTCTTCCGGCCGCTCCCACAGCTTCTCCCGCAGCGGGTAGAGCCACAGCAGGTGCGAGAAGTGGCGGTGCGAGTCGGCGAGCGGAACGCCGTCGCCGATCAGCACCCCGTCCGCGCCCTGGTGATACGGCACCAGTTTCGCCGAGATCTCCTGCCACGCCTTGACGCGCGGGTCGTCGATCCGCAGCTTCGCGGCCGTGTCGACGAGCGTGCTCGCGGCCCAGCGGATCAGCGAAAGGTCGTAGGTGCAGTCGGCCGCGTCGGCGTACTCCGGCGACCGGGTCAGCGGAAGATGCAGGAAGCCATCCGCGCCCGGCGTGAGGAAGTGCCGGTAGAAGTTGAGCGCCTTGGCGAGCGCCGGGTATAGGTCGCGCAACACCCGCTCGTCCATGCTGTGCCGGTAGGCGAGCCAGACGTTGTACAGGCCCCACAACAGGTTTCCGGTCTGGTCGGTCTTGCTCGGTGTACCGGGCACCCCGACGGTTCTGGTGCCGCCGGGCCGCAGCCGCCAGTCGCTCGGGTGCGAGAGCGCGTATGTCTCGCCGTCGCGGTACTCCGGGGGCACCGAAAGTTCCAGGTTCGCCTGGTCCCGGCGGAACGTCGTGGTGACCGCGTCGAGTTCGACATGGTTGGCGCTGTGCACGAACGGGTAGGTGACCTGGACGTTGAGGTTCCACCACACCGCGGTCCAGCTGTTGCCGACCTCGGGGAACCACGGCCCCCATTCGGACACGACCGGCCCGTCCGCCCGGGTCGACGCGGCGATCTTGTACAGCTGGATCCAGTAGAACCGCTGGATCCACTTGTCCGGAACCGAGACGAAACTCTTGCGGTAAAAGGAGTTCCACCAGGAGCGATGGCGGGCAACAAGCGCGTCGAGGTTGCCGGAAAGCGCTTCCTGTACGCGGCGGGTCGCGTCACGGGTGTGGGTCGGCTCCGGGAACCCGTAGGCGATCGTGGCGGCGAGCAGCCTCCTCGTCCCGAACCTACGCTCCCGCCACGCGGTCGTGTACCCGCCACCGGCGAGCAGCGGCTGCTCGGCATACTGGACGTCGCCGCTGGTCCCGATGGTCGGCTCCGGGTTGGCGACGTAGTCCGCGGGCTTGCGGATCGTGCGAGTGGTCGCCGAGACGAGCGGCTGGAAAGCCCACGCGGCGTCCCCTTCGCCCGCGCTCGGCACGAGCGAGACGAGCAGTACGCCGAGATCGTTGTGCACCAGCGCGGAGAACGTGACCGAGCCACGCGTGGTGGTCACGGTGCCGGACAGCTCGGCGTTGTAGATGTCGAGCGTCCAGTCGACGGCGGTGACCGCGCCCGCGAAGGTGAGTGTCAGGTAGCCGACCGGCAACCGCGACAGCCCGATCGCGGCCTCCCACTGATCGCGCTGGTCCTGGACCTGGGTGTGGCTCAGCATCAGCTTGAGGGTCTGTGGCGTCGCTCCGCCGTACACCTGGACGCCGAGGTAGCCGTTGGCGAGGAACGGCGCTTCCTGCCACCCTTTCGGGAGCCGTCCCCAGCGGAGGTTGGCGTCCGTGGCGACGTCGCGATGGATGTCGCCGCCGGCTCCGTCCGCGGTCGCCGCGAACACCGGCGGTGCCGCCCGCGCCCACAATCCCCCGAGCGCGGCCGCCCCGGCAGCAACGGATGCCGTGCGCAGCAAGGCACGACGGGATACTTCGACCATGAAGCGCCCTCCGGATTCATACTATGTTTCACCGGGACCCGTCCTGACGAACGGCATGTTTCCAGAGCAGACAGGCGGATGTCTAGGCCATACATCCGATGTCTCGCTGAGCGGTACATCGGTCGCCGGAAGTTTCCGGGTCGTGAACGCGCATTCACGGACTCGAACGTCCGCAATGCGCCGTTCACGCCCCTCGGCTGGTGCCAACGGCTGGTTTTTCCTCACCGATTGCCGAACACTGTCGACGAGAGGCTTCGCACTCGACGACGAGTAGGAGGCGGTTTTGACCAGGTTGCGATTCGGAGCGTTCCTCGCGCCGTTCCACCCGGCGGGCGAGAACCCGACCTTGGCGCTGCAACGCGATCTGCGCCTCGTCGAGCACATGGACGATCTCGGCTACGACGAGGCGTGGATCGGCGAACACCATTCGGCGGGCAGCGAGATCATCGCCTCGCCGGAGATCTTCATCGCCGCGGCCGCCGAGCGGACCCGGCGGATCAGGCTCGGCACCGGCGTCACCTCGGCCAGCTACCACAACCCGCTGTGGGTGGCCGACCGCATGGTGATGCTCGACCATCTCACCCGCGGACGGTCGATGCTCGGCATCGGGCCGGGCTCGCTGCCGACCGACTCGGCGATGATCGGCCTGAACCCGACTGACACCCGTGAGTTGCTCGACGTCAACCTGGACATCATCATCCGGCTGCTGGCCGGGGAAACGGTGTCCGCCGAGACGAAGACACATCGGCTGGTCGACGCGCGGTTGCAGTTGCGGCCCTACACCGAACCATGTTTCGAGATCGCTGTCGCGGCCGTCGCCTCGCCGAGCGGGCCGCGGCTGGCCGGGCGTTACGGGACCGGGCTGTTGTCGATCGGCGCGACGCTCACGCGGGAAGGCTTCGACGCGCTGGCACACCACTGGAACGTCGTCGAGGAACGTGCGGAGCACTACGGGCGGCCCAAACCGGACCGGTCGGGGTGGCGGCTGGTCGGGCTGATGCACATCGCGGAGACTCGCGAACAGGCCTACCGCGACGTCGAGCACGGCATCGAAGGGTGGTTCCGCTACTTCCAGAAAGTCGCCGCGTTTCCGCAGATGGCGGTCGAAGGCGGCGACCTGCGGGAGATGATCGACTTCATCAACGAGGCCGGCATCGGCGCGATCGGCACGCCCGAGGACGCACGGGCCCAGGTGCAACGGCTGTGGGACCAGTCGGGCGGATTCGGCGCGATGCTGCTGCTGGCCCACGAGTGGGCCAACCCCGCGGCCACCCGGCGTTCGCTGGAGCTGATCGCCCAGCACGTGATGCCGCATTTCCAGGGACACGGCCGCACGCACGCACAGTCCACTTTGGAGGCCAGAGACCGGGCTCGTGGCAGCCGGAGCGGGCACGCGCAGGCGCAGTTGTCCGCCGTGGAGCACATGACCGAGAAGTACGCCAAGGAAGTCGCCGACAAGTAGTGAAGGGCGGTGACGCGACCGGCGTCACCGCCCCACCAAAGCGGACCAATCATTCGATCTGACACCACAGCTGGGTAGTCATAATACGAAAACAAAGCGATCCGCATTAACTTTACCAAGGTTTAACACGACAACTGAAACACCTTTGACAAGTTTAACAGTACCGACCTTGGAAGATATTTGCTAATTGCATCGCAAATAATTGATCACATCACTCGTATGGAGGCATTCAAGAGCTGCATCGGGTGAATGGGACATCAACCGCTGGATGCCGCCCAACGGGCACGAGTACAGATAAACGACATCGAGACCCGTTGGAGCAGTTGGTTCCTCACCGGTCCAACGGCGGCGATCCAACGTCGGAAGCGACTGACGAGGAAACCAGCGGCATGAGGGTCATACGCACACATCGGCGCCACGTCAGGTGTCGCAACATGGGACAACCCCGGTTTTGCGGTCGTCCCGTTTTCGTCAACTGTCACACCGTCGACGACGAGACCTTTCCGGCAAACGGCGACCGGACGGACACCCGGTTCGGGCGCCGGCACCGGCGCGGTCGAGTTCGTCGCGGGTGTCGCAGCCGGGAATTTCCGTAACGCATCCAGAGCGACAATGCATTCACCATTGCCAACCGACCTCGTCGCCGGCGGCCACCATCGATTGGGAGCGACACCTTTGAAGGATTTGAGCGCTGCGAAATGGAGCCATGTCACCCGGCGGGTCCCCCAGCCGCACAGGTGTCGGCTGGTTGGATTCGGCAAGCCACCGCAACTGGGGGATCTGATCGTCGCCGAAGTGATCAGCACGGGCGGCCGCGACCGGCTGGAGGACGCCCACGGTCGACGGGTCCACCTGTACCCCGGCGACCTCGTGGTGGGGGCCTGTGGCAACCGGTACGCCACCGACGCTTACGAGGGCTACTACCAGCCGGGGCCGAGGACCCACCTGTTGACCACCGGCGGCGTGATCGGCACTGCCGTGTCGTCGCACACCAAGGCCGAAGCGCCGACGGAGATCGCGGTGATCGGCGCGTTGGCCGGTGAGCACGGCCAACCGCTGTCGCTGGAGGATTTCGCGCGCCCCGCGCCCTCGTCAGGATCGCGGGTGCCGATATCGCGGGTGGTCGCGGTGGTCGGGTCGTCGATGAACTCGGGCAAGACCACGACGGCCGCGGCCATCGTCGCCGGCTGGACGAAGGCGGGGCTGGCGGCCGGTGCCGCGAAGGTCACCGGCTCGGGCAGCGGCAAGGACCGCTGGACCTACCTGGACGCCGGCGCGAGGTACGTCGTGGACTTCCTCGACTTCGGCATGCCCTCGACGTTCGGCTACCCGGCGGACCGGCTCGAACTGGCGATGACCGCCATGCGTGACGCTCTGGCACACGACGGTGCGGACGCGATCGTGCTGGAGATCGCCGACGGCTTGCTGCACACGGAGACCCGGCGGCTGGCCGCGGCGCTGCCCGATGTCTGCGGCAGCACGGTGCTCGCGGTCGCGGACGCACTGTCCGCAAGCACCGGTGTCGCCCTGCTGGCCGAACTCGGGGTTCGGGTGGCGGCCGTCAGCGGCCTGGTGACGGCGAGTCCGCTCGCAACCCGGGAAACGATGGCCACGACCGGGCTTCCGGTGCTGTCGATGGACCGGCTCACCGGGGGCGGTGCGGTGGACCTGATCGCCGGCCCGGTGGGGGCGACGTGATCGCGATCATGGTCTATCGCCCCGACGGGCCCGGCCCTGGCCGCCTCAGCGAGGTGAGGTTGGACGTAGGCGTCACCGGGCCGGCCGAGATGTCGTGCGCGGAGGTCACCGTGCGCGATGAACGCGGCGGCGACCTGCTGGGCGGGCCGGATCTCGTCTTCGACCCGGCGGCCGGCGGTGGTCCGCTGGCCACCGCACAAGCCGAGCGACAGGCACGGGCCTTCGGCATCGGCAACGCCGTGTACTGGGCGCAGCAACTGCTGCGACGCGTGAACTCCGCACTGCGACACCCGCTGCCGCCGCTGCTGCTCAGGATCGGGATGCACGGCACGCCGTCGCGCTGGGGCGGTGGCCACTACCGGCTGCCCGGTGTGGCGTCCCCGGCCGAGCCGAACCAGTTGTCCGCGACCGGGGAGGTGCATCTGGGCGGAGGACGGGCTTACCTGCCGAAGGCCAAGGACGGTGGGAACGCGTACTTTCACGCCCCCGCGCACAACTCGGCGATCGTGTTGCACGAGGTGGGCCACCACATCTGCCGTCACACGGCCGACTTCCGGGTCAACCGCCGGCGCCCGGCCGGTGATCAGCACAACGGCAAGATCGCGCTGGACGAGGGCACCTCGGACTTCCTGACGGCGTTCATGCTGGGCACACCGGACATCTATCGCTGGCAGCGCGGCCAACTCCCGCCGACGGACCCGCGACGACGGCTGCTGCGGGCCGGCGCGACGATGGCCCACCTGCGCCCCGGGTCGGGCGGGTTGGCGCACTCCAACGGAACCATCTGGGCGTCGGCGTTGTGGACGGCGTACCAGCGGGTTCTGGACAGCGGTGCCGACAAGGATCGCTTCCTGCGCATGGTGATCCGGGGCATGGCGGGACTGGGCGCCACCGAGGCGCCGACGGCGGACGAACAGTTCCGGCGCACCCAGTTCTGCGAATTGCTGGCCGAAACGGTCGCCGTCGACCCGGCGCTCGCGCCCACGGTCCTCGCCGCGATGGCCGAGCACGGCATCAAACCAGACACCAGCAACGTCGAGCTGCGAGAGCAGTTGAGGGCCGACCGTGCGCGGGTGGTCCACTGATGAGGCAACCGCTTGCCGGGAACATGCCAAGGCTGTTCCGCAGGTTCGGCACCCGCTACCGCGGCCTGTTCGCGCTGGGTTTCGTGCTGCGGCTGGGCGAGATGGCGGCCGACCTGGCGACACCATGGCCGATCGCGGCCGTCATCGACCGTGTCCTCGCCGGCAACGAGTCGCACAACCCGTTGGGGCCGCTGCTGGGCTTGTTCGGGACCGACAGGATGACCATGCTGACCACCGCGGCCGCGGCCGTCGTGGTGGTGGCGTTGGTGTCCGCCGCGCTCGACTACCTCGGCGACCGGGTGATGAACGCGATCGGCGAACGGATGAGCACCCAGATCCGCTGCGCCACCTTCGCCCACCTGCAACGGCTTCCCCTGAGCTACCACAACCGCCAGGCCGTCGGCGAATCGACCAGCCGGGTGATCACCGACTGCGACCGGATCAAGGGCAGCCTCGTCGCGCTGTTCTCGACCCTTTGCCCCGGTGTGCTCGCGGCCAGTGGCTACGCGACAGCACTGCTGTTGCTGGACTGGCGGTTCGGGCTCATCGGACTGGGCTGCATCCCCCTGGTCTACCTGACCGGTGTGCGCAACCACCGGCTCGGCCACCGTGCCGCCCGTGGCCAGCGCGAGGCCGAGAGCAGCCTGGCCGGGTTGGTCACCGAGGTCCTCAACGGCATCAGCACGGTGCACACCTTCGGCCGCCACGAGCTGCACGACGAGCACTTCGCCGCCCGCAGCGCGAGCACTCTGCGGGCGGGCCTGATGGCCGCCGACGTCCAAGCCCGGCGCCTGCCGCTGCTGGAGTCGGCCACCTCCATCGGCGTCGCGGTGTTGCTGTGGGTCGGCGGGGCGGGTGTGCTCGGTGGGCAGTGGAGCGTCGGCCACCTGGTCGTCGCGACCAGCTACCTGGCCGGCATGGTGACGCCGCTGCGGTCGCTGTCCAAGGTGTCGATGGTCTTCGCCCAGGGGCATGCCTCGGCCGAGCGAATCATCGCGATCCTCGACCAGCCGGCGGTCACGCATGTGCCGGCCACCCGGAGGGTTGGGACGCTGCCGGCACGGGCGCAGGGGCGCATCGAATTCGTGGCGGTCGCCATGGATTACGGTGACCGCTCGGCGTTGCGTCACCTGGACCTGAGCATCGACGCGGGGGAGCGGATCGCGCTCACCGGCCCGAACGGGGTCGGGAAGTCAACGGCACTGGCGCTGATCTCCGGCCTGTACCTGCCCACCGGCGGTGTGGTGCGCATCGACGGCTGTCCGACCGCTGACCTGCCACGGCAGTGGCTGCACCAGCAGGTCACCGCGGTGCTGCAGGACACCTTCCTGTTCGCGGGCACCCTGGCCGACAACATCCGGTACTCCCGCCCGGACGCCGAGGTGGCCGAGGTGGCCGAGGCCGCCAAGGCCGCGCTGGTCACCGACTTCGCCGATGACCTGCCGGCCGGCCTGGACACCAGGATCGGCGACCGCGGTGTCGGGCTGTCGGGAGGGCAGCGCCAGCGGGTCGGCATCGCTCGGGCCCTGCTCGCCGACGCGCCGATCGTGCTGCTCGACGAGCCGACCTCCGGGCTGGATTCCGACGCCGAAGAAGTCGTGGTGGCCGGGCTGACCAGGCTCGTGGCCGGACGGACCGTGGTGATGACCACCCACCGCCCCTCGCTGCTGACGATGGCCACCAGAATCGTCGGCCTCACCGCGACCGACAAGCAGACCTGCGTCACGGCACCGCGCGGGCACTGGTGAAGCCGGTGGAACTCGGTGACCGATGGGCGACACTACCGGCGGCGAACCGTGCCGCCTTCCACGCCCGGCGCGCCGCCGAGGGGCGCTGGCCGTTCGGCGCCGCCGAGGGCTGGCAGCGCGGCCGGCGGTGGCAGCCCTCGCGCCCGCTGGTGTTCGACACGGTCTCCTACGCACGGCTGGGTGAGGTGGCCGCCCGTCTTCTGCGGCTGGCGGTGGATGCCTGCCGGCGGCGGGCGTCCACCGCGGGCGAGTTGCGCGCGCTCATGACAGACCAGCGCCCGCTGCGGCTGTTGGATCACGAGCAGCCGCTCTCCCATGAATCGCTGCTGCGGGTCGCCCGCCCGGATGTGCTTGTCTGCCAAGGGGTCGCGCGTTTCGTCGAACTCAACATCGCGATTCCGCTCTACGGCATCCCAACGCTGGACCAGATGGCGGCCGCCTACGCGCGGCTGTGGACCGGAGACTCGCTGGGGGTGGCTCCGCCGGTGCTCAGGGCACGATCGAGCCTGCTGGCCCAAGTGGCGCGCGGCCCCGCCCGTGTCCTGGTGCCCACCTGGCGCAGCGCGGGCGGTCAGGCCCGCAAGCTCGGCAGCCGACGGGCGCTGCGGATGTATCTGCGCCCCACGGTGGAGGACGCACGCGCATGTGGCCTCGAGATCATCATGGAGGACCTCAGCCGACTCCGCACTGACGCCGGCGGGCACCTGCTCGCCCGCGGCCAACGCGTCGACCTGGTGTTCAACTGGTTCGTCAGTGCCGGAATCGTGGACGACAACGGCGGCATCGACGCGCTCAACCGAGCGCAGGCCGCGGGCACGGTGCGGTTGTTCTTCCCGGAGTCGATGCGCCTGCTCAGCAGCAAACAGGTGCTGGCCTGGCTGCACGAGGACCTGAACCTGTTGCCGCCACCGGACCGGGACCTGGTGCTGACCCACGTCCCGCGAACGACCTGGGCCGGTCCCCAGCAGGCGGGCGGCGAACGCGCGGCGGTCATCCGGGACGCGATCACCGAACGACAACGGCTGGTTCTCAAACCGGCCACCGGCTCCAGCGGGAACGGCGTGGTGTTCGGGTCCGATGTGGACCCCGGAACCTGGCGAGACCTGCTGTCCGAGCGGTCTCGCCAGGAGACCATCATCCTGCAACAGCGGGTGCGGCCCGATCAGACCACAATGGACTTCCTCGACCCCGAGTCCGGTCACGACGCGATCGCCCGGCTGCCCTACGTGCTCGCCCCCTTCCTGATCGCCGGGCGAATCTGCGGCGCCCTCGTACGCCATCATGAGCCAGACGCCGCAGGCGCCCCGGTGATCAACACCGGTACCGGCGCACTCGCCAACACCATCCTGCTGTCGAACTGACCTGGCGCACGACCGATGGAGGTTCGTGGTCAACAGGCACATCGCCGCCGTCCGCGACGGCGGATGGATGGCGTGGGACCGGATCGGTGTTTCAGCGTCCGGTGGTGCCATCGATCAGCTCCCGCAGGATGTCGGCGTGCCCTGCGTGCCGTGCGGTTTCCTCAATCAGGTGGGCCAGTGTCCATCGCCGGGACGGCCCCGGGCGGCCGCGTCTGGCCGGGCGGGGCCCTGGTTCGGTGAGATCGTCCCAGGAGGCGATCTCCTTGTTCGCTTCGATGATGGTTTCTCGATAGGCGGCAAGGATTGTGTCGGTGGTGTCATCCGGGGCGGGGTGGAACGTGGCTTGCCAGTCGGCCACGTCGTGGCCGAGCAGCCAGTGCCGTTCCACGTAGGTGAGGTGTTTGATCAGCCCGGGCAGGTTCGTCCCGGACGGCACGCCGGGGGCGCGGGCCTGGGTTTCCGGCGTTCCTTCGGCCTTGGCTGCGACAGCGGCGCGCAGGTAGTCGAGGAAGCCGGTGAGCACGTCCCGCTCGCCTGGTCCGGCCGAGGGAGGCCCTGCGTCGCGTTTGCGCCTCGTGCTCATCGCCGTCCCTCCGGATCTGCTCCCCTTCGGCGAATGACCAGTACGTGATCGACGACGGTGGCTGTGCGGCCTGCCGGGCCAGAAGCCTGCCGTTGCGGGGTGTCCGCGCGTTCGATTGACCATTCGGCGGAGTCGAGGGCCAGTTCCGTGGCCACTTCCCGGGGCGTCGGGTAGCGGACTTCGGTCACCTGCCACCCCCGGCCGGCCAGCCAGAGTGCGTCTCCTCCTGCTCCGCAGCCGAGGTCCAGTGCGGTTCCCGGGGGCAGCAGTTCGGCAATCTCGGCCAGTCTTGGGTTCACCGTGCGGCCGGCGACTCGGCGGCGCGTCGGCCATAGTGCTCGTCCCAGAAGCGGGTGGCCTGGTTGTGAGTGGTCATGCTCTCCTCGCTGGGTCGGTTGCGCACCAATCTGGCGCCGGACCAGCGCGAACGGCACGAAAAATTGCCGACCTGGCAAGATCGGGGGTATGGCGGAGGAGACGGACCAAGTGCTGAATGCGGTGGGCCCCCGGTTGCGTGCCCTGCGCAAGCAGCGCGGATTGACCCTGGCCGACTTGTCGGCGGCGACCGGGACGTCGGAGAGCACCTTGTCGCGGTTGGAAAGCGGCGGGCGGCGGCCCACCCTGGAACTGCTGCTACCGCTGGCCCGCGTGTACGGGGTGCCTCTCGACGACCTTGTCGGCGCTCCTCGAACCGGTGACCCACGGATCCACTTGCAGCCGATCCGCCGACACGGCAGGACGTACATCCCCCTCACCCGCCGCGCGGGCGGAGTGCAGGCATTCAAAATGCTCATCCCGGGCCGCCCGGAACCGACGGAACCGGCGCCGCAGACGCACGGCGGATATGAATGGGTGTATGTCCTCAATGGACGGCTCCGGCTGGTGGTCGGCGACCGCGACCTGGTCCTGTCGCCCGGAGAGGCCGCCGAGTTCGACACCGCACTGCCGCACTGGCTCGGATCGGCCGACGGCCACCCTGTCGAAACACTCGTCCTGTTCGGACCGCAAGGAGAACGAGCACACGTACGCGCACGCACCACCCGGTAACGCGCGACGGCGACGTGGAAACCGTTACGCCCCAACTCTCGCAAGAAGGTCGAGCTGGCTGTTGGCGGGCGGCGCCTACTTCCGCACGCGGAAGCGGAGCATCGTGATGGCACCCGACTGGGTGTTGCTGAAAGGTTCCAGGTCGATCCTGTCGAGACTCGGGGGCGAGAAGCGGACGCCGCGGCCGAGTAGCACCGGCACGACATACACCAGGATCTCGTCGACGAGGCCGCGCTGCAGGCACTGGGCGGCCACGTCGGCACCGAGGATCTCCAGGTTCTTGTCGCCCGCGGCGCTGCGTGCCGTGGCAACGGCTTCCTCGAGTTCGCAGGTGAGGAATGTGACGGTAGGGTCCGGCTCGTCGGGGGGATTGTGGGTGAGGACGAACTGTGGTCCCCCGTCGTAGGCGGTGTCCTGTTGGGCCATGCGCTTGGCGACCTCGTAGGTGCCCCGGCCGACGAGCATGGCGCCTGTGGCCGCCATGACCTCCGGGAACGTGTCCGCAGACAGGTACTCGGCGACCCAGTCCATCGCGTGGTCAGGACCGGCGATGAAGCCGTCCAGCGACATCGCCCTGTTCACGACGACTTTGCCCGTGCCAATGCCCACATCGCTCATGCGTTTTCTCCACGGATCTTGAAGGCCAGAGACCGCATCATAGTCCGGCCGGTGAGGAGAACGGGAGTTGCACGCACCGCACTAGCCTTGGCCGGTGAAATCACGACGGTGACGGCATTGGGGGCGTGATGCGACCAGGGGACTGGCCGACGGTGTTGGAGCAGTTGGACCGTCAGTCGCGGTGGCGGGAGGCATCGCCGGATCGGGTCGCTTTGGTGGATCTGATGCGGATCTATGATGTTCCGGCGGTGAGTATCGCCGTGCGACAGGACGATGCCGAGCCGTGGGCGCACGCCTATGGCACAGCCACCTTTGGCGCCGCGGAAGCGGTGAGCCCGAGGTCGATCTTCCAGGCGTGCTCGATCAGCAAGCATGTGGCCGCGTTGGGTGCGCTGCGTCTGGTCGATCAAGGCGTGCTGGAACTGGACCAGGACATCGATGCCTACCTCGTGTCATGGCATCTGCCGGACTCCGGCGGCTGGCGGGCGGTGGTCACGCTACGACAGTTGTTGGCGCACACGGCCGGCCTTTCCTACAACTGGTTCCGCGGATTCGGCCAGGGCAAGGCGGTACCAACCATTACCGAAGTGCTGCGTGGAGAACCACCTGCCACGAGCCCGCCGGTTCGGGCGACCATGCTGCCAGGTAGCGGGTTTCGCTATTCGGGTAGCCATTACGCCGTACTCCAGCAGTTAATGGAGGACGTGACCGGGACAGGGTTCGCCGAGCTGATGCAGTCGCTTCTACTGGAACCACTCGGCATGGCCGACAGTAGCTACGACCAGGACTTCCCGCGCCACCACGGCCAGGTCGCTCACGGTCACCACATGGACGGCGCACCGCTTGACGGTGGCTGGCGTGTACAACCCGAGTTGGCCGGTGCCGGCCTGTGGACCACACCTTCAGACCTGTGCCGGGTGGGCGTCGAGGTCACGCACGCCGTGGCCGGTCGTTCCGCGTTGCTGTCGCCCGGTCTGGCGGCGGAGATGATCGCACCTCAGGTGCCCGGCGGCTACGGACTGGGCACCGACGTGCAAGACCACAACGGCCGCCTGCAGTTCGGCCACACCGGTGGCAACGCCGGATACGGTTGTTGGCTGTTCAGTTGGCCCGCGACCGGCACGAGCATGGCGGTGATGGTCAACAACGAACTGGCGGAGGAGGTCCTGCGGGCCGTGCTGGTCGCCGCTGAGCACCACTACGGTCGAGCCGGCGCGGTAGGGCACCCCACGCCGGCCGAACTGGTTGGCACTTATCGCGTACGGGACGGCTACACGGTCAGAATCACCAATGATGGTGACAACCTCGCCCTCCACGCTCCAGGACAGCCCCCGCTTGGGTTGACTCCCCTGTCCGACGGACGTTTCCGCGCCGCCGCCCTCGACTGCGAACTCACCTTTGAGGACGGGGACGGCGACATCGTCCTGCGGTTGCGCCAGCAGGACACGACGTTGACCGCGACCCGTCAGGTCAATTGAGGTTTGCCGTTTTGGGGGTACTGGGGCCATTCCGCGTTAGGACGGTAGGGATGGAAGGTCAACAGTGTCGCGCGGCGTGCCGGGCCACTCTGGCGCGGTTGCCGCACGATTACTGTAGTTTGCACCATTGCTGTTTGCCGTGCGTCTGGAGGCGGCGGCCATGGCGTCGGTGAGGACCCGCGCGGCCACGCTGGGCGCCATGAGTTGCGCGGCGTCGGTGCGACGAAGGTCAACGCCAACTCCCCGTCCGCCCCGCTAGGGTCGCGACATGAGTGTCACCCTGCTGCACTTGAGCGACCCCCACCTGACCGAGGACCCTGCCTCGGCCCTGCGGCTGCGGCAAGTGCTCGACCTGCCACCGTCGCGCCGGCCGGACGCGATCGTGGTCACCGGGGACGTCGCGGATCACGGTCAACCGCGGGAGTACCAGGCGTTCACCGCGGCAATGACCGCTGGGATTCCCTGGATCGCCGTTCCCGGCAACCACGACAACCCAGAAATTCTGCGGAGGGAGCTTCGGCAGGATCGGTGCCCGGTCATCGAGGTGGGCCCGCTGCGCGTGATCGGGCTGGACGTCACCGTGCCGGGCGAAGACCACGGCTTCCTCGACGAGGACACCGCGCGACTGGTCGCGGCGCGAGCACGAGGCGCGCATCAGGTAGCGCTGGCACTGCACCAACCGCCGGTCAGGACCGGGCACGCCGTCGCCGACGCCATGCTGCTCACCAACCCCGAGGCCCTGATCGACCTTGTTCGGCGGATACCGCCAGTGGTGGCCATCCTCTGTGGACACGTGCACACAGCCCTGGCGTCGTCGCTGGCCGGTACACCCGTGCTGGGCGCACCCGGGATCGCGTCCACGTTGACCCTCGACCCCGACCGCCGCCCGATAACCATGCCTGACTGCCCGCCCGGGCTGGCCCTGCACCACATCGACGACGACGGATCCATAACCACGACCTTCCATCACCGCGCCTGACACGCCCTATTGCCGCCCTGGCCTCGTCCGGCGAGAGAATCGGTCTGCAAGCGCGCCGCCGAAATCGGAGAGAGTGTCGCCAATCCACCAGCCGGTGTAATCCCGATTTCGAAAAAGCAGGCCAGTGCGCTGTTCCGGCTCAGGCGGGACTGTCGTGGCTGCGGCTTCCAGCGAATTTCCCCTTGCCTCGGCGGCCGTTTTCTGGCCGCCGCGACCCTACAATGCAAACTTCGCCAAACCGAAATGACGTCCCGCCCGATGCCTTGCCGACCTCGAGCGGGATTAGATGGTCAGAAGGCGTACGGGCCGAAGCGGCCCCAGGCGATGACGGCGGCCAGCGCGAGCAGCACCGCGTTGACGGCGACGGCTGGCGGCTCTTTGCGGCGGACGTGGGTGACGGCGGCACCGAGCATGGTGATCGCCAGCCCGAGGGCAGCCAGCGGCGTGAGGATCGGGGCGATGCCGGTGGCGGCGGGCAGGAACAGGCCGAGGGCACCGAGAATTTCGACCAGGCCGATCAGCCGGACCTGGGTGGGACTGAAATCATCCACCCAGGGCAGCATGGGGCGCAGTTTCTCCCTGGGCAGGGCGGCATGCATGACCCCGGCCAGGCCGAAGACGGCGGCCAGAACGGCCTGCAGTACCCATAAGAACACGCTCACGTCAGTTGCTCTCCTTCGTTCAGGTTCTTGGTCTAGTAGCGGCCGAGGGTGCCGCGGCGTCGGGCGAGGTGTTCGAGCCGGTTGAACAGGATCACCCCGGCGATGGTGATGAGCAGCGGCTGGGCCAGCAGCCAGCCGAGCCCCCAGCCGGTCGGGAGTGCGGCCAGGGAATGGCCGCCGAGCAGGATGTCGCGCATCGCCTCGATGCCGGGCGCGATGGGAACCAGGACCCGGCTGAGGAAAGCGACCGGGTCGGGCAGGGCGGCCAGCGGGACCAGAGTGCCGCCGACGATGGCGTAGACGGCTACGGACAACTGGGTGATGATCTCGATGCGTTTGAACACCAGGGTCAGCCCACACAGGATGAGAGCCAGGCCGCAGGTGCCAAGCGCGATGGCGGCCAGCGGCACGATCACCTGTGCGTCGAAGGGCAGTTGCCCGCCCTGGACGGCGATGGCGACCGCGCCGGTGGCCAGGACGGCCAGCGCGGTGGGTACGGCCGCGATCACGGCGGCGACCTGCCGGCCGAGGATGCTCGCGGCCGAGGGCAGCGGAGTCAGGTAGGTCTGTTCCAGCACGCCGGACTGGATGTCGCCCAGGTAGCTCCAGAACACCCGGTTGACCTGCTCATGGATGAAGGTCAGCGCCACCATGCCGAGCAGCACCGGCAGCAGCAGGTCCGCGCGCAGCTGCCCGCGTCCCATGAACAGCACGATGAGCAGGTAGAACAGCGGAAACGTGATCATCTCCAGCAGGACCTCTCGCCATCCGGCGAGCAGGTTGAGCAGGCCCTTGCGGACTTCGGCGGCAAATCCGCGGATGAAGGTCATGACGACTCCAGGGCTCGGCGGTGGTTGCGGACGAACAGCAGGCCGGCGACCGCGGTGAGGGCGAGGGTGTGCGCGAGCAGCCAGGGCAGGGTGCCGCCGCTCCAGAGCTGGCTCAGGGTTCGGCCCTCGAACAGCGTCTTGGCGAGCGCCTCGATGCCAAGCGTGGTGGGCAGGACTCTGGCCGCCGCGGCCAGCCAATCCGGATACAGGTTCAGCGGCAGGAACGAGCCGTTGAGCAGCAGCACCAGCGAGGTGAACAGCGACTGCAGGGCGCCGATCATCGGAGAGACCAGGGCGAGGCTGGCCAGCAGGAAAGTGAAGGCCAGCGCGTTGATCCCCAGGAGCGCGGCGGGGAGAAGCGCTGCCCAGCGGAAGGGGATGGTGATCCCGGCCACCAGCATCGGGACGAGAGCAGCGACGGCGGCCACGGCCAGCCCGAAGATCGAGGCGGTGATCAACCGGCCGAGCATCGGCAGCCACGACGGCACCGTGCTCAGCTGAGACTGGGCGAAAGTCCCCGCCCGCTTCTCCTCGATGAGATCGGCGACCATCACCAAGCCGGCGTACTGCAGGAACCAGTAGCCGCCGATCGCGACCAGGGTCTGCGGCAGCAGGTCCTGGCGCAGTTCGCCCTGGCCAAGGACGAACTGCAGGCCGAGGTACATCATGGTGCTGATCAGCAGCGTGATGACGTGGCCGATCGGGTGGGACAGCTGAACGCGCAGCCCCTTGCCGACCTCCGCGCGAAGGACGTTAAGCAGCATGGGGCGCCTCGTTCACCAGGGCAAGGAACACATCCTCCAGGTCGGGCTGTACCTGGGTCAGCGACTCCAGGACGGCCCCCTGCGCGCGTAGGCGCTCGATCACGTCGTACACCTCGCGCGGGCCGTCGCTCACCCGCACGCTGATCGTGGTGACGCCGTCGCGTGTGACGGCGTCGTCGAATCCGGGTGGCGCCGTTCCTTCGACGCGGATCTCGTACCGGTCCCGTTCGCGGAAGTCGGCCAGCAGTTCTTGCGTGGGCAGGTCGGCGACGAGCCGCCCTTTGCGCATGACGGCCACTCGGTCGCATAGTTCCTGGGCCACGTCGAGTTGGTGTGTGGTGATCAGGATGGTGGTGCCCAGTTCGCGGGCCTGCTCGGTGATCCAGTTCTTGACGGTCCGGGTGGCCTCGACGTCGAGGCCGAGGGTCGGCTCGTCGAGCAGCACGATCGGCGGGCCGGCGATGAGAGCGACGGCGATCGCGACCTTCTGCTGCATGCCGCGCGAGAAGCCGCCCACCTTGTCGTCGCGGCGGTCCCACAGCTCCAGATCGGTCAGCAGAACCTTGGCGCGCTCCGAGACCTGGGCCTTGCGCATGCCCTTGAGCCGGCCGAAGTACATCAGGTTCTGCCAGGCCGACAGGCTCCAATAGACATTGCGGGAACCCTCCAGCACGGCCCCGAACTGCGTCATCGCGGCTGAGCGCTGCCGGACCACGTCGAAGCCGCCCAGCCGGACCTGACCGGAGGTGGGGGTCAGCAGCCCGGCCAGCATCTTGATGGTGGTGGTCTTGCCGGCCCCGTTGGGGCCCAGGAAGCCGAAGACCGATCCGGCGGGGACGGTCAGCGACACCTCGTCGACCGCCCGGACCTGCGCCGAGCCGTACACCTTGGTCAACGCGTCAATTTCGATCATGTCATTTCCTTGACTGGGGAGAGGGGTCCCGGCCCCGGGTTCCGGGGCCGGGACAAGCGGTCAGATCTCGGCCAGGACCTCGATGTCCTCCGCCGTGACGTCGCGGGCCACCTCGAACGCCGCGACCGCCGCGGGAGTGCCGGGCGCGGACTGGCGTGCCGCCTGGAGGCTGGCGGCCGAATCCCAGCGCCAGACACCGACCCACGTCTCGTCGTTCAACCGGCCGAGGCGTGCCTCGGTGAGGCCGGGCAGGGTGGCTCTGATCGCGGTGACCAGGGCGGCGTGCCGGGCCTGAACCTGCTCGGCGTCGGCGGGATCGGCCTGGAAGCGAGTGACGCTGATTACCGACATCGACTAGACCTCATTTCTAGAGTTGACTTCTAGTTAACGACTCTAGAGATATACTCTGGCCATGAGCGATGTCAAGAGGACGAGCAAACGAGCGCAGAAGGCCAAGGAGACGCGTCAGCGCATCCTCGCGGCGGCACTGGAGCAGTTCGTCCGGGACGGCTACGGTGCGACAAACCTGCAGGATGTCGCCGACAAGGCCGGCGTAGCGGTGCAGACGATCTACTTCGTCTTCGGCAACAAACGCACCCTGCTCAAGGAACTGGTCGACGTCACGATCGCGGGTGATGACGAGCCGGTGGCCACGATGGAGCGGCCGTGGTACACCGCCGCGTTGGCCGCCGACACCGCCCAGGACATGCTGCGCGCCTACGTCGCCGGCACGACTTCGGTCCTGGAACGCGTCGCACCGATCGGCCGGGTCTTGGAGGCGGCGGCCGCGAGCGACCCCGAGGTCGCTGCGCTGTGGCCGCATGACGTCGATCCCCGATACGTCGTCCAGCAGGGCGCGGCCAAGGCACTTGCCGCCAAGCCCGGGGCGCGGGCCGAGGTGTCCGTGGAAGAGGCCAGCGACCTGCTCTACGGCCTGCTCAGCCCCGATTTGTACCTGTTGTTCGTCCGCGAGCGCGGGTGGACGCGCGAGCGCTGGGAGCAATGGGTCGGCGACACCCTCTGTGCCCAGCTCTGCTCCATGCGAGGTGACTCATGACGGACGGCATCATCCTGAGCCCCGTCGCCCGCGTCCTGGGCGGGCGGCCGGAGATGTACGAGGACAACTGGTACGACACCAAGGCCGTCATCCGGCTGGCGGACCGCTTCGAACCGTCGGCCCTGCAAGGTTTATCGGAGTTCTCCCACCTGGAGATCGTCTTCCAGTTCGACCGGATCGGCGACGAGGACGTGCAAAGCCGGCCGCGTCCTCCACGCAAGAATCCCGATGGCCCGCTCGTGGGCGTCTTCGCGCACCGCGGGCCGTACCGGCCCAACCGGCTCGGTGTCTCGGTGTGCCGGCTGCTGGCCGTCGATGGACGCGACCTGCAGGTGGCCGACCTGGACGCGTTGGACGGCACCCCCGTGCTGGACATCAAGCCGTACTTGGTCGAATTCGCGCCCACCGATCCGGTCCGGCAACCGGAATGGGCGACCCGTCTCATGCGCGAGTACTACCGTGAATCCGATCAGGTGGCCGACTGAGGCCCGGGCAGAGGCTGCGGGCGTGTGCTTGGGAATGCACACCAGGCAGATGCCGCCATCGAGCACTGGGCCATGTCCACTGTGGAATGTTCGGCGGCGATTGCGTCCCGCGCGAACGGTCTCAGCGTCTCTTCGCGGCGTCGGTAGCGCGTCGTCCCGGTCGCCTGACAGTTGTCGCTACTACTGGAACGTAGTAGGTTGGCGGTGTGAGTGCGGTGCTCATGTGCGACAGGGATGGAGTCTGTTATGGCGGCCAACGCGAACCTCGAGCGGCTGCGGCGTTATTGGGATCGGCACTCCGGCGGATATGACCGCCAGATGGGGTTCATAGATCGGAAATTCTTCGGTGACACCAGGAAGTGGTTGTGCGGGCAAGCCGAAGGCGACGTCCTCGAAGTTGCCATCGGTACCGGGCTGAACCTCGGCTTGTACTCCGATGACGTACGACTCACCGGGGTGGACCTGAGTCCAGGCATGCTGGACCATGCACGCCGTCGCGCGGAAGAGACGGGTCGCGAGGTGGCGCTGAGCATTGGCGATGCCCAGCGGCTCGAGTTCCCGGATGCCTCGTTCGACACGGTGGTCTGCACGTTCTCCCTGTGTGCGATTCCAGACGACCGGGTGGCCGTCGGGGAGATGAAGCGGGTTCTGCGACCGGGCGGGCGGTTGCTCTTGGCCGACCACGTGGTGAGCACGTCGTGGGCGGCTCGGGTTGTGCAGCGGCTGCTGGAAGTCGTCACGATCCGGGTGGGTGGGGAGAACTTCCGTCGTCGTCCCATCAAGCACGTGCAGGCCGTCGGGTTCAGCATCGAGCAGCACGATCGTTTCAAGCTGGGGATCGTCGAGAGGCTCGTCGCCCGCAAACCAGCGGCCTGATCGGCACGATCCGGCTCACATCGCGGGACAGTTGGTCAGCATGAGCAGCCATGTGCCGGCCACGGCAGCGGTGAACGCCAGTGCTCCCGCAGCGGTCAACGCCGATCGCAGCCGCGGTACCGGGGTGGGACGAGGCGGCCGCCCCGACTCGAGTTGCGTGATGCGCGCGTCGAGGAGGTCGGCGCCCGCGAACGGCGCTGCGGCCCCATGAGCCGGCGTTGGCTGAGTGATCACGCGGAGCAGGGCTCCTGCCAGGGCCTGGCGTCCGCAGCGCGTAGCGGCATGACGGTCGGCTGCCAGTTCGTGTTCGCGTGCGGCGCGCGATCGCAGGTCCCGGGCCACCGGTAGGAACCACAGATGGGCGGCGAGGACGCTGCCCAGCAGTACAAGCAGTGGGTCTCTGCGGCGTGCATGGGAATGTTCGTGGGCGAGAACCGCGCGAAGCTCCGCGCGGCTCAGCGTTTCGACCAGGCCGACGCTGAGCACAACCGTCGGCCGCAGAAGCCCGGTGGTCACGACCACCTGCTCTTGCGTGTTCACAAGCCGGATTCGGTAGCGCGGGCCGAACTCGTGCCACAGCTCGGCGAGAGGGGCGGGCAGAGGCGCCTCCCTGGCGGCGACCCAGGCGTGGAAACGTCGGGTCTGCCGGAGGCCGGACACGGCCGTGCGGATCGCGTTGACGATGGCCGACGCCCCGATCACGACCAACCCGATCGATGCCAGGACGCCCGGGTGCCCGGCGACGCCGGAAGCCCACGCATCCGGATCGAAGGTGAGCAGCATGGCCACACACCAGCCGAGCCCGAGCGCCGGATACGTCGCGACCGCCGCCACTACCAGAGCCACCAGCGGGCGGTTCATCGCCCATCCACCAAGCGACGCAGCCTCGCCTGCAGTTGTTCGTCGTCGCTGACGTGGTCCACGAACGAGACCAGCGCCGCGTCGCCGTAGTCCGCCAGCAGTCGCCGGACCGCGATCTCGGCGGGACTGCCTGCCGCGGGCCGGTACGCATACCCGCGACCGGCCCGTTCCCGCAGCGCGACATCGCGTTCGGCCAGCCGCGACAGCACCGTCATCACGGTGGTGTAGGCGAGCGGCGAATCCCGTTGCCGGTTCAGCTCGGTCAGCACCTCGCGCACCGACATGGCCGAACTCGCCTGCCAGAGCACGTTCATGACCTCGGACTCCAGCGGGCCGAGGACAGCTCCACGCTCCGATCGCCCCATGCCCGAACACTACTACGGCATTGTCGTAGCCGGCCATGCCTGGTCCGTTGAGACCAAGCAGCGGCGCCCTACGCCGCAAGTCTCGGTTCAACTGAGCCCGATCTGGCAGCGACGCAATGCGTAAGTGCCGAAGTCGTCGCCGAGCCGCTCTGCACCGCCACGGGCTTCCGCACCCGGATCCCACGCAACGACCGGGCACTCGCCATCCTCGTTCCGCTCCGAACTGTCCAGTACCACCCGCTCGTGCGTCATCGAGTCCCGCTCGTGGCTGGTCACGGCGCGGTCGTGGAGGGTGCCGAAGTCGACCGTGTGGCCTCGCGGGAGGGCAGGCCACCCAGCAGAGCCACCGCGAGCAGGAACTGCGCGACGACATAGGTGGGCATGACGATCCACGATTGGTGCGGGAACAGCTGCACGTTCGCCAGACTCAGGGCTATGAAACCGTCCGAGATCACGAACAGCGCGCCGCCGATTGCGCCGGGCCGGGGCAGGCCGGAGGCGACGACCGCCATGGTGACCAGCAGCAGGCTGTAGGCGATCACCGGGACCAACAGGTCGCCGAGCCCCGACCAGGTCAGCACCAGCAGCACGACCCAGACGACCGCGTAGCCGGCGACCGTGGCACGCCGGACGCCCCGGTGCGCGCCGCGCTGACGCATCGCGGCCAGGTAGCACAGGTGCCCGATGGCGAAGCAGCCCATGCCGACGATGAACCAGATCCCCTCCCCCATCAGGGCGGTATCGCCGGCGCCGCCGAACAGGATGCCCGCCAGGGGCAGACGCAGGGCCGGACGTTCCACGGCAGCGCGGCCGACCAGCCAGGTGAACACCGCCAGGACCGGCATCAGCATGGGCTTGGTGATCCACCCCGCGACCTGGACGCCACCGTCGGACAACGCGATGTGCGCCAGGCAAAGCAACGCGTAGGCAGCGGCCACGCAACGGGCCACCGGAGGCAGCGTCTTGATCGTCATGGACAGCGATCGTACCGACGGGTAACCGCCGGGCGAAGCGATCGCGGGGGCCTGCCCCGGGCGCCATCGTGCGGATCGCCGAGTGTCGCGCGTCAGTGGTTGAGGTCGGGTTCGGCAGCGGCTTGCCGCCAGGGGGCTCCTGATCCGGTGGTTTCTTCGAAGATGAGCCAAGTGCGGCTGGCGCGGACGCCCTCGACTGCTTGGATGCTTTCGAGAACGACATCACGCAACGTGGCGTTGTCGGGGGTGCGGACCAGAAGCAGCACGTCGAAGTCGCCGCCGACGAGCGCGATGTGCTCGATGTAGGGGATCTTCCGCAGAGCAGCGTTGAGCGCGCGCCAAGCGGTCTGCTCGACGGTGAGCGTCACGTAGGCACTGGTGCCGAGTCCGGCGCGCTGGGGGGCGACCTGAGCGCTGAAGCCGGTGATGACGCCGTCCCGGGTGAGCCGATCCAGTCGTGCGTAGGCGTTGGCGCGGGAAATGTTGAGCCGGTCGGCCAGTGCGCGGATGGAGATCCGGGCGTCGTCGGTGAGCAGGGCCAGCATCGCGTGATCGACCCGGTCGAGAGCGGTTGCCGTTTGTCCAGTCGCGGAGTCCGGGTACGAGGCGGCTTTGGACATAGTGCCGATCAGATCCCCTCAGTTTGGCCATTTGTCGCACATTTTCGTCGATTCTTGCACACAGGATCGTCACCAGTCAGCATTTTCACACCAACTGGATGTGGAAAGGCGATTCCTGATGGCTGCTCAGCGAGGTGCGCCCGCCGAACTGCTCCCCTCCCCCGAGCCGATCCGGTTCGTCGCCGAGGACGGCAGCGCGGGTTCGCCGCCGGCGGGTTACGCCGAACCCGCAGCGGATCGGCTGCGAGACGCCTACCGACGGATGGTGCTGGGCCGGCGGTTCGACACCCAGGCGACCGCGCTGACCAAGCAGGGCCGGCTGGCGGTATACCCGTCGGCGGTGGGGCAAGAGGCGTGCCAGATCGGTGCGGTCCTTGCGCTGCGCGAAGACGACTGGCTGTTCCCGACCTACCGGGACTCGATGGCGCTGGTGGCGCGGGGCCTGGATCCGGTGGAGTTGATGGCGTTGCTACGCGGCACGTGGCACTGCGGATACGACCCGCAGGCCACCCGCACCGCGCCGCAGTGCACGCCGCTGGCCACGCAGACACTGCACGCGGCGGGGCTCGCGGACGCGTTCCGGCGGCGCCGTGAGGACCGGGTGGTGCTGGCACTCGTCGGGGACGGTGGCACCAGTGAGGGCGATTTCCACGAGGCACTCAATTTCGCCGCCGTGTTCCGCGCGCCGGCGGTGTTCTTCGTGCAGAACAACAGGTTCGCGATCTCGGTGCCGCTGGAGAAGCAGACCGCAGCGCCCGCGCTGGCGTACAAGGGCGTCGGCTATGGCATCCCCTCGGAGCAGGTCGACGGCAACGATCTCGTCGCCGTGCTGTCGGTGCTCGACCACGCGGTGGCGCACGCGCGCGGCGGCGCCGGTCCGTTTTTGGTCGAGGCCCATACCTATCGGATGGACGCGCATACCAACGCCGACGACGCGACCCGCTACCGCGACGCGGCCGAAGTGGAGCAGTGGAGCAAGGCCGACCCACTGTCCCGTTTGGAGCGTTACCTGCGCGACCGTGGGGTGCTGACCGACGCCGACGTAGCCGCCGACGTAGCCGCCGCGGAGGAGTTCTCGGCTGGGTTCCGCTCTCGCATGAACGACGAGCCCGTCGTGGACCCGCTCGAACTCTTCGAACACGTCTACGCGGAACCGTCCCGACACCTGACCGCACAGCGAGAGCAACTGCGGGCCGAACTCGCCGAGCAGGAGGCCTGACGTGGAGCCGATCACGATGGCGCAGGCGCTCAACGCGGCCCTGCGCGACGCACTCAAAGAGGACGACAACGTCCTGGTGTTCGGCGAGGACGTCGGCACACTCGGCGGGGTGTTCCGGGTGACCGACGGACTCACCCGGGACTTCGGCGAGGAGCGGTGCTTCGACACGCCGCTGGCGGAGTCCGGCATCGTCGGGCACGCGATCGGGCTGGCCATGGGCGGGTTCCGGCCGGTGGTGGAGATGCAGTTCGACGCGTTCGCCTACCCGGCGTTCGAGCAGATCACCTCGCACGTGGCGAAGCTGCGCAACCGCACCCGCGGCCGGATCGAACTGCCGATCGTGCTCCGGATCCCGTACGCCGGCGGTGTCGGCGGGGTGGAGCACCACTGCGACTCCAGCGAGGTCTACTACACCCACACCGCCGGCCTGAAGGTCGTAACCCCCGGCACCGCACAGGATGCCTACGATCTGCTGCGGGACGCCATCGAGTCCCCGGACCCGGTCGTGTTCCTCGAACCGAAATGCCGGTACTGGGCCAAGGAACCGGTGTCGTTCAGCCGGCGCGAGACCCCGTTCGACCGTGCGGCGATCCGGCGAACGGGTAGCGACGTCACGCTCATCGCGTACGGGCCGATGGTGGCCACGGCGCTGGAGAGCGCCGAGGCCGCGGCCGGCGAGGGCCGGGACGTCGAGGTGATCGACCTGCGCACGCTGGCCCCGGTCGACGACGAAACGATCGCCGAGTCCGTACGCCGCACCGGCCGGGCCGTGGTGGTGCACGAAGCCGCCGGGTTCTGCGGCTATGGCGCGGAGATCGCCGCCCGGGTGAGCGAGCAGTGCTTCCACTACCTGCAGGCGCCCGTGCTGCGCGTGACCGGACTCGACATCCCTTACCCGGCACCCAAACTCGAGGCGCACCAACTGCCCACAGTGGACCGGATACTCGACGCGATCGACCGGCTGCAGTGGGACGACCAGGCCGTCGTCGCGGGGAGTGTGCACAATGCCTGACTTTCTGCTGCCCGACCTCGGCGAGGGACTCACCGAGGCGGAGATCGTGCGCTGGCTGGTCGAGGTGGGCGACGGGATTGAAGTCGACCAGCCCGTCGTCGAAGTCGAGACCGCCAAAGCCGCGGTCGAGGTGCCGGCTCCCTTCGCCGGGACCGTGATCACCCGGCATGGCGAACCCGGCCAGACCCTTGCCGTGGGCACACCGCTGATCACGGTCCAACCACCCGGTGGTTTCACCGAACCCGGCGTGGTCACGGCCGGGAAAGGCAGCGGCAATGTGCTGATCGGCTACGGCACCCCCGGCATGCCTGCGCGACGGCGACGGCGAGGAACCACGGCTGTGGCCGACCGCCCGGCGCCACCCCGTAACGCCCGTCCCGCCGTGATCTCCCCGCTGGTGCGCAAGATCGCCCGGGACAACGGCGTGAACCTGGCCGGGATCACCGGCACCGGCCCGGGCGGCATCATCCGGCGGGCGGACGTCGAGGCGGTGCTGATCGCACGAACGGAGACCGTCACCGGCGATCGTGATCGGCGGATCCCGTTGCGGGGCCTGCGGAAGGCGGTCGCGGACAAGCTCAGCACCTCACGCCGGGAGATCCCCGAAGCCACCGTCTGGGTGGACGCCGACGCCACCGAACTGCTCGCCGCTCGCGCGGCCCTCAACGCGAAATGCCCCGAACGGCCGGTGAGCCTGCTGTCTCTGCTGGCCCGGTTCACCATCGCCGGGCTCCGCCGTTACCCGGAGCTCAACTCGCGCGTCGAGGGCGACGCGATCGTGGTCCTCGGCGCGGTGCACCTGGGCTTCGCGGCGCAGACCAGCCGTGGACTCGTCGTACCCGTCGTGTCCGACGCCGACCGGCTGAGCACCCGCGAACTCGCCGAGGCCATCGGCGCACGTACCGCCGCCGCCCGCGAGGGCACGCTGGCGCCCAGCCGGCTCACCGGCGGCACGTTCACCGTGAACAACTACGGCGTGTTCGGCGTGGACGGCTCGGCCGCGATCATCAATCACCCCGAAGCCGCGATCCTCGGCATCGGCCGGATCACCGAACGCCCCTGGGTCACCGGCGGCCAGGTCGTGGCCCGCAAGATCTGCCAACTAACGCTCGCCTTCGACCACCGCGTTTGCGACGGCGGCACAGCCGGCGGATTTCTGCGGTTCATCGCCGACTGCGTCGAATCGCCTCTGATCGCGTTGGGTGACCTGTGACGGCTTCCCTTGGGGCATCTCCGGAATTGCCGTACATCGCGACCTGGTAGAGAGCCGCAAGCGCGTCGTCGATGGGATGAGGCTTCGGTTTGCCCGATGAGTCGAGACTGTTCCACCGCTGCAGGTTCACCGCGATGGACAGCTGCCGCTTGCCGTCGGCCCGGGTCATGGCCAGCGCTCCGGCGCCCCACGCCGAGCCGCCATGGCCCCAGAAGGTGCCGTGGCCGGGTGCCTGCATCGGGTGCAGGCCGAGGCCATAGTCGATGATCTTGCCCTCTTGGGAGATGACCGGGACGGTGCGTTGCATCTGCGCCAGCGATGACCGGCTGACGATCTCGCCGGCCAGCAGCATGCCGAAGAAGCGGTTGAGGTCCGCGACGGTCGATATCAGCGAGGCGGCCGGCCCCACCCATGACATGTCAAAAACGCTGTAGTCGCGCGGCGGGTCGATCATGCCGAACCACGCCTCGTACATCTGCGAGTGTGGCCCGTCGACGTACGGTTCGGTGGGGAGTTCGGTGTCTCGGAGTCCAGCGCGCTCAATGACGTTCTGGGTGATGTACTTGTCCGCCTTCGTGCCGGTCACCTGTTCCAGCAGTTCACCGAGGAGCAGGTAGTTGGTGTTGGAGTACACCCCCGGAGTGCCGCCCGGGGTGCCGACAGCAGGTGCGGTGACCCCCATCTCGATCAGTTCGCCTGCGTCGAATCGCGTGAACCGGTTGTCGTCCAGGCTCTGGGGCCCGGTGTTCGCCAGGGCGGGGAAAGCCTTGAGGGAAGGGTAGGCATAAGGAAGGTATTCAGCGAGCCCGCTGGTGTGGTTGATCAACATTCGGACCGTGATCGCGTCACCGCGTTCTCCAGGAATCAGCCGCGGCAGGTAGCGGCTGATCGGTGTGTCGAGACCGATCTCACCGCTCTCGACCTGCTGCAGCACCGCGGCGGCGGTGAAGGTCTTGGTGATGCTGCCGACGCGGTGCCGCATGTCGGCGGTGACGGGACGACCGGTGGCGACATCGGCGACCCCGGCGGCACCGCGCCAGACCTGGTCACCGTCGCGCACCTCGGCGAACAAGCCCGGTATCCCGGCGCGGTGGACATTTTCCATGGCGGCATTCAGCTCGGCGGGATCCAGTGGGTTCTCCACGACGGGTGTCCTTTCGTTTTCCATCCGGCCCCAGCGGCCGCTTCGCAGCGGTGTCCTCATTATGCACGCAGTGCGTGCAACAGCAAGTGCATAGGACACCGACTCTGGCCGAGAGGGACGAGACGACAGGCGCTCGGGACCGATTCCTCCAGTCTCTACGGCACTTCCGCAGCAAGAGACCGTGGCGCTTCTACGCTGGCCGGGTGCGGCTTCGGCGAGGACACCGCGTCGCTTCCATCGAGCGCATCATCGTGTGAGGCGAACCGGGGTTACCGCGCATAGTGACCGCACATGCCTGATACGCTGATCGCAATGGTTACCTACGTGAACAGATCGGGGGTTCCGTCCGCAAAAGGTGAGTGCTGATGCGCTCCTGGACCGTGGACGAGGATTCCCGCCTTCTTTTCTGGTCGCGCGTGCGCGAGTTCGCCGTGCCGCCGTCGATGATCGAGTTTGCGACTGCCCGCCGTGCCGTGGGCGACTGGGCTGGGGCATGTGCTGCCGCGCGGGTCGACGTAGATCTGAACCTGCGGGCCGTGGTCCGAACCCATGGCCGGCGGTTCGCGGCACAGGTCCGCGCCGATCTACGTCATCTGGCTCCGGACCTGCTCCGCTGGCATTTTCCGAGGATTGGTCCAGACGGCCTGTTACGGCCCGGCCTGACCGTCTCTCTCGCTCAGTACCTTCCGGCGGGGGCTGACAGCGGCGGCGCGATACACCTCGTGGCGCGTACGCCGCCGGCCTGGGCGGATGCCGGTCAGCGGATCAGCCTCGCACTGTGGGACCCGTCCTGCCCCCGAGCCGGAGCGGGCATACATCCGCACCCCCGTCCCGACCGGCGGTTCCGCCTCGACCTGCACCGCCACTTGTGGGACGCCCGAAGGACCGGTGAGCTGTCGGAACGGTCCGGGGCCGCGCGGTGGCACGCGGGCAGCGATCTCGCAGTGGAGCAGATTCCTGCTGAGGTAATGACGGAGGGAAGCGGCTGTGCCGTGGACCGATGGGTGGCTGAGGCGGCCCTGCTGCTGCGCGCGGAGGGGCGTGCGGACGGCGCCGTCACCGTGCGGCTCAGTACCCGGCACTGGTTGGTACTGGACCCGGGCACGCAGGGCGAGGCGGCCGGGCCGTCGACACCAAGGATCACGGCGCTCCCCACGACGGGCCGCGCCCCGGTGTGGCCGGTCCTACCGGACGCGGCGACCTGGGTACTACCTGACCTCGAATTGCTCCGCAGAGGGTTGATCGACGCCGATCGGCTGCACCCGCTTGTCGCATCGGCACTCGTACCGGACCATCGGCCGGCCGGTGCGTCGCGGAATCCGGACGGCTCAGGGAATTCGCACCTCGTCGATTGCCGTGGCGCCAAGCACCGGATCGGCGTGGTGAACGGGGTGCTCGTCCCGCTGGACCACGATTCCGACGAGATTCGCCGCGAGGAACTGCTGGTCGCGTTGGGCGGTACCGCATTGCCATGCCTGCGGGCGATCGACGAGGCACACCGGTTCCCGGAATGTCTCGCGGACGTTCGCGCCCGTCTGGACCACGGCGACGCCGCCGGTGCGCTGGCTGCCGTCGAAGGCCTGCTTGGACCGGATGTACTCCTTCGCGGCGGCGCATTGCGCGACGAGATGGAGACGGCGGTGCGTCGCCGGCTCACTCATGGGCTCTATCGGGCCGGACTCGTCGGGCTCGGACCGCCTCCGTCCACTTGGGACACTCGCCACCGCCGTGATATCCGGTCCCACCCGCGCCACGCGACCTCTCGCTGACCCTGGAGAACCTCGCTTCCTCCTTCATCCCAGACCCCGCGGCCGGTGCACGGCCCCGACTCGACCAAAAGGTGATCGAATGCTGGTATCTGTTCCGTCCGCTGCCACGGATATTCCTTCCGAGGGGGCTCATCCCCGGCCGCTCGACGTCGCGGCCGATCTGCTTGCCCTGCTGCGGGACACGGCCACCGAGCCGCGTCCCGACACTCAGTTGGAAGCCCTGAGCCTGGCCGTGTGCGCCGACTTGCCGGTGCTGCTGTGGGGAGAGCCGGGGATCGGCAAGACCGCGGCCCTGAACGACCTCGCCAACGCTCTCGAACTGCCGCTGACCACGGTGATCGCCAGCGTGCACGAGCCATCCGACTTCTCCGGCCTGCCGGTGGTCGGTGATGACCCCGCGGTGCAGGGTGTTCCGATGGCGCCACCGGACTGGGCCGTGCGTCTGGTCCAGACCGGTCGAGGACTTCTGTTCCTGGACGAGCTGTCCACCGCACCACCAGCCGTCCAGGCCGCGCTGTTGCGCCTCGTGCTCGAGCGCCGGGTCGGCGCCCTGCGGCTTCCGCCTGAGGTCCGGATCGTGGCCGCCGCCAATCCACGGTCCTCCGCGGCCGACGGCTGGGAGTTGAGCCCGCCGCTGGCCAACCGGTTCGTCCATCTACAGTGGACTTACGACCACGAGGTCGTGGTGCGCGGGCTGGGCGGGACGTGGCCGCGGGCAGCGCTGCCACGACTGGACTCGGGGCGGCTGCACGACGCTGTGACGTTCGCCCGCCGGGCAGTGTGCGAACTCCTCGCCGCCCGGCCCGGACTTGCGCATCAACTGCCGAAGAACGAAGCACGCCGGGGCGGTCCGTGGCCCTCACCGCGCAGTTGGGAGATGGCACTGCGTCTGATCGCTTTCGCCACCGCGGCGGGCACCTCTCGGGAGGTGCTGTCCATGTTGGTGCGGGGCACCGTGGGAGATGGTCCGGGGCTGGAGTTGCTGGCGAGCCTGGACCGAATGGATCTGCCGGACCCCGAGGTGCTGCTGGCGGACCCGGCGGCGGCCGTTCTGCCTGAGCGCGGCGACCTGCGCCAGACGGTGCTCGACGGCGTGGTGGAGGCGGTGCGCCGGCGACCGGAGCAATCCCGCTGGGACGCGGCGTGGACCCTGCTGGTCCTGGCCTTGGAAACCGGCGCCCCGGATCTGGTGGTCGTACCGGCGGCCACGCTCGCCGCGCTGCGCCGCGACGACTGGCAGGTACCGGCGGCGATCGAGCGGCTGGCTGGGGCGGTGTCGCTGTCGCGGCGGGCAGACCGGGCCGGAGCACAAACTGCGGCCGGCGCAGGTACCAGCCGATGACGCCGGGGAGCCTGGACGAGGAAAAGCTTTTCGCCGCCCGGTTGCACGCGGCCCGGAGCCGGCCATATCTGGCGACGGCACTATTCGCATTGCATACCGTGGAATCGCGGCAAGTGCCGACCATGGCCGTGGACCGGCACTGGCGCTGCTACGTCTCGCCGGCGTTCGTGGATCGAACCCCGTTGGAGGAACTGGCCGGGGTGTGGGTGCACGAGGTCTCGCACCTGCTGCGCGATCATCACGGGCGCAGCGACCGGTTCGCGGTGCAGCACGGATTGACCGGGCCGGGCGAGCGATTGCGGATGAACATCGCCGCGGACTGCGAGATCAACGATGACGTGTTCGGAGCTGGCTTGGCACAGCCCGAGGGCGCCGTCCGACCAGCGCTGCTCAGGTTGCCCGAGGGACAACTGATGGAGGACTACCTGCGCCGGTTCCGGCTCGGGCCGTACACCGACGGGCTGGCGTGGCTGGACTGCGGCAGCGGTGCCGACGGGCTGGAACGGGAATGGGATCTGGGAGCCGACGGCGCGCACGGGCTCAGCGCGCAGGAACGAGACGCCGTCCGGTTCCGGGTGGCACAGGGCATCACCGCCCGCCCGGGCAGTGTCCCGAAGGGCTGGCAACGGTGGGCGCAGGAGGCGTTCCATCCGCCGCAGCCGTGGCGGGAACTGCTGGGAGCGGCGCTCCGTTCGGCGATCTCCGGCTCCGGTGCGGGTGAGGACTACACCTATGGCCGGCCCTCGCGCAGGTCCGCCAGCCTGCCCGGAGTCGTCATGCCGAGCCTGCGGCGCCGGCCGCCTCGTGTCTTCGTGATCGTGGACACCTCCGGGTCGGTAAGCGACGCCGAGTTGGGCAGCGCGATCGTCGAAATCACCGCGATCGTCCGGGCCCTGGGTGGCCGACGTGATCTTGTCACGGTGCTGTCCTGCGACGCCGCCGCCCACATCACATTTCCGTTATGCCGTGCCGAGGGAATTCCACTGGTGGGCGGCGGCGGCACGGATCTGCGCACCGGGTTCGCCAAGGCCCTGCGCACCAGCCCCCAACCAGACGTCATCGTGGCCCTGACCGACGGACAGACCCCCTGGCCCGACGCACGGCCACCATGCCGGACGGTGGTGGGACTGTTTCCTCGACAAGGCCCGGCCCGGCCGTGGCGCGAGAATGATCCCGACTACGTGCCGGACACACCACCCGCGTGGGCGCGAGTGGTCACCGTGGGCTGATCTCTTACCACCGCGTTCCCCCGAGTCCTGCGCCAGTACCGGTAGACAGAAAACTGGACAATTCTTGACTATCCATGGTTCCTCACCGTTCACTCGTGATCACGACGATGAGGAGATCCCATGTCCTACCTCCGCAAGATGGCGCTGGTAGCCGGTCTGGCGCTCTTATTCGGTAGCCCCGCCCCGATCGCGGCTTCGGCGGATCCTCCGCCGGGCAACTGGGTCGGCACGTGGGGAGCGTCCGCGACCGGCACAGTGCCCAATCTGGCCACCGGTTACGCGGACCGGACGGTTCGCAACGTGGTGCACACCAGCGTCGGCGGCGCCGCTGTGCGGGTCGGGTTGACCAACGTCCTCGGGACCGCGCCGGCGTTGCTGGGCGCGGTGACCGTCGCGGTGGCCGCCGGGCCGAGCACGCCGGACGCGGTGCCCGGCACGGTGCGGCCGCTGACATTCGGCGGCGCCTCATCGCTCACGATCCCGCCGGGCGGCGAGGTCCAGAGTGACCCGGTTTCTCTTGCTGTGCCCGAGGGTGGCAACCTGCTGGTGAGCGTCTACACGCCACAGGCGGGCGGACCCGTGACCTACCACCAGGTGGCCAACCAGACTTCGTACGTCAGCGCCGCGGGCGACCACGCGACCGAGGAGGCCGGCGGCGCGTACCTCGAGAAGATCACGTTCTGGCCGTACGTGAGCCGTGTGGACGTCCTGAGTCGGGCGTCCGGCACCGTGGTCACGCTCGGCGACTCGATCACCGACGGCAACAACTCGACGCGCGACGCCAACCACCGGTGGCCGGACTATCTGGCAGACCGGCTGATCGCGCAGCCGGGGCCGACGCGGCTCGGCGTGGTGAACGCGGGCATCAGCTCGAACCGGTTGCTGAACAACACATGGAACCCGAACGCACTGTCCAGGTTGGACCGTGACGTGCTCACGGTGACCGGTGCGAAGTCGGTGATCGTGTTGCTCGGCATCAACGACATCGGCGGCGCGCCGCAACACCACGGGCCTTCGGAGATCGTCGCCGCGCTGCGACAGATCTCCGCGCAGGTGCGGGCGAAGGGCCTGCGGATCCTCGGTGGCACGCTCACACCGTTCGGGGGTTCCAGCAACTACACCGAGGAACTCGAGGGCGTGCGGGCCGCGGTCAACGACTTCGTCCGCACCAGCGACGCGTTCGACGGCGTGGTCGACTTCGACGCCGCCGTAAGAGATCCCGCCGACCCGAAGCGGCTCCGCCCGGAGTTCGACTCCGGCGACCACCTGCACCCGAAGGACGCCGGCTACCAGGCGATGGCGGCGGCCGTACGGCTCGACCAGCTGGACGGCACCTCTTCCCACGACCACTGGGTCGGCACCTGGCAGACCGCGATGGCCCAGCCCGCGCCCGGCACCGAGCAGGGTCTGGCCAACAACTCGATCCGCAACGTGGTGCACACGAGCGTGGGCGGCAACGCGGCGCGCGTTCGTCTATCCAATGTGTACGGTACGGCGCCGACGCTGATGGGCCGGGTCACGCTGGCGGTGGCCGCGAAGCCGGACGCCCCCGACGCGGTCGCGGGCACGATGCGCGAGGTGACGTTCGGCGGCTCGCCAACGATCACGATCCCGGTCGGCGCCGAGGTCCTCAGCGACCCGGTGTCCCTGGACGTGCCGGCGGACGGCGACCTGCTGGTCACGGTGTTCACGCCGCAGCCGTCCGGCATGGTGACGTCTCATCCCCGCTCGTACCAAACGTCGTTCCTGACGCCGACCGGCGACCACGCCGCGGAGGAGCCGGGCACGGCGTTCACCCAGACGACGGGCGCCTGGTACTACGTGACGGGCGTCGAGGTGACGAACCCGTTTGTCCGCGGCGCGGTGATCGCCTTCGGCGACTCGATCACCGACGGCGACCACTCGACGGTGAGCGCTGACCTGCGGTGGCCGGACGTGTTGGCGGATCGCCTTGCGGCACAACCGGGTCCGACCAGGTTGAGCGTGCTCAACAGCGGGATCAGCGGCAACCGGATCCTCGACAGCTCGGCGCTGACGGGCATCGGCGGCGCGAACGTCTTCGCCCGCCTTGACCGGGACATGCTGACCTCGACCGGCGCCACGACGGTGATCTTCCTGGAGGGCATCAACGACATCGGCAACCTGGCGCACCCGGACCCGGTGGCGATCACGGACGCGATGCGCCAGATCGTGGCACGCGCCCACGCACAGGGCCTACGCGTCGTCGGCGGGACGATCACCCCGTGGGAGGGGTGGCGCGCGTACAACACCGAACGAGAAAACGTGCGCCAAATCGTCAACACCACCATCCGTGGCGGCGCCATCTTCGACGCGGTGATCGACTTCGACAAGGCCGTCCGCGACCCGGCCAACCCCCGCCGGCTGAACCCGATTTACGACTCGGGCGACCACCTACACCCCTCCGACGCCGGCTACCACGCAATGGCCGACGCCATCGACCTGAGTCTGCTGAAGTAACGCGCGGCCTGAAGACCCCTTCGAGACGGCCTCGAAGGGGTCTTTCGTTCGGCGGCGGCCGGTGACCTCTCGTGACGGGTGGAGGACCGACTGTGGCAAGCTGTCCGAACGCTAGGCGCTCCGGAGGGAGTTGTGGTGAGGCCACTGGGGGAATCCGACCCGACAGAGGTCGGGCAGTACCGGGTGCTGGCGGAGTTGGGCCGGGGCGGCATGGGCCGGGTGCTGCTGGGCAACGGGCCGGACGGCCGGCTGGTCGCGGTCAAGCTGGTCCGCGAGATCTTCGCCGAGGACGACGGGTTCCGCGAGCGGTTCCGGCGCGAGGTGACCCACTCCCGCAGAGTGTCGGGTGCCTATACCGCGCCGGTGATCGACGCTGACCCCGACGCACCCACACCGTGGCTGGCCTCGGCGTTCGTGATCGGTCCGTCGTTGCAGCAGGCCGTCGAGACGGGTGGGGTGCTGCCCGAGGAGCCGGCGCTGCGCCTGGCCGCCGGGCTGGCCGCCGCGCTGGCCGAGGTACACCGAGCCGGGCTGGTGCACCGCGATCTCAAGCCGGCCAACGTGTTGCTGGCCGAGGACGGTCCGCGGGTGATCGACTTCGGCATCGCACGGGCCACCGACACCGACACGGGCGAAAGCCAGCTGACGCACACCGGCTGGCTCGTCGGTTCCCCGCCGTACATGTCGCCGGAACACGTCGATGGGCGGGAACTCACCCCGGCCAGCGACGTGTTCTCGCTCGGCTCGGTGCTCGTTATGGGCTGCACCGGCACGAGCCCGTTCGCCGGATCCTCGCCGCCCCAGACCCTCTACCGCGTGGTGCACGCCGACCCGGACCTCTCCGCGCTGCCGGCCAGGGTGCGCCGGATCGCGGCCGCGTGCCTTGCCAAGGACCCGGGCGAGCGGCCGGACCTGGACCGGCTGCGCGAGATGATCGGCGATATCGCTGCCTCCGCCCGGCCATGGCCCGCGCGGGTGCACAAGCTGATCGCGGACCAGCGCGCCGAGATCGCCCGCGTGCTCGACCCGACCGGCGCCCAGACCGTCGACTCCTCGGCCGGCGCGCCGACCATGGCCGCCACCCGGCCGCAGCCGGTCCCACCGTCCTCTTCCGATGACCAGCCACCGGCCGAGCCCGCCACCAAGGCCGCCGTGCCGGCCCTGCGACGCTACCGAACTTTCGCGATCATCGGCACGCTGTCGATGCTCGTCGCGGTTGTTGCCGTGATCTGGGCGGTGGTGCAATCGTCCCGGTCGCCCAGCCACACCAGCGCCGCCGACGACACCACCACGCCAACGACGAGCAGCGGCCAACAGACCACGCCAACGACGAGCAGCGGCCAACAGACCACGCGTCCGATCGGCCCGGAGTCCTGGAACAACAGCAGTACGGACCAGACACCATTCACCCAAGACGCCCTGCTGCCCCAGCGTTTCACCAACGACAAGGGCATCGAGTTCGCCCGGGTGGCCGGCGGCGTCCAGCCCTGCGACGAGGCCGCTTCCGGCGACGGCCCCCAAGCCGGTAGCGACGTGGTCACGGAACTCACCAGCCGCGGCTGCGCACAGGTGATGGCCGGGGTCTACCTGGAACAACCCGGCCCCTATGCCACCCCCGACAATCCCGTCCTGGTGGCGGTATCGGTCTTCGCATTCGCAGACAAGGCAACGGCCGACAACGTGTACACCTATTTAACCGGCACCACCAACGCGCGCTGGAATCTCAGTACCTGGTGCACCCAGACCGGGCCCGGCCGCAATCCCTGCCTCCCCGGCATCAGCCATGGCCTTCGCTACCAGCACACTCGCGTCTCCGGCCGCTACGTGATCGCCGCCGTGTCCAACCGCACCGACCTCTCCAACGACAGCACAATCGGACCCTGGCTTTCCTCAGCCGCCGCGAAGGCCGCGAACTCCAGCGGCCCGCAGAACCACGACGGCAACTGATCCCCCGACCGGGACGACAGGAAGGGCAGGCCCCACTCCAGGCCGGCCCACCCGCCTGGTCACCACCCGGCCGCAGCGGACCCCGGCCGAGGAACGGCCACGGTGCGCGCCGACCAACCCCCATGGACGCACCGTCTCGGCATGGCGAGTGAGTCCATGACGGACTTCGTCGATCACGGCCGGGGAAAATACTCGCCAATCACAACGAGGTTCATTATCAGTCGGGTTTTTCCGTTTCCCAAGGCAAAGCTCGAAGCCATGAGAGAGAAGTCGACGCCCTGATGACCAGGGCACATGTGGCGTGATGTTCCCGGGCTCGGTCGTTGGCGGATAGTTGAGGCGGTGTTTTCCCGGCCGGGTGGTCGCTCAAGCGATTAGGGTCGGCGCTGTGGATGTTCTGGACAGGTTTCGATTGGATTTTCCGGTCGCGCTGGCGGGTATGCCCGGCATCGCGGGCGGGCGCTTGGCCGGTGCGGTCGCGGGCGCGGGCGGACTCGGGACGATCGGTTTGCTGCCGCCGGGCGAGTTGCAGGCGGCGATCGGTCGGGTGCGGGACGAGGCTCCGGGGCGGTGTGTGGCGGTCAATCTGTTGATGCAGTTCGCGCGGCGCCGTCATGTCCAGGCCTGCGTCGACGCGGGTGTCGATGTGGTGGTGCTCGCCTTCGGCGGGGATGCCGCGCTGGTGCGGGAGCTTCGCGACGCGGGCGTGTTCGTGCTGGTAATGGTCGGAACCGAGCACCAGGCTCGTGCAGCGGTGGCCTGGGGTGCGGACGGTCTCATCGCTCAGGGCCGCGAAGCCGGTGGGCATTTGGTGGGAACTGTGGCGGCCCTGGAGTTCCTGCCGCAGGCACTGGCGGTGGCGCAGGAGCGTCCGGTTTTTCTGGCCGGTGGCGTGGCCACGGCCGGTGACACTGCTGCCGCGCTGGCTGCGGGCGCGGCGGGAGTGGTTGCCGGGACTCGTTTCGTTCTCACCGAGGAATCCGGTGCTCACCGCGAATACCAGCGTCGTATCCTCGCCGCGGGCGCAACGGTGGAGACGACATTGTTCGGGTTGGGCTGGCCCTTGCGGCATCGGGTGGTGCCCAACACCGCCACCGATCGCTGGTGCCGCGCGGACGGCACCGCGCGGCGGATTCCGGCACTGGTCAACTCGCTCAGTGCCCCGCTGGCCCGGTGGGCGCCGGAGAACAGCGAACGCTCGGTGATACGGATGCAGCGGCCCGCGATTCCCCTGTTCAGTCCGGCAGCGCCACTGGAGGGAATGCCCGAGCAGTGGGTCGACCGGGCCGCACTGTATGCCGGTGAATCGGTCCTGCGGATCAACGGGGTGGTCCCGGCGAAACAAGCAGTCGCCGAGCTGGCCGGTTGATCACAGGGACCCTGCGCTCACGCCGGAATGTCGGCGACGGGGCGGTCGGCGGAGTGTGGACGAGGTCGGCCCGTTTTCCAGCCAGCGGCGCAGGGCAACGTAAGGTTCGTGATTCTCCTGTCCGATGGACACGGGAGAGGTCGTCGTTCGTGAGTTCGACGTCACCGTCGCCGATCCGCAACGGGCTTCATTCCTTCTCCCAGGTCGCCTTCCCTCTGCCCCAGAGGACAACTTCCCCTTTCAACGGGCTCCTGGGGAAATCGCCCCGCAACGTCCGGATGAGGAACTCGACCATCCCACAGTCGTGCCGGCTGAATATGCTGTCGCCGCGGTCGAACAAGACCACCGGCCAGCCGGCCGGGTCCTCCGCGGTGGCGTCCCAGCAGAACACGTCGGCCTCGCAGGAGACCCCCCAGGTGATCAGGTAGGGAGAAGTCCCTTCCAGTTCGGGGGACTTGCGCGTGGTTTCCCACGTGCCCTCCGCGGTGCCCGTTTCATGGACCATGCCGTTCCAGCCGGCGTCCTCGAACGGCACCTTCGGCTGCGGCGCGAGAACCACCAAGAAGTCCTCGATGATCCCGGCACCGTACACCTCGATGAACCGCTGGTAGTCGGGCGGGAACGACCGATCCCACGACCGGGCGATCTGCTCCCAAACAACCGGCGCCCCGCCCTCCCGTGGCGGCGGTATCAGCCCCATCAGGACGTCCACATCGGCTGCCGAACTCATCCTTGCTCCTTCGTCCCGGTCATGGTGTGCGCACCCTCGAAGTCGTCCGACCGTTCTCCGTCGGTGTACCCAGATTGTCTACGACCGGGGACGAGAAGAAGGGCTGGTCACCGCTCAACCAGGAGATGCACTTTTACGACCTGCGTCACATTGAGGCATGGTTGATCGAGGATCATGTGCCGCATCGGTTGCCTGGCGGCCGGCTGGTACTGGGGCACCCCGGATGGACGGCAGGGGAACATGTCACCGTTGCAGGCAGAGCACAGGAATAAGGAAGGTAAACAGCATGGGCGATGAGCTTCGCCAGATTTTCGACTTCATCGCCTTTTCCGCCCGACTCCGGGAGATCGAGCGGCACAACAACGCCACGCAGCAGCGGAAGGAGAGCGTGGCCGAGCACTCGTGGCACCTGGCGCTGGTCTGCTGGGTTCTGCACCGCGAGTTCGAGCGCGAGTGCGGACACGCGCTGGACCTGGAGAAGATGCTCAAGATGTGCCTCATGCACGACCTTGTGGAGATCGAGGCGGGCGACCCCTCGGCCTGGCGCACCCAGGACAGCGCCCGGCGCCGGGAGGAGAAGGCCCGCATCGAGGAGGAGGTCGCCCGGCGCCGGTACGGGGCGCTCCCAGGCGAACTGGGCGCCGAGTTCCTGGAGGTGTGGCGCGAGCACGAGGAGGGCGTCACGCCCGAGGCCCGGCTCGTGCGGGGTGTGGACCGGCTGAATCCCGCGCTGATGCGCTGTCTCACCGGGCAGGGGTGGGAGGACGTCGGCGCGGACGCCGGGGCGCTGGACCGGCTGCAGCTGCCCCGGCTCGAGGTGAGCGAGAGCCTCACCGCCCTGTACCAGGAGGTCAGGGCCGCCGCGATCGCCCAGGGCCTGCTCGCACCCGCCTCCTGAGGGCGGGGGCCGTGCGGCGGCCTGGCATGCCGTGCCACGCCGGCCGCGATCACCGTGTGGCGCACCGCGCACGGCCATCGCCACGGCGTTTTGTCGGTGACAACACTTAGGATTCCCGGCGTGATCAGCCGTAGGGCGCTCAACCGCGCCACCCTGGCCCGCCAGTTGTTGTTGCGCAGGCACAAGATGCCGGCACTGGAGGCGGTCGAGCACCTGGTCGGGTTGCAGGCCCAGGCGCCGTTCCCGCCGTACTTCGGGTTGTGGTGCCGCTTGTCGGGCTTCCAGCCCCAGGAGCTGGCCGAGTTGCTGACCGAGCGGCAGGTGGTGCGGATCGTGCTCATGCGCGGCACCGTGCACCTGGTCAGCGCCGCCGACTGCCTGTGGTTGCGGCCGCTGGCGCAGCCGATGCTCACCCGTACCTTCCAGAACGCCTACGCCACCCGCATCGCGGGCATCGACCAGGACGCGGTGGTCAAGACGGGACGGGAGCTGCTGCGCGAGGGGCCGATGACGGCGGCCGCGCTCCGTACGGCGCTGGCCGATGCCTTTCCCGGCACGGCAGCCGACCTGTCGCAGATCATGCGCAGCCTGGTCGCGCTGGTACAGGTACCGCCGCGGGCGGTGTGGGGCAAGGCGGGCCAGACCACCTACGCCACGGCCGAGGACTGGCTGGAGCGGGACCTGCACGCCTCGCCGTCCCCTGAGGAGCTCGTCCTGCGTTACCTGCGGGCTTTTGGCCCGGCCACGGTGGCCGACGTACAAGCCTGGTCGGGCCTGACCGGGCTGCGTGAGGTGGTGGACCGGCTGCGACCCCAGCTGGTGATGCTGAGCGATACGGTGTTCGACCTGCCGGACGCGCCCCGCCCGGACGAGGACACCCCCGCACCCGTCCGGCTCCTGGCGCCGTTCGACAACCTGCTGCTCAGCCACGCCGACCGCACCCGCATCATCACCGACGAGCACCGCAAACGCGTCATCACGATCAACGGCCAGGTACACGGCACCGTCCTGGTAGACGGTTTCGTGCACGGCATCTGGAAACGGGACAAGACGGTGGTGACCATCGAACCGTTCGCGCCGTTCACCGACACCCAGGCCGAACAGGTGCACGCGGAGGCGGCGGAACTGCTGGAGTTCGCCGAGCCGGGCAAGGCGCACCAGATCAGAGGGGTGTAGTGACATGCGCGAGTCATCACAGTGTGTCGATGGCCCGGTCCAGTCGGATGCCCAGCAGGGCGACCACCAGTAGCAGGCCTCCGGCCACGAGCTGGGTTACGCGGACGCCACTGGCGAGACCAAGATGCGTCAATACCGGGCTGAACACCGAGACCCCCAGGGCACTGCCGATCTGCCGGCTGGTGTTGAGCAGTCCGGAAGCGGCACCGACCCGGTCGGTCGGTGCCGCGGCGAGCATCAACGTGATCATTGATGGCACCACCAGGCCGCAGCCCGTGCCGACTATCAGCAGGAGCAGCACAAGTACCGGACGGGCCGGGGAGCCGGTTATTGCGAGGGCGAACAGCCCGAGGGCGGAGCAAATTCCGCCAATGGCAAGCAGTCGTCTGCCGCCGACGACCCCGATCACTCTGCCGACCACGAGGTTGCTCAAGAACAGTGTGATAGTCATCGGCAGGAGTGCCAAACCGACTTGGAGCGGCTCGTATCCGCCGTTCTTCGTGAAGTACAGGGACAGCACGAAAACTTCACCGTAATAGGCGAAGTTCAGCAGCAGTCCCACCATCGAGACAGCGCCCACACTTCTCGTTCGGAACAGTGCGACGAGTTGCAGTGGTCTCTTTGTGTGTCGACGGACGGCGAGTACCACCGCGAGAACGGCTACCGCAGCGCAACCCAACAGGACCGCGCCGGCTATGGTGCCGGCTGGCAGCAGCACCACCGCGGTGAATGTCGCCAGGAGCGCGGCGGCCACCAGAGCTTCCCCGATCAGGTCGGTGCCGACGGCGCCGGCCGGGTGTACCTCGCCGACACGCGTGGCGGCCATCAACAGCAGCACCACTGCGAACACCACATCGACCAGGAAAACCGCCCGCCAGCCGAGCCCCGTAATGAGCGCTCCGCCGACGATGGGGCCGACCGCTACCGCGACCGCTCCGGTCGCTGCCCATGCGGACAGGGCGCGTGTCCGCGTTACCGCGTCGCGGCAAACGTCTTTGATCAACGCCATCGACGATGGAACCAGCGCGGCGGCGCCCACACCGATCACGGCTTGTGCCGCGACGAGCGCGCTCATCGACGGGACGACGAAACATGCGGCAGCACCGAGCAGGAACATGCCGCATCCACATAGGAAGATTCGTTTCGCGCCGAAGCGGTCGCCCAGTGTCCCCACGGCAAGCAGCGCGCCACCGAAGCTCAACGCGTACGCGTTGACCACCCAGCTCACGTCCACGGTCGAGCCGGCGAATTCTTGTGCGATGCGCACCAGGGCGACGTTAGGCGCGCTCGACTGGTTCAACACGAGGAAAAAGGCGAGGTTGGCGGCCGCGAGGGTCCAACGACCCCCGACGGCCATCGACGGTGTGCTTTCCTTCACCAACTGGGACATCCAGTCACAACGAACGGCCGGTGGCCGGATCGATGGATCCGAGTGCGGTATCGCCGGGCCCGGTGAGCAGGTCGACGGCCGTGGTCGTCCGGTCGACGATCTCCCCCGCGACTGCCTCGTTCACCACGCCCTCCTGGTATGCCAGTTGCAGTACGAGTCCGCCTGACCAATGTTCCTGCCCGTAGAGGACACACGGCGTCTTGGTGTAGCCGTGGTCGAGGACCGTGTAGCCGAACTCGACCCCCTTCACCTCCACTCGGCGCGCGGGATACGTGAGCAAATTCAGCACGACGTCGAACTCCGTGTCGGAATCGCACATCCATGCCGTCGGGCAGTCAGCCACGGCGTATGCGTTCGCGACGACTTCTTTGAGCCGCAACAGGAAGGTCTGCACCGTATCGTCAGGCTTCACGGCTATCCGGAGCGCCAGGAAGTTGAGCAGGAAAGCCAGGACATTACTCTGCTCGGGTGCGTCACGGTTGGCGATGGGGGCGAGCACGGTGATCTCGTCGCGGTTCCGGGCCGTGCACAACGCCAGGGTGTACGCCCCGAGCAGCACCATGAACGGGGTGAGTCCGTACGCGCCGCACGTCATACGCACGGCGTCCATCCGCTCGGCGCTGATCAGATGTTCGAGGACGGAAGAACGGAAGGTCGGCTGATCGTCCGGCGTGCCTCGGTCGAACAGAGTCGGGGCGGTTTGCCCTGCCGTGGTTTGCCGCCAGCGGGCCCACGCCTCGCTCCGGTCCTTGTCCTGAAGCGATGCCTCCTGCCACGCCAGATAATCGTCGTACCGGTGCGCCCTGTCCTCGTCGCGGCCGCCGGCCGTTGCCTCGCCGTAGAGTTCGGCAAGGCGGTCTACGAGCAGAGTGACGCCCCACCCATCCAGAACGATCTCGTGCATCGTCAGCAGGAGCCGGTGTTCGCCATCTCCGAACCGGAAAAGCTGGACCCGCAGCGGCGGTGCCCCTGCCAGGTCGAAGGGCTCGGTAGCCGCGGCGAGAGCGGCATTCCGGTATAGCTGGTCGCGCTCCTGCTCGTTCAGCGCTGACAGGTCGATCGGGCTGGGCAGCGGGACGTCCCAGGCCGGGAACTCGTGCACCAGGAACGTACCCTCGGTGAACCACCGCGCGGTCAGCACGGGGTTCTCGGTGAGCAGCGCTTCCCAGGCGCGCGTGAGTCGTTCGAGATCGACCGGGCCGGTCATCCGCAGGCTTCCCTGGTAGCTGAAGGCTGGGTTTTCCTTGGCCTGGAGCCAGGAATCGTACAGATACGCCTGGTATGGGGTGGCCATTCGGCGACGAACACCGCTCGGCGCGTGTCCGTCTCGTCGCACCGGCCCCTCCGCCGAGATCCGCGTGGTTCGCGCGGCCACAGCACGCGGTGTCTGAGCAGTCAGGATGTCTCGCAGCGTCACCTGGTACCCACGCGCTCGGAGAGTGCTCGCGACCCGCATACCGCGCAGCGAGTCGCCGCCGAGCCGCGCGAACGAATCGTCACGGCCGATCCGGGTTTCCAGGACCGATCCCATCGCCTCAGCGACTGCGAACTCGACCTCCCCCACCGGGGAGACATATTCCATGCGGGTGACAGCACTGCCGAGTCGCGCCGGCGCCGGGAGAGCGTCGTAGTCGACCTTTCCGTTGTGGCTAAGTGGAATAGCCGGAACCACTTCGAACGTTTTCGGGACCATCGTCAGGGGCAAACGCTCGGCGCAGTACGTGTTCAGTGCATCTGGGTCCAGTCCAGCGGGGTCCCCGGTGACGTACGCAACGACCCGAGCGGGTGGGTCCGCCTCCGCAAAGGAGGTTTCGCGAGCGAGGAGCCCGGCCCCGGCCGTCGGCCGCCAGATGCGGACGGCACATGCGGATACCGCTGGGTGGGTGTGCAGCACCGCCTCGATCTCGCCCAATTCCATCCGCACACCTGCAACCTTCACTTGGCGGTCGACCCGGCCGAAGTACTCGAGGGTGCCCTCCGGGGTGCGCCGGACCAGATCACCCGTGCGATACAGGCGTCCACCGGGCGTGAAGGGATCTTTGAAGAAGGTGCCTGCGGTGCGCTCAGGATCGTTGAGATATCCACGTCCGACGCCCACGCCGCCGACGAACAGTTCGCCAGTCTCGTTCACGTCGCAGGAACGCCAGCGTCCTTCCGATTCGGTGAGCACATAGAGAGAGGTGTTTGCGATCGGCGAGCCGATGGACAGACGGCTCGCCTCCGTGTGGGCCAAGGTCACGACGTGGTGTGTCACATCGTCAGAGCACTCGGTGGGGCCGTAGGCGTTCATCAAGCGACAGTGCGGGACGGTTCGCAACCACCCGCGGGCGACCGCAGGGTAGAGCTCCTCACCGGTGGCCAGCATCCACCGCAGGTTAGCCAACGGCACTGGTCTGTGCCGAAGTTCTTCAGTGATCAACTGCAGCAGGGTCGGCACCGTCTCGGTGACGGTAATCTCCCGTTGCTGCAGTTCGGCGACCAAGCGCGCCGGGTCGCGGGCGATGTCGTCGTCGATGATCTCGACCTGAGCCCCCACCACCAGCGGCGCCAACATCTGCCACAACGAGATGTCGAAACCCAGTGGAGCCGTCTGCGTGACTCGGTCAGCCCGCGTCAATGCCAAGTCTTCGATCTTGGCCAGCAAATGATTAAGCATCCCACGGTGCTCAACCAGTGCCCCCTTGGGTAAGCCCGTCGACCCGGACGTGTACACGACATAGCGTAACTGGTCGAGGCTACTCAGCAGCGCGTCGCCGGACCATGGCTCGACTGGTTCGGCGTCGTAGAGAACGACAACGCAGTCAAGCCCGGACGCGGCGCGGCGTCCGACGGCATCGGTGTCGAGTCCTGTCGACGGGACCAGCACGATTGCCGCGCCGCTGCGCCGGAGCACGTCGCGTTGCCGTCGCTCCGGCCACTCCACGTCCAAAGGTAGATATACGGCGCCCGCGAGTTCGATTGCGAGGAACGCAGCGACCACATTAGCGGAGCGCGTCCCGGTGACCGCGACGATCCGCCCGGCCGCGTCGGCGTCGCGGAGCACGCCCGCAAGGCGCCGCGCACGGCGCAGCAGTTCGGCGTAGGAGATCTCCTCACGCGAGTCGCGCACGGCGATGTCTTCGGGGTGGTCGGCCGCATGGTCGGCCACATAGGCCACCACCGGGCGGGTCAAGTCATGGTTTGTATGCCGATGCAGCGCGCGCGCTGCTGCCGTCGCACCTTGCGTCGCGTCGATCTCCAAGTCCAGCAGATTCATGTCATTTCTCCTCGGGACGGGGAGAAGCCCCCCAGCGAACGGTCGAGCCGAAGAAATTCGGGATCGGTATTGTCCTGTTCTGCGCTGACGCCGTGCGGAGCACGAAGTCACCGACCGCGATGTCCAGCACGCCCAGACCGAAGGGCGAGAAGACGACCGGCCGACCCGCGTCCGGCCGCACCTTTCCCAGCAGGACCTGGCCGATCGTGCCGGTGATGAAATCTCGCCCGCCGGACAATTGCTCGGCCAGATGCGGGGACGTGTCTGCCTTGAGACAGTGGTCGATGTCGTCGACAATGTTGGCCGCCCGCAGCAAGGTCGCCGGGTGCAGGTCCCGCAGGGAGACGTTGAGGACCAATTGACCCGGCCGGAACTCCAGGTGGTCTGGCAGATATGGTTTGCCGGCGGTCGTCGCCAATACCACGACATCGCCGGCCAGTACCTCGGCCAAATCCTTCGATTCCCTGGCTGGCACGTTGTCCCCGCGTTTTGCATACGCTACAAAATGCTCAGCGCTCGCACCGTCGAGGTCGAGCACCGTGATCGCCTCCGGGGAAACAACGGAGGGCACCAGGTAGTCGAGTATGGTGCGGGCTATTACCCCCGCTCCGACGAACGAGATGCTGGGCCTTTCCGTGGTGTTGATCAGCGGCAGGAGAGCTCCGGCCGCAGTCGCCGCGGACGCGGCGGTGCGCGCGGCACTGATCCCTGCACTTTCGAGGCAAGCCACCGGGTACCCGTTTTCAAAATCGTTCAGGATGAGCACGGCCGAGGCCCTGGGAATTCCGCGCTCAACATTGTCGGGAAAGCTTGCTATCCACTTGATCCCAGCTTTTTCGACAGGCCCGCCCAGCTTTGCGGGTAGGGCTATGATGCGAGCGTTTGGTTTCTCGGGAAACCGCAGAAAATAGCTGTCTGGGTTGATGGTTTCGCCCCGCTCGTGCAGGAGATAAGTTTCCCTCACTATCTCGACGACGGACTTCCGATGCGCGAAGAGTATCTCGTCCACGGCCGCTCCGGGCACGACAGTGAAATCGAACAAGCTAAGCCCCCGAGGGTATAGGCGTGATGGTTTTGTCGAAATTGGTCGACACCCATGAATCGGAGTAGATGGTGTCCACGTACTTGTCGCCAAGATCGGGCGAAATGATCACCATACGGCTTCCGGCGGGTAGAGACTTCGCCACATGAGCGGCCGCGACGAGTGCCGTTCCCGTGGAACCACCGACCAGAAGGCCATATTCCCGGGCAATCCTGCGACACATGCGAATGGCGTCGATTTCGCTGACGACCAGCTTGTCGAACGTTCCTGAGTCCTTGAACAGTTCCGGCTTCCTGCTGGTGCCCAGGCCGGGCAGCCTGCGCTGGGCCGGCGGCGTCCCGAACGTCACGGAACCGTACGAATCGACGGCCACGATGCGAGTGGAGGGACTGTGGACCCCGAAGTACTCCACGCACCCCATCAACGTTCCGGACGTCCCGACGCCGATGACCAGCAGGTCCGGCGAACCGATCTCCTTGTGCAGGTTCTCCGCGGTGCGTTGTCGGTGCGCCAGACTGTTCGAAGGGTTGGCATACTGGTTCAACCACACCAGATCCGGGTCCCGCTCGAGTTCCTGCGTGATGAACTTGATCCGTGATCCCAGATATCCGCCGGAGGAGTCTCGTTCGGTGATCTGTTTTACGGTTACCCCAAGGGCTTCCATGATGTGTACGGCCTGACTGCTCACGTTCGGGTCCGTGACGATCGTGAGTGGATACCGCTTCTCCGCACACACGATACCGAGCGCGATCCCGAGGTTTCCCGAACTCGATTCGATGAGTTTACTCTGAGTGGTTATAACACCTGCTCTCTCCAGGCCGTCGACAAGTTCGACGGCCGGCTTGATCTTTATCGACCCCGCTGGATTCAGGCCTTCGATCTTGAGAAGTGACTGAATTCCTGACGCAAACCCGGATAGCTCGAGAAAGATGTCATCGAGTATTATGTCGTGGACATTCGAGTAGATCACGTCGAGAGCTCCAATGCAAGCTCGTGTCCCACATTGTTCTGAATTTTCAGAAGACGAGAGGAGGTAGATTTATGAAAGGAAGGGACGATGGCGTGATTGACGGCGGCACGGATGGCGCGGTGCTTCCGCCGCCCATCGCCAGGCGGCTCCGTGGTCCGGGTAGGGTCTACCCGGTTTTAGTAGCAATTCCCCAGCGGTATATCGATGAGTTTACTAATGTGACAAGGTTGCCACTGACTGTGATTGCGCATGGTGTTCCGGCTACCACGAAGAACCCCCAGGAATGGCGAGGCTTGCCGCGTCACATGCCGTCCATCGGCGTGATTTTGCCAGCGGATGCTTGCTGAGGCAGGTACTGACGATGTCTTACTCGAACGGAACTCGACGAACGGAATGCACGTCTTCGAGTACCGCCCTTCCGGGCGGGTGGCCGGCGCCGAGATTGCTCCGGAATCTTCCGGACACGGGAAGCCTCACAGGCGACCTCCCATGAGGCCACAAGACCGGTATCGTGGTCGACGGCCTGCTCCAGCACCCAGGACACCCTGGCGTGGCCACCATGGCGTTCACACTGGTCGATCATTCGTTATGACCTTCCTGTTTTCGGTGGCCCAGTCGATCACGATATAGATCGTTGAACAATCCCGCAATACTCTCGTTGGAGTAAAGACCCCTGGACAGGTAACTCCGAACTGGAGCAGTCTGCGGGTCGTGGAGGCACAGGCGCTAGGTCCGGTTGTCGGCGGGTTCGCGTCGCGACTGTTCGGCGTCGGCCGGTCGACCTGATCGCGGACTCATCAGTGCTGCGGTGGCCGATCCTGCCCGGTGATCTTGTTGATGGCCACGTCGGCGGCCTTGCCAAGGGCGTCCGGGATGACGTGTCCGGGGCTGGCGTCGAAACTGGACTCGTCGAGCATGTCCTTGACCATTTGCAGGGCGATCCGGTTGCGGTTGGGCGTGCCCTGCTTGAGCGCGGCGGCCAGTTCCCGGTGATCGCGAGGATCGGGGCCTGCTCCACCTTGGCGTCCAGCAGCCCGTTCATCAGGTATGCAGCATCCCGTAGTCGAACAACGGTCGCCCGCAACATAGGTTGGCCCTCGGGATCCGCACCGAGAAGCCGGCCGCTTCCAGGACCTCGACGGCCGCGACGGCGACGTCGGGCTGGAAGTAGTTGGTGAAGGTGTCCGGCCAGAGCAGCACCGGCCGGAGCGTCGCGCTGCCTAGGTGGGGTTCGAACCACGACCGGAACGTCTCCCTGGCAAAGCGTGGCGCATCGCGGGCCGGTGCGACGCCCGCCGCGGCCTTGGCCAGCGCGGCGAGACCCGGCGTGTGCATTACCGAGCTGACGAGCCTGGGCGCGTGGCTGGCGGCTCTGGCCCACAACGGAATCAGCCCGAGTGTGTAGGCCGTGCGAGGCCGCAGGCGGTGGGCGTAGTAGTGCGACAAGAACTCGGCCTTGTAGCTGGCCATGTCCACGTTCACCGGGCAGTCGCCCTTGCAGCCCTTGCAGGACAGGCAGAGGTCGAGTGCCTGCTTGACGTGCGGGTCCCGCAAGCCCGGGCCGCCGGCGAGATGGCCTCCCATCATCTCGAACAGCAGCCGGGCCCGGCCCCGGGTGGAGTGCTGCTCCTCGCGGGTCACCATGAAGCTGGGGCACATCGTGCCGCCGGTGGTGTGCCGGCACTTTCCGATGCCGAAACACCGGTTCACCGCGTCGGCGAAACCCATCTGGTCGTCGGGAAACGCGAAGTGGACGCGTCGTTCGCGTACAGTGCCCGGCTGCCTTCGGCGAACCGGACCTCGCCGGCCACGGCACGAGACAGCTCGAGGGCAAGGCGGCCACGATCGGTGTGACTGGGCATGTGTCTCCCCGTTCCCACAGCGGAAGCACGCCCGGCCGAACGGGCGGCTCGACTTGGTCACGCCGGGAACTGCTACGGAGCGTGCGGGACAGCGTGCATCAGGTCCCGGACCCTCGTCCGATGACCCCACTTCGTCGGCCGCGAGGCCAGACGCGTGCCGCCACACATGGCAGAGCGATACCCGCGAGACAGGCAGCTACACCCGGTCCTCGGAGAGCGTGCGCGTACTGCAGCGCTCGTTGCGGAACACGATGACCGAACACGGCGGTGTGCTACGGGACGAGACAGGTATGCGCGCGGGACTGTCCGAACTGGACAAACTGGAGAACCACTCGGCGATCAGCGCCCGACTGCGGCCTGAGAACAGGGCGTTGCTCGCAGCGCTCCTGGTGCCGCTGTCCGTGCGACGTCCGCTCGCGGTGACCCGCCCGACACGGCGGAGGAGCCTCCTCTCCGCCGGACGCGGAGGGAAGGCTCCTCGAGACGTTCGTCAGCGCTGGCCGGGGTACTGCTGCGGCGCGCCCGGGGCGGGCGGCACCGGCGGCTGGCCGGGGACCGGGCCGGCGGGCATCTGGCCGCCCGGGAACGGCTGACCGGCGGCTGGCTGGCCGTACGGCTGACCGGCCGCTGGCTGGCCGTACGGCTGGCCCGGGACCTGGCCGGGCATCTGGCCCGGGCCGTACTGCGGCGGCTGCTGCGCGAACGGCGGCTGCTGCGCGAACGGCGGCGCCTGCGGCGTCTTCTGCCGGCTCCGCAGCACGAACGGCAGCGCGACGAGCAAGACGCCGACGATGCCGAGAACGATGCCGAACCCGGGTTGCATCGGGTCGGCCCAGGAGATCAGGCGGAAGTCCATGTCGAACTGGGCCAGAATCAGCGACCCGAAGCCCAGGACCATGAACAGGATGCCGATCCGCAGCGGGATCGAGCCGGACTTGTTCATCGAAAACTCCTCATTGACCAGCGGGGAACCAGGGCCGCCCCGACCGGTCCGTTGGTAGAGGCCCGAACAATAACCAGCGAAGCGCCGTTTGTCCCGGGGATTCCCGATTCGTTACCTAGACCCGCTGGAACTCGTCCGGGCCCAGCTCGGCGATGCTCAGGTGACCGGACAGCCCCATGCGGTCGACGGATGCGTCCTGGCACATCGCTGACATCCCCCACGACCGCCAGCCGGGGTTTCTGGCACGTGTCGTACACCTCACCTTTTCAGATAGTCGACGACGAAGCTAGTCAACATAGTGTCTGTGCACCGCGCCGCACAGACTCCTCGCATCGTTCACCATGACGGGAGTCGCCGATGGCACGCACCGAAGCGGCGGTCCGAGACCGCGTGATCGCTCACCTGCAGACGCAGCGGGCGCAGACGATCGAGTTCCTCGCGGAGTCGGTCCGCCGCCCAACATCAGCGGGGAGGGAACACTCGGCCACCGCCTTCTACCGGGCCCGGTGCCTGGAGCGCGGCTGGCGGGTCGACGAACTGACGCTCGCCGCGTCGAGCCTGCGCGAGACTGGCGAACTCGACGCGGAGCCCGCGCTCGATGAACGCCGCGTCCTCGTGGCGAGGCCGCCGCTGCGGTCGCGGTCGAGCCGGACCGTCGTGGTCAACGGGCACGTCGACGTCCCCCGCCGGGGGATGCAGAGCGCTGGTCGGTACCGCCTTTCGGCGAGGTCTACCGTAACGGCCGCGTCCACGGCCGCGGAGCCGTGGACACCAAAGGCGGCATCGCTGCTGCGCTTGGTGCGGTGCAGACGCTGGTGGCGGCCGGGGCCGAGCCCGCATGCGACATCGCCATCGCGTTGGTGGACGGCGAAGAACACTTCTGGGGGCGGCACCGGTCGTCTGACGCCCGTACCGATGGCGCTACTCTCGGCTACCGCACCAACGGCGACGATCCAGCGCTGCTGATCGCTTACGGCGCGGCCGTCGGAACGCCGGGCCGTAAGCTACTGGAAGGCGGGGATTAGGTGCTCGACCGCGCGGACCACGCCGACGGGTTTGCCGTGTCCGAGGACTGGCACCTGGGCCAGTTCGTCGAGTTCGGCGTTGGTGATGCCGAGCGTCCGGAGCAGGGCCACGGCGAGCACGGGATTGGGCCGGTGCGAGCCGTCGGCGATCTTGATCGCAATGGCAGGGCCGTCCGGAACCGCAAGGGCGAGAACGCCTTCGGCGCCACCTTTCCCGATGCTGCCCGGCAGCGCGCGAAGCAGCCTGGTGTTGGGGTGCGTCGTGCTCGCGACCCACTCCGGATGCTCGCTGACCGCCGTCGACACCCGCTGCGTCGCCGTGGTTTTCGCCTTCCTGATCGTGCCGAAGGCGGTGGCGAGGCCGTGCAGGCTCAGGCCGAACAACGGGGCGCCACAACCATCGACCGCGGTGGTGGCGATCGCTTCATCGGCCAGTTCGGACACGGTGGCCGCGATCCGCTGCTGCAACGGGTGGTCCGGCATCCGGTAGGTGACCGTCGGCCAGTCGTTCGCGACGCAGGTGGCCAGCATCGCGGCGTGCTTGCCGGAGCAGTCGCCCGCCAGTGAACTCGGCACCGTGCCGTAGGCGGCTTGGGCGGCTTCATCCAGTGGGAAGCCGGGAGTGTTCTGCAGATCCGCCTCGGCGAGGCCGGCCTGGTCGAGAATGCGGCGAACACCTTCGAGGTGAAACCGCTCACCACCGTGCGAAGCGCACGCCAGGGCCAGCAGCTCTGCGTCCAGATCGAGTCCGGCATCGAGCATGCCCACGCTCTGCAAGGGTTTCATCGCCGAGCGCGGGAACATCGGCGTACGGGTGGCCCCGACCTCGAACAACACGGTCCCGTCGGGGTCGACGGCGATCGCGGATCCAAAATGGACCGATTCCACCAGCTCGCCCCGCACTACTTCGGCGACCGGGACGGGGCTTGTCGCGTGCGGAGTGCTGGTTCGCGGGCTGGCAGTCATGCAGGACCTTTCTGGCGATTACCTGTTCGGGGCGCGAGTAACGGCTGACGGTGGCGACCGGGCTGGTACCGCAACGGCAGTTAGGTGGCCGGGCGGTTCAGGCCGTCGACAAGGACGCCGACAATGCGCTGGTTGTGTCCGGGCCAACGCCCGGGTACGGGCTGGCACAGCGGGGCGATGGCATACAGGAAATCCTAGGCGCTGGACGCCCATCAACTTCATCGACACCACCGATCCCGGCACGAACGCCCAAGAAACCCTCGCGCCCGCACAGATCTGATCCGCAGCGAGGTGCTGGAAGGTTCTCGGACAGTGGCCCCAACGTAGGATTGGCGTTCACTGACCGGAGTTGTTGCGGCACGGAAGAATTCGCGGGCGCATCTCCCGCTGCCTCATGACGAGGCGAGACGCTTTTCGACCGGCCCTGACGCCCGTCAGGGGGTGGTGATCCCGATGAAGGTCACCGGGATCTTCGGCGGGCCGCTGCCGTCGCCTATTCCTTGCGCGGCCGGGTCGACGCCGCCGGCGGCCACCTTGTCGAGGACGGCCAGGCCGGCGTCGTCGATGCTGCCGAACACCGTGTAGGACGGCGGGATCTGTGCCTCGCCGAAGACCAGGAAGAACTGGGAGCCGCCCGAGTCGGGTTCGGCGGTCGTCGCCATCGCGAGCACGCCGCGGCCGTACGTCAGCTCCGGGAACGTCTCGTCCTTGATCGTGTAGCCCGGGCCGCCGGTGCCGTCGCCCACCGGGTCGCCGCACTGCAGCATCCGCAGACCGGTCACCACGGACAGCCGGTGGCACGAGGTTCCGTCGTAGAACCCCTGCTTGGCAAGGCTCAGGAAGTTCACGACCGTGCACGGCGCCAGCGCGCGGTCCAGCGTCAGCCCGATGTCGCCCGCGCTGGTCGCGATCCGCACCGGGACCGTGCCCGCCGACGGCGCCGGGCCGTCCGGCGGCGGCGTGGCCTTCTTCGGCGCGGGCGTGCCGGAGTCGGGCGTGAACGAGCAGGTGACCGGGTTGGCGAGCGGCGTCGTCCGCTTCGGCATCGGCGCCCGGTCACCTGACGGCGGGACCCGGACGGTCGGCGTCTCGGCCGGCGTGGGCGACACGAGCGTCGTCCGGGCGGTCGGCGACGTCGTGAACCATCCGCCGCTGGCGTTTGCGGCCGGCTTCCGCAGGAACCCGGGATAACCCCAGGCCAGGAACGCGAGCACCATCATGACGACCACGACGACCGACCCGGTGACCAGCGCGACAGCGGCCGGCGACGTCTTCTTCGGCGGCATCGACGGCTGCCACTGCGGATACTGCCAATGCGGATACTGCTGCTGGGGATATTGCTGCTGGGGATACGGGTACGACGGCTGTTGCGGCGCCCCGCCGCCCTGGTCGTCCGGTCCGCCCGGCTCGCTCATCGGCGCTCCCCTCATCTAGACCACCATTCTGCCGCGCGGGCCGCCTCCCCGGGCCGGGACACCCGATCAAGGAGAGCCCCAGGGCGTACTCGGCCCGTTCGGGCCACTTCGCGGCCAGCGGGTCGTCCCCGGCGATCCAGCAGCGTCTTGCAGGCCCACGCCGTTGAGCAGCGACATGCCGGTGGTGTCTCATGCCGGCGGCCGGGGACCCGCCCGGCGGTGCGCGTGCGATCAGCCCTTAGACACCAGCGGCGGCGACCTGCGACAGCCGGGACAGCCACCGCTCGCCCGTGGCAGGATCGGCGGCGTAACGCCGCAGCAACGCGGGGTCGGGCGCCGGAGCGCGACGCGGAACCGGTAGCCAACCGTCCACTGCGGACAGTGAATCAGGTACGACGTCCCCGGTCAGCAGGGACGTCGTACCGAGGCCGCAGGCGAACTCCAGCCCGGGCAGTGCGCCGGCGAGCGCCAGGCCGGCGGCCAGCCCGACGCTGGTCTCCACGGCCGAGGAGACCACACAGGGCAACCCGCAAGCCTCGGCGACGCGGAGCGCCCTGTGCACTCCGCCGAGCGGGGCCACCTTGAGCACCGCGACATCGGCCGCCCCGGCCACCGCGACCCGCAGTGGGTCTTCGGCCAGCCGGATCGACTCGTCCGCGGCGACCCGAACGTCGACCTTGCGGCGTACCGCGGCCAATTCCTCGACGCTCGGGCACGGCTGCTCCACGTATTCCAGCCCCTTCGCGGCCCGATTCAGCTCGCCGATCGCCACGACGGCGCCGTCGACGTCCCACGCCCCGTTCGCGTCGACCCGGATCCCGCCGGAGCCGCCTAGCGCGTCGCGTACTGCCGCGACGCGGTCACAGTCCTCCACAATGGAGGATCGGGGATCGGCGACCTTCACCTTCGCGGTGTGGCAACCCGACGTCGTCACGATCTCGTACGCCCGTTCTGGCGAGACGGCGGGAACGGTGCAGTTGACCGGAATTCGCTCGCGAACCGGTTCCGGCCAGTCGGCCATCGCCGATTCGTACGCGCAGGAGAACCACGGCGCGCTCTCGGCGACGGAATAGTTGCCAAACGCGCAGAACTCTCCCCAACCCGTCTTTCCCCGGAGCAGCACCCCCTCACGCACTTCGATGCCGCGGAACCGGTTACGCATCCGGATCGCGTACACGTGCGGCTCGATTTCGTGCATGGTCTTACGTCCTCTCGCAGTCGTCCAAGGTGCGCAGGGCGACGGACAATGCGGGTTCATCGTGCCTCCGTCCGCGGAGCCTGATGTCACCGGCCGGCGCCGGCTCCGCCGACCGTCACCGGTCCACGCGAGTCCGTGCCCGCCGAGTCATCCGAGCCCCAGGCCGCCGCGGCCGGGCCGGCCTCGATCCCCAGCACCTTCTGCATCGTCGACATCTTCGCCCCAGCTTCCCCGAACTCCAGCGGAATCGAGGACTCCTCAACGATTCCCCCGCCGGCGCGCAGATCCACGTGGCCGGCGGCGAGATCGACCTCCATCCCGCGCAACGCCAGGTACAGCTCGCAGTTCGCCCGATCGTCGAACCAGCCCACCAAGCCCGCGTAGTAGCCACGGCGTCCTTCGTGCTCGGCGATGAACTCGTTCGCCGCGCTCCGTGGCACACCGCAGACCGCCGGCGACGGATGCAGGACATCCAGCATCTTCGCCAAGCCGATGTCGGGCGACTTCAGCACGCCTTCGATCGGCGTGCCCAGATGCCAGACATGGGAAGCCGAGACGATTTCCGGATCCGGTGGCACGACCAGCGACTCACAGAACCCAGCCAGGGCCTCCCGCAGGAAGTCGACCAGATAGGCGTGCTCGTCGCGGAACTTCGCAGCGGAAAACAAGTTCTCGGCGCGCCTTCGGTCGTCTTCGGGCGACCTGGATGAATCCTTCGAGAGGGTGCCCGCCAGCGGGTGCAGCGCGATCCGCCGACCTTGCCTGCTCAGGAACAACTCCGGACTTGAACCCAAGTGGTAGCAGCCGTCCCGCTGTATGTTCCGGACGCAGAAATTGTTGCCCGTGGGGTAACTGGTGTTCATGAAATCATAGCAGTCGCCGACCGGGAAATCGCCTTGAAAAATATAACGTTCGACCCGGGACAACACGACCTTTCGCAACTCCGACGACGGGTCCTGTAGGCTGCCCAGCGCGTTTTCCAGAGCAGTCAGGTACCGCTCGGCCTCCACCGTGTTGAACCGGACGTCGTAGTGGAACCGGGTCGGCGGGCGGCTGGTCACCGCGCGTCGCGGACCACTCTCGATCTCGTCTTTCGAAGCACCGAACAACGAGCAGCCGCCATGTTCATAAGGGATCAGACCAGCCACGACGGGGTTCGGCACCGCGGTGTCGTGAAGCCACGACACCGCGTCCTCCAGCGACCCGAAGGTAGTGTCGCCGCCATCAACCCGGAAGCCGGTCTCGGCGTTGTCGAACCTGAACTGCAAGGAGTTTTCCATTTGCCATCCTCACTTCGCGATCAGGTGACGGCTGGCCGGATAGTCGGTATATCCGGCCGCGCCGCCGCCGTAGAACGAGCTTTCCTCGGGGATCGCCAGCGGCCAGTCGTGTTCGAGCCGCTCGACGAGATCCGGGTTCGCGATGAACACACGTCCGACCGAAACCAGGTCGGCGCCCCGGTTCAGGGCGGCCAGCAATTTGTCCGGACGGCCTGCGCGCTTACTGTCGGATTGATGCCCACATTGTGTATCCAGGTCCCCCGCCAGTTGTCCGCGATCCAGCCCAGCATCGCCGCGTCGCTGAACGCCGAAGTGTGGCAGTAGGCCAAACCCGCCATGTCCGGATGGCGCAACAGGTGCGTGTAGGTTTCCAGCGCGTCGATCTCCTCGACCTGGTTCACTGAGAACCCCGGCGAGATCTTGAACCCGACGCGTTCCGCCCCGATCGTACCGGACAGCGCCCGCACGAGGTCCAGCACGAAGCGGCACCGGTTCCGCGGCGAACCGCCGAACTCGTCGGTGCGGCGATTGCTCCCGGAGGCAAGGAACTGCTGGGGCAGAAACCCGTTACCCACATGGAGTTCGACACCGTCAAACCCGGCATCGATCGCCAGCGCCGCGCTCGCGGTGTACTCGGCGATCACCCGTCGTATGTCCTCGACGGCCATCTCGCGCGGTACCGGGTATTCCACGACTTCACCATCCACTTTGGTCGTTTCCCGTGGCCGGACCGGCGATGGCGCGAGGGGTTGCCGTCCGCCGTTCACCGAGTGATGGCCGGCGCTCCCCGAGTGCATCAGTTGAACGAAGACGGTACCGCCCGCGTCGTGTACCGCGGAAACCACCTTGGCCCAGGACCGCTTGTCGGCCTCGGAGAACAAGTGCGGGCTACCGGGCTGCCCCTTACCGTGCAGCGCCGGGTGCGTGCTTTCGGTGATGACGAGCCCGGCCGAGGCTCGCTGACCGTAGTATTCGGCCATCAATTCGCTCGGTGTACCACTCTCGTGCGCCCGACGGCGGCCCATGGGCGACATGACGAGGCGGTTCCGCAGCTTCGTCCTCCCCATTTCGTATGGCGAGAACAGATCCGGCTCGATATTCATTGTCAGCACCGCTCCTTTCGACGGACGAAGAACTCGTGGATCCGCATTCGGTCCAACTTGCCGTTGGGCAGGCGAGGCGGATCATCCGACACCAGCACCGACCGCGGTGCCGAATACCGGTCCAGTCTTTCCCGGACCACTCCGCGCAGGCGCTCCGCGTCCAGCGCGCTGCCCGGACGGGCACACACGTAGCTGACGACCGCCTCGCCCCATTCGTCGTCGGGAATACCGAAGGTGAGCGATTCCTCGACACCGGAACAGCTCTCGATACATTCGTCGACGGCCCGAGGCGGCACCTTGACGCCGCCCGTATTGATCACATCGTCGAGCCGGCCCTCGATCTCCAGCCGGCCGTTTTCGAACCTGCCCCGATCGGCGGTCCGGTACCACCGCCCCGACGAGTCTTCGTAGAAGGCCGCCGCGGTCAGTCGATCGTCGTCCAGGTACCCGTCCGCGAGGACGGGACCGCCGAGGTGGACCTCACCGCCCACGATCCTCATCCGCACTCCGTCCAGCGCGATACCGTCGTAGACGCATCCGCCGCAGGTCTCGGTCATCCCATATGTCGTGCGGATCGTGGCCACGGGCCGCGCCTGATCGGCCGTGGCGGGATCCAACCGCGCACCGCCCACCAGCACGGCGTCGAATCTCGACAGTTCATCGCGTGCGGCCGGGTCCGCCACCATGCGCCTCAGTTGCGTCGGAACCACGGACACATACCGTCGGCTCGCATGCAGCTTCCGGCTCGCGTCGACGAATTCGCCGGTGGTGAACCCCGCCGATCCGTCCAGGCACACCACCGGCGAATCGAACAGGACGGATCGGGCCACCACCTGAAAACCCGCGACATAGCTGGGCGGTAACGTCAGCAGCCAACCCCCGGGGCCGCCCAGCGCGCGCCGCACTCCCGCGGCAGACGCCCTCAGGGAGTTCCGGCTGAGCATCGTCTTCTTCGGCCGTCCGGTCGACCCCGACGTGGTGATCACTACGGCGATGTCGTCGGACACGGAATCCGGGAGGCTTACGTCGGCGTTGGCGCCGGAAACCGGAGCGATCGCGACGCCTCCCGACAACGCGGCGTCAATGCCGTACCGCAATTCCTCCAGCGCCGTGCCTCGGTCGTCGGACAGCACGATTTTCTTCAGCGGGATGTGCATGATTTCTTCTTCCAGAGTTATTCAGCACGTGTACGTCTTTGTGAAGGGAAACCACGGGGCCCATCGCGCGTTTTTGATAACGCTCTCCGATCAGTAATAACGGGGAAAAGCCGACCAGTCGGGTCCGCGCTTTTCCAGGAACGCTGTCTGTCCTTCCACCGCCTCCGCGGTCATGTAGGCCAGCCGCGTCGCTTCACCGGCGAACAACTGCTGGCCGAACATGCCGTCGTCCGGCAGGTTGAAAGCGAACTTGAGCATACGAATCGCCTGAGGCGACTGACCGGCGATGTCCACGGCCATCTTCAGTGCCGCGTCCTCGATCTCGCCGTGATCGGCGACCTGGTTGACCGCGCCCAGCGCGGACATCTCCTCCGCCGAGTACGGCCGCGCCAGGAAGAAGATCTCCCGAGCCCGCTTCTGGCCCACCTGTTTGGCCAGCAAGGCCGAACCGTAGCCGCCGTCGAACGAGCCGACGGTGGCGTCCGTCTGCTTGAAGGTCCCGTGCTGCCGGGACGCGATGGTGAGGTCGCACACGACATGCAGCGAATGGCCCCCACCCGCCGCCCATCCGTTGACGACGGCGATGACCACCTTGGGCATGGCCCGGATCAGCCGTTGCACCTCGAGGATATGGAGTCGCCCGTGCCCGGCTGGATTCGTGCCGTTCTCCTCATACCGGTAACCGTCGCTACCCCGAACGCGCTCGTCGCCTCCGGAGCAGAACGCCCAGCCACCGTCCTTTGGCGACGGACCGTTTCCGGTCACGATGACGGTGCCGACATCGGACGTGCGGCGGGCGTCGTCGAGGGCGGTGTAAAGCTCGTCCACCGTCCGTGGCCGGAAGGCGTTCCGGACCTCCGGCCGGTTGAAGGCGATGCGCACCGCCCCGATGTCGTTCCCGCCCGAACTCCGCTCGGTCCCGGTGTAGCGGTGATAAGTGATGTCCTGGAATTCGAACCCGCCGACCGGTTTCCAGTCGGATTCCCGGAACGGCTGGCCATTCGTCTTCGCTTCGGCCACTTTTTGTCCACCCTTCCTAAGCAGTCGCGGCCTGGCTACCCGCCCCCGTACATCGTTGCGCTCCATCACCAGGTGCCGATCTCGCGTGTTGAATGCCGTTCACCGTGGTCATGGCGCGGTTCATTCGTTCGCGCACTTCGGCGTGAATGTCGCGCAATGAGGACCGCCGCGTGCTGATCTCGATGACTTCCATACCGTGCCGCGCGCCCAGGCCGGCCATCCACCGACCGTCGTCCCCGTTCCGGTACCGAACGCCGTATGCCTGGCAGATCGCCTTGATGTCGGTCTGTTGCGGCGTTCCGTAGATTCGTTCGAAGGCGCCCCCGAACTCGGCACCCTGGTACTTCCGGTCGCCCTGTTCCAGGGTCTCGAAAATGCCGCCACCGTTGTCGTTCGAGACCACGATCGTCAGATTGTCCGGTCGCCTTTCCAGCGTTCCGAACTGGAGGGAGGAGGCGTCGTGCTCGAAGGTCAGGTCACCGACGAACGCGATCACCGCCTGGGTGGGCCGGTTCAGGGCCAGCCCGATAGCCGACGCGATCGTTCCGTCGATGCCCGCCACTCCCCGGTTGGAATAAACCCGGACACCGGCGGGAAGGTCGGCGACCAGGCCCACGTCGCGGATCGGGTTCGAGGCCCCGACCCACAACAGGTGCGCGGGACGAACCGCAGCCAGGAGCCGGCGCGCCACGTGCAGCCCGGTCGGCGTGTCGGCGGTCTGGTCCAGGCATTCTTCCCAGCACTCCCGCACGATCCGGTCGGCGTCCCAGACCTGCTTCGTCCATTCCGGTGGACTCTTCCCGTCGAATCGGTAGTGATCGCTTATGCGGTTCGCGTGCGTACCCGCGAAGATCCCTTCCAGGACCGCACCGGATTGCACGAACAATTCGACGTCGTCGCGTTCGAGCAGCGCGGACACCGCACGATGCAAGGTGGGCCTCCCGAGTACGACGACCTGTCGTGGCGACAGGTAGTCGAGAGCCCACGGGTGGATACGAACACGCCCCTCCACCTCGACGGTCGGCTCGGCGACCAGCGGTATGTCGGCCGGCACCTCGTGCACGTCGGCGCCGTCACCGGCGACCACGACGGTCGGCCGGGCCAGATCGATGTCCGTCCGTGATCCACTGGCAGTTCGCGGCGGCACGGCCACCCAGGGCAGGCCCCGGTCACGTCCGCAGGGTCCCTCGACGTCCGGGATCGACGGTGGTTTGCCGGAGACCAGCGGCAGGTCCACCTGCACCGGCCCGTGCGCTCGCCCGAACCCGCCGAAGCAGGCCAGCACCGCGGTCGAAACCTGGCTCCGAGCGTACCGGCTCACCACCTCGTCACCTTGCTGAGCGCTTCCTACCTGGACCTTGTACCGCACCTGCCCGTCGAAGAAGCCGAACTGTTCGACGGTCTGGCTGGCCCCGGTGCCGAGCGCCTCCGGAGGCCGGTTCGCGCTGAGCACGAGCAGCGGCACCTGTCCTTGGTCGGCCTCGCAAACCGCGGGCAGCAGATTCGCGACCGCGGTCCCGGAGGTGGTGACGACCGCCGCCGGCTTTCCGCCGCCCCGGGCCAGACCCAGGGCGACGAACGCGGCGGAGCGTTCGTCCAGACGGACATGCAGGTCGACATCGCCCCGCTCGGCGCGGTTGACCAACGCGAAGCCGACCGGGCCGTTCCGGGATCCCGGGCAATACACGAATTTCGTGACGCCGTTCCTGATGAGTTCGTCGACGACCACGGCCGCCAACACATTCGGCTCGATAGCCACTTCGATACCTCGATGGAGAAGCCGTTACCCGGAGTGCCCGCTCGCCTGCCGGCACGCGGTCCCGATGTCCGCGGCCAGCGTCGGGCGATCCCGGCACCATCGCTCCGGCCAGAAGGCCGGCACGGTTCCGTCCGGACGCACTACGTAGATCCCGTTCGGTGCCGGCTCCGGCCTGCCGATGAGGTGCAGTTTCGCTACTTCGTAAACGTGCGGCGCGACCGTCGAACCCGTGATCGCCGGGAGCTCGAGACCGCCGACGACCAGCACCGAGGGCCGGCCCAGAGCGTCCGGCTCGATGCCGATGTCCCGCCAGCACACCTCCGTGCCGACGACCGCGCCGCCACCGTGGCCGGTGGCCGGAATACCGGCGGCCCGCAAGGCGGCGCGACGCTCGGCAGGCAGTCCGGGGAGCCGCGCCTCCTCGGTAGAAGCTTCGTCGTCAGCCGAGGAACTCGACACCCACCGGTCCGTCCTCCGCTGGATCAATCCGAGCTCGGCCTCGACGAACCTTCGTCGCTCGCTCGCATAGTCCGACAAGGCATGTGCGTAATCCGGATCAGGCCGTGTCGTGGCCGAGATAATGTGCAGTGCCACGGACATCGCGTCCTCGATCGCGTTGTTCATTCCCCGGCCGCCGGCCGGCGACTGCACGTGCGCCGCGTCACCGATCAGTGCGACGCCGCCATCGCTGAACCGCTCGGCGATCTTCACCGAGACGTAGAACACCGACCGCCAGCTGAGGTCGCCGAATTCGCCCTTGAACCCGTACCGTTCGATTCTTTCCCGGATCACCTGCAGGCTTTCGGCGTCGCGATCGCCCAGCGGCGCGACCAGCCGGATCACCTTGCCAGGCAGTGGCACGACCACCAGCGTTCCCGGTTCGCCCGTATACGTTTCGACTGTGTCGCGGGCATACTCTCCCGCTTCGTCCACGAAATCGACGAGTCCGAACCGGGAGCCGTACTCGTGTCCAGCGAAATCGATGTCCAGCGACTTCCGGACCGCGGAGTGCGCCCCATCGGCCGCGATCACGACATCGGCGTCGACAAGCTCGTCTACACCGTTTCGCCGCACGCACAGGGAAATGTTGCCGGGTGTCGAGCCGGTGAGGCTGCCGACCTCCGTGTCCCGGGAAATCGTGACACCCAGCTCGCGGGCGCGGTTTTCCAGGATTTCCTCCAACTGGTACTGCGGCAGCGTCCAGCAGGCCAGGTCTTTTAGGGGAACCCGCGTGCGATTACCGTCGTCGACGAACGTCAGGTTGTCCACCCGGTGCGCCACATCACGGACCCGCCGGCCGCAGCGGATCAGGTCCATGACGTTCATCGCCCGCGGCCACAAGGTGGGCGCGCGGGTGCCCTCGCGCCGGGCACGAAGCCGTTCGAGCAGCCGGACCCGCAAGCCCGCACCGCTCAGCAGGCTTGCGGCGACAAGCCCACTGGGGCCCGCTCCCACCACCACGACCGAGGGCAGCGGAGCCGTTGCGCCCTCTGTCATGAGTTGGCCGTCCCGGAGCCCAGGACCGCCTCGAGCTGACGGCGCTGTACTTTCGCCGTTGCCGTGCGGGGAAGCTCCTCGTATCGCATGATGATCGGCCGGTTGAAGCGCGGCATGTCGGACACGCACTTCCACCACTCTCCCCAGTCGAACTCCTTGCCATCGACCACCGACACCACCGGTTGCGGTCCCCCGTCGGTTCCCCGGACTATCACGACCTCGTTGAGGAACGGAAGCTGGTCGAGGAGCACGTCTTCGAGTTCCAGATTGCTCTCGATGCCGTCGTTCACGTCGACTTGCCGGTCATGCAGCCACAGCGACCCGAACCGGTCGATCTTGCCGACATCCCCGCTGTTCCACCAGTCGCCGTGCAGGTTGCTCTGGAACCGCTCGTCCTCGTTGTAGTAGGTGATCGCCCGGCCGCGGGAGAACATCTCGATTGCGCCCTGCTCGCCGCGGCGCCGCTTGCGACCGTTCTGGTCGACCACGCGCACCTTCGTCAGCGACGGCATGCCGACCCCCATGGACCGCATGTTCGTGAAACGCAGGCTCTGCCGCGTGTGCGCGCGCAGGACCATGGGCCCGCATTCACTCTGGCCGTATACCTGCAGGAACACCGGCATCCGGTACTTCGAGGCCCGGAGGAACGCGAACATGGTGGATTTGTTGATCGCGTCGAACGTCGAATGCAGGTACTTCACGCTGGAGAAGATGTCCGGGTCCTTGTCGACCAACGAGGCCCACCGCATGAAATCGTTGGGATGCGTCTCCAACGTCAGCGGCCGGTAACACCTCATCAGCTGCTCGACGTTGTCCTCCGAGGGGTCCGCGATGACCAGCATCGGAAACTCGAAGGACATGAGCGACGCTATCCCGATGTTGAACCGGGAATGCACGGGCGACACGTGGAACGCCGCGATTCCGCGGTTGTCGACCAACGACAGGATTCGGCGCTGCCAGGTAACCCGCCATCCCATCGAAGTCGGCGAATGCGCGATGAGCTTCGGTATTCCCGTGGTGCCCGAAGTGTGCGTCATGTAGGCGATGTCGTGCATGGGCCGTCGCCCGGCGGGCGGCGCCACCGCGGCGACGCTCCCGCGCTGGAGCTCGATCAAGTCGATCTTCTTCTCCGGCTTGACGGTCTCCACCGCCTTGATCTTGCTTTCCGTGGTGTAGTCGTAGATCAGCCACGGATCCGACAACCGGCCGGCCATCGCGGAAAGCGTGTCCGCCGTCAGATGCGGCGAGATCATGACCGGCACCGCACCGGCGTAGGAGAGCGCGACCGCGGTCAAGTAGCTGTCGAACGAAGCCGACTTGAACACGCCAACGTGCTCGCCCGGCGCGATGCCGGCTTCGATGATCCGCGTGGCCAGCTCGGCCACCGACTGCGCCGACTCCGCGTAGGTGGTGTGCGTCCCGAGCTCGGGAAAGGCGTTGAGCGGTTTGTCGAAGTGAATCGGAGTCGCCGGTGCGGACCGGGCGGCGGCCAGGAAATTCTCGTGCAGGTACAGCGGGTGCGATTTCGGCCACAACAGGTTCTTCAGCAGAAAATTCATTGCCGGTCTCCAGGTTGTTTCTCGTGGGTTGCGTCGATACCGGTATGCGTCGATGAGGAACTCCGGCGCGAGCGCACGGCTTGGGCAAGAGACTCGAGCACGTCGACCGTGGTGTCCCAGCCCATGCAGGCGTCGGTGATGCTTTGTCCGAATACGCCCCGTCGACGATCGCAGTTCTGCCTGCCCGCGACAAGGAAGCTTTCCAGCATGACGCCGCGAATATCGCTCGATCTGCCCGCGATCTGCGCGGCGATCTCGCGAGCCACCACGGGCTGACGCTCGTGATCCTTGCCGCTGTTGCCGTGGCTGGCGTCCACGACGAGCCCGGTCGGCAGCTTCTCCGCCGCCAGCTGCCGGCCGGTCTCCCGGACGTCTTCGGCGTGGTAGTTGGGCCGGCCGGCCGATCCCCGCAGCACCACATGGCAGTCCGGATTTCCGCTGCTGTGCGTGCGGACGACTGTCCCGTTGGCGTCGATGCCGAGATAGGAGTGCGGAGCGGCCGCGGACCGGATGGCCGCGATCGCCGGAGCCACCGAACCCGACGTGCCGTTCTTCATTCCGATCGGCATCGGCAGCCCGCTCGCCAGTTGCCGGTGCACCTGGCTCTCGACCGTCCGCGCGCCGATCGCGCCCCAGGACACCAGGTCCGCCAGGTACGGGGGTGCGGCCGGGCTCAACCATTCCGTCGCGACCAGCACGCCGAGTTCGGCCGCCTCGAGCATCAGGTTTCGCGCCGCGCGCAGCCCACTCGTCAGATCTCCGCTTCCGTCCAGCTGTGGATCGGTAAGCAGTCCCGGCCAACCCACAGTCGTCCGGGGTTTCTCGAAATACATGCGCATCCCGATAAGCAGGTCGTCGGCGAGTTCGTCGGCCAGCACACGAAGCGATTTCGCATACTCCAGGCCGGCATCCACGTCATGGATCGAGCAGGGACCCACGAGCACGAGGAGCCGGTCGTCGTCGCCACCCAGCACCTCACGGACGGCTCGCCGTCCCGCCCGGACATGGTGGCCGGCCGCATCACTGACCGGCAGTTCCTGGAGCAGTTCTCGAGGGGTGACCACGTCCCCTGTCCGCAGCCGGCCACCAACGTCGTGTCGATCGGCGGTCAGGCCTTCGATAGATTGCATCCGGGCCCCCAACGGCCTTTCAGAAACAATTATTAATATTCGGGTGAACCGGTCCACGATAACCGGCGCGAGAAATTCTCGCGTACTCCGAAATCCCGACGGAACACAGTCGACCATATGCCGCGCGCTGACGTCAACCGATTCCACGGCCAACGAAGATCATCGTTTCGGGGACACGAAGTTCCGGCCACCGTCCGATGCAATGATCTTTACCCGGGATTATCAGCGGAGATTATTACGGGTAGGCCCGAACGTTCAACCGGACAGATTCCCCACTCGAACATGACAAAGGCCTGCGGAATCCGCGACGGGATTCCGCAGGCCGATGTGCGGCAATAGGTCTACTTCAGGGCGGCGAGCCAGGTGTCGACATCCGGACCCACGACCCGCGCCTGTTGCGGGGCGACCAGAGCGCCCTCGCCCAACACGGCGAGAGGCGGCTGTACCGTGCGCACGGGCCTGGCGTCTCCGAGCGCCTCCAGCCTCCGCCTGACCAGTTCGGGGAGGCGAACCTTGTTGGGCCCGGTAATAAGCACGGGGCTTTCACGGGGCGGCTGCAGCGCCTCCCGGACGAGCACGTCGGCCACGGTGTCGACCGCGACGGGCTGGATGAGCCAGTCCTGCACCTCGACCTCGTCCTCGCGGAACGTCACGGCCGCCGGGTTGGTCGCGAACTCATACCACTGCGTGGTTTTGAGAATCGTCGCGCCGAGCCCGCTGTTCTTGACGATCTTCTCCTGCTCACGCTTGGCGACATAATAGGGGAAATTGTCGAAGGCAGGGTTTTCCACGCCGCTGATCGACAGGAACACCAGCCGATTCACGCCGCGCTCCGAGCACGTTTCCACCACGTTCCGGGTCGCGGTCGTCAGCGCCTGCGACCACTCCATCGATTCGTTCGGGGGAAACGCGTTCGAGGCGTCGATAACCGCGTCGGCCCCGGCCACCGCGGCCGCCAGTCCGTCGCCACTCACCAGGTCGACGCCCTGCGATCGGGATGCCTCGACGACGTCGACGTCTTTGGCCTTGAGCGACCGCACGACTCTCGACCCCGCCGTGCCGGTGGCACCCATGACAGCAATTTTCATTGGTTTCCTCCCTTATCTGCACTCGTGGAACGCTTGGCGACTCTCCTGATCAGACCTCGCCTGGCGGCGGACCCAGGATCTCCACGCCGTACTCACGCGCCGCGGCGGTAAGCCGTTCCATGTCCGGCGGCACCCGCGGAGGAAGGGCCCTGCCCTCGGCCGCGACCCCCGCGGCGCGCAGGAAGCTCTCGTGCCGGGGGGTGGTGATGTCGATGACCCGCGCGATCTCGGAGTCCACCTGTAAGGCGTGCTTGGTCGTGCCGGAGATGTGGACGAACGAGCCGGTCGTCGCCGAGATCGGGCTCTGGCCGTCGAGGAAGAAGGTCAGATCTCCCTCCAGGACGTAGAACGTCTCGTCATCGTGCGGATGGATGTGGAGCGGAGTCGCCGCCCCCTTGGCGGCGGTCTGCTCGAGAAGTGAGAACCGACCCCCGGTCTGCTCACCCGATGCCTTGACTGTGATCAGAAAGTCCCCGAACCAGAACGCCTCGCCTTCCTCGGCGGCGAGTGCGTACGGAGATGTCTGGGAAGCCAAAATTCTCTCCTTTCTACTGATTGCTCACGGCGAGACCGTCCCGCGGCCCTTGATCGCCGATCAAGTCAGGGAGGAGGTACTCAGCGAACAAGCCGAGTTGTCGCGCATCCTGCGTGGCTCCCGACGGCAGGACACCCGCCTCCGCCCCGCACAACCTGGATGTTACATATCCAGGATAGGTCGTGCCAGTTGCGTTCGCGAGATGAGGAGAAAACCCCTTGTATACCGCTGAATCAGTGTTTCATCGGGCGAGCGCGGCGCGAATGTGGCCCGGTGCGTCGGGGTTTTGCCGAGTGACGTCGGCAGCCACATCGGCCAGCGTGCGCGCGGCGAGTTCACGCCGCCAGGCCAGTTCGGCCCGCCGCATACTCTGGGAGACCGCGCACGCGCTCCGGTAGTCGACATCCGGCCGGCCACCCGGGCCGTGTCGGATGATCTGCGTGCAGCGGAAGGCGCTGTCCGGTCCCTCCACCGCCACCACGACGTCGAGCAGCGAAACGTGCTCCAGGTTACGCGCGAGTCGGAACCCGCCGTGCGGCCCCGGCACGGAGGTCAGGATCCCGGCCCGGACCAGCGCCTGGAGTTGCTTGTTCAAATAGGCGGCGGGCAGCCCGTAGAGCCTGGCGAGCCGGGCCGTGGACACGGGATGGTCGACCCAGCCCAGATTCAGACATGAATGCAAGGTCCATTCAACTGCCTGACCCATTCGCATACTCGACATTTTACATGTCTCGGCTGTCGAGTATGGACAACCAGGTCGACATCGGTCAGAACTCGACCTCTTCGGCGGTGGTCGGTGGCGAATCGCGGTCCACCACACCGCTACGCGGCACGTCTATGCAATTTCTTACACAGGTCTTCCCATGCCCTTGCGTACTCATTGGCGAGCTTGAAGACGACTGCGACGCGGTGCGGGGGCACCGCCTCGGCCAACTCGTTCCAGTGGTTCTGGCTCTTCGCGTGTACCGCCAGCAATCTGAGTAGTTCGCGCCCGCATTCAGTGAGTCTGAGTGACGGATCGGTCAACAGACTCCGCGTGATAGACGACATGTCCTGTTCGTCAGGCATTGTGCCGGTGGCCGGCGTGTCCCCGCAGAGTAGCTGAGGTAACGGCGAGTGGCCGGGGTCGTGCTTGTGGTGTGGCTCGGGAACCGGATCGTCACCACGGTTCAGCTGTTCGCGCACCTTTTGCGCGGTGCCGACCGAGACGCCGGCCTTTCGCGCCACTTCCCGCAACGAGGCTTTCGGGCTGGCGACGATGGCGTCCCGCACCGCACGACGGCCGCCCACCGGATCGACCGGGCGCGCCCGGCCATCTCGCCCCACCCGCACCGTCGACTGGGTAACTTCCCCACTCGAACGCCGGACAGCGGCGACCGTTTTGTGCGAGAGCCCCGTCACCTTGGCGATGGCTCGGTCGGACCACCCGGGATGCGAGCGCGCGATCCGAGTGGCGGCGGCCTTCCGGTCGCGCAAGGACAATGGCAGCCCGTGCCCGATATTCGCTCGCACGGCTTGTACGAAAGCATCCGCTTCGGTACCGTCGAAATATTCGGCGGCAATTGTTTCCGCACCTCGTCGCAGCGCAGCCCGCAAGCGGTGCATGCCGTCAATCACCCGCATGGACTGCCGGTGCACGAGAATCGGTGGAAGTTCCTGATCGTTTTCCGCGAGTATCGCGATGTGCTCCTCGTCCTCACCGTCGAGCCGCGGCGAGTCCGCCTCCACCAGCATGGCGACGGGAATTCGCGTGCCCGAGTGCTGATCTCCAGAGGAACATGGCGTCGAGGAAGATTGCATTCTGGTAGCTTCTCCAAGGATTCTCCGGCATGTTTCGCGCGGCTGGTGAATCGGCAGATGTACTACCCTGATCGATCAGCGGTTTGCCCGGGCCCGGCGCTCACTCCCTCACGGAACCCGCCTGAAGTAGGCTCCCGGTGCTGGCGCCCGAGGTCCGCGCAAGGCGGTCGCCACCAGGACACCGCCGCTTCGTGCGCCCTTGCTCGCTCGCACTACCTGGACTCTACATATCCAAGATATGACTGTCCACCGATCCCTGCGTCCATCGCGTTGCGTCTTCACCGCGGCAACGCCATGAACTGGCCGGGGACCGGTATTGTGAACGTGGCCACACGGTCCGGCTTGGTCTGTACCGCAATGCATAGACGCCGCGGCGAGAGGGTGCGACCACCTGACCCCGCCTTCGGTGCCGAGCGTTGAAGTCGGACCGACCACCGGTGTACCAGCGTAAACCGGCCGGGTCGGTGTTCGACGCAGCATCTCCCACCCGACATGGATGGTCCCGACCCGTCGCCGCCACACCATCCTGGTCGAAGAACCCCCCGCAACCACCGTCTGACACCCCACCACCGCACGGGCGTGCCCGATACGACCCGTGCGGCGTGGGAGCTTTCACTGTCTCAACCTCTTTATCCACATTGGCTGGATCCATCCATCGAGCAAAAGGAACGACCATCAGGATTCTGATCACCGAAGCCACGGCGGCGTGGGACGTCAGGTGATGAATCTGCTTCTGTACGGGGACACTGCCGTCGCCGCGGTCACTCGCGGCCTCGGCAAGCCCCGGCTTCCCGGCAACGCGAAAGTTGTCAGTGGTGACCTTTTTCGTCCCCAGTGAGGTGATCTCAACGATTTTTAGGTGAGTCGGCCGTGTTCGTAGTGGGTGAGGACGAGGGCGGCTTTGACGATGTTGCCGATCTTGCTGGGGTGGGCGGTGGTGTGGTGGAGGGCGCGCCAGCGGCCGGTGAGGACGGCGAAGCCGCGTTCGCCCAGGCAGCGCAGTCCGCGGAGGAGGGCGTTGTAGGTCCGGTTGTCCACGTCGAGTACCTGGTTGCCGGCGGGTTGTTTGATCGGGGTGCGCACGCCGATCCCCGCGCCTTCGTAGC
>NZ_JAFB01000043.1 GCF_000519205.1 Amycolatopsis taiwanensis DSM 45107 | reverse complement strand
CCAACGCCGCCGAGAGCTCCCGGTCCAGCCCCAGCGCCCGCGCGGTATCAGCCAGCAGCACCGCACCCGCGTGAGAAACCACCCCGTTTCCGGCCGCGTCAACAACAGGCATGGGATAGAACCCCGTAGACTCACTCACCAGAAAGGTGCTCCAGATCTCGGAAAAATCGGTCCTCAGCAAACCGGATTCTCCCAGGTCAGAGCACCTTTCTCCCTATCCGACACACCCACACATCGAATTACCGTGAAAGCCCTGGGCTAGTCCAGCATCCGGCTCACCCACTTACGCCGCCCTGGCATGATCAGCCTTCAACACGCGACACATTCATCGACTGCAACATGATCCATTCCGGCGTGGGATGAATTAGTGTGACCCGCGTGAGTCCGCGTGAGGTGGCCACCGGCCGATTGTCGCCCCTGATGGCCCGTATCCGTTCAGTCGCCCTTGCCGGGAGGATGGGTGGACGGCGCCCCGCTCCTCTCATCGAAGTGGCCGGTCTGCTACTCGTGATCCTGCTCTTCTCATGGCTTCATGCCGCTGCAGGGAAGGACGCCGCAGCCGCCACCGCGAACGCGCTGGCCCTGCAATCGATGGAACGAGCCCTCCACCTGGATATCGAACTGAGCGCGAACCAGTGGCTGACCGGGCATTCAGCCTTCATCCAGCCGGCGGTGTTTTACTACCGCCTGTACTACGCCGTGATCATCGGTGTGCTGGTGTGGGTCTTCGTCCGCCACGTCGATGTCTACGTCAAGGTTCGCCGGACCCTCGTTGCGATGGCCGTGCTGGTGCTGCCCGTTTTCTGGGTGCTGCCCATGTCGCCCCCACGGTTGGCCCTGCCGGGCGTCGTCGACATCATCGCCGAGCACGACCTCCTGGGTGGTCATGCTTCACCAGGGATCGAGAGCGGCCAGAACGTGTATTCGGCGATGCCCAGCATGCACGTCGGATGGTCGTTGTGGTGCGCGTATGCCGCGTGGTGCGCGCTGCGGGCCGCCCATCCGCGCCTGGCGTTGCTGTCGTGGATCTTTCCGCTGGGTATGACCGCGGTCGTGCTCACCACGGGGAACCACTACGTGCTCGACCTCGCCGGAAGCGCCGTGTTGCTGATCGTTTCCATCGCTGTCGCATCAGTATGGGGCCACCTGGCCGGGCGCCGGCCTGCTCGGGATTGAGCGCCTACGCACAGCCGCAAGGGAAACCGGTGCCGGTCGCCGGGCCAGTTCACTACTGTCAACGGGACCGTGCGGCGACGGCCCGCATGGCAGTGTCCACAATGGCGTGTATCCGCCCGCTGTGTGCGCCCCGCCAGTAGAGGCGTCCGCACGCCGTGCAGCGGGAGAAGTCCTGATATCGGCGCCGCGTGCCCGGCTCGAGGTCGTGCTCGACGTCGCCTTTCGGCACCCGGGTCAGCATTCCGTTGCAGGCCGTGCAGCGGGTCCACGGGGCCAGCGGCGGGGCGAACCGGTCGAGCACATCACGCAGCTGGTCTTCGGGCAGCGCGCCGCGTACGTACGCACCCCGCCACAGCGCCCTCCGGTGCAACAGCTGCCGGTCCTGCGTGAGCAGGACCCGGTGCTCGGCGTTCGCGTGGTCGATGAGCGCGTCGTCGTCGATATCGTTGGCGTAGGCGGCGTCCACCCCGACCAGTCGCAGTCGCCGGGCCAGCGCGCCGAGGTGCACGTCGAGGGTGAACCGGGGGGAGTACAGCGCCTCGGGCCGGGACACCGCGGCGACCTCGATGACGTCGCCCTCCCGAGGCCGGTAGGCGGCCTCCCTGGCCCGGCCCCCGGCGACGATGCCGCCGACCTCGGTCAGCGGGATGCCCGCCGACTCGACCACGTGGCCCACCGTCGACGTGCCGTCGTAGGGGACGAGCAGCGAATTGCCGCCGGCCGGTGTCCGGGGATGGCGCCCGCGGGCGGCGCGGCGCCGGGCCGTCACGAACAGCCTCAACTCGGCCGCGACACGGATCTCCAGCGCGGACTCCACCCGTCAAGCATGCGTCAGCGGCGCTCACCCTGCCCGCCCGCGCGCGGCTTTCTACCCTGAAGCCATGGGCGCGATCCAGGTGGGCACCGCGTCGTGGACCGACCGGACGCTGATCGCCTCCGGCTGGTACCCGCCGGAGGTGGACACGCCGGAGAAGCGGCTGCGCTTCTATGCGGACCGCTTCCCGCTGGTCGAGGTCGACTCCACCTACTACGGCATGCCCAACGAACGCACCGCCGCGCTGTGGGCCGGCCGCACGCCGGCCGGCTTCACCTTCAACGTCAAAGCGTTCAGCCTGTTCACCCAGCACCCCACCCGGCTCGCGTCGCTGCCCGCCGAGCTGAGGCCCGACCGGGAACAACTCGGTAAGGACACGGTCTATCAGCGTGACGTGCCGCAAACCGTGACCGACGAGTTGTGGCGGCGGTTCCTCGATGCCCTGGGCCCGCTGTGCCGGACGGGCAAGCTGGGCGCGATCCTGCTGCAGTTCCCGCCCTGGTTCACCATTTCCCGGGCCAACAAGAACTACATTCTGGCCTGCGCCGAGCGGCTGGGCGCGGCGCACCAGCCGTGCGTGGAGTTCCGGCACAGGTCCTGGCTGATCGAGGACAACCGGGCCGAAACGCTGAATTTCCTGTCCACACACGGCGTTCCGCTGGTTTGCGTGGACATGCCGCAGGGCCACGCGTCCTCGGTGCCGCCGGTGGTGGCCGCCACCGCGAAACTGGCCGTCGTGCGTTTCCACGGCCATTCCGAGAAATGGACGAGCAAGGACATTCACGAACGGTTCGGCTACCGGTATTCGTTGGAAGAGCTGCGCGAGTGGGCGCCGCGCGTCAAGGCCCTGTCCGAGCAGGCCGAGCGGGTGCAGGTCCTGCTCAACAACTGCTACCGGGACTATGCCCAGGTCAACGCCCAGCAGCTGATGGACCTGCTGCAGGGCTGACGCCGGGAGGTTGCAGAGCGGCTCGCCGCGATCGACGATTAGGCGAGGCGGTGTTCACCGACGCCGACCTTGATGAGCGCCGAAGAATACGACTACGCTGAGCGAGTTATCCGCTACACCCAGCCGGTTTGATCAGGGGGCGGAATGTACACAAAGGACGGGCAAAGCTACTTCATCGTCGACAGCCACGTACACGCGTGGGATGGCAGCCTGGCCAACCAGGCCAACCGGTACGGCAAGGGTTTCATCGAGTGTTTCTACGACTACCACCGCAACCTCAGTCCCGAGGGCTGGGTGTGGCCGCTGGAGAAGTTCGCTAAGTATCCGGAGGAGACCCTGGTCCGGGACCTGTTCGACGAGGGTTATGTGGACCGGGCCATCTTCCAGCCGACGTACCTGACCGATTTCTTCGTCAACGGGTTCAACACCACGGAGCAGGACGGGAAGGTCGCGGAGAAGTACCCGGACAAGTTCATCGTCAACGGCGCGTTCGACCCGCGTGACGGCGAGGCCGGACTGAAGACGCTGGAGATGCTGGCACGCCGGTGGAACCTCCGGGGCGTCAAGCTGTACACGGCGGAGTGGAAGGGCATCTCCAAGGGCTGGAAGCTCAACGATCCGTGGGCCTACCGGTACCTGGAGAAGTGCCAGGAGCTGGGGATCGTCAACATCCATGTCCACAAGGGACCGACGATCTACCCGCTCAACATGGACGCCTTCGACGTGCGCGACGTGGACGAGGCGGCGACGATGTTCCCGGACCTGCGGTTCATCGTGGAGCACTGCGGGCTGCCCCGGCTGGAGGACTTCTGCTGGATCGCCACGCAGGAGCCGAACGTCTACGGGGGGCTCGCCGTGGCGATGCCGTTCATCCACACCAGGCCGCGGTATTTCGCGCAGATCATCGGCGAACTGCTCTACTGGCTGGACGAGAACCGGCTCACCTTCGCCAGCGACTACGCCATCTGGCACCCGAAGTGGCTGATCGAGGCGTTCGTGGACTTCCAGATCCCGGCGGACCTGCAGGCCGAGTACGGCGTGCTGACCACCGAGATCAAGAAGAAGATCCTCGGGCTGAACGCGGCGAAGCTCTACGACCTGGAGGTTCCCCCCGAGGCCGAGGTACGGGCGGAACCGGCCGACAGCGGGGAAGCCGTCGGATCCGCGCCCGTGGTGCCGGCGTGAGTATCGGCACGGCGAGCATCGACTCGGCGGTGTGGACGGCGCTGGGCACGGTCCGGGATCCCGAACTCGACGAGCCGATCACCGACCTCGGGTTCGTCCGCGAGGCCAACGTGCACGAATCCGAGGTGCGGGTTCGCCTGCGCCTGCCGACCTACTTCTGTGCCCCCAACTTCGCGTATCTCATGGTCGCGGATGTGGCCGACGCGGTGCGTGCGGTGCCGGGAGTGACGCGGGTGGATGTGCGGCTGGAAGACCATTTCGCGGCCGAGGAGATCAACGCCGGGGTGGCCGCCGGGGCGGGCTTTTCCGGCTCGTTCCCCGAGGAGGCCGTCCGGGAGCTCGACGAGTTGCGTCGCACGTTCCAACGCAAGGCCCACACGGCCGCGCTCGAGCGGGCATGCCGCCGCCTGGTGTCCGAGGGCCTGGTGGTGGACGAGTTGGCGGGGCTGCGGTTGGCGGACCTGGCGCCGTACCCGGAGCGGGAAAGCCTGCTACGCCGCCGGGCAGAACTCGGGCTGCCGGTCGCTCCGGACTCACCGCTCGTCGTGGATGACGACGGGGTGCCGGTGCCGGCGGAGAAGGTGGCCCCGCGGCTGCGGTTCGCGCGAGCCGTCCGGGTCAGCATCGACGGCAACGCGGCGTTCTGCCGCGGGCTGCTGAAGACGCGTTACGGAGAGGAAGGTAAGGGATGAAGGCGGTCCGGCTACACGAGTATCACCAGCAGCCCGTCGTCGAGGAGGTGCCGGAGCCGGTCGTCCAGGGGCCGTTCGACGTGGTGGTGAAGATCGGCGGGGCGGGGGTGTGCCGCACCGACCTGCACATCATCGAGGGGCAGTGGGCCGACAAGAGCGGGGTGAAGCTGCCCTACACGATCGGGCACGAGAACGCGGGCTGGGTCCATGAGGTGGGCTCCGCGGTGTCCAACGTGGAGGTCGGCGACACGGTGATCCTGCACCCGACGACCACCTGCGGGCTGTGCCATGCGTGCCGGGCCGGCAACGACATGCACTGTGTCGAGAGCCGGTTCCCCGGGATCGACAGCGACGGGGGAATGGCCGAGTATCTCCTCACCTCGGCCCGGTCCTGCATCAAGCTGGCCCCGGACACGCGACCAGAAGACGTGGCGGCGCTGGCGGACGCGGGTATCACCGCCTACCACGCGGTGCGCAAGGCCGTCCCCTTGCTGTACCCGGGAACCGTGTGCGTGGTCAACGGCGCGGGCGGACTGGGGCACATCGGCATCCAGTCGCTGCGGGCGCTGACGGCGACCACGGTCGTGGTGGTGGACCGCAACGCCGAAGCGCTCGATCTGGCCGCGAAGCTGGGGGCCGATCAGACGGTCCTCGCCGACGGCAAGCAGGTCGAGGCGGTGCTCGACCTGACCGGCGGCAACGGCGCGGAGGTCGTGCTCGACTTCGTCGCCGAGCAGGGCGCCCAGCAGGACGCGTTCGCCATGACCCGCCCGGACGGCTCGTATTTCGTGATCGGCTACGGCGGCACCCTCAGCATTCCGACCATCGACCTCATTTCCACCGAGCGCAATGTGGTGGGCAACCTGGTCGGCACGTACAACGACCTGGTGGAGCTGATGGTGCTGGCGCAGTCGGGCCGGGTCACCCTGCACACCAAGAAGTATCCGCTCGACGCCGCGCTGGACGCGCTGGCTGATCTCGACGCCGGACGGGTCCGGGGACGAGCCATTCTCACGCCCTGACACCGGACTTCATCAGCCGGCCGCGACGAACGCGCTGTTGTCGAGGGCGAGGCGAAGTCCTTTACGAAGACATGTTCAAGCCAGTTGGATAGGTCGCATGGGAATCCCGTGGAAGGCGTCTCCCGAGGAACTCGCCGCGAAGGCGAAGGCCGAACATGACGCCGGACGGCAGCGGTTCATCGCGCTCATCCGACTGGATATTTCGCGAAAGGAGTACGCGAGCGAGGAGTGGTCGGCCGCGGTCGAGGCGATCGAGGGCGCCGGGTGGGTGGTCGATCACTTCTCGGTCGCGGAACGACAAGGCCGTGCCGATGATGCGTATTTCCTGTTCAAGCGGCGGTGACGGGTTGGCACGAAAGCTGTTCACAAGCCTGCTCGCGCCCGGCCGCGGCAACGCCGCGTTCCTTGATCTTTCTCGGCGGCAACGGCGGAGGCGGAGAGGAGTGTCGCGCCGGCGAGGCCGCCCCAGAGGGCGGCCGGGCCGAGCGGTGCGAGACCGGTGATGACTGCCGGGGAGATGGCGAGGCCGAAGCCCGTGGAGAGCTGGAAGCGAGCGAGGGCGCGTCCCAGGACATGGGCCGGGGCGAGGGCGGTGACGAGCGCGGTGGCGCTGCCAGCGTAGATGATCTCTCCGATCGTGCAGACCACGGACACCGCGGCGACGGCCGGGGCACCCCAGCCGTTTCCCAGTGAGGTGGCCGCGAGGAAGCCGAGGTAGGACACGGCCAGCACCACGCCGGAGAGGGCCAGCACGGTCCGCCGGGAGAAGCGGGACATCAGGACGGTGACCGGCACCTGCAGGGTGACGACCAGCACCGTGTTGGCCACGAAGACGGCTGCCGGCCACACCGGGGACGCGTGGAGCTGCGTGACCAGGACCAGAGGGAGCGCGATCTCGGGGACGTTGAGGCAGAAGACGTAGACCACATTGGCGGCAAGTAGCGCGAGCATCCGGGGTGCGGGCTCGTCGTCCCGGTCCTTGGCCGGGACGGCTTCCGCTGGATGTACGTACACGTGGACCGACCACGCCAAGACGGCTGCGGCAAGGTAGGCGAGCGCAGTGACAACTGCCAGCGCCCGCAGTGCGGTGGTGCCGCCCGCCAGGCATACGGTGGCAAGGAGTGCTCCGACGCCCAGGGCGGCGTTGCGCAGGGCGCGGGCCCCGGCGAGGGCGGCGTCGCGTTCCCGCCCCTGGGCGACCGTGGCCACGAGAGCTGCGTGGGCGGCTGGCCATGCCTGGTTGCCGATGCCGAGGAAGAGTGCCGCAGTCGCGAACAGCCAGACGTGCCCCGCTGGGGTGGCCAGTAGCAGCGCCACGCCCAGCACCCGCACCAGCATCGACGCCGCCACGACCGTGCTGCGTGCGCCGCGGTCCAGCCATCGGCCCACCGCGGGCATGCACAGCAGACCCGCGACGATGCCGGCCGTCATGGCGGTGCCGGTGACCGGCGCGGACAGCCTCAGCACCGTCACGCCGTAGAGCAGTAGGAAGGGCCGTAGCAGGCCGGTGCCGAGTGCGTCTACGGCCAGAGCGACGGCATAGCGGGGGCCTCCGGAGGCACGGACGAGGGCGCGCGGCTGGATCTTGTGGGTGGTTGCCATGGCGCCAACGGTGCGTTCGGCCGCCGGGCGGGGCACGCCGATTGACGCACATCGTCAATCGGTGCCGTCGCCGGCCGTTCGACCAGCGATGATGAAGGGGTGACGCTGAGGATCGACATCAGCGGTCTGCCGTTCGAGCGAGTGCGGTTCGCCGCCTCCCCGCTGGCCGAGCTGACCGCGATGCTGCACGTGCTGGCCGAACCCGGGCACCATCCGCAGTTCGCCGGCTGGGCCGCGGACGTCTGGGCCGGGCTGCGGCCGGAGCTGGCCGAGCGGCTCAGGGAGGCGGAGTTCCTCTGGCGTTCCTCACAGGCCGACTTCCTGATTCCGGCGCGGCCCCGGCCGACCCTCGCCGAGGAGTTGGACGACGTGGACCGGATCGACGACGAAACGTATGTGACCGCCGCGCTCGTCACCACGTGCGGCAGCAACCGGGTCCATTTTCCTGGGGCGTCGCCGCTCTCCGACCCGACGGCGCGCGAGCGGGCCCTGGACGTGGCCCAGGCCCGCGGCGCGCAGCAGGAGGCCTTCGCGGAACGGCTGCTCGCGGACCCGGCCGGGGTGCGAGCGCGGGTGCGCCAGACCCTCGAAGAATGCGCCGGAGCCTTCTTCGACGGCGCCTGGGCGGACGTCGCGGTGCAGCTCGCCAGCGATCTGCGACTGAAGAACGAACTGCTCAGGCGCCACGGCATCGGGGCGGCACTCGCCTCGGTCTCCGGCGCGGTCACCCTGGCCCCGGACGGCGACTGCATCATCGTGGACAAGGTGCAGGACAAGGCCACCGCCGCCCGTGGCGCCGGGGTCACCTTCATCCCCAGCGTCTTCGGCCGCCCGCACCTAGTGGCGGTCCACGCGCCCGGGTGGCATCCGGTGGTGCAGTACCCCGTCGCCGAGCCGACTCCGGCGGAGCCGGTCTCTCTGGAGACGGTCACCCTCCGGCTGGAGGCGCTCTCGCATCCGGTACGCCTGCGGCTACTGCGCACCCTGGCTCGCGGCCCGCACACCACCGGCGAGCTGGCCCACTTCTGGGAACTCTCACCCCCGGAGGTGTCCCGCCATCTTGCCGTCCTGCGCCGCGCGGGCCTGCTCACGGCTCGGCGGCGCGGTCGTTACGTCCGGTACACCCTCAATCTGCCCGATCTGGCGGCGCTAGGGGCCGACCTGCTGGCGGCCGTACTGCGCTGAGTAGCTTCCGTCTATTAGAACGCGGGCGGCCGCCGCCTTCGCAAGCGTCATCCGGCTCGCAGGCCGCCGAGCAGCATGGGAGTTCCAGCACGCACACGACTTCAGCGCCGAAGCGTCCGCGATGCCGAATGAGCGATTCACACGCCGTGACACTGAACTTCACCAGCCACAGGCCGGTGAGCACGGCGGTGGTCAAGGTGATGGTGCCGGCTGCGATGAAGGCGCTGTCGAGGCTGGCCTCGAAGGAGGCGCCGCCGGATTCCCGGTCGCGGACAGGCTCCGAGTACGGCCACGCCGAGTACCGTGCCAATCTGCCGGGTGCTGCTGATGCCCGACGCGAGGCCGCCCTCCTACGGGTTGACCGCCTGGATGGCGGCGCTGGTCAGTGGGGACATGGTCAGGTCGAAGCCGATGCCGACGACCGTCAGCCGCCACCACACGTTTCCGTAGCCGGTGTCCGCGTGCACGAAGCCCAGTGCCAGCAGCCCCAGTCAGGCCGATGGTGACGAAGGCGGCGAGGATCACCACGGCGGTGGTGAAGCCGCCCAGGGTCACCGGTGAGGTCCAGCCGCGCGAGCCGCCCTCGATCAGGCGGTAGGTCAGCCCCCCAGAACGGACAGGGCCGCCCCGGGATGCGATTGCGGGCGCGCTCGGATTGCGGGACTCGCCCAGGCTGCGTAGCCCGGCCAGCAGAAGGACCGCGCCGATGGGCAGATTGACGGCAACGGTCCGGCGGCCAGGCCGATTCCGCTGAATCCGGCCCACCGCCCGATTGCCTTCTCGTTCCGATGGCAGGGGATGGGCGGCGGCGAGCAGGGCCAGCGACGCGGGGCTCAGCGCCGCGGCTCCGATGCCCTGCACCACCCGTCCAGTGATCAGCCAACCGATCGAGGGCGCGACGAAACACAGCACGGACGCGACGGTGAACACCGCGACGCCGGCCAGGAACACTCGCTTGCGGCCGAAACGGTCGGGCGAAAACGCCGCCCGACAGCAACAGCATGGCGACCAGCAGCACGTAGGCGTCGACAATCCATTGCAGACCGTTCAATTGGTGTACAACCGCTGCTGCATCCCGTTATCTCGATAATCTTGGGGCTCTGGAGGGTCATTAACGCGTCCAGGCGATCATGATCGCTCTTCGAGCATGGGAGCCCTTCTTGCGAGCTGAACGCATCATCGACGAGACCGGCAGCAGCCTGTGGCAGTCCCGGAGCCGCTGCCTCCAAATCGGTTCATTGCCGCCAACGCACGCTGCAGCGCCGCCTCAAGATCGTAGAGGCGCAGCTTCTCGTACTCCTCGAAATCCCAGGTCCCGCTGAACATTGCGCCGACACGGATACGATCCGCACGGCCGCGACGCCGGAGGGCCGAACTCGTTTTCGCCCCAACGACACCGGTCTCAACAATCGCGAACACGATCACCACAATGCACCCGGCCCGCAACCGTGACAAGGTCAAATACGATCACACCGCCTTGTCGGAAACGGGTACGTGTACACCCGGCTTGCTCAACCGAAACCGGCGCTCACCGACACAGGCTGGCTGCTTGAGGCGCTTGGCTCATATCGGGCAGTGCACCGAACTACCGTTGTTAGGCAGGAAATCATCCAGCGCCCAGCCCGCGAAACCTCGCTCATAGACGGACAAGTATGTCCATGTGTTGCCGTCGTTTCCGAGGGTATAGCAGTAATAATCCAGTTTGTCGCCTGGCACCATTGTGCCGTTAGCCCCACACCCAAACGAGGAACCCCTGTAGACGCCCGTCGTAGTGGTCGCGCTCACGAACGCCGAGCCGTCCAACTGCGGAGGGCGGGCCTGTCCACAGGAGTAATGCATGGGCCCGATCTCATCAGCCTGGGCCGCTGGCACGAAAAGGGCGAACGATGCCGCCAGTGCCCCGACAATCGAGGCGGACTTCCGTACGCTACTAATCATGATCCCCCCAAAATCTGGTTGACTTCCCTATCTAATATTCCACAATCGCCGCGATTGCGGATCGACCATTTGGGTGGCAATTGGCCAAGACCGCCACCTTGCCCCACACGCCATCGCGGCCATTCAGCCGACGACCGGCTGGCTACCGCGCGGCCGTGTGCAACGCGCCCGACAAACGGGGTGTACGAGCGGTGTGAGTGCTGGCGGGAATCCACCAGTAGGCCGGGAACGGTCTTACCCGTCCCGGCACGTCAGGGAGGAACCGTGGCTTTCAAGGAGGCTCAGGACAGCGCGCCTTCTCCGGAGTCTCCTTTGGCGCTGTTCGCCGGGCGCGGTGTCGAACCTCTGGGACCCGCAGACCGCCATTCTGAACGACTACATCAAGCGCTACGGAAGCGCAGAGCGCGGGATGCGGGGGCGTCGACGGCACGCCGTCAAAATGTCGAGATAAATATCGGGCAGCGCTGCACCAACGATCGTGCTGTCGAGCAACACCATGAACTGCCCGAGGCAGGTCACTGTGAGCAACGCTGCTCGCGCCGATCGAATGGCTACGGCAACAGATGATCCAGCCTTCGTTGAGTCTTTGTGTGCGGTCAACGCTTGCCCCTCTCCTGACGCGGATGCCCAAATCATAGTTCGATAATCTCGAAGTATCGAACTGGGGTGTATCGTCGAGGCATGCGACCGCTACCCCAGCCCGCACGCGAGGCGCTGACGCTCGCGCTAGTGCTGCACGCGATCGGTGACCCGGTGCGCCTGGAATTGGTGCGGCGGGCTTCGGCGAATCCCGAGTCGACCTGTGCCGCTCTCGCCGATGGTTTGGATGTACCGATATCGACGCTGTCCAACCACTGGCGAATCCTGCGTGAGGCCGGGTTGATCAGCATGGCCGTCGACGGCCGGCATCGGCGGATCCGGCTACGCGCCGACGATCTGAGCGATCGCTTCCCGGGCTTGCTCGGTCCGATCCTGCGCCTCGCCGCGGCCGAGTCGCCTTGAGGCTGTTCCTCGACGTCCGGGCTGCGGATTCAGGAGTGCCACACGTCGAGCAGCGGTGGGGTGTCCGCGGCGTGCCCCAACGGGGGTAGTCCGTACATCGCCTCGATCGTCCTCAGCAGACGGTAATGGTTCACCGGCTCGGAGTAGACACCAGGCCGGACCATCGGGCCGGCGAGGATCAGCGGGATCTGGTTGGTGGGGGAGCTGTCCTCCGCCTCGTCGAAGGTGACCACCAGCAGGCTGTTGTGCGTGGCCGACCACTGGACGAATCCGTCCAGGTTGTCCCGCAGCCACGCGTCACCGGTGGCGACGTCGCAATCGTGCATGTCGTGGCAGAGGTTGGGGATCACGAACGAAACGGCCGGCAACGTCGAGTAGTTCGGCCCGAACTCCGTGAGCGGACGGGTGGCGTCGGCCGGTACCGTGCTGAAGTCGACCCACGGGCTGTGCTTGCGGGCGTAGCCGCCGAACCCGCAGCCGCTGTACCCGACTCCGGGTAGGTCTTCGGCGTAACCGACGAACCCGTGCGCGGAGGTGAGTAACTGCTCGCCGAGGTTCGGCGTAGTGAAGATGTGTGGGCACGAGTCGTCGGTGACGCCCTGCGTGTCACCGGAGAACAGCGCGAGATAGTTCGGCTGGCTGGGATGCGTGATAGCGGTGGCGTTGGTGAACAGGGCGCCGGTCGCGGCCAGCTGGTCCAGATAGGGCGCCGACCCGCTGCCCAGTACCTGTTCCGGGCCATGGTTCTCCAGCACCACGACGACCACGTGATCCGGCCGCGGGACGATTCCGGGACCGGGTGCCGGCGCGGGCAGGGAAGCGGGTGGGATGGTGCCGATCGGCGAAGGCTCGGTGTCCGGCTGTCCACATGACACGGACAGGAGGATGGCCGCGATCGCCAGGACCGCCGCGGTGCGCTTCCTCGCCTTCATGGAACCCCTCTGTGGCCTCGGTGGTGGGGGAGTGGCGCCTGGGTTTCGGTGAGCTCGGCGAACAGGTCACCGTGCTCGCGGACCCGCTCCAGGACTTCCGGGGCGGTGAACACCAGATCGTCCGGCCGGTGGCAGGCGTGAACCTCGTCCCAGGTGACCGGGGTGGACACGGTGGGCCGTTCGCGGCCGCGCAACGAGTAGGGTGCGATCGTGGTCTTCCCCGGGTTGTTCTGACTCCAGTCCACCAAGACCTTCCCACGGCGCAACGATTTCCTCATCTTCGACACCACCTGATCCGGTGTCTGGTGGGCGAGCCGCTCCGCGAGGGCCTTGGCGTAGGCCGAGGTGTCGGCCGGCTGACGCGTGCGGACTCCACAGTAGATCTGCAGGCCCTTGGACCCGCTGGTCTTCGCCAGCGGGGTCAGGCCGTCGTCCACCAGAATCTCGCGGAGGCGTTCGGCGGCCCGGCAGCACTCGACGACGGTGGCGGGCGCACCGGGGTCGAGGTCGAACACCAGCCGGTCCGGGTTCCGCCGGGTGGCGTCGCGCGCGACCGTCCACTGTGGGACGTGCAGTTCCAGTGCGGCGAGCTTGGCCGCCCACACCAGCGCGGGCAGGTCGTCGAGCAGCGGATAGTCGACGGGCTCACCGCGCCCGCGCGAACCGCTGCCGGTCAGCCGGACGGTCCGTACCCAGTCGGGGGCGTGCCGGGACACGTCCTTTTCGAAGAACGCCCCGTTCCCCACGCCGTCTGGGTAGCGCACGAATGTCACCGGCCGGTCCTGCAGGTGCGGCAGCAGCACCGGTGCGATCCTGCTGTAGTAGCTGATCACCGCCGCCTTCGTGAACCCGTCCCGTGGGTAGAGCACCTTGTCCAGATTGGACAGCGTCAGCTGTCGATAGGCGACCTGGACGGTGACCCGGTCCTGCGCCACGGTCGGCCTCCTCTCCGCTTTTCGCTGCCTCGCCCTGGTCAGCCCTCCGGCACCACGGCCTCGCTTGGCTCCCGATCCGGCCGCAGTCCGCGCCACGCCGTGTGCCGGAGCCGCCCGTCGGTGGTGAACCGGCGGTAGGTGACCTCGCCGACCAGCTTCGGCTCCACCCAGTGTGCGCCGCGCGCGTGATCGCGCGGTACCTCGGTGGCGAACGGGCTGGCCGGGCGTTCCAGTGGGGTGAGCCGCTGGTGCAGGTCGTCCAGTGTCCGGTCGGAGAACCCGGTGCCGACGTCGCCGATGTAGCGCAGGCGCCCGGTGGCCGGGTCGTGCGCACCGAGCAGCAAGGCGCCGAGAGTGCCCGAGCGGCGGCCCTGCCCGGCCCGCCAGCCGCCGACCACCACCTCCTGCGTGCGGAACAGCGGGTACTTCATCCAGGCCGGGCCGCGCCGGCCGGGGGAGTAGTGCGACGTGCTGAGCTTCGCGATCACGCCTTCGAGGTGCGACCGTGCCGCCACCTCCAGCAGCCCGTTCGGCGTCAGGCCGGCCGCCGCGAGGTCGGCGTGCCGGTAGGACGGCGGGATGGCCAGCACGTTCGGATCGGGCGGGCTGAGCTGTTCGAGCAGTTCGCGGCGCCGCGAGTAGGGCTGGCGCAGCAGCGGCGTGTCGTCCAGCAGGAGCAGGTCGAAGGCGAAGTAGCTGACCGGTTGCCGGTGGGCTCGCCGGTTCTGGAGCAGCGAGAAATCGGGGCGGCCCTGCTCGTCGAGCGCGATGATTTCGCCGTCGAGGACGGCGGCCTGGCCGCGTAGTGCGCCGTCCAGCGCACCGCCGAGCTCGGGGTAGTCGGGGGTGAGGTCGTTGCCGTTGCGGCTGGTCAACAGCATCGTGCCGTCCGGGGCCAGGCGCATGCACGCCCGGTACCCGTCCCATTTGAACTCATAGGAGCATCGAGGATCGTCGGGGACCGGCTCGGCACCGGTGACGGGGAGCATCGGCGCGATCGCCGGCGGGACCAAGGAGTCGTCCCGCGCTGCGCGTCTTGCCATGTCGACCTCCGTTACCGCCGGTCAGGCGGTGTCCAATAGCGACGCATGCGGTGTTCGCCCAGCCTAACTCGTCAGGTCCGGGCGAAACGTAAAGTGTATAACGACCTATACGGCACCCGTTTTGCGTGGCGCCTCTACGAACGTCGCCACGCAAAAGAAGCACAGAACCCGGGCAGATCGGTCCCGAATTTCAGGGACGTTCGGCCCTCGCCTGGACACCAGGCCTCGGTGCACCCTGCGTGGTTGGACCGCAAACGAGTCCGACATCGAGGAGACTTGCTCGTGACCGTCAATGCCCAGCCACCTCATCGGCCGCAGGTGAAGGCGGCTGCGCACATCTCGGCGAGATCATCGATAATCCAGCCTTACTTCTCCCTGCCTCGCCCGGCACGTCATCCCTGGCGTCCCAGCTCGCTGCACCTGCGGTTTGCCGAGTCGTATGCGGGGGCGGGCAACGACGTGGTGGTCACCGACTGGCCGGCACGGCCGGGGATCGTCACCTTCGAATGCCGCGTGCCGGGCGGCAACGTCGCCGTCGAGACCGACGGCAACGAGCCGGTTCTGGTCAACGCGATCGGCTCGTACCGGGGTTCTCGCTGGATCAACATCCACGAGGACACTCGTACCAGGGCCTTCCTGATCACCGCGGCCGGGCCGTGGCGGTTGACCATCACCGACCTCGACGCGCTGCCTCCGTCGGGAAGCGAAGCGTCCGGCGCCGGTGATGCCGTCGTGTACCTCTCGGAGGAGATCACCGAGGCCACGATCACCCACGAGGGCCACGGCAACGTCATCGTCGAGGTCGCCACCGCGGCCGACGAGCCGGTTGATCTGGTGGTCAACGAGATCGGCGTCTATCACGGCACGGTCCCGCTGGCCGGACCGGCGCTCGTGCAGGTCACCTCGGCCGGGCGATGGAGCATCGACGGGCGCTGAAAACCGGGCGCGGGGAGGCCGGCCGTCCTGCTAAGGTCACTGACATGCAGCGCGCTGGATCCACGACGACGCCGGAGACCGTCCCGGCGCGCTGATCGTCTTTGTCCGAAAGCCCGGGGCCGGTGCCCCGGGCTTTCGCCATGGTCGCCCGCCCCACTGTCCATAGTGGAGGCTACGATGCGGGACCATCGCAAGCTCGGCCGCGAGCTGAACCTGTTCGGCAGTGACCCGTTGATCGGTGCGGGGTTGCCGTACTGGCTGCCTGACGGAGCGGTCGTGCGGCACTGCCTGGAGGAGTACATCCGGGATGCGGAGCGGAGGGCCGGCTACCGGCACGTCTATTCGCCGGTGCTGGGAAAACGGGCGCTGTACGAGATCTCCGGGCACTGGTCGCATTACCGCGACGACATGTTCCCGCCCATGGATCTCGGTGGCGAGCAGGTCGTGCTGCGGCCGAGCCTGTGCCCGCACCACGCGGTGATCTACCGTTCCCGGGAGCGCAGCTACCGCGAACTTCCGTTGCGCATCGCGGAGTTGGGCGGCATGTACCGGGCGGAACCCTCGGGGGTGCTCGGCGGGTTGAGCCGGGTGCGCGCGATCCAGCTCAACGACGCGCACATCTTCTGTACCGTGGCGCAGGTCGCCGACGAGGCGCGGGCGGCGCTGGAGTTGATCGGCCGCGCCTATGCCGCCCTCGGTATCAGCCCGTCCCGGTACCGGCTTTCCCTGCCAGGAAAAGGCGGGAAGTACGTCGACGATCCCCAGCTGTGGCGGCGAGCCTCGGCCGTGCTGAACGAGGTTCTCGACCAAGCGGGCCTGGCGTATGACGCGGTCGAAGGGGAGGCGGCGTTCTACGGCCCGAAGATCGACGTCCAGGTCGCCGACAGCGCGGGCCGCGAATCGACCCTGTCCACCGTGCAGGTCGACTTCTACCAGCCGGAGCGGTTCGATCTTCGCTACGTCGGGCCCGACGGCGGCCGGCATCGGCCGGTGATGGTCCACCGCAGCGTCATCGGCAGCGTGGACCGGGCGATCGCGCAGCTGATCGAGCAGCACGGTGGAGCCTTCCCGGCGTGGCTCGCGCCCACCCAGGTGCTCGTGCTCCCGGTCTCCGATGCCGAGCTGCCGCAGGCGATTGACGTGGAACGGCGGTGCGCCGAGTTGGGGCTACGAGCGGAGCTCGCCGGTCCGGAGCGCGGCAGTCTGGGCGCCCGTATCCGTGCGGGGAGACTGGTGCCGTACCAACTCGTCATCGGCGCCCGGGAGGCCGCGGGTGGGCAGGTCTCGGTACGCCTGCGTGACGGGCGGCGGCTCGAACCCCTGCCGCAGGCCGAGGCGCTGGCCCGCATCGCTGCTCTCGTCGATGCCCGCAGCCCCAGCCTGTGGAACGGCTCCTGACAGGCGCGCCCGGCTACAGCCCTATGGCATCGGCGAGCAGGTCCACTTGCTCCAGTCCGCCGCCGTTGGGCATGAGGAGGAGTTCGTCGCAGCCTGCTTCGGCGTAGGCGGCGACCTCGCGGGCCACCTGGTCGGGCGTGATGAGGCCGGCGGTCAGGCTGCGCTGCGCGTACTCGCCGGCGAAGGCGTAGTAGTGCAGAATGCGGTCGCGGATGCGCTGCTCGGCGTCCGGCCCCAACGCGAAGTTCGCGGTGCCCAACAGCCGTGGTTCCCCCGCCCTGCCCGCGTTCTGCCACGCCTGCCTGACTGTCGGGAGGAAGGCGCGGAAGTCCGCCACACCGGAGGCGCCGCCCACCCAGCCGACACCGTGAACGGTCATGCGGCGCAGGGCGGCCTCGCTGTTGCCACCGAAGAGCAGTGGCGGGCCACCGCGTGTGGCGGGTGCCGGGCCGACGCCGTCATCGGGGTGCTCCCATTGCTGAACGGCCCGCTCCAGCAGGGCGTCGAGCAGCTTCCCGCGGCGCCGGAAGTCGACACCGCCGACGGTGTAGTCGTCCTCCCGGCCGCCGGGGGCCAGCCCCAGGGTGAGCCGGCCGCCGCTGAGCCGGTCCAGGGTGGCGACGGACTTGGCGAACAGCGCGTGGTCGGCGCGCAGGGGAGCCAGCAGGATGCCGCTGGTCAGCCGGATGCGGGAGGTCGCTCCGGCCGCGACGGCCAGCGCGGTGAACGGCTCATAGTTGTCGTAGACGAGGCGGTCGATGGTGCCGAGGCTGGCGAAGCCGCGCTCCTCGGCGCGCCGGGCCCAGGCCGTGATCGACAGCTCCGGGTCGGGCCGCAGGGCCGGCAGGCCGATGCCTATGTCCATGAGTCCTCCTCCGGTATGGCGTAGTGATCCGGAAGGTACTCCGGGGGCGTGTCCGGACAACCGGCATCGACTCTGGCCACAGCGCCGAGTGGGGCTATGGGCGCCGACCGTGGTAGCGCACTGGTCCGGCGCGCAGGTCCGGCCGGCGGGCCGGGCCTTGCCGGTGGATCCGGACCGGAATGGGGGTGCCGGTGGACGGCCGGTCCCCGGCCGCGGGTTCGGCGTCCTCGGGTTCGCGGAGCGCCCAGTATGCGGCGATCACGGCGGCGAGTCGTTCGGGGTCCGGCCGTTCGGTGTCGGGGTGGCAGGCGCGCACCGCCCGCCGGTACGCCGCGGTGACCTCGGCCTGGCCGGCGTCCGGGCTGACGCCGAGGACGGCGTGGGGATCAGGCGGCGGGGAGGACCGGCGCGCGCTCATCGGGAAACCTTCGGGAGTCGACCTGGGAACCGCCCGGCCGGAAGCAAGGGCTCGGCCCCGCCGCCGGGGATACCACGCCCTCCTGCCGCAGGGCCGGGCTGTCGATTGCTTCCGCTGCGGTCACGGGTTGATCTGCTTCGCTTCGCCACCGCCCTGGATGGCGATGCGGCGGGGCTTGGCCTGTTCGGCGATCGGGATCCGGACGGTGAGCACCCCGGCGTCGTAGGAAGCCTTGATGTGCTCGGCGTCCAGGCTTTCGCCGAGGAACAGTTGCCGCGAGAACACCCCTCGCGGGCGTTCGGCCACCTGTACGTCGGCGCCTTCGCCGTACTCGGGGCTGCGTTCGGCCTTGACGGTGAGCACGTTGCGCTCAACATCCAGGTCGATCGAGTCCGGCGACACGCCGGGCAGGTCGAAGTGGACCACGAACTCCTCGCCGGACCGGTAGGCGTCCATCGGCATCACAGCCGGCCGGGTTGGCGTGCCGGTGGCGCCGAAGAACTGCTGGGTCAGGCGGTCGAGTTCCCGGAACGGATCGGTACGCATCAACATCGCCACTGCCCCTTTCTCCTTTCGTGCTGTCGCCACCCCGGCTGGGCGGCGGACCTCCATGGGGTACCCGTTGGTCCCGGCCCTGTACCCGTCGGGAAGAGCCACCGACGGCAGGCCGTGGGCTATACCGAATTTTATAGTCTTGACTGTAGATTGCCACCAGTCTCGACGGTAGATTGTCTGGTTGGCTGGTGGGGTTGGACGTTTCGAGGAGTGTTGTGACTGATCTGGGGAGGCTCGACGACGAGGACTACCCGGCGTTCACCACCGGGCAGGCCGCTCGGATGCTCGGTGTCCAGGAGGCATTCCTGCGCAGCCTCGACGCCGCCGACGTGGTTCGGCCGGAGCGCTCGGACGGCGGGCACCGCCGCTACTCACGGCGGCAGATGGCCTTGGTGGTGCGGCTTCGGGCCCAGCTCGACGAGGTGCACACCCTCGCCGCGGCCGCCCGAATCGTCGGCCTGCAGGACCGCCTCGCCACCGCCGAGAACGAGATCGTCGCCCTGCGGCGGCAACTTGACCAGCACGACGGCGACCACTAGGGAGTCCGCGCCGCGCGGCGCCGGATACGATTTCCCGCCGGCGCAATCGGGCCGAATACCTGTGCAAACCGAACAACACCGAAAGGAAGACGGGTGACCGCCCACGTGGAGACGCTTCAGTTCCAGTCCGAGGCACGTCAGCTGCTGCAGTTGGTGATCCACTCGATCTACTCCAACAAGGACACCTTCCTGCGGGAGCTGGTGTCCAATGCCTCCGACGCGTTGGACAAGCTGAGGCTGGAGGCGTTCCGGGACAAGGAACTGGCTGCCGACACCAGCGATCTGCACGTCGACATCGAGGTCGACAAGGACAAGCGCACCCTCACCGTGCGCGACAACGGGATCGGCATGGCCCGAGACGAGGTCGTCGGCCTGATCGGCACGATCGCCAAGTCGGGGACCGCGGAGTTCCTGCGCAAGCTGAAGGAGGCGCAGGACGCCGCCGGTTCCCAGGAGCTCATCGGGCGGTTCGGCATCGGCTTCTACTCGAGCTTCATGGTCGCCGACAAGGTCACGCTCGTGACGCGGCGGGCGGGATCGGCCGAGGGTGTGCGCTGGGAGTCCAGCGGGGAGAGCACCTACACGATCGAGCCGGTCTCCGACGCCCCGCAGGGCACCGCGGTGACCCTGCACCTCAAGCCGGCCGATCCGGAGGAGCACCTGCACGACTACACCGCGCGGGAGAAGCTGGTCGAGATCATCAAGCGGTACTCGGACTTCATCACCTGGCCGGTCCGCGTGGTCCCGGAGGACGGCGGCGAGCCGGAGACGATCAACTCGCGCAAGGCGTTGTGGGCCCGCCCGGCCAGTGAGGTCACCGAAGACGAGTACACCGAGTTCTACCGGCACCTCAGCCACGACTGGAACGCCCCGCTGGAGACCATCCGCCTGCGGGCCGAGGGAACATTCGAGTACCAGGCGCTGCTGTTCCTTCCGTCCCGCGCGCCGCTGGACCTGTTCATGCGGGAACGGAAGCGAGGCGTACAGCTCTACGTCAAGCGCGTGTTCGTCATGGACGACTGCGAAGAGCTGATGCCGGAGTACCTGCGTTTCGTCAAGGGTGTGGTCGACGCGCAGGATCTGTCGTTGAACGTGTCGCGCGAGATCCTGCAGCAGGACCGGCACATCCAGCTGATGCGCCGCCGCCTGGTGAAGAAGATCCTGTCCACGGTCAAGTCCATGATGACCGAGAAGCCGGACGACTACGCGACGTTCTGGCGCGAGTTCGGGCGCGCGGTCAAGGAGGGTCTGCTCGACGACTTCGACAACCGCGACGCCATTCTCGACATCGCTTCGTTCGATTCGACCCATGATCCGGAAAAGCCCACCACGCTCGCGCAGTACGTGGAGCGGATGAAGGAGGGTCAGGAGCACATCTACTACATGACGGGGGAGTCCCGCACCAGGATCGAGAACTCGCCACATTTGGAAGCGTTCCGGGCCAAGGGGTTCGAGGTGCTGGTGCTCACCGACCCGATCGACGAGATGTGGGTGGACGCCGTTGCCGGGTTCGGCGGCAAGAAGTTCCAGTCGATCGCCAAGGGCGAGGTCGACCTCGATACCGAGGACGAGAAGAAGGAGACGCAGGCGCGCCAGGAGGACTTCGCCGAGCTGCTGTCCTGGCTGACGGAGACGCTGGGTGAGGGCGTCAAGGAGGTCCGGCTGTCCTCCCGGCTGACCACCTCACCGGCCTGTATCGTCGGCGACACTCACGAGCTGAGCCCGATGATGGAGAAGATGTACCGGGCGATGGGCCAGGATCTGCCCGCCATCAAGCGGATTCTGGAGCTCAACCCGACGCATCCGCTGGTGACCGGGTTGCGCGACGCCCACCGCGAACGCAAGGACGACACCGGGCTGGCGGAAACGGCCGAGCTGATCTACGGCATGGCCCTGCTCGCCGAGGGGGGCGAGCTGGACGACCCGGCCCGGTTCACCCGGCTGCTCAGCGGTCACCTGCAGCGGGCCCTGTAGCAGGCTGGACTAGCCGTGGGGGTTCGCGGCCCGGCGCGCGGGCCGTGAACCCCCACCGCCGCAACGGTTATGGCTCGTCCACAGTGGAATCGCGCCGGTCTCGGTTCCGGCTGGTTGGACGGCCTGCGGGCGGGGTCCCGGTCCGCGGGGCCGCAAAATCATCGTAGCGTCACCACGCGGGCGTGGAAAAATTGTCAACCACAAGTGTGGTCGGTATGCGAGATCAGGCGCTGAACCGGGCCTCGGTCCACTCGCGCCGGCCGGGGCGCGGGGCCTGGGCACGCGGTTTTGCCCGCTGCTGGGCATGGGCGTCCACCGGAACCGTCGAGGTGGCCAGCCGTTCCGTCCAGCGCAGCATCGCCCGCGGGCTTTCGCGGCCCAGCACGCCGACCAGCGTGTCCCGCGCGAGGTAGCCGATGACGCCCGGACCGGTGCGGGCGTCCCCGGAGAGACGGGCCATGCGCCGCCCGAGAGTCGGCACGCCCGCCGCCTGGAACCGCACCCCGTACTGTTCGGACCAGAACCGTGGCATCGGCTGGAACGGGCTGGCTGCCGCCCGGCCGGCGAGCAGGCTTTCCGCCGCCGCACGACCCATTTCGACCGCGTTGAGCCAGTGTTCGACCCGTCGCGGCGTGGGACCGAAGCGGCGGTTGGGCCAGCGCGCCACGTCACCGGCGGCGACCACGTCCGGTATGCCGGCCACGTGACACGTCGGCCCGCACAGCACTCCGTCGGAGATGTCGACGCCCGAGCCGTAGAGCCAGTCGGTCTCGGGCACGCCGCCCACGGCGAGCACGACACAACCGGCGACGATGAACTTGCCGTTGTTCAGGTGGACACCGATGCCCCACTCGTTCCGAACCCAGTTCCGCACCTCGGTGCCGAGATGGACCTGCACCCCGTGGTCGCGATGCAGGTCCGCGACCGCCCGCCCGACCGGCGGTCCGAGGGCCTTTCCCAGCAGAACACGGGAGCGGGACACCAGGATCACCTCGTGGCCGAGCTCGCGCACGGTCGAGGCGAGCTCGCACGCGGTGAACCCGCCGCCGACGATCACGCACGGACCGTCCGAAGTGGCCAGAGAGCGTTGCAGCGCGGCCGCGTCGTCGATGGTGCGCAACATGTGCACCCGCGGATGGCGATGCGGCGCCCCAGGGAGCGTGCGTGACCGGACACCCGTGGCGATGACCAGACCGTCGTAGGACAGCGGCGGCTCGCCGTGCACGTACAGCAGCCGTTCGGCCGGGTTCAGGCGCTGGACGGGGGTGCCCAGACGCCAGTCCGCGTCGAGGTCGACGTAACTGGGCAGCGCGAGGTCGCGGGCGCCCAGTTCGCCGGCGAGGAACTGTTTGGACAGCGGCGGACGGTGGTAGGGCAGATGATGTTCGCCGCCGATGATGGTCAGCTCGCCCGCGAAACCCTTTTCCCGCAAGCGTTCGGCCGCGCGCAGGCCGGCGAGACCGGCGCCCACCACCGCGATGTGCTCACTCCGCCATGTCATCGTGACTCCACATGAATGGCTTGCATCGGGCAGCATCGCGCGGCCATCAACACGCGATCGCGGTCGGGTGCCGGTGGGCGGCGGTCATAGTCGAGCCGGCCGTCCTCGGCGAGGTCGAAGTTGCCGGGCGCTTCCGCCTGGCAGAAGCCGTACCGGTGGCAGCGGTAGTTGTCCACGGTCACGGCAAGGGGGCTTCTCATCGCTCCACCTTCAGCAGTCCGGCGCCGGTCAGGAATCTGGTGGGCAGGAACCGCAAGGCGACCACCAGCACCGTAGGCACCGCAACGGCCAGGCCGAACATCCACAGCGCCGCGAGATTGCCATCGGCCATGGCCCCGGCGACCGAATGCACCACGCCCAGGGTGACCGCCACGTACCCGAACCGGTGCAGCCGAAGCCACAGCCGCTGCCGTAACCATCTTTGGGCCAGGTTGGACAGTGCGATCGCGAACATGACTTCCAGCGCCACGATGCCCACCGCCAGCGTCAGCTCGTCGGTATGCATGGGAATGACGAGATCAGCGATGGCGATGTGCTCGTCTTCCATGAACAAGAACGCCAGGGCGTGGATCGTCGCGAAGCCGAGTGCCAGCGTTATGAACACCATGTGGCTACTGCGCGTGGCCTGGCGCCCGGTGAGCCGGCGTAACCAGCCTGTGCTGGTGAACGTCCCCCAGCACAGGCCCAGACACATGAACACGAACGCCGTGCGCGCGGACAGGGCGGCGACCTGGTGCACACCGGTGTCGTGCGGGGACTCCTCCGCGGCCGCCGCAGCGAGCAGGACAATCGGCACAATCACTCCCGGCGTCTCCCAATGGCCCTCCGCTACCCCGAAAATCGGTAAGATCACGATTTCATGTCGGTTGTTGGCCGATGGGCAACCTACACGAGTTTCGCCGGAAACGGGAGTGACGCGCGCCGCTGATCGGCCGATTTTCCTTAGCTGGCAAGGAAAATTTGATCGATGTCACGTCCACCACGGTCGGTCCGCGGTCCGTCCCACCGGGACTGGATCACAGTGATGTGATCAAGAAGTTATCTGTGCTAGCGTTCGCACCCGTTCGATGGGGGACAGGTGAATACCTGGCAGATCGATCAATGTAGGAGAATTTTTCTTGCCAAAACACAGGCCTCGTCATCGCGCACCCCGGCCTGCGCGACGATTCCTGTTCGCGACGCTACTCGTGGTACCGGTGGCACTCGTCTCCGCGTTCACGGCACTCGCGTCCCACACCAGCGAGCAGGACGTGCGGGCACTCGCCGACACGGCCCAGCGCACATCGGCTTCCCCGAATACGACCCAGGGCACGTCGGCTGCCCCCAACACGGCCCGGAGCACCTCGCGTGCCCCCGACACGGGTCGGGCCACGTCGGCTGCCCCGAACGATGGGATGGCACCCGAGAGAGACCGCAATGGCGCCGTTGAGGGGAGGCAGTGGAAACGAGAGAACCCGCAGCGGCCCCAGAAGAACCCGCCAAACCCGAACTGCACCCTGACGGTCCCGCCGAACCCGTTGACAGCACAGGGACTCGCGACCCCGTACGTCCTCAGCGGCACCTCGCCGGGCGGGCCCTGCCGCGAGGCGGACCCGAACCAGTCCGCGTTCGTGGAAGCCACCATCCTCGACCCGGCGACCGGTAACCTGTCGGTCTACCGCCCGCTGGTGATCGATCGCGATACCTCGCCGGCGGTCGCACCGGTCGCGCCGTCGCTGCCCGCCGGCGCCGTGGTGGGCATCTGGTTCGGCTTCAACGGCGACACGCTCACCTTGGCCGGCAACGGGAATTCGCTCACGCAGGGCAGTTGCGTGAACGGTCTGCGCGACTCGCTGTTCGGGCAGTTCGCCCACTGCAACGCGCCCGCGTTCTTCACCGCGGCCAACGCCGCGGTCGCCAAGAACCAGTTGGTGATCCCGCCGCTGGGCACGGCCAAGGACGGCCTGCCATGCCCGAGCGTGCGTGACTTCAGCCTGGTCGACCAGGACCAGAGCGACAACGTCACCACGACCTACGTCGCGACCCGCGACGGTCGCACCGCGCAGGCGGGGGTCGCCGGCACGGCCCAACTCGGCAAGACCACCAAACTCACCAACGGCAGCGACAACGGGTTGCTCAACACCAACGTCGCTCCCGCGCTGGGCTGCAAGCCGTTCACCGCACCGGATTTGACCGCGGATGGCACGCCGAGCACCTCGCTGGCGCTGAACGAGTTGCAGGCCGCCGCGCACCAGGCGCAGCCGATGGCGCTGGTCCCGCCGAACGATCCGATGGTGCTCGTCGACGGGAAGGTGAGCATCCAGAAGGCGAACCTGTACCGGGCCGGTGTCAACCAGCCGCCGGTGGATCCGGCCGTGGACACGGCGCGGGCCTACTGCGCCAACATCAAGAACATCGGTGCCGAGCGGCTCCAAACGGACAAGGCCCTGCTCGTCAAGGCCCCTTCTCCGGACGCGGGCGCGGCGAACCTGTTCGAGTTCCTGTCGCAGCGGCTGCAGGCGTCGCTGCAAAACCTCGACTGCCCGACGAAACGCTGAGCACCTCCAGACGCGGCACACGGTGAGCGGAATCCCCGGTAACCACCCGGTTTTCCGCTCACCCCGCCGTGTCCCCGCCCCAGGCCGCCGACTTCCCACTTCAGGCCGCCGAGTTCCGGGTTCAGGCACCGGAAATCCGCGCTCAGACCTGATCGGAAGAGGTAAGTGAGCGACATCGCGTGAGCAGGTAGTCGCGTTCCCGCTGGTTCTTGGTGAGCCCCGCAGCGGCCTCGAAGGACTGCCTGGCCTGGACCGCGCGTCCGAGCCGGGCGAGCAGGTCGCCGCGGATGGCATGGAACAGGTGGTAGCGGTCGAGGTTCAACTCCTCCACGAGGCGCAGTGCCACGGCGGGACCCTCGACCTCGGCCACCGCGACCGCCCGGTTGAGCGCGACGACCGGGCTCGGGTCGAGTTGTGCCAGCTGGTCGTAAAGCGCGAGGACTTGGCTCCAGTCGGTGACCGGGTCGGTGTGCACGGCGTTGATCGCGGCGAGAAGCTGGTAACGGCCCGGGTGGTTGCGGCGCAGGCAGGCGCGCACGATGGCCCGGCCTTCCGCGACGAGACAGCCGTCCCACTGCGAGCGGTCCTGGTCGGCGAGCCGGACGAACACGCCGTCAGCGTCGGTACGCGCGGCCCGTCGGGCTTCGGTGAACAGCATGAGGGCGAGTAGTCCCGCTGCCTCGGGTTCGTCGGGCATCAGTTCGGCCAGCACCCGGGCGAGTCGAATGGCCTCGGTGCACAGGTCTGCGCGCATGAGTTCGGGGCCTGCTGTCGCCGTGTAGCCCTCGTTGAAGATCAGGTAGAGCACCGCGAGCACCGCGTCGAGACGTTCGGGAAGATCGGCCTCGTGCGGCACCCGGTAAGGAATGCGGGCGTGGCGGATCTTCGCCTTCGCCCGGACGATCCGCTGCGCCATGGTCGCCTCCGGGACGAGGAAGGCGCGGGCGATCTCGGCTGTGGTGAGCCCGCCGAGCAGGCGCAGGGTGAGCGCCACCTGCGCGGTACGGGAGAGTGCCGGGTGGCAGCAGGTGAACACCAGCCGCAGCCGGTTGTCGGGCACGGCGCCCTCCTCGACGTGCTCTGCTGGGGCGTGCAGGACCGTCGCCTCGGCGTGCTTGTGCGCACGGGCCGACTCTCGGCGCAGCTGGTCGATCGCCCGGTTGCGGGCCGTGGTGATGATCCAGCCGGCGGGACTGGGCGGCGCGCCTTCGTCCGGCCAGCGTTGCAGGGCGGTCGTGAACGCGTCGGCGACCGCCTCTTCGGCCAGACCGATATCGCCCAGCACGCGGACAAGAACGGCGACGGCCCTGCCGTACTCGGCGCGGAAGACGGCCGCGATCTCTTCCGGCAACATGGCGTCAGGACGGCGCTGCGTTCCGGAACGGGCGTACGTCAATCGGCAGCGTCGTCGCGGCCGCGGCCTTGCGCCCCCAGACCAAGGCCGCGTCCAGATCGGGCGCGTCGATGATCCAGATGCCGCCGATGTGCTCCTTGCCCTCGAGGTAAGGGCCGTCGGTGATCATGCCGTCGGGCCGGACGACCGTCGCGGTGTCCGGGGAATGCAGGCCGCCGGTGAACACCCACGAGCCGCTCTCACGCAGCTCCTCGTTGAGCCGGTGCAGGTCGGCCATTATGCGGGCCATGGTTTCGGCGTCGGGCATGCCGCTGTCGGGCTGGTAGATGGAGAGCAGGTACTGCGGCACGGTCCGCTCCTTTACCGGCGAATGTACCGGGCAATGATGACGCCCGTGGTGGTCGCGACGCTACGGGTGAGCTCGAAGCCGGCTCGCGGGGCCGGGTCTTCGAACAGCAGCGAACCGCTGCCCAAGGCCAGCGGGTGGATCAGTAGCGTGTACTGGTCGATGAGGCCGGCAGCGTGCAGGGTGCGGACCAGCGACGCGCTGCCGATGATTGACAGATTCTGGTCCGACTGGGCCTTCAGCTCGGCCACCGTCGCGACCGCATCGCCGTGCAGCAGCACCGAGTTCTGCCAAGCGTCCACATCTTTCAAGGTCCGGGAGACCACGTATTTCGTGGCCGCGTTCATGTGCGTGCTGAACGGGTTGTCATCGGTCGCCTTTCCCCAGACAGTGCGGAAGTCCTGCCAGGTGCGGCGGCCGAGCAGCATGCCGCCCGGCGTGCTCATGCCCACCCCCATCTCCCGGGCCATCACCTCGTCCCAATAACCCTGCCCCCAGCCGCCGTAGGTGAATCCGCCGCGGGTGTCCTCATCCGGCCGCCCCGGACTCTGGACCACACCATCGAGCGTGACGTTCATCGTCACCGTGATCGAAGGCATCGAGTGCTCCCTCTGGGTTTCGCGGGCCGCCCGCTGCGAGCCCGTCACCCCTACACGAACGACACCCAGCGAAATCGACACCGCCGCGAAGCTGGGCGGATATGCCTGACCGGAAGGAGGTCTTCGACTTCAGCCACGGCGCCGTGCTGCGGGGTCGTGTTTCCCCGCAGCACGGCCGACCGGTCAGGACGGCGGCTCGTCGACGAAGCCGCCGCTGGCCGGGGGCGGCGCGGCGTCCCACGGGTCGTCCGCCGCCGGGACGTTCTTGCCACTACCGTCGCAGGTTTCTGACGTATTCCGGTCCCACCCCACGGAGGCCGCGGTACGGCAGGCCGGGCATCGAGCCCGCGAGCACATGCAGGCCCGCCGTCCTCGTCGGCGATCTGGGGCTCGAGGAACGGCGGGCAGCGCGAAGCGCCCGGTAAATGCCGGCCTTGCCATTACGGTGCGGTGTATGGCCAGGGGCTAGTGGCCGGCGGCCTTCGAGATGGCGGCGGCCAGCTCGTCCGGACGGCTCCACATTGGCCAGTGCCCCGTAGGCAGGTCGACGAGGGTAAGGTTCGTGAGCCGCGCGGTCTCCGCCATCATCGGGTGCCCCTCGCGGGCCATGGTCATCATGACCTCGGACGGGAACGACGACGCGATTATCGTCGCCGGGACCGACAGCCGCCGGTCGTCGTGCAGCGAGATCCGCTCGCGCATGATCGGCCCCGGCTCGGGCACCGACCGATCGCGGAAGCGCCGGAGCGCGGCGGCGTCGATTCCCTCAAGGCTCGCCCTCTGCGCGAGCACGTCGAAATCGGGCAGAGGGACCTCGTCGACGTCGTCAGGTAGTTCGGCGTCGAAGATCGCTCCGTCGGCGACCGGCCCGCTGTCGACATAGACGACGTGCGTCACGGCGTCGGGCCGGCGGTCGAGGAAGAGCATCGCGGGGAAGTTGCCGCCGCTGTGCACCACGAGTGCCACTGGGCCGCCCGCCGCGGCACGTGCCACCGCGTCGGCCAGGACGCTCGCCTGCTCGTCCAGCGTGCGCGCGGCGCGATCAGGGTCGTCGGGATCCAGCCCTGGAAGTGTCAGTGCCGTCACCGCATGGCCCAGCTCGCGCAGTGCGGGCACCACGCCGTCCCATGCCCACGCGCCGAGCCAGTGGCCGGGCACGAGTACCAACGCGGGGCGGACGGCCGCCGCGCCCTGCTTCGTCCAGTTCGATGTCATGGCCAGAGGTTATGGGGGACGGCGGTCCGCCGTATGTCACCATTTCTGTCATGAATTGTGGACGGGAGCGCGGAGCGTGAGGCGCGCGGAACGGCTGCAGGCACTGACCGAGAGCCTGCGGCGTGCCGGTCGACGAGGCCGCACCGCGGAGAGCTTGTCCACCGAGCTCGAGGTGACGACGCGCACCGTGAAGCGCGACATCGCTGGGCTCCTTGCCGCGGGCCTGCCGATCTGGAGCCGTACCGGCCCGGGTGGCGGATACGGCCTTTCCGAGACCGGATCCCTACCACCGGTCAACCTCGGTCCGAGCCAGGCCCTTGCCCTGACGGCGGCGGTGACCGTCCTCGGGGTGGGTCCGTTCGGTGACTCGGCGCGCAGCGCGACGCGGAAGGTACTCGACGTCGTCGACCCGGCCACCCGCCGTCGTGCGACGGACCTCGCCACGAGAGTCTGGGTCGACGTGGCATCCGGTGCGCCCCGTCGGGTGATGTCCCCGTTGGAGCAGGCAATGCTCGACCAGCGTGTCGTGAACATCGCGTACACCGACGCCCAAGGCCGCGCCACCCGCCGTGCGGTGGAGCCGCTCCTCTTCGCGTTCCGCCGCGGACACTGGTATCTCGTCGGCTGGTGCCTGCTGCGTGACGCGGTGCGGTGGTTCGAGGTTGGTCGCATCGCCCGGGCGACGGCGACTCGACGGCCCTGCTCCGGTCACGCCGTGTCGGAGGTCGGCGAACCGCCGGACACGGCGCGTCCGGCCGCCGTGTAAACGGCCGTCAGGGACGCGCCCTCATCGGCTGCGGTCAACCGCGCCCGGGGTCCTCTGGTCACTGCGCCGATTACATCCGCGGCTTGATCACTCACCTTCGACTGCGAGCGCCAGGGGATGCGCCGCAGCCGTCCAGCCGACAACGCCCCTGACACTCAACGTCATCCGCGACGCGCTCGCCCGGATCGTCGGACAGCGGGTGATCGTCGGACAGCGGGTGGCTGACGACCCGAACCTGCATTATCTCGACGGCCGTGACCTCTGCGGCGAGACGGACTACGTCGAATTCCCGCTGCCTACTGTGATCGCGACTCAGCCGCTCGGGCGCCTGTGTCCGTGGAACTGTGGTGCAAGGGCCGCTGTCCTGCCGCGATCATGGAACCATGAACGCGCGAATCGATGCGCCGGCTCGACTGGGCGAGACCGGCTTGCCCGACGGACGACGGCTTGCCTGGGCGGAATGGGGGCCCGACAACGGCACTGCGGTACTCCTGATCCCAGGTGCGGCGACGAGCCGGTGGCTCGGGTTGACCAGCGGGGTGGTGGAGTCGGTTGGTGCACGGCTGATCTCGGTGGATCGCCCCGGGCTTGGGGCCTCGAGCCCTTTCCCGGGCCGTACGTTCCAGGACTTCGCCGCGGACATCGAGCATTTCACCGAGACTCGTGGCTTCCGGCGCCCGCCGGTGATCGCCAACTCACAGGGCGCGCCGTTCGCTCTGGCCTGTGCGGCATCGGGGCAGGCGGGACCGCTGGCGATCGTATCCGCTGCTGACGAGATCGCAGCACCGGAATTCACCGAGCTGCTGCCCGATGACCTGCGGGCACTGGTGGAGCTGGTGGCTTCCGATCCGGCCGCGGCCGAGGCCACTTTCGCTGGTTTCGACGCCGACGCCATGTGGCGTTTGGTGACCCAGGGCAGCCCGCAGTCGGACCTCGCCGTTTACCGCGCCCCGGCGTTCGAGGACGCCTACCGTCGGGCCTTGACCGAGGCATTCAGCCAGGGGGCGGCGGCCGGCTATGCGCGGGACACCGTCCTGGCGATGGGACGTTGGCCCTTCGACCTGTCCGCGATCACCAGCCCGGTTGACGTCTGGTACGGGGCAGAGGACAGGAGCCACTCGCCGGACAACGGCGAAACCTTGGCCCGGCGCATTCCCAGAGCACATCGCCGGCTGGTCCCCGATATCGGCGGAGCCGTGCTGTGGACGCACACCGAACAGATTCTCCGCTCCTTGCTCAGTCACGACGCCTGACAGCCGGCGAAGATCGTCACTTCGCGGCGGTCAGTGCGTTTCGGACCAGTTCCAGCCAGCGCAACCGCGCGGGCTTCGGGGTCTGCTCGCCAGGAGAGGTGGTCAGCAACAGGATCACGTCGTCGACCGTGATGTCCGGGCGCAGCGTGCCAGCCTGGTGCGCCATGGCGATCATTCGCTCGACCGATTCCCTCGCATGTGCCTGTATCGCCTGGAAAACCTGCGGCGCCAGGTCCGACAGGGCGGCCCGGAGGAGTCGCTCGTCTCCCATCTCGACGACCACCCGGCGCATCAGGTCCATGATCTCGTCCGCCGCGGTGCGGTGACCGTCGATGATCCCGGCGACGGCAGCGTCGAGTGTCTCGGCGATCGTTGCGCCGAGGTCTTCCGCGATGGCCTCGATCAAGTCCTGCTTGGTGGGGAAGTGGCGATAGAGGGTGCCGACGGCGACGCCCGCCTGCGTCGCGATCTCGTCCATCCCCACCTCCGGGCCGCGCGCCACCAGAAGCGCCCGCGCGGCATGGAGGATCGCCCCACGGTTGCGCGCGGCGTCCGCTCGTAGTCCTGTTCGTCCGGTCACATCGCCCCTTGCCGAGAAGGTGAACTCGTGGTTCATAATAAAACATGAACGAGTCGTTCATGTTAAGGAGTGGGCATGGATAACTGGACAGCGGCGAACATTCCCGATCAGCAGCGCCGGGTCGCCGTGATCACCGGAGCCAACACCGGAATCGGTTTCGAAACAGCGAGCGCGCTGGCCCGGTGCGGCGCACGCGTCGTGCTCGCCTGCCGGAACCTCGACAAGGCGAAGGAGGCCGCCGGACGAATCGGCCCGGACACCGACGTCCTCCGCCTCGACCTGGCGTCGCTGACTTCCGTGCGCGAGGCGGCCGACGAGTTCCAAGCACGGTACGAGCGGCTCGACCTGCTGATCAACAACGCCGGCGTGACCGGTTTGACCGGCCGGACACGGGACGGGTTCGACATCCAGTTCGGGGTCAACCACCTCGGCCACTACGCGCTGACGGGCCTGCTGCTGAACCGGATGCTGCCGGTGCCGGGTTCGCGGGTGGTCACGGTCAGCAGCATCGGCCACCGATTCGGCCGGATCGACACCGAAGACCTGCGGTCTGCCGGCACCTATGCCGGCTCGAAGCTGGCGAACCTGCTGTTCACCCACGAACTGAACCGGCGGCTGGACGGCTCGAACACGGTCGCGCTGGCCGCCCACCCGGGCGGGGCAACCACCGAGATCTTCCGCTACTCGTCCGCATTGTTCCGGATCCCGAACCTCGTGATCGCCCGGCTGCTCGGGCGAACCCCCGCGATGGGCGCCCTGCCCACGCTGCGCGCCGCCACGGATCCGACTGCCCAGGGCGGGGAGTATTACGGCCCCGGCGGCCTGTTCGAAATACGCGGATACCCGCAACGGGTCCAGTCCAGCGCCCGCTCCCGCGACAGCGGTTCACAGCAACGCCTGTGGGAGGTCTCCGAACGGCTCACCGGGGTCGTCTACCCCGTCTGACCCGTACGAATACCTCGTCAGGGTTTGATGTTCTGGTTGAGGTGGAACAGGTTGTCCGGGTCGTAACGTTTCTTGACCTCCACGAGCCGGTCGAAATTGCCCTTGTAGTTCGCCCTGACCCGGTCCTGATCGTCCGTGGCCATGAAGTTGACGTAGCCGCCTTCTTCCGAATGCGGTGCGGTCGCGTGATAGTAGTCGCGGACCCAGCGGATTGCCGTGTCGTTGTCCGCGGGGTCGGGCCACATTCCCGCGATCACGGTGGCGAAGTTCGCTTCCCGGTAGGCGAAAGCGGTGGCGTCCGGAGCGACCCGGTGGCAGGCGCCGTTGATGGGATAAATGTGCACTGCCGAGTTCACCGCAGGCAGTCCCGGGCCGTGCTCGAGGTGCGCCGCGATTGCCTCGTCGGTCAACTCGGTGACGAAGTTGGCTTTCCAGTAGTGCTGAAGTCCCGGAGGCACCAGCGGGTCGAACACGCTGTTCAGCGCAGGGTAGGGCATCGGCCCCACCAGTTCGGCCACGACCGGGCCGATCTCGCGCAACGAATTGATCGCCTGCTCGCCCTCGTCGAGGCGCCCCGTCCAGCAGGCGACGAACAGCGCAAACGGCTCGCCCTGCCGGTCTTCGGGGATGAACGGCAACGGCGGCGCTATCTGGAATCCGGGAAACCCGCCGAACTGTTCAGGCGCGTCGACGATGAACTCACGGTAGAAGCGAAGCAGGTCGGGCGCCGCGTCGAGTTCGAACAGCATCGGCCCGCCGTAGATGTCGGCGACGGGGTGCAGCCGGAATTCGAAGGAGACCACGACACCGAAGTTGCCGCCACCCCCGCGCAACGCCCAGAACAGATCATCGTTCTCCCTTTCGCTGGCGACCACAAAACGGCCGTCCGCGGTCACCACGTCGGCGGAAATCAGATTGTCGCAGGACAATCCGGCGGCGCGGTCGAGGTAACCGATGCCGCCGCCGAGGGTGAGGCCGCCGACACCGGTGGTGGAGATGATGCCACCGGTGGTGGAGAGCCCGAACGCATGCGTGGCCGCGTTGAAGTCTCCCCAGGTGGCACCGCCTTCCACGCGCGCGGTCCGGTTCCTCGGATCGACGCGGACGCCGCGCATCGCCAACAGGTCGATCACCACCCCGTCGTCGCACGTGCCGAATCCCGGCACGCTGTGGGAACCGCCGCGCACGGCCAGGTCGAACCCGTGTTCCCGGGCGAAGTTCACGGCCGCCAGCACGTCCCCGGCGTTGACGGCCCGGACGACCACCCTCGGGTGGCGATCGATCATCGCGTTGTAGACCCTGCGGGCCTCGTCGTAGTTCTCGTCGTCCCGGGTGATCACCTCGCCACGAACCCGTTGCCGCAACGTGTCGAGAGTGGGAGCACTCATGTCGCCTTCCTCCGGTCGACCCCGTGATGGCGTAAGAATTCAGCTCACCGTCCGCGATGCGTCACGGCTAGAGGCGGAAGTCCTCTGTGGATGTCGCGCCCGTGGTTGTCGCCGGCAGGCGCGGCCCGTCGACATGAATGAGAACACGTTCTACACTCGGGGCCCAGGTGAACGGCTGGTGAGGAGCGACGATGCCCGAGGCGTGGAAGAGGGCCGTAGCCCTAGAAGACACCGAGGTCGACGTGGTCGTGGTGGGGTTCGGCGGGGCGGGGGCGTGCGCGGCCATCGAGGCGGCGGATCGCGGCGCGGACGTGCTGGTCGTGGACCGCTTCCAGGGCGGGGGCGCGACGGCGATCAGCGGCGGCGTGGTCTATGCCGGCGGCGGCACCGTCTACCAGAAGGAAGCCGGCTGCGACGACAGCGTCGAGGCAATGCTCAACTACCTTCGCCTCGAGGTGGGCGACGCGGTCTCGCCGGCCACCCTGGAACGTTTTTGCGCAGACAGCGTGGCGAACCTGGACTGGCTCGCCGCCAACGGTGTCCCCTTCGAGGGCAGCCTGGCCCCGCGGAAAACGTCCTACCCCACCAACGACTACTACCTCTACTACTCGGGCAGCGAGGCGGCGCCACCGTTCCGCGACGCCGCGACGCCCGCGCCGCGCGGCCACCGTGCGAAGGGCCGGGGCACCTCGGGGAAAGTCCTGTTCAAAGCCCTGGCACGAGCGGCGACACAGCGTCGGGTGCGGGTGGCGCGCCAGACCCGGGTGACCGGTCTGACCACCGACGCGGACGGCCGGGTGACCGGCGTGGAATGCCGCCGGATCACCTCGACGACGGGACGGCTGGCACACCGGTGGCTGTCGGTGTCCAACCGTAAGCTCAACATCTATTTCCGGCCCGCGGGCAGACTGCTGGACGGCCCGATCCGGCGGCTGGAGGCCCGGCACGGCCGCACCTGGCGGGTGCGCGCGCGGCGAGGCGTGATCCTGGCCGCCGGGGGGTTCGTCTTCAACCGCAAGATGCTCGCCGAACACGCCCCGCCCTACCGCAGCGGCTCGTCGCTGGGCACCATCGGCGACGATGGCAGCGGCATCCGGCTCGGCGAGTCCGCCGGCGGAGCGACAGCACGCATGCACCGAGTCTCCGCCTGGCGGTTCTTCAACCCGCCGCTCTCGCTTGTCGAGGGCGTGCTCGTCAACCGCGACGGCGAGCGGTTGTGCAACGAGCTCTACTACGGAGCACGGATCGGTGACCACATAGCGGAACAGCGCGACGCCAAGGCGTACCTGATCATCGACCAGCGCATCCTGGACGCGGCCAAGTCGCAACTGGCCGGGCAGACGCTGTGGTTCCAGCGCTGGCAGGCGAATTACCTGTTCACGGTGGGCCACCTCAAGGCCGGCAACATCGAGGAACTGGCCACGCGGACCGGGATCGATCCCACCGGGCTCCGGCGCACCCTCGACACCTACAACGCCGATGCCCGGTCCGGGAAGGACCGGATGGGAAAGGACGCCGAGCACGTACATCCGTTGGAACGGGGACCGTTCTACGCCTTCGACTGTTCACTTCGGACACAACGGGGCTTCCCCTGTCCGATGATCACCCTCGGTGGCCTGACCGTGGACGAGGAATCGGGTGCGGTGACGCGGGTGGACGGTTCCGCCATTCCCGGCCTCTACGCGGCGGGACGCACCGCGGTCGGGGTGTGCTCGGAATCCTACGTAAGCGGACTGTCCATTGCGGACTGTGTCTTCTCCGGCCGGCGGGCCGGTTCGGCCGCCGCAGGCGCATCCTGAGCTCACCAGGCCGCGCGTTCGACCTCCCTGCCGTGCGCGATGACGGCCCAGATGACCACGACGTCCAGCGCGATCACGATGGTGGCCCACACCGGGTGCGCGGACAGGAACGTGAGCTGGGCGATGGCGTTGATGCCCGCGAGCACCACGGCGGTGATGCGAGCCCACAGCGCACCGGTGAACAGCGCGGCCCCCGCGGCCACGGCGAGGATGCCGATGATCAGGTGGACCAGGCCCCAGCCGGTCAGGTTGAACAACAGCAGGCCGGACGGGCTCACGATGTAGAACCGGGGGCTGAACAGGGCGACGATGCCTTCGATGATGTTGAAGAAGCCGAGCAGGATCATCATGGCCCCGGCGAACCAGATCCAGCCCACCCAGGCCGAGCCGGGGCGGATTTCCCGTTCCGGCGCGACGGACCTTTCGCGTTGGGGTGAGGCGGGCGGTGCACCGTCCGCTGCCGGAGTTCCTGGATGCGTGTGTTCACCCATGGCCCCTCCCAACTGTGGCCGACCGGTTCACCTTGATGATCGATCGGGCACGGGGCCTGGTCCTCGCCCGCTTGAGGTGGTTTACGAGCCGTCTGGCGCGTGGTGGTTCACGGCCGTGCTTCGAGCGCTTTGAGCAGACGCTGCGCCGAGCCACCCAGGTTCCAGCGTTGCGCCAGTTCGGCGACCCGGCCGGGGTCGGCGGCCTGGGCCGGCACGGTGTCCGGTCCGGACAGCAGCACCGGCGCGCCGGTGGCCGCGCGGACCACGGTCGGCGCGGCGTCGAGGTAGTCCTCGGCGCCACTGATCTTGAGCCGCAGCTTCAGCGGCAGCTCGGTGCTGCCGGTCCTGGCCGCATCCAGCAGGGCTTCGACCGAGCCGAACTGGGTGATGAGCCGGGCGGCGGTCTTCTCGCCGATCCCGGCGACCCCAGGGAGGCCGTCCGACGGGTCGCCGCGCAGGATGGCCATGTCGGCATAGGCAGGACCAGCGTGGTCGCGGGGCACCCCGTATTTCGCGGCGATCTCGGCGGGGCCGAAGATCTCGGCCTTGGCCCAGCCCCGGCCGACATAGATCACCGACACCGGGGTGGGCTCGTCGCGCACCAACTGGAACAGGTCGCGGTCACCGGTGACCACCTCGACCGGGTCCTGCTTTTCGCGGGCCGCGAGCGCGCCGATGACGTCGTCGGCCTCGTAGCCCCGCGCTTCCGCCGTGGCGAGGCCGACCGCGGCGAGCAGGTCGAGGATGATCGGCACCTGCGGGGTGAGCGCGTCGGGCACATCTTCGGCGTCGGAGTCCGGGCCGGCGACCCGGTGCGCCTTGTAGCTGGGCAGCGCCTCGACCCGGAACTGCGGCCGCCAATCGGCATCCAGGCAGGCAACCAGCCGGGAGGGCCGCCGCTCGGTGAGGATCCGGGCGAGCGTGTCGGCGAACCCGCGTACCGCGTTGACCGGCGTGCCGTCCGGCGCGGTCAGCGAGTCGGGCAACGCGTAGAACGCACGGAAGTACAGGCTCGCGGAGTCCAGCAGGGCTAACGTCACGAGCACAGCCTGCCAGACCCCCTGCATGCCGACCCGCTGTCCCCGGCACCGCCCAGGCGGGAGCCGATAGGCTTTGCCCATGTCAAGCCGATCTCCCCGGGCCATGGACCCGGCCACCCTCCGTGCCCGACTCGACCGTGCCCGCGCCGCCGCGGCCCAGGCCGAGACCGACGCCCTGCTGATCTCACCCGGTGCGGACCTGCGCTACCTGATCGGCGAGGCAGGCGGCTCCCTGGAACGGCTGACCACGCTGGTTCTGCCCGCCGGCGACGGGGTCCCCGCGCTGGTGGTGCCGAAGCTGGAGGCGCCCGGGTACGCGCACGTGCCGACCACGGAACTCGGCGTCGAGGTGGTCACCTGGGTCGACGGCGAGGACCCGTACCGAATGGTGGCCGCCCGGCTGGGCCGGCCGGGCCGGGTCGCGGTGAGCGACGACACCGCGGCGCGTCACGTGCTGCCGTTCCGCGCGGCGTTGCCGGACTCGCGGCAAACCCTGGCCGGGCCGGTCCTGCGGGAGCTGCGGATGCGCAAGGACGCCGCCGAGATCGACGCGTTGCGGCGGGCGGGCGCGGCGATCGACCGGGTGCACGCGCGGATGGGCGAGTGGCTGCGGCCCGGCCGCACCGAGGCCGAGGTGGGCGCGGACATCACCGCCGCGATCGTCGAGGAGGGCCACACCCACGCCGACTTCGTGATCGTCGGGTCCGGCCCGAACGGAGCCAGCCCGCACCACGACGTGTCCGGCCGGGTCATCGAGCGGGGTGACGTGGTCGTGATCGACATCGGCGGCCCGTTGCCCGACGGCTACAACTCCGACTCCACCCGCACCTACGCGGTGGGTGAGCCCCGCGACGCCGACGTGGCGGCGACCTACGCGGTCCTGCAGCGGGCTCAGCAGGCGGCCGTGACCGCGGTGCGCCCGGGGATGCGCGCGCAGGACATCGACGCGGCGGCGCGCGAGATCATCGCCGAAGCCGGGTTCGGCGAGAACTTCATCCACCGCACCGGGCACGGGATCGGTCTCGAGGTGCACGAGGAGCCCTACATCGTCGGCGGTAACGAACTCGTGCTGGAAGCGGGCATGGCCTTCAGCGTCGAGCCGGGCATCTACCAAACCGGCCGGTGGGGCGCGCGGATCGAGGACATCGTCGTGGTCACCGAGGACGGCGTCGAACCGTTGAACACCCGTCCGCACGAACTCGTCGTCCTCGAGCCATGACCAGTGCGTTGGAGCCACTGGACCGGGCGATCGCGCGGGAACTCGCGTTGGACGGGCGGTGCAGCTTCACCGACCTCGCCGAACGGGTGGGGCTGTCGGTTTCGGCGGTGCACCAGCGCGTCCGGCGGCTGGAGCAGCGCGGGGTGATCCAGGGCTACCACGCCCGGCTCGACGGCGAGCAGATCGGCCTGCCGCTGACCGCCCTGATCTCGCTCACCCCGAACGATCCGGCCGCGCCGGACGACTATCCGCAGCGGCTGGAGCACATCACCGAGATCGAGTCGTGCTACTCGGTGGCCGGGGACGAGTCCTACATCCTGCTGGTGCGGGTGGAATCGCCGCGTGCGCTGGAGGACCTGCTGCGGCGCATCCGGGAGTCCGCGAAGGTTTCCACCCGCACGACCGTGGTGCTGTCGACGCCGTTCGAAGGCCGGTCCCCGACGCTGTGAACTACGGTACGGTGATAGGTATGGCAACTCGTAAGATCACGCTGTCCCTGGATGCGGCCGCGGTGGAGTTCGCCGAGCGCGCGGCCGCCGAACACGGCATTTCGCTGTCTTCCTGGCTGTCGCGGGCGGCCCGCCGGGAAGCCGTCCGCACCGGCTACCACCCGCCCGCGCGGGCGGCCGACGCGGAGCGGCAGGCGGCAGGCGACGAGGCGGAGCTGGCCGCGGCCGAAAAGGAGCTGCGTGCGGAGGGGTGAGATCTGGACCTATCACCCACCGGCACAGCCCACCCGGGCACGGACGGTGCTCGTACTGTCTTCGGACGGCGTGAATGAGTCCGAACGGCCCTGGCTGCTGGGCGCCGAACTGCTCGAATACGACCCGCAGGACATCCTCGGTGTCGCCCTGGACAGCCGGTTCTGGGTGTCCACCCTGAGCGTGACCCGGCTCTACCGGCCGTGGTTCACCGAACGCCTCGCCGAGATCGACGCAGGCGTGCAGGAACGCGTGGACATCGCCCTGCGCGCCGCGCTCGACCTGTAGCGGCTCAGCTCGCGGTGAGCGTGGGCGTGGCGTGGAGGTTGCCGTCGGCGCCGACCAGGCATGCCGACGAGGGCAGGGGAGTGGCGAGGAACTCGGTGAGGCAGCGCCCGATCTGGGCGTGGCCTGCCGCGTTGGGGTGGAACGACTCCTGCAGCGCGTGGGGCGCGCGGTCGGCGTCGGAAAGGTCATGGAGCTGCAGGGTCAGGCGGCTGAACCATTCCTTCGCCGGGTCGGCGCCGCCGCTGCACGCCTCGTGCCCGTCACCGGCCCTGGACAGATCGAGGAACCGGGCCCCGGTCTCGCCGGCGGCCCTGGCCAGCCCGTCGGACAGGGCCCGCACTCCCTTGTCCCGGACCCACACCAGATCCTCGCTGCGAAAGGGGCAGCCGTTGAGGTTCTGCAGTGCCGCGGCGATGTCCGGGCCGATCGGCGCGGCGTAGGACTGCAGCACCAGTTGGTAGTCCTCGGTTTCGTAGCCGGCCCGGGCGAGCACCTGCCTGACGTCACGCAGCGCGGACACGACCTTCGGCACCATCGCGTCGATCCGGTCCTGCCAGGTGGCCTTGATGGTGTCGCTGCACGGCGCGTGATCGGTGATGAACCAGGACTGGAAGCATTCGTTGACCAGCTGGGAAAAGTGCGGGTCGTCGTTGGCGCCCACCGCCACCACGACCACCGCGACGCGGTGGGTCTTGACCAGCGAGGCCAACTGCTCGGCCTGTGACGGCTCGGTGTATTGCTTGACGTCGCCGAGCCCGACCTGTGCGGACGTGGCGCCGGAACAGGCCAGGTTCACCTTGGCTTCGATACCGGGCACGTCGGTTTGAAATACCTCGGCGTGGGGAGAACGATGACACCAGTCGCCGTTGGCGCCATTGGTATCAGGGGTGTAGTCCCCAGCGCCTTCGCCAGAAATCGTGCTGTCGCCGAGAGAAACTATCGTGAGCGGCCCGGTTCCGGGCGGCCCCTGACGCCTTACCGGCGGTGTGCCGGGGCCCCACGTCAAAACGAGCACCGCCGCCAGGACGGCCACGAAGAGCAACGCTCCCGCACTGATCCACCACCGATACCGCCGCATCGCACGAAAGTGTACGGACTCCCACCGAAGGGCCGTGATGAACCATGAGGACCAACCAGAGCCCGTGCCGGTTCTGTGATCGGCCGCCGCGGCCCGGACAGTACCGCGCGCCCGGCCCACGGGGACCGATCTGCGTCGACTGCCTGGAGGCGGGCCTGCAACTGGTCCACGACGGGCAGGCACGAGTCAGCCTCGGCGGCACCCACCTCGCCCTGGCCTCGTCGCCGGGGGAGCAGGCGTGCGAGTTCTGCGGTCGCAGCGAGCGCCGGTCCTTCCTGGGATTACGGCGGGCGCTGGCCAGGATGAGCTGCCCCCAGCGGGGTTCGGTGATCTGCGCCGACTGCCTCGATCGCGGCGGCGATCTGTTGAACCGGGTGGCGCGGGAACGAACGAAGTGAGCGGTCCGGATTTTCTGTAGGGTCGGCAACGGAAAGTTAACCGTAGGCACACACAGGAGGGCCGCATGAGCCACCATTGCGCAGCCCTGCTCGTGCGGCCCGACCGGGCTGGGCCCCCGCTGTGGCACGCTTTTCCGCCACAGCAGGGGAGGGTGTCTCGCAAGAACGCGGGAAGTGAATGACCGTGGCCGCCTCGACCAGTGCTTCGCTGCTGCTGGCCGTTCCGGCCGCGGTGGTCGGCGCCGCCTGCATGGGACTGGCCAGCGCGGCGCAGGAGCGCGCCACCAAGGAGGTCGCGGTCACCCGGATCCTCGACCCGGGGCTGCTGCGTGGGCTGGTCCGCCGGCCACTGTGGCTGATCGGCATGGTCGCCACCGGCGCCGGGCTGGCGCTCCAGTTGATCGCGCTGGCCTTCGCCCCGCTACTGGTCGTGCAGCCGCTGCTGATCACCTCGCTGATCTTCGCCGGCGTGTTCTCCGCACGCCTGGAACGCCGGGCCCCCGACGCGGTGATGGTCGTCGGCTCGCTGACCTGCGTGGCCGGACTCGCGTCGTTCCTGCTGCTGGCCCGCCCCAGTGGGGACGTCGACCTGCTCGCCACCACCCCCCAGCCGTTTCCGCTGGCCATCGCGCTGATCCTGCTCACCCTGCTCGGGCTCGGCGTGTCGGTGGTCGCTCACGGGTCGGTGCGGGTGCTCGGGCTCGCCGTGGCCACCGGGGTGCTCTACGGCATGACCGCGGGGTTGATGAAGATCGTCGCCGTGCAGGCACGCGCAGACCTCACCGAGCCGTTCCGCAACTGGGCGCTCTACCTGGTGTGCCTGGTGGGGCCGCTGGGTTTCCTGCTCAGCCAGAACACCTTCCAGCAGGGGCGCTTCCTCACCCCGGCGCTGGCCGTGATCACCGCGCTGGACCCTCTGGTCGGGGTCGGCATCGGGGTCTGGTGGATGGGGGAGACGGCCAACACCTCGCCCGCGGCGCTGGCGGGGGAGGCCGTTGCCGGAGCCGTCATCATCGTCGGCATAGTGCTGCTGTCCGGCCGGGCGACCAAGCTGTCGCGGCAGTCCGGTGAACTCCTCGGGAAGGAGCCACGTGAACAAGGTGCTGGTCGTCTCGGCGGAGATGGGTGAGGGCCACAACGCGACCGGACGGGCACTTCAGGATGCGATAGGCCGGCTGTGGCCGCGGGCCACGGTGACCTGGCTGGACACGCTCGACGTGATGGGCAGGGGAGTCGGGCCGCTGTTCCGGTGGATCTACGTGTCCAATGTGCAGACCACCCCCTGGTTGTACGAGTTCTTCTACCGCTCGCTGTGGCGGTACCGGTGGTTCGCCGCGGCCTCCAAGCGGTTCGTGGCCGCCTGGTGCGGCCGGCGGCTGGCGCGGGAGGTCACCCGGCAACGGCCCGACCTCGTGATCTCGACCTACCCGCTGGGCACGGCCGGGCTGGAGTGGCTGCGCCGCCACGGGAAGCTGCCGGTGCCGATCGGCGCGTGGATCTCGGACTTCGCGCCGCACCCGTTCTGGGTGTACGGCGACATCGACCTCAACCTCGTGATGCACGAGTGCGCGATCGAACCGGCGTTGCGCTGCGTCCCCGGCGCTTCCGTCGCCGTGTCCGCGCCTCCGGTCCGGGCCGAGTTCAAGCCCGGCGACGCCGAGGCCGCCCGCGCCCGGCTGGGCCTGCCCGCCGGGGCGTTCATCGCGCTGGTGTCCTGCGGCTCGCTGGGCTTCGGTGACGTCGGGGACGCGGCGAAGGAACTGCTCGACGCCCATCCGGACGTGGTGCCGGTGGTCGTCTGCGGACGCAACGAAGCCCTGCTACGCCGGCTGCGGCCGCTGGCCGACCGTGAGCCGCGGCTGCGACTGCTGGGCTGGACCGACCAGATGGCGGAGTACACGGTCGCCGCGGATGTCGTGGTCACCAACGCCGGTGGCGCCACCGGGCTGGAGGCGCTGGCCTGCGGCCGCCCGGTACTGATGCACCGGCCGATCGCGGCACACGGCCGCGCCAACGCGACGCTGATGGCCGAAGCCGGACTGGCCATGGTGTGCGCCCACGACGGGGAACTGGCCGCGGCCGTCCGCAGCCTGATCGCCGACCCCGGCCAGGGCAAGGCCATGGCCGAGGCCGCCATCCGGCACTGCACGACCACCGGTGACCTGACCGAGGGGCTGCTCGCGCTGGCGGCCACCGCGGCGGTTCCCAGCGGGACGCGCCCGGCCGGGCTGGACACCTCGGGCTGAGTGCCGCATCCTGCTTGACATGGCTCGACCGAACGACGAGGTCGAAGCTCTGCTCCAGGAATACGCCGACCTCCTCGCCATCACCGGTGGTGACGCGTTCAAGGCGCGCGCCTACGAGAAGGCCGCCCGCGCCATCGGCGGTTACCACGAGGATGTGTCCACCCTCGGCGTGCGGGAGTTGCGGGCTGTTCCCGGGGTGGGCAAGTCGATCGCCGAGAAGGTCGACGAATACCTGCGCACCGGCAGCGTGCCGGCCTTCGAGGAGGTGCGGGCCCGCATCCCGGTCGGGGTCCGGCAGCTGATCACCATTCCCACGCTGGGGCCGAAGAAGGCGGCGGTGCTGCACGACGAGCTGGGCATCACCTCGGTCGAGGAACTGGTGGAGGCGATCAAGCAGGAGCGCCTGCGCGACCTCAAAGGGTTCGGGCCCAAGACCGAGGAGAACATCCTCCACGGCATCGAGCTGATGCAGCAGGCCGGCGGCCGCGTCCTGCTCAACGTCGCGATGGAGCTGGCCGAAGAGATCGTCGCCGAGCTGTCCGAAGTGGTGGGTTGCCAGCGTTGCGCCTACGCGGGTTCGTTGCGGCGCTACCGCGAAACGATCGGCGACATCGACATCCTGGCCGCGTCCGACGATTCCGCGCCGATCATGGCGGCGCTGAAGAACCTGGACGTGGCCGGCGAGGTGATCGCCGGCGGCGAGAAGAAGACCTCCATCCGCACCACGAAAGGACTTCAGGTCGACCTGCGCGTGGTACCTCTGCAGGCGTGGGGCGCTGCCCTGCAGTACTTCACCGGCTCACAGGCGCACAACGTGCGGACCCGCGAGATCGCCGTCCACGCCGGGCTGAAACTGTCGGAATACGGCCTGTTCGACGTGGAAACCGGCGAGCTGGTCGTCTCTGAGACCGAAGAGGAGGTCTATCGGCGCCTCGGGCTCGCCTGGGTCCCGCCCACCCTGCGCGAGGACCGCGGCGAGATCGAGGCGGCCGCACGCGGTGACCTTCCCCGGCTGGTGACCGAAGACGACCTGCGCGGTGACCTGCACACCCACACCGACCTCACCGACGGCGTGTCCACTTTGGAGGACATGCTGGCGACCGCGGCCGAGCGCGGCTACCGGTACTACGCCGTCACCGACCACGCACCGAACCTAGTCATGCAACGCATGTCGGACGAGAAGATGCTGGCGCAGCGAGCCAGGGTGCGCGAGCTCGACGGCAAGTACCGGGGGATGCGCGTGCTGCACGGCACGGAACTCAACATCGACGCTGACGGCGAAGTCGACTGGCCACCGGAGTTCCTGGCCGGCTTCGACGTGTGCGTCGCGTCGGTGCATTCGTCGTTCGGCCAGTCATCCGAAGACATGACCCGGCGGCTGGTGCGTGCCTGCGAGAACCCGCACGTCAACATCATCGGCCATCCCACCGCGCGGCTCATCGGCCGGCGCCCGCCGGTCGACGCCGACCTCGACGAGGTGTTCCGCGCCTGCGCCCGCACCGGCACCGCACTGGAGATCAACTCCTTTCCCGACCGCCTGGACCTGCGCGACGAGCACATCCTGTGGGCCAAGCGGTTCGGCGTGAAGTTCGCGATCAACAGCGACGCGCACTCCACGATGAACCTCGGTGTGATCCGCTACGGCGTCGGCACCGCCCAACGCGGCTGGCTCACCCCCGACGACGTGATCAACACCTGGCCGCTGACCAAACTGCGCGCCTTCCTGCGCAAGGGCTCTCGCCGGTCGTGACGGCGGATCGTAGCCGCTGGTCTCGCCGAGTTCACCTTGCGGCTTGTTGAGCAGGTCCCTCGATGTTCAGCGCGAGCACCGCGTTGACGCGCGAGGTGGACTCGTAGAGCACCAGTAGGGTGTCGGCATGGCGGCGCCGTTGGCCTATTCCAGGGTGCTCAGGGGCGCACGCGAATGACTGTCTTGCCCTTGCGCCGCTCGGTCGGGTTGAGCGCAGGGACGGCGTCGTCAAGGGTCGCGACGGTTCCGATGTGCGTACGAAGGCGCCCGTCCCGCACCCGCTCGACGATCTCCACCAGCTGACTCGGCACGGACTCGACGACGAAGTCGATCGCGAGGCCGTCGACCGGGCGAGCCTGGGCAGGCCCGACCACCGACACCAGCGTCCCGCCAGGCCGGATGATGCTCGCCGAGCGCCGTTGGATGTCACCGCCGATGACATCGAAGACCAGGTCGACCCCGCCGATGTCGTCGAGTTCCTCGTCGTCGAGGTCGAGGAACTCGTTCGCGCCGAAGTCGAGCGCCGCCTGGCGGTCCGCCGCCCGCCCGGTACCGATGACGTAGGCGCCGAACTCCCGGGCGAGCTGCGTCACCACAGATCCGACCGCGCCGGCGGCGCCGTGTGCGAGGACGCTCTGCCCCGCCTGAAGACGCCCGTGCCGGAACAGGCCTTGCCATGCGGTCAGGCCGGAGATCGGCAGGCTCGCACCCACCATGAAGTCGACGTTCCCCGGCAGCGGCGCAAGGTTGCGTGCCTCCACGGCCGCGTACTCGGCCAGGGTTCCATCGCGGTGCCAGTCCGTGATCCCGAACACCCGCTGTCCCAGCGAGAGTCCCGTCGTGCCGTAGCCGAGGGAGGTGACCACTCCGGCGAACTCGTGGCCGATGATCGCCTGGGTTCGATCGTGACCGGAGCGATCGACCCACGTCGAGGGCCACTCCCACTCTGCAGGGACGAAGCCCGAAGCATGGACTTCAACGACGACGTCGTTGATCGCCGGCGTCGGCTCAGGCCGCTCCGCGAGTGTGATCCCGGCTGCTTCCGCGGCCTGATCCGTCACGACGATTGCCTTCACTGGTACCTCCGTGTATCTCACGCTCGCCGGCGACCGAATCCGCGCGTTGACCTGCTTCGGCAACCATGTGCTCCCGTGGTTCGGCCTACCGCGATCGCTCCCGAGCTACAGCCGCTGAGCCAGACCACCGGCAAGGCATGAATGGCCCGTTACTGTCGAAATTCGGCATGAACGGGTCGTTCATGCGCCCTGCTCGGCCCACCAGCGCCGGCCGGTTTCGGGCAGCGTGGAGATCGGGTCGTAGTACGGGTAGCGCCGGCGCAGGGCCTCCGGGTCGTCGTGTTCGATGCCCGTGCGGTAGTTCTTCGTCCAGTAGGAGATGCCCCGCTCCCGGTCGTACTCGGCGAGCTGATGTACCCAGCGCTTCCCGACGTAGGGGACATCGCACACGATCCGCGGCGTCGCATAGCCGGGCAGGTAGCCCATGATCGCGTGCTGCAGTTCCTGCGCCTGGAACACCGCGATGCGCCAGTGCTCGGCGTTCGGGATCATGTCGCACATGTAGAAGTAGTACGGCAGGATGTTCGCTTCCCCTTGCAGCGCAAAGCAAAGATCGAGCAGCGCGGCGGGTGTCGCGTTCACCCCGCGCATCAGCACGCCCTGGTTGCGCACGTCGCGGACACCGACCTCGAGTGCGGTCCTGGCGGCCTCGGCGACCAGCGGTGTGACGGACTGCTCGTGGTTGATGTGCGTGTGGATCGCGAGGTTCACACCTCGCCGCCGCGCCGTGCCCGCGACGCGTTCCAGCCCCTCGACGACCTTCGGCTGCAGCCAGTGCTGGGGGAGACCGGCCAGTGCCTTGGTCGCCAGCCGCACGTCCCGCACGGTCTCGATGTCCAGCAACCGCATCAGGAACGACTCCAGCTGGTGCCACGGGACGTTGGCCACGTCACCACCGGAGACCACCACGTCCCGCACCGACGGCGTCTGCTGGAGGTAGCCGATGATCGCGTCCTGCCGGTCGACCGGCTTGAGCGCCAGCCGGTGCTTGGCCACCTGCTCGGTCGAGTTCCCGACCAGGTCCATCCGGGTGCAGTGGCCGCAGTACTGGGGGCAGGTCGAGAGCAGTTCGGCGAGCACCTTGGTGGGGTAGCGGTGGGTGAGTCCCTCGACCACCCACATTTCGGCCTCGTGCAGCGAATCCCGTTGCGAATGCGGGTGGCTCGGCCACTGGAGGTCCCGGTCGCTGCGCACCGGCAGCATGTAGCGGCGGATCGGGTCCGCATACAAGGACTCCGTCGAGTCGACGACCATGGTGTTGAGCATCTGCGGCGGCAGGAGCATCGACATGGTTGCCCGCTCGTGCTGGTCGGCCGCCAGGTCGTCGTAGAACCGGTCGTCGACCAGATCGCCGAGTACCGCCCGCAGCTGCCGGATGTTGCGCATGCAGTGCACCCGCTGCCACTGTGCGTCCCGCCACTGTGCGTCGGTGACCTCACGCCAGCCGGGAAACCGCCGCCAGTCCGGCTCCACCAGCGTCTTCCGGTGGTACCGGTAGGGCTGGCTGAGCGTGTCCGCGGACGAGACAGCCTCCTGGGTCACAGTCATCTGTACTCCTCCTCGTCATGCTGACCTAAAAATATCCTGTAAGTATGAGCATATACCGAAAATATTACTGTTGCGGATATGGTGCAGACTCGAACCGTGAACGAAACGACTTTGCTGGTCGGCGGGCGGGTCCACTCGCCGGCCGCGCCGGACGCCACCGCGATGGCGGTCACCGGGGACACCGTGGTGTGGGTCGGCCAGGACGGGCCGGGGCGCGCACTGCACCCCGAGGCCGAGGTGGTCGACCTCGACGGCGCGTTCGTGGCCCCCGCCTTCGTCGACGCGCACGTCCACGCCACGTCGAGCGGGCTGCACCTCACGGGTCTCGACCTGTCCGGCGTCCGTGACGGTGGCGAGCTGCTCGCCGCGCTCGCGGACGCCGCCGCGGCCACCCGCCCTGGCGAGGTGCTCGTCGCGCACGGCTGGGACGAGTCCACCTGGTCCGCCCCGCGCGTGCCCAGCCGCGCCGAACTCGACCAGGTGGTCGGCGACGTCCCGGTGTACCTCAGCCGCACCGACGTCCACTCCGCCCTGGTCTCCACCGCGCTGATCGCGCTCGCCCCGCAGGCCCGAGACGCCGACGGCTGGTCCTCCGACGGACCACTGACCCAGGAAGCGCACCACCGGGCACGTCGGGCCGCACGTGACGCCATTACCCCGCAGCAGCGCCGGCGCGCCCAGGACGCTTTCCTCCGCGAAGCCGCCGCACGTGGAATCGTCAGCGTGCACGAATGCGCGGGCCCCGACATCTCCGGTGAAGCGGACCTCGCCGACCTGCTGGCACTCGCGGCCGAACCCGGACGGCCCGAGGTCGTCGGATACTGGGGACAACTCGGCGCGACCGGCCTGGCACAGCGGCTCGGCCTACGCGGTTTGGCCGGCGACCTGTTCGTCGACGGCGCGCTCGGCTCCCACACCGCCGCGCTGGCCGAGCCCTACACCGACTGCCCCGGCACCCACGGCGCCCGCTACCTCGACGCCGACACCATCGCCGAGCACCTCGTCGCCTGTACCGAAGCGGGCCTGCAGGCAGGCTTCCACGTCATCGGCGACGCGGCCGTCGCCGAGGTGGTCCACGGTTTCCGGCTCGCCGAGAAGGTCTGCGGCCAGCGAGCCCTGGCCGCCCGCGGGCACCGCCTGGAGCATCTGGAAATGGTCGACGAAGACCAAGCCGAACTGCTGGCGGGCTGGGCGGTGACCGGTTCGATGCAACCGCTCTTCGACGCCGCCTGGGGCGGTACTGACGGCATGTACGCCACCCGCCTCGGCGCCGAACGCGCCGCGGGCCTCAACCCGTTCGCGGCCCTGGCCGCCCGGGGTGTGGTGCTGGCCTTCGGCTCGGACAGCCCGGTGACCCCGCTCGACCCCTGGGCCACCGTCCGCGCCGCGGTGCACCACCGCACGCCAGGCTCGGGCGTGTCCGCCCGCGCCGCCTTCAACGCGCACACCAGGGGAGGCCACCGCGCGGCCGGCATGAACGACGGCATTACCGGCAGCCTGGTCCCCGGCGCACCGGCCCACTACGCGATTTGGGACGCCGCCGAACTCGTGGTCGCCACCCCGGACTCCCGCGTGCAGCGCTGGTCCACCGATCCCCGGTCCCGCGTGCCGGCACTACCGCCCCTGGAGCTGGGGCGCCCACTGCCGACCTGCTTGCGCACCGTGCGCTCCGGGCGGATCATTTTCGATGCTCTGCTCGGTGGGGACACCAACCCCACGCCCGTACCGGGGGCAAGCCCCCAGACCACTCTGTCCGGTGGGGGCACGGCCCCCACACCCCCGCCGGGGGCAAGCCCCCAGACCCCCTTGACCGGCACGGCTTAGGGTTGAGTGGTGGCCGCACCAGTGACAGCGTCGGGCGCCCCGGCACGGGAGAAGCGCAACCGCGAGAGAATCCGCCCGTCCTGGCGCGGTTGGTTGCTGCGGCTGCTGCTGACCGCCGCCTCCGGGTACGTCTTCTACCTCAGCTTCGCGCCCCGCCCCCTGTGGTGGCTGGCACCGCTGGCCTTCGCCGGGTTCGGCCTGGCCCTGCGCGGGCGCCGGCTCTGGGGCGGACTCGGCTACGGCTTCGTGTTCGGCCTTGCCATGTACCTCCCGCTGCTGATCTGGCTCCAGGACTTCCTCGGGGCCGACTTCGGCCCCTGGCCGTGGCTCGCGCTGTCCGCCACGCTGGCCGCCTACCTCGGCGTCGGGGGCGCCTTGTGCACCCTGGTGGCGCGGCTGCCGGGCGCGCCGGCCTGGATGGCACTGGTGATCATCGCGACGGAAACCCCGCGAACCTGGTGGCCGCTGGGCGGCTTCCCCTGGGGCCGGGTCGCGTTCAGCCAGCCCGAAGGCGCGTTCCTGTCGCTGGCCTCCATCGGCGGCGCGCCCCTGGTCGGATTCGCCGTGGTGCTGAGCGGGTTCGGCCTGGCCGCCCTGCTCACCCGCCTCAACCGGCCGCGGCACACGCTGATCGCGCCCGCCGCTGCCACCCTGGTCCCGGTGCTCGCCGGGCTCGCCGCGTGGCCGACCATCGCCACCGCCGCGGAGGGCGGCACCCTGACCGTCGCCACCGTCCAGGGCAACGCGCCCAACGTCGGGCTCGCCCTGTTGAACGAGTCGGCGACCCTGCGCACCAACCACCTGCGGCAAAGCGAGCAGCTGGCCGCCGAGATCCGAGCCGGTGCGCAGCCGGAACCCGACCTGGTGATCTGGCCGGAGACCGCCACCGACTCCTTCGGCCGCGCCGATCCCGTGCTCAACCAGGCGGTCGCCGACCTCGGCGCGCCCACCCTGGTCGGCGCCCGGTTCCGGCCACCCGGCGGACAGGCCCAGAACGTCGAGATCGTCTGGGATCCGCAGACCGGGCCAGGCGCGCGTTACGCGAAACAGCAACTCGTACCCTTCGCCGAATTCGTCCCGGCGCGCGCGATCGCCGAGTGGGTCACGCCCTTCGTCGACGACACCAGCGACATGCTGCCCGGCTCCGCGCCCTCCGTGCTCGACGTCGCCGGAACTCGAGTCGCCACCCCGATCTGCTACGAGATCGCCTACGACTACGTCTCCCGCGACGCCGTCGACTACGGCGCCCAGCTCATCGTCCTGCCCACCAACAACGCGTGGTTCGGCAAGAGCGAAATGAGCTACCAGCAGCTGGCCATGGCCCGGCTGCGCGCCGTCGAACACAGTCGCGCGGTTGTGGTTTCCGCCACCAGCGGGGTCAGCGCGATGATCGCTCCCGACGGCACGATCACCGCCTCTACCAGCGAGTTCACCGCAGCATCCCTGGTCGGCCGCGTGCCGTTGCGGGACACGACTACGCTGTCGGATCGACTCGGTGCGTGGACGGAATACGGGCTGGTCTCAGCGGCACTCGCGGGAGTGCTGATCGGGCTCGGGTACGGCCGGCGCACCCGGCGCGCGAGCGCCGACGACACGCGAGCAACCGGGGCGGAGTAACGAAATCCGCCGAGAGAGGATACGGATGGCCCAAGCGCCACGGGCAGCACAACCGATCGACCCGGTTCTGGTGGTGGTCCCGACCTACAACGAGCGTGAGAACCTCACGCCCATCCTCCAGAGGCTGCACGAAAGCCTGCCGGACGTGCACGCGCTCGTGGTCGACGACGGCAGCCCGGACGGCACCGGCGAGCTGGCCGACAAGCTCGCCGCCGACGACGATCGGGTCCACGTGCTGCACCGCACCGAGAAGGCAGGGCTCGGCGCCGCCTACGTCGCCGGTTTCCGCTGGGGACTGGAACGTGACTACGCCACCATCGTCGAGATGGACGCCGACGGGTCGCACGCTCCCGAGGATCTCCCGCGGATGCTCGAAGCGCTCTCCGACGCCGACCTCGTACTCGGGTCGCGGTACGTGCCCGGCGGCAGCGTGGTGAACTGGCCGAAGCACCGCGAACTGCTCTCGCGCGCCGCCAACCTCTACTCCCGCCTCGCGCTCGGCATGCGGGTTCGCGAGTACACCGCGGGCTTCCGCGCCTACCGCCGCGCGGTGCTGGAGAAGCTGCCACTGGACGAGATCGCCTCCCGCGGCTACTGCTTCCAGATCGACCTGGCGTGGCGCACCGTGAAGGCCGGCTTCGAACTGGTCGAGGTTCCGATCACGTTCACCGAACGGGAGATCGGGCAGTCGAAGATGAGCAGCTCGATCATCCGCGAAGCCATGGTGCGCGTGGGGATCTGGGGCGCCCAGCACCGCTGGCACCAGCTGCGACGCTTGCTTCGGCGCTGAGGACCGGAGCGGACAGCAAAAATCCCCCGCGAACGGCGGGGGATTTTTGCTGTGAATGGGCGCTGTGCCAGCTACGCCGAGCGGGACGTCCGACGGCCCTTCAGCTCGGCCAGACGCTCGTTCAGCAGATCCTCCAGTTCCGGGATGGAACGCCGCTCGAGCAGCATGTCCCAGTGGGTACGCGGAGGCTTGACCTTCTTCTGCTCGGGCTGCCCGCCATCGACGATCTCGGACTCGCTGCCGTGCAGCCGGCACTCCCACACCGAGGGGATCTCGGCGTCATCGGAGAACGGCACCTCGAACTCGTGGTTCTTCGGGCAGGCGTAGCGCACGGTTCGGCGTGGCGCCAGATCGTGGTTGCGGTCGGTCTCGTAGCTGACCGCTCCCAGCCGGCTTCCACGGAGAACACGGTCGGCCATGATGACGTCCTTTCAGTGGGCTCTCGGGTTCGAGCCAGGGTGGTGCTCACCCTATGCAACGACGGCCGGTGCCCGGAGAATTCCCGCGATACCGAGTCGTTGCTCACGATGAGCTGGCTCACCCCGTGGCAACAGCTTCCACCAGAGGGACGCGATTCGAACCTCTCTGTGACGCGTTTTCGCTTGTCTTCTCGGTGAATCCCCCAGTCGGGCTACCCTCCGAGCCGGTTCAGAGCAATGCGAACAACGTTCAAGTCAGTCGTAACTGACCGTGGCCGCCGGCGGAGGGACCAAGATCACCAAGCCGGAAATGGCGACGGCAGAGTACTTGATAACGCAAAGTAGCCGATTCGGGACGCGCAGGTGATGGTATTTCGTCTTCCACCTCCGTGGGCCCGGTGTCGGCGACCACGACGGTGTCGCCTTCGCGCAGCACCTCACCGTCACGTACTCGCGCGTTGAACCGGCCAGGGACACCACACCAGCACAACACCTCGACCTGCACCGGCTGCAACTCGTCGGCGAGCTCGAACAGCCGTTTCGCCCCGGGGAACATGTGGCTCTGGAAGTCGGTGGCGATGCCGAAACAGTAGACGTCGAGTCCGACCTCGTCGGCCAGTTCCGCCAACTGCTCCACCTGGGCGGGGGAGAGGAACTGCGCCTCGTCCACGATCAAATAGTCCAGCGGCTGCCCGGCCACCCACCGACGGCGGATCAGCGCGCGCAGGTCGGTGTCCTCGCCGACCTCGACGGCCTCCCGGGTGATGCCGATCCGGCTGGTGATCCGCGGCGCGCCCGACCGGTCGTGCCGCACCAGCAGCAGGCCACGCCGGCCCTGCCGGGCATGGTTGTGGTTGATCTGCAGCGCCAGCGTGGACTTCCCGCAGTCCATCGGGCCGTAGCAGAACCTGAGCAGGCCACGGACGGGGGTGCGCCGCGCGGCACGAACGGCGGCCAGCGCGTCGGTCGGATCGTCGTCAAGCAAGGTCACGACGGCAAAAACTACCGCCGCGCCTCAACCCGTCCGTGCTCAGCCCGGCGGCCAGGCGCCGCGTTCGATCAGAAGGGCGCGCAACAGGTCCGGGCGGTCGGTGACGATGCCGTGCACCCCGAGATCCAGCAAGGCACGCATGTGGTTCTGGTCGTTGATCGTCCAGGCGTGCACCTCGATCCCGGCCCGCGTGGCGGCCTGCAGAAACGCGCGGTCGACCACCCGCAGCACACCCTGCCGCACCGGCACCTGGGCCATCGCGCCCCGGCCCGAGAAACCGAGTCGGAGCCACGGCCAGCAGCCGTTGGCCCACAGCGTGGCCACCGACCGCGGCCCCATCGCGGTGATCAGCTTCGGCCCGGCCAGCCTGCGCAACCGGGCCAGCCGTGCGTCGGAGAACGCCGCCGCCGCGACCCGCTCGTAGGCCCCGAACCGTTCGATCACCCGCACGAACGGCTCAACCGCGTCGCTGCTCTTGATGTCGACGTTGAACTTGACGTCCGGGAGCTCTTCGAGCACGTCCTCCAGCCGCGAGACCGGCTCCCGCCCGCCGATCTTGGCGCGTCGGACCGCCGACCAGGGCTGCCTGGCGATCGGCCCGCGTCCATCGGTCGTGCGGTCGAGGCGCATGTCGTGGTGCACCACCACGACGCCGTCAACGGTGGCATGCACGTCGGTCTCGATGTAGGAGTAACCCTCGGCCGCCGCGCGGCGGAACGACGAGAGCGAGTTCTCCATGTCGTGGAGGTCGTCCAGATGCCACCCACGGTGCGCGAATGCCCGAGGGTGCGTGCCGGTCAGGTAGGGGTGGATGATCTGCACCCGTTCAGTGTGCGTCATCGGCGTGGACATGGCATGAACATGGGCCGACTCCTCGGGTGGTTCACCCGACCCGCCGAACGATCATGGAGGTGGGGGAGGGCGGTTAGGATCATGCCGTGACCGACGGCGCATCGCCCACCACGACACCCTCCGACGTCTCCGGCAGCACCGGCCGCGACGGCAGGCACTGCGGCTGGTGCGGACGCCGGCTGGAGCAGGGAACGACGGTCGGGCGGCGGCGCCGGTACTGCGGCCAGTCTTGCCGCCAGCGGGCCTACGAAAGGCGAAGCGCCGTGCAGCGCACCGGCCTGCCCGAGGATGCCGTCGTCCTGTCCGACGGCGAAATCACCGCGCTGCTCGACCGGCTGTTCCAGGTGCGATGCGCGGCCGAAGACGTCGTAACCGCCGCCGAGGACGGCGCCGGGGCCGAGGTGCTGCGGCGCATGGCCCACGAACTGGCTCACACCGCCCGTGAACTCGAACGCATCCGCTGAACGATCGCCGTATTAATCGGCATCGGCGAGGCAGAGCAGGGTGATCTGTGCGTTCCGCTTGTCGACAATGACGAAGGTGTTGTTTGCGGGAATATTTTCGTCGAAGAAGCCGGCCCAGGCTTGGTCGGTGTGATAAACCAGAAATTCGTCATAGCGGTCCTCGATAATGGCGTGGGTGAAATCGCCCGCCATGCGCTTGGCCTCGACAGGCGTGCCCTGGAACTTCTCGTAGCAGCCCCCGGCATGCAAGAACCCTGCCAAGATCCCGTCCAGGGAAAAGGAATTGCCGGGTGGCCATTTCAATTCCAACGACTTGTCGCCCAGCCGGCGCGGCGCGCCCAGTTCCGGCAGCGCGGTCCGGACCGCCTCGGAGGTCAGGAAAGGCCCGAAGAACCCGTACTCTTGCAGGCGATTACGGCTGGCGAACCACTGGGCCACCGCATCGTCCTCGAACACCCGGAACGACGCGAGGAGCGCGCCTCCGCCCGCGAACAGCCGTCGCAGTTCGGCCAGCATCGCATCGATTGCGGGATGTTCGAGCGAAACCTGCTCGAATCTCAGGCGTTCCCGTGAACGCGTAATCGCGCGCTTGTCGGGAAGGGGTGTTTTCCAGTCGATTTCGAGCCAGCGATCGGTCACCATCCGGACCCTATCCGCCGGACACCGCGGGCCTGCGAGCGAGTCGGGCGCGGTCGACGATGTCGAGGCCGTCCAACAGCCGTCCAGACGAGTGACCTCCGTGTTCCGACCAGTCCTGATCGAACGCCGATAATGAACATTATGTTAAGTGAAGCCTCTGTGTTGCATCTGATGAATCAGCAGTCCTCCTCCGCGATCGGCCTTCCGTCAGGGCGAAGGACGTGGAGCGGATGGCGAACTTGCGGTGGTTGGCGGGCTATCGCCCTTCCCGGTGTTTGCACGCGGGCCGGGCTACCGACTTGCTGCGGCGTTTCAGCAGCCGTTATCGTTGCTGGACGGAGCTCGGCGTGTCGGCGATCCGATCGCGGTGTTGCCGACGCTGTTCCATCTGTTGTGGAAGCAGGTCTCGAAGACCGATCTGGACTCCGCTCCCCTGTTGGCGTGTTGAACTGTGACGCGGCAACATCCACACATGCCGAACAGCGTGCGTCGTGCGTCGTGGGCCTGTGGTCGTGCGCCCGATTCCCCTGCCGGAAGTGTGTGGGCCGTGGAGGTCGGGTCAGCGGTCCTCGTGGTGGTCGGCGGTCAGGCGGTCGAGCCATTCGCCGAGCAGGTGTCGCTCCGCGCTGGTGAGCGTTGTCTGTTCGGGTAGCAGGGCACGCAGCGCCCGGGCGGCGCCGGCGGGGCCCACATCGCGCACGGCGGGTTCGTCGAGGGCGACGGCGGCGATCATCGCTTCGCGCAGGACGGCGAGGAGGGCGGGGTCGCGTCGATTGTCAGGGAGCGACAGCCAGGTGAGCACGGCTCCGCGGGCGGTCGCGTGGATGACCGAGGCCGCGAGTTCCTCGTCGACGCGCAGTCGACCGCTGGCGGCGAGGCGGTGGATGCGTCCGAGCAGGATCTCCATGCCGGCCTGGAAGGCGGCTGAGTCCGTCCCGCGCCTGGGTTCGCCGTACATCAGCGTGTACAGCTCGGGATTGGCGAGCCCGAACTCGACGGCGAGGTCCCAGCCCGCGCGCAGATCCTCTACGGGATCCTGCGGTCGGGTGTCGGCGTGTTTAGCCGCGAGGAAGGTGGCGTAGCCGTGCTCGGCCACCGCGTCGAGCAGCCCGTCCTTGTCGCCGAACAGGCGATAGATCGCCGGGGCCTGTACCCCGGCGGCGGCCGCGACCGCCCGGGTGGTGACCGCCTCACGTCCCTCGTGCGCGAGCAGGTCGGCCGCAGCCTCGACGATCCGCTGCCGGGAGACCTCACGCGCCTCGACCTCTGCGTCCTCCGTGCCACCAGCCACGTATCAAGGATAACGAAAAGCTGATTCCAGTGATGTTTCCAGTGATACGCTGTGTCGAGTATCGCTGGAAACATCAGGTGAAGGAGCTGCCGTCGTGTCCGAAAAACTGCGCATCATCGCCCTTGAGGAACACGTGGTCCTGCCCGTCCTGCTCGACGCGTGGGCGAAGGCGGGGGTCCGGCCGCACGGCTACGACGACGACCACCCGGTCACGCGCCGGCTGCGCGATGTCGGCGATCGACGCCTCGCCGACATGGACGACCAGGGCATCGACGTCGCGGTGCTGTCGCTGGCCACCCCTGGTGTGCAGAACCTTCCGGCGGCCGACGCCGTGCACGTCGCGCGCGAGGCCAACGACGCGCTCGCCGAGATCGTCGCCGCCAACCCCTCGCGGTTCCAGGCATTCGCCGCCATCCCGACGTCTTCGCCCGAAGTCGCCGCCGAGGAACTGGAGCGCGCGGTCACCCGGCTCGGCTTCCGCGGCGCGATGCTGTACGGCCGCACCGGTGACAAACTGGCCGACGCGCCGGAGTTCGACGACCTCTACAGAACCGCCGAACGACTTCGCGTCCCGCTGCACTTCCACCCCCAGGCCCCAGTGCGAGCGGTCCAGGAGGCGTACTACTCGGGACTGCCCAACGGCGTGGGGGCAGCGCTGGCGACCGCCGGGCTTGGCTGGTACTACGACCTGGGCGTGCAATACCTGCGGATGATCTTCTCCGGGGTGTTCGACCGCCACCCCGAACTGCAGGTGATCGCCGGGCACTGGGGCGAGGTCGTCCTGTTCTACCTCGACCACGTCGGCTTCCTGCGGGACATGGCCGGGTTGCGGCAGCCGTTGGCCGACTACTTCCGCCAGAACTTCTGGGTGGCCGGTAGCGGCACGGTCAGCGAGCGCTACCTGCGCTGGACGGCCGAGGTCGTCGGGACCGGCCGCATGCTCTACTCGACCGACTACCCGTACACCTTCGGCACCCGCCCGGGCGGCTTCCCCTACCTGGACACCAGCGGCGGTGTCGCCAGGTCCTTCCTCAAGAACGCACCTTTCACCGAGGAAGAGAAGGCCGCTATTGGGTCCGGCAACTGGGAACGGCTGACCGGCCACCTCGCAGCCGGCCAAACAGGTCCTTCACAGTGGAGGGTGTAGCCGCTGGTCCGGCTTGCGCAGCGCTCCACATCGAGTTGGTCGGCTTCGATCGGGAGATGTGGACTGCCGCATGATCTCCGTCGGCGCCGTCGCCGGCATGCCGTCAGCAGACTTCGGGATGCACCTCTTGCGGTCCTTCCAGCAGGTGCCTACCGCCCCAACACCGGTTCCAGCGCCCGACTCAAGCGCTCCAGCCACTCCTCGGCCGTGCCACGTACCTGCGGGTGGTTCGCGCGGAAGTTCTCCCAGTCCACGGACCACAGTGCTACCGCGTCCAAGCGCAGGGCGTCTGCGGCCGCCGTGTTGCCGGGCTCGTGGCGGAACACCTTGCGCAGCAGCCGTGGCGACAGCTTCGTGGCTTTGGCCTCCGCGAGGAGTACGGCGTCGTAGAGGTCCTTGGCCTGCGCCCGGCCCTCCGTGGCGCAATCGGCGTGCAGCCACAGCAGCTTCCAGGCGAGCGACAGTTCACGGCCTGCGGTGCGCACGACGCTCTGCCCGGCGCCGTCGCCATGGGGTATCGCCGTCCACACAGGAGGTTCGGGGAGCCACTCGTCGCGGGCGAAGTCCAGTTGCACCTCGCCAGGCGGGAGGCCTTCCGCCTCCCAGGGGATGATCAGACGTATGCCCGGGGTGTCGTACTCCAAGTAGGTCCAGGTGCCGTCGTTCCGGGCGGCGTCCGCGTCGAGCACCAGGCCCGGCGCGGCCATCGGCCGTTTACGCACCAGGTCGAGCAAAGTTTCATGTGGTGGGTAGTACTCCGGCTCCGCTTCGACGATCCAGTGCAGCCCCTCGGGCGGGACCAGTGGCCGAAGGCCCCTGGTGTCGAGCTCCTCGAACTTCCAGATCTCGTACCGGTCGGCACCGTCGGCCGCCTCCGGCCACTGCTGTACGGCTTCCACTTCCTCAACGTACGGATACGGGTGCTCGGGATCGACCGGGATCAGCAGGGGCCGGGAAACGATCCAGTCGAGGTCCGCCGGCTCCCGCGCGTCGGCCCCCACCCACGCCGGCATGACCATGCTTCCCCGCAGGATCAGGATGTCACCCAACGGGGACCCGGCGACGAGGCCGAGTAGGTGATCGAGCACAGCCCGGTGCGCGATGCGCCACCGTTCACCGTCCACGGAGCCGGTCATCGACCGTCCGCCTTCTCGTCGATCCAGCCGCTGTCCAGGGCTGGGCGGTCGTCGTGCACGACGAACTCTTCCTCGACCTCGACGGCCTTGAATCCCGCCGTCTCAAGGACATCGAGGAGGGCGTCGAGACGGCGGCGGGCCTCGGGGCGGCTGACACCACGGCAGCGTTGGGTGACGAAGCGTTCATGACCACGCCCGCCCAGATCGCGGCGGGCGTTGCGCGACACATGGGCAGTGTGCCGCTCGGCGAGTGCGCGCACCGCCGCCATCTCGGTCTCGTCGGTGAGAGCGAGCTTGACGTGGTGCTCGAAGTAGCAGCCGGGAGGGAGCCCCTGGGCCTCGGCGGCCGTCTGCGGCACGTCTTCGTTCCATGGTGCTGCCTCGATCTTCACACGGGCGACGCTGAACCCTTCGGCACACAGCCGCTCGATCCATATCTGCGCGGCCTTTCGCTGTGCTTGCAGGCCACCGTGGCCGCGCACTGTCAACATCGGCTGGTCGGGGGTCGCGCCGCGGTCGAGCACGATTCGTGTGTATTTCACACGGTGGCGCTCCGCCCAGCGGCGTAGGCGGCCCTCGTCACCAGCCATGGAGGTGCACACCACCGTCAGATGGGTTTCGAACTCGCCCGCGAAATCCTTCACTACCGCCCCGCACTTGTCCGTCTGTCCGCCAGTGGCCAACTGTACTGACCACCACTGACAGCGACGGTGAGGCGACGGCAGCCTTGCTTGGTGCCTGCACTTGCTCTTGGCCTAAAACGTCGAACAGCGTCTCGAAATGGTTCGAGCAACCAGTTCCCCGGCCTGCGAGCGCGGCCATCCACAGTGGACGCCCAAGGGATTAGCGCGAGATCAGATACGCGGACTTACCGGTAAACTTCCTGCGTCGCGACCCGCACGCTCACGGTGCCGTTTCCTGTTCCCCGTTCCAGTACTCGTGCACCCGGTCCGGCGCGAACGCACCCCGATCGGTCACTACGGTCGTCACGAACCGCGGCTCGGTGACGTCGAAGGCTGGGTACAGACCCCGAACCCGTTCGCTGGCGCTGCGCCGTCCCAAGGTATACAGCACCTCGTCGCCGTCGCGGAACTCGATCGGCACGTCCGCGCCGGTGGTCGAATCCGGATCCGGAGCGTGGCACAACGCGTAAAACGGCACCCCAAAGGTGTGCGCGGCCACGGCCAGCTGCAACGTCCCCACCTTGTTGATGACGTGCCCGTCCATAGTGATCCGGTCACTGGCGGTCACCAACGCGTCGATCTCGCCGGCCCGCATCAGCGACGCCGGCATGCCGTCGGTGATCACCGTGGTGTCCACGCCCATCTCGGCCAGTGTCTCCGCGGTCAACCGCGCGCCCTGCAGGTACGGGCGGGTTTCGGTGCACACGAACGACAGCTGTTTGCCCGACTCCAGCGCTGCTTCGACCAGTCCGATCAAGTACAGATCACCCCAGCAGTGCGTGAGGACCCGTCCCCGCTCTGGCAGCAGCTCCGCCCCGGCGCGCCCCATCTCGCGGCTGCGCCGCCGGTAGTCGGCGTCGCCGGCCCGCGCGCCGGCGAGCGCCGCCGCGACCACGTCATCGCCACCGGCATCCACCGAGGCCATGACCCACTCCACGGCCTTGCGCGGCTGGTCGTTGGTCGGCCTGGTGGCGATCAGCCGGTCGGCGGCGGCCCGCAGTCGACCGCGCGCGGCCTCCGGGTTCTCCCCGGTGGCCTCCCGCGCGGCCAGCACCATGCCCCACAGCACCGCGAAGTACGGGCCGGAGGACTGGGTCACCATGTCCTCGATCGCCGCGGCGACCTCCTCGACCGTGCGGGCGTGCACCCACCGATGCTCGAACGGGAACACCCGGCGGTCCAGCAGGTGCACCCCGTCCTCGGCCAGCCGCACACTGTCGGCCAGCGTCGGCAACTCCGGATGTGCGGCAGGTCGCGGCATCGAATTCCTCCGCGGCGGTGAACGGAATCTCACCGCCAGCGTATCGATTACAACTCGCATACTTGCAACGACATCTATATCGCGGGACCAGCGGAAGCCCGCAGCGCGGCCCCTCAGCCGAGGCGGCGACCGACTTGCCGGACCGATTCGTAACTGTGAGCGTTCCGCTACCGTCGCTCTCATGCAGGAGAAACCCGGGACGTTCGACACCGCCGTAGCCGCATGGCAACGGTGGCAGGAAGCTCCTTGGGGCCGGCTGCGCTATACCCAAGCCGAGGCCAACCTGGCCTGCCACCTGGACAGTCTCGGCTCTCCCCCGCTGCGAGTGCTCGACCTGGGTGGCGGAGACGGCGGCGACGCGATCCGGCTGGCCATGAAAGGCTGTCACGTCACCATCGCCGACTACGCTCCGGCGATGCTGGCCGCAGCCGAACAACGGGCCGCCGAAGCAGGAGTCGCAGACCGGGTTACCTGCAACGACCCAATCGCCGCCCGCGCAGCGCTGGACACCGACCAGGCGCGTACCCACACCTTCGGAACGGCGATGATCCTGCGCACCGCTGATGAGGTCGGCTACGTCCTCGATGAGCTGGGCTGCCCGGTGACCGGCCATTACGGCATCAGCAGCGTCTGCCACTACATGACCGACGACGAACGGAAGCAGGACCCGGTCTTCTACGCGGAGTTGGAGAGGCTGGAACTGGCAGTCGCCGACCGGTTGCCCTACCTGCACACTGCCCGGTTCTTCCACTTGATCGGCCAGACGCAGTTCGGCTGACGAGGCCCCCGAACCCACCGATTCGAGGGCTCGGCGGACAGGAACTACAGGGCGGGTGGGCCTTGGTTGATGCGCCGCAATATCGGTTCAAGCCGGTAGAGGTCTTCGCTGGTCTGCAGTTGCCTTTCGTCCCACCAGGTGGCGCCCGCGTCGGCCAGTGGTGCGATCAGGTCGCGCGCCCTGGCCGGATCGCCTGGGCTGACGCCGCCGAGGACGATCTCGAAGGGGTTGCCCTGCTGGTCCTTGCGGTGCTGGTGGACATAGGCGATCAGGTCGCAGACCTGGTCGGCAGGTGGGGCCTGGCCGTGCTTCGCGGTGGCGAACAGCGGGACCACCCCGTCCCACCGGGCCGCTCGCCGCATCGGCCGCCGGTGCGGCCAGAATCCTCCGATCCAGACCGGCGGACGGGGTCGCTGCACCGTGGCGGGCAGCAAGGTGACGTCTCGGACCTGGTAGTGCCGCCCGTCATGGTGTACCGGCTCGCCAGACCAGTAGCGTTGTAGCAGTTCCAAACCCTCGTCGAGACGTTCGGCCAGTACGACCGGATCGGTCGGCTCACCGAAGCTGCCGAACTCGTCCTCGACCGGCCCGCCAAGGCCCGCGCTGAAGATCACTCGTCCGCCGCTGAGGGAATCCAGGGTGGCGACCTGGCGGGCGAGCTGTTCCGGCCGCCGCCGGGCCACCGGGGTGACCAAGGTGCCCAGCTTGAGGCGGGAGGTCGCCAGCGCAGCGGCGGTCAGCAGCATCCACGGATCACCGAAAGACTGCCCCCGGCGCTCGCGTTTGTCGTGCACCACGTGATCCCAGACGAACAGCGCGTCCCAACCAGCCTGCTCCGCCGCGGTGGCCACCGTCGCCACCGTCCTGGCATCGGCGAAGTCCCCAAAATTCGGGATATTGATCGAGAAGCGCATTTCGACATCGTGCTTTCTGAACATCAGGCTCAGCAACCGAATAAAGCGGCCACTCCCCTGCCGCCTTCGTCGATGGTTCAGCGGCGCAGCGTGGTCTCGTGCTGCAAACGCGACAACTTCTGGGGATTGCGCACGGAGTAGATCCCGGTGATGAGGCCGTCCTCGATGTGCAATGCCAGGACGGTGTCGATCTCGCCGTCGAGCCGCAAGATCAGTGCCGGACAGCCGTTGACCGGTGCCGGCTGCAGCGATCTCGCGGCGAGGTTGGTCAGCCCGGCAGCCAGCAGGCCGGCCACGGCGTCGGCCCCGATGATGGGTGCCAGCGCGGCTTGCGCGACTCCACCACCGTCACCCAGGAAGACAACGTCTGGTGCGAGTATGTCGAGCAGGCTCTGCAGCTCGCCCGTTTCGATCGCCTGCTGGAAGGCCGCGAGCGCGTCGCGGGTCTCGGCCGGAGAAACGACCCCGCGCGGCCGGCGCGCCGCGACGTGTGCTCGTGCCCGGTACGCGAGCTGGCGGACCGCGGCCGGGGTCTTGTCGACGGCCTCGGCGATCTCCTCGTAGCCCAGATCGAACACTTCGCGTAGCACGAACACCGCCCGCTCGATCGGCGCGAGGGTCTCCAATACCAGCAGCATCGCCATCGACACGCTGTCGGCGAGTTCGACGTCCTCGGCCACGTCGGGTGTGGTCAGCAGCGGCTCGGGCAGCCACGGGCCGACGTAGGACTCCTTGCGCCGGCCGAGCGTACGCAGCCGGTCGAGCGCCTGGCGTGTGGTTATCCGGACCAGGTACGCCCGCTGTTCCTGCACCGTGTCGAGGTTGACGCCCGCCCAGCGCAACCAGGTCTCCTGGAGGACGTCCTCCGCGTCGGCGGCTGACCCGAGCATCTCATAGGCGACGGTGAACAGCAGGTTGCGATGGGCGACGAAGGCCGCGGTGGCGGGGTCCGGCCGGCCGTCCCCGTTCCTGCCGGCGCGGTGATCGTCGGGTGTGGTCTGCGCCGTGCCGGCCATGGGTGGCTCCTGTTTCTTCTCGACTGGGTCGCTCATCAGACGCCAGGTCCCATCGCTTTGTAACACCGGGACGGCAGTGGTACGCGTCACGGGAGCGTGCTGTTACGCGGATCGGGTCGCCGCCGTCTTGTGGTCGTTCAATACACAACCACGAGCGAGGACGAAGTCATGGAACCCCGTTTCGACCTGAACGAGAACGAACTCGGCGCCAAGATCGGCAAGCGGTTCGCCAACACCAGCGTGGCGATCATGCAGTCGTCGCTGCCCAAGTCCCTCCAGGAGTTGGTGGAGTTGCGCGCCAGCCAGATCAACGGCTGCGGTTTCTGCGTCGACGCCCACGCCAAAGAACTGGCGGCCGCCGGTGAACCCGCGGTGCGGATCAACCTGGTCGCCGCCTGGCGAGAGTCCACTGTGTTCACCGAGGCCGAGCGGGCCGCACTGGCACTGGCCGAGGAGGGCACCCGGCTCGCCGACGCCAGCCACGGTGTGTCCGACGAGACCTGGGCCCAGGTGCGCAAGCACTACGACGACGACCAGATCGCCGCGCTGGTCTATCTGGTCGCCATGATCAATGCCGCCAACCGGCTCCTCGTGATCACGAAGACCAAGGGCGGTTCCTACCAGGCCGGCACGTTCGACAACGTGGCGAACTGACCGGCACGCGAATCCCGGCCCGGCCCGGGATCATTCGGTCCGGGCCGGGCCACGGCGGTACCAGCGGACCGGCCACTGTCGTCCCTTGATCTCTTTGGTCTCCCCGTCGCCGGTGCAAGCAATGAACCCGGCGTTCTCGGCGACCCGTTGGGACGCAAGGTTTTCCGCGTGAGTCCACAGCCGGATCTCGGTGACAGGCCAGGTGTCCGCTACCCGCTGGCACAGTTCTTTCAACGCTCGGCCGGCCACCCCTTGGCCCCTCGCCGCGGGCGCTACCCAGTAGCTCACCGAGGCCACGTCTCCTTTGCGGGCAGCGGCGATATTCGCCAACCGAATGCCCGCTGTCGCATCAACAACGACGTAACCGAGGGCGTCGTCATCATGGCGCAGCCGGTGCAGCGCGGCCCGGAATTCTTCGACGGTCAGAGATTCGCGCTCGGTGGTAAACCGAAGGGTCTCCGGATCGCGCGCCTGCTGCACATACCACTCGGCGTCCGAGTCCAACCAGTCCCGCAGCATGATCTCCATGCGTCCTCCAGTGGGCCTTCGCCGCCTGCTTCACCGGAGAGCGGTTACCGGGAAGGTTCGGTAGCTGCTGGTTGGATACTGTCATAGGTTTCCCGGGCGGCCAGGACCTGTTCCATATGCGACTCGGCCCAGGCCTTGATGGAGACCATGACGGGGAGCAGGCTTTCCCCGAGGTCGGTTAGTGTGTAATCCACGCGAACCGGCACCGACGGGGTCACGCTGCGGGAAACCAGGCCGTCTCGTTCCAGGGTCCGCAGTGTCTGGGTCAGCATCTTCTGGCTGACGCCAGCAATGATCCGGCTCAGATCGCTGTAACGCTGAGAGCCGCTCGCGAGCGCGTTCACGATCAGGCTGACCCACTTGTCGCTGATGCGGTCGAGCAACTTACGGGCGGGGCAGGCGGCGAGATACGCGTCGTAGGCGTTGCGCTGTTCTGCTCGGCGTTGTGTCGCCGTCTTTGTAGCCATGGCACTCCCAGGTTCGGTACGCACCTTGAAGTGCGTACTTCCCAATGGAGAGTAACCCTACAAGAGTGTGTCTCATGAGAGCCGTGATCATTCGTTCCTTCGGCGGTCCCGAGGTACTCAAGATCGCCGATGTCCCGGTGCCGAAGCCGGGACATCGGCAGATCGGAATCAGAGTCGCAGCCGCCGCCGTCAACCCGGTCGACGCGCAGACCAGGTCCGGCGCCCTCACCGAGGCCGGCTTGCTGCTGGCGCGGGATGTCATCGGCATCGGCTGGGATGTGGCCGGCACAGTGGACACGCTCGGCCCCGGAGTCGCCGGCTTCAAGCCGGGTGATCAGGTGATCGGCCTGTCCGATCGCCTCGCGATCCCGCTGAAGACGCATGCCGAATACGTGGTGCTGGACGCGGATGCGGTCGCCGTGGTACCGCCGGGTACGGACCTGATCGCCACCGCGACGCTGCCGCTCAACGGGCTCACCGCGGCCCAAGCGCTCGACCTCGCCGAACTACGGCCCGGCCAATCCCTGCTGGTCACCGGCGCGGCCGGCGGCGTGGGCAGCTACGCCACACAACTCGCTGCTTTGGCTGGCGTACGTGTTGTGGCTGTCGCAGGAGATGGAGACGAAGAGTTGGTGCACGAACTCGGCGCCGAGTTCTTCGTGCCGCGCACGGCCGCCGACCTGCCTGCAGCGGTGCGCGACCTCTTCCCCGGCGGTGTGGACGCGACGATCGACGCCGCGTCCATCGGCATGCTCGCTCTGGACGCCGTCCGCGGTGGCGGTGTCCATGTCGCCGTGCTGTCTCATGGCCTCACACCATTGCGTGGCATCCGACTCGCCAACGTCTGGATCCGCGCGGACGGCGCACGTCTTGCCCACCTGGCCGCCGCCGGCTTGCGGCACCGTGTTGCCGACATTCTTCCGCTGGACCAAGTAGCCAACGCACACCGGAAGCTCGAGCGGGGTGGGATGCGCGGCCGTCTGGTCCTCACACCCTGACCGCGACGCGGCAAGCCATCCTGGCGAGACAGTGACGCCTCCTCGACCCAGCCAGCGCGATGCCGGAACTCCGCCACACCCGAATCCGGTTCGACAGATGGCTCATGCCATGCATGAATTCAGGTTCGTCACTCCAAGCTCAGTGCCGTTGTGATCAGTCCCCGGATTTCCTTGCGCGAGACGTGTCCGCCTCCCACCAAACGATCGAAGACCAAACCGTCGATGCAGGCCAGCAGCGTGAGAGTCCGCTCTTCCACCTCCCCCACGCCTTGTGTGGCCAGAAACGTCCGCACGGCGACATGCGCCGCGTTGTCGCGTGGCATGAGGATCTCGCGCAGTTCCGGGTGGCGCGCGCTCTCGACGGTGCAGGCATAGCGGGCGAGGGAACGCTGCCGTCCGCTGCCGGACAACCGCAGCTCAACGAATCCGGCGATTTCCTCCGCCAATTCCTCGGCGTTGCGCGGCACCGGCGTTGCTTCTCCGAGTGCCTGGAGTTCGGCTTGGTCGAGTTCGACGAGCCGGCGGACCAGCGCGGTGAGCAGGGCCGTGCGTGTGCGGAGATAGGCCGAGGTCGTGCCGGGCGGGAGGCCGGCTGCCTGGTCGACGGCGCGGTGTGTCAAACCCCGCATCCCTTGGTCGGCGAGCACGGCGATGGCTGCGTCGGCGAGAACGGTGCGTCGGTTTGAGGCCACATCCCTCTTTCTACACCAGTAGAAGCCGGACCTATCCTCTTCTACGGATGTAGAAGGAATCGATGAAAGGGGCCGGTGGCATGGGCGGCAAAGCAGTGGTTGTAGGCGGGGGCATCGTCGGCCTGGCCGCGGCGATCGGTCTGCACCGCATCGGCTGGGAGGCGACGGTCCTTGAACGCTCTTCCGTCCTCGACGACGCGGGCGCGGGCATCTCCTTGCATGCCAACGGCATGCGTGCCCTGGATGCCCTCGGCATCGGCGGGCCGGTGCGCAAGGCCGCGCGGTGCCAGTACACGGGCGGCACCCGCACGCCCAACGGCCGCTGGCTGGCCCGGATGGACGGCGCCGCGCTGGAACGCCAGCTGGGCACACCGATCGTCGGCATACCTCGCGCCGCGCTGCACCAAATGCTGCGCGACGCCCTGCCGCAGGGAGTACTGAGGGTCGGAGCCGAGGCAACGGCTGTCGACTGCTCTACTCCCGGCCAGGTGCGAGTGACCTGCGGCAAGGCCGTGCTGGACGCGGATTTGGTCGTTGCCGCGGACGGTGTCGGCAGCCGGTTGCGCGCACAGTTCTTCCCAGCACATCCCGGCCCTGTCCACAGCGGATCGACAGTGCTGCGCGCCGTCACCCAGCGTCCGGTCGACCTGCAAACCGACTTCGAGCTGACCTGGGGCCCCGGCGCAGAGTTCGGCCACATCGCCTTCGCCGACGGCCGGGCCGAGTGGCACGCGGTCATCAACTCACCGGCCGGTGTGCGCTACCCCGACCCGCTGGCCGAGGTGCGCCGCCGGTTCCGCGGCTGGCACGACCCCATCCCCGTCCTCCTGGCTGCAACACAGCCGCAGGACGTCCTGCACCACGACGTCAACGAGATGGCCACCCCGTTGCCCTCATACACCGTGGGCGGCGTCGCCTTCCTCGGCGACGCGGCCCACGCCATGATGCCGAACCTCGGACAAGGCGCCTGCCAAGGCTTGGAGGACGCGGTCACCCTGACCGCCGCGCTCGCCGCGGATCCCACGATCGAATCCGCGTTGGCCCGGTATGACAACGAGCGCCGGCCCCGCAGCCAGGCGGTCGTTCGCGCCGCGCGCCAAGCCGGCCGAATGGGCCAGCAGTTGCACAATCCGCTTGCCATCGCCGCGCGCAACTTCGCACTCCGGCTGGCCCCGTCCCGCGCCACCATGCGCGCAATCCTGCGCCACGCCGCCTGGACGCCCCCACGCCTCGGCTGACCGCCACCAGCCCGCCTGGAGTCCGGCCTTCGGTATCTGTGTTCCCAAGCCGGAACTCAAGCGCCTGAACCGGGGACACGCCCGCCTGAACCGGGGACACGCCAGGCGCTGGCGTGTCCCCGGCTGGGGAGGCTGAGTTCTGGGTTCAGGCGGGCGAGTTCTGGGTTCGGGCAAGAACGTCAGAATCAGCCCAACCTCAACCGACTTCGACACGGGCCCTAGCGGGGCGACGAAGTCCAGGCTGTCGACAACCTGGCTCAAACCCGGCGCCAAGGCGCGCGAGACCGCGGACATACATTGCGATCATGCGAACCATAGCGATCGATGCCCACGGGGCCTTCCAACTGGAGCAGCGTCCAGATCCGGTCGCGGGACCGGGGGCCGTGGTGGTCCGGGTGCGAGCCGCCGGGCTCAACGCCGCTGACCTGCAGCAGGCACGGGGGGACTACCCGGCGCCACCGGGATGGCCGGCCGACGTGCCCGGCCTGGAGATCGCGGGCGAGGTCGAGCAGGTCGGACCCGGCGTCCCGGGGGTTGTACTCGGGGACCGGGTGATGGCGCTGGTCGGCGGTGGCGGCCACGCCGAGCGGATCACGGTCCCCGCTGATCTTCTACTGCCGGTACCGGAGGGCCTGCCGTGGCAGGAGGCCGCTGGTTTTCCGGAGGCGTTCAGTACCGCCTGGGACGCCCTGGTCATCCAGGCCGGAGTCCGCGCCGGCGACCGGGTGCTGGTCAGTGGCGCGGCGGGCGGGGTGGGTACCGCCATGGTGCAGGTCGCCGCGGCCTCCGGGGCGCACATCGTGGCCAGCGTGCGTCGGCCCGAGCTCCATGAACGGGTGAAGTCACTCGCACCGGATGGCCAGGTGGACGTCGTGACTCCCGACCAGGAAGCCACGCACGCGCCGTACGACGTGATCGTGGAGCTGGTCGGCGGCGAAGACTGCCTGCAGCGGGTCGCTCTGCTCCGCAGCCGGGGCAAGTTCCTGGTCGTCGGAGTCCAGGCCGGCACCACGGCGCCGCTGCGGATGTTCGATCTCATGCTCGCGCGCGCCCAATTGATCGGCACCACCATTCGCGGACGCTCGCACGCCGAAAAGGTGCTCCTCGCCGCCACGGTGCGGACGTCGGTGGTGCCCCTGCTGGCGCGGGGACGGTTGCGGGTGCCCATCGACGCGGCCTTCCCGCTTGGCCAGTTCGCGGACGCCTACGCCCGACTGGCCGGGCCGGGCAAGTTCGGCAAGGTCATCATGCTGCCTTGACGGTCTCGCGTGACTCCGGCTGGAAACACCCATGCGACCGCCCACAAAGGACACGATCAGGCACGGTCGATCAGGTGCCGGATCCGCTCGGCCTCGTTGAGGTAGCGAACCGTGGTCTCCGGGTTGCCGGGCCAGTACGCGGAGGCGAGGAACTTGAGCGCGTCGTGGCACTGCGCAAGGTCGCCCTGGGTGCGCCAGGTCTTCAGCGCGGACTGCAGCAGCGGCTCCACGACGTCGATGGGTTCCTTGGCGAGGATGAGGAAGCGGGCCTTCCAGGCACGGGCGAGCGCGGCAAACCACTCCGTTCGTTCCGGGACGAGTGCGCCGGCGTCCAGCAGGAGGTCGCACGCGCTCACCGCGGCCGGAACGCGGGCGAGGGCCTCCGCGCCTGGTCCCGACTCGCCGTGGTCGGAGAGACGGTAGTAGAAGGTCGCGATCGCCTGGAAGAAATCGCCGACGTGCCGGGGTTCCGTCCGTGCGGCGAACTCGGGTGACCGGCTCAGAAAGCGGTACTCGTCGTCGTTGATGAAGTCCTCGAACAGCAGCCCGGTCAGGGTGACGAATGGGTTCCGGGAAACCGGGGCGTAGGTGCCCGCGGCCTGCCAGTGGGCGATTGCGCGGTCGAGTTCGTCGCGAGCGCGCTGGAGGGGGACGCCGAATTCCGGTAGCACACGGTCCTCGTCCAGCAGCTCCGTAACGCGGTGCAGGACGTTGTCGTCGAGCCATTCCCGCGCCGGCGACGCGTCGAGCGATACCGGTTCGGTAGCCTCGGCGAAGGCCATCGCGAGCACGGTCACGGTGGCATCGATGATCTCCCGGTAGAACTCGATCCGGAACACCAGATGCGCATCGTCGACCTTCGGCATCATTTCGTTCTTGAGCATGGTCAGCCGATCCGCCCCGGACATGGCCAGCGGATGATCCGGATACAGTCCGGTGTGGACGGTGAAGCCGTGGTGCAGCGTCTGCATTTCCAGAAACGGCGCGGGTTTGAAGATCTTCAGTGCCTGCAACGTCTGGGCCGGGTCGTCCGGCGGCGCGATCCCGAAGACGACGCCTTGCGCTCCTTCGCCGAGGAATGCGTTGATCAGCACCCGGTGCTTGCCCTCCGGCCACCCGGACATCCCGGTCGTGTCCGTTTCGAACGTCGTCCCGACGAAATGCTCACGCAACATCTGGCCCCCTCACGCGCGTTCGGCGCGGAATACGATCGGATGGATCTGCACGCCGGAGTCCGCCGGTGCGAGTGTTCCGAATCCCGCGACGGCCAGCGGTGCTCCTCGAAGTGCCAAGGTCAGCGCGGTCACGGTATTCGAGTTCAGCACGAGATGCTTGCGGGACACGGTCATTACCGCGTCCATCGTGCTGACGCGGCCGTTGAATTCCACGTACGGGTAGAAGAAGGGGTCACGCGCGCCGAAGACCGCGGTGACGACGTGGTAGGACTCCTTCCCCGCGTCGAGGGCTTGCCGCGCATTGGGCACTTGGTCGAGCGCGCCGTCGTCGCGGACCAGGGTGAAGTCCCCGGTGAAGAAGACCCACTGGGCGTCGTCGGCTGGCTGCGTGCCCGGCAGCAGGTGCGCGGGGCCGAACAGGAGGCGGTCGCGCGAGCGGAAATACCGGTGCAGGGCGAGAAAACGCTGCTCTGGGCTCAGCGGCCGGTCGTCGGCAAGGTGGCACTGGTATGCGCGGTGGAAGGCGACCACTTTGCGCGTGCTGAAGTAGAAGCTGGTGGTCAGTAGCCGCTCCGGCTCGACGTACGCGGCGAGATCGCGCGCGAAGCGCCGCAGTGCCGGGGTCAGCACAGCGGGTGGATTCGGCGGCGTGGGGTCGTGCTCCCGTTGGAACTGCAGGAGTACCGCACGGGTGACCTGGTCGACCGCGTTGGGCAGGTCGGGTCCAGGGACACCGAGCGCGGTGAGACAGACGTCCAGGTCGCGCAGGGCGACAGCCAGCGCGTCCGCGGTCCGCTCGTCGAGTTCGACCTGCCGGGCGGCGCCGGAGCGGAACGGGTCGGAAACGGTGAGATGTAAGTGAACCCCACCGTGGATGTCGCGCGCCTGGACGGAAACGCCGGCAACTCCGGACATCAGGTTCACCAACTCGCTCACCCCGGGATTCTAGCGATCAACGGCCGGGAACACGGCGAAGCGGCCGGATAGTTCAGTTTCGCACGAATGGGTCAATACGTGAATTTCCTACCAACCGTAAAACTATCTTGACTAGGCCACAATCGGACAGGAAAGATCAACTACCCGGGCGCCCAGTCGGGGTCAACGAGCGGCGCCACCTCACGAGAACTGGGAAGTCAATGCGAAGAACCTTGCGCTTGCTTGCGTCCGTTTCCGTGGCTGCCGCCGCGCTGACGCTGTTCACCGCGCCGGTAGCCAGCGCCGACGAACCGACGGGGTCGGCACCCGTAACGCTCAAGCTCCGACCCGTAAAGGTCGCGAAGTCCTCGCCGGGCATCGCGCCGCAAGCCACGCAGCAGGCCACACAGCAGGCGTACTATTTGGGTCCGGTGTCCGACTGGACCCGGTGCCTGGACGCCGATCTGAACACGATCAACGGTAACGGCACCAAGGTGCAACTGTGGAGCTGCATCATGTTCCCGGACGGCACCGTCCCGGCCAACCAGGCGTGGTACATCACGCAGATCCCCGAGGGCTACTACCGGTTCCAGAACGCCTACAGCGGCCGGTACCTCGACGCCGACCTCAACACGATCAACCGCAACGGCACGAAGATCCAGCTGTGGGACTACGTGGCCGGCGCACGGAACCAGTGGTTCGACGACATCGTGATTCCCGAGGGGTTCGAGCGCTTCCAGAACGCCTACAGCGGCCGGTACCTGGATGCCGACCTCAACACGTCGGGTCGCGACGGCACCATCGTGCAGCTGTGGGACTACGTCGGCGGCGCGACGAACCAGTGGTGGGGCTGACGCAGCGGTTCATGGTCTCAGCGGGAGTCGCGATCTGACGTTGGCTCTTGACGAATAGACCGATCCGCATGGTCCGGGCCGGTAGCCGATTGGCTACCGGCCCACTTTCTTGTGGTCAAGGGCGCTGGCTACGGATCAGTTGGTCGAGGCGACCGGTGCCGGATCATGGCTTTGGCGAACTGAAGTCTTCAGGAGCTTTCCCGCCGTCCGGTTGACCGTGATGCGCTCCAGTGCCCAGAGTGCGACGGTCCCAGCCGAGAGGAAGGCACCCACGACGCACACGCTGGTCCAGCCGCCGCGCACCCAGACCACCGAAGTCAGCGCAGAGCCTGCCGCACTGCCGGCGAAAAAGGAGGTCATGAAGGCGGAGTTGATCCGGTTGCGAGCCTCGGGCCGGAGTCCGTAGATGACGTTCTGGTTGCTGTTGAGCACAGCCTTGTACGCCAGGTCGAACACGATCACGCCGACGAACAGCCAGGCCAGCGAGCGTGCGCCGATGGCGATCGTCAGCCAGGACGCCAACAGCACGACCGTCCCGACGCCGGTCACGATCTGTACGTATCCGCGGTCGGCCAGTCGCCCCGGCACCGAGGCGGTCAGCGCACCCGCGGCGCCGACCAGGCTGAACAGGCCGATGGCCGACTCCGACCAGCTGTACGGCGACTGCGCCAGCAGGAAGGTGAGCGCCGTCCACAGCACGCTGAACGAAGCCGCACTCAAGGCGCCGATACCCGCCCGCCACCGCAGCAGCGGCTCGTACCGGAACATCGCCACCGTCGAGCGAAGCAGACCAGGGTAAGAAAGGCGTTGGCCGTCGCCGCCGAGCCGGGGCAGGAAGACACGCAGCAGCACGGCCATCAGCGCCATCAGAGCCGCGTTCACCCAGTAGACCGTCCGCCAGCTGCCCAACTCCGACAGCGCCCCGGAGGCGGTGCGCGCCAGCAAGGCGCCGAGCATCAGCCCGGTCATCACCGTGCCGACCACCCGGCCACGCTCGCCCGGGGTCGCCAGCGTCACCGCGAACGGCACCACGACCTGTGCCCCCACCGAGGTCAGCGCGGTCAGGGCCGTCGCGGCCAACAGCATCGTGCCGTTGGGGGCGGTGGCCGCCACCAGCAGAAACACCGCGGTCACCGCATACAGGGACACGGCCAGCCGTCGCCGTTCCACCAGATCTCCCAGCGGTACCAACAGGAACAGCCCCAGTGCGTACCCGGCCTGGGCGGCCGTGACCACCAGCGCAGCCAGCGAGGGGCCCAGGCGCAGTTCGCGGCCGATCAGGTCGAGCAGCGGCTGCGCGAAGTAGTTGCCCGCGACCGCCAGTCCGGTGGCCACCGACATGAGCAGAAGCAGCCAGCGTGAAAGACCGCCACCATCCACGTTGGATCTCGTCGTCATGCACTTAGCCTCGGGCACGACGATCAATGAGTCCAATACATGTTTGTCATATAGATCGATCGTGAGTCACGATTGCTTCGTGGAGCTTCAGCAGATGCGCTATGTCGTCGCCGTCGCGGAGACGGGCAACTTCACCCGTGCCGCCGAGCAGTGCCTGGTCGTCCAGTCCGCGCTCAGCCACCAGATCGCCCGGCTGGAACGCGAACTGGGCACCAAGCTGTTCGACCGCACCAGCCGCCGCGTCCGGCTGACCCCGGCCGGCGAGGCGTTCCTCCCCGCGGCCCGGCAGGCTCTGGACGCCGCCGAGCGGGCCCTGGCCGAGGTGGCGGCCGCCTCCGGTGAGATCCGCGGCCCGCTCGCCATCGGCGCCATTTCCACCGTCACGGCGGTCGATTTGCCAGCGGTACTGGAGCGCTTCCACGCACGCCACCGAAAGGTGCGGATCAGTCTCCGCTCGGGCGCGAGCCTGGAGTTGGTCGAACGGGTGCGACAGGGCACCCTGGATGTCGCGTTCCTTGGAATACCGGTGAACGCGCGTCCCAAGGGGGTTCGCGGCCGCGAACTGGCGCGCGGCGACCTGGTCGCCGTGGTGGCACTCGGCCACCCCCTGGCGGACGAGGATGACGTGGACCTGCTGCGCCTCTCGGCTGAACCGTTCGTCGACTTCCCCGCCGGAACCGCCGCGCGGGCCCAGTCGGACGAGGCGTTCGTGGCGGCCGGAGTCCGGCGCGAGGTCGCCTTCGAAGTGACGACCGTGAACTTCATGGCCGGCCTGATCCGGCAGGGCCTGGGGATCGGGATGTTGCCCGCCGCATTCGTGCCCGAACTCCGCGATCTGTCCATCCTTCAGGTCCGCGACGCTCCCGCCCGCATGGAGTACCTGATCTGGAGTCGCTTCCCGCTTTCCCCCGCCACCGCGGCCTTCCTGTCCGCGCTGGGTATCTCGGCAGCGGAATCCTCGAAACCGCCGAACGGTGATGAATAGCGAACCCGGCAGGTCTTGGCCACCGGACCGTCTCACTGAGGGATCGTCAACTGAAACAGCTTTTCAGGAGGTTCTGACCAGGCTCCGGCCGTCAGCGGCGTGAAGCTCGATGGAGTCGAGTCCGGGGACGTTCCCGGTGACATGGACGGCATCGGAGTTCTTGCCATCCGCGCGGATGCCGCCCCCGACCTCGAACCGGCCCACACTTCCTGCTATTTCCACGGCGTTGACACCATCGCCGCGGGTAGCGATCGTCCCACCAACGGAGATGCGCTCGACCTCGCCTCCCGGCTTGATGCTCAGGGCAACGGCCTTGAGGAGGACCTGCACTCCCTTGACCAGGCTCAGTCCCTCACCGCCGCTGGTCGTCACGTCTCCGGACACCGACAGGACACCCATCGGCTTGCTGACCTGGATCCCCACCGATCCGTCGCCGGTGGTGGCCACGCGCGCAAAACGCGCTTCACGCAGCGACCCGTCGTAGAGGTTGAACCCGCGGGCGCCCTTGCCGTTGGTCTGGATCGGGGCCCGCACGTCGAGGCTGTCGATGGTGCCGAAGTTGACGAATCCGATGCCGCTGGGGCCGTTGGAGGTGACCGGCGCGGTGACCGTCCAGGTGGCGACATCACCCCAGTTGTCCAGCACCATGTCGTTCTGCCCGTACGTCGTGGTCGGCCCCGCGTTGGTGACCTGGTCGACCACAGCCCCGGAGATGACGAAGACACCACCGGAGATCAGGTCCGGGGTGGCCTCCGGGATGCCGCCGTCGGTGTGGATCTCGCCGGTGCGCAAGTGCGAGACGCGCAGCAGGCCGCCATCGCCCTTGCCCGCCCAGTTTCCGTGGCCACCGGCGAAGACCCCGCTGCCCCGCACCGGTGTGACTGCGGTACCGACCGACACGTCCAGCAACTCGGCGGTGATGGTCACCGCAGGATCGGCCTGCAGGTTCCAGACCGTCAACGCGCCTTGTAGCGCTTCGACCCCGAAACCGTGCGGACGACGCGACCGTCCGCGCACGTCGGCCCGGTCGATCCACAGTCCCTCGACCTGCACATGCCCGGCGCGGATCGCGCCCTCGGCCACGAGCAGCACCTGCCCGACGGCCCGTACGTCGCGGAGGGTGAGCGTTCCCATGTCGCCGACGCCGGTGTCGTTGAGGATCGCGACCTCATCGTCGGCCGTCAGCACGGTCACGCCGTCGAGGGTGTTGTCCGCGGTCAGGCGCACCCCCTTCGCGCCGAACCGCAGGGTGCCGCCGCGCAGTGTGACACCGGGCGGGATGGTGATCATCGGCGAGCCAGTGATCGTTCCCTCGATCCCGATCTCCCGGACGCCCGATTCGAGCGCCTCGGCAAGCTCCGCGACGTTCGTGACCTGCGTTGGTGAGCGCATCCTTGCTCCTCCTCGGCGCCAGGGATGCTGCCGTCATGCCGAGTCAACCACGGCCGTGCCGCGGAAGCAGGTCATCAGCACCCTGCTGGGACGCTCAGGACCAGCGCGGATGACAACTTGCCGGTGTTTCAGCGGAGGAACCCCTAACGCCAACACCGGCGACCCAGCACGTCAGCTCCGCACCTCGGGCCGGTCGATGATCCGCAGCCAGGTCCCGTCCGGCTGGCGGCGCGCCACCTGAACCCGGCCGCCGGTGTTGTCGGCGGGACGGGTCGAGGTGAGGGCGAGGTCGCCGTAGTAGACGGTGGGCAGCGGCTCCTCGATCGCGAACGGCGCCGGCGCGTGTTCCAGCATCCGTTCGAGCACGGCCCGGATCGCCTCCCGCCCCACGGTGGTCGACCCCGGCGGATAGGCGATCACCGCGTCCGGTGCATACAACTGGGCCAGTCCTTCGGCGTCATTGGCGTTGCACCGTTCGACGAACAACCTGGCCAGATCTTCGGGCTGCGCGGCCCGTTCGCGTTCGTTGGTCATGAGTCCAGCCTGTGCGCAGCCCAGCCATAAGTCCAACAACTAGTTCGTCTGAAGGCTAGAATCAACAGTTATGGAGTTGCGGCAGCTCGAATACTTCGTCGCGGTGGCGGAGGAACGGAACTTCACGCGGGCGGCCGCCAGGGTGCATGTCGCGCAGCCCGGCGTGAGCGCCCAGATCCGCCGCCTGGAACGCGAACTCGGCCAGGAACTGCTCGACCGGTCAGGACGGTCGGTGCGGCTCACCGCGGCCGGCGAGGCGGTCCTGCCGTTTGCGCGCTCCGCACTGGCCGCGGTGGAGGGTGCACGCCTGGCGGTCGACGAGCTCACTGGGCTGCTCCGCGGGCACGTCGCCATCGGCATGGTGACCTCGCACGCCGTCGACCTGCCCTCCTTGCTCGCCACCTTTCATGAGGACCACCCGGCGGTGGAGATCACCCTGGCCGAGGCCACCTCCGAAGAACTCGTCGAGGGCGTGCGCGGCGGCCGGTTCGACGCCGCGATCATCAGCCTCGGCAGCACCACCCCGGCAGGCATCGACATCGAGGTGATCACCGACCAACCGATCATGGCCGCGGTCAGCCATGATCACGAACTGGCCGCGCAGCGCACGATCTCGATCGACACGCTCCGCGGCCGCCCGCTGATCAGCCTGCCCGCGGGCACCGGCCTGCGGACGCACCTCGACCAGGCGTGCGCGGCGGCCGGGTTCACCCCGGTGATCGCGTTCGAAGCCAGTGATCCGGGTGTGGTCGCCGCGCTGGCCGAGCGCGGGCTGGGCGTGGCGATCCTGCCCGGGGAGTTCGCGCAGGCGCGATCGGATCGGCTGTGGCCGATCGCGATCAACCGGCCACCGCTGCGCGGGCGGCTGGCCTGGGCGTGGCGCGCGGGCGGGCCCAGCAGCCCGGCCGCGCGGGAGTTGGTGGAACGGGCCCGCAGGATGACCGTCGCGACCCGCTGAGTCAGCCAACCCGTTGGCGTGCGCGGAAAGTCGCCGTCTTCACCCGGTTCTGGCACGACGTCGAGCAGAACCGCCTGGTGCCGTTGCGCGAGGTGTCGACGAACACACGGTCGCAGGCGGGGGCGGTGCACACGCCGAGCCGGTCGTGTATCGGGTTGCCGAGCACCACGGCCAGACCGGTCGCCATGGCCGCCGCCCAACTGCGGGCCCAATCCGCGTTCGGGGCATGGAAGTGCAGGTGCCACGGTTCGCCGTCGTGCCTGCTCAACACCGGCACCGCGTGGGTCTCGCGCAGTAGCGCGTTGGTCTGCTCGCAGGCGTCGTCGACCCGGCCCGCATCGACGGCGGCGAACACCTGCCGCAGCTTGGCGGCGTAGTCACGGAGTCGATCGACATCCCGCTCCGACAGCTCCCGTGTCCGCGGCGGCCGGAGCAGCGATCTCACCTGCCCGGTGCAGTCTTCGGCCCGGTATTCGCGGCCATGCGCATGACCAGCGGTCAGCAGGTTGACCGTGGCCACGGCCAAGGACACGATCCCACTGGCGTGACTGTCGAAGTTCACTCGGCCAGCCACCTCCTGTCGGTCTCACCGGGTCGGTCCACTGTTCCATATTGGACACGCCGGTGACTCCCCCGCCGTTCACGCGGTCGCGCCGGTTTCCCTCCTGGCGCGGGCCGAGTCCCGTGACCGCGGCGATCTCGTCGATGATCGACGACCACAGCGGGCGGTCCACTGTCCCGTGACCACGGTGGGTGTCCAGAGTCAACGGACGACGTGCAGGACCGTCTTACCGGTTGCGCCCTTCCCGGCATGGAGGTGAGCATTCGCGGCTTCTTCGAGCGGGAAAACGCGATCGACGTGGACGTCGAGTTCGCCGTTGTCGATGAGTGCGGCGAGCCGGGCCAGACCGTGACCGTCCGGCTCGACGAGTGGCTCGGGCGCGAGGCGGACACCGACCGCGTCAGCGCGCTCAGCGAACCCTGCCGGCCGGCCGGGCGCGACTGGAATGAACAGGCCACCGGGCCGCAGGACTTCGAGCGAGCGCAGCGCGGTGTCGGGCTGCACCATGCCGACGAGATCCAGGACGATGTCGATGTCGCGTGCCACCCGCTCGAATGGGATCTCCCGGTAGTCGATGAGTTCGTCCGCGCCCAACTCGCGTAGCCAGTCATGTTTGCCTTTGCTTGCAGTCGCGGTGACGTGCGCACCCAGACGTTTGGCGAACTGCACGGCGAGGTGCCCGACGCCACCGCCCGCGCCGTGGACGAGCACTCGCTGTCCCGGACGCAGGCCGGCCAGATCGGTCAGGACCTGCCAGGCGGTGAGTCCCGCGAGCGGAACCGCGGCGGCGTGATCGTGGTCGATGGTGACCGGCTTGCGGGCGAACTGCCGGGACGGCGCGGCGACGAACTCGGCGTAGGCGCCGGCGGGGCGAGGCAGCCACAACAGCCCGAACACCTCGTCGCCCGGGGCGAACAGGAACTCACCCCGGCCGGTTTCCTCCACCACACCGGATACTTCCCACCCGAGGATGTGCGGCGGTGTCCCGAGCGCGTCGGCGGCCGGCGTCGGCAACCCCTCCCGGGTACGCAGATCCAGCGGGTTGACGCCCGCCGCGTAGACGCGGACCAGAACTTCGGTCGGCATGGGCACTGGTCGTGCCACGGTCACTGGCGTGAGCACTTCGGGGCCGCCGAAGCCATTGATCCCCATGGCGCGCATGGTCGCGCCCCCATCCATGACTGCTGCCATTGCTCGTCTCCACCGGTGCGTTCGTTCGGACAAACGCCAACGCTATGCGGAAAGTCGTGGTTACCCGCAAGGGTTCCCACTACCCATTGGGTAGCCTTGCTGGTGAGGAGGCCGCCTGTGAGTAAGCGCTGCGACAGTGGCGTCCACGACGAACACGACGTGTACGCCGCCCTGTGTCCGTGTCGGGACGTCCTGGAGGTGCTGGCCACCAAATGGTCGGCCCTCGCGATCGGCGCGCTCGAAGCAGGGCCGCAGCGGTTCGGCGCACTACAGCGACGGCTCCAGGGAGTGAGCCCGAAGGTACTGACTCGCACACTCCGTCGGCTGGAGGAATACGGGTTCGTCAGCCGGACGGTCTACCCGGCGGTGCCGGCCAAGGTGGAGTACGAGCTCACCGAGCTCGGACGAGGAGCCGCCCGCCCCTTGGCCGGCCTTCGCGACTGGGTCGAGACCCACATCGACACCGTCCGAGCCTGACATTGTCGCCTGCCCTTCCAGTCAACGGTCGTCGGAGTGCCTGGTCCCGCAGTCCGCAAGGTCGATGGCTGGAAGGACTTCGTGGTTTGTCAGTCCGCGCCCGTACGATTCCGCGCCGGAGGATCATCGAACATCGTGGAGGATGGAAATTCGGCCAGCCCCTGAGGAATCCAGCGCCATACGCGTCCGCGGGCATACAAAAACGACGCGGAGCTTCTGCTCGAAGAGTCGATGTGCGTCATCGGTGAAGTCGGGTACTTCCGGCCGTACGCCACCACAGAGGAGCTGCACGCCCGCCTGGAGCCCAAGCTTTCTCACGTCGAAAGCGTCCTCGGCGTGCTTGTCAATGACTTCCTTGCGGCGGCAGCCCGAAATCTCTTCCTACATCGATGACTTGATGGCCAATCTGGCTGATGAGGACCTGCACGAGTGGTCCGGCAGCCTCGGCTACGCGTCGCCGTTCGCCGTCTGAGGTCGCCTTGACGCGATCGCCTCACGTACGGCCAGGGCGATCTCGTTGGCCCATCTGGACACGTGCAGACCATTTCGGAAATTGACAACCTGATCCGAAAGTCCAGCTGGCATGAGTCCATCAAGATTGTCCGAAATTCAAGGTTCAGAAAGGTGCTCGTGCGGTCTCGCATCCACAGTTCACCGCCCAGCAACGTTGGCGCTTAGCGCTGGTTTTCGTTCCGATGTTCCATCTGCCGCCAATTGCAGTGAATGCGAATTCGCGACAGTTTGAGAATCGGGTCCGTTGTGGACAATGGTTTGACGAGCCAACCTGCAGGTTAAGGCCCTGAAGCAGGGACTCCCTACCGTCCTGCCAGCTTGGTATCGGCTGGAGGCGAGTACGGGTTGTGCCGGGTCCGGTTCGGCAAAGGCAAAGAAAGGCTCGCCGCCTAATACTCCAGCCGGACTTCGTGATCGGGGCTGATGAGGGGGCGCCTGAAGTGGGTGCGGCCGCCAGTTGATCATGGTCGGTTGTGTGGACTTCCCAAGATCGGCTGGCGGCCGCGGGCGCCAGCATAGACCCTGCCCGCTGGCGGGCGATGTTCGATGAGCTGACGGGGCGGATCGCGGGCCGTTTCAGCCGGGTCGAGCCCCGTCGCCGGGCGGAGAAACTGTTGCTAGGACTGGTGTCGCAGCTGCCACGGAAGAACTGCTGGACCA
>NZ_JAFB01000042.1 GCF_000519205.1 Amycolatopsis taiwanensis DSM 45107 | reverse complement strand
TGACATCGACGTCCTGACGGAACCAGCGCAACCCCAGCACTGCCTGGCGAAAGCAGGTCAACGCCCTGCTGTTCTTGCGGGTACCACGCTGACGGCGTTCAGCGTGGAGAAGTCGGCTGATGTACTGGGCGAGTTCACGCGGCACGTCGAGCATGGCACGATAGGCAATCACGGGGAGCCCCTGTCCTTGGACTTGATCTTCGCAAATCCAGTCCTATCAGGAGCTCCCCGCCCACACCTCACCGGTACCACCAGCCAACCGGTGCATCACCCCATACCATCACCGCCCAGCCCCCCCACCACCAAGCTGATCTTGCTGAGATCACCTCATTGGGTGATATTATAGAATGGGCGGACGTCACACATTCGAAGGCTGGGGTATGTAATTCGGTGCTCGCGCGAATAGAGGCTGGCGAAACGGTCCCCAAAAATTTCATCATTGTCGATAAACCCAAAGACGCAATCAATGTCAGGCCACTTGCCAGATTTTCGATTGAAGACTACCTACTATATACCGCCCTCGTGGCTCAAATCGCCAAATGCATCGACAGCCACGTGCTGTCTACAGCCATCGGTGGCGTCGAGATCAGCACGGCCTCTGGGCACCCATTCGGTCTTGGGTCCGAATGCAACGACTTGCCAGGCGCAAACTCCGCCAAGGTAAGCGAACACTGCTCGCTAAGACGGACATCGTCTCATTCTACGAGAGCGTGGATTTCGACACTCTGATGAACGACATCGATGAGCTCGAGATTCGAGACTACAACACCGGTTTACTTAAGCTATTTTTGGATGGCTATCAACAGAGCAGAGAAGCTTGGGGACTTCCTCAGGGACCCGAGGTTTCCGGAATTCTCGCAAACCTCTACCTATCACCTATCGACGACTTCCTTGCTCGCAACCGAGTGGATTATTTACGTTTTTCCGATGATATTGACATTTTTGGTGGCGATTGGAGCGAGTTGAGATCAGTCCTCCTCGAGGTTAACCACCTAATGCGAGCACGTCGACTACCGATGTCCACCTCCAAGACACGAATATACGATCCAGCCGACGCCCTGAAGGCTTTCGAGGACTCGGAAAAGGACGCGATCAGTTACAAAGTTCAAACCAAAGGGAAGGCTGCGGCCGCCGCTGTCGAGAAGTATTTCGACAAGGTCGTCAAGGCCGACCAAGTCAGCCCTCGAGACTTCAGATTTGCACTCTACCGGCTAGGGCTGTTGCAAGACAAGCATGCCGTTAGCTGGTGCCTTGGTAACATAGAGCAAAATCCTCATTTAGCCAAGGAAATTTTTGACTACCTATATAAGTTCAAGGATATATCGACCAATATCGGCCGCTACTTAACCCGTATTTCCCGAAAGTCGGATTTGATTACTAATCCAACACTCGATCGCCAGATCATCGAGTTCTTTCTGAGCCGTGACAAAAAGGACCAATACGTGAAGGATCTTGCCTGGGCTGCCATCGAAGACAAAAACAAGAATGTGATCCTTCGTGAATATTCAAGCCGCTATGTCGGTCGCAATTCAGGAAGAGGTGACGGACAGCGACTTATATTTATTTATCAAAATGAGACAGATCTCTTTGTTAGACGCTCACTGCTGATTGGAGCATACGAGGCGAGGTACTGCCCGAGAAAACTACTAGAGAGTCTGTGCTCAGAGAAAACAGACACCCAATGGACGGCGCATTATTTGCTTGATGGACCATCCGTACCATTACCGAGAAATAGGGGGTAGGTAGATTGACCTTGAAGAGACCAGAAGCGGATGCATACCGCAAGGTTCTTGACCGCATCTACCAAAATGCAACGTACACGGCGCAATCGTATTTCGAAGCAGCAAAAGGGGCTCAACTTCTGGGAAAGTTGATCGTATTCGTTCCAGCATTGATTTCGGCTATCGCCGGCGCCCTGGTCGCACTCGATTTTCCGAAAGCATGGGGTATAGCGTCAGCCACCGCAGGACTCGTGTCCGCCACAGGGTCGTTCCTCGGAGCAGAGCGAAAAGCACCGTCCTTCAGAGAATCGGCTCGGCGATACACTCAACTCCGCCACACTACTTCTACAGTCCTAGAATTGTCCAAGTATTACAAAGATATCGAAGAGTTAGCTTCGGCGACAAAGAGCATCGAAGCACAGTACGCCGAAATAATAAGCAGGGACGAACCCATTTCTAATTGGTACTACCGACGTGCATCGAAACGAATCAAAGGCGTTGAAGTGTAGACGTGCGCCAGGTAGGCGCGTCTGCAACCGAGTTACAAGCCGCAACGCCCTGAGGATCAGCAGTGGATTTTCCGGATGAAATCTGATGGACGATTGTCGGCTAAACTTGTAAGGGTTTCTGATCATGATCTCACCTACCTCACAGTTCTATTTTGAAGTTTCCAGAGAAAGTACATGTCAGATAGCTCGACCTGGCCTTTTTCTTCCAGATATTTAGCAAGATTCGCACCCGGAACGGCCATGCCCAACGCAATTCCGGCCGGCAGCAGCAGCGGAATTCCAGCAATAAGGCCAGCGACTACGGCAGTGGCGCCGACTGATACATTCGCGACAGATTTTCGAGTCAGCGCCTTCCGTGCAACACCTAGACGCTGGTCAATGTCATGTAACGCCGGAATAAGAAATTCTTCAACTATACTAACAGCAGCTCCGCTTGGATTCACACTCTGATCGCTTTTCTTAACCACTTCGTTGATCACTGTACGCAGTGCCACACGGAATCGTTCAAATGCGTCGCTCTCATCTTCTCGGATCTTCAGCAGGTCCGAAGCAGAAACTCCATGCAGGATCGGTAGACCAATCTCTATGGCCACATCATTCACAAGACTCCTAGTATCTACCGCAGTCTTGCTACCGCTCCCGCCTAAGATTGACTCAAGAATGGGTGACATCGTCGCCAAAGGCGCGGAGCATTCCGAGGCGATCGCGACATCGGCGGCCGCATAAGTAGCATATAAATCGAATATATTGCTCGATATTAATCTTTTAAGTTCGCCTACTTCATACCCAGCAGGAGATCCTTCAATGCCACCCCGCACAACACCAACGAGAGGATGCTCATAGACGTAATGGAAATGTCCATCTCCCGCCCAAAAGTAATGATCCTCTATATCATGCAGCGTCCCCTCTGCTAAAATTTCAACGATACTCATTCGATCGTCTAGGATCCGCTTGAGTCCCGCGTCTTCGAGTATCGATGCGTCATCACCGTGTCGAACACAAGGATCCGGCTTTTGTCGAAAAACAACGCTGTCAAGAGCACCAATCTTACGGAGGTGCAAGAGAAGAATGCAGTGTGCGCGTACCCTCCCACGCGCCAGATCATCGTCGTTATTCGAAATCATCTTCATGTATCGCCGAGCTGACAAACCCTCAACGATCACTTCATCAAAGTAATGCCACGCCACACCAAACGCACGGTCAATTTCATCAATCAGCTCGTGTTCATCGGCGCCCGTTAATTCGCCGGATAGATCAATCCCCCTACCTGCAACTATGGGATTATTCGTTCGGGGACTTCCCCCCGGGCTCGCGCTTGCCTCTGCCGCTATAGAGTTCAGTTCCTGAAACTTCTCCGGTTCGACGATGACCTTCTCAACGTCGCGAGCCGACCTAATCTCACATGAGTCCATCCACTCCAGAAGCCAATACTTATTCTCCAACTCAAAACCCCCTCGAAGTGTTGCATGAAATCTTTAATTGACTCAATTCTACTATGGCGACGCAATTTCATCCACCGACATGGACCAGAGTCCAGACCTCGCAGAGACCCACCTACCTCGCTCAGGTCCCCCTCAGCCATCGGCATGGTGCTGACCCGCAACGTTTCGAGCTGCACGCCGACAGCCTCGGCTCAACAATGACGCGGGTAGGTGGCGAGACACGGCAGAACCTGTCCATAGACCTGTCCATGAAATGTTGCCGCCGACTGCCAGCCGGTCCCTCAAGCCACCCACTGACGCCAGCCCTGCCTGCCTATCAGCCCTGTGCAATGTGATTTCGGGCACTCATAATCCCTTGGCCGCGGGTTCGAGCCCCGCCCGGCCCACCGATGTAGTCATTGTGCGAACCGTTTCTTTCGGGGCTGTTTCCGCTGGTTGAGCGGTTGCGACCTCGTCTGCGCGGGGTTGGGGGATGCGGAACACGGGCTTGAGTGTGTTGGGTCCGGTGATGGTGACTGTGGCGATGAGGGCTTCGATCAGGGTTTTGGTGTGGTTGTGGCTACCATCGGCGATCACGTCGCCGATGTGATCAGCGACTTCGGCCAACGTTGCCGGGTCGGGTGCGGTTGGGCCGTCGTCGAGATCTGCGACGAGGTGGTCACGGTGGGCGCGGAGTTCCTTGATCCGTGCCCGTAGGCCGGTGAGGCGGTCGGCGACGAGGTCTTCGTCCATCGTGCCGTTCTCGAACGCGGTGAGGTAGCGCTCGATGGCCTGGTCGGTGTTGGTGATCTGGGCGTGGACGGTGGTGAGTTCGGCGCGGCGATCGGCGTGCGTGGCACGGTGTTGGGCTTGCTGGGCGGTGATGGCGTCGGTGATGAGGTCGTGTCGGGTGCGGTAGAAGTCGGCCAGGGCGTCGAGGATGGCGGCGTCTACGGCATCAGCGTTCAAGCGCTTGGCGTCGCACTTGGTGGCGTCGTAGCGGGCGAGGTTCCAGCACGTGTAGTAGCGGTAGGTCTTGTTCCGCCCGGTGGCCCGTGTCCCGATCATGGGCTTGCCACATTTCGGGCAGCGCAGGCGGCCGGTGAGCACGTAGTCCGAGCCGGAGGAGGCGCGGTGGGCGTGGGACTCGCCCCGCGCTTCAAGGATGGTTTGCGCTTTCTCCCACGTCTCGGTCGTGATGAGCACGGGGTGGGTGCCGGTCTTGGTGGTCTCGCGGAATGAGAGTTCGCCGAGGTAGACGCGGTTGTTCAGTGCTCGTAGTACTTGGTGTCCGGACCAGCGTCCGCCGGTGGTGGTGCGGTGTCCTCGGTCGTTGAGCACCTTGGCAATCGAGCGGGTACCGAGCCGATCGCGGGTGTAGAGATCGAAGATCAACCTGACGATCACGGTTTCGGATTCGTCGGGCACAAGGGTGTCGGTGGTCTTGTCCACCTGGTAGCCGAAGGGGCGTTTCCCGCCCTTCCATTTGCCGTTGGCGTGCTTGCGCTCCATGCCGTTGATCACGCGATCGATGATGGTGGCGCGCTCGAACTGGGCGAACATGCCGAGCATCTGCACCAGCATCCGCCCCATCGGCGTCGCGGTGTCGAACGGCTCGGTGGCCGACCGGAACACCACCCCGCACTCTTCCAGTTCGTCGAGCAGGGTCACCATGTCGGACAGGTTCCGGGAGAACCGATCCACCCGGTAGACCAGCAGCACGTCAATCAGCCCGGCGCGGGCGGCACCGAGCGCTCGTTGCAGCCCCGGGCGGTCGGTGGTCGCGCCGGAGGCGTCGTCGTGGAACCGTTTCACCAAACGCCAGTCGGGTTGCGAATCCACATAGGACTCAAGGCGGTTGTCTTGGGCTTGGATGGAGTAGGGCTGGTGTTCGTCGTCGGTGGAACGCCGGACGTAGATCCCGACCCGTACCGTGTCGAGGTCATCGAGGGTGCGGGTGGTCTTGCGGCCACGTCGTTTCGTCGCCGATCGCGTCATGGTTGCCGGACTCCTTGTGTCGTGCGGGCGTGCCGGGGACTTGCCGTGAAACCGCGTTGTGCAAGGTTTCCGCAAGCCCCCGGCACGCTACGAACTATCACTTGAAACCGCTGGTCGCGGCGGTGATCCCCCCGTTGTCTTCATTGTCCCAAATACCGGCGGGAAAGTGAAGCCACGCAACGGGTTTCCCGGCCGTTTTAGGCGGCTTTTTTGTTGCTATCGCTGGTATCGCGGCGGTCTTTCCACTGTCCGATGAGCACGGCCAGCACGGTCACCGCTTGGTCGTAATGCTGGGTGGTCATGGGTTCGGTGTCGATGCTCTCTACCGTCCACACGCTGTTTCGCGTGGACGATTGGTGCAGCGGCAGTACGACACCGCCCGTGTCGGCGTTGTCGGTGTCGGTGGTGGTGTCGCGGGATGGGCGCGGCGTGGAGGCGGGCACGGCGGGTGTCTCCTTGGCGGCATCGGCGAGCAGGGCGGGTGTGTGGTGTGGCGGGGTAGTCACCTCCGAGACAATCGGCGAGAGGGGTTCCGAGACCGGCGAGACTGGCCGAGACTCGCGGTCTCGTCCCGGCGGGACAGCAGAGACCGGGTGTCCCACCTCGTCTCGCCGGTGCGTGCGTGCCGGGACGGGGATTGACCGTCCGTCGGCGAGGTCGAACACGGCACGCTGCCCGGTACGGCGGCCAAGGGCAAGTGCGGCGGCCAGTGTCGGCGCGACGGCGGACACGTCGAGATGTACGCGGCCGGTGATGGGGTCGCGCCAGCCGCCGAACACCTGCCCCGGCAACACCAGCGCGAGCACAGCCGGTGAGCAGGTGAGGAAGTCGGCGAGGTCATCGACGGTGACACGGCGCGGGTAGGTGCGTTCACAGGCCGGATGCACGGACACGGCGTAGCCGGTGCGCACATCGGTTCCGGCGGCGGGATCGACGGTGAAACCCCCGTCCGGCACTGACAGGGCGGCGGCCATCGAGGCCAGCCGCGCAGCCGAGAGCGGACAGCGAAGCGGATGGGTGGCGGGGGCGTGTTGTTCATGCGGCCCTCCGTCGTGGTGCCGGGTGGCGGTGCGCGCCTCGTGCGGCGAGTTCAGTCAGGGTGTGGTGTCGGGTGTGTCCGGCGGGCAGCCACACCGCGTCCGTCGCGGGCTCGCACGGCGCCGAATGGTCGGCGGCGGTGGTGGCGATCAGGACGGGGACCCCGGCAGGCCATCGGCGCGTGATGGCGACGTGCAGGTGCTGTTCCCGCGCGAGGCTGGGCAAGCGGAACAAGACAGGTTTGGTGATACCGGCGCGGGCAAGTTCGGCGTATTTGGTGATCTTGTCGGTGAGGGTGTCGAGGGTTTCGGTGCCGGTGTCGTGTTCGTAGAAGAACCCGAGGGTGCCGTGCGGGTCGGTGTATTCGCCGTAGCCGTCCGGGCGGACGATCCCGCCGCAAGCGTCGGCGGTGATGGTTTCGGGCCACCACTGGCGCAGCACGCACCCATTGTGCGCGCGGGCTGCTCCGGCGAGGCGCGTGAAGAACTCGTTCACGCCTAACAGGTGCTCGGTGTGTGGGGAGTTCGCCAGCCGTAGGACTTTCTCGGTGACGGTCGAGGGTTTCGGTAGTGGGTTGTCGGTGGCGGCAGCGTGCACGGTCGCGCCGACGTGGCCGAGGGTGTAACGCCAGGGCTGGGAGCCGGGCCAGACCTCGCGCCGGAACCGCGCCAGCACCCCACGGTTGTAGAGCGCGGTGAGGCGGTGGCGGGCGTGGTGCGGCGAGCCGAACAGCAGGCGCGTGACCTGTAAGGCAGTGAGTACACGGTGCCGGTCCAGGTAGGACAGCAAAGACATGTCCCGCTCAGTTAAGCCGCGTGAGCGGGCCAGCGCTTCGCCGGCGCTGGCGGGTTGTAGTTGCACCCTCGGGGGTTGGGGGTAGGTATTCCGAGGAAGTTGGGGCACGGGATGACTCCTCCACAGCGGACCTATGCAGGGGGTTTAGGCGGCATCGGGCGGCAACTCGCCAGGCAACTCATAGGTTGCCCACGAATTGTCTGCCGAGTTGTCCACCGAATTGCCGTCACCGAAAGCGTTGCTGGGGTTGGTGTTCCAGTGCTGCCGCAACGCTTGGGCGGCCGTGCTGGCGGCGGGTGTCGTGTCGAGCCTGCGCGCCGAGGCACTGTCGCCGCGCGCCTCCCGCGACAAACCCGTACGTGCCCGTGCGGCCTTCCGTAGCGCCGCGCCACGACCACGCGGTGCGGGTGGCAGCGGCAGGGTGTCCAGTGTGCACGCGGGCGTGTCACGGCCGCCCGCGACGGCGCGGGCGACGACCTGGAACGCCGGGCGGCGGCGTAGGCCGTGTTCGTCGATGTCCGGGGCGACATGGCGCACCAGGCGGCGTGCGTCGTCCGGCGACACCGTGAAGTACACCTTGGTGCGGGCGTTCGCGTCGATCCCTTCGCGCACGTCCGGCGGTAACTGTGCCTGATGCTGATGCGCCAGCACGAGCGAGACCCGGTAGCCGCGGGCCTCGGCCAGGGCGTCTTCGACTCCGATGGGTAGGTGCAGGAAGTTGTGGCACTCGTCCACGACGATCGTCGCGTCCGGCCGCCGCGCGGGCGGCCGGGTGGCGCGGCGGGTGATCTCCTGCCACAACCCGGCGATCAGCAACGAACCCACCAACCGCGAGCAGTCTTCCCCGATGGCTCCCTTCGGGAGCCGGGCGATGAGGATTCCGCCGTCGAGGACGTCGGCGAGGGTGAAACTGGACCGCGCCGCGCCGAGCAGGGTGCGGGCGAACGGTCGAGTGAGCACCGACCGCAGGCGGGAGGTGACCGGCGCGCACAACTGGCCCCGCTGCGCCGGGGTGGCCTCGTTGAAGGCCGCCCAGAACCCTTCCAGCCCTTCCGGTTCGCCGACTTCGGCCAGTACCTCACGCCGAAACCCGCTGTGTTGCAGCAGCGGGACGATATCGGCCAGCGTCGAGCCGTCCCGGCGGATCAGGGTGAGGCAGGCGGCGCGCATGAGGTCGTCCATACGCGGCCCCCAGGAGGCGGCGTAGAGGCGGCGGAACACCGACACCACTCCATCGGCCACCACCTCCCGCAACGCCGGGTCGGGGGCGTGCAGGACGTTGAACGCGGCCGGTGCCGCGTGTTCGTCGGGGTCGAGGATTACCAGCCGATCCCCGCAGCCTTCCGGCAGCCGGTCGATGACGTCTGCGGCGAGGTCGCCTTGCGGGTCGAGCAGCACCACCCCGCGCCCCGCCTCGGCCTCACCGATCACGTGATGCGCCAGCCAGGTGGACTTGCCGACCCCGGTCACGCCTTGCACGTGCAGGTGATGCCGCGCGTCCGCCACGCTTACCCCGACCAGTTCGGCGAGACCGGTCGTGGTCGCGCCGAGCAGCTTCGGAGACTGCCGGGCCGGGTCGGTGAACGGTGCCACCACCAACCCCGCACCGTCGTGACTCGGGTCGTGTCCGCCGTTGCCGTGGTGGCCTTGGCCGTGGGTGTCAGGCCGCATCCCGCTCACCCCCGAACCCCTCGCGGTGGTCGCGTCCCGTACGCCGGTTCGGGCGTTGTGGTGGCCGGGCACGGTGGCGGTAGTCATCGAGGCGCGGAAGTGCGCGGTCGGCCTTGCGTTGCGGCACCTCGGGGTGCGACAGGCCGTGGCTGCCCGGCTCGTGCGGAAGGTGCCACAGCGCCGCGAGTTCGCGGGTGCTGGCGATGAATCCCCGCCCGTGCTCGTAGCTGTAGACCTTTCCGGCCGCGCGCCGGACGCGCAGGCGGGCGGTGACGTGCTCGTCCGTCGCCAGCGCGGCCAGCACCCCCGCGAGATCGTGACTGACCCGCCGCGCCGGGCGTGACTTGCGGCTTCCGGCGACGACGAGTCGCACGGTGGCCCGCAGATGCGGCCCCGCCTTTTGCTTGGCCTCCCGCGCCCGCTGCCGCGCCACCACCACCGGATCCAGTTCGGCCGCCGTCTGCGACGAGGCGCGCGACGACGAAGACGACGACGGGGACAGGAACAGGTCCACGATCGCGAGCAGGCCGCGCGCGATCCCGCGCAACGCCAGGCCGATCCACCCGGCCAGACCGCGCCGGCCTGCCGCGCCCCGGCCACGTCGGCCGGTGCCTCGTGCCGGGGACACCACCACTTGCACCGAGGCGAACAGACCCTCGGCTGCGATGTCCGCCAGGGAGTCCAGCACCGCGCGCAACGGTTCGTCTTCCACCGCGACCGGTCCGCGTTCGAGGCGGTGCTGGTGATCGACCAGCGGAGCCCACGGCCCCTCACGCGGCACCAGCTCGGTCGCACCCACCGAGCCGCGAGGCAACTCGGGCGGCGCGGTCTGGGCCAGCCCGCAACCGGGCCACGCCTGAGTCACCGCGCGCGCGACCACCCGCGCCGGAACGCCACCCGGAACCCACAGGCCCGCGCGAATGCGCCCGTCGGCGTTGCCGGCCCACAGCTCCAGCGCGACTCGCGTTCGGGACGACCGTTCGGCGAGTTTCGCCGCGAGCAGCCGCCATAACGGCACCGCACCCTCAGCGGGCAGCCGGTGCGGCGGGGTGATCTCGAAAAACCGCGCCCCCGCCATCTCCCGCGCGCGCCGCAGCCGCACCACTCGCACCAATACCGCGCCCGCCACCAACGCGAGCACGGCCGCAATGACCAGCAGCGGCCACCACGCCTGGATAAGCGACCACAGCGTGTGCGACACCCACGCCATAAACCCGTTCACCGTCCCCCACGGATCACACGCGAACCGCGCCAGCGGCGACCCCGTGCATGACGACCCCGACTCAGCCGGGGCCGCGCTTGCTATCTCCGGCGTGTTAAAGTTGTTGTGTAGCAACGGAAAACCCTCCCACGAAGACATGCGTCGATGACACGGGCGGGCAGCACGAGCCCACCCGCCACAGAGGCGAGACCACAGACATCTCCTGTTCAGTTGTTCTCAGCACTCGCGAAGCTCACGTCCCGGTCACACCAGCGGCATCCCTCCCTTCAAGCCCCGCACTGCTCTAAAGCGCGGTTACCAGCCGGTTTTTGCAGAACCGATTTCCCGCCCCGCTCGGACACCCACGCGGGGCGCGGCCGGACGAGACCCCGGCTTCACCCCAAAAGGCCGGAAACAACGCCGTTTTTCGACACCAAGCAGCCAACTTCCACCCGGACAGCGCCCAACAGGCCGCCGCGTGAAGCAATACGGGTTTTGAGACCGTTTTGCGACACAGCAACCAATGTGAGGTGCAACACAAGTAATGGGGGCTGGCCGGGCGCGGCGTACGACGATCAGGCGCGCACCCAGCGGGGGCGTACGCGAGGGATCGTCAGAACGCCCGGACGGCGAAAAGATCGGCAGCGCGGAAGCCTTCGGTCTCGGGCACTGTCGCGGATGCTCAAGGGGTCCGGCTCTAGATAGCCGGTACATGAACCCTCATTACCGCCAAGACACCTCATCAGGGTGCCACGTGCACTGGACACGGCCGGGACGCTGCGCGCCACCGGGACCTCAACTCCAGACGCCCCCATTCGAGGAGGGTCGTCCGGCCGGTCAACCAGGGTGGCGCCCGCGCTGCGACACCGCCACCACCCGCGCTACTCTCCTTCCGGTCAGCTCGCGGGCAACTGGACGTCGCAACGTAGGACTGTCCAGAATGCTTGGGTTTATCCCCAAGGTCAATAGGCCAATCGGGTGATCTCGGTGTGTCCGCGTGGTGGGCGCAGCTTCACGCCCGCTAGCTTCCCCGGCTGGACCTCGCTCGCGCCTCGCTGCCGTCGCCGCCTTCTCCGGCTCACGACTGGACGAAGAAGCCGCCAACCCCACCCGTCGCTACACAGCCGCACCGAAGCGTTCAAGGACATCGAGGCCAAGGCTCGCGTCATGCCGCGCTTACGAAGCCCGCGGCCTCGTAGCGTCTCTCATCGGGCAACCTCTGCCCCCACCATCGACGAAGTCGACGACGCGGCACAGGCGGCCTGGACGGCGTCGGCGCCAGTTATCAGCCCTGCTTCAACTTCGTCGACCACACCGACCTTCCGCTATAAAATGATCACTCAAATATCGAAAGATCTCTTGTAATGACAGTGCGGTGCGCTACACGCGAATCGCTTGCTCGATCGTCTCGAAAATGTCGGCATCCGTTTCCTTCTGCCAGTCTGGCAGCTCGTCCCAGTCCGCCACATACCCGGGCTTCGGGTCTGGAATATGCTTGTAAATCTGGGCAATCCAGCACACGGCTACAAAGCGGCTCTTCTGCGTCCGCGTCAGCTTGGCGGTCATGCCATCCGACAACTCCACGAATTGCCGCACCTGCTCATACACCGCCGCAGCACTGGCCCGCTCCCACTCCGGTGTGTCCGCCCACGGCGTGACGTAGCTGCCTTTGGGTTCGCCGGGGTAGTGCTGCTTGACACCAGCAATCCAGGCTTCACGGAAGATGCGGCCGGGTTCCTCGGACAACGCGTGCTCCTTCGGGGCTAGGCAACCGAGACGGTCTCGAGCTGGCCTATCTGCTGGTCAAGGTGTCGAACATGACTGTCCGCGAGGAACGGCTTGAGTTGCGGCCGGAGGCTATGCAGCCTGCGACCGACGTAGCCGGCCGAACCGGTCTGTCGGACAGCGTCGAGGGCCGCGTTGCCGTACATGATGAGCTCATCAGGGTCGCGGCGCTGTATACCGACCAGCGCGAGATCAGCCAGCAAGCTCCCCCGGCGGCGGACGGAGATGTCTTGGCTCAACGCGTCAGTAAGGGCGACTTCGGCCAGCTCGGGTCGCCGCAACTCGACGTAACAGCGACCGCGTTCCTCGGCCAGCCGCGAACCCTCGAAGCGCAGCCAGCCGCTGGTGTGTACCTGTCCGCTGAGCTGGGTGACCCGCTCAGCCTCATCCAACGCTCGCTCACAGGCAGCTATGTCGCCCACCCCGGCGTACGTCTGCGCCTGGACGGCAGCGACCCAATGCCGGGTGGCCAGGCTGGAGTCGCCATGCTTCGCCAGCGCGGCCGCGCCGTCAAGGAGCGGCACTGCCTTGGCGAACTGCCGTTCGTACACCCCGAGGAAGGCGTGCCGAGTCATGGCACAGGCCCAGAGGTCGAAGGCTTCGGCCTCCTTGCCGGCATTCGCCGCCAAGGAGTAGCACTGCGCCGCGTCGGTGTACTGGTTGCTGTCGAAGAAGATTTCACCGCAGAGCTGGAACAGGTCAGCCGCCAGCACGCACAGCCGCTGGCGAATGGTCGGGACCTGTGGGGCTTGCAGCGCCTGCGCCAGCACATCGAGCTGCCTGCGCACCATCGGAAGGGTCAGCCGCTTGGATTTCGATGACGAGAACGTCCGCCAAAGTTGGGCGTTCACGCGGTCGTACTCGTCGACGGTAGCCACATCCAACCGAGCCGGTCTCTGTGCAGCGGCGGCCAAACGCTCGAGATCCAGCTGGGCAGCGGCCGGAACGGCGAGCAGGCTGCCCGCCAGGCTCAGCAGCCGCAAGACTTCACGTCGGTTCACGTCGTCCTGCCAATCATCTTCACGAAGTCCCGCATCTGCGCTGATGGCGAGAACGGACGTACCCGGGAGCTTGAACCACAGCAGCTCGGCCGGTATACGGAGGACACGAGCCCACTGCATGAGCTTCGTGAGGTCATGCGGGGCGGAGCCGTTCTCCAGCCGGCTGAGCTGCGTCTGGGTGAGCCCGCACCATCCGGCAACCACGCCTTGCGGTAAGGGTCGGCCGTGCCAAGGGTGGTAGCGGTATGCCTGGATGACCAGGCCCATATGCCAAGCATTGAGCGCGTCGCGCATCTGGTCGGTCCGCCAGAACTCGGGCGGCACCTCGGGGGCGTTCACCAGGGCATTCCGTCGCTGTTCCAGACAGGCGGCACAAATCGGGTCACGGTGATCCTGGGCAAGCCGCGTCCCGCAGCGGCAGTAGCGCGCGGACTGACGCATCCCCATATCGTAACCGACCCTTACCGTGAGTAACGCGGTTCTACAAACAGTGTAATCAACCTACGCGGCGAAACGGGCCGTGTGTATGCGTCCGACGCATATCTTCTAGCCGAGGATCGTGATAGTTGGCCGTGACGTCAGGAGCGAGGCTTTCTGCCAGGCACCCGGTCGCGGGCGACTTCCCGCCTCCCCGGCCACAGGCAGGCTCCCGCGCCATCGCCGCCATGGCCGACCAGTCCTCGAGACCGGGTGTCGCTCCACTACAACCGAGAGGAGCGGCTATCCATGACCACACGAATGGGCGAGCGCCACACCCAGGTGTCAACCTGCGGGCGGCGCCGCATGAACAGCCTCCACCAGACGCGCCCCGTCCGCGTGCCAGAACCAGCGCAGCTCTACAGCCTGATCGTCCTGTACCTCCACCTGCACGCTGTCCAGCCAGACAGCACCCGGTGCGCGAGTTGCGGCATGACATGGCCTTGTGAGCAGGTACGGCTGGCTTGTCGGCTGCGGGACGGGTTCTGACATGCCCGACCGCGAACGAGCCGTGTACTACGGCTACCTCCACTCTGAAGAGGACCACGGCACCGCGGTCGAGGCCGCCTACGAGGCACTGGTCTCCTGGTGCGTCGACCAGGGCCGTTACTTGAGCACCGTGTTCCGGGATGTCGGGATCAGCTCTTACTCCTTGCGACGGCCGGGCTTCACCGGCCTACTGGACGCGCTGGAATTGCCGGACAGCGCAGGTGTCGTGGTGATCGACTGGAGCCATCTGTCGCAGTCAAAGTCAGTGGCCAAGCGACTGGCCTTGGCTGTCCGGCGCACGGGAGCAGTGCTGCTCCTCCGGGACAGCACGTTGCCGACAGAAGGAACCAGCACCACTTCGCTGGCATGAGCGCGCTGGCCTGGTTCGAGGCCTTGACCCTTGCGTCGCCTGTTATGTACCTGTTGGGCCTCTTCCTGCGCATAAGGCGACGGCTGCGGTTGGAGGCCCGGGCTAGGAGCGAACGGTCAGTGGCAGCCATTGCTGCTCGGATTGAGCGCGAACAACGACAAACCGAACCACGAGTGCGCTGGCCGCGGGCTGACCCGGACCGAGGAGCCGTCCGGGACGACCGGCCAACGGCTGTTCTGCCCAATAGACAAGTCAGCCGGTCAGCAGCCACATCTGGACGAGGCACTGTGCCTCTGCGGGGCTCGAAGAACCATCGGAGCCCGTACCAATCCTAGCCACGGTGTGGAACGCAACGAACGTCCATCCACGAGTGACGATAAACGACATTTTGAAGGAGGAGAAGTAGTGTCACTCATGAATTACCATCTTGACCGTAACGCGATACGTTATCTCTACCAGGAGATGGTGGACCACATCGCACATCGAATCGCCTCCGGAGAGCTTGCCCCAAACCAGGTATTGCCCGCAGAAGTGGATCTCGCGCGCCAATATGGTGTATCTCTCGGCACCACACGTCGAGCCACTGATATTCTGAGAAAGCGCGGTCTTGTCGTCACACTTCCGTGTAAAGGGACGTTTGTAGTGGCCCCACAGGCCGCAGCTGCCGAGGAAACAGAAGGAACCTCGAGGGCGATTCGCGACGATCTCGGAACGAGTACATCGTCTTGCGGTCGGGTCCAGTCGGGGGACGCTGGGGCGGCCAAGGAGATTCACGATGGTCACTGATGTCGTAGTCGTCGGGCTGGGGTACACCGGCCTGACCATGGCGGTTGCTGCGGCGCGTGGCGGGCGCAATGTCGTTGGACTGGACAGCTCGTCGGTGCGAGTCGCTGAGATTATCGCAGGTACGCCGGGTTGCGGGCTAGCCGCTGTCTCGGACGCCGAACTCGCGGGTCTGTTGACAGGATCGTTAAAAGTCCAGGCTGATTCCCCGCCTCAAGCGGGAGTGCATATGCTCTGCGTACCGAGTAGAGATCTCGTGGGCGCGGTGGACGTCGTGGCCGGCTCTCTACGTCACGGTGATCTTGTGATCATACAGAGTACCTGTCCGCCAGGGTTCATTGATGAGGTCGTCATTCCACGACTCAGGCAGCACACGAAAGCCCGAGTTAACGTTGTCCATTCTCCAGTTCGACTCGACCCCGGCCGGGATCGGAGTATAGGCGTTCCGCGGGTCATTGCCGGGGCGACGGCAGAGTGTCTGTCGGCGGGAATGCGGTTTCTTGGTGACCTCGGGGAACAGATGGTACCCGTCAGTTCTATTCGTGCCGCGGAGCTGACGAAGGTCTTCGAGAACACGTTTCGCCTGGTCAACATATCCCTGGTGAACGAACTGGCCGCCGTGTGCCGGGGGTTCGGTGTGGCGGTAGCGGAGGTGCTGGCTGCTGCCGCCACGAAACCATACGGATTCCTCCGACACGAGCCCGGTCCGGGTGCCGGGGGTGATTGCGTTCCGGTATGCGCCGAGTTTTTTGCGGAAGCAGCAGGTCGACACGGCTGTCTTGCCGAATCGGTGGAGGCTGCGATTGCAGTGAACAACGCGATCCCGAGGAACATCATGGGACAGCTTTCTCTTCGTGGACGCCGAGTCGTCGTTGCTGGCGTGACCTACAAGCCCGACGTAGCCGACGTACGGAGGTCGGCTGCTGTGCGACTCCTGGAAGAACTCAAGGCACAGACCGAGGTCGCGTATCACGATCCCTACGTGCCACAACTGCGGTTGCGCGATGGCACCGTGTTGCGGAGCACGCCCGTTGCGCCGGGCGTCGCCGACGTCGTTTTACTGGTGACGAGACATCTCAAGATGGACATCAGCGGTTTCGGAGCATCGGTTATCGACTGCTCCAGCGGATTCCCCTGCGCTGTGCGGACCCACGATGCTTGACCGGTGGATTCGTGGACCGATCGGGCTTGATTCCGAACGACGTGTGACGCGGGCAGGTTGTCGCACGGTACTGGTGGTAATCCCCACGATCGCCGCTGGGACCCGGTTGAGGGATCTGCTGTCCCTGTTCCAGAGCGACCACAGGATCCAGACCTTGTACACCGTTCCCGATGAACACGAGTCTTGGCACGGTACAACCGAGTTCGCGACCTCAAGCGGCGGCTTGGTGATTCCGTGGCACCAGGCCGTCAACCACGAATTCGATCTGGTGCTCGCCGCCAGCTACGCCGAACTCGACCGGATCCGCGGTCGGATCCTCGTCGTACCACACGGCGCCAGCAGTCTGATGTCCCGGAAATACAGCCGGAGCGCCGGACCGGCCGGGCTACCGCATTCTGGACTCGCCCGAGAAACGCTAACTCACAGGGGACGTCTCATACCGGCGGCGTTGGCATTGACCCACGACCACGAGGTGCACGTGCTGCGAAACTCATGTCCAGAGGCACTACCGGTGGCGGTGGTCGCCGGCGACATCTGCTACGACCGCTTGGTCGCCAGCGCACCTATGAGGGGCGATTACCGCCGCGCTCTTGGCATAGCCGACCATCAAGAACTCCTCACGATCAGTTCGACGTGGTCTACGGAGTCCGCATTCGGCCAGCATCCCGACCTGTGCCGACGACTGCTGAGGGAGGCTGGTCGTGGAAATTGCCGGGTTGCACTCGTGCTGCATCCCAGCGTGTGGGCTGTGCACGGCAGATGGCAGGTCACGACATGGCTGGCCGACTGCATCGAGGACGGCTTGCTCGTGATCCCGCCCGAGGAAGGCTGGCGCGCCACGGTGATCGCCAGCGACGCGGTGATCGGTGATCACGGATCCACCACCCAGTATGCGGCTGCCATCGGGAAGCCCATCGCGCTGGCGACCTACCCGGAGAGGGCCATCCGGGTCGGAAGCATCGCTGACCGCGTTGCCCGAGTGGCGCTTCGGCTTGATGTGGAGCGCGCGCTGCTTCCGCAACTCCGGCGGGCCGAGCCGGACGATGGACACATCGCCAAACTCGTGACCTCGCGTCCTGGCCAGGCGGCCGCGATTCTTCGACAGACCATGTATCGCCTACTCGATTTGGCCGAGCCTGAGTGCGAGGCGCGGCTGCGACCGGTGCCATCGCCGAACCCGGTCACGCTGTGAATCGAGGAGGGACAATGCTGCCGCGCCGATGCCAACTGGCCGACGTCGTGATCTATTCACGCGCACCGTCCGTAGAGGCGGCGTCCGAACTCGCCGCGGTTACCCTCGCCGAGTTGACTGGTTGCGTCCTGGTCGCAGCAGAGGTAACCGGCCAGGGTGTACTTCTGGCCGCCCGACCCGATCAACGGGCACTCACCCCGCCAGGCGACGTTACCCAGGTCGCCGTCGCGGCCTACGAATCACTGCTACGCGGCAACGGTGTTCTCGTAAGCCGCTCAGCGATTTCAGCTGCCTTCGGATCGCCACTGCTGGAGTAGATGCCATGCGCCGCAGTCCAGTGTTCGCGTGCCTCGTCGACGTCACCAACCTGCGAGACAACGTCTCCCAGCACCACAAGCACCTCTGCCTGGTAACGAGGTGAACCGAGCTCGTCCGCGATCTCCAATGCCTCGGTCAAGAGCGGCACCGCCTCCGACTCCCGACCAGAGCGGAGGTACACCGAGCCAAGGATGGTCAGAGCACGCGCGTACTGCGCGCGGTCCAACTCCGACAGGGCATCGGCTGCCTGCCGCAAGGCGACGGCGGCCTCGTCGTAGCGTTCGAGTTCGGCGAGCACTTCACCGATCCGGCGTTGGCACAAGGTGACAGCTCGCTGAGTGCCGATCACCTCACGGATCTCCTTGGCCTGCATCAAGCAGGCGAGCGCACCCTGCAGATCTCCTTTCCCTTGCAGAGCTCCTGCCAGCTCGGAATGCACGGCCGCCTTGGTGAACTCGTCATGCGCCTGTTCTGCCAGTCGAAGCGCCGCGTGACTCTCCCGAATCGCATCGTCATAGCGGCGGAGGTTCGTCAATGCCGAGGCCAGCTGAACGCCCAGGCGGGCCTCAGCAGCGGCGTGACCCGCGCGACGCGCAGCCGGTATACCCAAGGCGTGCATCTCCAGCCAGTCGTCGTAGTGCCTGGCATGGAGGAAGAAGCCCCAGAGCGCTTCACAGAACTCCCAGGTGATCGAGTCCCATCCGTGCTCGTCGGCCGATCGGACGGCGAGCAAGATGTTGTGGCGCTCATCTTCCAGCCACCGCAGTGCCTCCCGATGGGATGCGAATTCGGCCAGAGGCCGCGTGTGGAAACGCGGCCCGACCCGCCGCCGGGTGGGACGTAATACCAGGTCAGCGGCCACCGACATGTCGAGGTACCACTCGACCATCCGCTTGAGGGCGGCCAGCCGTTGAGCCTCCGGTTCCTCCCAGTCCGCCTGCTGGCGGGCATGCAACAGCAAGAGGTCGTGATAGCGGAACCGGCGATCACCAACTTCTTTGATCAAGCTTCTATCAACCAGCGCACTCAGGATCTCGTCTACGTCCTCGGCCACACCGCCCAGCGCGGCGGCAGCGACTCCGACGCCGAAAACCGGACCGGGATGCAGCGAGCACATCCTGTAGGCCCGTGCCTGCTGAGCCGGCAGCTCCTGGTAACACAAGTCGAATATCGCCTCCACCGACCACTCATCCAACGCCAGGGTCGCCAGCCGAGCGTCGCTGCGCAGAGCCCCGAGCTCCCGAGACACCGAGCGATGCGGATACGCCGCCAGCCGAGCGCCGACCACCGACAGCGCGATGGGCATCCCGCCGCACAGTTTGGCGAGTTCCTCCGCCTGACTTTCTTCGCTACCCAGTCGACCGGAACCGGCAATCTTGTTTAGCAGCTCCACCGAATCATCCACCGAGAGCGGATCCACCTCGGCAAACCGGGCGCCGTTGAGGCTCAGCCCGGCCAACCGAAACCGACTGGTAACCGCGACGGCGCTCCCGGCAGAAGCCGGTAACAGCGGACGGACCTGAGCTGCGGAAAACGCGTTGTCGAGCAGCACCGCCACCGCGCGATCGGCCGTCACAGAACGATAAAGCGCGGACCGGTGCGCCAGGCCGACCGGCACGTTCCCCACCCGCACACCGAGCGCCGACAGAAACCACTCCAGCACGCTCTCGGGCTCAACCGGACCATCCGGCGCAAACGCCCCGAGATCCACATAAAGCTGACCCCCGGGGAACCGGTCACGAAGGTCATGCAGCAAACGCAACGCCAGCGTCGACTTACCAACCCCGGCGACTCCGCTGATCACCACGACCGGCGGGCCGGTCTGCTCCTCATCAATCCACTGCCGCAGCAAGGATGACTCCCGAGTCCTGTTGGTGAACGACCGTGGTGGCGGCGGCAACTGCGACGGCACAGGAAGCTCAGACACCACCTCGTTGATGACCACACTCCCAATGGTCCCCGCCTGAACCACCGGGCCCTGTACATCCCCCGACAGGTCGTTCCGCGTAGATCTCCCGCCCGTCCCCATGAGTTTGCATCCCTCCGATCGGCACTTTCGCCCTCAGAGTCCGGGCACCGTCGCGAAATACCAAGAGACCGACCAGGTGAACAGCGTGATCGTTCTCGGGCCGCAAAGTTGAACAATCACGAAGGGGGAACCCAGATGTCAACAACATTGAGCCGTCCCCAGCTCGGCCCCGCATGGCCGTCTCAGGCTGTCCGGCCGCGCGGAGTGCGCGTTCGCGATCGAGCCCTCGTTCATTCCGAAAGGGGTGGTATCGAGAGCCGTGTACGCGCATCTTCGAACTGGTCAAGGCTGTGGTTCCGGCCGGCGAGCAGCAGGTGGTGACGTTTTCCGAACTGACGCAGACGCTGCGGCGACACGAGGTCGACTGGCCCAAGATCGGGGTGTAGGACTGGAAGGTGACCCGTCGAGGAGCTGGTCCAGGCGCCCGTGCCCGCCCTGTACCTCTTGTTGTCCCAGTACGCGCACATCATGCTGTGTACCGCCGGCATGGACAACAGCTACATCTATCGCCCTGACGGGCAACAGGAACGTCTCCTCGTGAAGTTTGTAAGTTTCATCCCAGCCGCAACCAGCCACGCGAATGTATGAGGTCTGGCCCGCACACACCTCATCAAGCGGGGGCGGGGGGCGTGGCGTATGGACGGTCACGGGACGGGTGGCTCTGCCGGCGCATTCGAGCTCCTGGATGTAGGCACAACAGTCCGTAATCAGCATAGTGCGCAGGCCGGGAATTGGGCCGTTCTGGTGAACCGCGGCCTGGCTACGGAAGAACGTCGGTATTCCCCGTTACCGTCGTCGGCGAGGCGGTTCGTTGGTGCCACCGGGCTGCTCTCGGCGGCCCTGCCTGTGCTGGAGGAATCCGTGGTTGATGGTTCTTCCCCTGTTGCCAAGCTGTGCGAGCTGCCATGCTGTCTGGCCGAGGCGGTGCGCGCTGTCAAAGCCGCGCTGACAGGCTCGACCTGGATCCGTTGGGGGGCGAGGGGATAGTGTCTCTGGAGAGGGTCTACGCCGACCCGTATACACGGGCGGAGCTAGGCGCGTCCGGGTTGGTGGAGGTGACTCGGAACCTGTGGCCTGTGAACTGCCAGACGTGCGGTGGAGCGCTGGGTGAGGACTCGCCGGCACTGGTTGTGTTCGACCGGCCGGAGCAGGTGGAAGCCAGTTTGCATCATTCGCAGTGTTGCCCACCCCAGTGGACGCGGTTGCGGCAGCCGTTCCGCCCGATTTCGCCGAGTCATTTTGGCGGACTTATAGCGGTGGCCACCGGAGAGGACGGGGCGACTGTCGAGCCAGTTCTGCTGGTGAACCCGTCGCGAGAGCGGGTGCGGATCGTGCAGGGCGAGCACGGGCATTGGATCGCTGCCGGCGCTTATGAGTGGGAGTCGCGCGGCCTGGTACGGGTCGAGGAAACCGGGTGGTTTTCGAGTGCCGCGGTGGCCGACGCGCATGCGTGGTACACCGAGGGCACTCTCACTATTGACCTCGGCGAGATGACATGGGTGTTCCGCGACCTGGCGAACGAATCCGACAAGCTGCATCGGGCGTTGGTCGAGTTGGGCCGCGTCACGCTGGGGATCACGACCGCGATCGACCCGGAACAGATGGGAGGCCAACAGGCGCTGGTGCGCGCCATCAGCGCGGCTGACGTGTTCTTCGGCGCAGTGCCGCTCACCTTGGAGGAGGTGCCGCCGGAGTTCACCGCCGGACAGGGGATGCCGGACGACTTCGACGCGCTGTTTCCGCCCGGGCGGGAGGCGATCGAGTTGCCGGTCACACCGTGGGCGGGACCATCTTATGATCCGGCGACCGGCACCTTTCAGCTTGGTCTCGGGCCCGACGGCCCGATGCGGCAGGCACTCAACACACCTGGGGTTGGGGTGCACAGTGGGTTGCTCGTCGGACCGCCGGAATGCGGTAAGACCAACGCACTGCGGATCACGTACATTGAGGCCCTGTATGCTGATGTGTTCTACCCTCTACTGGCTGATCCGCTGGCTCGCAACGGGCACGGCCAGGCGATCGGCAGCAAGCTACCTGAGGAGATGTTCACCGACACTTGGGACGGCACTGTCCAATTCCTCGAAGCGCTGGCCCACATGGTCGATTACCGGGCCAGGACGGGCGGGTTCACCAATCCCACGAAGGAAGCACCGGGCGTACTGCTGTTCCTGGAGGACGCCGACAAGGTTTTTACCGACGCGCGCCTCGCCGATTTGGCATTTCACAGTGTCACCGTAGGTGAATCTGCTGGAGTGGGCATTATCGCGACGGCCGAAAAGATCGACCTGGAGTGCTTCTCCGGCCGCCGGGACCTGATCCTCGCGTTGGGCCGCAAGTCGCTACAAGCGTTCTCTGAGAAGGCCCTCGCCCAGTTCCAGGTCTACCGGTCACGCGGGTGAACCAATCCGTAGAGCCGTCATGACGGCCAGATTAAGGACGTTTAAAGATCTCATGGGTACCGACCCGGCGCCAGATCACATGCGGCTCGCCGGGCCGCTGTTCCTCGCCATACTCGAACGTCGCGCGCCCATCATCATGCTCCCAGCTCATCTCCCACACGTTCGGGGTACTCTTGACCCGTTTGACCCGCAGGGTGTGCCGGAACTGGCCACCGTTGCGCAGGTCTGAGACAAACTGCTCGCGTACGATCTTCTGAAATGCCGCACGCTGCTGGGAAGTAAGCTTCTTCAAGTCCGACCGGAACTGGCTGGTAGGCGCGAACGTCGGCACGACCTCCCGCCCGTAGCTAGCCGTCGGCCGCGAGGTCGGCAAACATCGCATCGATGTCGTCGTACACGGGCAGACCTCCAGCAGCGATCTCCTCGCTCGCGGCGCGTTCGCCTTCCTGCCACTCGGACGTCCAGAACCACTTCTGGTCAGTGGGGATGCTCGTCATCGAGCGCAGGACTACGTCGCCATCGGGCAGCACGGTGAAGGTCACCTCGTCGTCCTCGCCGATGTGCAAGGCTTGGCGTACCTCGGCGGGCAAGGTGACTTGGCCGGCATGCACATGTGCCCGGCTTACGAACTCTTCCTCACCGTGCGCGTGGGGGTGGCTCATCACTCATCCCTCCCCAGCGGTTTACCCTTCCGCTCCATACTGACGTGCTCCTCGACGAAATACCACAGGTTGCCAGGAAAAACACACGGCAGGTGATTCCCCTGTGCAGGGGGATCACTCTGTATCGCTGGAGGTGCGCACAGTGTCGTCACTGGGGGTGGCGGCGAAGCCATGCATAGTGATGAACCTCTCACTGTCGGTGGTGGGCGCTGTGTGCCAGTCGACCACGTTCGCCTTCGCACGGAGCCGGATGACCGATTCGGCCCACTCGCGCATCGCCGGTTCACTGGCCGCGACGACCGGGACTCCACCGTCACTGCGCGCCAGGGCCTGGACCAGATGCCACCCGTCGGTGTGGCGTCGCAGGAAATACATCCGGGCGGACAGGGGGTCGAGCAGGAAGCGGGCGTGTCGGTCGCGCGCGACCGGCTGCCACTCGATCGGGATGCCTTCGGCTTCGGCGGGGCCCCGCCACGGCGCGTCGATATGCTGCCATGCCCACTCAACCGCCTGGTCCTCATCAAGGTGATCGACCGTGGAGGCGAGCAAAGGGCCGACGGTGGCATGGTCGGGTGACCAGTGCAGGACATAGGTGGTCAGCGCAGCTGGCGCCGACACTTGCCGTAGCGGTGCGTGATTCTCGGCACCACGCACGGTGATCCACCCGAGATGCAACTGTCCGCTGGCCAACATGTGACCGAACTGAAAGTAGCTCAGTGGGTCCTCGGGGTTTACTGCGGTAGTCAGGGCCAGCGAGATGCCGCCCTGTTCATGTACAGCGTCGGCGACTGCACGATCGATGCTGCAGCTCCATACGTCTGGGTAGTCCTTGAACTGAACCTCAATGAAGTCGCGCACTACGCGGGCACTCGCGTGCGGGACCGGGTCAGGCTGTGTGACATCGATGAACTCCAGGCTCGACGGGCGTAGCCCCAGGGTGTCCCACAGGCGGTGGCTGAGCCTCCATTGCCCGTCCTGGCGCGGTTCGATCGTCACCTGTTCCAGCGAGGGGTTGACCAGCAGGATTGGCCGGGCCGCGTCCTCGTAGGGTTTCGTTGGCATCAGGAACGCCTGCGAGCGCCAGGTCAAGTAGCGGGCTGCTGATGTTCTCGGCGACAGCGACCATTCCGGTCTCTGACACTTTGAGTGATGCACGTTGGCGGCGCCGAACACAATCAGGTCGGCGACATACAAGCTCGCAGGTGTCCCCGGTTCCAACGGCTGCCCGCAGGTTTGGCAGTCCACCGGCCACAAGTTCGCCCAGACCTGCCGCAGGCCCTCCACGCCCAACCGCTCCACAGTCAGCTGATCAACGGCCAAGTGCTGCGATAAGTCCGCTGGCAGTAGCACCGACTCACCCGACCCGCGCTTCGCGCGCCGGCGGGACCGTTTCCTCGTGTTCGGCTTTGGTTTGCGCTTCTTCGATTCAGGCACAAACCTCGATCGTAGGGCCGAACGTTGACGGGACGCGTCCATTGGCGGACCAACGTAGCCATTCTCAACCGAACAGCCTAGTGTTCGGCCTCCGACGCACCTGGGGCTCAAAGTCCCAGGGGACCACGAGACGTTCCGCGGCAGACCACCATCTCTTGATTAGCCGCGCCGTGATCAGGACACATCCACCAGCGAAACACCCGTGCCTACGGCACGGCAAGCTCGGTGGAGAATCTGGCGTTCGGTCCACTACGGGCGTAAGACTCGCCGACCACAGCGATTGACGCTGGCGATCCGGTCTAGGTCCAGACCGGTCGAGATGCCCTTGGCGCGCTCGATCTAGTAGTACGCCACATCTTCCGCTCGGCAGTCGCCTCCTGCTGCTGAGACTTGCCCGAGACCATCGCGAGAGGCAGCGGCATCGGCGTGAACACCGGCCGCCGATCACGAGTTCCAGAGCATCGCTCAGCAGCGGTTGTTACTCGTCTTCGATTTCGTTGAATCGCTGGTCGAGGTGATCTGGCGGCCGTTTCTGCTGCGGTCCGCCACCGCGTCCGGTTGGCGGGACCATGACGAGGCGGCGACATGACTCTGCTGGGTCGAGGATGAATACGCATGGTGTAACATGCTGTTTGGCTGAAACGCCCTCGGTGTGCAAGGCGCCGAGGCCGCTGCGGACGACCCAGGCAGTCCGCTCGGCGGCATGAGCATGTGGGTCATGCCCTTGCATCTGTCAGATTGGTGTCGTCGGCATAGCTGACGCGTGTCATTGTGCTGCGCCTGGGGCAGCTTGGAGACGCGCGATGGCAACGAACTCCGGACGGCGTAGGTTGGCGCAGGCCCGTGCCCAGTACAGCTACGAGCCGGCATGGGCCGCTGAGGGTGGCATTGCTCGGGACTCAATGGGTTTTGACCGATGCACGGCTCGACAGCATCAGTTCCGAGCGCTTATGGCATTGCTGCTACTGAACAATCCCAACACGCCTCGGTGTATGGTCGAGCCCGATGACCACCGGGTCATCATGGACTGCGGCGTGTCTCGACTCATGTACTACTCTGTGGCATTCTCTGCACAATATGACGACTTTGTGATTTTGTCCAACATTCCTGGCCATATTGTGCAGCCTGTGATCGACCGATCCAAGCATGAATGGACTCATGGGGTACCAGGGTTGCGACGAGAAAGTCTCGACGAGAAAAATGGGTGGCTGTTATTCCGTCACCTACCCACGGGGGCATTCCTGCGATTCCGCTACTGCAACTGGCATCATCCTGCGCACAAGAAGCCGAGGTCCCTGGAAACTGTCCACTTCTGGGAGACGCGTTGCGAAACACCGGTGACCGCCGAGGAAGAAAGGACACTCAAGACTATTCCTCAGATGCATCCCGACAGTGAGCGCTTGCTGTCAGGCTTGACAGCTCGGTTGTGGCTGTTCAGCAAGGGTGAGGGGTGGGCTGTAAGCGGCCTTATTTGGAATAATATTCCGCGGAGGCGGATTGACGATGGCGGTTACTCGTTTACTTATCTGTGGGGAGATGGTATAGATTGGGTTCTTCGTTGGGGCGGTTCCGGTTCAGTCCCAGCCGCTGATGTTGCTCGTGCCTTGGTTCACGAACGGGTTGGGATAGAGGGCGCGTCGTCGTTCCGCGTTAACGCTAACCGTTGGGAGGTGCGTCTCGGTGTCGCCAGGATTGCACTTGAGTACCGCTCCCACGAACGCCGTCAAGATTGTAACTGTGGAGAGATGGCGTGAGACAGCGCGCGGGCAAGGGTTTTATCGTGCGAAACTCTGGCCAAGACTGTACCCAGGAACCCGAAACGCCGAATCATCGGAGGAATTCGCCATCGGTGCGATGGGGTACCAGATTCAGTGGCATCCATGAGGTTCAGTCGGAACCGCGCTCATGGCGTGGACTGCTCGATCGAATTCTTGGCGATTCAGCCCGATTCTGGCGGGCCCTCCTGATGTCAGTGGTTCTCGGTGCACTTCTGTTGGCCATACTGACAGTCGGGGCTCACTGGGTTGGTGCGACGCTGGGCGGGACAGGGCTTGGCGCGCTAATCGGGCTTCACGCACGGCGTGGCCGACCTCGATGAAGCAACGCGAATCGCTACCCGCCTGACCGGCGCAGGCATCCGCCGACTCCGCCTCGACGATCTCGACCGCCACCACGGCCGGCTCACCGTCCCCCGACCCGGCCGCCCCCACACCGTCTACATCGACGAGTACACCCTCAACCTCGCCACCGCCTGGCTGTAGGAACGCGCCTGACGCTGGTCCCGCACCACCAACCGCCACCTGCTGATCACCCATCCCAGCTCAGAGCACCATTCTTCCTCTCAAGCCCCCAGCCACACCTCGTCGCCACGAAAGCCCCGGGTTAGGGTGTCACGCCATGCGCCACCGTGATCAACGTCAACCGCCCAGGCGGACGTCCTTGCGTATCCAGGCTGACAACCTGCGAATGCGCCGCAAACCGATACCGCACCGGAGCATCACACCCGATGCTCGACCTGCCAACCGCTGGACCGTCTCAGCGGGATGGGCCACGTTGACTACTTTCCTGTTCGTGGTGACTGCCGCAATCGGTGCAACATCATGGTGGCTGTATCAGGAAGGGCGACCGGGCATGCCCGTACCGGGCCCGTTCGACGACGAGGCCTCGCGGGGTCTGATTTTTGTATCCGGGCCGAGCGGGGCCAAGATCTCGGCCACGCTCACCTTCTCTGGTGACGCGCTCAACGAGGCTGCGTTGACGCTATGGACGGACAACCCGCGCAACGACGATCCGATCGCGGTTCAAGTCAACCTCTACAACCGCGCGTTGATCACTCAAAACGACACTGAATCGACCGGCTTCGACTTTTTTGAGACCGAACACGATCCCTCGTCCTCGTACGATCGGCAGGTCGGTGTGGTCAACCTCGTCCGGTCGACGGCAAGCAGCACCACCTCTAGCTGTGGGACCAGCGAGTTCTGGGGAACCCGACTGGCTCGTTCGGTGTGTCTTCACTTTCGCGAAAAACTGCTAGCCAAAGACCGGGCCAGAATCGCCGGATCACTGCCCACGCTTTTCTGGCCACTGGCCTGCCCCCGACCAGCGGGGGCGAAAGGCATTGAGAACCACACGGAAATCCTGGGGTTCAATCCCGCTCTCGCCACCGTGAATAACACTTGCGCAACCGCCAATCCTGTCGCTGACCTGCCAGGGGTTCGCGTCCGCGTGGATGCCAAGCGGGAACCGGTTCGCATCGACTTCGCCTCGCCGCCGCCCTCGGACGCGGGGAAGCTGGTGTGGGACTCCGAACAGGGTGGCGGTGAAGCTGTCGACGTCAGCTACGCCCTGCTCTCCGAGGAAGCACTCAGGCAGAACTACCAGTTCCTGTCGGGCGTGCTCATCGGCATCGCCGCAGCGGTCTTCCCGTTCGTCGTACAGACAGCAGGCCGAATACGTCGTGTTCGCGGTTAGCGCTGAACGAGCCCGGCTGCTCGCTGTCAGCATTCGGTATTCTGACGAGCTTGCCTGATCCGCAGAAGAATCCAGCGACTAACCAAACTCCGGGGTCAGTTTTCAGGTTCTGGGGGGCTTCAGGGAAAGCGTGCCAGAACCAGTTTTCACGCGCGGTCGACATCGTCGATGTAATAGGGCCGTCCACTTCGACGTGCAGGAAGCGGCACCGCAACAGCCCCGTCTATGCCAGTGGATAGTCGCCGGACGGACCGACCGGACCAGCATCAGCCTCCGGGGCAGATACGGACGCCCCCGGTCGTGCCGCCTTGCACCACAGCGAGACTTATGAAATAGACCCCAGAAGGGCGGCGCAAGCTCGGAATCCGCGCGAAGCATTCGGGTGGAGTGGGTTAGTCAGGCCGCGTCATGGCGTAACCCCTGTCTTCGCCTCGCAGGCCGTCCGTGTATTGGCCGGATCGGTGAGGAGCAGCACCCCGTCGGACCACGGCCCTTGGGTGCGGCCGTACCGGGATTACATAACGATACCCTCTGAGGAAGAGGCCGATCGCTGGCGAGCTGACCCAACGGCGGATTTGTGCGCGCCGTTGCCGTGGCTGACTACGGTGGCAGGAAGCTGTCCAGTCTCTCGCCACCGCCGAACCAGTCGGCGGCCGTAGTTGTTCGTGCCCGCAACCCGGTCCAGCTCCGCGCCAGTCGGCGTGCGTCCCTTGGACCGCTCACTCACGTAGTACGCCCACATTCGTTGCTCGGCGGTCGGCTCCGTTGACGGGCGAGAGTCATCCGAGACCACCGCGAGACGCGTGACCGGAGCCGTCTCGTCACCGGTTTCGCAAGTCTCACCGGTCTCGATCGCTTTCTCGGCACGGTGGCGCTTGAGCGCCCGGTTGAGCAGTTCAACCGCCAGCAGTAGCGCCAGCGGCGGGCAGGCCGCGACCGCCACGGCGAACACGCTCAATTCGGGCGCTGCGGCGATGTTGGCGCACAGGGAGAGGCAGATCCCGAGCGCGAAGGCCAACCAAGCGGCCCAGAGACCCCCACTACCGCGCCCACGGCCAGTCTTCCACAACTCGACCGTTGCTGTGGTCAGCAACCCGTCGACTATCAAAGGCCAGATCATGGCCGTGGTCTGATCCGCGCCGAACCTCACCGCGAACTCCCGACCGTGCCGGTAGGAGGCGTAAGCGGCGCCGAGCGCGACCAGACCCGTGCAGGCACACTGCACCCACAGCGCGCGGTCCTGCCGCACGGAAGGGGCAGCCGTGGTGCTCATCGCAACACACCTCCCGCCGAGTGCTGCTCATGACAGCACCCGAGGCAGGCGAACACCTGCGAGCCGGTGGCCGAGCGACCCACTGGCACATTCGGGACACGGACGCACAGGTAGTTGGCACTGCACCGCACGCAGGCCAGACCATCGGCCTGCAACAACGTCAAACCGGCGATGATCGAGTCGTGGCTCATCGGGCACCACCCGCTGCGGGGCGACGAGTACCCACCGGGCGGATCGTGATCTCAGGCCCCTCGACCAGCACTTCGCGGTTCGTATGCTGATGCGTTAGGCCCACCGACGCGTCCTGGCCTGCGGTTTCCGGGCCCGGGTTTGTCATTGTGCGAACCGTCCGCGCCGAGAGCGTGATGCTTGCGTTACCGGGGCAGCGTGAGATCAGGACTTGGTGGTTCGGTCAGTCGAGATGGGGAAGGCCGCAGCATTTCTTGTATTTCGCCCTCGACCCACACCAGCACGGTGCGTTGCGTGCTGGTGGCCAGGAGATCGCTCCGCCTTCGGCGACGATCTCCTGCATGCAACCGCCGCGGGTCGCTTCGTCTGTGGGATCACCACCGGCGCGGGCGGCGAACTGGGTCAACTTGGCGACGGTGAGCGGCACCATGGTGATCCGGGCGACGCCGGCGTCGGACAGTTCACGGTTTGCCAGTTCGCGATCGCGGACCATGGAGTCGGCGTCGGTGTGCTGCACCACCTGGGGCCAGGTCTCGTGCGCGCGGCGCAGTTCGTCGCGAGGCCAGAACAGGACGCGTATTTCTCGGGGAGTGGGCCCAGGGCCGGTCAGTGCGTCGGAGATCTCCTCCGGGTCGTTGAAGACAGGACGCTGGGCAGGCGTGGCCACGGACTCGTCAAGTTCGTCCGCGGGTAGCCCCAGTGCGCTCCTGACCCGTCGCCGGCCCGCCAGGATGTTGTTGGCGTAGGAGAAAGCGCCGAACTCACCGCGTTGCTGGGCCATCTCTTGCTCGGTGAGCCGTGCAACGGCCATGTTGAACCAGGTCAGCGCCTCGTCCAGGTCGTCGCGCGACTCGACCAGTTCGGCTGCCAAATGGTAGGGCGCGGGCGAGGAGGGCCGTTCCCGCCGAAGCGCGTCGAGTTGCGCACGCGCCTCGTCGACCCGGTCGAGGTCGAACAGGACGTCGGCGAGCATGACTCGGGCACTGCCGCTGTCCTCCCCACCCAGGGCGAGGACTTCGGTCAGCAATTCGATCGCCCGCTCGTGATCGCCAGCTCGACGCCATGACTCGGCGGCTTCGATGAGGATCTCGCCACGCTCGTCCGGGAAGTCGTCGACCTGCGCTTCCAGTTCGCGAGCGATTTCCGCTGCTTCGGTGTCGGTGGGCACGTCGGCAACTTAGCCCGGTACACGCCCGGCTTGGGCACCGCCCTCGCGGTTCGGCAGAATGCGGCTCGTGGAGACCGGTTCGTTCGCCGAGTACTTGGCAGGCCTGGACAAGGCGGCATTGCTCCACCTGCTGCGGATACGCCCGGACGTGCGAGTCGAGCCGGTCCCCAGAGGCTTCGCACAGCTCGCCGAGCGGCTGGGCGGGACGGATTCGCTGGTCTCCGCGCTGCGAATGGTGAACCGCGACTGTGTTGTGGTCGGCCAGGCCGTCGCCGCCTTGGGGCCGGCGGCGACCGTGCCCGGTGTGGCGCGCCTCCTGGATGTTCCGGAAGCGACCGTGCGGAACCTGGTGGCCGATCTGCGCGGTCGCGGACTGGCCTGGACGGCCTCGGGCACGGTGCGGCTGCCGGAACGGCTGGCGGCACACTGGTCCGCCGAGGTCGGCGGCGGACGGCCGGTCGCGACGGTCGCGCGGTCCGTACTGGTGGAGGACCTGCGTGCCGCGGCGGGGGCCCTGGGCGTCGACGTGGACGGGCTGCGCAAACCGGAACTAACCGCGCGACTGGCGCAGGCGCTGGCGGACGCTTCGACGGTGGCGAAGATCGTGGCAAGGCTGCCCAAGCCGGTACGCGCCCGACTTGACCAGCTGCGTCATGGTTCCGGTGTGGACTACGCGGGCTATGGCGTGTCCCGTGCCGGCGCCGACCCGAATCGTCTACTGGCTGCGGTCGGCTTGGCGTTGCGCGTCAACGGTCGCTGGGAGTTGCCTCAGGAGGTTGCGGTCGCGGCGTGGCTGGCCGAGCGGGAGGCGCCACTGACCGGTGCGCCGGACATGCCACCGGCTGTAGCGGCACCTACGGAGGTGCTCGCCACCGCGCAGGCGGCTGCACAGGACACGCTGCGTGCGGTGACCACTTTGCTGGACGAAGCGCGTTCGGCACCGATCGGCGCGCTGAAGAAGGGCGGAGTCGGCCCGCGGGAACGGTCACGACTGGCCACCCGCCTCGCATTGCCCGCCGACGTTGTGCTGCTGACCATCGATCTCGCCCATGCCGCCGGGCTGCTCGGGCTGGTGGACTCCGGCTATGTACCCACAAGCGCGTACTCAGCGTGGCGTGACGCCGAACCGAGCCACCGGTGGGCCGCGTTGGTCACTACCTGGTTCGAACTGGAACACGCGCCCACCAGCCGAGAAATTCAGGGTGACAAGGAACTGCCACCGCCATTGCCGCTCACCTCCGGTGCGGGAATGATCCGGCGCGCGTTGCTGCGGGCCGCACGCGGCGGTCGGGCGGTGGACGCCGTGGGGAAGCACATCGACTGGTTCTGTCCGCTGCACGGCTATGAAGGCACGCAATCCGACGAGAAGGTGGCCGCCGCCGTTCGCGAAGGACAGCTGCTGGGGGTGCTGGCCGCCGATGTCCTGACCGACTGCGGCGAGCACCTGATATCCGTGGCCGACGACGACCCCGCCGACCCGGTGCAAGACCTGACCGACCGGGTAGCACCACTGTTCCCGGAGAGGCCGTGCACGGTGGTCCTGCAATCGGACCTGACGGCAGTGGTGTCCGGGCAACCGACCGTTGCGGTATCAAGGCTGCTGGGGGATTCGGCGGTGTGCGAAACCCGCGGGACGGCGAGTGTCTGGCGGTTCACCCCCGAGCGCATCCGGCACGCCTTGGACGGCGGGTGGACGGCCGACAGCCTGCTGGCCGAACTCGCGGTGCTGTCCGCCCGGCCGCTGCCGCAGCCGCTGGAGTACCTCATCGCCGACGTCGCCCGCAAGCACGGGCTGGTCCGGGTCCGCGGCATGCGCTCGTGCGTTCTGGCTGACGAGGCGACCGTGACCGAAATCCTGCACACCCGGGGACTGACCAAGCTCCAACTGGCCCAGCTCGCGCCCACCGTCCTGTCCAGTCCATACGAACTGGACGAGGTCCTGACCAAACTACGCGCCGCGGGGTTCGCCCCGGTCGCCGAAGACACCCAGGGCGCCGTCATCGTCGAAGACCGCCACGACCATGAAGCCCCGGTGACGACCAGGCCGACACGGGCCGCCGTACGCGCTCGGCTCAGCGCCGCCGATCTCGCCGGCCAACTACTCGCCGATCCCCACGGCGAGACCGCCGGCGGTACCGGGGCTTCGGACACCTTCCAACGGCTGGCCGCACTCAACACGCACCTGACCGACGCGGAACTCGCCCTGCTCGCCGACGCTCTGGACCACCAGCGCGACGTGTTGATCATCTACCGGGACAAGAACGGCAGCCGGACACGCCGCGAAATCCGACCCCGCGAACTCTACGGCCGATGGCTGGAATCCTGGTGCCACCTCCGCAACGGAGAACGCGACTTCACCGTCGCCAACATAGAATCCGTCGCCCCGGCATAACGAGCCGAACGGTCGGCCACGGGAAAACGCGTCTCCTCACCCGCCACCGCCTGCTAAACGACGGACACCCACCGCGCGGATCCTAATTTCCGGGCCTTCGACCAGCCCCTCGCGGTTCGTATGCTGATACGTTAGGCCTTGCCTTTCCGGCGTTGCTCACAGGGCTCGTGATGGCATTGAAGAATGTGCGCGCAGACATGGCCTGGTACCGGGAGTGGAAGGCAGTGCGGAAGGCCTTGCTCGTCGAGCCGCCGGAGCAACGCGGGTTTGCGTTGGTACTGCCGACGTAGGACCTGAAGCCGGTCGCGGAATTGCCGGTTGCGGCCTGCTCTGATGCTGATCTCATGGAGATCCTGGAGCAGGGCCACCGCTTTAGCGTACTCGGTGGGTTTCTTGGTGGCAACGCAGATGGCGATCTCGTCCCAAAGGTCCTCGCCGCGGGCCGCCAGTCGCGCAGGAAATCGGCGAGGCCACGCTGGGGCGCGGTCAACTCGGCGAGCCCGGCGGGCACGGGAGGCTCAAGGACTTGTTGCCTGCTGGACAGAAGTGGGCAGTGTGATCGGCTTGGGCCTGATGGCCCCACCGACCCGCCTCACTGAGCCGGACAACCCAATGCCAAATCGAGCGAATTAACTCTTAACGCTTACCTTATCCGCATCAATCTGGATCGTCATTCCGAAGTCGAATTTGACGAGAAGGCGAATAAATCGTCTTTTTTCATGCGGGGGATTCTTGCCGGAAAGTAACATTTTCTCGGCCGTGCTCCCCACCTTCATCGGGCGCGCCTCCGCGTACTCGACATAGTCTTCGACACGAAGAACGGTTCCTTCTTCGCCTTCATTGACCCAAATTTCGGCGCGGGGTCCTTCGAGGGTGATCCCACAATCCGCTCCAGCTCTGACTCGATCCCCAGGCCGCATTGCCTCTCCTCTTGTGATCACTTGACGTAAATACCATAAGCGTTAAAAGACTTTCTCGTTCAGAGTATCATCTCTGGCGACAAGAACAGCCATTTCAAAAGATGTGAGCCATTCGGGTGACCGAACTGGGTGGGCTTACGCGGACATCGCGCGGGAACTCCGCGCGGATGGATCCAGACCAAATACCCTACTGCACCGACACCTTGTTGAACGGCAGCAGCGGGTCCAGCCATGGGAATACCACGAAGAGCAGCAGTGCCGCCACGCCAAGGACCAGCACGATCGCGAGGGCGAGCTTCGCGCCCACCGGCCCGGGCAGGTGCCGCCAGATCCAGCCGTACATCTATCCCTCCCCGAGGGCTTGCAACAACTGCGCGTAGGTCGCGCCGTTCCCCTTCGAGTACCGGTTGGTCAGCACCGCGTGCACGATGAGCCGCTGCCGGTCCGAGAACTGGGGATGGCAAGTGGTCAGCGTGAGCAGCGCGACCTGCTGGGCGGGCGGCAGCACGTCGGCGGGCTTGTGCGGCACCGGAGCGATCACCTGGACCTGGTCCGGGTTCACCACCTCACGGCCCACGGTTTGGCCATAGGGTCCGCCGTCCGGCGTGTTCGTCCGCAGCGTGCTGACCGGCGCGCATTTCGGGTCGCGCCCCTTGCCGGTGCTCCAGGTGGCGATCTCGTCGGCGTAGGGCAGCACGCGGTACACGAAGAAATCGGTCTGGGTCTCGATGACGATCGCGTCACACGAGCTCAGCAGGTCGAGGTCGTTGAACGGCGCCCCCTTGCCGACCCGGTGCCCGGCGACCGCGAAGTTGCCGGGTTCCCCGGGAAGCGCGGTGCCCTTGTAGTGCCCGGGCCCGATGCCCAGTGACTTGTCGTCCGTCCCCTGCTGGATGGTGAAGTGGTAGTCGGCACCGAAGCTGGGAATATAGATCTTGGCGAAGGCCCGGCCGTCGATCAGTTCGGGATGTGGCTGGCGGCCCTTGGCCCAGTCGCCTTCCAAGGTCGAGGCTGCGTCGGCCTGCTTCCCGGCGGAGACCAGGCCGGTCACGTACAACTCGTAGACCACGAACAGCAGGACCACCAAGCCCGCCGTGATCAGCAACTCGCCAAGGGCACGCACAGTCTTCCTGCCACGGCCAGACGACGACCTCGGCGGCGATGTTTGCCTTATCGCCATGCGCGCTCCTAATCAGTTCTGGAAATGAGCCACATCCGGCACACTCCCATCAGCTTGTTCACGTTAACCGTGCAGCTAACGGTGTTCGACCCGATGCGCAGGAAGATACCGCTCGCCGGCCCATCCGCGACCAGGTTCCCCGGTTCGGTGACGACGGCCGGACGCCGGATTGCCTTGAGGGTGTCAGTAGCCGCTCAAGGCGTGGTTCACTGTGCCCGATGCGTCGAGTCGTGCTCGTTCTCGGAACCTTCACCCTGGCCACCACCCTCGCCGCGGCGGCCTGCTCGCAGCGGTCAGGACCGGACACCGCACCGTCCTTGTCCAGCGTGCCGCCGCCGGTCACCACCACCCCGGCCGCCCCGGTGCTGCCGCCCGATCCGCAACCGGTAGCCGCGGGACCGTGTCCCTACCTCGCTACCGACTTCGTCGCCAACGCCAATGGCCAGCGGGTTTCGAAGGTGAAGCTCTCGGCCGACCGCCCACATCCCTCGTGCTTCTTCTATGACCGGGCCGGGAAGCTCCAGTTGACCGTGCGCATCTACGTCGGTGGACCCGCCGTCGCGACCGCTCTGGTGGACCACGCGGCGCCCGTGGACAGCAGCAATCCCGCGACCGAACCCCCCGGCTGGCAGGGCGGATACCAGCAGACCGGCGAAGGTGCGGTCTACGCGGTCGCGAAGCAGGGCGCGGCGATCGTGGTCACCACCGACCAGATGCAGACGGTCAAGGCGAGGACCGTTGCGAAAGAAGCAATTTCCGCTCTCGGCCTCTGACGCAGGCCCATGCGAGGGGTGGACCGTGTGCGGGCCGAGCACCAATCCGGCGGCTGAGTTTCGCCGGCTCGACCTGCTCGGCGGTTTCCTTCCACATTTTGCTCATGGTGATGTCTCCACGATACGTGGGATTTTTCAGCGTTGCTTGGCGCGACGCTTCCGGCTCGCGAACGCCAATGCCGCGCCCGCACCGACGAGCAGGACACCGAGGGCGATCATCCCCGGTAGGCCGGAAACGCCGGTGTAGGCAAGCGAACCCGTGTTCGGGTTGGTCGGAGCCGGCTCGCTAGGCATCGGGGGCGCGGAGGTCGGGGGCGGGGATGTCGGCGGCGAAGAAGGCGGCGGTGCCTGTGGGATGTATACCCCGGCGTCGATCGTGTGATCAACTCCTCCCGGTTCGGCCGGGGCCGTGACAGGTGCGTATCCGTTGCACAGCCGGCCGGAGGTCGGGGGGACCACGTTCGAGTCATGTGCCCGGTCGTCACCGGCGACCGGGAGCGTGAACCGCAGTTCCTCGGCCGGCGGTTGGCTCGGCACCTTGCTGGTGTCCGCGGTACACACGTCGAACTGCACGGTGTACTTCGCGCCCGGCGTCAGCTCGTAGGAGGCGCCGACACCACCGAAGTAGTACTCGCCGGCGGCATTGGTCTTGGTCGTGGCGACCTGCTTACCGCTGGCGTCCAACAGGTTGATCGTCGCACCCGGGAGCGGCACCTGTCCGGCGTCCTGGATCCCGTTGTGGTCGCCGTCGAACCACACCAGGTTGCCGATCTGGATCGGCGCGTTCGCCGCCGCATAGGCGATATCGCCGAGCCCGCCGGCCTTACCGAATCCGTTCTCGTGCTGACCGACGAACTCGTAGGCGTTGGCGGCCGGATTGTTACCAGGGCCCGCGCCGGTCGTGATGTTGTAGTAACCGGTTCCGGAGGTTTCGATGTTGACGGTCGGGTCGAACTCCGTGCTGACGACCCATTGCTGCTGCGGAATGTAGGCCACCGCCCCGAGTGCGGTTTCCTGGTGCCCGCTGGCAAAGAAGTCGCCCGGGAAGTATTCGACGACACCACTGCCCTCGCCGTCGTCGTTGGCGGGCGTCGCGTGGTTGGGGCAGTTTCCGGTGCCTTCCCACGAGTATCCACCGTCAGGATTGGCGCAGGCCATGTTGATGTCACCACCGGACATGCCGAGTTCCGGGGTGTTGTCGCCCGGCCGAGGATCCAGTCCACTCGCACTGAGAACGTCCATGAACCGGTCGTGGAAACCCAGGATCATCGAACCGTCACGGGCGAAGGCGAGGCTGGCCAACTCCGGCTGCGGATCGATGAAGGCGCCGATACCCCCCGGGCGGAAGCTGTCCCAGGTCGACAGGTTGGTGTTCCACGGGTTCCAGTGGTTGTTCTGTCCCTCGCTCGGGGCACCGACAAAGACGGCACCGCGCTCGAAAGTAAGCGGCTGGGTCAGCACCGTGCGGAATTGCTTGCCGTCGTAGGTGTAGACAACAGCCTTCAGGTCTGCTCGGTCCTGCGTACTCTCCGCGGAACACACGCCACCGACGTAGAGCGTGTTGTCGTGCGTGGCCAGCCCGAACGGCCGCCAGTCGGTGGGCGCCGCGCAACCCGGGTCCGGGATCGGCACCATCGCCTTGGGCAACAACGCCGTGTCCCCGGTCGCATCGAAGCTCACCAGGGTCCGGGTGAGCAGGTTCACCGCGTACAGCGTCGAGCCGTCTTCCGACAGGGCCAGCCCACCGATGCTCTCCTTACCCGGCGCATTGGTGAACCCGGGGTCCTTCAGCATGTTCGCGGTGTCGTGTGGCGTCACCGTGGCGAGCGGCACTTTCGCGAACAGGGTCGGCGCGCTTCCGCCGTCGGCCGGCACGGTGTAGATGGCGTCACCGCCATCCGGCCCATACAGGGCGAACCGCCGGGCGAACTCGCTCTGGAACAGTCGGTGCCGGTACTTGTCGTAGGCCAGCCCGAACGTCGTGCCCACCTGAGCTTGCGTGTCGATCGTGGTCGGGCACGCCACGTCGGTGGGACACGTACCCCGGTTGTTCGTCCCGAAGGCCACCAATGCCCGGGTGTCGGTCCCGTTGGCACCATTCTGGATCGGCACGAAATACCGGGTATCCGGCAGCGCATAGTCGGCCGCGTCCCAGACTCCGGTGATCACCGAGGCGTTCTTGCCGCCGGACACGTCGACGAACGTGGTGAAGCTGTCGAAGTGGTTGGCCGCGACCGAGGCCGGCGCCGCCCGCAAATAGTTGCTGTAGGGCGCCGGGACAGTGACATCGACGCGGTACTTGCCGCCGGTCAGCACGGTCGACGCCGACACCACGACCTTTCCGGTGTCATCCGTGATGCCGGTGACGTGATGGCCGGCGGGGTCGGCGACGTCAACGTTCATGCCCCGCTGTGGCACGTCCATGGTGGCGTTGATCACGCCGGTGCCGAAGAAGTCCCGCAGTACCTCGACCGTCAGTGTGCCGTCAGCCGCCACAGCGTCGGCCGTACCCGCCATCGGGCCTATCGCGCTGCCTACCAGCAACAGCCCGGACAACGCCACGCGCACCAGCCGGGCCGTACGTTTCCCGGCTGTCCGGCTGAGTCTTCTACCGGCTCGGTTCATAGCTATAGCTGTCCCCTTGTCAGGCGAGCAAGAACCGGCCTAGATAACCAGAACGACGCACTGGTATACACCAAAAACCGGGTGAATTAGCGGGTGAATCGGCGAGCCTGTTAGCGTTGCGCCGCGTGCGGAGCAAGAGAACCCAGCAGCGTCGCCCGCGGCGCGGCACCGGCCTACGCCGATGGCTGCGGCCATGGTGGGTGGTAGCCGTCTTGGGCGTTGCGGGCGCCACGGTGGCCACGTTCCTGGTCATTGGCGGCGATTCAGGCCCAGCCGGACCACGCGCATTGACCTCGGACGAGGCGAACCGGCTGGCGATTACGCGGTTTCGCAACTACCAGGCGGGGGGTCGTGCGGTGACGATCACCGTGCCGAACGCCGCTGGTGGCCTGGTCATCAAGGGGTCGATCGACTACCGCGGCAAACTCGCTTACGGCGTGGTGCACGGTGCCGGGCGCGATACGTCCAGCGACGGGCTGATCGAATGGACGGCCGCCACCGTGCTGGTCCACCCGATGGCGAACACCCCGGCGGAGGCACCGGCGTCGCCGCCCGGGTCGGATTGGGTCAGCCGTCCACTGCAGACGTCCGGCAGTGCCCTGGACACCTCGTTGGCCATCGCACTCGGTCTAGGTAGCGACCGGCCGGACAATGCCCAGCTACTGCCACAGAACGGCGCAACCTGGATTGGTCAGGACCAGATGGGCGGCCATCCGGTGGACGTCATGACCGGGCCAAGCGCCAACGGCAAGCCCGGCACGGCGGACACCGTGCGCTACTGGATCGGCTCGGACGGCACCATGTATCGGGTGCAGGTCAAGGTGGCTTCCGAGCCGCAGCCGGTGGTCATCGATTTCGACACCCAGACGTATGTTCCGGTCCTGCCGGTACCCGGAGTCACCCCGCCGCGATAGCCGCCGTTCAAGAGGTCTGTACCAGTGCGCTCTCGGCGAGCAGTGACGCCGACGGCAGTGGGATGCTTGCGATCTCCGGTAGCGCCGGAAGGGCTGGAACAACGGTGGCGCCGGTGGTGGTGGCATTCGGGAACTGCGGCTGTGCGGCGGGCGCAGCCACCTCGGTGAACGGGATACCGCCAGGCGCCGTCGGCATCGCCCACGTGCCGGACAGCACGGGTGACTGAGCAGAAACCGGGCAGGACGCGATCGTCGCAAGTTGAGCGGGGACTGTCGTTTGTAGGTCGTTGCCGCTCAGGCAGTTACCGCGTCCCTGCGTGGCGGTGGGGAACGTCCAGCCGACGTCAACGCCGTTGGCGGCGAAGGTGTTGTCCAGGATCTGGTTGCCGTCCGGCGGTATGTCAACGGTCGCGGTAATCAGCAGCCCGGCATTGATATTGCCGGCGATGCGGTTGCGGATGAACTGGTTGTCGCTGCCGCCATCGATTCCGACGCCGACGCCCCATCCGCCGTCGGCCTGTTCGGGGGTCGACGTCTGCTGGTTGCCCGCGATCAGGTTGCCCGCGACGACGGCACCCTGCTGTGGGAGCAGTTTCTCCTGGTGGTCCGAGTCCGTGGTGAGCCCGACCCGGTTTCCGACGAAACGATTACCAACCACGTACATGTCGCCACTGGCATTGGTGCCTTCGTAGCCGACCGCGTTGAGTTCGGCAATGTTGTCCCGCACCACGATGTGACACGGCTTGCACTGCCCGACATAGATCCCCGAGTCCGCCCCACCTGACGCGTACGAATGCTCGATGACACCGTCCTGCGCGGAGAACGCGTAGATGCCGTACAGCCCGTTGCGGGTCGCGGTCACGTAGGAGACCAGGAATGATTTCAGGAAGGTGACGGGCTCGTTGCCGGTGTCGTAGCCGCCGGTTCGCCCCGGCGATCCAGCGACCGCCGTCGCCGAACCGGTGAGCAGTATCCCGTTCTGCGTATTGTTCTCCACGGTCAGGTTCTCCACGGCCACCCCGGGAGCGGTCACGACGATGCCGTTCGGCTGCTGCAACTGCCCGTCGATGACGACCTTGTCCCGGGACTCGCCCCGAAGAGTAATTTGCGCCGTGGCGATTTTCACCGACTCGTGATACACACCCGGCGCGACCAACACGAGGTCACCGGGCTGGGCGAGGGACACCGCGGCCGAGATCGTCGGGGCGTCAGTCGGCACCTGGATGGTCACGTGCGCACCGGCCGGTCGCCGGCCCTGGCTCGATCCGTCATCGCCAGTGCCGCAGCCGGCCAGCACGACCGTCAGTGTGCCCAGCATCGCGATCAGCACGCGAAGACGGAAAAGAGGCATGATCTCAGTTTGGCATGGACGCCTTATTCGCCTGAGTCAGGGCGGATATGGCACTCTCCACACCGTGCGCCGAGCCGACCATCACCAGTCACGCCGCGCGTTTCTCGGTGCCACCGGCACTCTGATGGCCGCCGGCCTCACCGCAGGATGCGAACCGGATTCCGCTCATTCGGGCCAGGTTGATACGCCTGCGTCAATCACGCCGGTCTCACCAACGGGCCGCTATCAGGCGGGAATCGTGCTCCCGCAACCGGCCCAGACCAACTTGCTGACCGTGGTCGCCGACCTCGGCGACGCTGTGGCTGCCGGCCCGTTATTGGCCGAACTCGGCCAGGCCGTCCTCACGCTCACCGCGGGGACCGATGCACGGCTGCTGGGCCTGCCCCCGGGCGATCTCACCGTGACAATCGGGGTCGGTCCCCGACTGGTGCGCACAATCGATCCTTCCCTGCCCGGCGCAGCAGATCTCCCACAGTTCTCCCGCGAGCGGATTGCCCCGCAGGCACGCGGCGGTGACCTGCTCATACAGATCTGCGCCAGCGACGCCCTGGTAGTCCCGATCGTCGCTGCCGCGCTCCTGGACCAGGCAGGCGACCGGATACACGAACGCTGGCGGCAGTCCGGACGCAGAGGTTCGAACGTTCCAGTAGCTCAGGGCCTTACCGCGCCACGAAACCTGCTCGGTTTCATCGACGGCATCGTAGGCCCACGCACGACCGTCGAAGAACAACGAGACCTGTGGCTGGCCGGGCCGGCTCCGGTCGCCAGCGGCACCATTGCCGTACTCCGACGCATGGAACTCGATCTGCCGCGGTTCGCCACGCTGTCCGTTGCCGACCAGGAGGCAGTCTTCGGCCGGCGCCGAGCCACCGGTATTCCCCTCTCCGGTGGCACCATCGCCTCGGACCCCGAACTCGGCGCCAAAACGCCGGACGGACGCTATCTCATACCGGCAGACGCCCACGTCCGCAGAGCACATTCCAACGTGGTCGGCGTCGGCCTCATGCTCCGTCGCTCCTACAGCATCGACGAACCCGCGCCCGGCCTGCTCTTCATGAGCTTCCAGAACGACATACGGACCTTCACCAACACACTCACCCACATGGACAATTCCGACGCACTGCTGCAATTCACCACCACCACCGCCAGTGCGACCTTCCTGATACTCCCCGGTTTCGACGAGCAGCACCCACTTGGTGCCACACTGTTCCGGTGATCAGTCGACCATGATGGACAGCCTCTTCCGGAATCCACTGTGGACGTCAGAGTGCGCCCAGCTCGTAAGCCCGCATCAGCGCGTCCTCACGGCTGGACGCGCCTAGCTTGCGATAGACACTTTTCACCTGCGTGCGCACGGTGTTCACGGACACGACGAGCTTGCGCGCGACCTCCGCAAGGGTCAGGCCGGCGCCCAGTTCGGTGAGTACCACCTGCTCGCGGTTGCTCAGTTCGACCAGTTGGACGCGTTCCGGAAACACCGGCCGGGCCCGGGCCAGGCGCTGTGCTGCCTCATCGGTCAGGGGGAAGCCTGCCAGGCGGAACACCTCGTCCCGATCGTCCGGCGACAACGAGGCGAGCGAAAGCACTTCGTCGGGGGTACGCACATGGCTGACCAGCTCAACCGACCGGCGGGCCTCTTCCTTGTCACCCATCCGCAGCGCGGCGACCGCTCTGAGGAGCAGCATCTGCCGGGCGTCCCGGCGCGAAGTGGTTTCGTCCCAGGAAATGCGCGAGGCTATCGCGCGGACCGCCTCATATTCGCCGTTGAGCAGGCGAAGCCGGGCGGCAGGCAGCGCCAGCCACGACGCTTGCGGGCCCGCCTCCTTGATCAATCGGAGTGCGCGGGTGGCCTGGCCGGTGGCGATCAGCAACTCGACGTGGGCGCGGCGCATCACCCGGACGGCGGTGCCCTGTTCGACGAGCGCAGGCGCGTGGCTGAGCCGAAGCGTGCCGAGATGGGCCAGCGACATCGCCGGATCGCCGAGATACAGCCCGTGCGCAAACACCAGCGCCGCTACGAAGGGCCAGACTTCCAGCTGCTTGGTGCCGTCACCGGTGACCTCCAGGCAGTTCGCGAGGCTCGCCTCGTCGTAGCGGTCCAGCGCGTCCCAGCCCTCGGCGATCGTCCCACCCACGGTGAGCAGGAATTGGACCCGCCGGGAAGGCGATGCGAAGCCACGCATCCGGTCAAGCCACTGCCGCGCGATGGCACCGTGCCCGAGATCGGCGAAGACCATGGCGAGATTCGCCGTCGCGTTGAGGGCAGTGGCCGCCGTTATCGGCTCGACCATCGCCTGCTCATACGCGTGGCGGTAAAACTCGATCGCGGCCGGAAAGTCATCCATCAACGAACGCGTCAGACCACGTTGCATGGGAAGCCAGCCAGTGCGCGGTACCACATCGACGCCGGGCAGCGGGCTGAGCTGCGCCGCGCGGGTGGTCAAGCGCTGTCCCAACTCCTCGGCCTCGGCGCACGCCCCTCGCATGCGCAACCCGATCACCGCCGCGGTGCCGACTGTGACCAGTGTCGCCACCGAAGTCTCGCCCGCGATGTCCATCGTCGCCGCCAGGCGGGTACCGAGTTCGGTGTAGTGGCGCAGGTACGGCCGGAGTTCGCTGGCGTCTGATTGGTTCGCGGCATAGTAAGCGCTGACCCACGAGATCATCAGGCGCGGTCGCGCGCGCAGCTCCTCGTCCGGCACCTGGTTGAGCACGGAAAGCAGCCGAGCGGCGAGTTCGCCTTCCACCGCGAGGATGTGCTGGTCGCACAGGGCTTCGAGCGTGGCCCAGTCGCGGTCCTCGGCGATCCTGGCCAACGCTTCCGGCAAGTCAGCCACCGAGACACGAGCAGGTTGCGTTCTCTGCAGCACCGTCTCTGCCCCTCCCCAGGCCAGGCCGATAGATCCCACTCACAGGTAGCAGGTGCTCGGGTTTCCCGCCCCGCCCCATACCAGCGGACCAAACATCACCTTGGCACGGACACGGCAGCCATCATGTCCCACAACCAGGTGAAGTTGGCCGAGGTCAGGACAACTCAGAGTGCAGCCGTCCCTGCGGATGCGACCCCCTTGTTGCGTCACGACAACTCGACCGGTCCATTTCGGATGAGCGCCGCACCCGACTTCTGGTCGTCGCAAAGCCTTCGAGTACCGCGTGACCGACCATGGCGTCGCGCACCGCTTGGCACCGGCGCCGCCACCCTGGCGGTGCGGGAACTCGCCACTCCCGCCGTGTAACCATTCCGTCCGCAGGGCACTACTGCGGTATGGCGGTAGAGGAATCCTTGCCCACGCTGCACCGGCTGGCCGACCTCGCGGAACTCATCGTGCCGTGCTCGACGGTCTACGTCCGGTACTCGCCGGGACCGGAGGAGGACGCGGAGCATCCGAGCACGGACCACGAGAGCGGCCTCCAGCTGCCCGGTCTGTCGGCGAACTCGCTCAAGCCGCCGGGCTGGTGGACCCTGCCCGTCGAGGACTGGCTGGCCCGGCGGATCTGCCAGTACCTGCGTGAACGCGAGGAGGGCGCGCGGCCGTGGGTGCTCACCGGCAAGGAGGCGGACTTCGGGCCCGACAACGAACCACTGCTCGTGGACATCGAGCCGATCGCGTGGCTGTCGGGCGATCTGATCGAGGAGGCCAGCGAGCGGTACCAGCGGCGGCTGGACGCCGGCCGCTCGACGCACGAGGACTGACAATTCAAGTCGCTGACCCGCGAGGCGGGGCCCTGATCCCTGCCGAAAGTCGAGGGTCGGCCACGACCAACGTCCGATGCCCCGGCCACCCCTGAGCAGCCAGGCTCCTGGTACAGGCGAATCACCAGGAGGAACCATGATCACGCTTCGGGGACTCACGAAGCGCTACGGGGAGAAAACCGTCGTCGATGCGCTCACCTGCGACGTCACACCAGGCCAGGTGACCGGCTTCCTCGGCCCCAACGGTGCCGGGAAGTCGACGACGATGCGGATGACCGTCGGCCTTGACCACCCACAGGCCGGCGAAGTACTGGTCGGCGGACGGCGCTACGCCGAGCTGCGGCACCCGCTGCGCGAGGTCGGCGCGCTGCTCGACGCCAAGGCCCTGCACCCCGGCCGCAGCGCCGGCAAGCACCTGCTGGCCATGGCCCGCAGCAACGGCATCGCGGCGAGCCGTGTCGAGGAAGTCCTCGCCACGGTGGGACTTTCCGACGTCGCGGGCAAGCGCGCCGGGCAGTTCTCGCTCGGCATGGGCCAGCGCCTCGGCATCGCCGGCGCGCTGCTCGGCGACCCGGGCATCCTCATGTTCGACGAGCCGGTCAACGGCCTCGACCCGGACGGTGTCCGCTGGGTCCGGCAGCTGATGCGCTCGCTGGCGGCCCAGGGGCGGACGGTGTTCGTCTCCAGCCACCTGATGAGCGAGATGCAGCTCACCGCCGACCACCTCGTCGTGATCGGCAAGGGCAAGCTCCTGGCCGATGCGCCGGTCGCGGAGTTCATCGCGGACAACTCCCGCACGACGGTCTCGGTGCGCGTCCCGGTCGAGGGCGAACGCGCGCAGCTCGAAGCGCTGCTGCGCACCAAAGGCGCCGTGACGCATCCCGGTGAGCCGGGCGAGTTGCTGGTGGACGGCCTCGGTGTCACACGCGTCGGCGACCTGGTGCACGAGTTGGGCGTCCGGGTGCACGGCCTCACCGCGCGGATGGCGTCACTCGAACAGGCCTATATGGAACTGACCGCTTCTTCGCTGGAATACCGGGTTCCGGCACAGGACACAGTCGCGCGCAAACTAGCGAAGGAAACAGCATGACGACGACCGAAGTGCACGGCGGAGAGCTGCCCGGCGCGGTGGCGGCGGAGTGGACGAAGCTCTGGTCGGTCCGCGCGACGTGGTGGTGTCTGACGGGCGCGACTGTGGTGCTGCTGGGCTACAGCACACTGTCAGCCATCGTCCAGCGCTACGACAGCGACCAGCCGATGAGCGGCCACACGATCGCGATCGGCGGCGGGTTCTATCTGGCGCAGTTCGCGGTGATCGCACTGACGACGCTGTTCGTGACGAGCGAATACACCGGCGGCGGCATCCGCTCGACCCTGCTGTGGACGCCGGTCCGCGAACGCGTGGTGTTGGCGAAGGCGGCGGTGCTGCTGCCGGTGCTGTTCGCGACCGGCGTGGTGCTGGCGAGCGGCGGGACGCTGCTGGCAAGCGCGGTGAAGGGCGGCCATGGACTGCCAACGACGTTCTCGGCAGTCTTCATGGCGGCGACCGGCATGGGCGGCTATTTCGCGCTGTTGGGGGTGCTGTGCACGGGGATCGGCTGGGCCCTGCGCAGCGCGGCGGGGACGCTGGTGTCGGTGCTCGTGCTGCTGGTGCCGTTGCCGCTGATCGTGGCCACCCTGGGACTGCCGGAGCTGGTGCCGTACTTCCCGGGCATCGCGGGGCTGAACGCCATGGTCGAGGCGGGCCAGCCCAACCCGATCACGGAGGCGGTGGCGCCGTACGCACCTTGGGTGGGCTTGCTGGTCTGCACGGGGTGGGCCGCGGCGGGCTTGCTGGTGGGCGGGACGGTGCTGCGCCGCCGTGACGCGTGACTCCTGGCCCGGGCGCTTCGCGCAGGCGCCCGGGCCGGCCGCCCCGATGCCCGCCAACACCTCACGTGCGCTCTCGACGCGACCGTGCTCGCCTACGCAATGTCCACAAAGGATAGCTTCGGAAGTCTCGGTGCAGGCGCCGGGATCACGGGGTGGCGGGCTCCGCGTCTCCCCCGACCAGCCCCGCCTCGTACGCCGTGATCGCGGCCTGCACCCGGTTCTTCGCGCCGAGCCGGGTCAGGATCGTGCTCACGTGCGCCTTCACCGTGCCCTCCACGACGAACAGCTTCGCCGCGATGTCCGCATTGGACAGCCCGGACCCGAGCAGCGTCAGCACTTCCCGCTCCCGCGGGGTCAGCCCGGCGATCCGCTCACGGGCCGCGGCGGCACGCGAAAAGCGTCCGCCAGACAGACGAGCGATCACCCGCTGGGCGACCTTCGGCGAGAGGAATGCGGCGCCGTCGGCGACCGCGTGGATGCCGGCCAGCAGTTCCCGCGGGTCACCCGACTTCAGCAGGAACCCGCCGGCGCCGAGGCCGAGCGCACGCTCGATGTACTCGTCCTCGCCGAACGTCGTGAGCATGATGACGCCGGTCGCGGGCAACAGCCGCCGGATCTCGGCGGCCGCGCCCAGGCCGTCCAGCCCGGGCATCCGGATGTCGAGCAGCACGACGTCCGGGTGCGCGGTGAGTGCCTGTTCGACGGCTTCGCGGCCGTCGGCGGCCTCGGCGACGACCTCGATGCCCGGGTCCGCGCCGAGGATGGCGGCCACCCCCGCGCGCATGAATGCTTCGTCGTCGGCCAGCACGACCTTGATCACAGTGCCCCCTCGGCGAACCAGTCCTTCGAAACCAGCTTCCCATCGGCGAAGCACAGCCGATAGGCGGCGTATTCGTTCTGCAGCCACGATCTCCCGCTGCCGTAGTACTCGCACACGACAGCAGAGATCGCCGGCTCCGGCGGCTCGCCACGTGTCGGACGGGCGGCGCGCTGGTGCTCGGGCAGCTGTGGCGCCAGCTCGACCCGGGACTGCCCGATCCGCATCCGGTCGTAGACCGGGCCGGGCAGCTCCGACGAGTTCCACCGGTACAGGAACACGATTCCGCCGACCGCCAGTACCAGCGCGAACAGCACGAGCGGGACGGCGACCGCCTGGATCAGGCTGCGCCGCACGTCGCGCCGAGCCAGCTCCAGTGCCCGGACGGACGTCGACTGCCCGATCGCGTCGTCGGCCGCTTCCCGCAGCTCCGGGGTTTCGTCGACTGGCGCGGCGTCGTGTGGCAGCGTCGCGGAGACGGCGAACCCACCCTCGTGGGGGCCGGCCCGCAGTATCCCGCCGACGAGCCGGACGCGTTCCTGCAGCCCGATCAGCCCGCGGGCGCCCGCCGCGGCCCCGGGCAGCGGTCCGGCCAACGGTGGCGCGTTGACGACGCTCACGTCGGTCCGCTCGCCGGTGCCGATCACCTTGATACTGACAGCCGCACCCGGCGCGTGCTTCGCCACGTTCGTCAGCGCCTCCTGCACCACGCGGTAGGCCGCGCGAGCCACCATCGGCGGTGCCTGGTCACTGTCCACTTCGGAATCGATCAGCAGCCCCGACGCGCGGGCGCGCGCGATCAGCTCGCCCAGATCGCCCTGCACCGGCTCGACTGGCGCCGCGTCCTCGCGCAGCACGCCGATGATCTCGCGCAACCGCGCGGTCGCCGCCGCGGCGCTGGTCCGCAACTGGGTAGCCGCGTCACGCTGGAGGTCGTCGAGCCCGCCCTGGACCTCGAGTGCCGCCGCGCGGACCGCGATCAGGCTCAACTCGTGGCCGAGCGAGTCATGCATGTCGCTGGCGATCCGCGCGCGCTCGCGCAGCCGGGCCTGGTCGGCGATCAGCCGCTGCCTGCTCTCCATCTCCTCGGCCCGCCGCCAGCCGGTGCGGGCGAGTTCGCCGCGCACCCGGACGTACCGGCCGAACAGCCACGGCGACAGCCCGGCGAACACCAGGATCGCGACCATCGCGGCCCAATCGCCGAGACCGTCCGGCGCCACGAGCAGCGAAAGCGGCAGTCCGAGCACCGCGACGGCGACGCCGCACAGCAGGCCCGGACGGGCCCGCTTCATCCGCAGGGCGGCCTGATAGCTCATCGCCACCAGCACGAACACCGTCCAGACCGGCACGTGATCGCCGAACGGAAACAGCACCGCCAGCGTCCCGGCCAGTGCGATGCCGAGCGAGACGGCCGGACACCGGCGGGCCGTCGCGACCGATCCCGCGACGACGGCCAGCCCGCCGGCGAGCTCCCAGGCCGAGCGGGTAGCCGCGGCGTCCGAGACGACGGTGAAGACGAGAAAAAGCCCGAGCAATACGTCGAGCACCAACCGCCACCTGCGCTTCGTCACCTCCCGCACGGGTTCGAAGCTACAAGGCGTGCCCGGGCCCGGCCACTACCGAAAGTCAACCTTTCAGGCTGTCCACGAAGGCGAGGGGCTGCGGTTGGGAAACCGTGAACGCGTCGGCTTTGGCGGCCGTAGGCAACCAGCGCGGGCGCGGTGATCTCCGGGACCAGGGCGATTGTCGGGGCGCCGCTTGCCGCCGAGCGGCAGCGGCGCCCCTCAGCCTGGCCCAGGGCTACTGCTGCCCCGCCCCGAAGGCTGCCGCCGCGATCCCGTACAAGTACGGCGCCTCGGCGCCGTCCATGCCCGTTGGGTTGATCATGTAGACCACGGTGCGGGCGAGGTCGCGGGTGGCGAAGACCCCGGCGGTCCAGCCGGGGCGGGAGCCGGTCTTGCCCCAGACCACCACGCCGTTCACCTCGACGGTCTCCAGCCCCATGCTCAGGCAGGCGCGGGTGGGGGTCAGGCCGGTCTCGCAGTGACTGCTGTCGTGGTTGGGCACGTCGGGGACGGTGAACAGCAACTGCTGCTGGGCGGGCGGCAGCAGGCGGCCCCGGAAGAGCGCGTTGAAGAAGCGCGACAGGTCGGGAGCGCTGGAGATCAGCCCGCCCTCGGCCCACGGCCACGGGCTCTGCTTGGTCACGTCCACCTGGTGCGAGCCACCGTTGACGTCGGGGACGACCAGATACGGGTGGGCCGCCGCGTCCGCCAGGCGCAGGTCGTCGGCGTCGGGGACGGAGGTGTCGTGCAGGCCGAGCGGGCCGATGATGCGCCGGTTCACCTCATGGGCGTAGCTGTGCCCGGTGACCTTCTCGATGACCAGGCCGGCCACGAAGCTGTTCAGGCCGTTGTACTGCTGCGCGGTGCCGGGCGGGAAGCTCATCTGCGCACCGGCTATTCCGGCGACGACCTGCTGCGGCGTCCAGCTGTCGAACTGGTGCGCGGCGAACCAGGAGACGGTGCCGTCGCCGTAACCGACCGGGCCGTCGGGCAACCCGCTGGTGTGGTTGAGCAGTTGGCCCACCTGGATCGGCGGGAACTCGGCGGGCAGCACGCCGGGCAGGTAATGCTGCACGGAGCCGTTCAGGTCGACCTTGCCCTCGGCGGCCAGCTGCAGCATCACGGTGGCGGTGAACACCTTCGAGACCGAGCCGATCCGGAACCGGCCGTCCGGGTTGATGCCCGGACCCGAGGCGCCTGTGAAATGCCCGGCGCTGCCGGTGACCTGTACAAAAGCGCCGGAAACATCGGCGGTCGGGCGGTTCGCCAGCGCCTGCCGGATCGCCGCCGGGTCCAGCGGCGGCAGCGCGGTGCCGTGGGCCGAGCTGGACACACCGGCGCCGGGCGCTGCGGCGATCGCCGGTGCGGCCATCCCGACCGCGAGTGCGGCGGTGAGCACCGCGGCGGCGGCCAGTGTGCTCCATAGGGTGACAGTGCTCTTCATGGTGGTTCGCTCCACGTGAGAGGTGATCGTGTTCCGGCCCGCCGAAGAATCTTTCGCTTGACGGTGCGTCAGGCATCGGGGTTCCGCCCTGATCGGACCCGGGCTTCGGGATCAGGGTGTTCCCTGAATGGCCTCGTCCAATCCCCTCGTTTCCCTGACTGTCATTGATTGCGCAGCGGTACAGCACCGGCTTTGAGCGGCACTGCCGTGCACCACACCCCGACGTTCGACGGCCCAAAGCGCACCGGGCGCCGGGCATAACGACGGCCCGGAGGCATCGCTGCTCCGGGCGCCGCTTTGGTTTCGCCGTTCCGTCAGGTCGTCGGGATCGGTGCGGGGGCGTTGTTGATCGACGACTGAATGCTGTTCAGATCGTTGTTGACCTTGGTCTGAAGGTCGTCGAGTTGGCGCCCCCAGTAAGCTTGCAGGGCAAGCCCGATCGCGATGCCGGCGACGGCCAGCGCCAGGCCGAAGCTGGACATCACCTTGTGCGCGCCGAACAGCCCGATGATCGCGAAGACGACACCCACAGCGCCCGCGATGATGGTGGCGTTGTTGAGGATCGGGATGGGAGACCCGCACAATGCGACGATGCCGAGCACGAGCGCGGCGATCGCCATTCCTTTACGAGGGTTCTTGGCCTTCGGCGCGGGCTCGGACGCTTGGGCCGGGTACGACTGGTACGTCATTACTGGTTTAGTCCTTTCCTGTCCACGTGTAGGTCTGCAACTCGGTGCATGCTGTTACTGCCCCTTGAACACCGTTCTCGATCTGTGACCAGGCGCTCGCGTACCGACCTAGCGGATGGGACAGAGTGGGCAGTCTGGGTGGCGCCCGGGTCAGGTGGCGGCGATGGATGGCAGCACCAAGCAAGGACGACCGTGTTCTACGCCACGCGGGAACGTTTCCGTCCGGAGTGGCCTCTTCCGGTTGTTCGAGTCCTTTGACGGGAGGGGTTGTGATGGACGTTCCTGATGTCCTCACACGTCGGGCGGTGCGTTTGGCCGCCGCCCCAAGCCCGCTGGCGGCACCCGCGTCGCGCGCACCGGCGGCCACCAGCATTGCCTGTGACTGCTCGTACTGACCTGCCCACGATCACTCGAACGTGTATCGAACGTATGTCTGAAGATTGATAGTATGATGGCATGTCCGAGCAGACTTCCGCCTCCCGGTTGTGGCAGGTTTCCGATAGGGACCTGGCCGCGATTGTGGTGGCGTGTGAGGAAAAGCTGCGGACCGGTTACGCGGAGATGCTCGCGGCCGTGGGTGAGAGCGAGCAGCGTGGGCTGGGGAAGTCTTTGGGGTTCAAGGACACCGCCGCGTTCCTGACCGATAGCTTGCGGATTTCCGCTCGGGAAGCCAAACAACGCATCGAGCATGCCGCGGCGACCATGCCGTCGTCGTCGCTGACCGGGGTGCCGCAGCCCCCTCCGCACGCCGCCACCGGCGAAGCCCTGACCGCGGGGGACATCAACGCAGAACACGTCCACGCGATAACCACGACACTGCAGGCGTGCCCGGCACAGATCCCGGTCGAGCAGCGCGAGGCGGATGAGCGGATTCTGGTGGAGCTGGCTCGACAAGCCGGGCCGGAGGCGGTGCGCAAAGCCGGCCGTCGGCTGCGCGCGATCTGGGAACAGGACACCGCACCACCGGAGGACAAGGACCGCGAGCAGGCTCACCCGTTGCGCCGGTTGGACATCACGCGCCGCAAAGACGGCAGCATCCGCTTCACCGGTGAACTCGACGCCGAAACCGCCGAAGAACTCGACGGGCTACTCGGGCCACTGGCAAAACCCCACAAGAACCCCGAGACCGGCGAACACGATACCCGCAGCCCCGCCGAACGCGCCGGAGACGCACTCGCCGAAATCATCGGCCTAGCCGCCCGGTGCGACGAGCTGGCCACCCAGGGCGGTGAGCGCGCGGTGATGATCGTGTCCGTCACCCTGGCCGAGTTGGAGAACCGTGCCCGGCACGCCTTCCTCGACATCCCCGGGATATCGAGTGTGGACGGGCTCCGGCGGCTGGCGTGTGAGTCGAAGGTGGTGCCCGCGATCTTCGGCAACAACGCCGCACCCCTGTATGTGGGCGATGCTTCCCGGTTCGCCACCCCCGCCCAACGCCGCTACCTGGCCGCACGAGACCGCGGATGCGCCTTTCCCGGCTGCACTCGCGGTCCTAAATGGACGACACCGCATCACGTGGCGCCCTGGTCAACGGATAAACGCACCGACGCCGACAATCTCGTGCTCCTGTGCGGCCGGCATCATCGGGTGATCCACCACACGCAGTGGGAGGTAAGGATGAACGGGCATCTGCCCGAATTCATCCCCCCACCCTGGATCACCCGCGAGCGAAAACCCATGCGCAACCTCGCGCACACCACCCCACCCAGACACCAACAAGCCGCATAACACCCCTTGTGTCAACCTCAAGATCACAATCAGGCCTCGGCCTGCTGTTCGTTGTGGTGTCGGGCGCCGCCGTGCAGGGCGGGGTCGTAGGGCGCGCTGTTCTGCCAGCAGCACCATATGACCCGGACCCAGGCGCGAGCCAGGATGCGGATGGCATGCGGGTGGTCCTCGCGCGAAGCGCCCGCCCCGATCGTAAACCTTGGCCGCCCACGGACCTGGAGACCCGGCTGTTCACCGCGAAGGTCGTGATCGCCAAGCGCAGACGTTTGTTGCAGACCCAGCGGAAGGACACACCACATTGCTTGCCGGAGGCTTTTGTGACCGGCGTGATGCCGGCCAACGCGGCGATCGCATCGGGACAACCGAACGCCTCGCGGGCATCGCCCCATTCAGCCAGGATCTGGGCAGCATTGATAGTGCCGGCGCGGGATCCTATCCCGGGATGAGGCCGGCTTCGTGGGCGACGATCGCCGCTTGGACGCGGTTTGCGAGGTCAAGTCGGGTGAGGATGGCGCTGACGTGCCCCTTCACGGTGCCCTCCACGAGGTTGAGCCGGTGGGCGATCTGGGCGTTGGACAGGCCTGCGCCGAGCAGCGCCAGCACGTCCCGTTCTCGTTGGCTGAGCGAGTCCGTCTTGGCGCGGGCCGTCGTCGCGCGGCCGAGTCCGGTGGAACGCAGCTTCGCGATCACCCGTGCCGCGACTTTCGGTGCCAGGTAGGCGCCGCCGTGGGCGAGCGCGTGGACGCCCGAGATCAACTCGCGCGGGTCGCCCGATTTGAGGAGGAAGCCCCGGGCGCCACCGTCGAGCGCCTGGGCGATGTAGTCGTCGTCACCGAAGGTGGTGAGGATCGCGACGGCGATCTCCGGTACCGCACGGGTGATCTCGGCACCGGCGGCGAGGCCGTCGAGGCGCGGCATACGGATATCGAGCAGGGCGACGTCGGGGCGATGCGCCATGGCAAGCTCGACGGCTTCCCGGCCGTCGCCCGCTTCGGCTACCACCTCGATGTCGGGGTCGGCGGCGAGGATGGCGCGCACCCCGGCCCGGATCATGGCTTCGTCGTCGGCAAGCAGTACCTGGATCACGAATTCCCCATGTGTGGCAACGTGGCCACCATCTCGAAGGTGCCACCACGTGGGCCTGCGTCGAGCGTGCCGCCGGCCGACTGGACCCGTTCTCGCAGCTCCAGCACGCCGAGGCCACCGCCGGCACCCCGCCGCGAGTTCGCCGGCAGCCCGTTGATCACCGTGACCACGGTCGTGGCGTCCGCTACCGCGACCCGGACGCGCACCGCTGCCCCCGGCGCATGTTTCGACGCGTTGGTCAACGCCTCCTGAACGACGCGGCGGGCGGTCCGGTCGATCATGGATGGCAGTTCCCGGGGGCCATCCCACTCCAGTGTCACCGTCATACCGGCCTGCGCGGCCCGGTCGACGAGATCCTCGATCCGATCCGGGACCGGTTGCCGCGGGGCGGGCTCACCGTCACGCAGCACGCGGACGATGTCGGCCAACCGCTCGGTCACCGCTCCTGCTCCGGCGCGTAACTCCGCAACCGCGGCCCGGTGGTGCTCGTCGAGGTCCGGCGCCATCTCCAGCCCGCCGGCACGCAGCGCCAGCAGGCTCAGCTCGTGCCCGAGCGTGTCGTGCATGTCGTGGGCGATACGAGTGCGTTCCCTGAGATGAACTCGCTCGGTGATGGCCGCGGCCAGTTCGGCCTGCTGGCGCATCATGCGGCCAAGACCCCACGGGAACACCACGGTCAGGGCCAGCATCAGCAGCCCCATTGGCCACGCCTCCGCCTGGATCAGCGCGAGCGGTGCGACCAGGACCGCACCGCTCGCGAAAACCACCAGCACCGGCGCCACGCGGGGGATCCGGCGACCGGCCAGGAGGCTGACCACGGCCGCTGCCGCACCGAGCGCGACACTCCACGGAGGAACGGAGGTGTTCATGGCCGCCGCCGTCGCCAGGCCGGTCGGCACGCACACACTGAGCGAGGCCAACGGAAAGGTCGCGAGCAGCGCCGTGGCCGCGACGGGCGCCAGTAGCGCACCGGCAAGGGCCCACGCCGGCAAGTCGTTATAGGACAATGCGATGACGGTCAACAATGCCACGAGCAACCCCAGCGCCCATGGTGGCGCGGGCGCGCTCCGCAGCCACCTGCCCCCGGCGCTCGTCACGCTCACCGACGTTACCCTGCCGCGACCGGGGCCGGCGTCTGGGACGTGGTCCCACCCGATCGACGCAGCTCCCTCACCGCGAGGACGCGAGCGACGACCACACCGATGTTCATCAGGCTCGCCACCAGCAGCCACAACACCAGCGCCACCGAGTAATACACGAGTTGGAAATAGGTGACGTCACGGCCGCCGCCGATCAGCGAAGCTCCCAGGCCCGGCAGCGTCGTCAGGATGACCAACGGGATGAAGCGAGGCAGCAGCCGCAGTGCCAACCGCCAGACTGGCCGGACGCCGGCTCGCCCCGCCCACACGCGCCGGCGTCGCAGGTTGCGGGTGCCGAGCGCGATACTGAGCAAGGTCAGTCCGGCCAGCACCAGGTCGATGGTCAGTCGCATCGGGGAACCGGTCGAGGGGTTGCCTCCCTCCAGCAGGGTGGCCAGAGCGTTTTCCAGCGGGCCAGTGCCGTCGTTGCCCAAGGCGTAGCCGCTGTTCGTCATCACCGCGATGCCATAGCCGGACGGCAGCAGCAGCGCACCGGCCGTGTAGGTGAACCAGACGCCGCTGTGCCGGACCCTGCCGTCGGAACTGGTGTCCCAGCCCATCCCATAGGTCCATCGCGGGTCGGAGGCCGTGTGCATGGCCGTGATACCGCCTGGCGAGACGAGCGGCGCGCCCTCGGCAGTCCGGCCATCGTTCGACTGCACCACCAGCCATCGCGCCAGGTCCGTGGCCGTCGTGATCACGCCGTCGGACCCGGCGACGAACCGCTCGGGCTCCGTAGCCGGAATCGAGGCCCCATAAGCGTAGATGTAGCCCTTCGCCACGGTGCCCGGAACATCGTGCGGTGTGACGTCGATTGTTGTGGTCGCAAGCATGCCGGCCGGCTCGAACACGTGGCGGCGCATGTAGTCGGCGAACGGCTCACCGGAAAAGACCTCGACCAGTCGCGCCGCAAGATGATAGTTCGTGTTCGTGTAGTTGTGCTTGGTCCCGGGAGCGGCCGAGAGAGTCGCCTGGCGTGCCCGCACGACAGCGTCGGCCAAGGAGTCCGGCTGTGGCAGGCTTTTCTCCGGGAGTGTGCGGTCGGTGATCCCGGAGGTTTGATTCAGCAGCTCTCGAACGGTGATCTCCGCGCCCCGAGAGTCCACGGTCTGGAAATCGGGAACGTAGTCGCGAAGTGGTTTGTCCAGCGTCACCTTCCCCGCCTCCACCAACTGCATCACGGCCAGCGCGGTGAACGATTTGCTGACCGACGCTATCGGCATCGGCGTCGACGCGGTCACCGGCTGACCCGACGAGTCGTGGCCGTGACCAGCCACATACACCACCCGGTCGCCCTTCGTGATCGCGACCGCGACCCCCGGATACGCGGCCCCGTCCGCGAACTCCGTTACCAGCCGATCCACCGCGGCCTGCTCTACTCCTCCGTTCGCGACTTCGTTCGCGACCGCTGAGCCCGGTGTCGCGGCGGCCAGCAACGCCACCGCCACGATCACCACACCTCGCCACAAAAGTCTGACCTGTCCCAAAGCGCCCTCCGATCGTCTCGTTCGACGTCGGCAACGCTAGAAAGCTCGGCGGCCCTGCACAGGACCCGAACGACAGCCGACACCCCTGACTTTCGTCAGGCCCTACGAACGGCCGACGAGGAGCGAAACACGGTCCACTGTGGAGTGATCAGGTCAGGTGACCGTGTCGAGTAGCAGCTTCGCGGCCACCATCGCCCCGTCCGTGCGGATCGTGCCGGCCACGGCCCTCGCTCGCACGCGCGTCTCGGGGGTCAGGGCCGTCTTGAGCGCGCTGGACAGGGACTCGAAGGTCGGCGTCGGACCGTCGTGTGCCGTGCCGATGCCCAGGTCGGCCACCCGGCCGGCCCAGTACGGCTGGTCCGCGGCCTGGGGCACCACCACCTGGGGCGCACCGGCCATCGCGGCCGTCGTCGTGGTGCCCTGGCCGCCGTGGTGCACGACGGCGGCCACCCGGCGGAACAGCGCCTGGTGGTTGGCCTCACCGACGACGAAGCAGTCGTCCCGGTCGTCGATCGGGGCCAGGTCGGCCCAGCCGCGGGAGACGAGTGCGCGGCGGCCCTGCGCACGGACCGCCTCGATGGCCACCTGGGCGGCGTCCGTCGCGGCGTGCATGGGCATGCTGCCGAAACCCACGTACACCGGTGGTGTGTCGGCGTCCAGGAACGCTTGCAGCTCGGCCGGGAGCGGGCGTTCGTCGGGCAGGGTCCACGTGCCGGTCTGGACGACGTCGAGGCCCGGCGTCTCCTGCCACGGGTCCAGGACCGGGTCCGTCGCCAGCCACGGCCGGTCGCCGATGACGTAGTCGCGGACATCGGCCACCGGGGGCAGGCCGATCGACGCCCGGTTCGTGTTGAGCGCCGCACCGAACAGCGCGTTGTTGCTTTCGGCGTCCAGGTCCCACAGCACCCGGTTGTCGGTCACCTCCGGCGGAAACGGCCGGCCCGGATACGCCAGCGGCCGCCGGTGCGGCGCCGGCAGGGTGAGTTGCTGGAAGGTCACGGACACCGAGCGAATGCCCAGCCTCTCGGCCACCGACAGCGCGCCGGCCGCGGCGGGCATCATGCCGGTCGCCACCACCACATCGCATCCCTCGGCCGCGCCGGTAAGCACCTCGAACTGGTCGGCGATCAACTCGGCCGCACGTTCGGGCAGCGATGCCGGCTGCGGCGCCCCGGTAGCCAGCACTCGTGCCGACCGGCCAACCGGCACCAGCGGCACGCCGACACCGTCCAACCGCCGCCCGAAGTCCTCGTCCGGCGGCGCGCAGACCTGCACCTGCGCGCCGAGTTCCCGCAACTGCACCGCGAGCCCCACCAGCGGTTCGATATCCCCGCGCGACCCATACGTCGACAACAACACGCGCAACTTCGCGACTCCCACTCCCAAGTTCTGACTTTCAGCCGGAGATTCTGCGGCACAACCGGGGTCTTGCCGCAAGCCCACCGGTGCGCTATACCTTGAGAAGGGCGGAGATTCTTCTCTTCATTGTCCGCTGGGGACGGACAAGTCCTTCACGGGAAACCCGGAAGCCGGCCGGGCACCTCAACTGCACGCGATCGCTCAAGTAGAGAAACATGCAGATGGCTCCGGCCCATCTGCAAGCGATCTATAACGGGAGCACCGGGCCGCAGTAGGACGAGTTGCGCCGAGCGCTACGCGGCTTGGGCGTTGGATCGGTCGCCGACATGAACCCGTCTTGATGGATAAATTGTAAAGTCGTCAAGGTCCCTGAATCAGAGCCTAAACCGGACATTTAACAGGTTTTGGGTCGATTCTCTTCGGCTATTCGGGTCAAATCTCTGTGCCTTGGGCCCGCGGTCAGGAAGCCGATGGTGTGCTCGTTGCATCTGGAGTGTTGGGGCACGAACAGAGGCGGTGGACCATGCGGGATCCGTTGTCGAGCGCCGGTGAGGACCCAACCGTGCGGGGGAACCAACGTGCGGCACAGACCAGCGCGAAGGCTCACGTCCGATGAGCAATCCGTTGGTGGCGCAGAAGCAGGACTCGACGACGTGGCACAGCGGCATCAATGTTCTCGACGATGCCGCTGGGGTGTACGACGGGGTGCAGTCCGGGAGCTGGATCGAGGGCGGGATCTCGGCCATCGGCGCCGGTATGGACCTGCTCACGATGGCGATGAACCCGGTCGGCACGCTGATCTCCTACGGGTTGAACTGGCTCATCGAACACGTCAAACCCTTGAAAGACGCCCTCGACCACCTCGCCGGGGATGCCGACCAGATCGCGGCCTACTCCCAAACCTGGAAGAACGTCGCTCAGGCGGTTCAGGGCGCGGGTAAAGATCTGGCTGCCACGGTGGAGAGGGACACCGCGAACTGGACCGGTCCGGCTGCCGACACCTATCGCGCGAACATCAAGAACAAGATCGACCACATCAACGCTGCCTCCACCTGCGCGGAAACCATCTCGGTGGTGGTGCAGATCGTCGGCGTGATCACCGGCGCGGTTCGCGGTCTGGTGCGGGACATGGTCACCCAGGCCATCGGCGACTTCATCCAAGACGCCCTGGAAGAGGTCTTCTCCCTCGGCCTCGGCACCCCCGTCGTAGTCGCCCAAGTCGTCGAACAAGTCTCCGCCTGGATGGAGAAGATCGGCGCCACCATCAAGAAACTCATCAACTCGGTCGAAAAGCTCCGCCCGATGATGAGCAAACTCGAAGAAATCTTCGCCGCCATCAAAAAAGTCATGAACACCCTCCACGGCCACGGCGGCGAAGAACCCCACCTCCCCGGCGAAAACACTCACGCCTCCTCCGCCCATGACACTCCCACCGGCCACGAGCCGAGCACGAGCACCCATGAAAGTTCGGCGCCTCCGGATGAGGGTTCCACCAGCACGTCCCATGCTGGGGATGGCTCAACCTCCAGCGAGGGCAATGGCACTCGCGCGTCGTCGGACGACAGCGGGAGTGGTGGCCAGCGGTCCGAGGGGAACGGCGGCTGCGACGGCAAGGGCGGCGACCCGGTCGACACCGTGTCCGGTCAGATGATCACCAGTGCGACGGACGTCGAGTTACCGGGCCTGTTGCCACTGGCCCTTCGTCGCGCCTACGCGTCCGGTTATCCGGGTGGCCGGTCACACGGCCCTGGCTGGGCGTCCACTTTGGATCAGCGGCTCGAGATCGACGAAGGTATCCGCTATTTCGGTGATGACGCGGAGGTCCTGATCTACCAGCGCCCCACGGGGCCGGGTGGACAAGCCATGCCCTTCGCCGGCTCGCGCTGGCCACTCACCTGGGACAGCGATTCCGACACCTATCGGATCGAGGACCCGAGTAGCGGGTTGGTGCGGCATTTCGGCCCGAATCCGGCGGATCCGGCATTACGTCCGATCAGCGCGGTGACCGACCGCAACGGGAATCGCATCAGTTATCTCCGCGATGAGGCCGGCCTTCCGGTCGAGGTCGTCCATTCCGGCGGCTACCGCATCCGAGTCGAAACCTTGGACACCGAACGCGGCGTCCGGATCGGCGCGCTGCGCCTGCGGCCGGCGGCGGAGCCGGAATCCACACTGGTCGAATACCGCTATGATCCGCGCGGCCGGCTTGTTGAAATCATCGATTCCACGGGCCTTCCCTATCGGTACGAATACGACGAGGCCGATCGCGTCACGGCCTGGATCGACCGCGAGAACTACCGCTACCAATACGTTTACGGTCTCGACGGCCGGGTCGTTCGGGGCGAAGGCCAGGGCGGTTACCTTTCCGCCGACTTCGCTTATGACCTGGACAACCGCGTCACCACCGTCACCGACAGCCTCGGCCATGCCACCACGTACCACTACGACGAGCACAACCACCTCACCAAGGTGGTGGACCCGCTCGGCAATGCCGATCTCACCGAATACGACCGTTACCACCGCCTGCTGTCACGGACCGATCCGCTCGGCAACACCACGCGCTACACGCTGAACTCCGATGGTCTCCCGGTCCGCGTCGATCGCCCCGACGGCACGGCGGTCACCGCGACCTACAACAGCTTCCAGTTGCCCGTAGAGATCGTCGGGCCCGACGGCGCGCGGTGGCGGTACACCTATGACGAGCGCGGCAATCTGCTTACCGAAACCGATCCCGCCGGCGCGGTGACGAGCTATGAATACGGAGAATTCGGCCAGCAACAATCAATCACCGACGCGCTGGGAAGCACCACCACCATTGCCACCGATGCGGCCGGTCTGCCGCTGGCGGTAGCCGACGCCTCCGGAGCCACCGAGAGGTATCAGTGGGACGCGCGAGGTCAGCTCACCGCCTTCACCGACGCGCTGGGCGCGGTCACCACCACCGAATGGAACGCCGCCGGCACACCGGCCCGGCGTACCTACCCCGACGGCACAAGTCACCTGTGGGTGTGGAACGGCAACGACGACCTGATCGCGGCTGCCGATGCCGGCGGGTTCACCACCCGTTTCGAGATCGGCCCGTTCCACGTGCTGAAAGCGCGCGTTGAACGGGACGGCAGCAGGCATGTCTTCGCCCATGACACGGAACTGCGGCCGACGTCGGCCACGAACGCCGACGGGCTGGCGTGGGAGTACACCTACGACGCGGCAGGAAACCTGGTCCGGGAACGGGACTTCAACGGCCGCACCATGGTCTACGAGAACGACGCCGCGGGCAGGCTCGCTCGGTTGACCAACGGTGCGGGCGAGACGATCGCCATCACCCGCGACACGTTGGGCCGGATAACCGAGCAGCACACCGGCGATGGTCAGGTAACGACCTTCAGCTACGACCGAGCGGGCCAGTTGGTCCGTGCCACCGGGCCGGACAGCGAGCTGGAATTCACTCGCGACGCACTCGGCCGGGTGCTGACCGAGACAGTCGAAGGCCGCACACTCACCTGCACCTACGACCAACTCGGCCGGCGTATCTCCCGCACTACGCCAACCGGGCTTATCTCGCAGTGGCACTTCGACGGGCGGGGACGGCCCAGCATGCTGGTCACCGGCGGCAGGCGGATCACCTTCGCGCACGACGCGGCCGGCAGAGAAACCTACCGCCGGCTCAGCCCGACGCTGGCCTTGACCAGTTCCTGGAACAACACCGGTTTCCTGACCGAACGTCAACTGGTCGGGGTGGAAGGCTCGCCGGGCAACCAGGTCTCCCGCCTGCTGTCCAGCCGGAGCTGGACGTACCGGCGTGACGGGGTGCCCGACTCGGTCACCGACAGCGTCGAGGGCACTCGGCGTTTCGATCTCGACCAGCTTGGCCGGGTCACCGCCGTACGGGCCGCGACCTGGACCGAGCGCTATGCCTACGACCGGACCGGAAACCTCAGCTTCGCCGCCGACGGCCGGGCGAACGGTTCGCCGGTGACGGGCCCCCGGTCGTCGACGGGCACGCTGTTGCGGCAAGCCGGGCGCACGCATTTCGACCACGACGCGCAGGGCCGGCTGGTTCGGACGGTACGCCACACGTTGTCCGGCACGCGGCAGGCCTGGAGCTACCGCTACGACCCCAACGACCGGCTTGTCGAGGCTCTCAACCCGGCCGGACAACGGTGGCGATACCGCTACGACCCCCTTGGACGGCGCATCGCCAAACAGCAACTCGGCCAGAACGACGTCGTCCTCGACGAGGTCAGGTTCACCTGGGATGGCGACACCCTCGTCGAGGAGGAACGGCTTCGTCCCGGTGCGGACCTGGTCACCGCGACCACCTGGGACTACGAGCCCGGCACGTGGTCGCCGATCGGCCAGGACCGGCGCACGTTCTACGCCACGGCGCCCCAGCACGTGGTGGACCGGCAGTTCCACGCCATCGTCACCGATGCGGTCGGCACCCCGACCGAACTGGTCACCACCGAGGGGCGGGTCGAATGGCGACGGCGCGCCGGCTTGTGGGGTAACGAGCACCGGGCGGACGGTGGCCCGGTCTGCCTGCTGCGTTTCCCCGGCCAGTATCACGACTACGAGACCGGCCTGGACTACAACTACCATCGCTACTACGACCCGGAGACAGGCCGGTACACGAGCCCCGACCCGCTGGGCCTCCATCCGGCGCCGAACCACCACGGTTACGTGGACAATCCGCTTGCCTGGCTCGACCCGCTCGGCCTGATCTCGAAGGCCCGGTATCTCCATCTCGACCGGCCGGGATACTCGAACTACGTGTTGAAGGATTCCAGTGGAAACGTTTACTATTCCGGCAGGTTCAGCGGAAATGAGACGCCGGCCTCGGTCCAGGCCCGGCACAGCGCCAACGGTGACAGGTTCAACCCGAAAAACGGTGACGTGATGGAAGTCGTGCCGGGAACTCGAACCTATGGCGAGTCCCGCCTGATGGAGCAGCGGCTGATGCAACAGCACAACAGTTTTATCGGCAAAAACGCCGGCACCGACCGCGGCAACAAAATCAACCCCATGGATCCGAAGAAGATGTCGGAGTACCAGGAGTACGAACAGCGGAAGAAGAGTGGGCTAGGATGTCCCCCATGACCGACGCAGCACTCTCCACAGACGCCCGCGACCAGGCTGCTTCGGGACTCGGGGAGGTCGCCGCCGAGTTCGGCGCGATATTCGGCGGCGCGCCCACGTTGGCCGAGTTCCTGGAAATTCTCGGCTGGGCGATCCCGGAAAACAGTGCCGGCACGGACGGGACTTTCCGCGCACCGCTGAAGTTCAAGGTGACGCTCAAGGGCAACAAGCGGTACCGGAATCCCGCGGAGTCACGCGTACATGACCTGGACGACGACCTCTTCGTGAAATCAAACGCGTACCTGGGCGACCTGGTGGAGCGAATGCGTTCGGAGAGCGGCAGCCCGGTGACCCCGCAGCAATTGTCTTCGGCCATTCTCGAGGTTCTTCGAACCGGACGCGTTACTCTTTCCGATGTCGAGGTTGGGGACATTCGGTCACTCCTCGCGGACGTGCCGAAGAAGCGTGTCGCCAAGCCGAAACCCGGCGACATCCTGGCGATTCCGGCTCGTGGCGGTGGTTACCACCTGGCCGTGACTCTGGCCCAGAATCGCTTCGGCACCGCGCTGGGGCTCTTCGACGGCAAATCGGCGCAGGGCCGGCTCGACGCGACCATTCGCCGCGCGTCCCGGAGGTTCCCGGTGTACACAGAGGACAGTTCGGTCAAGGACGGCACGTGGAAGGTCGTCGGGCACGACGAGGACCTGCTCGCCCTGTTCCCGGCCGATCCGGAGATCTACCACAAACCCGGTGCCTGGCCGGGCATCGTGGACACCGGCGAGTTCGGCGCCGCGGAGACCAGCGACGGCACGATGAGGCTCATCGACGCCGGCGAAGCGCGCGATGTCGGCCTTCAGGACGGCACTTACCGCCAGGCGTACCCGTCCGCGTATCTGCAGGACGTCCTGGACGAGCGGGACGACAATTCCTGAGTCCGCGGCGAAGGGGCCACACAGCCCGATCACGTCCCCGCCCCCGGTGCCGACGTCCACAAGGTCTGCCGTCGGTGTTCGGCCGCTGCGGCCATATCCTCGCCGAGAACCTCGAAGAAGTGGCTGGTCCGCTGCAGCCGGGTACCGGCGGAGGTCGCCGCGCCGAGGACCTCGACGCCGCGCTGGGTCGCTTCGGCCCACATCGCGATGGACCGGACGCTGGCAAACCATGCGCGATACCAGGCGTCTTCGTGGACGAGATACCGCTCGCGCCGGTGCTGGGTGTCACGTTCACGACTGACCAGGTCCAGTTTCTCCAGGTAGCCGATCGCCTTGGAGACCGAGGCCGGGCTGACCTGTAGCCGCTGGACCAGCCCGGCAACGGTGAAGCAGCCGCTGTCGCTCATGAAGAGGCAGGCGAGCACCCTGGCCGGCATCGGCGGGAACCCGGTCCGCACCATCATCGAGACGAACTGCTGCTCGAAGTCGCGCACTGCCTCGACGTCACGACCGTCCTCGTCGGCCTCCGGCGGCGTGGCCGGAGCCGGCGCGGGGGCGCTGCGTCGCGCACGGCGCGCGGTGTCCTGCTGGGCCTGGTCGGCGCGGTAGCCCTGGCGGCCGCCGTTGCGAGCCACCTCGCGGCTGATCGTCGAGGTCGGCCGCGCCAGCCACCGCGCGATCGCGGCATAGCCAAGTCCCTCGTCGAGCCACATCGCGATATGCCGGCGATCCTCGATGGTCAACCTGTCGCCGGGCATCCGTCCTCCTGTTCGTCGTAGTCAGTGTGCCACGGTCATTGCAAGACAACGCCGGCGAAGTGCGTAGCAATTACCGGCAATGTCATTGCAATTTTCGCCGTGAAGTGGTTCACATACAAGATGGAATAGCAGAGTTGTGAGTTGACGCCACATAAAAGGCAACGATAGCTTTCGCGTGCGATAAACCAAGCGAGTAAGGAGATGACAGCGATATGACAGAGCCACTGCCGGCGCCATCGCTGCTGACCGAGCGGCGTCCCGGCCATCCCTTCGACCCGCTCCCGGAGCTGACGGAACTGCGAGAGCGGTGCCCGTTGAGCCGGATGAGGTATCCGGACGGGCACGAGGGCTGGGTCGTCACCAGCCACAAGCTGGTGCGCGCGGTACTGGCCGATTCCCGGTTCAGCGCGCGAGCCGAACTCCGGCACCTGCCGTTTCCCGGTCCTTCGCGCGGTGAACCGGCCCCGCCGGGTTCCTTCATTGCGATGGACCCGCCCGACCACACCCGCTACCGCCGCCAGCTCACCGGCCAGTTCACCGTCCGTCGCATGCGCCAGTTGACCGGGCACCTCCAGCAGATCACCGACGAGTACCTCGACGTCATGGCACGCCAGGAGCCCCCGGCAGACCTCGTCGAAGTGCTGGCGAAACCGATTTCGGCGCAAGTGATCTGCGAGTTGCTCGGGGTGCGCTTCGACGAGCGGGACCGATTCGCCGAACACGCCTACGCACTGTTCCGTTTGGACACTTCACAGGAGGACATCGCGTCCGCCTACCTCGCCGTGCACCAGTTCGTGCGGGAGTTGGTGGCGGCCAAGCGGGCACAGCCCACCGACGACCTGCTCAGCGACCTGACCCCCGGCGATCTCACCGACGAGGAACTGGTCAACATCGGCTTCACGCTGCTCGGCGCGGGGCTGGACACCACCGCCAACATGCTCGCGCTGGGCACCTTCGCCCTGCTGCGCAACCCCGGCGAACTCGCCGCCTTGCGCACCGAGCCGGATCTGGCCGAGCACGCCGTCGAGGAACTCCTGCGCTACCTGAGCATCGTGCCGGGCACCGTCCGCTCGGCGCTGGAGGACGTCGAGCTCGACGGCCAGGTGATCAAGGCCGGCGAGTCGCTGACCCTGTCGATCCCGGCCGCCAACCGCGATCCCGAGCATTTCACCGATCCCGACCGCCTCGACCTGCACCGCCCCACCGGTGGGCACCTCGCGTTCGGCCACGGTGTCCACCAGTGCCTCGGCCAGCAACTCGCCCGGGTGGAACTGCAGGTCGTGCTGCCCGCGCTGCTCACCCGCTTCCCCACGTTGCGCCTTGCGATCCCGGCCGAGGATGTGCCGCTGCGCACCGACATGCTCATCTACGGCGTGCATGAACTGCCGGTCACCTGGGAGGCGTGACCGTCGCCAGCATCGCGAACAGTGTCCGGTCAATGCGAACCCTTGGCTCGCGCCAGCGCCGTCGGAGCCGAGGAAACCCGTACCTTTCGGGTTTCGCATATTTGCGCCAGCCTGCGCGGGCTCTCAGACTCATAACCGATCTGATTTGGACATGATGTGTCCACTCGGTGGCGGTTCGTCATGCCGAGCGCGGCTTTACCTGGTCATCCGGGGGGCGTGCCAGTCGAGGACTGGATCGAGGCGAGCGAGTGCCACGCGTGCTGGTGCGAGTCGCATAACCGTGTTACGCACCAGCGCCGCGGCCGGGGACGCCAGGTGCGCAAGCGATCCCATCCGGCGGGACTGGCGCGCGAGCGATTGTGTTCGAGGGCGCCGAAGCCGGTCATAGCTGGCCAGCGCGAGATCGGGCTCCGCGTGATCGACCACCTCGGCCAGCGTCACCGCGTCCTCGAGCGCCTGGTTCGCGCCCTGGCCGAGATTGGGAGTCATCGCGTGAGCCGCGTCGCCGAGGAGCGCCACACGTTGGCGGACAAAGGACTTCAGGTCGGGAAGGTGGTAGATGTCGTGACGTAGGACCGCCTCGGGCTCGGCCGCGTCGAGCAGTGCGGGGATCGGATCGTGCCAGCTGTCGAATCGACGGTGGAGTTCGGCGAGTTCGCCGTCCGTGCTGCGTTGTCCTTCGGGTGTGCTGGCGCCCGCGAAGACATAGATTCGACCGTCCCCGAGCGGAACGATGCCGAAAATCTCGCCGCTGCCCCAGGTTTCGCCGCCGGAGCGCGGCCGCGTACCGGGGTGCACGACCGTTCGCCACGCCGTGTACCCCGCATACCGAGGCGCGGCGGCCTGCGGCCAGAGCGCGCGCCGGACCATGCTGTGGATTCCGTCGGCGCCGACCACCAGGTCTGCGCGCGAGACACCCGAGGTGTGAGCGACTGTCGTCGCCCCGTTGTCCTCGGCGATCTCGGACACCGTCTCGCCGAGGTGTACGACACCAGGTGGCAACGTTGCCTGCAAGATCTCGAGGAGATCGGCGCGGTGGATCGCGACCAGCGGCCCGTGACGCCGAGCCATTTCGTCGGTGTCGGTCTTGGACAGCCAGCGCCCGCGCGTGTCCCGGATTCCGCCCTCTGTGTCGACCAACGCTCGTGACCGGACCTCCTCGCCCACGCCCAGACCGTCGAGGGCACGTAAGCCGTTCGGCCAGATGCTCAGACCCGATCCCGCCGCGGTGATGCGGGAAGCCCGCTCCAGCACCGAAACCCGCCAGCCTCGCCGGGACAGTGCGATAGCGGCGGCCAGCCCGCCGATGCCGCCGCCAACGATGATCGCCTGCCGATCTGTTTGCATCTCACCCTCACTACTCCTGTAGTTTGCACCTACAGGAGTAGTCCGACCGCTCGGTGGAGGGAAGTAATCGTGGCCGACGTCGCAGACCGGCGCACCGCACTAGCCGATGCGGCAATCGAAACGCTCGCACGCCGCGGGATGCGCGGGCTCACCCACCGGGCCGTCGACCGGGCCGCGAACCTGCCAGAAGGCTCCTGCTCCAATCACTTCCGAACGCGCCAGGCCTTACTCACGGCGGCGGTCGACCGGCTACTGGCGCTCAGCACCCAGCAGTTGGCGACAGTCGTGATCACGGACCCGGACCGGGCTGTCGACGAACTGGCGGACATCGCCGCGCAATGGATCTCCGCCGACCGGACCCGGATGCTGGCCCGCTACGAGTTGGCGTTGGAATCGACTCGCCGGCCGGAACTACGGCAGTCCCTGACCGCGGCCGGACACAAGCTCAGGCAACTCGCCGAGCAACTGGTTACGCAGGCAGGTGTCGCCAACCCAGCTGCCTGCGCACAGGTCTTCGTCGCTTGCCTCGACGGGCTCCTATTCGACCATCTGGCCGGAGCCGGTGCCCTGGACCTCAGCCAGGAGCGACTGCGCGGCGTTCTCCGCACCATGCTCGATGCCGCACGACGGCCCGCGCGGAACGAAACCACCCAGATTTCTGACTACAGTCAGAAAATTGAACGCGGACTGGTCGACCGTGTTCGGACCGTCACTCAGCGACTCGATGCACTCAGCGAGTCCTACCTGTCCCGGAAGCACCCGCCCGGGCTTGCCCGGCTGCTCAGGGAGATCGATCCCGAGGGCACGGAGGTGCGGACGTTGCGTTCGCGGCTGGGCCTGGATTCTGGCTATCTAAGCAGGCAGTTACGCCGCCTCGAATCGGATGGCCTGATCACGACCGACGCGGCCGAAACCGATGGCCGTGTCCGCACGGTGCGGCCGACCGCCGAGGGCATCGCCGAGCGAGCAGACCTGGAGCGTTCGTCCGACGAACTCGCTGCCTCGATCCTGACGCCCTTGGACACGCGACAGCAAGAGCGCCTCGTGAAGGCGATGGAGGAGGTCGAACGGCTTCTCCTCGCCTCGCAGACCGCGAGGCGCTCAAGCTCCGCCGAGAATCCGCACCAGCCGAAGTAAAACGCATGTCGCAGCTCGAATTGCTCCGAACAACGCAACGCGCCGGGCGGTCTTCGCCGCTGTAAGCCAACTATCCGGATACGCGCACGATGTCCCCGCCCCAGCCGACGGACTGAGTGAAGTCATCGCGTGAGTTCACCCTGGGCGCGCTCGGACTGCACGAGCACAGTTCTGGGAGTCAACCACTCGAATAGACTATTTCTGTCAGAGTGACAAAAACTTACAGTTGGTGTTATGTCCGACGAATCCTGGTCGCCGCCGGCCGTCCTCGTCGCAGTTGATCTCGTCATCCTGACGCTGCGGTCCTCGAAGCTCCACGTCCTGCTCGTCGAGCGTGGTATAGAGCCATATCGGGGCATTCAGGCCTTGCCCGGCGGATTCCTCAACAACGATCAGGAAGACATCATCGCCGCCGCTCACCGTGAGCTCGACGAGGAAGCCAACCTGGATGGTTCGAAGTTGCATCTCGAACAGCTTGGCGCCTATGGACAACCCGACCGTGACCCCCGCGGGCGGATCATTTCGGTGGCATACCTGGCGATCGCGCCCCACCTGCCCGAGCCGGTGGCCGGCACCGACGCCGCGGGCGCGGCCTGGCGGCCGGTAGCGGGAGTGCTTTCCGGGCGCGTGAAGCTCGCGTTCGATCACCGCAAGATCGTCACCGACGGCGTCGAGCGTGCCCGATCAAAACTGGAACACTCGGCGCTTGCCGCCGCGTTTTGCGCCGAAACCTTTACGATCTCCGAATTGCAGCAGGTTTACGAGGCTGTTTGGGGTGTTCGGCTGGACCCACGGAACTTCTACCGGAAGGTCCAAGGTGTTCCGGGATTCATCGTGCCGGCCGACGTCACCCGTAGAACCACGAAGGGACGGCCCGCACGGCTGTTCCGTTCCGGCCCACAAACCGTGTTGCACCCACCGATCGTCCGGCCTTGACGCGAAAACGACGAGAGGATCAATGATGAGAGATCTCGTGGTAATACTCACCGCGCTCAACCTGGAATACGACGCCGTCCGGCGGAAGCTGACCAACCCGCGAGTGCACCTGCACAAACGCGGCACGCGCTTCGAGATCGGTGACCTGCCGGGCGCGGCAGGCCGGGTGGCCCTCGCGCTCACCGGCAAGGGTAACCAGGCGGCCGGCGTACTCGCCGAGCGAGCGGTGGACGAATTCTCCCCGGCTGCCGTGTTGTTCGTCGGCGTAGCGGGTGCGTTGTGGGACACGACGCAACTCGGTGACGTCGTCATGGCCACACACGTCTACGCCTATCATGGCGGTACGAGCGAGGACGACGGCCTCAAGGCACGTCCCCGGGCCTGGGAGGCCGATCACGGCCTCCTCCAGCTCGCCTCTTACCTTGGCCGTTCCGGCTGGACTGGCGAGATCTCGCCAGGAGTCACCACCCCGAAGGTCCATTTCGGACCGATAGCAGCTGGCGAGATCGTGCAGAACTCTCGCATCTCGCACGAGGCAGTATGGATCCGGAATCACTATAACGACGCGCTGGCCATCGAGATGGAAGGCGCGGGGGTCGCGCAGGCCGGTCACTTGAGCGGCTCCCCCGTCGCCATTGTGCGCGGAATCAGCGACCGCGCCGACGGCACCAAGAACACAGATGACGACGGATCCTGGCAACCACGGGCAGCGGCCAACGCGGCCACGTTCGCGATCCGGCTCGCCGAAGAACTACTCAACCAACAAGGAGAGATCAGCATGGACGAGGACAACCCGCGGGCAAACTACGTCGTCAACTCCTCGGCCGGCACAACCGGAATCCAGGCTGGTGGGAATGTCAGCGGCAGCAATGTCTGGATAACAACACGGTCGCACAACTCACCGTCTACAGATCTGGCCGCCGAGCTGTCGGCTCTGCGCGATCGGCTGACGCGTGAGCGCTCGACGGGAACGATCGACGACGCCACCTATGAGGCCGCGCGCACGGAACTCGACATCGCACGCAAGGCGCTGGCCGAGAAAACGCCGGAAGGCAACAGCACCTTCGTGCTGGCGCTCAAGCGATTGCGCGGGCTGGTCGCCGATGTCGCAGGCGTGGTGGCGCAGATCGCAGCCCTGATCACGGCGGTGAAGGGGCTGTCATGAACGAACATAGTGGTAGATGGAATGTCGCTGTCGGCACCACGGGCATTCAGGCCGCAGGAGACGTACACAACTCTAACGTGTACATGGTGGAGCCCGACGATCCGCCGGAGAAGCGGTACGCGGTCGGTGTGCAGCACCTGGATGACGGCATTCCAGCGCGAGCTCGTGAACTGATCGCCGACGCCAGGGCCCACGGGTACGACGACAGCGAGGTCCGATTCCACTGGGTGCTGGCGTTACTGAGCAAGCGTGCGTACCGCGACCTCTCCCCGGACGAGCGGGAGCAACTCGCACGCATCGAAGAGAGCCGCCGCACTCTTGGCGACAACAAATGGACACAGGCGTTGGACGTGATCTACGAGTTGGTGGGCTGCCAGCGCGATCGAGGACGAAACCCGGGTCCCGTGCTTGACGAATTGGAGTCGCTGGGCACCCTTCAGCGTGCCAAGATTATCCGCCATCTCGATCATGTGCTCACCGGCAGCATCAAGGACAGCCTGTGGGCAGAGGCCCGGCAGACCGCCAACGAAGACAGGTTGCGCGCGAACCGGCGGGACCGCGTTTGGGCGTACTTTGAGCCCGATCCGATCCCCCCGCGAGTACGCGAGCCTGCTCCGGAAAGAACCATTCTTCGCGACAGATTCCTCGCTGTCGTCTGGGCCGTGTTGTTAACGGCCAGCGCTGGATACCTTGGCTGGCTGGTAATCGCACATGCGACGCCGCTGCCGATGGTCGCGTACCTGTCTGTGCTGGCCGCCGGGTACGTCGCAGCCAGGACGGGGCTGGAATGGCGCTACCGCCGGCAGCGACTGCGCGTCAAGGACCGCGAGTACCTGGGCGAGCGCGGCGTCAACCGGGCACCGGAAGGAGGATTTGCCAACAGCGTCGACAACTACTTCGACCGCTACTTCGCCACCTACGTTCCTCAAAAGACCAACCCTGGCGACTGGCTCGCTGAGACCATCGGAATCAAACGGAGCCTGCGTGACGAGATCGTCGATCTATACCGAGAGAAGAGAATAACGGCAGGCAGGGTGAGGTGGCTGATCTGGCATCTCGTCAAGAGCGTCCAACAACGCTGGGAGGAGGGCACGCTGTGGGAGTACCGCGAGCAATACAGGGTCCCGCTGCGTACCAAGCTCTGGTGCTCGGCATCACTGGCCGTACTCGTTACCGCGACGCTGGTCGTCATCATCACGGCGGCGCGGACTGCGCTTCTGCCCGCAGTGATCACCGCGCCGATCCTTGTACTGAGCGGAGTCAAGGCACCAAAGCGATGGTTCGACATCATCTACGAACGGCGGCGCCTGCTCGAAGATTACCGGGAGTTCGACCAGAACACGCTTGAACGCGATGCCGCCTACGAACGGTGGACGGAAAAGCTGCGTTCCACTCGGCCCTCCGAGAATGAGATGGCGAACTGGTTGAACTGCGATATGACCATGCTGCTTGACGAGGCATTGGAGCACTACCACCTGGCATGGCGCGACGTCCTCGCCTACGCATTCCTGCTGACACCGTCGAAAGGCTGCAAGAGGGCGCGTGTCAAGCGCGGTCCGTGGCGATACTCCAAATACAAGGTACGACTGTTCCTGATAACCCAGGACGGCGTACGGGAACTCAGTACCAAACTGGACTTCCTCGAGATCACCTTCCACGGCCAGGAACGCCACAACTACCGGTTTGACGCGGTTTCATCGGTGTACGTACTGAAAAAGAATGAGTACAGTCACGAACTGAAACTGACGCTCACAAACGGGCCCAGCAACGAGATCCACGTCGCGCATCTCGAGGTGGCACATGACGAACCGGTTGAGAACCCCAGCATGTTCGCCACGATGAACCTTGAAGCCGCAGGCTTCGACCACACGCTGCACATCCTGGAAGGAATCGCCGCGGAGGGCAAAGGCTGGATCGACCGCGACCCGCACGCGCAGGGCGAGTCAGGCGACTCTCCCCCGGAAACCGACGCTGCCTGACCTACAGCCGGAGTCGTTTGAGTGTCAGTGCGTTGACCGCGACGATCAGGCTGGAGCCGGACATGGACAGTGCGGCGATCTCCGGCCGGAGCACCAGGCCGAAGGCGGGTGCGAACACGCCGGCGGCGATGGGCAGTGCGATGGTGTTGTAGCCGACGGCCCAGCCCAGGTTCTGCCGCATTTTGCGCAGGGTGCCGCGCCCGATCCGCAGGGCGGTGGGCACATCCAACGGGTCGGAGCGCATCAACACGACGTCCGCGGTTTCGATGGCCACGTCGGTACCGGCGCCGATCGCGATCCCGAGATCGGCTTGGGCCAGCGCTGGGGCGTCGTTCACACCGTCGCCGACCATCGCGACCTTACGGCCGTCCCGCTGCAGTTCGGCCACCTTCGCGGCCTTGTCCCCGGGTAGCACCTCGGCGATCACCGTGTCGATACCCAACTGGCCCGCGATACGTTCGGCGGTGGCCTGGTTGTCCCCGGTCAGCATCACGACCTCCACGCCGAGATCGTGCAGCGCGGCCACGGCCGCGGCCGAGGATTCCCGGGCCGCGTCGGCGATACCGATCACCCCGGCGGCGACCCCGTCGACGGCGGCCACGATCGCGGTGTGCCCGCTACCGGCCAACTGGTCGCGCTGCGCGGCCAGCGCGCCCAGATCGATGCCTTCGCGGTCCAGCAGGCGCCGGTTGCCGACCACCACCCGGTGCCCGTCGACATGACCGATCGCACCGTGTCCAGGCACGTTCTCAAACCGCTGCGCACGCACGGTGTCCAGTCCCTGCCCGTCGGCGTGCCGCACGATCGCCGCCGCCAGTGGGTGTTCGGACTCCCGTTCCACGGCGGCGACCAGGCGCAACAGCTCGGGTTCGCTGATTCCGCTGTCGGTGATGACGTCGGTGACTTCGGGTTCGCCCTTGGTGAGAGTGCCGGTCTTGTCCATCACCACCACCTGGATACGCGCCGAGGTCTCCAACGCCATCGCGTTCTTGAACAACACGCCTCGCTTGGCACCCAGACCCGTGCCCACCATGATCGCGGTCGGGGTCGCCAGGCCAAGCGCGTCCGGGCAGGTGATCACCACGACGGTGATGGCGAACAGGATCGCGGTGGCGAACGGACTCCCGGTCAGCAGCCAGGTCGCCAGCGTCGCACCCCCACCGATCAGGGCGACGAGCACGAGCCAGAACGCGGCCCGGTCGGCGAGCTTCTGCCCGGGTGCCTTGGAGCTTTGCGCGTCCTGTACGAGCTTGACGATCTGCGAGAGAGCGGTGTCGGCGCCGACCTTGGTGGCGCGTACGCGCAGTGTGCCGTTGGCGTTGATGGTCGCGCCGATCACCTCCGAGCCGGGCTGCTTGTGCACCGGCAGGCTTTCCCCGGTGACCATCGACTCGTCGACCTCGCTCTGGCCGTCCTCGACCACACCATCCACCGCGATCTTCGCGCCGGGACGCACCAGCAGCACATCGTCGAGGGTGACCTCGGAGGTCGGGATCTCCACCTGCTGCCCATCACGAATCACCAGCGCCCGCGGCGGTGCCAGGTCAAGCAGCGTGCGGATGGCGTCGTTGGCGCCGCCACGGGCCCGCATCTCGAACCAGTGCCCGAGCAACACGAAGGCGGCCAGCACGGTGGCGGCCTCGTAGAACACGTCACCCCCACCGGAGAGGGTGACCAGCAGCGAATAGACCCAGCCGGAGCCGATCGCGACGGCGACCAGCACCATCATGTCCAGCGTGCGGGCCCGCAACGCACGCACCGCGCCGTCGAAGAAGATCCAGGACGAGTAGCCGATCACCGGCAGGCTCAGCAGCAGTGCCCACACATCGGCCCGCCAGCCGAACGGCACCGGGAGATGCAGGCCGAACACGGCGTCGCCGATCGGCGACCACAGCACGATCGGGTTCGAGAACAGCACCGCGACCAGGAACCGGTTGCGCATGTCGGCCACCATCGCGGCCATCGACATGCCCGCGTGCCCACCATGACCCATCGCCTCGTGCGGCGACCGGGACGTCCCAGGACCGTCCTGTTGCTCATTGAGAACCATGCTGTCCGGGTTCCCCGTGTGGTCGTGGTGACCCGCGTGGCCATGCATCGTCACGTCTCCTCGAGCCATGGCCCCAATATACCACAGGGGGGTACCGTACAACGTGTCGAGAACCACTTTGCGAATCGGTGAGACACCGGCATATCGTCATCGATCATTACCCCTACCCCCTATTGGTATAGAGGCTGATTGAGATGAGTAAGCGTTGGTGGGCCTTGGGATTCATCGCCCTGGCCCAGTTCATGGTCATCATGGACACGTCGATCATCGGGGTCGCGCTGCCCCGGATGCGGACAGACCTCGGCTTCTCCCCTGACGGGCTGTCCTGGGTGTTCAACGCCTACGTGGTCGCCTTCGGCGGCCTGCTGCTGCTGGGCGGCCGGCTTTCGGACCTCTTCGGCGCACGCCGGATGTTCGGCGCCGGCTGGGCGGTGACCCTGGCCGGTTCGGTCGTCGCCGCGCTCGCCGGCACGGCCGGGGTCGAACTCGTCGGCCGGGTGCTGCAGGGAGCCGGCGCCGCGATGATCGCACCCTCGGCGCTGACCCTGCTGATGATGTTGTTCGGCGACCGGCCCAAGGAGCTGACCAAGGCGCTCGCCCTGTACGGGGCGGCCGCTCCGGCCGGCGGCACGGCCGGGGTGTTCCTGGGCGGGGTGATCACCGAGTGGTTGTCCTGGCCGTGGATCTTCTGGCTGTACGTCCCGATCTCGTTGCTCGCCCTGCTGGCCGCCCCGGCGCTGATGCCCGCCGCTCCCGCGCGGCGGGGTGCGGTGGACGTGGCCGGTGCGGCCGCCGTCACCGCCGGTCTGGCGCTGACCGTGTTCGCCATCGTCGGCGCCGCTGACCAGGGCTGGGCCAGCGCTCGCACCCTTGGTTCGCTGGCCGGCGGAATCGTGCTGCTGGCGGTGTTCCTCGTCATCCAGCGCAAGCGGCGGACGCCGCTGGTGCGGCTGGGGATCTTCCGCACGCCGAACCTGGGTGGCGCCAACCTCGCGCAGTTCCTGCTCGGCGCGGCGTGGATTCCGATGTGGTACTTCCTGAACCTGTACCTGCAGCAGGTGCTGGGCTACGGCGCCTTCGCCAGCGGTGCCGCGTTGCTGCCGATGACCGTCCTGATCGTGGTGCTCATGGTCGGTGCGGCGCCCAAGCTGATCGCCCGCTTCGGGTCCAAGCCGCTGATCGTCGCCGGGCTGTGGGCGCTGGCGGCCGGACTGCTGTGGCTGTCCTTCGCCAGCCCGACCGGGACGTTCGTCATCGACGTGCTGCCGGCCTCGCTGGTGGCCGCACTCGGTCAGGCGCTGGCGTTCATTCCTTCGCTCGGGACCGCGATCTCCAGCGCCCGCCCCGAAGAGGGCGGCCTCGCCTCGGGCATCGTGAACACCTCGTACCAGATCGGTTCCGCGCTCGGCCTGGCCGCGATGACCGTGGTGGGTATGTCCTTCGGGGCCGACCGGCTCGGCGACGCCGTCGCCCTCACCAACGGCTTCTCCGCCGCCTTCCTCGGTGCCGCCGCCATCGCCGTCGCCGGCGGGTTCCTGGCCCTCGCCACCCTCCGCACGCCGAAACCGGCCACCGCAGCGGAGCAGAGTCCGGACATCGCGCCCGCGAGCTGACCCAGATGGCGCGGATGAACGAGGGTGAGGGTGTTTCACTGCCCTCACCCTCGTTCCGCTCGCTACGAGGCCAGCAGCTGCTGCATTTCGTTGATCTCCGCGGTCTGGCTGTCGATGATGCTCTGCGCCAGTGCCTTGGCCTCCGCGTTGGACCCGCTGCCGAGCTCGGTCCTCGCCATGTCGACCGCGCCCTGGTGATGGCTGATCATCATCTGCAGGAACATCTTGTCGAAGTCGGCACCGCCTGCCTGCGCCAACTTCTGCATGTCGGCATCGCTCATCATGCCCGCCATCGACCCGTGGTCCATGCCCGGCATCCCGGCCATGGGCGGCATGGCGCTGCCCGACACGGGAGTGCCCCACTGGTTCAGCCAGCCGGTCATCTTCTGGATCTCCGGGTCCTGTGCCTGCTGGATCCGGGCGGCCAGGTCCTTCACCTGCTGGCCGGCGGCGTGGGAGGCGGCGAGCTGGGCCATGGTCACGGCCTGCTGGTGATGCGGGATCATCCCCTGCGCGAAGGTGACGTCCGCGTCGTTGTGGGCGGCCGGCTGCGCGGTGGCTGCGGTGGTGCTCGTCATGGTGCTCATGTCGCGGCCGTCGTTGCCGCTGGTGCTGCTGCCGCACGCGGCCAGCACCAGCGCCGAGGCGGCAATGGCCGCGCTGATACCGAGAGTTTTCTTGTTCAGCATGATTTCCTTCGGTGTTGGTGAGATGTGCTGTTTCTGTCGCAAGCGCACGAAAGTGCGAACGACCGGTCACAGCCGCAATACACACACCGAAGTGAGAATGGTTCGCCCGTTGCCCGGGGGCCGGTCGGGCGCACGCGCAACCGCCGCGGGCCGAGGCAGGCCACGGTCACGTACCCATCGAGTGACCCCCACCACCAGCAGGAGCATCAGCACGGCGCCGGCGATCTGGCCGAGGACCGCCAGGCACAGGTGCAGCCAGTCGTGGCCCGTGCCGGAGTCGTGACCCGGCGCGGTGGCATGGTCCGCGCAGCAACTCGGGTCCGCCACAGGCATGGAAGCGCTTGCCACCGGCTCGAGTCTCATCACGTCGTGCATCGGGTTGGTGGCGGCCAGATTGTGCATCCCGATCAGCGCGAACGCGACCCCGACCAGCAGCACCCACCGCAGGGCGGCCGGACGGGTCAAGGGATGCACCCCTTTACCGTAGAACCGCTCCGGCAAGACCTGCCACCGGGGCAGGTTCGAGCCTCGAACCGCGCGGGTCGCTGAACGCTCGATGCAGTGCCGTGCCGGAACCACCGCGTCGGCACCAGGGCAGGGCTGGTTATCAGTGGTCTGTGGGGTGTCGCAGCAGGCTGTGCACTGTGCCGGCGATCAGTTGGCGGTATGGCTCCGGTGATGTGCCATCGTGCAAATGACGTCGGACGAACGCGTACGGCACATCGATCACCGCGATGGTCAGCAGCTCCCTCAGCTGCGGCGTCGCGGTGCCGAACACCTCGACGGTCAACCGGTGAAGCAGCTCGGTGACGGGCTGGTTCAGGCTGACGAGGGCTTGCCGGGTTTCGGTGGGCAGCTCGGCCTCGGTCAGCAGGTGCTCACGGCTGCCGTGCAGCAACAGCCGGGACTCCGCGGGATAGCGGGCGGCGAACTCCACGACCCAGTCAGCTGCGGCGATCGCCCGCTCGATCCCGGTGCCCCCGGTGTGCGCGGCGGCGAGCAGACCGTCCTGAAAGCGGGAGACGGTGCGCAGCCACACTTCGGCGAACAACCGCGTGCGCGAGCCGAACCGGTGATAGAGCGATCCGATCGGCGCACCGCTGGCAGCGCTGATCGCGGACGCGGTCGCCGCGCCCGCGCCACCCTTCACGAGCAGGTCACGAGTGGCGTCGAGGATCGAGTCGTCGCTGTGCAACCGACTTCTTGCCATCCCATTATTCTAGAATATAGGTTCTAGAATATCTACTCTAATTGGTTGGAGGACTCGTGGCAGAGGGCCCGGTGAGGCGCAGCGGTGATCCCATCGCCGGACAACTCCCGGCAGGGCAGGTTGCCACCACCTTGCGGCGCTTCGGGTTGCCACAGTTCGCGCTCGTCCAACCGGCGCCGCCAGCTCGGTTGGCGGTCACCGTGACCGGCGCCGTGGCCCGTCCCACGCAGATTCCGCTCGACGAGCTGATCAACACGCGCCAACGACGCGAGCAACACAGTGACCTGCACTGCGTGACCACCTGGAGCGCGCGAGACCTGCACTGGGAAGGCGTGCTGTTTCGCGAAGTGCACGAAGCCTTAGCAGTTCGCGTCGGCCTCGCCAGGACAGCGGGCTGGGTCAGCGTCAAGGGATTGGACGGGTACCACGCCTGCCTGCGGCTCGATGACGCCCTCGCCGACGACGTGCTGCTCGCCGACCGCCTGGACGGCGCACCACTGCCCACCGAACACGGTGCGCCGCTGCGCCTGGTCGCTCCCGCCCATTACGGCTACAAGAGCGTCAAGCACGTGTGCGCCATCGAGTACCGCCGCACCTACAGCCCCGGCTCGGCCCGGTGGGCCGCTCACCCCCGCGGTCGCGTCGAGCGTGAGGAACGCAGCCGGTATCTGCCCGGCCCGTTCTGGCGCGTGATCTGGCGCGCCGCCCTGCCCAGGGTGCGCCGCCGCTACGACCAGCGGTAACTACTTCACCGGAGCACACCGGATCCAGCTTGAAACCGCGGTAGAACGGTCATCGACAGGTGGTGGGGCGTTCCGTGTCGTGGCGGAACCACTGCGTCGGCACGACGCGACCGTCGGGCAGTTGGTGCCAGTCGGGTCCTGTCGTGGGAATGAACCCAGCAGAGGTCAGCGCGCCGATGCTGGCTGAGTTCGTTATTTCGGCGCCGGCTCGGACGGTGGCGAGGCCGAGATGGTGGTGAGCGAAGGTAACGGCACCGTGGAACAACTCCCGGCCGAGGCCGCGCGCCCGGAAGGCTGGAGCCAGCCAGCCGCCGACCTCCTGCCGTTGCTTGATGATGCCGACCGCGCCCACGATCCGGCCACTGGCTCGTTCGATCGCGATCAGAAACCACTGCTCGGTGTTTGCCCAGGGAAGACCTCGGCCTGGTCCCTTTGCGAGCAACGTGGCGCGACGGTTTTCCGGGACGACAAGTTCGGGCAGCCAACCCAGCCACCGCTGGGCGACGCTGTCGCTGGCCGCGGCATTAGCGATGACCATGTCGGTACGCGTCGGGTGAGACAGCAGAAGCCGGTCGGTGGAGAGGCGGTGTCGACCGCGTCGGCACCGCGGGGAAGCGTCAACATGTGTCCTGTTGCCGAACATCCGTCCCGTCCTCCCGGCCGGGCGCATCACATCCGGCAGCGTCACTTCTGCGCCGAAAATACGCCGACGAGAGAGAAGAATAACTCAGGGCCAAGAGGGTTTCGAAGAAGGTGTCGCCGTGTTTTGTTGCCGTGGGGAGGTAACTGCGGATCGCGCAGAAGGGTTTGGTTCCGGTGAGGCTGCGGAGGCTCAACCAGGGCTTGAGGAACGAGGGCGTCGGCCCCGGTGATGATCGCCTCGACGAGCAGTTTCCGCATCGCGGTGAGTTCCTGCAACGTCTCGACCAACGTCCCAGGTCCGAGACCACCGACCGGAGCTTCGCATTCTCAGCGGCAAGCTCCTCACACGACGGACGTCGGTCCGCGGCCACCACGCTGTGGTCCATACCACGGAGGCAAGATCAACAAACCGCACCGCCACAGGCCTGACCAGTTACATCAGAACTTACATGAAGATCTTTCATGTATGACAGTGAGTCATATGTTCGATACAATAAATGTATGCTCTCCGAGAATTCCGTTTCCACGCCTGAGCAGATGCTCGTCGATGTCTTGACCGCTGAGGAGATGTCGGTGTACTGCGTGTACGAGCCGGATTTGGTGGATCCGTTCCCGGAGACTCCGGCGCGGGTGCTGGCTCGTCGTGGTTTGTTGCGGCGTATTCAGTCCACACAGGCGCAGGTCAACCGGTTGCAGGCGATGCAGTACGAAGCGGTCGCCGAGTTCGCCCGCAAAGCCGAGGATCGCAGCGCGGTCGCGCGTGAACTCGCGTTGGCGTTGGCCATCTCGCCGCGCATGGCGGAGAACCAGATCGAGTTGGCGGAAGCGTTGGTGTCTCGGTTGCCGGAGACGTTGAAGGCAATGCAGCGTGGGGAGATCGACGCCTATAAGGCCGGGCGGATCCATGAACCCTCCGCCGCGCTCACCGATGAGCAGGCGCGTGAAGTGGATGCGATCATGGCCGGTCGGATCGGCCGTAAAGATCCCACCGGCCTACGGCGGTCGGCAACGCTGGCGGTGGCCAAGGTCGACCCCGACGGTTATGCGCAACGCTGTGCACGACGCCGGGCTCAACGAGGCATTGAACTGATCCCTCAAGGCGAGGGTATGGTCAAGCTCTGCGCCAACCTGCCCATCGAAGTCGGTGCCGCCGCCTACGCCAGAATCGACGCGCAAGCCCGACGCCGCCGCAAGGCAGACACCACCAAAACCCTCGGGCAGCACCGCGCCGACCTGTTCGCGGACTTGCTCCTCAAAGACACCTCCGGGTTGACGGTAGGGCCGAAGGCGGAAGTCTTCATCTACATGGACGTCTACACCTGGCTCAACCTCAACACCAAACCCGCCGAAATGGCCGGGGTGAGTAGCCGGACGGGATTGCACCGTCCGGCTCTCCGAGAACCGTGCGTGACACTCTCGCGTCACACGGCTCCTATTGCCCGATCGGATGTGGTTTTGCTCCCCAGCGCCAGTGCCTGAACATGCCCGGATAGGTCTGACTGACCTTGTAGAGCAGTGCGAAGGCTTTCCGATAGCTGCGGCGCAGTCGTTTATATTTACGTATGAGCCACCGCGCTAAATGTTCGTTGACGCGGCGGAGGGTCTCATATAACTCGAAGCCGTAGAAG
>NZ_JAFB01000041.1 GCF_000519205.1 Amycolatopsis taiwanensis DSM 45107 | reverse complement strand
CATCGCCCGACACGCCCGCCGAGTCCACCTCCGACTATCCCGACACGCACCCTGCAACACCCTGATCATCACCGCACACCAACGCCTCACCGCCCTGCCACAACTCGCCTAACCATCACCAACCCGCCCCGACAACCAGCAACACCACCCCGGCAGTGAACACCGGCGGCCACCCCACCGACAACGGGCACCACCAACCTGCCCCAAACCAAACAAACACCCCGAACAACAACCCCACGGACCACCCAGGACCAGCCGACCACCCCATGCAAGATCCGGGCTAGGACGAAGGCCACCCTGAACCAGCTACTCGACAAGTACCTGGCGGTTGCCAACCTGGACCCCGGAACGCTGCGCGGTTACCGGCGGAACTACAAGAACCACGTGAAGCAGTTGATCGGTTCCAAGAAGGTCGCGGAGATCGACGCGCAGCTACTGGATTCGTTCTACGCCGAGCTCGCCGATGCCGGAAGCATTGTGACGGAACGAATGCGATCGATCACCGAACCAACAAGCCGCAGAGTGCGACGACCGGTGCAAAACCCATGAGTGCAAGGGATTGGCTGCCTCGACCGTGCGGCGTGTGCATTTCCTGCTCAGTGGCGCCCTGACGCGCGCGGTCAAGTGGGGCTGGATCACGACCGGCAATCCTGCATCGACCGCAGAGCCGCCACCTGAGCCGAACCCGGACCCGCAGCCCCCAACGCCGGAGGAGGCCGCGCGAATCGTCAACGAGGCGTGGAAAGACCCGGAGTGGGGGACACTGGTTTGGCTGGCCATGACGACGGGCGCGCGGCGTGCTGAGCTGTGCGCGCTGCGGTGGAAGCACGTAAGCCTGTCGCTCGGCACCATCAGCGTCCGGCGGAGTGTTGACCAGAACGGTGCTGAGACGGCCGAGAAAGGCACCAAGACTCACCAGCATCGGCGGATTGCCCTCGATCCAGACACGATCGCGGTTCTAACCGAGCACCGGCAGCGGTGGAAGACACGCGTGGCGAGTCTTGGCCTTTCCTTGTCAGACGAGGCTTTTGTGTTCTCGCTCACGCCAGACGGCAGCAAGTCCATGAAGCCGAACACAGTCACTCAGCGGTATGGGCGTCTCGCGGCGCGTCTCGGAATCGCCACCACCATTCACAAGCTTCGGCACTTCTCGGCAACCGAGTTGATTGCCGCCGGAGTGGACCCGCGCACGGTTGGTGGTCGTCTAGGTCACGCTGGCGGAGGCTCGACGACTCTTCGCGTCTACTCGGCTTGGGTCGCCGAATCCGACCAGCGAGCGGCAAACATGCTGGCTACTCGGATGCCTTCGCGTCCGGTCGCTGTTGATCGCATCGAGCGTGCGAAGACCCAGCCGGAAGCGCCTTACGAGAAAATTGCGGCAGGAATCCGGAAGCAGATTCTCGACGGCGCTCTGGCGCCACGCTCGCCAGCGTCAACGCAGAAGGAAATCCGGGAAACGCACGATGTCTCGGCAGGTACCGCGAACCGGGTCGTCGAACTGCTGAAGGAATGGAAGCTCGTAGAGGCGAGCCGTGGCCGTCGGGCCGTAGTTCTCAGGCCGCCTGCTGAGGAAGTGCAGAAACCCGAACCAGTCACCGAGCCGACCTCTCCGGCGAGTGACGGCGAGGGCGCTGAGTTGCTTGACCTTCGCCTCTTCTGCCTTGGTGAGAACGTGCGCACCTTCACCGCTGAGGCCGCCCCCGGTGATCCGGCACAGTTGCGGCGATTGCTTACAAACGCCGCGCGTCGCCATGGGGGCAAGGACGTGGATCCTGCGGACTACGAGCTTGAGGTGCGGAGAGCGGGAGCAGCTGAACTAATCACTACATTCGCTGCCTTGTAGGTTCGTCGGCGTCCGGCCGGTCGAGATTGATAATCACCTGGAATAGACCGGCGCGAGCGCTGTACCGTATGCGCGTTGCCCGGTGGTCTGCGAGCCAGAGGAGTCCGGCCACGGCGACCGTAGTCACCAACGATGCCGCAGCGACCACCAGTGGCCAAAATAACAAGCTCACGTGAAATTCTCCTGAAGACTGGTTGCTCTCGGAGTCGGATTTCTGGAATCTTGACCCGTGCTGTTGTGGCCAAGGTACATGCATTGGCGTTTTTGATATATTACTCTGACGAATATTCCTGTCGGGAGTAATATTTGATCTTCAGAGCCCCGGGATGCACGGTCCTGCGGAAGTCCTGATCAACGAGAAACAGGAACGGCTGGCGTGCGGAGCCTTCCTTTTAGTCGTGTTCCTGATCACGATAAGGAGTCTGTCGCTCTTGAGCGTCGAGCGGAAGACTGAGTAGCAGCGGTACAGCGGTTAGCGCTAAGCCACGGAGCCGCTGCTCCTCTAGGCCGGCCCTCGGCAGCATCCTCGACGTAGAATCCGGGGCTCTGGGAGGATCGGGTCCGTTTCAAGGGGTCGACGTAGCTGACATGTCGCGTCGCCGGCGTTCGGCTGTCTCGGCCATGTCGTGGCCGATGAGCTGGAAGAACCGGCTCGTTGCGTCGAGCCGGGCACCGGCGGGGGTGGCGGCGCCGAGGATGCTGACTCCTTCCTGGGCGGTGTCGGCCCACAGTTGGATGGACCGCGCGCTCGCCGACCAGGCCCGGTACCAGACGTCGTCGTGCACGAGGTAGCGTTCGCGCCGTCGCGGGCCTTCGCGTTCGCGCCTGACGAGGCCGACGCGTTCGAGGTAGCCGACGGCCTTGGAGATCGACGCCGGGCTGACGTGCAGACGCTGCACGAGTTCCGCCGCCGTGCGGCCGCCGGTGTCGCTGGTGAACAGGTGGACGAGCACCTTCGCCATCATCGGCGGCAGTCCGGTTTGGACCATCATCGTCATGAACCGGTGCTCGAAGGCGCGCACCGCCTCCGGGGCACGGCCGTAAGGGGTGTCGGCGGGGATCGGTTCGGTCAAGGGCGGGGCCAGTCTGCGACGGCGGGCGCGCCGCACGGTCGCGGCCTGTGCTGCGGCGGCCCGGTAGGCGTGGGGGCCGCCGTTGCGGGCCACCTCGCGAGTGATGGTCGAGGTGGGCCGCGCGAGGCGCCGGGCGATGTCCGAGTAGCCGAGGCCCCCGGCCAGACCTGCCGCGATGCGCAGACGATCCTCGTAGGTCAGCCGACCTCCCGGCATTTGCGCACTCCTCCCTGTCCATTGCAATGCGTTTGTCGGCAGAGTCATTGCACCAATTTATGCATCTTTACCAGGCCTTATAGCCCTCATAATCGCCCTTTCCGTTGAGGAGAAAGAAAACACAGGCTAGCGTTCGCCTGCGTCGAACCGTCAAGGAGAATGCCGATGCCTTTGCTGACCAGGCTGGCGTCGCGGCTGCTCGGCCTTCCCGCCGTCGCCGCGCACGAGCTCGAATGCCAGGTCGACCTCCGCGTCCCCATGCCGGACGGGGCTGTGCTGCTCGCCAACCGGATCGCCCCGCGAGGCGGGGCGGACTTGCCGATTGTGGTGATCCGGTCGCCGTACACTCCGCGCGGGAAGAAGCCCGACATGATCTCGCGGCTGATCGCCGAGCGCGGCTACCAGGTGATCATGCAGAACTGCCGGGGCACGTTCGGGTCGGGTGGGCAGTACCGGCCGTTCTGCGACGAACGTGAGGACGGGCTGGCCACGCTGGAGTGGCTCGCCGGTCAGCCGTGGTTCAGCGGCAAGGTGGCGATGTTCGGCCAGAGCTACTACGGGTACGTACAGCTCGCCGCCGGGCCGGGCGCGCCGGAGTTCGTGGGAGCGCTGGTGCCGCAGATGGCAGCATCCCGCGTGTACGGGGTGCAGCACGGGCCGGTCCTGTGTCTGCAGGGGCTGCTCACCTGGGTGTACCAGCAGTACGCCGTGTACTTCGAGGAGTCGTTTCTCGGCAAGATGCGGGTGGCGGCCCGCCGTACCGCGGTGTTGCGCAAGGGGGCCGCCCACCTGCCGGTCGGCGAGGCGGATCGGGTGATCACCGGGCGAACCGTGCCCTATTTCCAGGAGATCTTGCGGAACGACGGCCCCGAGGACGAGTTCTGGACCGCGATGGACCACGCGAAGCGGGTGCCGGACATCCAGGCGCCCGTGCACCTGGTGGGCGGCTGGTACGACTTCTTCCTGGCCGATCAACTCGCCGACTACCAGGCGCTGCGTGAGGCGGGCAGGAACCCCTACCTCACCATCGGGCCGTGGACGCACGCCTCGCTGGGCGCGTTCAAGGCCGGGTTCCAGGAAAGCCTCGCGTGGTACGACGCTCATCTGCGGGGCAACCCTGACGCGCTGCGGCCCTCCCCCGTGCGGGTGTGCGTGATGGGCGTCGACGAGTGGGTCGACCTGCCCTCCTGGCCGCCACCGACTACGCCGACCCGCTGGCATCTACATGCGGGCGGCGGGCTCTCGCCCGAACCGGCCGACGCCTGCGCGGCGTCGGCCGCGGCATCCTCGCGCTACCGGTACGACCCGGCCGACCCGACGCCCAACGTCGGCGGGGCGTTGGTGCTCGGCGGTGGGCCCAAGGACAACCGCAGGATCGAGACGCGAACGGATGTGCTGACCTTTACCAGCGCGCCGATTACCCGCGATACCACTGTCATGGGCATGGTGTCGGCCGAGCTGTACGTGCGTTCATCGTTGGCACACACGGACTTCTTCGCCCGCGTGTGCGACGTCACGCCCAACGGGAAGTCGATCAATATCTGCGACGGTATCGTCCGCCTCACCCCGGGATCACCCGTGGACCAGGACAGCGTCCACCACGTCACGGTGTCCTTGCACGCCACCGCCCACCGCTTCCGCGCTGGTCACCGGATCCGCCTTCAGGTGTCCAGCGGCGCCCACCCTATGCACAACCGCAACCTGGGGACGGGCGAACCGATCGCGACCGCGACCGCGATGTGGGTGGCCGACCAGGAAGTGCTGCACGACGAAGACCACCCCTCGGCCATCCTCCTTCCTGTCGCTCGAAACTGACGCCGCCGCGAGGAACCGTTGCGGCGCACCCGACGATGGCGGCTGATCAACTGAGGCGTGCTTCACTCAACCCGCCGGCCTCGCGCAAGTGCTGCTCACGGCGTGACCGTTGGCAGCGCCGGCGCCGTTGGGGTCCGCAGCACGTTTTTCCGACCACGGCCCGAAGTTCGATGGCGGCGTGGGCTCCGGCGGCCTGTTCGAGTGGCCGCAATCCGGAAACAAATTCTCGACGGCGTTCCGACGCCGGGCTCGCCGGCGCCAACGCGGAAGGAAATCCGGGAAACGCACGATGTCTCGGCAGGCACTGCGCGATGCCGTCGAGGAGGTTGCCGACGAGGGCGACGAGGGCGACGAGGAAGTCGTGGGTAACGGGCTCGTTGGGGACGAGCAGGCGGTAGTACGTCGCGCCCCAGAGTTGGTCGACGACCACCTGGACATCGACGTCGGCGCGGATCTGGCCGGCGTCCTGGGCGGTCCTCAGGCGTTCGCCATTTGGGGGGTGCAGTAGGCGGTGGTCCTGTCGGTCCTAGGGAAGAACAGACGACTCCTCTGGGGGCGAGGCGCGCGTCATGCTTGGGACCATGACGACAACACTGATCACCGGGGCCAACAAGGGCCTCGGCAAGGAGACAGCCCGTCGACTCGTCGAAGCCGGGCACACCGTCTACGTCGGCGCACGCGACGAGGTGCGCGGTCGCGCAGCCGCCGCCGAGCTCGGCGCCCGTTTCGTCCGCATCGACGTCACCGACGACGCCTCGGTCACCGCAGCGGTCGGCACCATCGCTGCCGAGGGCGGGCTCGACGTACTCATCAACAATGCCGGCGTCGAGCCGCGGCTTGAGGGCAACGCCATCCCGACGGCGGCCGATGAGACGCCCGAGCTGATGAGGGAGACCTTCGAGACGAACGTCTTCGGGACGCTGCGCGTGCTGCATGCCTTCCTGCCGCTGCTGCAGAAGTCGGCTGCCCCGGTCGTCGTCAATCTGAGCAGCGGGCTGGCGTCGATCTCCGGGATCGCCGACCCGGACAGCCACACCCACTTCTACCCTGGCATCAGCTATCCCGCCTCCAAGGCGGTCGTCAACACCATCACGATCCAGTACGCCAAGCAGTATCCGCAGATCCGCATCAACGCCGTCGAGCCGGGATTCACCAACACCGATCTCAACGGCCGCACGGGCACCCAGACCGTCGAGGAGGGCGCCGAGGTCATCGTCCGGATGGCCCAGGTCTCACCCGACGGCCCCACCGGCACCTACAGCTCGATCCACGGTCCCATCGCGTGGTAAGGCTTCGGTGGGCCCAGTAGAGCCCACAGGAGGAGAGCGCGATGACCGACAGAGCGAACCGGCTCGGCGAATTCCTGCGAGCGCGTCGCGACCTGGTGACTCCCGAGCAGGCCGGACTGCCGGTGCACGGGTCACGCCGGGTGCCGGGCCTGCGCCGCGAGGAGGTCGCGATGCTCGCCGGCATCAGCGCGAACTACTACCTCCGCCTGGAGCAGGGCCGCGACACCAGTCCTTCCCTCGCGGTCCTGGAGTCGCTGGCTGGTGTCCTCCAACTCGACGAGGACACGACGGCCTACCTGGTCAGCCTCGGTGGGCCGCGGCCGCGACGCCGGCGACGTACGCCACGCCGGGAGGCGGTCCCGGCGGGCGTCGCCATGCTGGTCAGCACCCTTCCCCTGCCCGCATTCGTGGAGGGTCGCTACTTCGACGTCCTGGCCGCCAACCCGCCGGCCACCACGCTGTCGCCGCGCCTGGTGGTCGGCGGCAACCGGCTCCGAGACGTCTTCCTCGACCCGGCGGAGAAGGATCTCTATCCGGACTGGGAGAGCGCGACCGAGCGACTCGTGGCCGGCTTCCGGCAGTCGGTCGGCACCGATACCGACGACCCGCGCTTCATCGACCTGGTCGGGGAGCTGTCGCTGGCCAGCCCGCGCTTCCGGGCCCTGTGGGCACGACACGACGTGCGCACACGGGAGGGCGCCGAGATGCGACTGGAGCATCCACAGGTCGGCGAGCTGCGTCTGTATCGCGAGAAGCTCGCCATCAGCGGCACGACAGGCCAGATGCTCGTCGTCTACCACGCCGCGCCCGCAAGCCCCGACGCTGAGAAGCTCCTGCTCCTCAACTCCCTCAACCAGGCTCCAGCGCAGCCGGATCTCCGGACGACGCCCTCGGAGCCCCCCGCCTGACGACACCGTCGTCCCGGGCGCTACTGCTTGCCAGCGTGCACGGACGACTCGCCGGCTCGTCCACGTCGAGAGAGCGCCGCCCCCTGGCCGCCTTCGGAGTAGACGCCCGCCAGGCTCGCCTCGAGCTCGGCGAGAATCGCTCGGGCCTCGGAGATGCGCGTCTGCGACATCGTCCCCACCGTCGCTCGCTCGAGCTCTGCCCAGGCGTGACCGACCGCCTTCTTCAGGGCCTGGCTCTCCTCGGTCGCCTCCACGATGACTGAGCGTCGGTCGGTCGTCGAACGGGTCCGGCGTACGAGCCGGGCGCGCTCCAGCCTGGCGATGCTCCGGGTCATCGTCGGAGCGTCCGAGTCGACCGTCTCCGCGAGATCGACCTGACGCTGCGGGCCCTCCTCCCACAACGTCATCATCACCAGCTCCTGGCCCGGATGCAGTCCACATTCGCGAAGGAGGCCTCCGGCGAGGGCCTTGTGCCGACGCCGATTTCGTCACCGGCCAGACCCTGAACGTCGATGGCGGCATGTTCATGAACTGACCCCTCGCCGGCCCGGCCGGAACTCCGGCCGGCCGACACCAAGAACGGAAGGGACCAACCATGACCGAGTTCAACCACCAGGTGATCACCGAATTCCGAGCCAACAACGGCCGGGCCGGCGCCTGGGGCACCCATCTCGTCCTCATCCACCACCGAGGTGTACGCACCAACACCGAGCGCATCAACCCCGCCATGTCTTTGCGTGAGGGCGACGCATGGCTCGTCGTCGGCTCGGCCATGGGCGCACCACGTGACCCAGCCTGGGTCGTCAACCTACGCGCACACCCCGACATCGACATCGAGGCAGTGGTCGGCGGCCACCTCGCCACCATCCCTGTCCGGGCAACCGAGCTCACCGGCGACCAACGCGACACCGCCTTCGGACGCTTCGTAAAGATCGCGCCCGCCTTCGCGTCGTACCAGGCCAAGGCAGGGCGGACGTTGCCCGTGATCCGCTTCGACCCTGCCACGTCCTGAGCCCGGCGGCAGGCAACGGCTTAGACCTCGCCGTCCCCGCCGACCCTGCGTGAACCATCAATTTCTCGGCCTGAAAACCGCCGGCCCGGTTGCATTCCGTTGTTCTACCCACTCGAAGCGAGTGGTTGACCATTCGAATTGCTGGTGCGGTGACTGCCGTACCGGACGAGATAAAAGGAGAAGGTCGATGATTTATCTCAGCGCGCGGATCACCATCAAGCCGGAGGTGGCTCCGGAGAAGCTGGAGGAGGCGGTGGAGAGCATGCGTAACCAGGGGCGGGTGATTCCGTCAGTGAAGTCGTTCATCGTCGGCCGTGACTTCGGCGGCGAGTACTCCTTCGCCGCGATCTACGCGATCGAAGACCTGGAGGGGTTGGGAGTATCTGATCCGCCCGGCTCACCACCACACGGACATGATCGGGCTGCCACTGGTCGACAAGTTCGTGTCCTACGACGTGGTCGACGACGACCCGTTTGAGCCGCCGTCGCGACCGTGCAGCCAGCTACTCTCGTGACCGCGTCGGCATCAGAGCGACTCGGACGCTCTGAGCTTCCGGAGGAGCAGTCATGACACCACTCGAAGTTGCCGACTTCGCCATCGCCGTGCCGGACCACGATGTCACAGATCTGCGACACCGCCTGTCGTCGACGCGGTGGCCTCGACCCTGGCCCGAACCCGCCTGGTCGGCAGGAACCGACCGGGATGTCCTGGCACGCCTTGTTGCCTACTGGGCCGACGGGTTCGACTGGCGCAGTCACGAACGCCGTCTGAACGCCGAGCCGCAGCGAACCACGAACATCAGCGGTCAGCGCGTGCACTTCCTCCACGTGCGCGCGAAAGCGCCAGCAGGTCTTCCGATCGTCCTGACCAACGGGTGGCCGAGCACCTTCGCCGAGATGATCCCCCTGGCTCACCGGCTCGCCGACCTCGGGCACGATGTCGTCGTACCGTCTCTGCCCGGATTCACCTTCTCCGATCAGCCTGCTGCGGCTCCGGCCGAGGTTCCGACGCACGAGGTCTGGCACCGCCTCATGTCAGGTCTTGGCTACCACCGCTACGTCGCGCACGGCGGCGACCTCGGCGCCGGGATCACCTCGCGTCTCGGGGCCGCCCATCCCGAAGCGGTCGCAGGCATCCATCTGATGGCGGTGATGGCGGCCGCCGACCACAGCGACCTCACTGCGGCCGAGAAGGCATACCTGTCCGGGATCGAGTCCTGGACCAGCGACGGGGGCGCCTACGCGCACCAGCAACAGACCCGGCCCCTGACGCTGGCTTACGGCCTGACAGATTCTCCGGTCGGCCTGTTGGCCTGGATCCTCGAGAAGTACCGCGCGTGGAGCGACTGCGGTGGAGACGTCACCGCCCGCTGGAGCGACGACGAGATCCTGGTGCAGGCCTCGCTCTACTGGTTCACCAACACGATCGGTACATCATTCCGGCCCTACTTCGACCACCTCGCGCACCCTCTGCCCCGGCCGGTGATGGGCGACCTGCCGACCGCTGTCGCCGCATTCCCGTACGACATCTCCGTGCCGCCGCGCGAGTACGCCGAGCGGACATACCACGTGGTGCGCTACACCCGCTTCGACCACGGCGGACACTTCGCCCCGCATGAGGAGCCGGATTTGCTCGCCCGCGACATCCACGAGTTCGTCGCAGTGCTCTCTGCCTGAGGAAGCAGCGTCGTCCGCAAGATCGGTCACGCATTGCGGGTGATCCGGTGACCGATCGGCAAGCCCGCACAGATCGGTCACGGCATGGAAGCTGTTGCGCCCAAGGACCCGAAACGCGGCGCAGATCACGTTGTCCCTGACGTTAACGTGAGGTTCTAACGTCGAAGACGTGGAGATTAAGCATCAGATTGCCCTGGTCACCGGGGCGAACCGTGGGTTGGGCAAGCGCTTCGTCACCGAGCTGCTGGAGCGGGGGGCGGCGCGGGTGTACGCGGCCGCCCGGAAACCCGAGTCGGTCGACGTACCGGGCGCAGTGCCGCTGCGGCTGGACGTGACCGACGACGCCTCCGTCGAGGCGGCTGCCGCGGTGGCGGGTGACGTGACCCTGTTGATCAACAACGCTGGGGTCGCGACGCTCAGCTCGTTCATCGGCAGCGACCTCGCGAACGCGCGGCAGGAAATGGAGGTGAACTACTGGGGCAGCTTGCGCATGGTGCGGGCCTTCGCGCCCATCCTCGACCTAAACGGCGGTGGAGCCATCCTCAATGTCCTCTCGCAGAGCTCGTTCCGGGCGTTCGGGTTCGCCGACACCTACGGGGCGGCGAAGGCGGCTGCGTGGCAGCTGACCAACGGGGTCCGGTTGGAGCTGGCCGGGCAGGGTACGCAGGTCACCGGCTTGGCGATGGCGTTGGTGGACACGGACATGTCCGCATGGGCGAAGAGCGAGCCGGGCTGGTCGCTGGCCGACCCTGCCGACGTGGTTCGCGCAGCGCTCGATGGTGTCGAGGCCGGTGCTCTGGAGGTGTACGGAGACGAGATTACCCGCGAGTGGCGCGCCCGCCTCGGTGAGCCGACCGAGTCGCTCTACCCACAGGCCATCGGGGTGCCCACCGGGCAGCGTTGAGTGGCGGGCATGTCTTCGCGGGGCCGGAGCGCGGACGGAACAGCCGGAATCCGCGCACCGGCCCCGTCGTTTGCGACCATGTGGCGATGAAAATCGGCGAGCTCGCGGAACGGGCCGGAGTGAGCGCACGCGCCCTCCGCTATTACGAGGAGCAGGGCCTGCTGCGTGCCGAACGGACGCCTGCCGGCCAGCGCGTCTACCAGGAGGACGACGTCGATCGTGTCCGCCTCTACCAGCAGTTCTACGCCGCGGGCCTGACCAGCAGCCACATCGCCCAGCTCCTGCCGTGCATCGAGTCGGGGCACACCGACGCCGAGCAACGTGCGATGCTGCGCGAACAGCGAGCCCGGATCCACGAGCGCGTCGACGAGCTGATGTTGGTGCTCGCGCGCCTGGACGAGCTGATCGACGCGACACATCACCACGTCTGACGGCTCTCGCCCCTTAGCGATTTCAGGGGGCGCGGCCATGCGACCCTTCGGCGTGGCGGCGTTGTTGGCGTCGATCACCCAATGATCACGTTGATGGCCCCGCGACTGCCACGGGCCACGCACCTGGTCGCGGATCTCGAGTTACTGCGTGCGCACCTGGGCATCGACCGCTGGCTGCTGCGCGGCGGTTCCTGGGGTTGCACGCTGGCGCTGGCCTATGCGCTGCGGTATCCGCACCGGGTGTCCGAGATCGTGTTGTCCGCGATCAGCACCAGCCGCCATCGGGAGATCGACTGGCTCTACGGCGGGGTGTCCCGGTTCTTCCCGGAGGAGCACGAGCGGTTCGTGGCCTGCGCGGGCAGCGCCAACAGTGCCGCCTCGAATGTGGTCGCCGCTTACGACCGGCTGCTGGGACACCCGGACCGGGATGTGCGAGTGCGAGCAGCAACCGCCTGGGCGCGGTGGGAGGAAACCGTACTGTCGCTTGAGCCCAGTGCTGGGCCGACCTCGTTCGGCGGCCCGGTCGATGACGATTTGCTGGCCCTGGTACGGATCTGCGCGCACTACTACGCCAACCACGCTTGGCTGGCCGACGGCGAGCTGATCCGGGACGCGGGGAGGCTGGCCGGCATTCCCGGCGTGCTCGTACACGGTCGCCTGGACCTGAGTTGCCCGGTGGCGACCGCCTACGAGTTGGCCAACGCCTGGCCCGGCGCGGAGTTGTTCGTCTGCGACGAGTCCGGACACCGCAGCAGCCCGGCCAAGAGCGAGTGCGTCCGCGACGCCCTGACCCGGTTTGCAGACCGGCGCTAACCGGCCAGCCTGGCCGTCACGGCGCCGACAAGGCCTCCGTCGGCGCCAGCCGTGCGGCGCGGATCGCCGGGTAGAGACCCGCCAGGGCACCGATCAACAGCGTCGCCCCGACACCGCCGGCGGAGGCCCACGCGGGGACCATCGCCGGCCAGCGCTGGGTCGACGCGTACACCGTCGTCACCGCCACGCCCAGCAGCACCCCGCCGACACCGCCCAGCGCGGACAGGATCAACGACTCGGTGAGGAACTGGGTACGGATCTGTCCCCGGGTCGCGCCCAGGGAGCGCCGCAGGCCGATCTCGCCCCGCCGTTCGAGCACCGAAATCACCATGGTGTTGGCGACCCCGACCCCGCCGACCAGCAACGCGACCGCACCAAGGCCGACGAGCAGGCTCGTGAACGTCTGGTTCGCGGCATTCCTCGCGGCCAGGGCATCGGACGGCCGCGACACCTCGACCTCATTCGGCGACTGCGGATTCGCGGTCGCCGCCAGGACCTTGCGCACCGCCTCGACAGAAGGGTCCGCGGACCGCGTGTAGACCCTCGTCGGGTGCCCGTCGAAAGCGAGGTAGGTCTTCGCCGCATCCCACCCGACGAGAACCGTGTTGTCCAACTCCTCGGCCAGCGGCACCGGCTGGAGGATGCCGACGACGGTGAACCAGGTCTTCCCGACCAGGATCCGCACGTTCTCGTCGACCTTGGTGATACCCAGCTTCTCCGCGGCCGACGAACCCAGCACCGCCGCCGGGTAGGTCGACGTCGCGGCGTTGAGCCAACTGCCCTGGGCGAGTTCCGCGCCCGCGGTCTCCGGCAGGTTCTCCTTGGCCGCGAGGACCCCGATGCTCCCGTGCTCGCCCTTGGCGATCCGGTCGCTCCGATAGACCTTGGTCTCCGTCGAGCCGGTCGCCGCGACCGTCTGGACGGGCCCGATCCGGGCGATCATCGCGACGGACTCTTCGGGCAGCTTCGCGTCCGCTCCCGCGATGGTCTTGCCGGGGGTGACGGTGAGCAGGTTGGTGCCCAACGCACTGAGCTGCCGGTCGAGGTCGGCCTGCGACGAGGACGAGATCCCGACCACCGAAACCATCGCGGCGATGCCGATCGCGATGCCGAGCGCCGACAGGAAGACCCGCATGGGGCGGGTGCGCAGACCTGCGCTGCCCACCCGCATGATGTCGCGGGCCCGCAGCCGGCTCGCTTTCAGCGGCCGGCCGGTGTCGGTGCGAGAGCTGGTCTGCGTGGTCATCATGCCGCCATCACCTCTCCGTCCCGCAGCGTGACCTGGCGCGGCAGGCCGGCGGCGAGGTCCCGGTCATGCGTGATGATCAGGACGGTCGTGCCGGATTCGTGCAGGTCCCGTAGCAGTGCCAGCACCGCCGCGCCGGAGGCCGAGTCGAGGTTGCCGGTGGGCTCATCGGCGAGCAGCAGCGGCGGCTTGCCCGCAACGGCCCGGGCGATGGCGACGCGTTGCCGTTGCCCGCCGGACAGTTCGTGCGGCCGGTGGTCCATCCGGTCGGCCAGGCCCACCCGTTCGAGCGCGTCTTCGGCCTGCCGCCGCCGTTCCCGGAGCGGGACCCCCGCGTAAAGCAGGCCGTCGGCGACGTTGTCGAGGGCGGTTTGCCCGGGTGCCAGGTGGAACTGCTGGAAAACGAACCCGAGGCGCAGGGCGCGCAACGCCGACAGCTTGCGGTCGCTGAGCCTGGCGACGTCGTGGCCGTCGATCCGGACGGTGCCCGCGGACGGGCGGTCGAGTGTCCCGATGAGGTGCAGCATCGTGGACTTGCCGGATCCGGACGGGCCGACGATGCCGACCAGTTCGCCATAGCCGATCTTCAGGGTGACGTCTCGCAGCGCGGTGACTCCGCCGGGATACCACTTGGACACCCCGTCGAGTTCGACAACGCCGGTCATGAGGGAACTCCCACGGTCATGCCCTCGGCCAGCCCGTCGCCGGAGACCTCGACGCGCCCGCGCGCGAACATCCCGGTTTTGATCGCGACGATGCGGGTGGCCGTGCCATCCACGATTTGGAGGCCGTAGCCGCCCTCGGACAGCGCGAGCAGCGCGGAAACCGGCACGGTCAGCACGTTCTCGCGCTGGCCGGCGGTGAACGCGACCTCGACCGACGCCTCGTCGAGGCCCTCGAGAGTGCTCTGATCCTCGACCGAGATGGTCACCTTGATCTTGGTCTTGGCCGAGTCGCCGGAGCCGCCTGTTCCCGAGCCGCTCGAGTCGCTTTCCGCCACCGTCCGCGTGTCGGTGATCTTCCCCGGTGTCGACTTGCCGTTCGGCAGGTCGACCGTGACGGTCGCGTCCTTCTTGGCCAACCGCTGGTCGTCCATGCCGAGTTTGACGATGACGACCCGCGACGTGCTGCTGTCGGTAAGCAGTTCCTGGCCTGGTTGCAGCATGTCGCCGGCCGCGGCCTTGAGATCGTCCACCCTGATCTGCCCATCGGCGTAGAAGATGCGTCCGGGCTCAACCTGGCCGGTCTTGTCCAGTCCGAGATCTTCCTGCCACGCCTTGACCGCGGTCGCGGTGGCATCGGTGAACAACTTGTCGACCTTGAAGCCGGTGTAGCCGAGCGCGGCGAGATTCTCCTCGAACTGCTTGACGTCGTCGCCTTCGGCGCCCACGGTGAGCGTGCGGTACGCGGGCATCGAGCCGTACAGCAGGATCACCGGCTTGTTGTCCACTTTGTACAGTGCGGACCCGCGTGCCACGATCGAGCCGGGACCGGGGAGCCGGGTGACCGTCCCGCCGAGCGCAGCCTTGACCGTGCCGGTGTCGCCGTAGCTCAGCGACCCGTTCTCGGTCTTGGTGTCCACCATGGTCTGCTTGGTGACCTGCGCGGTGGCCTGCGCCGTGGGCGGTTCCTTGGCCGCGGGGTCCGGACCGCCACCGGGCAGGCCGATGCCGGTGGCGGCCAGCACACCGGCCGCCACCGCGAGGACGCCGAACGCGACCAGCACCACCTTGCCGGTGCGGTGCCTGCGCCGCCTGCTGCCACTCACTTCATCCCCCCGCCGACCTTGCCTCCGGGAGCGCCGAGCCCGGACGGGTGGTACTGCTCGCACTTCTGATCGGCCTCTTTGAACTTCGGATCCTCGGGGTTCAGGTTGCTTTCCTGGCTGAGCACCGAGCCGGTGGCGCCGGGTTCCGGATCGGGGAATTCGGTCAACCCGTTGTCCCGCATGCACTGCGCGAACTTCCGCTGCTTCTCTTGGTCTTCGGCGCTCAGCTTCCGCGGTTCGCCGCCGCCCGGCAGCTTGTCCTGGCAGAGCTTCTGCGCGGAGTCGAGCTTGCTCGTGTCGGCGCCCTCGGGCAAGATCATCGACCCGTTGGTCTCCGGGTCGGGGAATTCGGGTACCCCGTTGTCCCGCATGCACTTCGCGAAGGCCGTGCCGTCCTTGGTCTCTCCCGCGCCACCGCTGTTGCTCGCGGTCGCGCTGGGCTTGCCGGAGTTGGCCGAGGCGATGCCGTCGTCGGCGTCGCCGCCTCCGCCGCAGGCCGTCAGCGTGCCGATGAGCACCAGCGTCCCGAGCGCGAGTCCCGCTCCGATGCGCATATGTTCTCCCTTGCCAGGTAATCGGATTTGGTACCGGGCGATCAGGCTGGCAAGCGGGCGGTTGCGCGGTGGTGACCGGAATCGTTAACCGGCCCGTCACCGATCACCTATTACAAGGGGACGCATGCGGGTATTGGTGGTCGAAGACGAGCAGGTGCTGGCCGGGCTGGTGGCGGATGGGCTGCGGCGGCACGGCATGGCTGTCGACATCGCCTACGACGGGGCGGCGGCGCTCGAGCGGCTCGCTGCCGACGACTACGACGTGCTCGTGCTCGACCGCGACCTTCCCGAGGTGCACGGCGACGACGTGTGCCGGCAGGTCGTAGCGAAGGGGGCCGCGGTGCGCATCCTCATGCTGACCGCCTCGGGCGCGGTGAACCAACGCGTCCAGGGGCTCGGCCTGGGCGCCGACGACTACCTCGCCAAACCCTTCGCGTACGCCGAACTCGTCGCGCGCGTCCAGGCCCTCGGCCGACGCCAGGCGGTCGCGCTGCCGCCCGTGCTGGAGTGCTACGGGATCACGCTGGACGGGCCACGGCGCCAGGCGTTCCGGGACAGCCGCTATCTGGCGTTGTCCCGCAAGGAGTTCGCCGTCCTCGAAGTGCTGATGCAGGCGCGGGGTGCCGTGGTAACCACCGAAGAACTGCTGGAACGGGCCTGGGACGAAAACACGGACCCCTTCACCACCGTGGTCAAGGTGACGATCAGCAAGCTCCGGGCGAAGCTGGGAGAACCGTCGGTGATCACCACCGTGCCCGGCGGGTACCGGCTGTGAGGATCCACGTCAGCCCGAAGTTCACCACGGTGCGCGCGCGGCTGACCGCGCTGTACGCGGGGCTGTTCATCGCCACGACCACAACCGTCATGGTGGCGGTCAATCTGCTGCTCGAACGCATAGTGGGCCCGCCGGGCCTGCCCAAGGGGGGCGATCTGATCCCGCCGTCCGGGGGGTTCATCGCGCCGGACGGTCATGATGTCCCGCAGAAAGCGGTCGAGATCGCCGTACACCAGTACCAGTGGACGGTGACCTGGGTCGCCGCCACCGCCCTGGCCGTGATCGGCGCCTTCGCGGGGTGGTGGCTCGCCGGCCGGGCGCTGCGCCCGGTGCACCACATCACCGAGACCGCCAAGCGGCTCTCTCTTTCCACCCTGCACGAACGCATCGCGCTGGACGGACCGCGGGACGAACTACGGGAACTGGCCGACACGTTCGACGCCATGCTGGACCGTCTGGAGCGGGCCGCCGACAACCAGCGCCGGTTCGCCGCCAACGCCTCGCACGAGCTGCGCACACCGCTGGCGATCCAGCGCGCCGCGATCGAGATCGGCCTCGAAAACCCGTCGCAGGAACAACTCGCCCGGATGCGCGGCGAACTGCTCGAAGCAAACCTGCGCACGGAACGCCTCATCGAGAGCCTCCTTACCCTCGCGCAAGGCGAACGTTCCCCGGACAACCCGGAGTTGCTCGATCTCGCCGCCGTGGCCCACGATGCGGCCGAGCAGCACGAGGCACTGGCGACCACGGCCGGCGTGACAATCGACCTCGACCTGCGATCAGTGCCCGCGATGGGCGATTCCGTAATGCTCACCCGGCTGATCGGCAACCTGATCCACAACGGGATCCGCTACAACCATCCGGGCGGTCGCGTCGGCGTCCGCACCTCGCCCGATGCGGGTGTGGTCGTCACCAACACCGGCCCGCCCGTGCCGGCCGAGCGGCTCCCGGAGCTTTTCGAGCCCTTCCGGCGGCTGCACGCGCCCCGCGTGGGCACCGGCCGGAGCGCCGGGCTCGGACTGTCCATTGTGTCCGCCATCGCCGAGGCGCACCGCGCGGTGGTCGACGCCCGCGCAAACGCCGACGGGGGACTGGCGATCACCGTGCGACTCCCTGCGGCGCCCGCTTCGGCGCCGCCGACAACACCCCGTCCTGTTCGGGCTGGGCGGTGAAGAGTCGGTCAACGTTCTTGGTAACCAACGGAAAACGCCGCCCCTGCGAGCCTGGCCATGGACGAACGACCGACTCACACTTCAGGAGCGCGTGTTGGATGACACGACCCAGACCCGGCCCAGCCCGTGCGGCTCCCCGCACCGGGCACCGCGGCGAACTCCGCGGATCCGTCCCGGCAGGTCGATGATGGCGGCGGCCGCGGCACTGGCCGCACTTATGACGAACCTCGTTCCCGCCCACGCCGATTCGCCCACGGACCACAAGGGGGAGATCGACGTATCGGCGTACATCGGCGCCATCGACTGGCGGCACTGCCCGGACACCACCGACCCGATCGAGTGCGGGACCCTCGAAGTCCCGCTGGACTGGGACGATCCGGGCGGCGAGAAGATCCACATCGGTGTGTCGCGCGTCAAGGCCAAGGACCCGGGCAAGCGCATCGGTACGGCCATCATGGATCCGGGCGGGCCCGGCACCTCGGGCGTCACCGACATGATCCTCCGGCAAGGCAAGGTGTTCTCCGACGCGGTGCGCGAGCGCTTCGACGTCGTGACCTACGACCCGCGCGGCGTCAACACCAGCAGCCCGATCACCTGCGACCAAGCCGAGGCCGACCGCGTCGAGGCGATGAAAGATCCGCACAGCCAGGCCGACTTCGATGCGCTGGTGGCGGCGAAGCGGCAGCTGAGTGAGAACTGCCGACGCCTCACCGGCCCGCTGTACGACCACACGGACACACGTCAGACAGTGCGCGACATCGACGCTATCCGGGCGGCACTCGGTGAGGAGAAGATCACCCAGATCGGGTACTCCTACGGAACCCTGGCCGTGCAGTTGTACGCGCAGATGTTCCCGAACCGCGTCCGCGCCCTCGTCGGCGACGGGAACATGGACCACCTGAACGTGCGTACCGCGTGGGACTTGATGAGCGCCGGGGCGGGTGCCCTCGAGGAGAACTTCACGCAGTTCGCCAAGTGGTGCGACATGACGCCCGATTGCGCGCTCTACGGCCGGGGCACCACGAAGACCTACATCCGAGGTCCGCGAGCGTGCCCGCCGCGGCACCCTGACCGACCCGGACACCGGCAAGCCAGTCAGCTTCGCCGCGCTGTTGAGGACTGTCAACCTCGCGAACCTCCCCGACCGGTGGCGGGAAGCGGCCTCCATGATCAAGTCCCGGTACGACGGGACGCCGACGGGACAGGTGCCGCCCCCGCCGGGCGGCGACGGTCCGCCGGCAGGGCGGGTACAGCTGCCGCACGAAGTGTGGTTCTGCCAGGACTGGCGCATGCAGGTGCGGGACTATGCCGAGTGGTCGGCACTGTCGGAGCGGCTGGCGCGTTCGTATCCCACCGTGCAGTGGAGCCCATACGCCAACAGCGCCCTGGACTGCGTCGGCTACACCGGCAAGACCACCTACCCGCAGCAGCCGGCGCACACCGGGAATGCGCCCGCGATGATGCTGCTCGGCAACGTCCACGACTTCGCCACGGTCTACACCTGGTCCCAAGGCGCTGCCAAGCAAACCGGCGCCACGCTCGTCACCTACGAGGGCTACGGCCACACCATCTACCCGAGCACGGCCCACGCGGGCCCGAGCGCCTGCATCAACAGCATCGTCGAGGACTACCTGATCAACCTGAAGCTCCCGGCGTCCGGGACCCGCTGCCCTGACATTGAAACGCCGGGTGGCACCGGAGGGCCTCCTCCGTCGCCGGGTACGGGTGGGTGAGCTGATCGCAGGCCTGTTCGCCGGTCGCGGTTTCGACGTCACCCGGCTTGGCCGCCGCCATCAAGGCGACGGCCAAGCCGGTGGGGTCAGCGTTGCAGTGAGTTGAAGAGCGTGACCCACTGGTTGGGACGCACGAAGGCCACCACCTCGTCACGGGCGATGCCCGCTCGTTCGAAGGCCGCGTCCACCCCGCCGTAATGCCGGTGTAGGGAGGCGTAGAGCGAGCCGCCGACGCCCGAAAACCCCAGCCTCACCAGCTCCTGCCAGGCGCCGCTCTCGTCGACGAGAGGCTCCGGTCGCCGCTCGATCCGCAGGATCGCCGAGTCGACGGAAGGGACGGGCCGGAAACTTTCCCGGTCGACCCTCCCGTGCAACTTCCACGAGAACCACGGCCAGCGTTCCACTGTCACCAGGCTCCACCGGCCGAAGTCGCCGCTGCGCTTGCGGGCGTACTCGAGCTGGGTCACCAAGGTGGCAGAGGTCAGCTTCGGCGCCCGCAGGCACCAGTCGACGATCTTGGAGGTAATCGAGTACGGGATGCTCCCCACGACCGCGAACGGCCTGCCCGGCGGCCGCATGGCGGTGAAGTCACCCCGGACGATCTTCAGCTTGGTCCTGGCCCGGAGCTTGGCCGCCAGCAGCGGGTCGATCTCGTAGCCCACGACCTCGGCGCCCGCGTCGGCCAGCGCCATGGTGAGTATTCCCTCACCCGCGCCGGGCTCGAGCACAAGACCGCTCGGCTGTGCTGCCTTGAGCAGCAGCTCCACGGCATGCCGGTCGACCAGGAAATTCTGGGATAGCTCGCGTCGCGCCCGATCTTTGGGCGTGCGAGCGCGGCCTGGATATTTGACCTTCCTCTGGGTATGCGAATAGTTTCCGTGCGCGAAGTCCTGCGCCACAGCAAAAGCCCTTTCGGGTCCTCGAGATGAACGGGATCTCGGTGGGCCCTGGGCTCGCGTCCTGCGAAGCTAGCGAGCCAGAGCCCGGCTGCTGCGCAGACGCATGAAACAGATGCCGTACATGAGGACGAGGCTAGCCAAGGATCGGCTGAAGTTGCCACGGGTTTTTCCGCGAAGCTCGTCGCCATGGGCGCACATGTTGCTCAACCCAGCCTGGTCAAGTCCTCGCACCCGCCGATCGGGTGGGCGGGTCCTCGAACACCTGGAGTCCTGTGTGGACTGCCGGATCAGTTGCCGGTGCTGACCGGGTTCGGACATGGGCGTCGAGCCGGGCGCAAGCCCGGGGAGCCGGCGCCGAAGCCCGGATGCCGAACGGTTTGGGCAGGGCGTGACAAAGATCAGCGCGGCCCGGCTGTGTGAGGCGTGGGAACGGACTGCGCCCACGCTGTTCGGCTGGCCGGGCCGCGCTGGTCAGCGGCCGGTTGTCAGTTGGTCGGTGCTTAGGAGCTGCTGCGGGTTCGCGAACTCGAGGAGCTGGAGCCGGACTTGAGTCCCTGCCAGCACCACTTCCCGCCTTCCTTGGCCAGCGTGCCGGTATACGGAGCGGTGCGGCCTCCGGCTGTGACCATCAGGGTTTGCTCGTACGAGGTCGGCGTCTCGGTGCCCGGGGGACCCATCTCGAAACGTTCCACTGCGTCGATGTCGTCGATGCCCGCCTGTACGCTCGAGCTTGCGTCCGCACACTTCATGCTGATGAGCGTGGCCGTGTCCTTCGCGTTCAGCGCGGTGAGCATCGCTTGCACCGTGGCCTGCGGGCTGGAACCGGGCTGGCCGCTCGTGCCACCGAGATCCCCGGGCGCCGCCTGATTGTTGCCGTTGTTGTCCTTGCTCAGCAGGAAGCCGGGTGCGGCGAGACCGGTGATCAGGAAGGCGGCGACGGCAACCGCGAGGATGCCGAGGCCGACCCAGAGCCCGGTCTTCTTCTTCGGGGGCTGGGGACCGCCGTAACCGCCGAACTGGCCCTGCGGATAGCCGCCGGGATACGGCTGGTGGCCGTACTGTTGCTGCGGTGGGAATCCGCCGGCGTTCGGTTGCTGCCCGTACAGTCCCTGCCGGCCGTACGGATCAGGCTGCGGTTGCCCAGGCTGCGGTGGGTAGCTCATCGGCAGGACGGTAGTGATTACCGGCGTTTCACGCAGAGGTATGTCAAAAACGTGATGTTCATCTCGGCGAACGAGCGCGGCGCGGATCGTGATTTTACTGGTTTTTGAACTCTGCGACGGTACGCGGATGCGTTCGGTTGGATCACGGCCGCCGAGCGGACACGGTCTCCTTCGTGATCGCTTCGCGCACGGCCGGGACGATCTCGTTGGCCCAGCGGCCGAGGGAGATGCTGTCCTGTGTGCCGCCGGCGGGCGAGAAGAGGATGAAGCCTGAGGCGCGGTGTTCCAGCACGGCTTCGGTCAGCTCTTCGATCCACTGGCCGGCTGAGCCGCCGACCCAGCGACCGTCGGCGTTACGAGTGTTGGTCAGCGGCCGATCGGTGATGCGTCCAGGGAAGTTGAAGACCGTGCGGATCTCCCGGGGGTCGCGGCCCACGGCCGCCGCGGCTTCGTCGATGATCGGCCGCGACGCGCGGTATCGCTCGCTGCGCCAATCCGCTGCGTGGCCGGGGATCCAGCCGTCGGCCACCCGGCCGGTGGCGGCCAGGGACTTCGGGCCGACCGATCCGGTCCAAACTTCCGGCGCGGCCACCGGCGCGGGCTCGAGTTGGTCCACCTGGTAGTGGCGGCCGCGGTAGGTGACCGGCGGGCCACCTCCGGAGAGCTTTTTGATCAGGACGATCGATTCCTCGAAGGCTTCAACGGCCTCGCCGGGCGACAACCGGGGCACGCCCATGGCGGCGATCCGGTCCCACAACCCACCCGCGCCCGCGCCGAGCACGATGCGGCCTCCGGACAGCGCCGACAGCGACGTCACCGTTCGGGCCAGCATCGGTGCGGGCCGGGTCGGCAGGTTGGTGACGTTGGCGAAGCCCGCGATGTGTTGCGTGCGACCGAGGATGAATCCGATCGTGGCGTTGGCGTCCAGGCGCCCGCCGAGGTAGGGATGGTCCGACAGTGAGAAGATGTCGAGCCCGTCCCGGTCGGCTTGCTCCGTCATGCGCAACAGTTCCGGTCCGTCGTCGACGGTGCTGTGCGCACCGAAGCCGAAGACGACTCGCTGTTCAGACATGGTTCTTTCCTCGTTCCCATGGACGACGATCTTGAGTTCGTATCACGAACAATATTAGTTCGTCCTACGAACTTCAACTCGCGCCCCTGTGGGATGCGCCATAGCCGTCTCTGTTGACCCCTGCGCGGAGGGGACCGTCGCATCACCTCCCTGCGGTGCTGAGACTGGCGAGTGCCCGCAGCCTGGCCGCCGCCCCGGGACGGCGGGGACCAGCCGGGCGACCTCGGCCCGATCTCGTAAAGCGCGTTAGCCTTTCTCTCTTGTGCTGGACGGCAGCACGCCGGCCGCGTCGCTGCTCTGCCGGTGTGTAGGGCAATCTGGGAAACCAGGGTGTGTCGGCAGGAGCTGCAAATCGAGTCGTCGAACTGATCAGTGAGTGGAAGCTTGTCGCGGCGCGCTGAGGTCGCACTTTTGTAGTTCTCCGGATGTCGACCGGCGAAGCTCGGAAACCCTTGCCAGTCGCCGAATCCGCCCGTCTCGGACGCGATGGCGAGGGGTTAGTTGCTTGCCCTTGGTCTGTTTTGACGTGGCGGAAACGTTTGTATGCCAAAGTTTCTGTCGGACACGCCAGCCGGTTGCTTTGTGCTTCACCGGCGCAAGCCGCGGTCACGGTGGTGGTGGTCTCCTCCGCGAACTCCGGGGCTTCCGTCATTCCGAATACGCCCGGACAGGCCGGGTTCGTCCACCATTGGACGGATTTCGGTATATGGCATCCTGTGCGCACACAGCGTAATTATTAACGTGGCCCGCATGCAAAGATCACCTTCCCCCGTTAGCCGATCACGCAAGGCTGAGGGACCCCGGGGGCCGTCCCGGGGTCCCTCAGTGCTTCCCGGCAGGCCAGCCGGGTTCCTCGAGGGCGTGCGGATTAACCGGCTACAGCCATTGAGCGACGCCGCCATGCCCGGAGCAGGTGCCGCTGCGGTGCTGGCTGAAACTGTAGGTGCCGTCCTTGCATTTCGCGGTTGCTCCGGCCGGCGGGGCCGGGGCCTGAACCGGGCGTTTCACACACACGCCGTCCACGTTCTGGTAAGTGCCCGCTGGGCACGAGGCACTGTGCGCCGAACTGGAAGGTTTCGGTGCCGCGGCGACAGCGGGGGACTGTTTCGGCGGGGCGGGCGGGGCCTGCGGTGTGGTGGCCGAGGCCTGCGGTGTGCTGGCCGGTGCGGACGGAACTGCCGCCTCGGTCGTGGTTTGTGCGACGCTCGGGGTCGAACTGCTTGGTATCGCTGAAAGCGACAGGGTCGAAGAGGTCCCGGGGGCCGGGTTTCCGGTCTGACAACCGGCAAGTGCGCCCGCGCCGAGCACCAGCCCGCCCAGGACGGAAGCGGCACGGGAGAGCGCCCGTCTTCGGGTGTTGCTGCGGTCAGGGTTTCGTGGCATAGCGCCCTCCATTGCGTATTCACGTGACAGCTCGAAATCGAGCCGGGGCCGCGATACGTTACGGGCGATGCCGTTATTCTTGGAATTTCAGAACGGATCTGTTTTTTCGCTATCCGTTTGCCGTCAACAGATCTCGGGTGACCTCGAGTTGGCCGTGGTGCTGGGCCAGTTCCTCGTAGACGTGTTGCAGCGCGCCACCCTGGGTGAGGCCGGCCGGGGTGTCCTGGTACGCGGGGTGAGGCTCCTTGCGCAGCGGGGCGCTCGGATCAGCCGTGGTGACGTCCTCATGGAACTGCAACTTGGCGGCTTCCACTCGGGACACCAACTCCTCGACCGGGCCGGAGGCGGTGAACTCGGCCTCGCGGTCGCGCACCACCTCGCGTCCCGCGACCAGTCCGCCCGCCCAGAAGTTCAGCACGCCCAGGCAGTGGGTGACAATGGCGTAGGGAGAATTCGCGCCCGGAAGATCCGGGCGCTTGTTGGCCAGTTCGTCCCCCAGCGTGCGCAGGATCGCCGACATTCCGTCCAGCGCTTGGTCGGCGAAATGCAGGTACACGTTTTTCGCGATCAGCACGAGTCCTCCGGTCCGGGCGCAGAAAGTGCCAGGTCACCTTACGGGGATCAGGCGGCTTCCAGGGTCAACAGGGTCCGCTTTGCCTCTTCGCCGCCCACGTAGCCGCCGAACGAGCCGTCCGAGCGCACGACCCGGTGGCAGGGCACCACGACCGGCAGCGGGTTGGTCGCGCACGCGGTCCCCACCGCCCGCACCGCCCTCGGGCTGCCCGCGGCGGCGGCCACCTGGGCGTAGCTTTCCGTGTGCCCGTAGGCGATCTCCGGCAGATGCGCCAGCACCGTACGCCGGAATCCCTTGGAGAGCCGGAAGTCCAGGGACACGTCGAACTTCGTGCGCTCCCCGGCGAAATACTCGTCGAACTGGCGGACGAGGGGGTCCAGCCGGCCCGGTGCGTGCAGGATCCGCGAACTCACCCGCTCGGCCAGCTTCGCCAGCACCGCGTCGTGATCCTCGCGTTCGTAGGCCACCCGCAGCAGCCCTTGGTCGGTCGCGGCCACCAACAGCACCCCGACCGGCGTGTCGATCGTCCGGTAGGCGATGTCCAGCAACTGCTTCTGCTCCGCCATGGCCACCAGCCGCTCGTGGAGACGGGCGACGGTTTCGTCGTCGGTTTGAGTGGGTCCCAGCCAGCGCTCGAATTCCGTTGTCATGATCTTCCTCCATAGGTGGCCCGCAGCGTTTTCATCCCGTCGGCGGCGGCCCTGCGCGCGGCATCCGTGCTGCCCCCGGTGATCTCGGCGATCTCCCGGTAGGGCAGGCCCGCCAGGTAGTGGTAGGCGACGGCGGCCCGTTGCTTGTCCGGCAGCGCGCCCAGCGCGGCCCAGAGATCACCGTCCCACTCCTCGGGCCGCCCCGACAGGCTCGGCCGTTCGGGCACCTCGGGCACCGTGACCGGCCGCCGTTCCCGCGCACGGACGACGTCGATCGCCTTGCGGTGCGCGATCGTCACCAGCCACGCCTCGACGTTGGCGTCCACGGGGAGCTCGGGGTATGCCTTCAAGGCGGAGAGGAACGTCTCCGACCACGCGTCTTCGGCGTCGGCCGGCCCGAGCACCGCCCGGCATACCCGCAGCACCATCGGGCCGTATGTCCGCACGAGGGCCTCGAACGGTCGCCGAAGCCCCGCCCGGTCGCCCCGGGCCCCGGCGGATACGTGCTCAGTGTTCATCGCCGCTCACGATCTTGGCCCGGCCCGGGCGAGTGTCTGGAGACGGTGGGTTTCATATCCAGTAGACGCCCAGGCGGCCGGGAACGTGAGCTCAGGGTTTGTATGCGACCCCGGCCCACACCACGGATTCGTTGGGGTCCGCGAAGTAGATCAGGGGCGCGGACGGGCCCTGTTCCTCCGGGTGCCACAGCGGTGTCCAGGTCGCGCCGGGCTCGATCAGTTCGAGTTCGCCGAAGAGCGCCTCGATCTCCGCTCGCGGGCGCCAGATCACCGGCGTCGGGGTGTTGTCGTACATCTTGCGGAACTCGGCCATTTCCCGGGCGCGTTCCGCCGGGACGCCGTCCGCCGTGCCGTGTGAGAGCACGAGGTACGACCCGGAAGGAAGCATCTCGCGGTACTCCGCGACCACCTGCGGCCCGATGTCCGACCCGTCCGGGCCGGGCTGCGTGACGTGTAGCACGGCGATCATCATCAGCGCCAGCGGCTGGTTGAGGTCGATGACGCCGGTGTCCGCGACCTTTCGCCATAACAAGGCGGGGTCGCGCAGGTCCGCCTGCACCACCGCATGCCGGTGCAGGTCGCCGTCCTGCTCCAGCAGCACCTGCGAGTGTGCGACCGCCACCGCTTCGTTGTCGATGTAGACGACCCGTGCGTCCGGCGTGAGTTCTTCGGCCACCTGGTGGGTGCTGCCCATGGTGGGCACCCCGGAACCGACGTCGACGAACTGCCGGATGCCGCGCTTGATCAGATGCCGCACCGCCCGGTGCAGGAACAGGCGGTTCGACTTGGACGCCGGGCGCACGAACGGGAACTGGGCGAGCGCCTTCTCGGCGAACACGCGATCGACCGCATAGTTGGCCGTACCGCCCAGGTAGTAGTCGTAGACCCGGGCGACGTTGGGATGGTCGCGGTCGATCCTCTCCAGGGGAAAAGCTTCGGAATCTCGTTTTTCCGACATGTCGATCCTCCGCGCCGATGCGGAGTCGATCTTAGTCGGACCGGCGAGTTCGCCGGTTCTGTTCGGTTGGCCGGCCGGATGGCGCTGACCGACCGGCATGCGAGCGTCACGGTGTGTTTCGCGTTCAGGTGGTCTTCTGGTCAGTGATGCGGTTCTCGCGTACCGTCTCTACCTGGGCTTATGACTCCAGGAGTGGAGGGTGCCTGCGATGCGGTCGATGTGGAAGGGCTCCGTTTCGTTCGGGTTGGTGACCATACCGATCCAGCTGTACGCGGCCACCGAGAACAAGAACGTCTCGCTCCGGCAGGTGCACGAGAGCGATGGCGGGCGAATCCAGTACAAGCGGTTCTGCTCGGTGGAGGGCGTCGAGGTGCCCTACAGCGAGATCGTCAAGGGGTACGAGACCGACGACGGCGAGATGGTCGTGCTCACCGACGCGGACCTGCAAGGTCTGCCGCTGTCCAGTTCCAACACGATCGACGTGCTGGAGTTCGTGCCGCTGGAGTCCATCGATCCGCTGCACTACGACCGTCACTACTACCTGGAGCCGCAAAAGGCGGCGGTCAAGCCGTATGTGCTGCTGCGCGACGCGCTGCACAAGTCCGGTCAGGTGGCGATCGCCAAGGTCGCGCTGCGGCAGCGGGAGACCCTCGCCCTGGTCCGGGTGCACGCCGACGTGCTGGTGATGACCACCATGCTGTGGCCCGACGAGGTGCGCAAGCCGGACTTCGCGTTCCTGCGCGAGGAAACGCCGCAGGTACGGTCGCAGGAACTGAGCATGGCCGGCTCGTTGATCGATTCGATGTCCGAGCCGCTGTTCGATCCGGGCAAGTACACCGATCAGTACCGGGAGGCCCTGGAGGCGGTGATCGAGGAGAAGATCCGCGGCGGCAAGGGCACCGTGAAACCGCCCACGCGGGCCGCGAAGTCGGACGTGGTGGACCTGATGGCGGCGCTGGAGGCGAGCGTGTCGGAGGCGAAGAAGACCCGCAAGCCCGCCGCGCGCAAGACGCCGGCGAAGCGTTCCTCCTCCTCCTCCTCCCGCCGCCCGCGCGCGAGTTGAGCCGGTGTTCCCGGCGTGACGTGACCGACACGCCGGGCGGGCGTGCACGGGATTGTCGGGGCCGGGTGATAGTAAATGCGGCATGGATTGCCGTAGTTGCCTGAGCGGGCTCGATCACTGCCACGGCACGCTCGTCGTGCACGAAAACGGCGACGTGGGCTGCACCGAGACCTGCACCAGCCTCGACCCCGCGCGACACCGGCTGAGCCTGGTCTGCGCCGACCTCGACGGCGGCTGCCCCTGCGCCGCCGACCTCGCGCTCGTCGGCTGAACCGCTTCGCGGGGGCGGGCACATAGTTCGCAAACCGTCACCGGAGAACCGGCTGAGCCAGTAAGCTGAACTGATGGCGGATGAGTCGGGGAACTCTGACAAAGAGCCAGACTATAAGAAAGTCGGCGCCGTCATCAGTATGATCGGCGGCGCGGTCAGCGTGCTGGTGGGCCTTTACAGCCTGACGGGGTTCAATCCGTTGAAGGAATTGTTTTCGTCCTCGTCCTCTTCGACATCGGCGGGCACGTCGACATCGGCCAGCGCGCCGACATCGACCTGGACGGTGGTGAGAGAGGAGCGGTCGAGGCCAACCACGACAACCCGGCCGGCGCCCCCCGACTTCTCCGTGCGCTCCACACAATGGGACGGACCATGCGGTTATTCCTGGTGCTCGATGAGTGCGGTATTTCGTAATAACGGTGGAGTGGGTAACGGGTCCGCGACATTCTATGTTCTGCTGCCGGACGAGAACCAATACTTGGCCTTGTGTTCCACGGTTCTGCCGACCACGGCCGAGGACAGTGTGACCAGCGCCGGCTGCACGGCAAGTAGTGGGCCGCTTCAGCAGCACTTCCAGTCCCACCCCGGCGGTACCGTGCGGATGGACGTCAGAGTGGACAACTGAACCCGCGGCACACCGAAGAGGCGGCAACACGGGGAAGCTAACCCACCCCAGCCACCGTTGCCCCCACGGACAGCACCAGCGCCCCGAAGCCGCCCAGCAGCGCCGCGCCGCGGAGGCCGCGCCGGTCGGAGGGAGAGATGCCCGCAAGAAGACGCGCGCGGGCGGCGAGGAGGAAGGCGAGGCCGCCGGCGATGAACCAGGGGCCCCAGAGGTAGGTGTACCAGCGGCTGACGGAGCGCAGTTCGGGGTCGAGATCCCGGAGGTGGGTCTCGACGAGGAGGCCCTGTACGACGAAGAGGCCGCCGTGCCAGGTGAGGAGAACGGCCCCGCCCCAGGCCAGGAACTGAAGGAGGCGGTTGATGCCGCGGCCCCATGGCTGACGGCTCACCAGCGCGAGGCCGAGGAGGCCGCCGAAGAACTTGAGTGCGCCGGTGATCCACAAGATGGCGACGAAGCCGGGGTCGCGCTCGCGGGCCAGTTCGACCAGGGATGGCGCGATGGTGGACGACGCCCCGGCGAGGCCGCCCAACGCCCAGTAGAAGCTGGGCACGGCGAACGCGAGCCCCCACCCGGCTGCGGCAAGCCCCGGCCACCGTCTGAGTGTTCTCGCTTCTTCGAGTTCCGTGGTCACGTGCGTGATTCTTGCCTGCGGCCGGGTCCTGAGTCGCTCTCGCGCAGCGTGGTGTCGGTCTCGCTCTACGCTAATCCGAAAGGAGTCTTTGCAAAAGGAGTCTTTCGCTTTAGCTTGGCGTCATGGATGGCAACGCTGGAGGCGACGACCAGCAGCACCGCGAGAACAGGACCTTCAGCGCACGCGACCTCCGTGCGCTGGCGCATCCCCTGCGGCTGCGGCTGCTGGAGTCGTTGCGCATGGACGGGCCGGCGACCGCAGCCCGGCTCGCCGCACGGCTCGGCGAATCCGCGGCCAACCTGAGCTGGCACCTGCGCAAGCTGGCCGAACACGGCTTCATCGCACCCGACGACGAACACGGTGACCGGCGGGAGCGCTGGTGGCGCGCCGTTGACCAGTACACGACCATCACCGAGGCCGACTACCTGGGCGAGAGCGACCTGCGCCAGGCCCGGGATGCGCTGACGACCGAGACACTGGCCAGGCAGTTCGACCGGGCGAATGCGTTCGTGCGGCAGGACTGGCCGGACGAGTGGCGCGCGGTCTCCGCGATCGGGCACTGGATGCTGCTGCTCTCGCCCGACGAGCTACTCGAGTTGGGCAAGGAGGTAACCGAGGTCATCGAGCGGTACGAGCAGCGGGGCACCGCGCGAGTTCCGGGCGACCACGAGGAACAGGTGCTCTTCCAGCTCCAGGTCTTCCCACGGAAACGGGGCGGCCAACGGTGACCGAGACGGCCAGTATCACCGGCAGCCGTGACTTCCGGATCTTCTGGGTGGGCGAGGGAACGAGCAAGTTCTCCAGCGCCATGACGGTGGTGGCCGTGCCGCTCGTGGCCACGCAGACGCTGGCCGCCGGGCCGCTGCTGGTCGGCGTGATCGAGGCCGTGACGTGGCTACCGTGGCTGGTCATCGGTTTACTCGTGGGCGCATGGGTGGACCGGGTGTCGCGTTGGCGGGTGATGATCGCCGCCGACCTCGTATCGGTCGTCGCTCTGGGCTCAGTACCGTTGGCCGCCGCCTTCGGCCTGTTGACCATCTGGCAGTTGATGGTCGTGGCCGTCGTCCTCGGTGGGGCGTCGGTTTTCTACTCGACGGCGTACAGCGCATACCTACCCGTGCTGTTTCCCGCGATGGACCTGGCCTCGGCCAACGGCAAACTGATGGGAACCGAGAAGGCGGCCCAGGTCGCGGGACCCGGGCTGGCCGGGCTGATCATGCGAGTGGTGGCCCCGGCGGGAGTCCTGCTGGTCAACGCCGTGACCTTTCTGGTGTCCGCCCTGTGCCTGTGTTTTCTGCGACGGGAGGAGCCGCACGTGCGCGCCCTGCGCGAGGGCGGGGCGGACCGGACGGGCCGGCTGTGGCGGGACATCGGCGAGGGGATCCGGTTCGTCCGGACCAACGTCTACCTGCGAACGTTGACTCTCTACGCGGCGGCCTCGAACCTGGTGGCGGGCGCGTTACAGGCGGTGCTCGTGGTGTTCCTCCTGCGCACCGTCCACTTGGACGCCACTGTCATCGGCCTCGTTCTCGGGGCACTGGGCGCGGGCGGCATCGTGGGAGCTTTTCTGGCAGCGCCTTTGACGCGATCGCTGGGATCGGCCAGGGCGATCGTTGCCAGTGAGGCGTGCATGCCGTTCGCCCTGCTGATGCCGTTGGCGCAGCGCGGTTTCGGGCTCGCGCTGCTGATCGGAGGCGGCACGATGGTGAGCGCGGGCATCGTGGCCTCAAACGTGATCAGTGCGACGTTCCTGCAAACCTACTGCCCGCCAAGGATGATGGGCCGGGTTTCCGCGGCAACCCGGGTGGTCAATTTCGGAACATTGCCTGTCGGTGCGCTCCTGGGCGGTGTCCTCGGCACGGCGATCGGCTTGCGTCCGACCATGCTCGTAATCGCAATTTCGCTCACGCTGAGCCCGCTGATCCTCCTGTTCAGCCCCATTTCCCGGCTCCGAGACCTGCCCGGCGCCGACCATGCCCAGGCGTGCGGTTTGCCGGCTCACGAAGTGAGTCAGTAGCGAGTATCGGCCAAAATGGACTCCCACTGGTCCGGCTGACCTGATAGGGGCGGCAACGCTGGAGTGCCGCGACCAAGGATCGGATCTCTTATGAGCAAAGGATTTTCAGGTTTTCCGTTATTTGGCGCTGCGCGCGACCCACCAGGCGTATACCGCGAACGGGATCGAGGGCAACAGGCCGATGTGCACGGCCAAGGGCGTGAGGTCGTCAGGCATGACGAAACGGTTGAGGTAGATGGTCACCAGGGCCAGTCCGACGCTGGTCAAGACGGCCAGTTCTGCCCGGTGGCCGGCACCGCGGTTGACGACGCTCCGGCGGATGGCCGCCACGCCCACAATGATCACCGCCAGCACCACGTCGGGTAGCAGGAGGTTGTGAGCGGTCTCCGGCAATGCCTTCAGTCCGATGTAGAACGCCGCGCTGAACACGGCCATGAGCACGGATGCGGCGACGGGCCACCAACCATCTTGTCGCACGCGGCGGTTTGCGCGGTCGATTTCGCTCGGTGCCCCCTGCGGGGCAAGGTCGGAACGCTCGGTCATGGGGCGATCATGACTTCACTGATGTTCAATTTCTGTCGTGCTCGGCAAGCAGTGACGCGCTGCTGACCGTCCGTGGACGCGATGGTCAGCGATCGGTCAGTGGATGGCCAGCGCACCGGACGAACCTCGCTCCCAGGACCGAGAGAGGGAGCTGACCATGCGAAACAAGAACATCCTCATTTCCGGTGCGAGCATTGCCGGGCCGGCGACCGCCTTCTGGCTCAACCACTACGGATTCAGCACGACCGTCGTCGAGCAGGCGCCGCGCCTGCGTGAAGGCGGCCAGGCCGTCGACTTCCGCGGCGCACAGGTCGAGGTGTTGCGGCGGACGGGCCTGCTCGACGAGGTGCGCCGCCACGAGACCGCGATGCGCGGACACCGGGTTCTCGACGCTCGCGGACGTGACCTGTTCCGCCTGCCGGCCAGTTTGTTCGCGGGCGAGGTGGAGATCCTCCGCGGCGATCTCAGCCGGATTCTCTACCAGGCCACGAAGGACGAGACCGAGTACGTCTTCGGCGACCGGATCACGTCGATGACCGAGGTCGGCGACGGTGTGCAGGTCACCTTCGCGCACGGTGCGCCGCGCAAGTACGACCTGGTGGTGGGTGCGGACGGCATGCATTCGGGGGTACGCGCGCTGGCCTTCGGGCCGGAATCGCGGTTTCGCACGGACATGGGCTACGCCTACGCCGGCTTCACCATGCCCAACCACCTGAACCTGGAGCACGAGGGCCTGATGTACAACGTGCCGGGCCGGGGCGTTTCGGTGTCGAGCCACCGCAACCGCGACGAGGCATCGGTGGGGTTGGTGCTGCCTATGGAGCCACTCGATGAGGACCGGCACGACACCGAGAGGCTCAAGCAGATTCTGGCCGAGCGGTTCGGTGGCCTCGGCTGGGAGGTGCCGAAGCTGATCGACGGGCTGCGCGAGGCCACGGACCTGTTCTTCTCCCCGCTGTGTCAGATTCACCTGGACCGCTACACGCGCGGGCGGGTCGCGCTGGCCGGCGACGCGGGGTGGGGCGCCGGGCCGGGTGGCCTGGGCACCGGCCTGGCCATGATCGCCGGATACGTGCTGGCCGGGGAACTCGCCGCCGCGCACGGCGACCATCGTGTGGCCTTCGCCCGGTACGAGGAACAGGTGCGGCCCGGCGCGGAGGCGGGCCTCAAGCAGGCGAAGAACGCCGGCCCGTTCCTCGCCCCGAAAACGCGCAAGGGCCTTTGGGTGCGCAACGGCATGCACCGGGCGCTGACGTCGAAACTGCTCGGGGGCCGGCTGGACAAGATGGAGGTGAAGGCGGCGAATGTGGTGGCGGTCAAGGATTATGCGCTGCGGACGAACTCGACCGCTTCCTCCCGCGACATCGCCGCACCCCAGCGGAAGGCCGTGTCGTAGGCCGCTTCGCCGACGAGCGACTGAATCCGGGCGACGAGGTCGCGATCGCGGACGACGTTACCGACCGATTCCGCGACCCCGAGCAAGCGGGCCGCGCGTGCACCGTCCTGGTCGAGCAGCGCAAGAGAAACCAGCACCTGAGCGCGCAGGCTGAGGCTCTGCCAGTCCGGTCCGCAGGCGGCCAGCGCCAGTTGGAACCGGCGCCGAGCCTCGGCGTGGTCGCCGTGCCGCTCGGCGATCTGGCCGTAGCCGTGGTGCACCATGGCCAGGGTGGTCGGTATCCAGCTTCGGTGAAGAAGTCGCTCAGCCTGCCGGTAACCGCTTTCGGCCGCATCGAGGTCGCCCTCGCGCAGGAGCAGGCTCGCGCGGCGGCAGCAGAATTCGGCGATCTCGTCGGCGGCGCCCAGGGGCGCCAGCTCTCGCATGGCGTCCTCGGTGAGGGTGAGGGCGCGCCGACGGTCACCCGCGTCGTCGGCGAGGGTGGCGAGACCGTCGAGAGCCTGGGCGATGCCCCATCGGTCACCGACGGACCGGAAAGCCGCCAGTGCTCTGGAGAGTTCGGTTTCGGCGCCGTTCCGGTCGCCGGAAAAGACTCGCAGATAGCTGCCGGAGAACAGGATCAGGGCCTGGAACCACGGATCGTTCGTGTCGGCGAGGTGTGCGTAGACCGGGGCGGCCGGGGTGTCCGGATCGGGCGGCCCGGTGAACAGCGACCAGCCGATCAGCAGGTAGGGCTGGCGCACCCGCCAGCTCTTCGTCCGCATGATCGTGCCGGCCTGCTCCAAGGCGCCCTCTGGTTGGTCGGGTAGCGCGGTGAGCACGGCCAGGACGAACTCCTCCTCCAGGCCCGGCAGCGGTTCGAGGCGGTCGGTCAGCTTCGCGGCGAGCGGGGCGACCTCGCTGTGCACGCCGCGCAGCCGCCAGTAGGTGGTCAGCGCGCCGATCAGCCGGAACGCCGTCGGCTGATCGGCGTGGGCCGCCCAGCGCAGGGCGGCGTGCAGGTTGGCGTGCTCGGCGCTCAGGCGAGCGAGCCAGGTCACCTGCTCGGCGCGGCGCAGGTGCGGGTCGGCGGTCTGGGCCAGGTCGAGGAAGTATTCGGCATGGGCCCGGGCGAAGCGGTCGTGCTCGCCGGCCTCGGCGAGCCGCTGGGCGCTGAACTCGCGAATCGTGTCCAGCATGCGGTAACGGCCACAGGACACCTCGACGAGGGACTTGTCGGCGAGGGCTTCGAGCAGCTCCTCGGCGTCCACTTCGGACAGGACCTGTGCGGCGGCTTCGGCGGTCGCCCCGCCCGCGAACACGGACAGCCGGCGGAGCAACCGCTGTTCTTGGCCGTCGAGGAGGTCCCAGCTCCAGTTGACGACCGCGTGCAGGGTCTGGTGCCGGGGCGCGGCCGTGCGAGCGCCCCGGGAGAGTAGGCGGAACCGGTCTGTGAGGCGCGTTTCGAGCTGCGCCGGGCTCAGCGAGCGCAGCCGGGCGGCGGCGAGTTCGATGGCCAACGGCAGCCCGTCGAGGGCGCGGCAGATCCTGCGTACGGCGTCGTCCGGGGTGAAGCCGGGCAAGACGGCTCGTGCCCGGTCGGCGAACAGGTCCACCGCGAGGTCTTCCGGCAGCGGCGGCAGCGGGCACAGGGCTTCGCCGGTGATGCCGAGCGGCTCGCGGCTGGTGGCCAGCACCCGCAGGCTCGGGCAGGCCGTGAGCAGCCGGTGGATCAGGACCGCGGCTTCGGCGACGATGTGCTCGCAGTTGTCGACGATCAGCAGGAGCGGCCGGTTGGCCAGGGCCGTGATCATCTTCTCGACCGGGTCCGGCCGGTCGTGCGGTGCGTGGAAGAGCCCGGTCTCGCGGAGGCCGAGGGCCGTGAAGATCGCTTGCGGGAGTTCGGTTCCGTCGGTGAGCGGGGCGAGGTCGACGAAACAGGCTTCGGGTGCGCCGCCTGCCGCGCCTGCTTGAATCGCCAGCCGGGTCTTGCCCATGCCGCCGGGTCCGGTCACCGTCACCAGGCGAGCCGTGGCGAGCAGTTCGTGAACGCGGCGGAGTTCTTCGGCGCGCCCGATGAAGTTGGTGAGCTGTGCGGGGATGCCGGTGGTCCGGAGGGGTTCGGCGGCGAGGATGGCCAGGTGTGTCTCGGCGAGTTCCGGTGACGGGTCGGCACCCAACTCGTCGGCGAGAGTGCGGCGTGTGTCGTCGAAGACGGTGAGCGCCTCGGCGTGCCTGCCGGAGGCCTGGAGCGCGCGCATGAGCAGGGCACGCGGGCGCTCGCGGAGCGGATGGGCGGCGACGAGCTCGTGGAGTTCGGTGAGCAGTTCGCGGGTTTCGCCGCCGCGGGCGAGTTCGGCTTCGGCCCGGTCTTCCCGGGCACTGGTGTACAACTCGTCCAGTTTCGCGACCCGTGGTCCGGGCAGTTCGGGCCGCCCGCGCCACAGGCCGAGCGCCTCGGTGAGCAGTTCGGCCGCCGGGCCCGGCCGGTCCGCGGCCAGCGCTTGGCGGCCCGCCCGGGCGAGGCGCGTGAAGCGGTGCGCGTCGACCTGCTCGGGATCGACCCGGAGGCGGTAACCGCCCGGATGGAACTCGATGAGGCCGGGCCCGAGCTTGCGGCGCAGGCGGGAAACCAGGGACTGCAGGGCGTTGACGGCTTCCTTGGGCGGGTTCTCCCCGTAGACGTCGTCGATCAGGCGGGTGGTGCCGACCACCTGGCCGGCGTCGAGGAGCAGGAGGGCGAGCAGGGTGCGCGGCCGGGAACCGCCGACGGAGATCGGGGTTCCAGCTGGGGCCCACACCTCCGTCGGGCCCAGGATGCCGAACTGCATGACGCTCATTCTCCCAGGCTGGTGCGGTGAGCCTGGCCACCCGGAGGAGGCGCACGGCCTTGCGAACGCTCATTGCCCGTGAACAGTTCGGCGGTGTCCGGGCAAGTAACCGTTGACACGTTCCGACGGCAGACAAGGACTCGTACGTGCACAGGCGCAAGAAGCTGGCCGAGATATCCCGAAGCGGTCCACAATGGACGACCCGATCACTGTTGGCCGGCGTCGTGGCAGCGGGCGTGACCGCTGTCCCGGCACCGGCCGAAGCGGAGCCGGTGGGAGCGCCGGCAACTGCGGTATCGGCCACCGTGACCCTGCCGACCGGCGACCGGGTCGTGGTGCCCGCCTCGGGTCAGCCTTCCTATCTGGGGTCATCGCCCGGCGGTGTCGTGTCGTACCAGGGGGCGAACGGCGACCGGTATGTCATTCCGGCGATCGCACAGCCCTACCTGGGCAAGCAACTCGATCCGTCGCTGTTCGACGTTTCCGCCCTGGCCCGGGACGACGCGGCGACGCGGATACCGGTCACGCTCACCTTCGCCGCAGGCGCCACCCCGGCCACACCCGCGGGTGTGACGCTGACCTCGGTCGACGGTACATCGGCGCGCGGCTACCTGACGCCCGGCCGCGATTTCGCGGACCTGCTGCGGTCCCGGATCGGCGCGGACGTCGCGGCGGGCCGCAAGCCCGGCACGAGCGGGCTGTTCGACGGCCTGGCCGCGATGAACCTGGCCACCGGCGCGCCGGGGCCCATCGTCCAGCCGCGTTACCCGATGCGCACCCTGCAGATCAACGGCGTGGACGAGGCCGGGGCCCCGGGCAACTTCACCGTCTTCGTCATGAACACCGACTCGATGAGCAAGATGGCGATTCAGGTGCCGTTGGTCGACGGCATCGCCAGGATCGCGGTGCCCACGGGTAACTACACCGCGTCGGCCGGCGTCGGCTCGTACGACGAACAGGGCAACAACACCGCCATGCGGTTCGTCGACCTCAATGACTTCGCCGTCGACGACACGTCGGCGCCCAGCTCGATCACCATCGACATGCGCGCCGCGAACTCTGCCATTTCGGTACGGACACCACGCCCGGCGACTCAGGACATCGTGATCGCCGGCTACTACCGCTTTGATGCCACGGGTCGCGACGGCATGAACATCTGGGTCGGCGCGACGGGCCAGGTGCCGGTGTACGTCAACGCTCAGCCCGCCGCGCGCACCGGCCGGCTGCACTACCTGTTGACCTGGGGCGGGACGGCGGCCGACCCGGGCGAACGCTATCGCTACAACGTCGTTTTCCCTTCGGACAACGGGGTTTCGGCTGACCAGGCGTACACCGTGCGGACCGATCAACTGGCCACGGTGCGGCAGCGGTTGTCCGCCGATCCCGGCTACGCCGGCAAGTCGATATCGCTGCTCACGGTTCCCACCGACCCGGCGATCTCGTCGAGGTGGGGCGGCGGCGTCGGCGCCGCCGACTCGGGCGCCACGGTTCCCGGCGAGCTGACCCAGTATCTGGGCACGGCGGACGGTGGGCAATGGGCGAACATGTACAACGCGCCCTTCATGCCGCTGATCGGAGACGTGCGCACCTACGCGGCTGGCAAGGAGTACGCAGAGAGGTGGGGACACGGTCCCATCGCCGCCGGCTTCGGCCAGTACACCGGCACGAACACCTGCCTCGCCTGTGTCGCGGGCAGCACCGTCGGGCTGGCCATTCCGTCCTTTCACGACAGTGCCGGCCACACCAGCGCCGACCAGGCGCCGATGCCCGGCCATCTCGCGCTGTACCGGGATGGAACCCGACTCGTCGACGAGGACACCTACGGCGTCGTGATCACGGACAATCCGGCCAGGAAAAGCACTTACCGCGCGGTCTTCGACGTGGACCTGACCGGGCAGGGGAGCTACCGCCAGGCCACGAAGACGACGACCGACCTGACCTTTTCCTACTCGCCGAATCCGGCACCGGGCAGCACCCTCCCCGCATCGGGCACCTGTCCCGGCCAGACCGCGAGCACCCCGTGCCGGATCTTGCCGGTGCTCACGCTGAACTACCAGATGGCCTCGGACGACACCAACACCAGTGGCCTCGCGGTGCAGACCATGGGAGTCAAGGCCGGCCACCTCAGCTACGACGGCGCCGGGTCCAAGGCGCCGATCACGTCGCTGACGGTGTCGGTGTCCTTCGACGGCGGCGCGACCTGGCAACCGTCCACTGTGTACGGATCGACCGGAGATTACACCGCGCGCTGGTCCAACCCGGCCTCGGCGCGGGGCACCTCACCGGCACTCCGGGTGACCGCGACCGACGCGATCGGCGGCTCGATCACCCAGACCATCACCGACGCGTACACCATCGCCGGCTGACCCAAGGAGTTCCGATGCGTTTTGCTCTTCTTTCGGCGCTCGTGGTCGCCTTCGCCGCAGCGATCGCCGGACCGGCCAACGCCGCTGGAAAGCCGATCCCGGCGGACGTGCACGACGTGTGCGGCCCGGCCGCGCCCGGCACCGTCCGGTGTTTCGCGCAGTTGCGCACCGATGTGCACGGCGGTGCCGGACCGCGCGCCAGGACCGCGCTCCCTCAGGGCTACGGCCCGGCGGATCTCCGATCGGCCTACCGGCTGCCGGACGCCGGGGGCGACGGTCAGACCGTCGCGATCGTGGACGCCGGCGACAACCCGAACGCCGAGGCGGACCTGGCGGTGTACCGGGCCGCCTATGGCCTGCCGCCGTGCACCACGGGCAACGGTTGCTTCCGGAAGGTCAACCAGGCCGGCGAGGCATCGCCACTGCCCACGGACCTGGGATGGGGCTCGGAGATCGCACTCGACCTGGACATGGTGTCGGCGGTCTGCTCGGCCTGTCACATCCTGCTGGTCGAGGCCGATTCGCCGAGCGTCGCCGACATGGCGGCCGCGGTGGACACCGCGGCCGCGCTCGGCGCGACCGTGATCTCCAACAGTTACGGCGCCTCCGAGAGCAACGGCATGCAGGCGTACGCCACCAGCTACCGGCATCCCGGCATCGCCGTCGTGGCGTCCTCCGGCGACAGCGGCTATGGCATCCCGAACGTCCCGGCGGCCTACGACAACGTCATCGCGGTGGGCGGCACCACGCTGACGGCCGCGAACACCGAGCGGGGCTGGGCCGAAGCGGCCTGGGCTTATGCCGGCAGCGGATGCTCGGCGTGGGTGGACAAGCCGGCGTGGCAACAGGACGCCAACTGCCCGGGGAGGATGGTCGCGGATGTGGCGGCGGTCGCCGATCCGCGGACCGGGGTCGCCGTGTACCACACCTACGACGCACCCGGCTGGGTGGTGGCCGGGGGGACCAGTGCCTCGGCCCCGCTGATCGCGGGCATCATCGCCCTGGCCGGCGATCCAGCGCGGTTCTCCGACGCGTCATACCTGTACTCACACGCCTCCGGCCTCAACGACGTGACGGATGGCAGCAACTCCACGCCCGTCATGGACTGTGGCGGCGACTATCAGTGCACCGCCGTGACCGGCTACGACGGTCCGACGGGTGTCGGCACCCCCAACGGGCTTGCCGCCTTCGAGTAGCCGGTAAGGCGAGCCGGTGAACGCTGGGCCGGGCTGCGGGCAACAGGGGATGTGGACTCCATAATGACGCCGGTGCCGCCTCGAACCGAGGAGCCGTCGGCCGGTACCGAACGACCGGACCTCGCCGGGTTGTCACAACCGGACCTGGCCAGGGTGTTCGGCCGGCTGTTCGACGAGCACGCCGGTGTCCTGCACCGCTACCTGGCCCGGCGGGTGGGGGCGACCACCGCGGAGGACCTGGTCGGCGACACCTTCGTGATCGCCTTACAGCAACGGAAGAGCTACGACCCGGCCAGGGCGGGTGTGCGGTCCTGGCTGTACGGGATCGCCACCAATCTGCTGCGCCACTACTTGCGAACGGAAGTCCGCGCGCTGCGGGCCACCGCACGGGCGGCGGGGCAGAGCGAGGTCCACGAGGAGCACGCGGGCCGGGTGACCGACCGGGTCGACGCCGCATCCCGGGCCAGGCAGCTGGCCGGCGCGCTTGCCGAGCTGGCACCCGGCGACCGCGACGTGCTGTTGCTGGTGAGCTGGGCCGAACTGAGCACGAGCGAAGTGGCCGAGGCGCTCGACATCCCGGCGGGCACGGTGCGGTCCCGGCTGCACCGGGTCCGCCGGTGGTTGCGCGGCCATGCGGCGATCACGGGCAGCGCCAACCCTAGGAAAGATCACGATGACTGAACACGACAACAGCATGGCCGGCGGCCGGGACGGCGGGATGGACCCGGTGCGGGTCGTCTGGACCGAAGGCGAACTCGACGCCGCGCTCGCCGAACTGCCCGGGCCGCCCAGCAGCGGGCAGCCACTTGACCCGGCGCTGAGAACTGCCCGTGCGCGGCTGGGGGAGGCTCTCGCCAGGGAAACAGTCGTCACGCGCAAGCAGCGCGGGTTCCGGCGGAGCCTGGTCGCCGCCGCTGCCGTCATCGCCGTGGCCGCCGCCGCCATCGTGATCGGCAACCCGCTGACCGGCGGGACCCCGCCCGCGGCGGCCGCCGCCCAAACGCTTCGGCAGGCGGCCGGCGCGACCATCACCGAACGGGACGCCCCCTGGGGGCCCGGGCAGTACCGTTACGTCGCCGAACGCACCTGGGGGGTGGCCCAGGTGGAGGCCGAGGACGGCCGGCACCTCGCGTGGCTCGACGAGTCCGTCACCCGGACCTGGATTCCCCGTGACGAGACTCAGGACTGGGTACGGGACAACGAGAAGACCGGCAAGCGAAAGTGGGTCGTCGGCTCGGCCGAGCAGGCCGCCTCCACCGGCACGGATACCAACCAGTTCGGTCCCCCGGACGGCCGGATCAGTGCCCCCTGCGGCGACTTCGACGGTGTGTTGTCGAATCGCGAACCCTCCTGCGCGCAGGCGGGTCACTGGAAGGAGCCCACCTCCGCCTGGTTGGCCACGCTGCCGCGCGACCCGAACGCGCTGCTGACGGCGCTCGATGACGGCGTGTCCGATGACCAGGGCGAAATCGCGCTCCAACGCAGCGCGATGCTGCTCAGCAGCGGCCTCGTGCCCGCTGACCTGCGCGCCGCGATCTACCAGGCGCTCGCCCTGCTGCCCGAGCTGCGCGTGACCGAGCAGCTGGCCAATTTGGACGGTCGTCAGGGAATCGCGCTCGGCGTCACGTCGGGAGGCCGGCGCCGGGACATCATCATCGATCCCGAGACCGGACAGTTCGTCGGTCAGCGCATGATCCAGGTCGACGATGAGCCAGGCGGGCTGCCGGCCGGCACCCTGATCACCTCGACGTCGGTGACCAACTCGGTGGTCGATGTGGTCGGCTGATCCGATACCGGGGCCGTGTCGCTGTTGTCCGCATCAACTCAGCTACCGCTGACTCGCCGGTATGACCGCCACGGCGGTGGGCCGCATGTTCGCCGGAGGTTCACGTCCTGGTTCACTCGGCCACGTAGCTTGCGATCATGAGAATTGCTGAGCACGTAGCGCTGTCCCGCCGGGCGGTGCTGGGCGGCGCGTTGGCCGGGGCGGGCCTTGTCGCGCTGGGGGGCACCGCGGGCGCCGGCACACCGGTGCGGGTGCTGATCGCGACGAACGAACCGTGGGGCACCTACCACGTCCGGCCGCTGCTGGCCGAAGCCGAACGTCGTGGCTGGCAGCTGATTCAACTGGTGCCGGATTTCTCCAAGATCGACCCGGACGATCCGGTGCGGACCGCACTACCGGACTCGGCTCCGCGCGCCGACCTGCTGGTGATCACCGGCGCCGACGATTGGCCCGCGGAATGCGCCGCGCGGTTCCGCCGGTTTCCGCTGGCGGCCAGCTCGCTGGCCTACCTGCAACCGGAGGAAGCCGCCCGGGCCAAGCAGGTGCGCCCCCGGCTGCACACGATCACCTCGTCGTCGCCGGCGGAAGCGCGGGCGTTCGGCGAGTACCTCGGAACTCGTCGCGAGATCGAGGTCGTCGGGTCGCCACAGACCGACGCGCTGCCGCAGCACGCCCCGGAACCGGGCTTGGTGCTGGTGCTCACCAGCGTCACGTATGCCGATGACACCGGTGGTGCCGCTCCGGGAACCGAACTCCTGCTGGCCGCGGCGCAGCGGCTCCAGGCCGCCGGAAAGCGCATTCTGGTCGGCTTGCATCCCCGGGAAGACCGGGCGCTGTGGAGCCAGTACGAGATCAGCGATGTTCCGTCGGTGCAGGCAGCGGCCAGGGCGGAAGCCGCGATCGGCATCCCGGGCACGGTGTTCCCGCTGATCGCCGCGGCCGGCACGCCGGTGGTGGGCTGCACCGACGCGGCCTTGACCGTGCCGGACTACCTGCTTTCGGTCTGCTCCAGCACCATCGACGACGCCGCGCAGGCGGTGTCCGCGGTGGACCAGGCCGAACTACCCGATGCGGAAACGCTGGCCGACGCCGTCGGACCGGTCGGCGGCTCGGCGAACCGACTCCTCAACGCCTGGTCAGGAGCTTTCCGAGGACGACGGTGAACGCGGGCCCGCAGTGACCGCACCAAGCCGGACCGCTGAGGGCCACCTCCCTCCTCGCAGGAGGTGGCCCGCTTCGTCGATCCTCCTCAGTGGACCTTCGCCCAGACGCCGGTCGCCGCGGTTCGCCGTGCGTAGTCCGCGAAGTCGCGGGGTTCGCGCTGGAGCGCCCGCTGGACTCCATCGCTCAGGTGGGCGTTGCGGCCGTCCAGCACTTCGGTGAAGAGGTGGGTTAGCAGAGACACGACCTCGAGTGGCAGGCCGTGCTCGGCCAGCGCGGCCGCGTAATGCTCGGCGGGAACCGGCACATAGCCGATGTTCCGGCCCGCCGCAGCGGCGATCTCATTGACCGCGTCGGCGAAGGTGAGTAGTCGTGGGCCGGTCAGCTCGTAGACTTCGCCGCCGTGGCCGTCACCGGTCAGGGCCGCGGCCACGACATCGGCGATGTCTTCGGCGTCGACGAACGGTTCCGGCACCTCGCCGGCCGGGAGCATCACCTCGCCATCGCGCACGGGATCCACCAGGTAGTCCTCGCTGAAGTTCTGGGCGAACCAACTCGCGCGCACGACCGTCCACTCTGCGCCGGAGTCCTGCACGGCCTTTTCCGCCTTCCGCGCACCGGGCTCGCCGCGCCCGGATAGCAGCACCAGCCGCCGGATCCCGGTGCGCACCGCCAGTTCCGCGAAGGAACCGACCGCTTCGGCGGCTTCCGGGATCGCCAGATCCGGTTGGTAGGTCAGGTAAACCGACTCGATGCCGCGCAACACCGGCGACCAGGTGTCCCGGTCGGTCCAGTCGAACGGGGGTGCACCGGCGCGGGATCCGGCGCGCACCGGGATGTCGCGGGCGGCAAGCCGGTCGACGACCCGGCGACCGGTCTTGCCCGTGGCGCCGAGGACCAGGATCTGCTTCTGTTCGTTGTCGGACATGCACCCAGTCAAGCCTGGGCGGTCGGGCCGGACCATAGCTGAAATGCTCATGCGCATAAGCCGGCGTCTACGCTCGCCGAGCCGTCCTAAAAGGACGCGCCCTACCGGATGAGGTTCAGCATCGCCGGCCGGGTCTTGCCCATGCCACCGGGGCCGGTCCGAGCCCATCGCCCGCACCGTTCAGGTCCCAGAACCACGACCCGCGCTCGCGGGGCCCGCGCGAGAAATGACGCGAAATCAGTTCACCACGCACTCCTGAGACCTCGAACGAGATCGGCGAGCGGCTTGCATGAGGTGGCCTTCGCGTCGACCCCGGCCGCCGGTGGCGCAGCGCTTGGCGGTTCGCTCTGGACAAGGATGTCGGGGTGTGGCGTCGCGAACGTGGAATTCGCTTCGCCGAACCAAGAACTCGACGGTCTGAATCGGGAACTCGGCGGTCTGAGCCGGGAACTCGGCGGTCTGAATCGGGAACTCGCGTGCCGGAAGCGGGGACACACCGTGGCTACACCACGACGTTCAGCAGTGGGCGTCCCTCCGCGAACCGGGCCAACTGGTCTTCCACCAACCGTCGCGCCCGCGGGTAGAAGGACGCCGATCCGCCGGCCACATGGGGCGTGATGATCGCGCCGGGCGCGGTCCACAGTGGATGGCCGGCGGGTAGCGGTTCGGGGTCGAGCACGTCGAGGGCGGTCCGCAGGCGGCCCCGGGTGACCTCGCTGGTCAGGGCCGCGGTGTCGACGGCGGTGCCCCGGCCCACGTTGACCACCAGGGCGTCGTCGGGCAGCAGGGCGAGCTCCGCCGCGCCCAGCAGTCCCCGGGTCTGCGGGGTGTCCGGGACCACGAGGATCACGATCTCCGCGGACGGGAGCAGCTCCGGAAGGTCTTCGATGCCGTGCACACCCGGCCGCGCGGTCCGGGCGACGGGCACCACCTCCGCTTCACCGGCCCGCAGGTAACGCTCGATCGCCTGGCCGATGGACCCGTGGCCGACCAGCAGCACCCGCGCGTCGGCCAGTGACCGGGTGTGAGCGCGGCTCCACCGGCCCGTCCGCTGCTGCTCGAACCAGCGGGGCAAGTCCCGCTGCGCGGCGAGAACCAGGGCCAGCGTGTGCTCGGCGACGCTGAGATCGTGCAGGCCGCGCCCGTTGGCGAGCTGCACCCCCGGGCGGATCAGGGGCAGGAGGTTGTCGTACCCCGCCGACAGCGTTTGCACGACCCGCAGCGACGGCATCGCCGAGATGAGCTTCGGCGGTTCGGGGCCACTGTCGTAAGGGAGGACGTAGAACTCGACGTCGTCCACTTCCGGTGGCGTTCCGGAGCCGTCGTAGTACGACGCGCTGATCGCGTCCGGCACGGACAGATCGGACCAGGGCAGCAGGACTCGAGTCGTCATGACAGTCATCTTCTCCGCGAGTTTGCGCGCAACCCCGATCGGGTCGCCAGGGCGCTCCTGGCGATGTTGTGGCACCCTCCACTGAACGGCGCCGTGTCGCCCCGATAGCGCGCGCTCGGTGGTCGGCTTGCTTTGCCGGCCTGTCCCGTCATATGACGTCTCGTTACTCAGATGGGCGTCACGTGCGATAACCGGTTGCAGCAAGCCGCGCGGGGTTGACTACCCTTGGCACAACGTGTAACGGCCCTCGAGGAGCGTCCCAAGTGATCACCAGGATGTCGTCGCTGTTCCTTCGCACCCTGCGTGAGGATCCGGCGGACGCCGAAGTGCCCAGTCACAAGCTGCTGGTGCGCGCCGGCTATGTCCGCCGTGTCGCCCCAGGCGGCTACTCCTGGCTCCCGCTCGGCATGCGCGTGCTGCGCAACATCGAGAACGTGGTGCGCGAGGAGATGAATGCGATCGGCGGGCAGGAGATCCAGTTCCCGGCGCTGCTGCCCCGCGAGCCCTACGAGGCCACCGGCCGCTGGACCGAGTACGGCGACAGCCTGTTCCGGCTCAAGGACCGCAAGGGCGCCGACTACCTGCTCGGCCCCACCCACGAGGAGCTGTTCACCCTCACCGTGAAGGGCGAGTACAGCTCGTACAAGGACTACCCGGTCGTCCTGTACCAAATCCAGACCAAGTACCGCGATGAGGCGCGCCCGCGGGCCGGGATCCTGCGGGGTCGCGAGTTCGTCATGAAGGACTCCTACTCCTTCGACCTCGACGACGACGGCCTCAAGCACTCCTACGAGCTGCACCGCGAGGCCTACATCAAGATCTTCGACCGGCTCGGGCTCGATTACGTGATCGTCGCGGCGACCTCCGGCGCGATGGGCGGGTCGGCGTCGGAGGAGTTCCTCGCGGTCGCCGAGACGGGTGAGGACACCTACGTCCGCAGCACCGAGTCGGCCTTCGCGGCCAACGTCGAGGCCGTGGTGACCCCGCCGCCGCCCGAGCGGCCCGTCGAGGGGCTGCCCGAGGCCCAGCCGCACTACACGCCGAACACGCCGACCATCGACAGCCTGGTCGAGTTCCTCAACTTCAAGACCGAACTGGGCCGCACGTTCACCGCCGCCGACACGCTCAAGAACGTGATGGTGAAGATCCGCCAGCCGGGCGAGCAGGACTGGCAGATTCTCGGCATCGGGGTCCCCGGTGACCGGGAGGTCGACCAGAAGCGGCTGGAAGCCTCCCTCGAGCCCGCCGAGGTCGCCTTGCTCGACGAGGCCGACTTCGCCGCGAACCCCTTCCTGGTGAAGGGCTACATCGGCCCGAAGTCGTTGCGGGACAACGGGGTCCGCTACCTGGTGGACCCGCGGGTGGTGACCGGTACGGCGTGGGTGACCGGCGCGGACAAGCCCGACCACCACGTGGTGGACCTCGTCGCCGGCCGCGACTTCACCCCCGACGGCACGATCGAGGCCGCCGAGGTGCGGGAGGGCGACGCCTCGCCGGACGGGCACGGCACGCTCGTCGCGGCGCGCGGCATCGAGATCGGGCACATCTTCCAGCTCGGCCGCAAGTACGCCGACGCGTTCTCCCTCGACGCGCTCGGCGCCGACTCGAAGCCGGTCCGGATCACCATGGGTTCCTACGGCATCGGCGTCTCCCGGCTCGTCGCGGCGATCGCCGAGCAGCACAACGACGAGCTCGGCCTGGTGTGGCCGCGCGCCGTGGCGCCGTTCGACGTGCACGTGGTGATCGCGGGCAAGGACGACGCGGTGGCGGCCGGGGCGGAGAAGCTCGCGGCGGACCTGGACGCCGCCGGTGTCCAGGTGCTGCTGGACGACCGCAAGTCCACTCCGGGCGTGAAGTTCGCCGACGCCGAGCTGATCGGCGTGCCGACTATCCTGGTGGTGGGTCGCGGCCTGGCCAAGGGGGTCGTGGAGGTCAAGGACCGCGAGTCGGGCGAGCGCACGGAGATCGCCGTCGACGAAGCCGTCGCGCATCTGGTGAAGCTCGTCCGCTCCTGAGGACTGTTTTCGCCGCTTGCTTGGCGGTGCGGGTAGCGATGCAAGCTGCTTACCGCACCCCAAGCGGCTGACGCCGCTTGGGAACGGAGCGAGAACTCAGCCGAGCACGGCCGTGACCACTGTGGCCGTGTCGGACAGGTCGGGCAGCACAAGATGTGCGCCCGCTTCGCGTAGCGCCTCGGCGTTGAAACTGCCCGTAGCTACGCCGACCGCCACCGCGTCGTGCGCCAGGGCCGCCGTCACGTCGTGCGGCGTATCGCCGATGACGATCACCGCTTCCGGACTGCCGTGCCGGGCCTCGGCCAGTTCCACCGCGCAGCTGACCAGATCGGGACGGTGAGCCGACAGGTCGCCGTAGCCGCCAAGGTCGAAGTCGACGTGCTCGTGCAGGTCGAACGCGGACAGCTTGTGCCAGGCGATCTCCCGGAGGTTGCCGGTGACCAGCGACTGGACGACGCCGTCGCAGGCGGCCACGGCAGAGAGGGCGTCGGCCGCGCCGGGCAGGGCGATGCCCATTTCGGTCAAGGTCGGCAACGCCTGCTCGGAACAGCTCACCAGCGCTGCCCAGAACTTGCGGATCGTCTCCTCGTCGGGCTCGATTCCGTGCGAAACAAGCATTTCCGAGGTGATCGCCCGCTCGGTGCGCCCGAAGAACCTCGGCATTTCCGACATGGTGACGCCGAGAACCTCGGTGAAGGCCTGCGCGTACCACGCCCGCCCACTGCCGCGCAGGTCGAGGAGTGTCTGGTCGATATCCCACAGCACCAGTCGATTGGTCACGTCACGACAGTACCGGGCCAATATTCAACGAACGTTGACATCGGTCCCATGACAACCCGCTGTCGTGCGGTCGTGGCCGGGAGGTCAGCCCGCGACGAAACTCAGCCGGACCCGGCGGACAGGGTTGTCCACGTTGGTGTCGACGGGGTCAGCCCGGGAGGAAGCTCAGGCGGACTCGGCGGACGGGGTTGTCCACGTTGGTGTCCACGAGGCAGATCGACTGCCAGGTGCCCAGGACCGGCATCCCGCCCAGTATCGGCACGCTCGCGTAGGGCGGCAGCAGGGCGGGTAGCAGGTGGTCGCGGCCGTGACCCGGGCTGCCGTGCCGGTGCCGCCAGCGGCCGTCCGGCGGCAGCAGGTCGTCGAGCGCGGCGAGCAGGTCGTCGTCACTGCCCGACCCGGTCTCCAGAATCGCCAGGCCGGCGGTGGCGTGCGGCACCCACACGTGCAGCAGCCCGTCGTTCGCGCCGGCCTCGGTGAGGAACGACTCGGCTTGTTTGGTCAGGTCGTGCACCGTGGGCTTGCTCCCGGTGCGCACCTCGATCTCGGTGGAGTACATGGCTACAGTCCCTTCTCCCGTCCAGTCTGGCGCGAGTCCCCCACTCCCGTCGCGCGTGTCCCACCTTCCCGTCGTGCGAGTCCCCCACTCCCGTCGTGCGTGTCCCCCACTCCCGTCGTGCGTGTCCCCCACTCCCGTCGTGCGTGTCCCCCACTCCCGTCGTGCGTGTCCCACGTACCCGTCGTGCGTGTCCCACGTTCCCGTACCGCGGGTTCCATCTTCCGGTAGACCGGAACGTGGGACACACCCGACGGGGAGGTGGGACTCGCAGGCCGCGACTTGACTACGTCCCCGGCAGAACCTTTTCTGGAAACCACGCAGGTTCTCTGGCGGAGGTAGTGCCGTGACGGACAGCGAGCCGTTGAGCGTCGGCGTCGTGCGGGAGTCCGAGCCGGGCGAGCGCCGTGTCGCACTGGTGCCCAAGCTGGTCGAACGCCTGGCCAAGCGGGGGTTGCGGGTCGTGGTCGAGTCCGGCGCCGGCAGCGGCGCGATGCTGGACGACGTCGCGTTCGAACAGGCCGGGGCGCGCATCGGTGACGCGTGGAGCGCGGACATCGTGGTCAAGGTGGCACCGCCGACGAGTGCCGAGATCTCGCGGCTGCCCTCCGGCGCCGTGCTCATCGGCTTCCTCCGGCCGTTGTCCGATGTGGACAAGATCGCCGAACTGGAGAAGGCGGGCGTCACCGGGTTCGCGATGGAGTCGATTCCGCGGATCAGCCGCGCGCAGGCGATGGACGCGCTTTCGTCACAGAGCAGCGTTGCCGGCTACCGCGCGGTGCTGGCCGCGGCGGAGCGCCTGCCCCGGTTCTTCCCGATGCTCACCACGGCCGCGGGCACGATGCCACCGGCGAAGGTGCTGGTGCTCGGCGTGGGCGTGTCCGGCCTGCAGGCCCTGGCCACGGCCAAGCGGCTCGGCGCGCAGACGACCGGCTACGACGTCCGCCCCGAGGTGGCCGAACAGGTCCGCTCGGTCGGCGCGACCTGGCTGGATCTGGGCATCGAGGCGGTGGGCGAGGGTGGCTACGCCCGCGAGCTCACCGGTGACGAGCGAGCCGAGCAGCAGCGCCGGCTGACCGAGGCGATCACGCGGTTCGACGTGGTGATCACCACCGCGCTGGTCCCCGGCCGCCGGGCGCCCACCCTGGTGACGGCCGAGGCGGTGCGCGGGATGCCGGCCGGCGCTGTGGTGATCGACCTGGCGGGAGAGACCGGCGGCAACTGCGAGCTCAGCGAGCCAGGCCGGGACGTGGTCGCGCACGACGTGACGATCTTCGCGCCGCTGAACCTGCCGGCCGACATGCCCGCCCACGCGAGCGAGCTCTACGCGCGCAACCTCACGGAGCTGATCGAACTGTTGCTGGACGACGAAGGCCGGCTTGCGCTCGACTTCTCCGACGAGATCGTCTCCGGTGCTTGCGTGGCCGTGGGCGGGGCGGCGAAAAAGGCGAAAAAAGAGGCGGAGAACAGGGGGGAGAAGGAGGGAGGGGCCTGATGCTGGTGACCAGTCTGGCGGTCCTGGTGCTCGCCGGATTCGTGGGTTTCGCGGTGATTTCCAAGGTGCCGAACACGCTCCACACGCCACTGATGTCCGGCACCAACGCGATTCACGGGATCGTGCTGCTCGGTGGACTCGTCGTGCTCGGCCTGGGAGCTCACGGCTTGCTGAACAAGGTGCTCCTGGTGATCGCGATCGCCTTCGGCACGATCAACATCGTCGGCGGTTTCCTGGTGACCGACCGGATGCTCGGGATGTTCAAAGGGAAGTCGAAGGAAAACCGATGACACCGGTTGTCGCGGTCGCGCGTGAATTTGCGGGGGAAGCATGACGACCCTGATCGACGCGCTCTATATCGTTGCCTTCGCCTTCTTCATCTACGGACTGATGGGGCTCACCGGCCCGCGCACTGCGGTCCGCGGAAACTGGATCGCCGCGACCGGAATGGTCATCGCCGTGGTGGCCACTCTGCTCACGCCCGGCATGAGCAACTGGGCGCTGATCGCGCTGGGCATCGTGCTGGGCGCGCTGATCGGAGTGCCGGCGGCGCGCCGGGTGAAGATGACCGCGATGCCGCAGATGGTCGCGTTGTTCAACGGGGTGGGCGGCGGCGCGGTCGCGCTCATCGCGTGGGTGGAGTTCCGGACGAGTGCCGGATATGCCGGCAAGCCGGAATATGTCGCGGTCGCCTCGCTGTTCGCCGCGTTGATCGGTTCGATTTCTTTCTGGGGCTCGCTGATCGCCTTCGGCAAGCTCCAGGAAATACTGCCCGGGCGGCCGATCACGCTGGGGGCGGCACAGCAGTTGTTGAACATCGTTCTGCTCGTGGTGGCGCTGGGGGCCGCCGGTTTCATCCTCGCCGGCAATGGCGCGGAAGTGTTCATGATCGTGCTGTTGCTCGCGGCCGCGGTGCTCGGGGTGATGGTGGTGTTGCCGATCGGTGGCGCCGACATGCCGGTGGTCATTTCGCTGTTGAACGCGTGCACCGGGCTTTCCGCCGCGGCGATGGGGATCGCCCTGCAGAACACCGCGCTGATCGTGGCCGGGATGATCGTCGGCGCCTCCGGTTCCATCCTGACGAATTTGATGGCCAAGGCGATGAACCGCTCGATTCCGGCGATCGTGGCCGGCGGTTTCGGTGGGGGCGCGGCGGTTGCCCGCGTGCCCGAGACACGACCGGTGCGTAGCACGAGCGCCGCCGACACGGCGATTCAACTGGCCTACGCGGGCCAGGTCATTGTGGTGCCCGGATACGGCATGGCGGTGGCGCAGGCGCAGCACACGGTGCGCGAAATGGCCGACCTGCTGAAGAAACGGGGCGTGTCGGTGGCTTACGCCATCCACCCGGTGGCCGGCCGGATGCCCGGCCACATGAACGTGCTGCTGGCCGAGGCGGATGTCCCGTACGAGCAGTTGAAGGAGATGGACGAAATCAATTCCGAGTTCGCGCACACCGACGTTTCGCTGGTGATCGGTGCGAACGACGTGACCAACCCGGCCGCGGAGACCGACCCGTCGTCACCCATTTACGGCATGCCGATTCTGAAGGTGAACGCGAGCCGGTCGGTCATCGTGCTGAAGAGATCCATGAGTTCCGGCTTCGCCGGGATCGACAACGAGCTGTTCTACGACCCGAAGACCAGCATGCTCTTCGGTGATGCGAAGTCTTCCGTGGCCGATATCGTCGAGCAGCTCAAGGCCCTTTAGATCGTTCTCCGGTGCGGGGAGGCCCGTCTCGCGACGCCGGCCGCGTGCCGGGCCTGCCCGTGCTGAACCCTATTCCGCCGCGGAGAAGACGACCGGCGGTGCCTTGCGGGTGCCGCGACGGGGCGCCTTTTCCGCCGGAGTGGTCTTCTTGCTGGCGGCCGGCTTCTTAGCGGTCGTCTTCGGCGCCGCCTTGGCCGCGGTTTTGGCCGCTGTCTTCGGCGCGGTCTTGGGCGCTGCCGACTTCGTCGTCTTCGCCGCCGGTTTCGTGGTCTTGGCGGACTTCGCGGCGGTGGTTTTCGGCGCCGTGGTCCTCTTCGCCGTTGCTTTTGCGGTCGTCGTTTTCGTTGTCGCTTTTGCCGTGGCTTTCGCCGGGGCGGTCTTCTTCGGCGCCGGCTTCGCCTTCGCCGCGGCTGATTTCGCGGGAGCGGCCTTGGCGGTCTTCGCCGCCGGCGCGGCCTTCGCTGCCGCCCTGGTGGTCCGCGGCTTGGTCGCGGGGGCCTTGGCGCCCGCCGTTTTCGCCGCCGACCGTCGTGCGCGCTTGGGTGGCGCGAGGCGGCGGGGCGCGCGTTTGCGGCCACCGGTGCGCCGCCCGTGCTCGACGTAGGCCGCGAGCACCTCGCGCAGATTTTCCGCGTTGTCGTCGGAAAGATCGATGTCGTAGTCGACACCGTCCAGGCCGAACCGGACCGTCTCCTGGGCCGGTTCGCCGTTCAGGTCGTCCAGTAATTGCACCGCGGTGTTCTTGGCCACCGAAACCTCCCGTACTCGTTCTCCGGGCAGAATACCTCCCCGGCTTGCGTCCTGCGCCCGCCTGGTGTTCGTTGGCCCGTATGACGGAAGAGACTTTCGACGTGGTCGTGATCGGCAGCGGTCCGGTCGGCGAGAACGCGGCGGCGCGCGCGGTGCAGGGCGGGCTCACCGCGGCGCTGGTCGAACACGAACGATTCGGCGGGGAATGCTCGTTTTGGGCCTGTATTCCAAGCAAAGCCTTGTTGCGTCCGGGAAACGCGCTCGCTGCGGCGAGGCGGGTGCGGGGCGTGTCGGCCGCGGATTCCCTCGACCCCACCGCCGTGTTCAAGCGCCGCGACTACTTCACCGGCAAGGGTGACGATTCGGGACAGGTCGACTGGGCGCGTGGTGCCGGTATCGAACCAATACGGGGTCACGCCCGCATCACCGGTGAGCGAGAGATCACAGTGGACGGCGAGCGGGTGCTGCGCGCCCGGCATGCGGTCGTCGTGTGCACCGGAAGTGTGCCGCGCACACCCGATATTCCCGGTCTCGCCGAGGCACCGACCTGGACTTCACGGGACGCCACCGCGTCCGGTGAAGTCCCCAAGCGGCTCGCGGTTGTCGGTGGCGGTGTGGTGGGGGCCGAAATGGCCCAGGCATGGGTGCGGCTCGGCGCGCGGGTCGATTTGATCGTGACCGGCCCCCGGCCGCTTCCCCGATATCCGGATTTCGCCGGCGACGCGGTGGCCGAGGGATTACGTGCGGACGGCGTCGAGATGCACCTGAACTCGGGCCTGACGAGGGTCTCCGATGTGGACGGAAGCGCGCGACTCGAACTGCGCGGCGGCGAGGTGCTGACCGCCGACCGGGTACTGGTCGCGACCGGGCGCCGGCCGGCCACCGACGACCTCGGCCTGGAGTCCGTCGGGCTGCCCGCCGGACGGCCGCTCGCCGTGGACGACTCCGGACGAGTGTCCGAAGTGGATGGAGGGTGGCTGTATGCGGCGGGTGACGTCACCGGGCGGGCGTTGCTGACCCACCAGGGCAAGTACGCCGCGCGCGTGGTCGGCGACGTGATCGCGGCGCGCGCGGCGGGACGCCCGGTCGAGGGGACCCCGTGGAGCCGATACACGAGCACGGCGGACCACCATGCGGTGCCCCAGGTCGTGTTCACCGATCCCGAAGTGGCCTCGGTCGGACTCGCCGGTCCGGTCGACGGTGCGCCCCATCGTGTGGTGGACATCGACATCGACGTCGCGGGTGCGAGCCTGCACGCCGACGGTTATGCGGGCAAAGCGCGCATCGTGGTGGACACCGAACGCGAAGTCCTCGTCGGCGTCACCTTCGTCGGGCAGGATGTCGCGGAGCTGCTGCACTCGGCGACCATCGCGATCGTCGGGGAAGTCCCGCTGGATCGGCTATGGCACGCGGTGCCGTCCTTCCCGACGATCAGCGAGGTGTGGCTGCGACTGCTGGAGACCTACGGGCTTTAGGTAGCCCGCTCAGGAAACCTGCACGCTCAAGGCGAGGTGAGCGACCTCGACGAGGTTCGGGTCGCTCGCCGACGAGGCGCTGTCGAACCAGGACGTGAGCACCAGGCGCACCGCCGTGCCGGTGATGGCGCTGGCATAGGCGGCACCGGCGAACTGCGGCGTGCGGCTCCATTTCCCGGCTTCCGTCGCGACGTCGGTCACGCCCCCGCCGCCGGGGGTGTCGGCGACGGCCTTGAACGCCGTTGCCGCGGTTTCGTCGCCGAAGTACACCACCGCGATGGACACCGCGACCGGCTTGCCGTCGACGGTCGTTTCGAAGCTGCCGCGCCGCATCATGGTGCAAGCCGCGCGTTGCAGGCTCGCCTGCAGATCTCCGTAGGCGTGCTCGGCGCAGCTCTGCTGGGTGCCGGACGCGCGTTCCAGGAACTGGAATCCCTGGACGGTCTGGGCGCGTGGTGCGGTCGACGGCGCAGGCTGCGCGCTGTCCCCGGAGCGCGTGGTGGCGAGCACGATGGCCGTGACCATGATCACCGCAAGCAGCCCGATCGCGGCCATCGGAAGCCAGCGCACCGTGCGCGAGTTCCGCGGTGCCGCGACGGGAGTGCGGATCTTCGGCACCGGTGCGGTGACCTCGATGGGCTTCGGCGGCGGCGCGGCCGATGGTGTGGCCGGTGCTGGAGCCGACGGTGGAGTGAGTGGTGGAGCCGACGATGGAGTGGACGGTGGAGCTGGCGGAGTCTCCGTGGTCACGGGGCCGCGCGGCTGCGCGGCCGGCGCGGGCGGTTTCGCCGGCACCGCCGGCATCGTGAGGGTGACGGCGGACAGCGGGTCCTGGCCGGGCTCGGCCGGCCCGTCGGCGAATCCCTCGGCGGTCAGTACCTCCGTGCCCAGCTGGGCCACCTCCGGGGCGAGCACCCGTAGCAGGGCGCGCACCTCGTCCACGGTGCACGGTGTGTCGCCGGAAGCCAGGGAGACGGTGGCGGCGAGCATGGTCGTCGGCGTGGGATGCAGCACGCGTGTGGTGCCGGTGAGGTCGGCCGCCGGCTGCTCGACGGTTTCGACGAACGGCCCGACCGCGACGATGGTGCCGATCGGCAGCGACTTCGGCGCCGTCTGGCGCAGCTGCCGGCAGATCGAGGACGCCTGGCTCAGCGCACTGGCCGCGGGGTGGGCGGCGCTGCCCCGCCCGACCAGCGGCCAGCCATCGGCCTTCCACTGGCCCGCGAGCGGGGCCTCCAGCTTGATCGCGGGGTCCGGCAGGTCGACGCCGAGCACGATGATCACACCGTGCGGCATCAGGACGACCGCGTCGACGGGTTTGGCGGTTGGCAACGGGCGCGGCCCGACCAGTGCGATCCCGCCGACCGCGTGGTCGCCGCGGCCGAGCGACGCGAGCGCGGCCCGGATGTCCTCGGCCACCCGAGATGGCTGCTGCCCAAGACGAACGAGCCGCATTCCACACCTCCCCGATAGGGTGAATTGCTGACGAGAGGCTAGCGAATCGGGCGGCCACCTTGGCGAGCGCGTCCCCGTGGTGGCCTGGGGGAGAAGAACTCTCTTGCGGCACAAGCTTTTGGCCGGCGGCCAGGGACTGCGGGGCGCCCGTTCGGCCGCCTCCGGCGACCGCAAGCGGACAACTCCGTGGGAAGCCCTTGACACCGGTACTCGAGGCGTGATCAGTTGACACGTCGATGCGACCCCGCGAACCACCGGCAGCGTTGCCCGTCCCGCACTAGGCCATCCGGAACGCGGGAAGGGGCGCTTCACGACGGACGATCCGTGGCGGAGCTCCTTTCTTCCCCGTTTCGGGTGCGACTGATGAGGTTCATGTGGCCAAATGGGTTAGCGCAGTGCACAATGTGCCGTAGCCACATCACAGGTCGAGACCGCCGATGCTTGCGAGGTCGTAGGGGAAGACGCCCCTCGTCGAGTAGCGGAGGTCAGCAGTGAGCACCCGTGGCAACACCCGTGGCGTGGTGTACGTCCACTCGTCGCCGTCTGCGGTTTGCCCGCACGTCGAGTGGGCCATCTCGGGCACCCTCGGGACCCGAGTCGATCTACAGTGGACGGCGCAGCCCGCCGCGCCCGGCCAGCTCCGGGCCGAGTGCAACTGGAGCGCGCCCGCCGGCACCGGTGGCAAGCTTGCCGCTGGACTCAAGGCGTGGCCGATGCTGCGGTTCGAAGTCACCGAAGACCCGAGCCCCGGGGTCGACGGCGAGCGGTTCTGCTACGTGCCCGGGCTTGGGCTCTGGCACGGCCGCACCAGCGCCAATGGCGACATCATCGTAGGTGAGGACCAGTTGCGCGCCCTGGTGAGTCAGGCCAGGGCCGGCGAACAGTTTGCCCACCGGCTCGACGAGCTGCTGGCGGTGAACTGGGACGAGGCGCTGGAACCGTTCCGGCACGCGGGGGACGGCGCCCCGGTCACCTGGCTGCACCGGGTGGGGTGAACCCGCGCACGTCGCGGGTTTTCCGAGTGGCGGGCCATCGCAGACCGGTGCGGGCCACTACTGTTCGTATATGCCCGCTGCGCCAGCCTTGTCGACGCCGCACCACCGGTGGCTCATCGCCTCGTTGATCGTCGTTGTGTCGCTGATGGTGGGCGGCGGGCTGATCACTCGCGAGCTGTACCGGCGGCCCGAGCGGCCGCCGGCCGTGGTGGTCGCGTCACCCAGCGGCACCACGCTCCCGCCGACCGAGCAGCCCGGTTCGCCCGTCGTCCAGCTGACCCCGGACGCCGCCGCGCACCCGCAGCACGAAGACGTCCGCGCCCTGTTGCAGCAATACTTCGACTCGATCAACAGCATCAACTACGAAGCATGGAAGAACACCGTGACCCGGGCCAGGGTCCAGGCCAAGCCACGCTCGGTGTGGGAGTCGGATTACCGGTCGACCAAGGACGGCAGCATCCTGGTGTACCGCATCGACTCGCTACCGAAGGGGAACCTGCGTGTGTCGCTGGCCTTCACGAGCATTCAGGACCCGTCCGCGGCGCCGAAGGAACTGCGTGCGTCTTGCCTGCGCTGGAAACTCGTGCTTCCGCTGACGCTGGAAGGCGGGCATCTCCGGGTGGATGCGGCGGTCACCGGGTCCCCCGCGCCGGAGATGTCCCGCTGCTGAAAAACCAGGAGCGCGCTCCTCGTGGGCGAGGGCGCGCTCCCGGTTGATGGAACTGACGGAACTCAGGCGGCGGTGAACAGCAGAGCGGTGTTGTGGCCGCCGAAGCCGAACGAGTTGGAGATCGCCGCGGTGAGCTCGACCTTCCGCGGCTCGCCGGCCACCACGTCCAGCTCGACCTTCGGGTCGAGGTTCTCCAGGTTCAGTGTCGCCGGCACGAGGCCGTGATAGATCGACAGCAAGGTCGCGATGCCCTCCACCGCGCCCGCGCCACCGACCAGGTGCCCCAGTGCTCCCTTGGGTGCGGTGACCACCACATGGTCACCGATCGCCTTCCGGATCGCGTTCGCCTCGCCGACGTCCCCGACCACCGTGGAGGTGGCGTGGGCGTTGACGTGGCCCACGTCGGCCGCGCTGAGCCCGGCCATGGTGATCGCGTTGGCCATCGCGGCGATCTGGCCGACGCCCTCCGGGTGGTTGCCCGTGATGTGGTAGGCGTCGGAGGTGATGCCATAGCCGGCCAGCCGCCCGTAGATCTTCGCCCCGCGGGCCCGCGCCCGGTCGGCCCGCTCCAGGATCACCACGCCGGCGCCCTCGCCGAGCACGAACCCGTCCCGGTCGGCGTCGAACGGCCGCGAGGCACGAGACGGATCGTCGTTGCGGGTGGAGACGGTGCGGGCCTGGGCGAACCCGGCGACGGTGATCGGCGCGATGCATGCGTCCGCCCCACCGGCGACGACCACGTCGGCCCGCCCGGTCTGGATCATCTGGAAGCCGTTGGCGATGCCCTCCGCACCGGAGGCACACGCTGAGGTCGGCGAGTGCACTCCGGCGCGGGCCTTCAGGTCGATGCCGACGTGTGCGGCCGGACCGTTGGGCATCAGCATCGGCACGGTCAGCGGCGACACCTTGCGGATGCCGTGCTCTTCCAGCAGATCGTCCTGCGACAGCAGCGTGAGGGGGCCGCCGATCCCGGTGCCGATGGACACGCCGAGCCGCTTCGGCTCGACGTCGGTGTGCTCGTCCGTCGGTTCGGCGAAACCGGCGTCCGCCCATGCCTGCCGCGCTGCGAGCAGCGCGACCTGCTCGCAGCGGTCAAGCCGGCGAGCCTGCACCCGGGGAATCCGCTCCGTTGGTTCCTCGGCGAGACTCGCGGCGATCCTCACCGGCAGGTCGAACTTCTCGGCCCAATCGGCTTCGAGCCGGCGGATACCGCTGCGGCCGGCGAGCAGGCCGTCCCAGGTGGACGCGACGTCCCCGCCGAGCGGCGTGGTCGCACCCAGCCCGGTGATCACGACGTCGATGTTGCTCATAAGGTTCTCCCGAGGTCACACAGGAACGAGGGTTGCCCACAACGTCTCAACCGGCAGCCGACGACCGAAATCACGGCCTGGCCACCCCAACACGTTTTGAACAACACTGAAGATTCACGGGTTCAGGCCCGGGCCTGATGGTTCAGGCGGCGTTGGCCGCGACGTAGTCGACGGCGTCGCCGACGGTCTTGAGGTTGGCCAGTTCGTCGTCGGGGATCTTGACCCCGAACTTGTCCTCGGCCTGCACGGCGATCTCCACCATGGACAGCGAGTCGATGTCCAGGTCGTCCACGAACGACTTCTCGGAGCTCACGTCGTCCTGGGCGACACCGGCGACCTCTTCGACGATCTCGGCGAGCCCGGCCAGGATCTCTTGTTTGTCCGCCACTGTTGGTTTCCCTTTCTCCCTATCTTGAGGCTTGCGCCCCGGCGAGCGGCGCCCGCCGGGGTAAGTGGTATCACGGGCAGATCATGACCTGACCGGCGTAGGACAATCCGGCGCCGAAACCCACCATCAGCACCACGTCGCCGGTCTTGGCCGTGCCCGCCTTGCGCATGTGGTCCAGCGCCATCGGGATGGACGCGGACGAGGTGTTGCCCGAGTACCTGATGTCGTCGGCGACGACCATGTCTTCCCGGGCACCCTTGGTGCGCAGCTTCTTCGCGATCGCGTCGACGATACGCAGGTTGGCCTGGTGCGGGATCAGCACGTCCACGTCGGCGGGCGTCAGCCCGGCCTCCTCCAGGGCCCGCAGCGCGATCGGCGCGATCTGGGTGGTCGCCCAGCGGAACACCGACTGGCCTTCCTGGGCCAGGTACTGGTGGTCGCGCATGTAGATCATGTCGACCAGCTCACCCGCACTGCCCCACGCGACCGGGCCGATGCCCGGCTCCTCGGCCGGCCCGACCACGGCCGCGCCGGCGCCGTCGGCGAAGATGATCGCGTTGGCCCGGTCGGTCGGCTCCACCCAGTCGGTCAGCTTTTCCGCGCCGATCACCAGCACCTTCCGCGAGGAACCGGCCCGGATGAGGTCCGAGGCGACGCCCAGGGCATAGCAGAATCCGGCGCACGCGGCGTTGAGGTCGAACGCGCCGGCCTTGGCGACCCCGATCCGGTCGGCGACCTGTGCCGCCGCGTTCGGGATGGGGGAGGGCATCGTGCAGTTCGGCACGATCACGGTGTCCACTTCGGACGGTTCGACGCCGGCGTCGGCGAGCGCGTTCCGGCCCGCCGTGACCGCCATGTCCACCAGCAGCTCGTCCTTTTCGGCGAACCGGCGCTCGACGATCCCGACCCGTTCCCGGATCCACTGGTCGTTGGTGTCCATGATCTCGGCGAGGTCGTCGTTGGTTACCACTCGCTCCGGCTGGGTGCTGCCGATGCCCATGACCCTGGTCGCGGTGGGGCCCTGCTTGAGGCGAAGTCTCACTCGCCCTCCCTCTGCAGAATTTATCTGATTTGTCTGGTTCACGCCCGTGGGCCAGGGTCACTGCCCGACGGCTTCGGCCACGGATGCGGCCTCGGCCGGAGTCTTCACCGCGACGGTCTTGGTGACCACTCCCTTGAGCTGGCGCTTGACCAGTCCGGTCAGCGTGCCGGCGGGGGGAAGCTCGATCGTGGCGGTCACCCCGAGGGAGACCAGCCCGTCCATGGTGAGGTCCCAGCGCACCGGCCGGGTCACCTGTTTGATGAGCCGGTCGAGGTATTCGGCGCCGCTGCTCACCACGGCACCGTCGGCATTGGACAGCAGCGGGCGCGTGGGGTCGGCGGGGCTGATGCTCGTGGCGTGCTCCCGCAGCGCCGCTTCGGCGGGGGCCATGTAGTCGGTGTGGAAGGCGCCGGCGACCTTGAGCTGCCGCACCTTGGTGCCCGCCAGGGGTTCGGCCACGATCCGGGCGATCGCCTCGGCCGCGCCCGAAGCCACGATCTGGCCCGCCCCGTTGCGGTTGGCGGCGGCCAGGCCGTGCTCGGCCAGCCACGCCACCACCTCATCGGGCTCGCCCAGCATCACCGCGGCCATGCTGGTCGGCTCGGCGGCGCATGCCTTCGCCATCTCCGCGCCGCGCACGGCGGCCAGTGCGACAGCGTCCTCATCGGACAGAACGCCCGCGACGGCCGCGGCGGCGAGTTCGCCGACCGAGTGGCCGGCGACCGGGGCGTGGCCCGGGACGACCTCGCGCAGCTCGCCGAACGCGAGCAGGGACAGCGCGACGATCAGTGGCTGGGCGACCGCGGTGTCCTGGATGGTCTCGGCGTCGGCCTCGGTCCCCAGGTGCACCAGGTCGAGGCCGGTGACCTCCGACCAGCGCGCGAGCTTTTCCCGGGTGCCGTCGAGGTCCAACCACGGCGTGAACATGCCAGGAGCCTGAGAACCCTGTCCAGGGGCGAGCAGTGCCGTCACGTGTCCAGAGAACACGGTGCGTGCCCATGGTCGGCATTGCCACCGGTCACCAAGTCCGCGTGGTGATGTTGTGGGGCGTCTACAAAGTTGACCAGCGAGTCGCGATGCACGAGCCGGATGCCTTGTCGGAATCGGGCATCGCTGAGGTGACTTCGATCACCGGAAGCCACCCGCGGCGGTCACCACAGGCCGCGGGCGCGGGCGAGCCTGCCGACCGTCAGCGCGACCCTGAGCACCAGCGCGTCCCGGGGGTTCGCGGCGTTGCGGCCGGTCAGCTCCGCCGCCCGCCGCAGCCGGTACCGCACCGTGTTCGGGTGCACGAACAGGGTTTTCGCGCAGGTCTCCAGCACGCCGCCGGACTCCAGGTAGGCGTCGACGGTGTGCAGCAGCGTCGGCCCCGCCGCCTCCAGTGGCGCGGCGACCTCCTCGATCAGCAGCCGTTCCGCTTCCGGGTCACCGGTCAGCGCGCGTTCCGGCAGCAGGTCGGCCGACCGCACCGGCCGGGGCGCGCCCGGCCAGCCGACCACCGCACGCAGGCCGGAAAGCGCTTCCGTGGCGCTGCGGTGCGCGCCCGCCAGGCTCGCCACGGTCGGCCCGGCCACCACCGCTCCCTCGCCGAACGCGATCGCCAGCTTGCCCAGGACCTCGCCGTCGCGCGACGAGCCGTCGGTCGGGCCGCCGGCCACCATCACCAGGCGCGAGCCCTGCACGCTGAGCAGGATCGGGCGGCCGAGCCGGGCGGCGAGCCGCCGCACCTCGAACACCACCGTCGGCGGGTCGTCCGACGAGGGCGGCCCGACCAGCACCGTGGCCTTCTCGCCCGGGTCCCAGCCCAGTGCGGCGGCGCGCGAGAGCAGGGACTCCTCGGCGTCGCCACGCACGATGCCGTCCACGACCAGCGCCTCCAGCCGGGCGTCCCACGCGCCGCGCGCCTCGGCGGCCGCGGCGTAGGAGTTCGCCGTGGCGAAAGCGATTTCCCGGCCGTAGCGGAGAATGCCTTCGATCAGCGCGGCCTGCTCGGTCTCGTTCGCGGCGAACTCGGGCAGTTGTTCCTCGAACACCTCGATGGCCAGCCGTACCAGGCCGACCGCCTGCCGCAGCCCGATCCAGCGGGACAGCTCCTGCGGCGCGCTGCGGAAGGCCTCGGTGGTGAGCTTCAGCGCCTCCTGCGAGTCGCGCAGCCAGTCGACGAAGCCCGCCGCGCCGGTCTGAGTGATCATCAGCACGCTGGCCCGCTGATCGGCGGGCAGCCGGCTGAACCAGGGCAGGCGCTGCTCCATCGCGACGACGCTGGCGGAGGCAAGTCGTCCCGACGCGCGTTCGAGCCGGCGCAGAGTCTTGGCGGACAGGCCGTGATGTTTCGTCGCGGGCCGGGCGTTCGTCTGGGTCATGATGTCGTCGATGGTATGCCGCGGCACAGTGAGAGTCTGGTGGCCTACGCGCCCAGCCGATCCCGTGGCCAGGGCCCGCCTGGAGAGCGATCTTGCGGTTTCGCTGTTCGGAGCCCTGCCCCCGACATCGGCTACCTTCGGATGGCGCGGGTGCGACTTGCCTTGGCCGGCAGTCCTGCCGAATCACCAACAGGCTCTGATGCGAGGCCGCCCGGCGCGATGCGAGTTTTCGCGACGCCGGGCGGCCTCATCTCCCCGGTCCCCACCGGTGAATCCACTATGGACCTTCTCGATCTTCCGCCGCTACCTGACTCACCCAATCGTGGAACAATGTTCAACACCGCGCCGGTTCGCGGCACTCGTTGGAGTGCCGACACGGGCACCTCCAGGCTGTGAGCAGCGTCCCATCCCGGTCCGAGCCCGGCCGGGCCGGGAATTGACGGCCGGGACGGCCCGTTGATCACGCCATGGACTTCTTGCTGTGGTTGTTCAAGACGCGCGATCGACGAACGCGTCTACGGACCATGACCTGGCAACGCACACCCGGCCATCGTGCCCCGGCGGCCCGCAGCCGCGTTCGCGAAGCCTCCGGCGGCGCGTTTCAACTCGCCGACGCAAGAACACGGACTTTTGAATGAGCTTCCTGCTCCATCACGGGCTTACGGTGTTCGGACAGTGGATCTCCGTCGCCGAGTTGCTCGGGCAGCTGTTCGCGCTGGCCGTGGTCTTCCTGGCGGACCGGCGCCTGTTGTGGACATGGCCGGTGCAGGTGGGCGCGACGGTGCTGCTGTTCGCGGTCTACGTTTCGGCGCACCTCGGCGGGCTCGCCGCGCGCCAGGTGGCCATCCTGCTGATCTCGGTCTACGGCTGGTGGGCCTGGACGCGCCGGCGCGACCCGCTCTACGGCGTGGTGGTGCGGCGCGGCCGGCCGGTGGAACGGCTGGCGATGGCCGGGCTGTTCGGCGCCGGCACGGTCGCCATGGCGCTGCTGCTGCAGGCGCTGGACGCGTCCTGGGCACCGTGGCCGGATGCCGCGATCTTCATCGGCACCCTCGTCGCCTTCGGCGCCCAGGGAATGGGCCTGGTCGAGTTCTGGTTGGTGTGGCTGGTCGTGGACGCCGTCGGCGTGCCGCTGCAGCTGGCGTCGGGCCTGTACTTCTCGGCCGCCATCTACCTCGTTTTCGCCGGGCTGGTGATCCACGGCTGGTGGAGCTGGAGCCGCACGGCGAACCGGCTGAACACCAGGGTTGTCGCCGCCTCCCGCTGACGATCCTCCCGCGCCACGCTCAGCGCAGCGTGGCGTGGGAGGGCCGGAGGTCGTCGAGGGTACGGACACCCAGCAGCTGCATGGTGCGCACGATCTCGGCGCGCAGGATGTCCACGCAACGCTGGACGCCGCGTTCCCCGCCCGCCATCAGCCCGTACAGGTACGCGCGGCCGATGAGGCAGGCGTCGGCACCCCGGGCCAGCGCGGCGACGATGTCGCCGCCGGAGAGGATGCCGGTGTCCAGCCAGACCTCGGCGTCGCCGTTCACGCTGTCCAATGTGGATGGCAGCAGCTCGAGCGGGGTCGGTGCGCGGTCGAGTTGACGCCCGCCGTGGTTGGACAGCACCACCGCGTCCGCGCCGTGCTTGACCACATCCCGCGCGTCGTCGGCGTTCTGGATGCCCTTGACCACCAGCTTGCCCGGCCAGTTCTCGCGCACCCAGGCCAGATCGTCGAAGCTCAGCGTGGGATCGAACAGCTTGTTGATCAGATCGGCGACCGTTCCGCCGAACGACTGCAGCGACGCGAACTGCAGCGGTTCGGTGGTGAGCAGGTTGAACCACCAGTGCGGGTGCGTCGCGCCGTCGAGGACGGTACGCAGGGTGAGGGTGGGCGGGATCGTGAGGCCGTTGCGCACGTCGCGCAGCCGCGCCCCGGCGACCGGGGTGTCCACGGTGAGCAGCAGCGTGTCGTAGCCCGCCGCGTCGGCCCGCTGCATCAGGTCCAGCCCCGCCGCGTGGTCCCGCCACACGTAGAGCTGGAACCACTTGCGGGCCTGCGGCGCCGCCTCCGCGACGTCCTCGATCGACGTGGTGCCCATGGTGGAGAGCGCGAACGGGATGTCCTCACGCTGCGCCACGCGCGCCACCGCGCGCTCGCCCTCGTGCTGCATCATGCGCGTGAACCCGGTCGGCGCGAAGGCGAACGGCAGCGCTGAGCGCTTGCCGAGGATCTGCCGGCCGGTGTCCACATCGTCGACACCGCGCAGCACGTTGGGATGGAACTCGATTCGCCGGAACGCCTGCCGCGCCCGGCGCAGGCTGTCCTCCAGCTCCGCGGCCCCGTCGGTGTAGTCGAACGCCGCGCGGGGGGTGCGCTTGCGGGCAATGGTGCGCAGGTCGGCGATCGTGTGCGCGTTCGCCAGCCGGCGCTCGGTGGGATTCAGCTTGAACGGCTTCGGTCGCAGAATCTCGCGGAGCTCGCTGGGCCTCGGTACCCGCCGTGTAGTCACACCGATCATCCTAATCGCCAAGTCGGCCGGGTCACCCCGGTCGGCCGAGGCCGACCGGAGTGACCCGGACCACAAGCTGTTTCGCCTGGGGCCTGCGACCTCAGGCGTTTCCGGAGTCGGACAGCTGCGGGCCGGCGGCCGACACGTCGTGGATGCGGTAGCGCCGGGTGGCCTCCACGACCGTGGCCTGCGGCACCTCGCCCCGCCGGGCCAGCCCGGTGAGCACGGCGACCACGATCGACTCCGCGTCCACCAGGAAATGCCGCCGCGCCGCCGGGCGGGTGTCGGAGAAGCCGAACCCGTCGGTGCCGAGCGTGATCATGTCGTTGGGCACCCACGGCCGGATCAGGTCCGGTACCGCGCGCATCCAGTCCGACACCGCCACCACCGGGCCCGCGGCGTTCTCCAGCGCCTTGGTCACGTACGGCACACGGGGCGAGTCGGCCGGGTGCAGCAGGTTGTCCCGGTCGATCTCGACGGCCTCGCGCCGCAGCTCCGACCACGACGTCGCGGACCACACCGCGGCCCGCACGCCCCACTCATCGGCCAGCATCCGCTGCGCCTTCAGCGCGTCCGGCATGGTCACGCCGGAGACCAGGATCTGTGCCTCGGGGCCGGTGCCCGCCGGGGCGTCCGCGTAGCGGTAGAGGCCGCGCAGCAGCCCGTCGACGTCCAGGTTCTCCGGTTCGGCCGGCTGCTGGTACGGCTCGTTGTAGACGGTCAGGTAATAGAACACGTTCTCGCCGTTGCCGTCCGGGCCGGTCTCGCCGTACATCCGGCGGAGCCCGTCCCGCACGATGTGCGCGATCTCGAACGACCATGCCGGGTCGTAGGCGACCACCGCGGGGTTGGTGTGCGCCAGCAGCAGCGAGTGGCCGTCGGCGTGCTGCAGGCCCTCACCGGTCAGCGTGGTGCGGCCGGCCGTGGCGCCCAGCACGAAGCCGCGCGCCATCTGGTCGGCCGCCGCGTACAGCCCGTCGCCGGTGCGCTGGAACCCGAACATCGAGTAGAAGATGTAGATCGGGATCATCGGCTCGCCGTGCGTGGCGTACGAGGTGCCGACGGCGGTGAACGACGCGGTCGAGCCCGCCTCGTTGATGCCCTCGTGCAGCAGCTGCCCGTGCTCGGATTCCTTGTACGCCAGCATGAGGTTGGCGTCCACCGAGGTGTAGGTCTGCCCGTGCGGGTTGTAGATCTTGGCCGTCGGGAACATCGAGTCCAGGCCGAAGGTGCGCGCCTCGTCCGGGATGATCGGCACCACCCTGCCCCCGATCTCGGGGTCCTTGGCCAGCTCCCGGACCAGCCGGACGAACGCCATCGTGGTGGCGACCTCCTGCTTGCCCGAGCCCTTACGGACCGCCTCGTAGGCCTTGTCGCCGGGCAGCACCAGCGGCTTGGCCCGGTTGCCCTTCCGCTGCGGCAGGAACCCGCCCAGCGCCCGCCGCCGGCCGATCATGTACTCGATCTCCGGGGAGTCCGGGCCCGGGTGGTAGTACGGCGGCAGCTTCGGGTCGCGCTCCAGCTCGGCGTCGCTGATCGGAATGCGCTGGGCGTCCCGGAACAGCTTGAGATCGTCGAGCGTGAGCTTCTTCATCTGGTGCGTGGCGTTGCGGCCCTCGAACGCCGGGCCCAGCCCGTAGCCCTTGATCGTGTGGGCCAGAATCACCGTCGGCTGCCCGTGGTGCTCCATCGCCGCCTTGTACGCCGCGTAAATCTTGCGGTAGTCGTGCCCGCCTCGCTTGAGGTTCCAGATGTCGGCGTCGGAGAGTTCCTTCACCAGCTCCTTGGTGCGCGGGTCGCGGCCGAAGAAGTGCTCCCGCACATACGCACCGTCGTTGGCCTTGTACGTCTGGTAGTCGCCGTCCGGCGTGACGTTCATCAGGTTGACCAGGGCGCCGTCGCGGTCCGCGTGCAGCAGCTTGTCCCACTCGCGGCCCCAGATGACCTTGATCACGTTCCAGCCGGCGCCGCGGAAGTAGGCCTCCAGCTCCTGGATGATCTTGCCGTTGCCGCGGACCGGGCCGTCCAGCCGCTGCAGGTTGCAGTTGATCACGAAGGTGAGGTTGTCCAGGCCCTCGCCGGCCGCCACGTGGATCAGGCCGCGCGACTCCGCCTCGTCCATCTCGCCGTCGCCGAGGAACGCCCACACGTGCTGGTCGCTGGTGTCCTTGATGCCGCGGTCGCTCAGGTAACGGTTGAATCGCGCCTGGTAGATGGCGTTCATCGGGCCGAGCCCCATGGAGACCGTCGGGTACTCCCAGAAGTCCGGCATCAGCCGCGGGTGCGGGTACGAGGGCAGGCCGCCGCCCTCGCCGCCGTGCGAAAGCTCCTGGCGGAACCCGTCCAGCTGCTGCTCGCTCAGGCGGCCCTCGAGGAACGCGCGGGCGTAGAGGCCCGGGGACGCGTGGCCCTGGATGAAGATCTGGTCGCCGCCGCCGGAATGGTCCTTGCCGCGGAAGAAGTGGTTGAAGCCCACCTCGTAGAGCGCCGCCGAGGAGGCGTAGGTCGAGATGTGCCCGCCGACGCCCACCCCGGGCCGCTGCGCGCGGTGCACCATGATCGCCGCGTTCCACCGGATGTAGGCGCGATAGCGCCGTTCGACCTCCTCGTCCCCGGGGAACCAGGGCTCGTTCTCGGTCGGGATGGTGTTGACGTAGTCCGTGGCCGTCAGCGGGGGAACGCCGACGTTGCGCTCACGGGCGCGTTCCAGGATCCGCAACATTAGGTAACGGGCCCGCTGCTGACCGCCCCTGGCGAGCGCCTCGTCGAAGGAGTCCAGCCACTCGGCGGTCTCCTCGGGGTCGATGTCGGGAAGGTAAGCGGCCAGGCCGTCGCGGATCACGCGTACCCGCTCCGGGGCCCGCTGGGTGGCGCTGCGGTCGTTCTCGGGGGCCAAGGGATCTCCTCGCCTTGCTGCTATCCGGGGGTCACTGTGTGGGCGGGGCACGCTCGCCCTGCCCTTATCGTCGTCTTTTCTCCAGCTTCGCGTCACCGCTACTCGGCGGTAACGTCACCCGCTTTGTCGCGATTCACGCGCGCGCACGCGCGTGGAACAACATCCACCCTAGGCCAGGGTGGTGGGCGTGGTGCTGATTGGCCGTGTGAATCCAGTCCCGGAGGGTGTCGGTGTGCCCGTACCCTGCGATACGAGTTGGCACCAGATCCGGTGTGGACGGTTGCGTCCTGGGCTCCGGCCGTGTTCGCTAGCCCCATCCGTGTATGAAGGGTGATGGGGCACCCCATCCCACCGACAGTAGTTGGAGGAGTGAAAGCAGTGGTCGCCGCTGGAGACGCTGAGTACCGCAGCGTCGCCGAGAGGCTTGGGATCAAGCCGGACATGGTGGTTCAGGAGATCGGTTGGGACTCCGACGTCGATGACGACCTGCGCGCCGCGATCGAGGGACATATCGGTGGCGACCTCCTCGACGAGGAAGCCGACGAGGTCGTCGATGTCGTACTGCTGTGGTGGCGGGAGGACGACGGTGACCTGGTCGACGCGATCATGGACGCGCGGGCTCCGCTGGACGAGAACGGGGTGATCTGGGTCCTCACCCCCAAGACGGGGCAGCCCGGCCACGTCGAACCGAGCGAGATCGCCGAGGCGGTGCCGACCGTCGGGCTGGCCCAGACCTCCAACATCAGCGTCGGCCCGAACTGGGCCGGCACGAAGTTGGTTTCCCCGAAGTCGAAGACCAAGCGCTGACCACCGGCACGCTAAGGTAGTGAGGCAGACAGCCCCAGCCATCCCGGGAGAGGTACCAGTTATGGCCGTCGAGGTCGGTTCGAAGGCACCGGACTTCACGCTCAACGACTACAACAGGCAGCCGGTCACCCTGTCATCGTTCCAGGGTGAGCAGGCAGTCCTGCTGGTTTTCTACCCGTTCGCGTTCAGCGGTATCTGCACGGGTGAGCTGTGCCAGGTCCGCGACGAGTTCGGCGAATACGAAAGCCAGGGTGTGCAGGTACTCGGTGTGTCGGTGGACACGCCGTTCTCCCTCAAGGCGTGGGCCGAACAGCAGAACTACCAGTTCCCGCTGCTGTCCGACTTCTGGCCGCACGGCGAGGTGGCCAAGCTCTACGGTGTGTTCAACGCCGACGCCGGCCTGGCGGTGCGGGGCACGTTCCTGATCGACAAGGACGGCGTGGTCCGCTTCGCCGAGGTCAACCAGCCGGGCCAGGCGCGTGACCAGGAGGCGTGGAAGAAGGCCGTGGCCAAGCTGGCAGCCTGAGTTTCTCCCACCGGTGGCATTCCGCGTCGGGTGCCACCTCAGGGCGCATAGCTCAGCGGAAGAGCACCTCCCTTACAAGGAGGGGGTCGCAGGTTCGAACCCTGCTGCGCCCACACCGGGCATTTACCGGATTGACCCGCAGTCGACGGTCCAGGTCGGTGATTTTCCCCCACATCCGGCGGGCATGGGCCCGCCTTGCCGGCATCCCGCCCCGCCGCACAGAGAGCGACGAGGCGAATTCGCCAACAGTGTTCGGTTCGCCGTCTGCCAGGCCTTTTTGCGTTTACACGGTGCCCACCTACCCAGCGTGCACGTGCGATTGCCGCTCAGCGCGGAAAACCATCCGGTTTGGGCGGTGACGCTGGCTCGGCGTTGCGTGGTAGGCCGGTCGGTGATGACCGCGTTCGGATCGCCTGAGTCATTGCGCAGGCGTTGTCGGCGCGCGGCGATCGACGGGATCAGAGGGCGTCGACGGCGGCGCGGACCAGGGGGCAAGTTTGTCCCGGGTCGTCGCGGGACCGGTGTACATCACGGCGATGGTGGCTTCGCTGGTGCGCTTGGCGGCGCCGAGCACGGAGCTTTTCTGTCCCGCGCTGACGCTGGCGTATACCGCGGCGTCTCCGACACCGCTGACCGGCTTGGCGTCGGGCAGTTTCTGCCACGCGGCGGCGACCTGCGCCGGGGCCACGGAAGGGTCGGTGGGAGTGATCGTCAGGACACCGAGCGACGAGTTGGTTGCCGCGTTGCGGTATTCGCACACGTAGGCCGTCAGTGCGCACACCTCTACGGCGGCGAGCGGATAACCCGAGGAGTCGAGGGCAGGGGCGGCGGAGTGAACACAGGGACAGTTCGCGTTCCTCGTGCCGTCCACAGCGTGGTCTGTTCATCGTGCCCAAGGGGCACGGGGAAGGCCCACCTCGTCCACTGGACCGACGACGCAATCACTGTAACGGTCGCGCCCCGCTAACCTCGCTCCGTCAATTATCGTGAACCTCGAAGGCTGCCCAAGGTTCCAGAACGTAAAAAGTCGATGGTCGTGAACATTCGAAGACGGCCCGGCTCTTCGGGGAGTGAAAATGTCAATGACCGTGAACATTCGAAGACTGTTCGCCCCTCTCCTGGGTGCGGTGTGCTGTAGTTGACCTGCAACGTTGTTGCGTGCCAACCCTCTACGGGGGTGCCCGAGATGGCATCAAAAGCAAGACTCCGGGCTTCTTTCAATGATCGCTCGAAGCATTCGAACGTCAGGTCCGGTTGGTGGTTGGACATGTCACACCTGTGCGGTATTATCTAAACCAATGAGAAGGCCCGGACTGCTAGCACCAGCCCGGGCCTCTCTCGGGGTTCCGCGCAGTTCACCCACTGCCGGAACCGTGGACTACACCTGACATGGAGGTATCGTCGTGCGCGACCTTACCAAGCACACCGCTGATCCGGCAGAGACCGCCACCCACAACGGTGAGCTTGACCTCTTCACCGCAGCGGGAGACGGACTCACCAGCGAGCATTTCGGCATCGCCGAGGACGGCCGCGCCTTCGTCGAGGCGCCGGCGTTCGCTCGTGCCCTGAACTACAGTTCGACCCAGCAGGCACTTCAGGTCGTGGACGCCGACGAGCAGGGTGAGGCCGACCGGGAGACCTGGTCAACCGCTGGGGGCAAGCAGATCCGCCGCATGAAGGTGCTCTACGAGGACGGGATGTGGGAGCTGATCTTCCGCTCCACCCTGCCCTCGGCGAAGACGGTCAAGTCCAGGGTGAAGGAGATCCTGCGCCAGCTCCGCGAAACCGGGACAGCGGAGGTGCGCCCGCGCGGGCCCGTGCTTCCGCTGGACTACGAGACCGCGCTCGTGCACCTGCTGGGCCAGGTCCGTGCCCGCAAGTCGTTGGAGGCCAAGGTTGCCGAGGACGCGCCCAAGGTGGCGGCGTGGGAGGCATTCCTCGACCGGGACGGGTGGCTCCAGGTCGGTGTCATCGCTCGCGCGCTGGGCTAAGGCCGCAACACGTTGTTCGCCCGTCTGCGCAACGAAGGCGTGCTGCTGACGCACCCGAAGAACGCTCCGTGCGCGGAGTGGGTCAGGAATGGCTGGGCGTGCGTGCGCCTGAACGGGCACGTCAACCAGCGTGGCGAAGAGGAAACCACCACGCTGATTTCGGGGCAGGGCGCCGCGCGGATCGAGCGCCTCCTCAACCGAAACCAGCTCGGCGCCGCATAGCCACACAGCACACGGCGCTTGGATTCCAGCGATCGTCGCAACGGATCCAAGCGTGAGCCACCGGGAAGCTGACCGGATCGTCGGCTTCGACTACCGCACCAGCAAACGCTATCGGCACGCGAGACGCTCGGCTGGGACACCCCCGCCGAGCGTCTCGCTACCCTCGTCGAAACCGCCAACGCAACTTCGCCCTGTGAGACGTCTGCGAAGCGTCATCGGAAGATGAACCCGTGAGCTTTGATATTGCGGTTCTTGCGATGGGTGAGTCCGCTGACCCTGCGGCGGCACGTGCGATGTTCGAGCGGTGCTTGTCCGGCAGTCACATCGAGGGTGAGCTGGATGAGCGGGTGGTCAAGTTCTATGAGCGGCTGCGTTCGCGGTTTCCCGATCGCCCGCCCTATCCCCAGGATCACCCGTGGATGTCGACGCCGCTGGACGTAGGCATCGATCACGTGATCATGAATCTGAGCTTCTCGTCCCGAAGCGATGCGGCGCTCAAGATGATCACGGAGCTTGCGGCCGAGTACCACCTGGTCATCTGGGACCCGCAGGGTCAGGAAGCCCATCTGCCACCGAAGTGACGTGTTGCGACGACCGCTGGAATCCGCCGGTGATGAGGAGGGCGCAGGTTCGAACCCTGCTGTGCCCGGTCCGCAGCGCTGCCACCTCGAAGTCCGACGCCGCCAAGGTCAGCAGAGCGAGCAGTGGTACGGCCAATGCGCTGACCCGAGTGCCGACCTGGCTGATCGCGTCGGCGGCCCACAGGTGCCGGAAGTCGTGGTCACGGAGCAGACCACCGCGCTGTCGGTGACTCTCCGCGACCGTCACTCGGTCATCGTCCGGCCCGCTCGAGATTGGGTCAAGAAGCCGCGAAACGCAGAACCCGTCTGCTCGGCGCGAGGTCGGCAGTACGGGCACACCAGAAGCCGTCAGATCCGGCGTGAAACCTGCAGTGCGGCCAGTCGCACGGTACCGGCCAGGGCTTCCAGTGCGGTTCGGTCCGTCAGGGCCGTCAGTGCGCACACCTCTACGGCGGCGAGCGGATAACCCGAGGAGTCGAGGACGGGGGCGGCGAGGGAACACAGGGCTAATTCCCGTTCCTCGTAATCCGTTGCCCAGCCACGGTTTCGCACCGCTTCGAGTTGCTCTTCCAGCGCCTTGTGGTCGGTGATCGTGTTGGGTGTCCGTGCGGCGAGCCCGGTCTTGCGTAACAACGTCGAGCGTTCGCCGCTTCCCAGCGCCGCGAGCATGACCTTGCCGGCGGCCGTGCAATGCAGCGGGACCTGCATCCCGGTGAACGTCGCGATCCGCCATGCCGCGGGCGGGTCCACCGTGTGCGTGTAGGTCGCGTGTTCGCCGCTGAGCACCGCCAGGTGCACGGTCAGCCCGGTGTCCTGCTGCAAGGTGCGCAGAATCGCCTCGATGCCGCTCGCCTCGTTCGCCTGCGCTCGCGCGGCGAGGGCGCGTAGCCGGTTGCCGATCGTGTATCTGCCTTCGCTCGCGTCGGCGTAGCCCTCGGTGACGAGGGTGGCGAGGATGCGGTGCGCGGTTGTCTTCGAGACGTCAGCCTGCCCTGCGATCTCGCCGAGCCGGAGAGACGGCGAGGCGTCGGCGAGCGCTTCGAGCACACGCAGCGCCTTGGCGACCGAGTTGTTGGCGCGGTCGTCGGAGGAGGCGGCGGGACCTTGCTGTCGATCAACCATTGACCTTCGCGCTTTCCGGGATTAGCGTCCCTGAACAGTTCGTACAACGGAATGCTGGTCCGTATTACGGAACAGTGTACCGCTCAACGGACGGCGCGTTGGCCATCACCTCGGTGATCGGGCGAGCGCATCCAGCCTGATCAAGGAGGATCTGGTGGCCGAATCCGATACGCCGGGAGCGGTACTGGTGCGCGCCGGCACGGTCGTCGATCCCGGGCGCGGACTGCACGCCCGGCGCGACGTGCTGGTGCGTGACGGCTCCATCGTCGCGGTCACGGAGCCCGGCGATGCCGACCTGACCGGCGTGCATGTCTTCGATGCGAGTGGATGCCTTGTCCTGCCTGGCCTGATCGATCTCCACACGCACGTCGACTTCGTCCAGACCTACCTCGGCCTGCCGCCCGACACCGCCGGTGTCGACCAGGCCGTGACCACCGTGGTCGACGCCGGCAGCACCGGCTGCGATACGTATCGCCGTTTCGCCGAGCAGGTCGTGGCCCCCGCCCGGACGCGGGTGCTGAGCTGGCTGAACATCTCGTCGGCCGGCCTGAGCGAGGGCCCGCACGAACTGGCCGATCCCGCGCGCATCCGGATCGACGACACGGTGCGCGTCATCGCGGAGAATTCCGCGATCCGCGGCATCAAGGTACGGATGAGCGCGTCGGTGCTCGATACCAATGGGCTGGCTCCGCTGCGTGCTGCGAAACGCGCGGCGGGCGAGGCCGGGGTGCCGGTAATGGTCCACGTCGGCAGCGCGCCGCCCGCGCTCGGGGAGATCCTCGACCTGCTCAGCGCCGGGGACATCGTGACGCATTCCTTTCACGGCAAGCGGAACGGCGACGGCGCGGGAATTCTCGACGACGCCGGACGCCCGATCCCGGAGGCGATCGCGGCCGTCGGCCGCGGTGTGCTGCTCGATGTCGGGCACGGCAGCGCCAGTTTCAACTTCGACACGTTCGAGCGGGCTCTCGATGCCGGCCTGGTACCGCACACCGTGAGCACCGACCTGCACCGCAGCAACGTCGACGGTCCCGTGCACGGTCTCGTGCCCACCATGACCAAACTGCTTGCCTTCGGATTCAGCCTCGACGACATCGTGGCGGCCGCGTCGACCAGGCCCGCGACGGTCGTGGGGGAGGCCGGGCGCCTCGGAACGGTGGCGCCCGGCGCACACGCGGACCTCAGCGTGCTGCGACTGGTGGACTTCGACGTCGTGCTGACCGATTCCGATGGCTGCCAACGGAAATCCGGCCGCGTGCTGAAACCGGTCGCTGCCGTGCGGGACGGGCAGGTGATCGATGCGCGCGGTCACTGACATCCTCGACGAACTTGCTCGAGCCACCGCGGTGAGCGACGAGGAACGTGCCGAGTTGGACAAGCTGATGAACTCGGTGCTCCGGCGCTGGCCCGCTCAAGTGCCACCCGAGCGGGAGCTGGCCGTGGCGGCGCACTGCCTCACCGTGGTGCGCCGAGTGCGTAGTGGCGAACGGCTGGCGGCGCTGGATCCCAGTGTTACCAACCAGCTTGATGCCGACAGCCTCGCACGCGCCAGGGCGACGCTGCGCGAGTACGCGGGTGAAGACGCCGCGGCGGATGAGCCGGAAGCGGTCTTGCTCGCGCTGCACTACGCGTTGGCACGGTCGCCATGACGCGCCAGATCACTTCGGAAAAGGAACGTTACGGCGACGGAAGGTTCAGTTGGAGATGGCGGACAAGGTCAAGGTGGTCATCGGCGATCGTCTGGGGAAGGGACAGGCGGTCGCCGCCGGAGTCGAAAAGGCGGGCGGGGTGCCGGTGCTGATTCCCGGCCCCGGCGCCGACATGAAGGTCGGGGACGTCATGAACGCCGAGAAGGCGACGCTGGGCATCTGTTTCTGCGGCAGCGGCGGCGCCGGCGCGGTCACGGCGAAAGCCAAGTACGGACACGACGTCGAGTTCGGGATGCGCTCGATCGAGGCGGGGATCACCGCGCTGCGTGCGGGCAAGCGCGTGCTCGGATTCGGGTTCATGGACGTCGAGGACCTCGGCTATCGAATCACGACGGAGTACCTGCAGCTGCTGGAAAAGGAGGCGTGATGAGTGCACCGGCCGAGAACCTATTCGGGAACCGTCGGATCGCCGGTCGAGGTGAGCTTTCGAACCCGCCGTCCGGAGGTACCCGATCTTGGGGGCAGGGCTCCGCTCAGGAAGAACGCGAGCAAGGCACTCAGGAGAGCCCTGGCCACGAGATCAACGAACAACCGCAGCGCGAAGCGCTTCCGTTGAGGGTGGCGGTGGGCGACGGGCGGGCGGGTTCACGAACAAGCACTGAGAAGGCGGCGCCCGCGAAAGTCGCTGACGCCATGCACGAGCAGGTGATGACCGTGCGGCTCACCGGCACCGGGACGACGAAGGAGCGCTGCTTCGGCGATGCGCTTCGCCAGGTGCAACGGGAGGTCGGGCGGAAGGTGCGTGGCACGAGCTTCCGGATCGAGCCGACCGCCTTGCGCATCGTGTCCGCGGTCGAGCATCAGCGCACCGAGCGTTTCCTCGGACTGTTGTTTCCCCGCAAGCGGTCGAAATTCGTGCTGACCATCGACGTCGAGGTCCGGGTGGCCTCCGTCGACCTCGGCGCCGTGAAGTTCGGAGTCCGCACCGAAAAGCTCGGGCGGGGACAACATTTGTTACAGCTGCGCTGAGATGCGCTGATCAGCCGATTGGACGACTGCCGTGAATTCGCATCTCGTCATCCTGTTCGAGTCGTTGGTGATCGGCGCACTCGCCGGGTTCGGTGCCGGCGCCGGCGTCGCGCGTATGTTCCACGCCCCCGCGGTTCAGGGCATGGGCGCGTTCCGCTCACTCGGTGAACTCAACGCCTGCCAGAACGACCCCATCGCGCACTTTTCGTTCGGCTTCGGCTTCTTCTTCAACGCTTGGGCGTCCACTGTGGGCACTGGTGCCCTCACCGCCGACGTCGACCACCGGATCATCACGCACTGGGCGGCCGCCGCGAACATGGTCCGCGAGCGCGACCTCGCCAAGACGTTGCACAATCCCAAACGCATGGCGATCGCCGGTGCGATCGTCGGCATGCTTTTGGTGACCCTGCTGAATTCGAGCGCGGCCGCCATTCCACACTCACTGCAGGACGTCGCCGGCAAGGTGCTCGGGCCGGCGGCGGGGTGGCTGCTCAACCCGGTGATGCCCATCGTGTTCTGGATGGCGGCGGTCGATGCCGGCCGCCGCAGCGGCATGTGGGGCACCGTGCTCGGCGGGCTCGCGCACATCGTGATGGGTAACGCCGTTCCGGGCATCGTGCTCGGCATCGTCGTCGGCAAGGGGGTCGACGACAGCGGCTGGAACAAGATCACCAGGACGATCGCGACCGCGGTGATCCTGCTGTTCGTGTGCAGCGCGATCCTGCGCGGTGTCGACCTGCAGGCCCTGAAGAGCATGCACATCCCCGTGCCCGGCTGGCTGCAGGAATTCCATCAGTCCACCAAGACCACCGGGAGCTGAGCCTGATGTCCACCGAGGTCGATGCCACGGAAGGGGCCGGCGAACCGGCGCCGCACACGGGCGGATTCTGGCTGTCCGAATGGGCGTTCCCCATTTTCGTCGCCTGTCTCGCATCCAGCGTCTTCGCCGGGACGCACCTGTTCTACCTCTATCACACCGGTGCGTTCAACGACGTCGCCGTCGTTTCCTTGCTGAGCCAGGGAATGACCACCGGCAGCTACAGCGCGGCGGCCGCGTTCGGTGCGGGGTTCCTCTTCGCCAGGGTGATCGAAGGGCCGATGGTCGGCATCCTGGACATCGGCGGCTCCCTGCAGACCGGGGTCGGCATCGGGATCCCCGCGCTGCTGCTTTCGGCCGGGATAACCGCACCGCTGGAGCATTTCTGGCTGGCGCTGCCGGTCGGTGCGTTGTGCGGGCTGGTGATCGGCTCGCTGATCCTGGCCGTCCGGAAGGTCACCGTCAACAGCGATCGAGTGCGTTCGACGTTCGGTGCCGACGTGATGATGGGCGCGGGCAACGCCTCCGGGCGCTATCTCGGCCCGCTGGTGCTGGTCGCCGCGGCGACCGCGTCCATCCCGGTCGGCCTCGGGTCGGTCCTCGGCGCCGGATTGTTCTACTGGTGGAAGAAGCCGATCACCGGCGGTGCCATTCTCGGCGCGATGGTCATGGGTTTCTTCTTCCCGATCGCCGCCAAGTAAGAAAGGGTTGCTCGCGCCGAAATGAATGTCTACCAGAAACTCGGTGTTCGTACCGCGGTGAACGCGAGCGGCCGGATGACCGCGCTCGGGGGCAGCACGCTGGCCCCCGAGGTCGCCGAGGCCATGGCCGACGCGGGAGCCCGGCACGTGCCGATCGAAGAGTTGTTCCGGGCGGCGGGAAAGGCGCTCGCCGAGAGCACCGGGACCGAAGACGCCTGCCCGGTAGCGGGTGCGGCGGCCGGCGTCGCGACCAGCGTCGCCGCCGTGATCGCCGGAACCGACCTCGACGCCGTCCAGCGGCTACCCGACGCCGGCGGGCGGCCGGCCGAGATCGTGCTGCAGAAGGGACATTGTGTCGACTTCGGAGCACCGGTCACCCAGATGATCCGGCTCGGCGGCGGCGTTCCGGTCGAGGTAGGCAGCGTCAATTCGGTGTCGCCGGCGCACCTGACCGCCGCGATCGGCGACCAGACCGCCGCGGTGCTGTACGTGCAGTCCCATCACACGGTGCACAAGGGCATGCTGTCGCTCGCGGAGGTCATCGAACTGGCACACGCGCGGGGCGTGCCGGTGATCCTCGACGCGGCCGCCGAGGAGGACCTGCGGCGGTGGCCGGCGACCGGCGCCGACCTCGTGGTGTACAGCGGTGGCAAGGCGATCGGCGGGCCGGCGTCGGGCATCGTGTGTGGCCGGGCCGATCTCGTCGAGGCGGTGCACGCACAGCGAACGGGCATCGGGCGGGCGATGAAGATCGGCAAGGAGGTGGTCGTCGGCCTGGTGAGCGCGGTGCACGCGTACGCCTCCACCGATCCGGAAGCGCCACGGCGGCAGGAGGACCGGATCCGGTCGATGGCGGCTCAGCTGGCGGAACTGCCGGGCCTGGACGCGAAGGTCATCACCGACGAGGCGGGCCGCGATATCCACCGGGCCCGGCTCACCGTGCTACCGGAGGCCGGGCTGAGCGCTGGTGACCTTGCGCGTGAACTGGCCGCCGGGACGCCGCCGGTCTACCTGCGCGAGCACAACGCGAACCTCGGGCAACTCGCGATCGACCCGCGCCCGCTCGCGCCCGACGAGGACGAGATCGTGCTCCGCCGGATCGGCGAAGTGCTGGCGGCGGGGCCGGGCAGCGCCGGGGTGATCGAGCGAACGGTCGTCGTCACCGAGCCGGCCGGGCTCCACGCGCGCCCGGCCGCGGCTTTCGCGCAGGCGGCGGCGCGCTCCGGCGTGCCGATCACCGTGGCGAAGGGCGACGGCGAGCCAGTGGACGCGAAGAGCGTGCTGTCGGTGATGGGGCTGAACGTGGCCACGGGCGACCGGATCGTCTTGCGTACCAACGACACCGAGCGGGGAAGGGCGGTGATCGGCGAGCTGATCGCGATCGTCCGCCCCACTGACGGTGGTGGCGGGTGACTGGATCGGGATTCCGGCGCGGGTTGTCCCGTTGAGCGTGGTGGAGGCTAACCTGGCTTGGTGCGTCGTGTGATCACGGTGGTGACCCCGGTCTTCTCCGGCGGTCACCACCATCTTCTCGACGCCTACGAATCCTTGCGGCAGCAGGAAATGCCACCCGGCTGGGACTGGCAGTGGTGCGTTCAGGAGGACGGTACGACCGGAATCCCGCTTTCCGTGCTGCCGGACGACCAGCGCATCTCCTGCGACTCCTCGCTCCCGGGGCGCGCCGGGGTGGCCCGGACCATGGCGCTGGCACGGGCGAGCGGGGAACTGGTTCGCACGCTCGACGCCGATGACCTCCTGCTGCCGGGGGCTCTTTTTCGAGACATCAGGGCGTTGCGCGGCGTGGCCTGGTGCACGTCGGCCGGTCTGGATCTGCACCCTGACGGCACGACGACGCCGGGCCCCTACGACCCGCCGGGCGGGCCGCTGCCCGAGGACCTGTTCTTCACCGAGCAGCAGGAGAACCGGCTTTCGGTGCTGGCCGCGAACCTCGCAGCGCACACCGATCTCGTCCGCGCGCTCGGCGGCTGGCCCGCGCTCACCGGAGCCGAGACGGTCGGGTTGCTGCTGGCGCTGGAGGCGGTCACTCCGGGGGAGTTCATCGCCGAACCGAGCACGCTCTACCGCCAGCACGACAACCAGACCACCAGGTCCGCGCGCTATTGGAAGGCCGAGGAGAGCCAGGCACGGCTGAGGGTCGCGCTGGATCGCGCCAGCGTCCTCCGGCGCCTCAACTGGAAGTGGCCTCCCGTGACCGGCTGAGCCGGCACCTCGCCGCTCGACCGCACCACTTTTCCGTGCTAAAAAGATTCTTAGTTGTCGAGATATTCCAGGGCGGGGATGACCATGGGGACCAGCACTGTCGAAACCGAGTTACACGCGCTGATCGACGAGATGAACGCGGCCTGGGGTGACGCGGACGCGTATGGCGCGGTGTTCACCGAGGACGCCGACTACGTGACCTTCTTCGGCGGCCGTGCCCGGGGCCGGCAGGAGATCATCGACTCGCACCGTCCGCTGTTCGAAGGGGCCATGCGGAACTCACGGCTCGAAGGGAGGATCGACAGCTTCGCCGTGCTGAGCCCGGACGTGGCGCTGGTGCACACCGCTGGGGGATTGCGGAAGGGCAAGGGAGAGCGGCCGTCGCATCGCGCGGGATCGGTGCAGACCATGGTCGCGGTCAAGGACGGCGAACGCTGGCGGATCCGGGCCTTCCAGAACACCAAGTATCAGCCGTTGACCGCGTTTCTCACCAACCGGGTGGCCCCGCTGATGGCGAAGCCCGGCAGATGACAGCATTCGAGTGTGAGCGCCACACTCGTTGCCAAGGATCTCGCCGCCGGACACGGGGATCGCGTGCTGTTCAGCGGCCTCGACCTCGTCGTCGCGCCCGGTGATGTGATCGGTCTCGTCGGCGCGAACGGCGCCGGCAAGTCCACCCTGTTGCGGACCCTGGCCGGTCTGATCCCCGCCGAGCGGGGCACGGTGCGGACCACGCCGCCGACCGCGACGATCGGGCACCTGCCGCAGGAGCCGGACCGCCGGCCCGGCGAGACGGTGCGCGCCTTCCTGGCCCGCCGTACCGGGGTCGCCGACGCGCAGGCCGCTCTCGACGCGGCGACGGCGGCCCTGAGCGCAGGGGAGAACGGGGCGGACGACGCCTACGCCGAGGCGCTGGATCGCTGGCTCGCGCTCGGCGGCGCCGACCTGGACGAGCGGTCCGATGCGGTGGTCGCCGAGCTCGGGCTCAAGGTCGGCCTCGACGAGCCGATGACCGCGCTGTCCGGCGGGCAGGCGGCACGGGCGGGAATGGCGTCGTTGTTGCTGAGCCGCTACGACGTGTTCCTGCTCGACGAGCCGACGAACGACCTGGACCTGGACGGCCTGGAGCGGCTGGAGAACTTCGTCGGCGGGCTGCGGGCGGGCGCGGTGGTGGTCAGTCACGACCGCGAGTTCTTGGCGCGGACGGTGAACCGGGTTGTCGAGCTCGATCTGGCTCAGCAGCAGGTGCGCGCCTACGGCGGTGGATACGCGGCGTACCTGGAAGAGCGTGAAGTGGCGCGGCGGCACGCACGGGAACGGTACGAGGAGTACGCCGAAACCCGTTCGGCGCTCGAGGAACGGGCCCGCACACAGCGCGCGTGGATGGAGAAGGGCGTCAAGAACGCCCGGCGCAAGGCACCCGACAACGACAAGACCGGCCGCAAGTTCCGCGCCGAGAGCACCGAGAAGCAGGCCGCCAAGGCACGGCAGACCGATCGCCTGATCGAACGGCTCGAGGTCGTCGAGGAGCCGCGCAAGGAGTGGGAACTGCGGATGGAGATCGCCGCGGCGCCCCGGGCGGGCGCCGTGGTCGCTACGCTGCGTGGCGCGACGCTCCGCCGCGGCGATTTCACCCTCGGCCCGGTGGACCTCCAGATCGACTGGGCCGACCGGGTGGCGATCACCGGCGCGAACGGTGCGGGCAAGTCGACGCTGCTGGCGGCGCTGCTCGGCCGGATTCCGCCGGACGAGGGCAGCGCCACGCTGGGCGCCGGGGTCGTGGTCGGCGAGGTCGACCAGGCGCGCGGGCTGTTCTACGGCGAGCGATCGCTGGTCGACGCGTTCGGCGCCGAGGTTGGCGACCTGCCTCCGGCCGACGTCCGGACGTTGCTGGCGAAGTTCGGGCTCCGGGCCGCGCACGTCCTGCGGCCGGCCGCCACGCTTTCGCCCGGGGAACGGACCCGGGCGGCGCTCGCGCTGCTGCAGGCGCGCGGGGTCAACCTGCTGGTGCTCGACGAGCCGACGAACCACCTCGACCTCCCCGCGATCGAGCAACTGGAGTCGGCACTGGCCGGCTATCCGGGCACGCTCCTGCTGGTCACCCACGACCGGCGGATGCTGGAGGCGGTGCACACCACGCGACGATTCGAGGTCGCCGAGGGGCAGGTCACCGAGCGCTGAAAGCGCTTTCCCACCGGTGCTTCCGGGTAGTCCGTACCTGGTAGGCGGGTCGATTTGGCGGGAAATCGAGGTAACCTACCCGATACCCCGGTCACCGCAGACCCGTGAGGAGCCGTCATGGACAGCGCCCTGTCGACTTCGGCCGCAGCGAGCCCCATGACCGCGGCGGGACGCCTGCTGGCGGTTCTCGATGCGTTCTCACCCGGCCGACGCGTGCTCACGCTCAGCGAGATCAGCCGGAAGGCCGGGCTTTCCCTGACCACCGCCCACCGGCTGGCGGGCGAACTGGTCACCTGGGGCGCGCTGGAGCGGGACTCCGACGGGCGCTACCGGATCGGCCTGCACCTGCTCGAACTCGCCGCGCTCGCGCCCCGGGGGCTGGAGCTGCGCGAACTGGCCCAGCCGTTCCTGGAAGACCTGTTCCATTCCACCCGCGCGCACGTCCACCTCGCGGTGCGCGACGGCTACGAGGTGGTCTACGTCGAGACGTTGCGGGCGCGCGGCGCGGTGTCGGTGTTGAGCCGCCTCGGGCAACGGTGGCCGCTGCACGCCACCGGGACCGGGCTGGCGCTGCTCGCCCACGCCGATCGTGACCTGCAGGAGAAGGTGCTGAGCTCACCGCTGAAGCGGTTCACTCCCAAGACCGTGACGGACCCACGGGTGCTGCGGCGCACGCTCGCCGAGGTGCGGCGGACCGGGATCGCCGTCGCCGAGGAGCAGCTCACCCTGGACGGGGTCGCGATCGCCGCGCCGATCCGCGGGCGCGGCGACGAGGTGGTGGCGGCGATCGGGCTCGTGGTGCACGTCGACGAGTGCGAGCCGCGCGCGCTCGTACCGGTGATCACGGCCTGTGCCCGCGGGATCTCGCGGACGCTGGGCGCTCCGTCGGCCAAGGGAACCCCGGGCGCCATCAAGGGTTCATGAGCCTTTAGCGGACGCCGCGAACAGCAGATTGCCGAGGTCGCTCGCGACCTCACGATTGGGTCGTCGACGGCTTTCCCAGCTGCCGGACGCGCAGTACGCCGGTCAGCATCGGGAGCGCGAATTCGCCGCTGGCGGTCTCCGGCCTGCTCGCGAGGAAAGCGTGGATCCGGCCGAGCGTGGCCTCTCGTTCCTGTTCTGACATGACCAGTACCCCTGCGCGCGTCGCAAGTGTCGCGACGAGGGAGTCGGCGGTGCGACGCTGCCTGAGCTTGCCGGTTCCAGCCCCGAGGTCCAGCACACGCGGGTCCGGGCGCGGGCTCCAGCGCACCGCGGCCGGCGCGTAGTCCGGACGGTGCTCGGCGTAGGCGACCGCGGCTGCGCCAAACGACGAGGCATGTCGGAGCCGCGCTTCATGTTCCATGCCGTCACCGTATCTGCGCCGCAAGAATTTCTCCCGCTGCAAGGAGATCGGAGTACACACCACAAGTGACGCGGGGCCGGTTTCCCCGAGATTCCGAGCTGGGTGCAGGACAGAGTCAGCGCCCGGGCGACGGTGTTGTCTGTCCGGGTTTTGAGGTTTCGTGCGGTTATGCGGCTTGTTGGTATCTGGGTGGGGTGGTGTGTGTGAGGTTGTGCATGGGTCTTCGGTGTTTGTCAATCCAAGGTGGGGGGATGAACTCGGGCAGATGCCCGTTCATCCTTACCTCCCACTGCGTGTGGTGGATCACCCGGTGATGCCGGCCGCACAGGAGCACGAGGTTGTCGGCGTCGGTGCGTTTATCCGTTGACCAGGGCGCCACGTGATGCGGGGTTGTCCATTTAGGACCGCGAGTGCAGCCGGGAAAGGCGCATCCGCGGTCTCGTGCGGCGAGGTAGCGGCGTTGGGCGGGGGTGGCGAACCGGGANGCNTCGCCCACATACAGGGGTGCGGCGTTGTTGCCGAAGATCGCGGGCACCACCTTGGACTCGCAAGCCAGGCGGCGGAGCCCGTCGACGCTCGATATTCCGGGGATGTCGAGGAAGGCGTGCCGGGCGCGGTTTTCGAGTTCGGCGAGGGTGATGGACACGATCATCACGGCGCGTTCACCGCCCTGGGTACCGAGTTCGTCGCAGCGGGCGGCGAGGGCGATGATCTCGGCCAGCGCGTCTCCGGCGCGTTCGGCGGGGGTGCGGGTGTCGTGTTCGCCGGTCTCGGGGTTCTTGTGTGGTTTTGCCAGTGGCCCGAGTAGCCCGTCGAGTTCCTCGGCGGTTTCGGCGTCGAGTTCACCGGTGAAGCGGATGCTGCCGTCTTTGCGGCGCGTGATGTCCAGCCGGCGCAGTGGGTGGGCTTGCTCGCGTTCCTTGTCCTCGGGGGGTGCGGTGTCCTGGTCCCAGATCGCGCGCAGTCTGCGGCCGGCTTTGCGTACCGCCTCCGGTCCGGCCTGTCGAGCCAGCTCCACCAGGATGCGCTCGTCTGCTTCGCGCTGCTCGACGGGGATCTCCGCTGGGCACGCCTGCATGGTCGTGGTGATCGCGTGGACGTGTTCTGCGTTGATGTCCCCGGCGGTGAGGGCTTTGCCGGTGGCGGCCTGTGGTGGGGGTTGCGGCACGCCGGTCAGGGATGAGGAGGGCATGGTGGCCGCAGCGTGTTCGATGCGTTGTTTGGCTTCCCGCGCGGAAATCCGCAACGCATCCGTGAGGAACGCGGAGGTGTCCTTGAACCCCAGAGACTTCCCCAGTCCGCGCTGCTCGCTCTCGCCCACGATCGCGAGCATCTCCGCGTAGCCGGTCCGCAGCTTTTCCTCACACGCCACCAACAGCGCGGTCAGGTCCCCATCGGGAACCTGCCACAACCACGAGGCGGGAGTCTGCTCGGACATGCCACCATACTATCCATTTTCAGACTTTTGTTCGATATTCGTTTGGGTGAATCTGGGCGGGTTCAACTGGTCAGTGCACCACCCTGAGATGATGATCTTGGCCGTGGTGAGAGGAGCTGGCTGGTGGGGCGTGGTCGTCCGTTGCAGCAGATGGAGCGTGAGATGATCGCGCTGGGGATTAAGAAGAGCATGTCGTCCCGTGAGATTGGGGAGTGGATCGGTCGGGATCATTCGGTGGTTTCTCGGGAGATTAACCCGGATCTTGCATGGGGTGGTCGGCTGGTCCTGGGTGGTCCGTGGGGTTGTTGTTCGGGGTGTTTGTTTGGTTTGGGGCAGGTTGGTGGTGCCCGTTGTCGGTGGGGTGGCCGCCGGTGTTCACTGCCGGGGTGGTGTTGCTGGTTGTCGGGGCGGGTTGGTGATGGTTAGGCGAGTTGTGGCAGGGCGGTGAGGCGTTGGTGTGCGGTGATGATCAGGGTGTTGCAGGGTGCGTGTCGGGATAGTCGGAGGTGGACTCGGCGGGCGTGTC
>NZ_JAFB01000040.1 GCF_000519205.1 Amycolatopsis taiwanensis DSM 45107 | reverse complement strand
GCCCGACACGCCCGCCGAGTCCACCTCCGACTATCCCGACACGCACCCTGCAACACCCTGATCATCACCGCACACCAACGCCTCACCGCCCTGCCACAACTCGCCTAACCATCACCAACCCGCCCCGACAACCAGCAACACCACCCCGGCAGTGAACACCGGCGGCCACCCCACCGACAACGGGCACCACCAACCTGCCCCAAACCAAACAAACACCCCGAACAACAACCCCACGGACCACCCAGGACCAGCCGACCACCCCATGCAAGATCCGGGTTAGCGCAGACGCGAATACGTGAGCCCTTTTCGGCTCTTTTGTCACGGCATCGGAGTAATCTGTTGGTCTGTTCGGGTGGCGTGGTGCAAACACTCGCGCCACCTCCTGGACGGCCGCCGGTAGCGTGTGGTGTCCTCGAAGTTCGCCGAAGATCCCAGCGTTGTCCAGATCCCGGTGACCTACCTCGCAGGTGCTCTCCGCGTTTGCGGAAAACATCGGAAGGCGAGCTCCCATGATCGATTCTGTGCAGCAGACCCTTTGTATCACCGGCACTGATCACCTCGAGATCGGCGCCTCCTTGGCGGCGATTGCCGCGCATCTCGTCCAGGAGGTGCGGGAACTTCGCGAGCGCGGCGAGTTTCCCGAACGAGCGTCGGTCCAGATCGACATCGGCCCACAGGAGCGGCTGCTCGACATCCTGATAACCGGCCTCTCCCCGGAGAACGATCCCGACCGCAGGGAAACCGTAGCCGCGCTGTGCGCGGTGTTCGAACTCGCCAGTCACGCCAACGTGATCGACATTACCGGTGCGATCGCCCCGCTGTTCACGAACCGCATTCTGGCGGTGGACGAACAGGGCGTGCCCTATGCCGGCCTGATCGGGGCCGGACTGGGTGACATCCATCCCGGCGAAGTCACCTGCCGCCAGGTTTCCCCGTGATGATCCGGTTGTCGAAGCCATGTCCCGCTTGGGGATGGTGAAGTCCACTTCGGACAGATGCGTTACCGGCTCGGTGCGGGACAGGCGGGCAGATCGAATTCGGCGGCCGCGCCTGGAGGCGGGACGCGACCGCCGATCCGTTTCGCGGAAGTACCTGCTACTCCGCGAAAACCACGATGGACGAAGCTTGTGGACCGCGAGCTAGACGGTCTGCGCTTCATCCCGCGCCGACACGGGCAACTGACCGGAGGCGGTGATGGTGGAATCGCCCGGGGTGCGCGTGTTCGGAACGCCCGGCCAGGACGATTTCGCGCTCTGCCGGGCGCGGGCCTCCCATTGTTCCGCCTGGTCCTCGAATGCCTCGGCCGCCGATTCGACGGCGGCCAGCACCCACCACGGCAACCTGCTCGTGCAGGCGATGTCGCGCCACGCAAGCGCCACCGCGCGCGAGGCCGACGCGACATTGGCACCCGCCGCGCTGCCATAACGGCGATACGCGTCTTCCCACGCGCGGATCAGATCCTCGGAAACCATTTCCATCGACTTCCTCTCGCTACGTGTCGTGAATAGGTTGTGTTAGCTCCCGGGCGGTTAGAGCAGTCCGCGCTCGCGCGCCGCGATGACCGCGTCCCGGCGCGAGGTCACGCCCAATTTCCGGTAAACGTTTCGCAGGTGGGTCTTCACCGTGTTCACTGATACGTACAGGCTCCCGGCGATCTCCTCGATGGTGGCCAGGGACGGAAGTTCCCTGAGCAGTTGCACTTCGCGTGGGGTGAGTTCCGCGGTTACTCCGGCGGGCGCGGGCGGTATCGCTTCCAGGACCTCCTCGACGAACGGGTCGAGCCGTCCCAACCGGCCGAGTTGCGGCACCAACAGCTGCCGGATCTCCTGCCCGGCGTCGTAGAACGGGCGCAGGGCGCGCCGGGGCTCGGCCAGTTCGATCGCCGCCCGGATCTCCAGATTCGCGCTGCGGCCGTCGTGCGCGCGCTCGGCCAGCATCGCGGCCAGCACGTGGGCCTCGATGCGGCTGGACACCAGCAGACACGGCACCCGGTTCTTGGTGATCTTCTCCAGCAGCGCGCGTGCCGCGGTCACCCGGCCGTAGTGGGCGTGCATGCGGGCGCGCAGCAACTGCGCCTCGCCGTGGTCGCCGACCCACGCCGAGGCCCGGCGCTCGGCCTCGGCGGCCCAGTCCGGCCGGCCCAGACGCAGCGCCATCCGTTGCTCGATCGGCGCCAGGTGCGCCACCAGCGTCGGGGCGACGGCGTCCTGCCGGTTCACCGAGCCCCATTGCCGGCGCAGGCGCACCAGCGCGGAGTGCGGGTCCTGCCCCCACTCGAAGTCGATCGCCGCGTCGATGGACACGGCGCACAGCTCGGCGGTGCGGTCACCGGCGGAGCCGAGCACGTCGATCGCCCGGCCGGCGAGCTCGGCCGCACGGTCGGATTCCAGGTACTGGTAGGCCACGGTCGCGGCGATCGTGTAGGCGAAGCTGGCCGCCGGACTGTCCGAGAGACTCCGCCGCTCGGCGAACTGCAGCGCTTCGTCGACCATGCGCCGCATCCGCGGGTAGTCGCTGTCCAGCGACGCCACCGCCGCCAGGTGGGTCAGGCAGTGCAGCGTCGCGTGGTCGAACTCGTGGGCGGTCGCGATGCGCAGTGCCCAGCCGAGGTCCCGGCCGGCCGCCTGCGCCTCGCCCAGCCAGAACATCGCCGTGCCGCGGTTGATCAGGGCGAGCATGAGCAGGTCCGGGTCGGTGATCCGCTCGACTCGTTCGCCGAGTTCCTCCAGTGCGGGCGCCACCCGCCCGGGCGGCCGGGCCCAGTGGGTGCGCACGATCAGGTCCAGATCGCGGACCCGCTCGCTCGGGCTCCGCCGCGCGCTCTCGGCCAGCCCCGACAGCCGCATCTCCGCGGTCGCCCGGTCGGCGGCCGCCAGGTCCGTCAGCGTCAGGATCAGCCCCACCTCGGCGTCGGCTCGGGCCCGCGCGGGCAGGGTCGCCGCCAGCCGGCGCAGCGTGGCCAGTTCCCCGGCGAGAATCAGCGCGAGGCCGTGCTTGGTGACCAGGTTCGTGGCGAGTTCGGTGTCGTGCGCGCTCGCCGCGTGGGCCACCGCGGTGACCGGTTCACCGTGCTCGGCGAACCAGCGGGCGGCGATACGGTGCAGTTCGGCCAGCACCGTGGGCATCCGCCGGCGCAGGTCGGCCTGCAGGTACGCGCGCAGGAAGGCGTGCTGGCGGTAGCGGTCGCTGTCCACCTCGGATCGCGAGATCAGCGAGCGGGTCCGCGCCAGCGCCCCGAGCACCGCGGCGGCGTCCTCCCGTCCGGTCAGCGCCCGCGCCAGGCCCGGCGTGATCCGGTCGGGCACGCTCGTGCGCCGGAGGAAGTCCTGCTGGTCCTCGGGCAGCGGCGAAAGCACCTCGCCGGTGAGGTACTCGGCGACCGCGTGATCGGTCTCCACGAAGGAGTCGAGAACGGACCCCGGGTCCCGGGAGCCGCGCAGGGCCTGTGCGGCGAGCCGGATCGCCGCGGGCCAGCCCTCCGTGAGCGAGATCAACCGGTCGAGGTGCTCCTCCGACAGGTGAATGCCGTGCAGGGCGATGGCCTCCGCGGTTTCCGCACGGGAGAAGGCGAGATCGTCCGCGCCCAGTTCGCGCAGCCGGCCCGCGATGCGCAGGCGCTGCAGACCGATCGGGGGATCGACCCGTCCGCAGAGCACCAGGCGCTGGTTGCGCGGCATCCGCCGCAACAGGGTGTCCACGACCTGGACGGCGGCCGGTTCGCGCAGGGTCTGGAAGTCGTCGAGCACCAGCCAGACGCGCTCTCGGCGCCGCTCGACCAGCTCGGCCAGCAGGGTCAGGGAGTCCTGCCCGGTCCGGCGTGGCTCGGGTACCCGGCCCGCCGAGGTGCCGCCCTGGCTGCGGTTGAACGCCGCCAGCACGCCGGCGAAGAACAGGGCCACGTCGTTGTCCGCTTCGTCCACGTTCACCCAGACCACCGCGTTCGGCCCGGCAGTTCGGCGGCTGTCGTCGGCCCAACTCGACACCAGGGTGGTCTTGCCGAATCCCGCCGGCGCGGACACCACGGTGACCGCCGGATCGTCCTCGGGTTCGGCCACGTCGGGCAGCATTCCGCCGGGCCGCGCGCGCCGGATGAGTTCGCGGGGCGGTGGCGGCTGCGTGATCTTGGGCTCGGGCATTGGTGGCTTGATTGCGGTCTCCGTTCGATCCGGACTGGCCAAGGCTATGAGAATTCGCCGAACTCGCGAGCATCGGAGAACGCGTCAGCCGAAAGATCTCCCGAACGAGTGAGAAAGCGTTCGCCCGGGCGGGACAAAACCGGTTGGCAATCCGCCAAGAAGGACACGAATGCCGTCAGCCATCACCTGTCCGGAGTAGCGACTTCCGGTCGTTATTTCACCCGCCGAGGATGACGCGCCGACGGCGGCTTCCACGCCAGGATGATCGAGCAGCGGCACCGGTGGCATCGGTGCCGTGATGCCGGAAATCGGAGCCATCGCGGATTCTTCTGAATTGCCGCGAAACTGACCGGCGGCCGCCAGAGCCCCCAAGTTTGCGGTCGCCGGTCCACTCCGGTCCAGCTGGGGTTATGACTCTCCGCGATCGGGTTGTAATGCTGGGCGCATGCTGCGCCAGTGCGCCGGAAAAGATCGACGCGATTATTCTTGCCGGGTGCACCGGCCGACAAGATCGAGTTCGGCCCACACCTTCAGGTGAAAGCAGAGATCAACATTGTCGAAGTGTGTAATATCAGCAGCCATCCCAGGCCCAGTCCCCGCTGATGGATATGTCTGAACGAACCCCTGGCCGGAGGTGTGGTGTGACCCTGCACGATTATCTGCGGGTGGCACGTGGACGCTGGAAAATCGTGTTGTTCGGTCTGCTGGCCGGGATGGTGACCGCGGCTGCCTGCACCTGGTCGATGCCGAGACAGTACTCCGCCGGGATTACGATCTACATTTCCGAGCAGTCCGGTGTGAACGGAATTTCCGGGCCGTATCAGGCGAATCCGCTTCCCGAGCAGAAGGTCAGGTCCTACACCACACTGCTGGCCGGCACCCGGGTCGCCCGCGACGTGGCGAACCAGCTCAAGCTGGGCAAGCCGGCCGACGAGATCGCCGGTGAGATCAGCGCGTCCGGTCAACCCGGCACGATGTTGCTGACCGCCACCGTGACCGACCGTTCTCCCTTGCTGGCCAAGGAAATCGCCGACGCGACCGGGGACGCGTTCACCCGCCTGGTCGCGCAGCTGGAGACGCCGGCCGCCAACCTGCCGGCCGCCGTCAGCGCGCGGGTCGTCGAACCGGCGGCCCTCCCGGTGGACCCGGTGAGCCCGGTCCCGGCGATGAACTTCGGTCTGGGTGTCCTGCTGGGCCTGGCCGCCGGGTACGCGCTGGCCTTGCTGCGGCATGCACTCGACACCACCGTGAAATCCGCCGACGAGCTGCAAACGCTCACCGGTGCGCCGAACCTGGGCACCATCGCGCACGATGCGGACGTGCCCAAGCACCCACTGACCGTGCAGGAGCATTCGCGCTCGCCGCGTGCCGAGGAGTTCCGGAAGATCCGGACCAACCTCCAGTTCATCGACGTCGACCGGTCCCGCAAGGCGATCGTGGTGACCAGCGCGGTCCCCGAGGAGGGCAAGACGACCACGCTGTGCAACCTGGCCATCGTGCTCGCGCGCGCCGGCCAGCGGGTGGTGGTCGTCGAAACGGACCTCCGGCGACCGCGGGCCGCTGACTGCCTCGGGCTCGAGGGCGCGATCGGCCTGACCAGCGTGTTGTCCGGCCGGGTCACTCTCGACGACGCGTTGCAGTCGTGGGGAGCGGCGCTGCTCGACGTGCTGGCGAGCGGGCCGATCCCGCCCAATCCCAGCGAGTTGCTGGCCTCCGGCCAGATGGCGAACGTGCTCACCGAGCTGGGCCGGCGCTACGACATGGTGTTGCTGGACGCGCCGCCGCTGCTGCCGGTGACCGACGCCGCGATCATCGGCGCGGCCTGCGACGGCGCGCTCCTCGTGGTGCGCCACGGTCGGACCACGAGAAACCAGCTCAAGGCGGCGACCTCGGCGCTGGACGCGGTTTCCGCCCGGCTGCTGGGCACGGTGCTGTCGATGACTCCGGAATCCACGTCGAACCCGTACTACGAGTACTACTCGGCGCTCGAGGAGACCGACCCGGACCTGGAGGGCACGGCGCCGATCGCCAGGATCGCGACCGGCCCACGCCGTGAGCCCAAGCGCAACGGCAAGTCGAACGGCTTGTTGAGCGGGCGGCTCCCGGTGGATGCGCTGGATGCGCTGTAACGGTCGGCAACCCCGGCCTGCTGAGGCAAAAGGACCGGTGATCGCGATGGAAACCGGTCGGCGACGGCGATCCCGGGCGTTGTCCACAAAAATATCCCGCCGACACGCAAGGTGGCGCCAGTCCATGATCCCGAATCTTGTCCAACACTCGACTTACCGGATTCTTTTCGTCTGCACCGGGGGAGTCTGCCGATCGGCATTCGCCGAAATTCTCGCGCGCCATTTGCTGCGGGAGCGGCTCGGGGTGGTGAACGCCTCCCGGTTCATTGTGGCCAGTGCCGGCACCGAAGCCGTGCCCGGCGCCACCATGCATCCGTTCACCCGAGCCGAACTGGCCCGGTGGGGGATGGCCGGCGTCGCCGGCGAGTTCAGCGCGCGCACCCTCGACGCCGACACGGTGGCCGGCGCGGACCTCGTGCTCACCGCGGAACGGCAGCACCGCAAGCTGGCGGTCGAACTGCAGCCCTCCGCCCTGCGCACCACCTTCTGCCTGCGTGAGCTGGTCAGGCTGCTCGAGGGGGTCGGCCCGCGCACGCTCCCGGACGACCCGGTGGAGCGCGCCAGGGCCGCTGCCGCCGCGGCCCGCCGGCTGCGCGGCACCTCCCGTTACGTCTCGCCCGAAGAGGACGCGATTCCGGATCCGATCACGCTCGGGCCGGCCGCCCATCGCGATGCGGCCAGGATGATCGCCGAATCCCTGCGGCACTTTGTCGCGTTGCTCGGATCTTCGAGGAATACCAGGAGAACGTTGAGTAACAGGATTCCCCGGATCGACTCGATAAGGTGACGTGTTTACCGTAAGAGCCCGGAAAACTGTTACGATCATCGTTACCAAGGTCGGACAAGATCCCCGATGTCTCCCCAGACCCCGCGGCATCCTGGGGCGTTCACGGCAGTCATTGCCGGGCGCATTCAAGGGAGAACAGCGATCCATGCGATCCACTTCGATCTTTTTTCCGCTGAGCTGCGTGTCTACGCCACGGTGGCTTGGCCGAGCCGGTATCCCGATGGTCGACGCCGGCGCCTGGGCGGTCGGGCTGACCGGGGCGACGTGGTTGCGCTACGAGTTCGCCCTCGACCGGGTCGATTCGCTCGGCCTGGCGCGCATCATCTCGGCGACGGTCGCCGTGGTCTGGATCGCCGGGATCGCCACGCACCTGTACCTGGGCCGGTACCCGATCGGCAGCCTCGACGAGGTGCTCAAGCTGGCCTTGGTGAGCGGGATAGTCTGCCTTTCCTTGCAGGGCTTGGAATCCCTCGGCAAACCGCCGGTGCCGCGTTCGGTGCCGTTCATCGCGGCCTGCCTGGCGATGGTCCTGTCCGTGGCCGCCCGGCTGGCTGTGCGGCACCACCGTGCCCGCAAGGCCAGGCCGCAGGCCGACTCGGCGCGGCGGGTGATCGTCTACGGCGCCGGCATGCGGGGCCGCGAGCTCGTCCGCGCCATGCTCTCCGGGGCCGCCGGGAACGCTCTCCCGGTCGCCTTGCTCGACGACGATCCCGCGCTGCGCCATACCCGGATCTCCGGCGTCCCCGTGCGCGGCACCTGGCGCGAACTCGCCTCCGTGGCCCGGAAAACGCGGGCCCAGCAGCTCGTCGTGGCGTTCGGAAACGCCGCCCCAGCCAAGATCAACGCGGTCAAATCGCTCGCCCGGACCGTGCGCCTCGACGTCATGACGGTGCCGCCGCTGAGCGAGCAGCTCCGGCCGTGGACCCGCGTGGTGAATCCGCGTGAACTCGACGTCGCCGAGTTGCTCGGCCGCCCGCCGATCGAGATCGCCGTCGAGTCGGTTTCCGGCTGTCTGCGGGGAAAGCGCGTGCTGGTCGCCGGCGCCGGCGGCTCGATCGGCTCCGAGCTGTGCCGCCAGGTCCACGAGCTCGGCCCGGCGCAACTGGTCCTGCTGGATTCCGACGAGTCCGCGTTGCACGCGCTGCGGTTGTCCCTCCACGGTGAGGCTCGCCTGGACTCGCCGGACGTGGTCCTCGGCGACATCACCGACACCGACGGGATGTCCGCGCTCTTGGGCGACCTGCGCCCGGACGTGGTCTTCCACGCGGCGGGGCTGAAGCAACTGGCCGTGCTGGAGCGATATCCCGGACAGGCATGGAAGACCAACGTGCTCGGCACGCTGAACCTGCTGGAAGCGGCCAGGCTGGCGGGGGTTCGCCGGTTCGTCAACGTCTCCACGATCAAGGCCGCGAACCCGACCAGCGTGCTGGGCCGTGCCAAGCGGATCACCGAGCGTCTGGTCGCCGACGCCGCGGGCCGGACCGACGGCGGGTACGTATCCGTGCGGCTGGGCGAAGTCCTGGGTACGCGCGGCTCGGTGCTGGACACCTTCGTCGAACAGATCGCCGCAGGCCGCCCGGTGACGGTGTCGCATCCGGACGCCACCCGCTTCTTCATGACGATCCCGGAAGCCGTGCGACTCCTCATCCTGGCCGCGGCCATCGGTCGCTCCGGCGACGTCCTGACGCTCGACCTCGGCGCGCCCACCCGCCTCGGTGAACTCGCCGAGTTGCTCGTCGCCTTCTCCTGCGCCGACTCGCCGATCGTCTACACCGGACTGGGCCGGGGAGAGCACCTGCACGAGCGTCTGTTCGGCACCGGCGAGCAGGATCGCCGCCCGGTGCATCCGGCGGTCTCCCACCTCCACGTTCCGCCGCTGGCGCCGCAGACCGCGTTGGACCGGTGTGCCCGGTTGGGCAGCGCCGCCGCGATGGCCGAACTGGTCGAGTGCCCGCGGATCATCGCCCCGCGCGCAGCCAGCCCGGCCGAGATGACGGGGATCCGGGTGATCGCGGCCGGGCGGTCCGGAAAGGACGTCGAGCACCGATGAAGATCGTGGTCACCGGGGGCGCCGGGTTCATCGGCGCCAACCTGTGCCGGGAACTGCTGCGCCGGCCCGGCTTCGAGGTCGTCGTGCTGGACAACCTGAGCACCGGCCGGCTCGACAACCTGTCCGGGTTGCGGGTCGAGGTGCGGATCGGCTCCGTGCTCGACCACGGTGCGGTTTCCGCCGCCTGCGCGGGCGCGGGCTCGATCGTCCACGCCGCGGACCCGGGCCGTGGCCGTGACGCCGACGCCTTCGGCATGGCGACCGTGCTCGAGGTCGCCCGGGAGACCGGAGCCCACGTAGTGATCTGCTCCCACACCGTCCCCCAGCAGGTACCTGCCGGTTCGCAATGCTGTGCCTTCCGGCTCTCGCATGTCTTCGGCCCGCTGCAGAACCCCTGGCATCCCCGGGCCGTCATCCCCTCACTCATCTGCGACGCGCTCCGTGGCCGGCCGCTGACCGTGCACGGCGACGGTGCGCAGCTGTCGGACTTCACCTTCGTCACCTCAGCGGTCGAGGTGCTGGCCGAGGCGGTCGAGTGCCGGATGGCCAAGGCGACGCCGGTGAATCTGGCCTTCGGCACGCCCGCCTCGATAAATGAGGTCGTGACCATCCTGTCGGATCTGCTCGGGCACAGCCTGGACGTCGACTACCTGCCACCGCGCGGCGACGAGGTGAGTCGGCGCCCGCCCGAGCCGAGCGAACTGCCGGTGCTGTTTCCGGCGATCCGGCCCGTTCCGCTCGCCCACGGGCTGCTGCGCACGCTTTCCTGGCTGGAACGCCACGTCGCCGCCAGGCCGGGCAAGGACGAGGTGCCGGCATGAGCAGTCCTGTGTCGAGGCGCGGCAATCAAGGTGACTACTGTGGCCTACTCGCGGAGAAACAAGCATGAGTCGTGACAGGCAGTTGACCGAGCACACCCGGCTGGTCGTGGTCGGCCAGGGACACGTCGGGTTGCCAGTGGCCATGCGCGCGGTGTCCGCGGGGTACTGCGTCGTCGGGCTCGACGTGGACGCGGTGCGCGTGTGGTCGCTGAAGGCCGGAAGGTCCTATGTAGACGGTATTGGGGACGTGGACGTTTGCCAGGCACTGGCCACCGGACGGTATCGCCCCACGGTCTGCTACGACGAGATCGAGACATTCGACGCGGCGATCATCACCGTGCCGGTTCCGGTCCGGAACTCGGCGCCCGATTTCGGTTTCCTGGAGTCCGCGGTCGAGGGCATCGCGCCGCAACTGCGCGCCGGGGCCACGGTCGTGCTGGAGTCGGCGTGCTATCCAGGCACCACCGAGGAAATCGTCGTTCCCTTGCTGGAGAAGGGCAGCGGCCTGGCCGCGGGGACGGACTTCTCGGTGGGATACAGCCCGTCCCGGGCCCGCCCCGGAAATCCGAAGTGGACCTTCGAGAACACCCCGAAGCTGGTGTCCGGAGTGGACGATCAGTCGCTGGTGACGGTCCGGGCCCTTTACGACATTCTGGTCGACAAGACGGTGCCGGTGGAGACCGTCCGGGAGGCGGAGCTCGCCAAGCTGCTGGAGGACACCTTCGAGCACGTCAACCTCGCACTGGCCAACGAGATGGCGATGTTCGCGCATCAGCTCGACGTGGACGTGTGGAAGGCCATCGACGCCGCCACGACCAAGCCCTTCGGCTTCCTGGCGTTCCAGCCGGGGCCCGGCGTCGGCGGCCACTGCCTGCCGGTGGGGCCCGGCTGCCCGCCGTGGCGAGCGCCCCGGCTCGCCGAGCGTGACTTCCGGCTGGCCGGGCTGGCCAACGACCTCAACGAACACATGCCCGATTACCTGGTCGAACGGCTCGCCGCGGCACTCGAGGCGCGGCAGAAGGACCTGTCCGGCAGCGTGATCACGTTGCTCGGCCTGGCCGCCGAAGCCAACACCGGTGACATCGGTGAGTCGCCGGCGCTGCGGGTGAGCGCGCTGCTGGCCGAGCGGGGCGCGGTGCTCCGGGCGGTGGACTCCCACGTGGAGCCGCACCGCTGTCCGGCTGCGGTCAAGCTCGTCGAACTGTCCGAATCCTGCCTGCGCCAGGCCGACGCGGTCGTGCTGCTCACCGACCACGACGACATCGACTACGAACTCGTCGAACGCGAGTCCCAACTGGCGTTCGACACGCGGCATCGCTTACGCGGAAGCCAGGTGGAATACCTGTGACTACTACTTCCCCTCGCTTGACCTTCCGGGCGCAGGGGGCCCGGAAGGTCAAGCGGGTCTCCCCCGTTATGAGCAACCGGGCCCGGACGCCAGGCGCGTCGCCCGGTTCGGAGGCATCCCTTCGACCAACGGGAGGCGACATTGATCGCATTAGCTATCGACGGCGGCCGGCCGGTACGCACGACTCCGATGCCGACCTGGCCCATCTTCGACGGTGAGGAAATCGCCGCGGTCCGGGAAGTACTGAATTCCGGCCGGGTGAACTACTGGACGGGGCCGCACGGCCGCGCGTTCGAGCACGAGTTCGCTTCGGCGGCCGGCACCCGCTACGCGGTGGCGATGTCGAACGAGACCGTGGCGCTGGAGCTCGCGTTACGCGCGCTCGGCATCGGGCAGGGCGACGAGGTGATCGTGCCCGCCACCACCGTGTTCGCCGTGCCCAGCGCGGTTGTCCATTGTGGAGCGAAACCGGTGGTCGCCGACGTCGAGTTGCGCACCCAGTGCCTGACCGCGGAAACCGTCGAGGCGGTGCTGTCCGAGCGCACGCGCGCGGTCGTCGCGGTCCATTTCGCCGGACACCCGGCCGAGATCGCCACCTTGCTGCAGCTCACCGAGAACCGTGGCATCCGGGTGATCGAGGACTGCTCGCAGGCGCACGGCGCGCGGTACTTCGGCCAGCCGGTCGGCAGTTTCGGGGACATGGCGGTCTGGTCGTTCTGTGACGACAAGATCATCACCACCGCCGGGGAGGGCGGCGCCGTCACCACCTCCGACCTGAAACTGTGGCGGCGCTGCTGGGAACTGAAGGACCACGGCAAGAACGTGGCGGAAATGCACCGGAGCCCGCACCAGCCACGGTCGCGGTGGCTGCACGACAGCTTCGGGACCAACGCGCGGATCACCGAGATTCAGGCCGCCGTGGGCCGCCTCCAGCTGACCAAGCTGGCCAACTGGGTGAAGCAGCGGCAGGCCAACGCCGGTGTCCTGTTGGACGTGCTGCGCGGCCAGGCCGGGATCCGGGTCGAGGACCCGCCCGCACACATCGAGCATTCCTATCACCGGTTCTACGCACATATCCGGCCCGAGCAGCTCGGGCGCGGCTGGAACCGCGACCGGATCGTGGCCGCGATCATGGCCGAGGGCATCCCGTGCGGTTTCGGCGGTTGTGCGGAGGTCTATCGCGAACGTGCCTTCGAAGGGGTCGAGGGCGCCCCCGCCCGGCTGCCGGTGGCCGCCGAACTCGGCCAGACCTCGCTGACCCTGCCGGTCCATCCCGGCCTGAACACCAGCGACATGATGGAAGTGGTGTCGGCGGTGACCAAGGTGCTCAAGGCTGCGACGACATGAACAGTTCTGGGCCGAGTCGCGGCAATCAGGGTGATCACGGCGCCTTGCTCGTGGCGGGTCGAACATGAGCGCCGGTCTCCGGGTGGCGCTGGTACTGGCGGGCGACGGCGACACCGCCCGTGCTCTGTCGCTTGTGGACGAGTTGCGTGCCAGAGGGCACGAGGTGGTCGCCGTGCTCCCGGGACGTGCGGGCGATGCGCGCGCGGCGCTGACCGAGCGCGGGGTACCGGTGCTGCGCAGCCCGTCCGATTTCCGGCTTCAGCCCGTGGGTTCCGGCTTGGCCGGGCTGTTCCGGTTCCACCGCACGCTACGAGAGCTCGCCCCGGACGTCCTGTGCTGCGAAGACGCGCCGATGACCCGGCTGGCGAGCATCCGCCTGGGTATACCCGTGGTGTATCTGACCACCGGGTTATTGGAGTCGCCGGTACTGCGTGCGGCCGAGCGGAGACTGTCCAGATTGGACACCATGACCGTCGTGCCGAGCGAGTACGCCGCGCGGCACTACCGCGACGCCGGCCGGACCGTGGCGCAGACCCCGGTCGTTCCGTACGGGGTCGATCTCGAGCACTTCCAGCCCCTGTCCCCGGGCGTACGCCAGCACCTGCGGCAACGGCTCGAGATCACGCACACCGGACTCGTCGCGATCATGGTCGCGCGGGTGCACCCGCCCGGACGTCCCGCTTATGCCGGGTGCAGCCGGAAGGGCCACGACGTGCTGCTTGACGCGTGGCGAGGCTTTCATGCCGAGTACCCCGACAGCCACCTGATCGTCATCGGCGACGGGGTGGACGCGGCGGGTGAGCGGCATCGGCAGGAGCTGATCCGGCGGTTCCGCACTGATCTCGCCGACAGCGGGGTCACCTGGATCGACGCCGTGGAGGACATCCGCCCGTACTACGCAGCGGCCGACGTGAACGTTTCGCCTTCGCGATCGGACGAGGGCGGGTCGGTGTGCGAAGCCTGCGCCATGGGGGTGCCGAGCATTGTCAGCGACGCCGGTGGGCTTCCGGAGACGGTCACCGCCGGCTCGGGCTGGGTGTTCCACGGCGGCGACTCCACCGCTCTTGGCGCCGCGCTGCGTTCAGCCTGTGCCGAGCACGGTAACGGCGAACTGGCCGCACGGGGGGCGAGTGCCCGCCAGCTCGCCGTCGGTCGCTTCGACGCGCGCCGGATGTCGGTGGCGCTCGCGGACGTCGTCGAACGTGCGGCGAGGCGGCTGCCCACCGTGCCCGAGCTGAGGCCGCGGGTGGTCAGCATCTTCACCGAGTCGCGGTTCGGCCGCAGGCCGGACGGCCGGTGGACCGCCCTCGACCCGTACACCTGGGGCGAGAAATGGGACCGCTACGCCCTGGACGGAAACCAGGTGCGCGTGGTCGCGCAGGGAGACCAGCGACGGATCGCCGAGTCGCCGCCCGTTCCCGGCGGGCTGACCGTGGTGCCGCTGCCCTGCTACACCGGGTCGAGCAGCCTGCTGCGCAACCTGCCGTCGCTCGTCGCGGCGGTGGCGCGAGCGGTCGTGGAAGCCGACACCGTTGTGCTCCGGGTACCCGGGGTCGTCGGGTCGATCGCCGGGGTGGTGTGCCGGTTGCTGCGAACCGACTACGCGGTCGAGGTTGTCGCCGACCCGGCCGACGGGCTGCGTGCCGGCGTGTTCGGCCCGCTGGGCCGCCGCCTCATCCCGCTTGCCGAGAGGCATCTGCGGTGGCTGGTGCGCGGGGCGTCCGCGTCGCTCTACGCCACGCACCAGACCCTCCAGCGACGGTATCCACGACGGCCCGGCACGCCGACCATCGGCATGTCGAACGTCGTGCTGCGCCCCGGCACGCTGGCTGCGCACAGCCGGGTCTGGCAGCCCCCGCCCTTCCGGGTGGTCACGATCGGCAACCAGGAGAACCACTACAAGGGCCAGGACGTGCTGTTGCGCGCCCTCCGCGAGCTGGTGGAGGACGGGCTCGACGTCACGGCCACGATCATCGGCGGCGGCCGTCTCCACGGCGAGCTGATCGAGCTGGCGCATGCGCTGGGCGTGGCGTCACGGGTGGTGTTCACCGGAGTGCTCGACGATCGGGCCTGCATCCGGGAACTGCTGGACTCCGCGTCGCTGTTCGCCCAGCCTTCGCGCGCCGAGGGCATGCCACGGGCCCTCATCGAGGCGATGGCGCGCTCCCTGCCCGCGGTCGGCACCCGGGTCGGCGCCATTCCGGAGCTCCTGCCGTCGTTCTGCCTGGTTCCGGTCGACGACCACCGCGCGCTGGCGCGGGCGATGCGTGACCTGCTGACCGATCGCGAGGCGTGGGAAGAGCAGTCCAGGGACAACCTCAAGATCGCGCAGAGCTTCGAGCAGACGCTGCTCGAGCACCAGTTCTCGGCCTGGCTCGACCGCGTTCCCTCCGCCTGGCACGTGTCGTGACCGGTCTGGGGGACCGCTCCGGCCGGCTCTGGCCGGGGCCCGATTTCCGAGAGGAGACTCCAATGCCCACTGGAGGAGCCGCGGTCGGCGGCATGCGGGTGTTGGTGACCGGTGCCGCCGGCTACCTTGGCCGGGTGGTCGTGCGGCAACTGCTGCTGGCCGGGCACAAGCCGATCGGCGTCGCACACCGGGCCAGGCCGGAAATCGAGGGCGTGACCTGGCGGTCCGGGGACGTACGGGACCTTTCCTGGCTGCGTGAAGTCACCGAGGACGTCGACGGGGTCATCCACCTGTCCGCGTTGACCGGCCTGCGAAAGGCGTTCGACCAGCCGACGCGCTACTACCAGACCAACGTCGGCGGTTCGCTCAACCTGCTCGAAGTGCTCTCGGATCGCCGTGCGGACGCGCCACGACTCGTGTCAGCCTCGACGCTGAGCGTGTACGGACCGTCTGCCCGGCAACCCATCGCCGAAGACGCCCCGACTGATCCGAGAAACCCCTATGTCGCTTCGAAACTCGCCGCGGAACAGGCCATCGGCTGGCAGGCCGCGACCGGCGCGCTCGGCGCGGTCACGTTGCGGTTCTGCACGGTCGGTGGTGCGGTGGGCAGCCACGGTGACCCCGACGACGGCCGGCTCATCCCGCGCGCCTGCGCCGTGGCCGCGGGCCGGATCCGGAAACTCGATGTCTACGGTGACGGCGGTACCGTCCGTGACTTCGTCCATGTGGTCGACGCTGCGGACGCGCTCGTCGCGGCCCTGTCCGCCTGCGAACCGGGGCATCACCGCGTGTTCAACATCGGTGCGACCGCGGCCAGGGTCATCGACGTCATCTCGATGGCGCGCAGCGTCACCGGACACGAAATTCCGGTCACCCACCATCCACTCCCGCCTGGGGAGATCCGGGAACTGCGGGCGGACACCACGAAGGCGCGCGAAATGCTGTTCTGGCGGCCACGCCGGTCCAATCTCGCGCGCCTGGTCGCCGACCAGTGGCACGCCGAGACCGCGCACCCCGCTCACTGAACCCGGAACTGACCCCCCTGAACCCGGAACTCGCCCGCCCGAGCCGGGGACTCGCCCGCCTGAGCCCGGAACTCGCCCGCCCGAACCCGGAACTCGCCCGCCTGAGCCCGGAACTCGCGTGCCTGGGGCGGGGACACGCCGGAGTCGGGCGTGTCCCCGGTTCGGGGCGCTGTGTTCCGGGTTCAGGACGTCATGTTCCGGGTTCGGGGCGCTGTGTTCCGGGTTCGGGGTGCGGCGTTGCCGGTTCGGGCAACGTTGTGAGAAGCGCCGTTAGCATGTCGCCATGCCTATCCGTGACGCTGAACCTGCCGACGCCGAGGAGATCTGCGCGCTCATCGAGGAGCATGCGCGTTATGAGGGCAACGAGACCCTCAGCCTCGATCGGTCGGAGATGTCGAAGCACCTCTTCGGCCCCGATCCCAAGGCGTGGGTGCTCATCGCCGAGGCACCCGGCGCCGGAGAGGTCGCGGGTTTCGCGTTCTGCTCGTGGAACTTCTCCACCTGGGAAGGCCGGCCCGGCATCTGGCTCGACGACATCTTCATCCGCCCCCAGTACCGCCGGCACGGACTGGGTCGTGAACTTCTTGACGAGCTACGCGCCCGCACGACGGGGCGCGTCGAATGGGACATGCAGGCCGGGAACGTGCAGGCAGAGCAGTTCTACGAGGTGCTCGGCGCCAAGCCGGTACCCGGCTGGATCCGCTACCGCTGGTCACCGGAAGCCACTCCCGAGACGTAAAGTATTTACTATGTCTGACAGCCCGAGCCGCCGGCCGTCCTCGTCGATCGAGGACTACATCCGGGTCATCTACGGCCTGGTCGAGCGCGGTGAGGCCGTGACGAACACCTCTCTGGCCGGCCGCCTGGAGGTCAGCCCGTCGTCGGCTTCGGGCATGGTGACCAAGCTGTCCCAGCAGGGCCTGGTCGAGCACGTCCCGTATCGCGGCATCGCGCTGACCTCGGCCGGCCGCCTGCTCGCCCGGGGAGTGCTGCGCCGCCATCGGCTGATCGAGACGTACCTGGTCCGGGAGCTCGGGTACACCTGGGACGAGGTGCATGCCGAGGCTGACGCGCTGGAACACGCGGTGTCCGACCGGCTGGTCGAGCGGATCGCGGCGAAGCTGGGTAACCCCGTGCGCGATCCGCACGGCGACCCCATCCCGGCCGCGGACGGCAGCGTCGAGGAGCTTTCCACCCGGCTGCTGGACGAGCTGGAACCCGGTGCCATCGGGCAGATCGTGCGGGTGTGGGACACCGACCCGAACCTGCTGCGTTACCTGTCCGAGCACGCGATCCGGCTCGGCGAGCGGATCGAGGTCGTCGAGCGGCAGCCGTTCGGTGGGCCGCTGGTGGTGAAGGTGGGCTCGCCGCCGGACGCCGCCGTCCACGCGCTGGGCAAGGAGATCGCCCAGGCGCTGAGCGTCGCCGTGCTCTGATCATTCGGGCCGGCACAGGCCGGAGCCGAGGATCTGCCGGGGATCGAAGCGCTTCTTCGCGGCGTCCAGCGCGGGCCAGGCCGGGCCGTAGTGGTCGACAAAATCGTCCTGGCCGAACGGGATGGCACCGACGGGATAAACGGTTCCACCCAGCTCACGGGCTTGTTCGTACCACTGCCGGTTGGTGCCGATCAGGCGCCGGACCGACTCCGGATCGTGGGGCGGTGCGTACCCGAGCGTGGCGACCAGGAATGCCACGGACTCCTCCGGCGCGCGGAACAGCGGAGTGGCCAGTGCTTCGGTGAAAAGGGGATAGACGAGCAACAATCCGGGAGCGCCGAGATCGGCGGGCGAGAGCTCGCCGAGGAGGCGGGCGAGGAAGCCGTCCGTGGCGTAGTCGGGAATCAGCAGATTCGCCCAGGGATGCGGGTGCCACCATTCGCCGGTCTGCCGCAGCTCCCGCACCGAGTCGTCGAGCCGGTCGACGAAGTCCCAGTACGAGAGGTCTTCCCTGGCCAGCCGGGTGGAATCCGGGGCGAGTCCGTCCAATGTGGTCTCATCGTCCGGCTCCTCCGGCGGGGTGTAGTAGGTCGCGGCGTCGAGCAGGTATTCCCAGCCGTGCTCGCTCCAGGCGATCTGACCTTGCAGATGGTCGAAGCGGCGTGCGTGCAGAAGCCGGCGTTGCATCTGGGTCAGCAGCCGCACGCCGGAGTAGGAGAGTTTGTAACGGCGGACGCGGGATGGGGCGGGGATGAGGCGGAGCGTGGCGCGGGTGATGACGCCGCATTGTCCGAGCCCGGCCAAAAGGGCGTGGAACAGTTCGGCGGAGGTGGTGGTCGAGCAGCCGCGTTGCCGCCCGTCGGGGGTGATCGCGTCGAGCGCGAGCACGGTATCGGTTTGGGCGCCGTGGCGGTGGCTGGTTCCGCCGAGACCGCCGACCGAGAGGGTGCCGCCGACCGTCAGGTCGAGGTAGTCGGTGAGCACGGGAGGCGTGAGTCCGTGCCGCAACGTCGCGCGGAGCACGTCGGCCCAGGTGGCGCCCGCTTCGACGGTTACCCGGTCCTCGCGGATGTCCCCGATGGCGGCGAGGCGGGCCATGTCGATGACGATGCCGTCGCGGGCCTGCGCTTGGCCGTAGCCGGTGTGGCCGCATCCGCGCGGAACGACCGGGATCGCGCGCTGTGCGGCGAAACGCAGAATCGTCCCGATGTCGGTGGCGGAACCCGGTCGCAGGACCGCTTGCGGCCGGTCTGCCACGATATGGCCGAAGTCGGTCGCGGCGAGGGCGAGCGCTTCGGGATCGCCGGTCAGGTCGCCGTGCACGTGGATCGAGCGAAGATCGGGGTCCATGCTGGCCATTCTGCTGGCTTGGCGCCGCCGGCGTTCGGATCTACTCCGGAACTCGGCCCGCCCGAGTCCGGAACTCGCGTGCCCGAACCCGGAACTCACGCGCCCGAACCCGGAACTCACGCGCCCGAACCCGGAACTCACGCGCCCCAGCCGGGGACACAGTTGCCTGGACCGGGGACACGCCGGGACTTGGGCGTGTCCCCGGTTCAGGTGCGTGAGTTCCCGGTTCAGGTGGCTGAGTTCTGGGTTCAGGTGGCTGAGTTCTGGGTTGAGGTGCGTACGACCGATTTACGTTCTCGGGCTGATGCCGACGCACGCGTGACGCACCAGGATGGCGGGCATGAAACCGTTTCGTTTCGGCATAGTCGGCGGGCTCGGGGCCGACCTGAAGTCGTGGACTGGTCTGGCCCGCCGAGCCGAGGACCTCGGCTACGACACGCTCGTGTCGCCGGACCCCCAGACCGAACTCGACCCGTTCACCACGCTGTCCGCCGCGGCGGCGGTCACCACGACCTTGCACGTCGGCACGTTCGTCGCGGTCGAGAGGTTCCGCGACCGCCGGTTGCTCGAGTGGCAGGCCCGGTCCCTGCACACGCTCACCGGCGGCCGGTTCGAACTCGGGCTCGGCACCGGCCGCCCGGATGCCGCCGCGACGCTTGCGAAGCTCGGCGGTGAGTTCGGAACGCCGGGTGAACGGTTCGCGCACCTCACCGAGACCGTGGCCTACCTCAAGGAGCAGCCGCGGCGACCGCCGTTGCTGCTCGCCGCGGGTGGCCCGCGCATGCTCGAATTCGCTGCCCGGGAAGCCGACATCGTCACGCTCGCCGCGATGCCGCGCACCACCGAGGACGAACTACGATCCATTGTGGACATTTTCTGGCGGGCCGCCGGAGACCGCGACGTCGAGCTGGCGATGAACCTGCTGGCGGTCGGCGACCAGCGCGTGCCGTGGCTCGAACGGTTCGCCGGAGTCGGTCTGCCCGAGCTGGTCGCCGGGGGTGCGGTGAGTGTCCTGCCCGGCACGCCGGAACAGGCGGCGGACACGCTGCGCCGGCGGCGGGTGGAACTCGGCGTCTCCTATATCACCATCAACAGCGCGTTCATCGAACAGTTCGCGCCGGTCGTGGAACTTCTGCGGGGTAGCTGACTTCCCACGCCACGTATCGTGGTTCGCTGTGGAGGACACGGGGGTCTCGGGGCGTGCGCCGGGCAGCTACGCCGAGCTCGCCGCGATGCTCAAGCGCCGGTTGCCGAAGCTCGGCGGCGGCCAGTTGCGGATCGCGCACCTGCTGCTCGCCGACCCGGAGGGCACCGCGTTCCGGGGCATCGCGGCGGCCGCGCGGCTGACCGAGGTGCGCGAGTCCTCGATCGTGCGGTTCGCGAACGCCTTGGGACTGCCCGGATATCCGGCGATCATGGAGCTGTGCCGGGTGTGGCTGGCCGAGCAGGCACGGCTGGCCCGCCGCACGGAGAACGCGGATGGCTCACCCGGCGGGCTGCCTTCGGCCACACTCGAGCAGGAGCGGACCAACCTCGCGCGCAGCTATGGCCGGCTGGACCTCGTCGAGTGGTGGCGTGCGGTCGAGATGCTGTCCGAGGCGTCCCGCGTGTATGTCATCGGACTGCGGGACTGCGCAGCGGTGGCCGGGTTGCTCAGCCTACGACTGGGCAGAGCGCGCGGAGACGTGCGTCGGCTCGGGGACTCGCTGGTGGACGAACTGCGGGACTTCGCCGAACGGGAAGTGCTGGTGGCGGTTTCCATCCGCCGCTATGCCATGGAAACCGTGCGGGTCGCAGAACACGCGCGAGACCGGGGTTTGCAGGTGATCGCGTTGACGGACAACGCCGCTTCACCGCTTCGCGAGGTGGCGGAGGTCGCACTGTTCGCCGAGACGGAAGCAGTCGGCCCCGCCCGATCGCTCACGGCGTGCTTTTCCCTCGCCCAGGCCCTCGCGGCCGAGGTCTCGCTGCGGCTTGGTGTCACGCATCCCGACGAGAGCCCGCCGGCCCTCGATTTCTTCTACGACGGCTGACTCAGCCGCTGGGGATGCAGATGCCGAGCAAGTCGAGAATGCACGTCGGCCGCGACGAGGAGGGGGGTGACGACTTCGGTGGCGGTGAACCGCCACCGTGGCCGGGGTCGCCACCACTGCCCCCGGGGCCGGTCGGCGTGGTGGACGGGGCCGAGTGGGCCGGCGGCTGAGTCGGGGACTGCGTGACCGTGGTGGGCCGTGACTGGCGTGGGGTCCACGGCAGTTCGTTGGGGCCGGGAGGCGGAGCCTGGTTGGTCACGGTGATACTCGTGCTCGTTCCGGTGACCGTGGTTTCGCCTCGGCTGGCCGGAACTCCGCCACCCGCCAGTCCGCCGCGCGGGCCGTGCGACAGGTCGAAGACCGCCGGGCCGGAGTTGTCCGCCCGCTGCTCCTCCGCAGCGATGTGTACCAGCAAAGCGGCCAGCCCGCAGCCGAGTACCACCGCCAGCATCACCGCGACGACCCGGAACCGGGCGCTGGCCGTCGAGGGGGCCTCCGGCCACCCATCGCGGTCCATCACCTCGGTCACCGACACCTCGTCGTTCACCGGAGAACCTTTCGAACGGGAAGGGTGCACTTGGGCGCCCTTTCTAGCGCAACGCGGAACGTGACCGTGCGTGGGGTCGAAAAACGCGAAAATGTCACGGATAGTGGCGGAAAATTGCTCTTAGCAATTGAGTATGAGGCCTTTGGTCTGCTTGGAGCAGCGTCAGTGCGCTGTCCGCGCAGGACGTTCCAGTTTGTACGTACGGTGGGAACGTTTGCATTCGTAACGAAGATCGGCCGATGATCGCCGGCGGTGTTTTCAACGTAACGCGAACGAATGTTCTGGCGAAGTGTCGATTGTGACGAAACGCTCTGGGGTCCGAGTTGTTCTGCTTGCGGTAATCGCGCTCATGGCGCTCGTGACACCCGCCCATGCGGACGAGGTCACCGCCGCGCACAATTCGCTTCGAACCGGTTGGGACGACGCCGAGCCGGGGCTCGCTCCCTCGCAGGTCGGCGCGACCGACTTCGGCCAGCTGTTCTCCGCGACCGTGGACGGGCAGGTCTACGCCCAGCCGGTGGTCGCGGACGGAGTGGTCGTGACCGCGACGGAAAACAACAAGGTCTACGGCCTGGACGCGGTGACCGGGGCGCAGAAGTGGAAGGTGAACCTCGGTCCGGCCTGGCCGGTCTCGACGGTCAACTGCGGGGACCTGACGCCCACCATCGGCGTCACCGCAACCCCGGTCTACGACCCGTCAACCGGAACCGTCTACCTGACCTCGAAGGTCAACGACGGCCCTGACCCGCAGCACCCGCACTGGTACCTGCACGCCCTGAACGCGGCGACGGGTGCCGAGCGAGACGGCTTCCCCACCACGATCAAGGGCGCGCCGACCAACAACCCGGGGGTGCCGTTCAACCCCATGACGGCGATGCAGCGCCCCGGACTTCTATTGCTGGACGGGGTGGTCTACGCCGGATTCGCCAGCCACTGCGACTACACGCCCTACGTCGGCTACGTCGTCGGCGTGAACGCGAGCACCGGCAAGCAAACCACGATGTGGGCCACGGAAGCCGGCCTCTCCGACGAAGGCGGCATCTGGCAGTCGGGTTCGGGTCTGGTCTCCGACGGGCCGGGGCGGATCATCTTCGCCACCGGCAACGGTGTCGCGCCCGCGCCCGGACCCGGCGACGCGCCACCGCAGACCCTCGGCGAATCCGTCGTGCGTCTCGCGGTCAACGACGACGGCTCCCTGAGCGCGCAGAGTTTCTTCAGCCCGCACGACAACACCGCCCTCAACCAGGATGACGCCGACCTCGGCTCCGGTGGGCCGATGGCGCTGCCGCCTTCGTTCGGTACCACCGCGCACCCGCACCTGGTCGTCGAAGTCGGCAAGGACGGCCGGATCTACCTGCTCGACGCCGACCATCTGGGTGGCGCCGCGCAGGGGCCGACCGGCGGGGACGCGGTTGTCGGCATGACCGGGCCGTTCGAGGGCGTCTGGGGCAGGCCCGGGTTCTGGGGCGGCGACGGCGGTTATGTGTACGTAGTGGGCAACAGCGGCCCGCTGCGGGCGCTGAAGTATTCGTCCCAAGGACCGTCGCTGACCCAGGTCGGCATGAGCGCCGAAAAATTCGGCTACACCTCCGGGTCCCCGGTGATCACCTCGAGCGGCACCACCTCCGGTTCCGCGCTGGTCTGGGTCGTTTACAGCACCGGCCCGACGGGGGCGGGCGCGCAGTTGCGGGCGTACGACCCGGTGCCGGTCAACGGCGTGCTGAAGATGCGGTACTCCGCGCCGATCGGGACCGCGGTCAAGTTCGCCGTGCCCGCCACCGACGGCGGCCGGGTTTACGTCGGCACGCGCGACGGCAAGGTGCTCGGCTTCGGCCGGCCGACGACCGCCGTGCTGGCCACGAAACCATATGACTTCGGCTCGGCCGCGGTCGGCGATACCGCGAGCGCGAACGTCGTGGTCACCGCGAATCGGGACCTGACCGTCAACAGCGTGACCGCCGATGCGCCGTTCGCCGCGACGCTGTCCGCCCCGGCGACCTTGACCAAGGGGCAAACGCTTTCGGTCCCGGTGACCTTCAGCCCGGCCACGTGGGGTGGCGCCACCGGCAGCCTTACCTTCGGCACCAGCGCCGGCAGCGCCTCCCTCGACCTGCACGGCTTCGGCACACAACCCGGACTCGGCGCCAGCCCGCCGTCGCTCGACTTCGGTCAGGTGCGCACGGGCGCGGCCAAGGAACTCAGCGTCGGGATCGTGAACACCGGGACCACCCCCGAGACGATCAGCGGCGCGACCGCGCCGAGCGGTTCGTTCACCGCGACGAACCTGCCGCCGGCGGGCACCGTCATCCAGCCCGGCGCGACGATGACCGTCACGGTCACCTACCAGCCGACGAACGGCACGGACACCGGCGTGAGCGAAAGCTCGGAGATCGCGGTGACCAGCGACCAGGGCTCGGTCACCGTGCCGCTCAACGGAATCGCCCTCACCGGCCAGCCCGAGCTGGCGCTCGAGCCGACGGTGCTGGACTTCCACACGGTGCTGCCCGGCCAGTCGGTGACCAAGTCGTTCACCGTGGCCAACACCGGAACGGTGCCGCTGACGATCACCAAGGCGAAGGCGCCGGCCGGAGTGTTCACGTCGAGTTCCCCGCTCGCCGAGGGCCAGGTGATCCCGCCCGGCGACGAGTTGCAGGTACCCGTCACGTTCACTCCCACCGACGCGTACCCGGCGACCCTTACCTACGAGGTGACCGGCAATGACGGCGTCGGCGCGCAATACGTGACTCTCAACGGGAACACCGACCCGATCACCGACTACTACAACAAGCTCGGTGGTGCGCGCGGCTCGTACCTCAGCGACCCTGTTTCCGCCGAGTACCCGACCGCGGGCGGCGGCATGGCGCAGGACTTCCGGGGCGGCTCGATCTACTGGTCCGCGGAATCCGGTGCGCACGCCATGGGCGGTGACATCCTTGCCCACTACAAGGCGCTCGGTGGACCGGCGAGCGGGCTCGGGTACCCGACCACCGACGAGTTGGTGACGCCGGACGGGATCGGCCGGTTCAACCACTTCTCGCGGGCCGACGGTGCATCGATCTACTGGACACCCACGACCAAGGCGTGGGCGATCCAGGGGTCGATCCGGGCGAAGTGGGCTTCGCTCGGCTGGGAAACGGGGCCGCTCGGGTACCCGACCACGGATGAGTTGGTGACGCCGGACGGGATCGGCCGGTTCAACCACTTCTCGCGGGCCGACGGTGCATCGATCTACTGGTCACCCTCGTCGGGCGCGTGGTCGATCCAGGGGTCGATCCGGGCGAAGTGGGCTTCGCTCGGGTGGGAGACCGGGCTCGGTTATCCGACGACCGATGAGTTCACGGCTCCGGACGGGGTCGGGAAGTACAACCACTTCAGCAACTCGGCTTCCATCTACTGGACACCGTCCACCGGAGCGTGGTCGATCAAGGGCGCGATCCGGGACAAGTGGGCCGCGCTGGGCTGGGAGACCGGGCTCGGTTATCCGACGACCGACGAGAACACGGCTCCCGACGGGGTCGGGAAGTACAACCACTTCAACAAGGATTCGTCGATCTACTTCACGCCTTCGACCGGTGCGCAGGAAATCTACGGCGCGATCCGGGCCCGGTGGGCGGCACTCGGGTGGGAACGCTCCTACCTGGGCTACCCGACCTCGGGTGAGTTCGCCTTCGACGGTGGCCGCCGGAACAACTTCCAGTTCGGCTACATCCAGTGGTATCCGAACGGGACCGTGGTCGACCGCCGCTGGTAGCCCGTTGCGTCATGAGTGACCCGTCACTGTCGAAATTCGGCACGAACGGGCCACTCATGCGCTCACCAGCCGGCTCGCGGCGGCTTTCACGGCGTGGCTTCAGCTCCAGGTTTGGCCGGTGATGCGTTCGTAGACCTCGATGTAGCGACGGCGCGTCGTGTCGATGATCTCCGCCGGCAGTTCGGGGCCGGGCGGGGTCTTGTCCCAGCCGGTCCCGGTCGCCCAGTCGCGCACGACCTGCTTGTCGAAGGAGTACTGCGGCCGTCCCGGCTGCCACTCGTCGGCGGGCCAGTACCGGGAAGAGTCGGAGGTGAGCACCTCGTCGCCCAGCGTCAGCACCCCGGCGGAGTCCCAGCCGAACTCCAACTTGGTGTCGGACACGATGAGGCCCCGCTCGGCCGCGTGCTCGGCACCCTTGCGGTACACCTCCAGCGTCAGTTCACGCAACCGCTCGGCGGTCTCACGACCCTCCTGTTTCACCAGGTCGTCGAAGGTCATGAACTCGTCGTGCCCCTCGGTGGCCTTCGTGGTGGGCGTGAAGATGGGCTCGGGGAGCTTGCTGCCCTCCTGAAGGCCGGGCGGCAGCCTGACCCCGGAGACCGTGCCGTGCTCGCGGTACTCCCGCAGCCCGAGCCCGGCGAGGTACCCGCGGGCGATGCACTCGACCTGCAGCATCCTCAGCGGCTTGCACCGGATGGCGCGGCCGGCGAACTCGGCGGGCACGTCCGTGCCGGAGATCACGTGGTTGGGCACGAGGTCGGTGAGGTGCTGGAACCACCACAGCGACAGCTGGGTCAGCAGTGCGCCCTTGTCCGGGATCCGGGTGGGCAGAACGACGTCGTAGATCGAGACCCGGTCCGAGGCCACCAGCAGGACGTCGTCCCCGTCCTGGTAGAGGTCCCGGACCTTGCCGCCGTGGATGCGCTTCATGCGCCCCATCCTAAGTCGGCCCCGCGGGCCTCCCGTCCCCACCGCGCGTGTCCCCGCTCCAGGCCCGCGAGTCCCCGCTCCAGGCCCGCGAGTTCCCGGCCCAGGCGCGCGAGTTCGGGGTTCTGGCCTGTGAGTTCCCGGTTCTGGACAGCCGTGTGGGAACAAAAGGACGGTCCTGATCGGACAGAGAGACGGACAGAACTCCCGGAAATTCCGGTAGTGATCCTGAGAATGGCCGGGACAGGCAAGCAGACCGGAACGGAGAACTCGCTCGCCGGAATCGGGGACACGGGTGCCTGGGCCGGGGACATGCGCGCCGGAATCGGGAACACGGATGCCTGAGCCGGGGACACGGATGCCGGAACCGAGAACTCGGCGGCCTGGGCCGGGAACTCGGCGGCGTGAGCCGGGAACTCGCCTTCCCGAACCGGGGACTCGCCTTCCTGGTCCGGGAACTTGGCGGCGTGAGCCGGGAACTCGCCTTCCCGAACCGGGAACTCGCCTTCCTGGTCCGGGAACTCGGTGGCTTGGGCCGGGAACTCGGTGGCTTGAAGCGGGGACACGCGGGCTTGAGGCGGGGACACAGGTTCCTGGGGCGGGGACATGTCCGAGGAATCGGGGACGACGGGGGACGACGGAGGAGGATGGAGGACTGGACCGCGTATGCGGGCTTGAGCCGGAAAGGTTGAGGTCTGGACCCAGAATCGTGAGGTCTGAACCGAGAAACATGGGCAGGGAGGGAGGTAGGACGGGGACGGGATTGTTGTCGATATGCCAATATGGTCACGGATGGTTTCCGGAGGCAATACTATTCACCCAGACCGGATTCTGTCGAATATCATCGACCGATACTCTTTCGGGTGATGGGAGAGCATTGGTTGTCTGACGAACAGCGCCACGCGTGGGTCGGTTTCCTCAATGCCCACACGCTTGTCGAGCGCGCCTTGGAGCGGCACCTGCACCGCGACGCGGGTGTCTCACACCCCGAATACGAGATCCTTTACCAGCTTCGTGCGGCGCCCGCGCACCGGATGAGAATGGGCGAGTTGGCCGCCACCCTGTTCTCTCCGGGTAGCCGCCTGAACTATCGCATCACCCGGTTGGCCGGTCTCGGGCTGGTCAGGCGGGAGCAGCACCCGACCGATCGTCGCGGACTGTATGCGGTGCTGACCGAGGAGGGCGTGGAGTTCCTTGAGCGCGTGGAGCCGGGCTATTTCAAAGCCATCCGCGAGGGCGTGCTCGATGCGCTGGACGAGGAGGAGTTCGTCGAACTCGGCCGGTTGAGCCACAAGATCTTCGAGCACCTGAAAGCCACGGATGGCGGCGTGTGAGCGGCTGAAGGGGGTCGTTGGGGGTCGCTACGGGCCACCCTGGATGTCGTCGATCAGCTCGCTGATCATGCGGGCGACGGTAGCGCCGTTGCCCAACAGCGCGGACCAGTGGCCGGCGAACAGCCGGCGGCGCCACAGCCGGGTAACCCAGCGCTCGAGCCCTTCGGTGGACGCGGCTGTCAGGTAACGGTCTTTCAGCAGCGTGATGACGAGGACGGGCACGTCGGTGCGCCGTTCGCGTGGGCTACCCAGGATTCCCCGGAAATTGGCCCGGTACAGCGAAAGCCCGCGCGCCGCGTCCCGTGCGACGGTGGGCGCGGGATGGCCGGCCCGCCGGACGCCTTCGAACACGCGGAGGTATACCGGCCACCAGGTTCCCGCCGTGCGCCAGACCAGCTCGGGCACCACCGGCACCTGGAATGCCGCTATGTACCAGGAATGCAGCAACTGCTTGAGCATCCGTGGCCGCCCACGGTTGCGGCGGGCCCAGTAGGCGAAATGGTCGAGGCAGGGCCCGGAGATCGAGGTGAAGGACGCGATCCGCTTGCCCGAGTGCGGCTCGGTCACCGCTTCCCACGCCTGGATCGAGCCCCAGTCGTGCCCCACGAGGTGCACCGGCTCGCCGGGGCTCACCGCGTCGATGACCGCGAACAGGTCGTTCTTGAGGTGCTCCAGGCGGTAGGCGTCGGTGGCGCGCGGGGCGTCGGAGGCACCGGCACCGCGGACGTCGTAGCGCACCACGCGGAACCGCTCGGACAGCGCCTGTGCCACCTCGTCCCACACGGCATGGGTGTCGGGGTAACCGTGTACGAGCACCACGGCCGGCGCCTCGGCGGGGCCCTGCTCGTACACGGCCAGGTCGATGTCCCCGGAAGTCACGGTCCGCACCCCTGAAAGTCAACTGTGACCAGGAGAAGCAGTCAAGCTCGGGGCCGGACGGTGCGGGTCACCGGGTTTCCGGTCGTGGGGACCGGATGCCGTCGATGATCCGGGTCCAGTTGTCGGCGCCGTGGCCGTCGGCGATCGCGCGCGCGTAGTGCGCCTGGACGGCCTTCGGCAGGGCAAGGTCGATGCCGGCGGCCTCGCTGGTGGTGACGATGTGATCGGCGGTGGCGTCCATCATGGTCACCGTGCTCAGCGTTCCGGGGTGTTCTCCGGCGTCGATCCTGGGCCCGGCCGGCCCACCGGCTTCGAGCATGGCCGGGACGCCCCGGATGGTGTCGAGCAGTTCGGGCAGCGCCTTGGTGGCGGTGAACCCGGCCGTTCCCATCAGCGCGGTGGCGTGCAGCAGCGCCGAAAGGGTGGACAGGAACACGTCGAGGTTCGCCTGGTACATCAGTTGAGCGAGGCCGGGGTCCTCGCCGAGATAGCGTGGGACACCGATTCGAGCCAGTGTGGTGCGGTGCCGGTCGAGAACGGCTTCAGGTCCGCTGTAGTAGACGTACGCCTCCTTCGTGCCGACCATCGGCGCCGGAATCATCACCCCGCCGGTCAGGAACGTCGCCCCGTGCTTGGCGGCCCAGGTTGCCGCCTCGCGGGTGCGGTCGGGCGTGTCGGAGCTCAGGTTGACGATCGTGCGTCCCGACAGTGACCGGGTCGCGCCGTCGAGGACGTCGTACATCGCCTGGTAGTCGGTCAGGCTGAGAATCACCAGGTCACTGGCCGCCACGGCGTCGGCGGGGGTCGCCGCTCGGGTGGCGCCCTCCGCGACGAGGGCGGCGGCGCGGCTCGGCGTGCGGTTCCAGACCGTGACCGGATGCCCGGCACCAAGCCAGGTTCGGGTCATCGCCTGGCCCATCGGCCCGAGACCGATCACCGTGACCGAGGTTTCGCCGGAGTGCGCCATCGAGAGAGGTTCCCTTCTTCAGATCCGTTGCACGTTGATCCTCGGCCATGTCCGTAGAATCGGGAAGTACAGACTATTTACTTCGGTACTTACCTTTTGGTAAGTGAGGAGGCGGCATGGTCAAGGCGCCGAGGCAGGGGCCCTACATCTGCGGCATCGATGCCGCGCTCGACGTGGTCAGCGGCAAATGGAAGGGCCTGATCCTCTGGGAGCTCGACGCCCACCATGTCCGGCGGTTCGCCGAACTGCGCCGTGGCCTTCCCGGAGTGAGCGAGAAGATGCTCACTCAGCATCTACGCGAAATGGAAGAAGACGGCCTGGTTCACCGGCACGTCTACGCCGAGGTTCCCCCGCGCGTTGAGTACTCCCTCACCGAACAGGGCCGATCCCTCAACGCCGCCCTCGGGCCGCTTGGCCGTTGGGGCATGGAAAGGATCCGGCGGGAACGGGTGGAAATGGTCGACCACCAAGACGCCGAAGCCATGCCACGCCCCTGACCCGGACACGTTGCGGTGGGCGAGGATGTCCGGACGCGGGCCGGGAAACCGGCCGGGGACGACGGTCGCAAGTGGACGCCCGAGCGGAAGGTCGAGAGTCGAGAATCTGTCCCCCGTGAGAGCTACGCGCGAGTGTCCACTGCATGGTGATGATTTCCGGGCCCGGAAAGCCGTAGTTTTCCCAGCGGCCGCAGCACTTGGGTTGCGGATCCCGCGAAGGAGGACATCATGACCCGCAACGGCAAGGTATCCGCTGCGATCGGCCTGTGCTGCGCCGCGCTCGGTGTGGTGCTGACGGGCTGCGACGAAGCCCCGGAGGAGAGCCCGCAACCGCCCGCGAGCGGTAGCACCACCGCCGCCGCGAACCCGGCGAACGACAACAGCTCGTTCGCCGGCACCAAGAAGATCCAGGTCAACGGCAAGTCGGTGAATGTCTCCTGCTCCGGTAGCCGGACGGAAGGCAAGCCGGTCGTCATCCTGCTGCACGGCGGAGGGGACGCGCTGGACAAGATGGCGGACCTGCAGAAGACCCTGAGCGAGAAGGACGCGGTCTGCTCCTACGACCGGCTCGGCGCGGGCGCCAGCGACCAGCCCGACGGGCCACAGTCGTTCGAAGACACCGGGAAGGTGCTGACCGGGGTGATCGACCAGGTCGCCGGCAACGCTCCGGTCGTCCTGGCCGGGCATTCGCTCGGCGGGCTGATCGCCGGCCGGTACGCGCCCGAGCACCAGGACAAGGTCAAGGGGTTGGTCCTGATGGACGCCACCTCGCCGACGCAGAGCGCTGACCTCAAGAAGGACGTGCCGGAATCCGCCACCGGAATGGCGGCCGAGCTGCGGGATCAGACCCTCGCCGTATTCCGGGGGGACAGCCCGGAGAAGCTCGTGACCCCCGACGGGCCGGTCGGCTCCGCCGGGAACATCCCGGTCGAGGTGATCCAGCACGGGAAGCAGTACCTCGCGGCCGTTCCCGACTACGGGCCGGCCCTGGAGCAGTCGTGGGCCGAAGGCCAGCGCAAGTGGCTTGCGCTGTCCAGCCACAGCACGTTGAGCACCGCGACGAACAGCGAGCACTACATCTACCTTGAGCAGCCCGATATCGCCGTCCAGGCGATCGAGCGGGTCGCTCTCCAGGTCGCGGACGCCAACAAGTGACGGTGCTGTTCTGTCGGGACCCGGCGCCTCGGCTGGGGGCGAGGCCTTGCGTTGTAGGGGCTCCGCCCCCACACCCCGGCTAGACCCCCTTAGGTCACCAGGCCGTGGCGGTAGGCGTAGACGACTGCCTGGACGCGGTCGCGGAGCCCGAGTTTGGTGAGGATGCGCGACACGAAGGTCTTGATGGTCTCCTGGCTGAGCACCAGGGTCGCGGCGATTTCACTGTTGGACAGGCCGTCCGCGATGAGGTGCAGGACCTCCAGTTCGCGCGGGGTCAGGGGGTTGTCGTGCGGGTCGGGTTTGGCGGGCCGGATGCGGGTGGCGAACCTGCCCACGAGTTCGCGGGTCACCTCGGGCGCGAGCAGGGCCGCGCCCGAGGCCACCGTCCGGATCCCGTGCAGCAACTGGGCAGGCGGGGCGTCCTTGAGCAGGAACCCGCTCGCCCCCGCGCGCAGCGCCTGGTAGACGTACTCGTCCAGGTTGAACGTGGTCACCACGAGCACCTTCACCGGTCGCGGCACTTCGGCACCGGCCAGCAGGCGGGTGGCCGCGATGCCGTCGAGCACCGGCATGCGGACGTCCATCACCACGACGTCCGGGTTCAGCCGGGCGGCCTCCTCGACCGCGGTCTGACCGTCCCCGCACTCGCCCGCCACCTCGAGGTCGGGTTGCGTGTCGATGATCGTCACCAACCCGGTGCGGACCAGGGCCTGGTCGTCGCAGACCAGGACCCGGATCGGCGCGGTCACGACGAGCTCCCCGCGGGTATGCGGGCACGCACGTAGAAGCCGCCGTCCGTGGTCTGGCCCGCGCTGAAGTCGCCGCCCAGGACGTCGACCCGTTCGCGGAGACCGGCCAGGCCCCGCCCGCTCCCGCCGAGGGACACGTCCCGGTCGCCGGAGCCGTCCGTGCTGACCTCCACGGTGACTTCCCTTTCACCGTGGTGCACCTGCACCGAGGTACGGCTGCCGTGGGCGTACTTGAGGGCGTTGGTCAGCGCCTCCTGCACGACCCGGTAGGCCACGGGACCGGCGCTTCCGGTGGACGGCGCCGGCTTGCCCTCCTCGGTGAACTCCACCGGCTGACCGGCCTGGCGGGTCTGCTCGACGAGCGTGCGGAGCCCGTCGGCGGCCGGCGTTCCGGAGCCGTGGTCGGGGTTGAGCACGTCGAGCAGGTGCCGTAGTTCGGTGAGGGCCCGCCGACCGGTATCGGTGACTACGGTCAACGTCTCGTCGAGCCGCTCCGGTTTCGTGGCCAGGTACCGGGCCGCCTCGGACTGCACGACCATCGCCGTCACGTGGTGGGTCACGACGTCGTGGAGTTCACGAGCGATGCGGGTGCGTTCGGCGGCGCGGGTGTCTTGCGCGACGCGACGGCGACGTTCGGCCTCGGCTGCCCTGGTGGAGCGCAGCCACGCGCCGATACCCCATACGAGGGCCAGCGCCACATAGAACGTCGCGAGCTCACTCAGCGGCTCGCCCGCACCGAGCATGACGAACACGAGCGTCAAGGCCACAAACGCCACGGAGAACACGAGCACGGTGGTGCGTCGGTGCCGTTCCGACCGTGATCCCGCGTTCAGCAGCGCGATCGCCAGCGCCGTGCCGGCAACCGAGTGATAGCCGCGAAGCTGGTCGACGGCGAAGCCGAGCGACACCAGAGCGAGACAGGCGACCGGCCACCGGCGGCACACGGCGAGCGGAAGGCATTGAAGGGCGACCGCCACGATGGCCAGTGCGTCGAAGGGGCGATCGGGCATGCCACCGAACTGCGTCCCGTGACTCTCGAATGCCGGCACGAGCGACGCGGCGAAGAGCAGCAGACCGATCAGGGGATACCAGGCCACGCCGTTGAACCGGCGCCACAGCTCCGGAATCCGCCGAAGATGGATCACCGGGGGAAGCATAGCGGCGGCTGTTCAACAGGAATTCCACGGCCGCCCGGGCGGTCTACCTGCAATCCGCGCCGCACAACCCGCTCGGCCTGGCGATGTCGGCACGGCGTCGTGACCAGATCGCGGAAGTCCTTGCGGCACAGGACCTTTACGCCATCGACGACGGCATCAACGGCTTACCGGCCGAAGAAGTCCCGCCGTTGCCCTCGGACCGGGTTGGATGTGCTCGCCGCCGTGGCACGGGCGACACCCGAGGACACGACGGTCGATTGAGCAAGGCGGCGGTGGTGGCCGACGGCTGGGCACCTTAGGCTGAGCCGCATGAATCGACTGCCGCGGGGAGTTGAGGCGGAAGAACTGCTCGCCGAGGCTCGGAAGGCCCTGTGGGTGATGGTCGGCTTCCTCGCGGTGGTCTGGATCGTGCAGATCATCAACTGGGTCGACGACTACCAGCTCAGCTTCGACTACGGCATTCGTGCCCGCGAAGTGAGTTCCCTGCCGGAGATCATCACCGCTCCTTTTCTGCATTTCAGCTGGTCGCATATCGAGAGCAACTCCGGGCCCCTGTTCATTTTCGGTTTTCTCGCCGCCTACCGGGGCGTCAAGCGGTTCCTCGGGGTGACCCTGCTGATCGTCATCGGCAGTGGGCTCGGCGCCTGGTTCACCGCGGCCGACAACACCGTCGGCGCGGGCGCCAGCGGTGTGGTGTTCGGGTATTTCGGCTACATCATCGTGCGCGGCCTGTTCGACCGCCGCCCGATCGACCTGGTGATCGGCCTGGTGATGGCGCTGTGCTTCGCCTACCAGTTCTCCCTGCTGATCCCGGCGGGCGAGGGGATCGGGTGGCAGGCGCACCTGTTCGGGTTCATCGCGGGTGTGCTGGGCGGCTGGTTCTTCCGGGATCGCCGTGCCAAGCCGGTCGCCCAGCCCGAACCACCCACCACTCTGCTGGACAACCCCACGGAAAGCTGACGATGAGCAACCTGGAGCCGGCGCCCACCGAACTGACTCACCGCTCCGCCGGTTCAGGGCCCGAGGTGTCGGTGCTGACCGCCCGTGAGGTGCCGCTCGGCGGTCCTCGTGCGATGACCGTGCGGCGGACCCTGCCGCAACGCAAGCGTGCTCTGATCGGCGCGTGGTGCTTCGCCGACCACTATGGACCCGACGACGTGTCGGTGAGCGGCGGCATGGACGTCGCCCCGCACCCGCATACCGGGCTGCAAACCGCGAGCTGGCTTTTCAGCGGCGAGATAGAGCACCGGGACAGCCTCGGCTCGCACGCGATGGTCCGCCCGGGCGAGCTGAACCTGATGACCGGCGGCCACGGCATCTGCCATTCCGAGGTCTCGACCCCGGGCACCACGACCCTGCATGGCGTGCAGTTGTGGATCGCACTGCCGGACGAGCACCGGCACACCGCCCGCGCGTTCCACCACTACGTGCCACCCGTGCTCGATCTCGACGGCGCCTCGGCCCGGGTGTTTCTGGGCACCCTGGCCGGGCATGCCTCGCCGGTGCAAACCTTCACTCCGCTGCTCGGGGCCGAACTCGTCGTGCCGGCGGGGACCCGGCTCGCTCTCGATGTCGACTCGGGCTTCGAGCACGGCGTCCTGCTGGACACCGGAGCGATCGCCGTGTCGGGCACCGGCCTCGAGTCGTCGGACCTCGGTTATGTGCCGGCCGGCAGTTCGAAGCTGCACCTGGAGAACCCCGGCGATGAACCGTCGCGGCTCCTGCTGCTGGGCGGCCCGCCATTCGGCGAAGAGATCCTGATGTGGTGGAACTTCGTGGCCCGAAGCCAGGAGGAGATCGTCGCTTTCCGCCAGGCATGGGAGGACGATTCCGGCCAGTTCGGCCGGGTCGAGGGCTACCGGGGAACGCCCGCACGGTTGCCCGCACCCACCCTGCCCACCACGAGGATGGTGCCGCGCCGTAACTCCTGAACGGCTCAGCGGAGGCCGGCGAACAAGTCGTCCTCCGGGAGATCGACCGGGATCAGGCTGCGGGCGAGGTGGTAGTCCTCGGTCGGCCAGACCGCTCGCTCGACGTCCCGGTCGTGCAGCATGAACCCGCTGTCCAGGTCGACCTGGGTGGCGTGCGCGAGCATCGCCCGGTCCCGGATCGCGAAGAACTCCTCGCACCGGATTCGGGTGGTGACCGGCCACTTCGGCGGGGTGTCGGGTAGTTCGGCCAGCACCGGCCCCATCGGCGACTTCGGACCCATGGCGTCGTGCATCGCCTGGAACCACTCTCGCCGGAAGGCGCAGGTGTAGTAGAGCTTGCTCACCTCGTACGAAGTACCCGCGACCGCCTCGAAGGCCTTCATGGCGACCTCGTGGGTGCGGATGTGGTCGGGATGCGGGTAACCGCCGGTCTCGTCGTAGGTCACCATGACCTGCGGGCGGAACTCGTTGATCACCGTGACGAGCCGGTCGACGGCCTCGTCGAGTGGCACCCGGGCGAAGCAGTCCGGGGGCAACGGCTCCCGCATCCCCGAGTCGACGAAGCCGAGAAACTGTTGCCGCACACCGAGAATCTCGCACGCGGCGGCCATTTCCCGCTGCCGGATGGCGGGCAGACCGGCCCACACCTCGGGCCGGTCGAGGCGCGGATTGAGCACATCCCCGCGCTCGCCGCCGGTGCACGTCACGACCAGCACCTCCGCTCCTTCGGCCCGGTACCGGGCCAGGGTCGCGGCGCCCTTGCTGGACTCGTCGTCGGGGTGGGCGTGCACGGCCATGAGTCGCATCTGGGGACCTCCTGTTGGGTTCGACCCAAAATTATGTCAAACATAAGTTTGGGTCAAGCCTATATACTGGCCGGATGTTGCGGGAGCTGAGGAAAAGCCAGACCCGGCAGGCGATCTCCGACGTCGCCACCCGGCTGTTCATCGAGCACGGCTTCGAAGAGGTGACCATCGCCGAGGTCGCGGCGGCGGCGAAGGTGGCCAAGATGACCGTCACCAATCACTTCCCGCGTAAGGAAGATCTCGTCTTCGACGTGCGCGATGAATTCGTCGCGAGCCTCGTCGGGGCGCTCAACGACGATGAGCCGGTGCTGGAATGCTTGCGGCGCCACTATTTCGAGGCACTCGCGCGCCGGGACGCGCTGATCGGCTTCACCGAACCCGGCTTCGCGCGGATGATCCTCACCAGTCCCACGCTGCTGGCCCGGTTGCGCGAACTGCATGAGGAACGGGAGAACGCACTCTCGGAAGCGCTTTCCCGGAAGTACGACCCGGTCGTGGCCCGCGCGGTGGCCGCGCAGCTCACCACCGCGTATCGGTTGCTGTTCCAGGAAGTTCTTCGGTGCATTGCCGACGGTCAACCGCGCTCGCGCGTCGCGAAGGCGGTCAACGGGATGGCTGAACGCGTTTTCGACCTGCTCGCGTCGGGGCTCGCCCCAGGCCGTCCAAAGTAGCCGGTCGTCGCGGAACTCAGCGGCCCACCCTCAACGGTCGCCCTCGGCGCGGCAGTTTCTTTCGCGGTCGAGCAGCACGGTCCGTTCGCGGGCGTTGCGGGTCAGCTCGGCGGCGCGTTGGAACTCGGCCGCGGCCTGGCCGGACCGCCCGAGCCTGGCCAGCAGGTCGCCGCGCACCGCGGGCAGCAGGTGGTAGCCGGCCAACGACGGTTCGTCGGCCAGCGCGTCGACCAGTGCGAGCCCGGCGGCCGGCCCGAACGCCATCGACACCGCGACCGCGCGATTCAGTTCCACGACCGGTGAGGGGTTGAGGTGAACCAGCGCCTCGTAGAGCGCGGCGATCCGTACCCAGTCGGTGTCCTCGGCCGTTGCGGCGCGTGCGTGACAGGCGGCGATCGCGGCCTGCACCGTGTACGGGCCGGGCCTGGATCGACCCTGCCGCGCGGAGCGCGTCCCTTGAAGTGGGCTTAGCCGCTCGGCCCGCTGCAGGGCCGCGAGACCGCGGCGAATGAGCAACTGGTCCCAGCGCGCGCGGTTCTGGTCGAGCAGCAGGATCGGCTCACCGGAGCGGCCGACACGTGCCCGCGAGCGCGACGCCTGGAGTTCCATCAGCGCGACCAGGCCGTGCACCTCCGGTTCGTTCGGCGCCAGCCCGGTGAGGATGCGGCCGAGACGGAGCGCGTCCTCACACAGCGCGGGCCGCATCCAGTCGTCTCCGGCGGTCGCCGAATAGCCTTCGTTGAAGATCAGGTAGATGACTTCGAGCACGGAGGCCAGCCGCGGGCTCAGCTCCTCGCCACTGGGCACCTCGAACCGGACGCGTTTCCACGCCAGCGTGCGCTTGGCGCGGACGATCCGCTGCGCCACGGTGGGTTCCGGGACGAGGAAGGCCCGCGCGATCTCCGCCGTGGTCAGGCCGCCGACCAGGCGGAGGGTGAGCGCGACCCGGCCTGGAGTGGACAGCGCCGGATGGCAGGCGGTGAAGATCAGCCGCAGCAGATCGTCGTCCACGTCGTCGGGTTCGAGGTCCCGGTGCGGGGCTTCGGCTTCGAAGCCGAGCTCTCGCTGCTTGCGTTCGAGGACCTTCGCGCGGCGGAAGTGGTCGATGGCGCGGCGTTTCGCGATGGCGGTCAACCAGGCGCCGGGGTTGGCCGGCACACCGGTCTCCGGCCACTGTTCGAGCGCCGCGACCAGGGCGTCCTGCGCCAGTTCCTCGGCGAGGCCGACGTCATCGGTGATCCGCGCCAGCGTCGCGATGATCTTCGCGGACTCGATCCGCCAGACCGCGTCGATCGTCCCGTGCGCGTCGGTGGCCGTCACGGCCACCGAGCACACCACCCGCGGACGAAGCGCGCAACTCAAGCCCTGCCGGCGCAGCCGCTTTTCCTCTTCGCGAAGCTCTGGTGGGAACTACTCGCCGAAGTCGTCGAACTCGGCGATCTGCTGGATGTCGAGGTGCCAATCCTCGTCGTGCGGGTTCGGCACGCGGCGGCCCCACTCGATCGCTTCTTCCTTCGACTTCACGTCGATGATCCAGAAGCCGGCGATGAGCTCCTTGGTCTCGGCGAACGGGCCGTCGATGACCGTGACGTCCTTGCCGGAGAACTTCAGGCGGGCGCCCTTCGCACTGGGCAGGAGGCCCGCGGCCGAGAGCAGGATGCCCGCCTTGACCAGCTCTTCGTTGTACCGGCCCATCGCGGCGATCAGTTCCTTCGTCGGCGGCTTGCCGGCCTCGGTGTCGTCGGTGGCCCGGATGTTCAGCATGAATCGCATGACCTCGCTCCTTCGCTCGCGCTTGTGCGTTTCATCATCACGTCGAACAGGTGTCGTCTCGTTCGACACGAGCCCCGGATTTTTTTCGAGAACACCACGGCTTGCCCTGCGGGACACCCCCGAGCAGGGGCAAGCCCCCTGGACCCCCTCTAGGTTTGCGGCATGTCGGTTCGAGAACTGGTGGTGCTGGGTACGGGGAGCCAGGTGCCCACGCGGGCGCGTAACCAGAACGGCTACCTCCTGCGCTGGGACGACCAGGGCGTGCTGTTCGATCCAGGCGAGGGGACTCAGCGACAACTGCAGTTCGCCGGGGTGTCCGCCAGCGCGATCACGCGGCTGTGCCTGACCCACTTCCACGGAGACCACTGCCTCGGCGTGCCGGGGATTGTGCAGCGGCTGTCCTTGGACGGCGTTTCCCACCCGGTGTACGCGCACTATCCGGCGTCGGGGCGCGCGTTCTTCGAGCGGTTGCGTCACGCCAGCGCGTTCCACGAGGTCGCCACCGTGGTGGAGGAGCCGATCGAGGCGGAGGGCACGATCGCGCGAGGTTCCTTCGGTGCGCTGGAGGTGAAACGCCTGGACCATCCGGTGGAGTCGTTCGGCTACCGCCTCGTCGAGCCGGCCGGGCGGCGGATGCTGCCCGAGGCGCTCGACCGCTTCGGCATCTCCGGCCCCCAGGTCGGCCGGCTGCAGCGGGAAGGCTCGCTGACGGTCGGCGCGCGCACGGTGACGGTGCAGCAGGTCAGCGTGCGCCGGGAGGGCCAGCGGTTCGCGTTCGTGATGGACACGCGGCTCTGCGACGGCGTTTTCGCGCTGGCCGAGAAGGCGGACCTGTTGGTGATCGAATCGACCTTCCTCTCCAGCGAGGCCGCCCTCGCCGCGGAGTACGGGCACCTGACCGCCGCGCAGGCGGGCCGGGTCGCGGCCGAGTCCGGCGTGCGCAAGCTCGTGCTCACCCACTTTTCCCAGCGCTACGACGAACTCACGCGGTTTGAGGACGAGGCGGCGCGGGCGTTCGGCGGCGAGATCGTGGTCGCCGAAGATCTAGGCCGAATCGCGGTGCCCAAGCGATGACGCTGGTGATCAAATACAGCGGTGAAGTTAAAGCTTTTGTTACCGGTCCTGGCCGCCCTGATCGTGGCCGTGGTCACGATCTTGCAGACCGGGTCGCTGGACAAGGCGCCCGGCCCGCCCCCGGCCTCCGCGGACAGCGCGACCGCACGCACCGAGTTGTCCCGCCTGGTGGTGCAGGCGCGCGGGACGATGGAAGGGTACTCGCGGGACAAGTTTCCGCACTGGGAAACGATTTCCGGCAAGTGTGACACGCGCGAGACGGTGCTCAGCCGGGACGGGCAGGACGTCCGGACCGACGCCGAGTGCCGGGCCGTCTCGGGCACCTGGCACAGCCCGTACGACGGCGCCACCTGGACCAGCGCGTCCGATGTGGACATTGATCACATCGTGCCCTTGGCGAACGCCTGGGTGAGTGGCGCCTCGTCGTGGACCACCGAACGGCGCAAGGAGCTGGCCAACGACCTGACCCGGCCCCAGCTGCTCGCGGTCACCGACCGCGTCAACCAGTCGAAGGGGGACAAGGCGCCGGACGAATGGCGCCCGCCGCTGCAGTCGGACTGGTGCGTGTACGCGACCGACTGGATTCAGGTCAAGGACTACTACCAGTTGACCGTCACCGAGGCCGAGAAGGCCGCGCTGAACGACATGCTCGACCACTGCTGATCTCGCGGATGCCCTCCGGCCCGGTGGCTTCTGACCCGGGGCCGGAGGGGTCCCCTGTGCGAAAGGAGGAATCCGCGCGCCGCACTATTCCAACTTTCGCGGCCTTTCGGCAAGCTTTACCGCGGAACTTGAATCTTTGACAACCCTTCTGGGTGAATCCGGTCATCGGCTGTCAATTAGCGCCTTGCCAATAACGTTTTTCGGCGACCGAATTACGCGCCTTTGCGCGGTTCGCCGCGGTAGGTACCGAAGCTCCAGCGGTTGCCCTCCGGGTCACGCACGATGAAGTCGTGCGACCCGTGGTCGGTGTCGTAGGGCTCCTTGACCACCTCGGCACCTGCGGCCTTGGCTCGGGCGAACAACGCGTCGACGTCGTCGGCCACCACGTATGCCCCGAAGGAGCCCGGTTGCACCGGCCAGAGGTCCTCGGCGGTTTCGCGAACCGAACCGAGCATGATCCCGCCGCCCAGCGGCCAGGACAGTTGAGCGTGGTGAACGACGTCACCATCGGCGAAAACGGCGGTTTCCTCGAAACCGAACGCGTCGACGAGGAAGCGGATCAGCGCCCGGGCGTCCCGGGCGCGCAGGGTCGGCCAAACCTGTGGGGCCGGAGTCGTCTGTGTCATGCCGGCCATGGTTCCGGCTCGGCCGGCGCGCCGGCTTGGACTTTTCCGAACTCCTCGGCGAGCCAGCGGCTCGGCGAGCACCCGGCCAGTTCCCGGAACTCGCGGGCGAGGTGGGCCTGGTCGTAGTAGCCGGTGGCGGCGGCCAGTTCGGCCAGCGGCGCCACGTGGCCCTCGACGGCCTGCCGCTGCAAGCGGCGGCGTGCCCGGTCGAACCGCATCACGCGGGCTGTCTCCTTGGGTGAAAGCCCGACCGCGCTGCGAAACCGGTTGGCCAGGTGCCGGTCGCTCCAGCCGACCTCCTGCGCGATCCGGCCCACCCGGGCCGTACCGGCCGTGGTGATCAACCGCCGCCATGCCTGGTAGACCTCCGGCGCCGGGTCCGGAAGGCCGTCCTGGTCGGTGAGGCGCAGGAGCACCTCGTCGAGCACCGCGAACCGCTGGGGCCAGGTCGTGGCGGCGCTGACCCGTTCGCGGATCTCCTCCGCTGTGGGGCCGAACACCTCGGCCGCGTCGAGGTCGATCCCGGCCAGCTCGCCCGCGGGCAGCCCGAGCAACGCGGGCACGCCCAGCGGATTGAGCGCGAGTTGGATGCCGGCCTCGCGTTCCGTGCGTGTGATCAGCGCGGGCCGGGTGTGCAGGCCGCCGATCAGCGTGCGGTAGTGGCCGCCGTGCTGGCGCGGGTCCGGATGCGCGGTGACCAGCAGCGGGTCGTCGAAGGTGATGATCAGCGTCAGGTACGGCGAGGGCAGGCCGCGGTGCTTCGCCGGCGGATACCCGGCCTGACGGTAGCCGTGGTAGTACGCGACCATGGCGCGCAGCGGCGGCGCGGGGCGCCATGACACCGACTCCACCAACTGCTCCACGCGCCCATTGTGCGCCGTGTCCCCGCTTCAGGCCCTTGTGTTCTCGGTTCAGGGCCCCGTGTCCCCGTTTCAGGCCCTTGTGTGCGCGGCTCGGCACGCGAGTGAACTCGGCCACCACGAAGGTTCCGCTCGCGCGCGGCGAACGTTCGACTGGCACGCCGTGAACGTGGGACTCGCGGGTCGCGAATGTGGGACTCGCGGGTCGTGAGTGGGGGACTCGCGTGTCGGGAGTGGGGGACTCGCGGGGGGAGCGGCGAGCGTTGCCTTGACGTTCGGGTCAAGGTTTACCGTCGACGTCATGCGGATCGGTGAACTCGCCCGGCGTGCCGGTACCACGACCCGGGCGTTGCGGTTCTACGAGTCACAAGGGCTGCTCGAAGCGCGGCGCTCGGCGAACGGGTACCGGGAGTACGGCGAGGAGGATTTCCGGCTGGTCAACGAGATCCAGACGCTGCAGGCGGTGGGGTTCAGCCTGGAGGACACCCGGCCGTTCGTCGACTGCCTGCGGTCCGGTCACGAGACCGGCGACTCCTGCGCCGATTCCATCGAGGTCTACCAGCGCAAGCTCGACGAGGTCGATGCCTGCCTCGACCAGCTCAACGCGGTGCGAGCGAGCCTCGTCGCCAAGCTGGCCCGCGCACTGGCCCCGCAGCCCGGCCCCTGCGTCGTGACCGACCCGGATATCACCGAAGCCAACGACATCGTCGTGACCGATCCCGCTATTGCCGAAGCCGAAGCCGAAGCCGAAGCCAAAGCCAAAGTCAAAGTCAAAGTCAAAGTCAAAGCCGAAGCCTAAGCCAAAGCCAAGGCCGAAGCCGAAGCCGAAGCCAACGACATCGAGGAGTCTTGATGCCCACCACCCACTCCGGCGAGGTGCTCGCCGTCACGGACGCGACCTTCGAGCGGGAAGTCCTTGCCGGTGACCTGCCCGTCCTGGTCGATTTCTGGGCGCAGTGGTGCCCGCCCTGCCACCGGATCGCCCCGATCCTGGACGAGATCGCGCGCGAGCGGGCTGGTTCGCTCACGATCCGGAAGCTCAACACGGACGAGAACGCGCTCACCCCGCGCGATTATCAGGTGATGTCGCTGCCGACGCTCATCCTCTTCCGCGACGGCCAGCCGGTATGGACCCTCGTCGGCGCGCGGCCGAAGGCCCGGTTGCTGGCGGAGTTGGACGAAGCACTGGGCCGGTAGCTTCCCGGTGGCTCGTTAACCTGCTTGACGTGACCACCGAGTTGATCCTGCTTTCGCGGGTTGCCTACCGCGACCGGGAGATCAGCGGTCCCCGGTTGCGTGGCCTGCTCGCGCTCCTCGCCGGTGACCTGCGCTCGGGCTGCGGCACCGGGCGGCTCGTGGAGGGATTGTGGCCGGACGAGCGGCCTGAAAACCCGACGAAGGCGTTGCAGATCCTCGTTTCCCGCGCTCGTGCGCAACTGGGCCCCGACCTGATCACGCGGACGGCCACCGGCTACCGCCTCACCCTCAGCGAGGAGCAGGTTGACTCCTCCGCTGTGCTGCTCAGTGCGGCGGCGAGCGCGAAGCAAGCCCGTGCGGGCGACCACGCGGCGGCGCTGGCGGCGGCCGAAGCAGGGCTCAAGTTGTGTTCTCTGGAGGTGCAACCCACAGACCCGGCCTGGGGGCAGGCCCCCGGACCGCTGTGTCTTCCAGGGGTGCAACCTCCGGACCCCGCCTGGGGGCAAGCCCCCAGACCCCCTTGGGACGGGGCCGCGCAGGCCGACACGGCGGCCGAAGACCCGTTGTCCAGGCTGCGGGCCGAGCGTGTTCCGGTCTACCGGGCGCTGGTGCGTGCCCGCGCGTTGGCGTTTTCGCGGCTGGGCCGCCATGCGGAGGCGGTCGATGCGCTGACCGCGCTGTTCCGGGAGCACCCGCGGGACGAGGAGGTGCTCCTGGAACTGCTGCGTTGTGAAGCGGCCACGACGGGTCCCTCGGCGGCACTGGCCAGGTACGAGGAGTACCGGCGGTCGCTGCGAGACGAGCTGGGCAGCGATCCGGGTGCGGCGCTGCAAGCCGCACACCGGGAGTTGCTGCAGGAAACGACGCCGGCCGTCCGGCACGGCGTCGAGCACGAGCCCAACCCGTTGCTCGGTCGCGACGACGACCTGACCGCGGTCGCCAACCTGCTGCGCAGTTCGCGGGTCACCTCGATCGTGGGGCCGGGCGGGCTGGGCAAGACCCGGCTCGCGCACGGCGTTAGCCGCCAGGCCACCGAACGCACGGTGTACTTCGTCGCGCTCGCCGGGGTCACCACCGACGACGATGTCGCCGTGGAGGTCGCGTCGGCGCTCGGCGGCGGGGAGTCCCTTCGTGGTTTGCGATCCATCGCGACTGACGTGGTCACGAGCATCGCGGCCGTGCTCAGCCCGGCTCCGGCCCTTCTGGTATTGGACAACTGCGAGCATGTCATCGGCGGCGTCGCGGAGTTGGTGCGCGCCCTGGTGTCGCTGACGCGCGATCTGCGGGTCCTGACCACCAGTCGGGCGCCGCTCGGCCTGTCGTCGGAATCGGTGTACCTGCTGCCGGAACTCGACCTGTCCACCTCCGTCGAGCTGTTCACGCAGCGGGCGCGGGCGGCCCGTCCCGGTGCCGAGTTGCCACCGGATGTCGTGACGGAACTGTGCCGCCATCTCGACGGGCTGCCGCTCGCGGTGGAACTCGCGGCGGCGCGCGTACGGGTGATGTCGGTCGCCGAGGTCGCGCGGCGGCTGGACGATCGGTTTTCCTTGCTGCGCGGGGGAAATCGGGGCGCGCCAGCCCGTCACCGTGCCTTGTGGACGGTCGTCGAGTGGAGCTGGAACCTGCTCGAACCCGCGGGACAGGCGGCGATGCGCGCGCTGTCGGTGTTCCCCGGTGGATTCTCCGCGGACGCCGCACGGCAACTGCTCGGGGGAGCGGACGATGTCCTGGAGGATCTGGTCGACCAGTCGTTGCTCAAGGTGGCCGACACCCGGGCCGGGGCCCGGTTCCGGATGCTGGAGACCGTCCGCGAGTTCAGCACGCTGAAGCGGGAAGAAGCCGGCGAGACGGACGGAGTGTGGCGTGCTTTCCTTTCCTGGGCCCGGAATTTCGGGTTGTCGCATCACGATTCGCCGTTCGGCCCCGACCTCGCCCCGGCCACCGAGCTGATCCGCACCGAGCAGGACAACCTCATGCAGGCGCTCCGATATGCGCTCGCCATCGAGGACGGCGCTACCGTCGCGGCCACCGCCGCCGTGCTGAGTGCACTGTGGACGTTCGAGCCAAATCGTGCGCGCAGTTCCGGGCGCGAGGAAACCGACCGGTTCCTGTCGCATTACCGGCCGGAGCCGGAATTCGTCGAGGTCACGCGCACGGCCGCGGCCCTGTCGGCCGCGTACACCTTCACCGTCAAAGGTGTCTATGCGACGCGCTCACTGGTCATCCTGCGCCGGCTGCCACCGGCCCCGCCGGACACTCCCGTCCGGGCCATCGCGGCCATCCTGTGTGCCCTGCCGGAGCTGGATCCCGAGGCACTGATCGGCTTGTGCGACAGTGAGAAGCCGCTGCTGGCCGGGATCGCCGGCGTGATCACCAGCTATTTCTGGGAGGCCGCGGGCGATGTCGACGCCGCGTTGCGGGCCGCGGGCCGGATGCTGGACGGGCTCGACCGTTCGGAGTTTCCGTGGCTGTGGGGCATTATCCGGGCACGACTCGCCGAGTTGCACATGCACCATGATCAGGGCCACGAGGCGCTGCGCCACCTGCGGCTCCTGTGGTCGATGCAGGAGGAACTCGACGTCTGGGTGGACGAGATCGGGACGGGCTGGGGGATCGCGCTCGCCTGTCTCCAGGTCGGCGAGGTCGACGAAGCCGAGCGGTGGTTCCGGAAGGTGGGGGCGGGCTCGCCCGACGCGCGGTTGACCTACCACTCGTTCGGTCTCGCGGTGCGCGGCGAGTGCCTGCTTGCCCGGGGCGAGATCGACGACGGTCTCACGTCGTGGCGGCGGGCCATGGACAGCGCGTCGGACGGCGAGGTCCTCGGCCGGCCGGTCGAGCCGGGGCTGGAGCCGTGGACGCTGGAGATCAAGGCGGTCGCCGTGGTGGCGCACGCGCGGCACGGTTTCCTCGACCTGGTCGAGGAAACTCCCGGCGAACTCGCGGATGCGCTGCGGGTGTTGCTCACCGACACCGGCCGGTATTCACCGTCCAACCTCACGGGTTTTCCGCTTTGCGGTGCACTGTTGCTGGCGCTGGCCATGGTGGATTTCGACCGTGGTGCCGCCCGGTCGGGGGCGCGTCTGGTCGCCCTAGCCGAGCGGTTCGCCTACCTCGCGCAGTTCCCGACGATGTCCGTCGCCCTCGCCCGGCAGGCCGCCGAGCGCGGCGACCAGGCGGCATACGCCAAGGCGATCGCGACGTATGCCGGCCTGAGTCGGGACGAACTGTGTGAAGCCGCGCTGGCCGCGCTTAACGCGGCGACGGGTCACGGTTGAACAGTTGCCTTGCCCACAGGTAACTTCCCAGCGCGATGAGGACGCACCAGCCGATCGCGAGGATCGCGCTGTTGCCGATGGGAGTGCCCATCAACAGACCCCGCACGGTCTCGATGAACGGGGTGAACGGCTGGTAGTCGGCGAAGACGCGTAAACCGGCCGGCATCGAGTCGGTGGGGACGAACCCGCTGCCCAGAAACGGCAGGAGGATCAGGGGCATGGGCGTGTTGCTCGCCCCCTCCACGGTCTTGCTCACCAGGCCGAGTGCGACGGACAGCCAGATGAGCGCGAAGGCGATCATCGCCAGGATGCCGACGACCGCGAGCCATTCGAGAACCCCGGCGGTGGGCCGGAAACCGATGGCCACCGCGACCGCGGTCACCACGGCCATGCCGAGCATGGCCTGGATCAGACTGCCGACGACGTGGCCGGTGAGCACGGAGACGCGGGCGATCGCCATGGTGCGGAACCGGGCCACAATGCCTTCGGTCATGTCCATCGCGACCGATACCGCGGTGCCTTGGACGGCGGCCGACACCGTCATCAGGATGATCCCGGGGGCGAGGTAGTTGACGTATGCGGACCTGCCGCCGGACCCGCCGAGACCACCGGACCCGCCGAGACCATTGCCGAGCGTGCCGCCGAAGACGTACACGAACAGCAGCAGGAAGATGACCGGCATGCCGATGAGCACGAAAGTCATGGCCGGGTAGCGCAGCATGCGCTTGAGGTTGCGCCGCAACATCGTGGCGGAGTCGCTCAGTGCATGGGAAAGGGTGGTCATCGTGTGGTCACTTTCGCGTCGTCGGTGTGGCCGGTGAGGGCGAGGAACACGTCGTCGAGATCGGGGGTGTGCACGGACAGTTCGCCGACCTCGACCGAGGCGTCTTCGAGCCGGTCGAGCAGTGCCCGCAACGACCGGACGCCGCCGTCGCCGGGAACTTGCAGAGTCAGCGTGTCCTCGTCGACGGAGACTTCACCCAGCACGCCGGCCGCTGCGTGGAGACTGCGCAGTTCTTCGAACCGCAGACGGATGTGCCCGCCGGGCACCAGGCGCTTGAGTTCGGCCGGGCTGCCCTCGGCGACCAGGTTTCCGTGGTCGAGTACCGCGATCCGGTCCGCGAGCTGGTCGGCTTCGTCCAGGTACTGCGTGGTGAGGAAGACCGTGACGCCGCCCGCGACCAGTTCGCGGATCATCTGCCACATGGCGCGGCGGCTGCGCGGGTCGAGCCCGGTGGTCGGCTCGTCGAGAAAGATCACGCGCGGCGTTCCGACCAGGCTCATCGCGAGGTCCAGCCGGCGCCGCATGCCGCCGGAGTAGGTGACCGCCGGTTTCCTTGCCGCGTCGGTGAGATCGAACCGTTCGAGCAGTTCCGTCGCGCGACGGCGGCGGTTCTGGCGGCCCAGGTGGTGCAGATCCGCCATCAGGAGCAGGTTTTCCTCACCGGTGAGCAGGTTGTCCACCGCCGAGAACTGGCCCGTCACCCCGATCGCGGCGCGAACCGAATCGGGGCTGCGGACCAGGTCGTGCCCGGCGACGTGCACCTGACCGGCGTCGGGACTGAGCAATGTGGACAGTATCTGGACCATTGTGGTCTTCCCGGCGCCGTTCGGGCCGAGCAACGAGAAGATCGTTCCCGCCGGAACGTGGAGATCGACGCCGGCGAGCACGACGTGGTCGCCGAACGACTTGCGCAGTCCGGCCGCCGCGATCGCCGGCGTGGTCGAGTTGGTTGACATGGCCGCCAGCGTGCCGGGAGCCGGGATCACGGCGGTTTCACGACGGTTTCTCGCCGTGGTCTCCCAAGCGGTCAGCTGGGTTGGGCGATGGCCGGCCGGGCGACCAGCAATGCCGCGCCGATCAGCGGGAGCACGCCGGCCAGGATCGGCGCCTGTACCCCGACGGCCGCCGCCCGGCCGCCTCCCGCGAGCGCCCCGGTTGCCTCGGCTTACCGCCTCGAGGATCATCGTGATCGCGCGCGCGGCGATCACCGCCGCACGGACCAGATCGACCGCCACCATCGTGACCCGGAGATCGCGGCGATCCACCAGCGTGCCGATCCGGCCGGCTCCCCGCACTCAGCTGATGATCAAGGCTACCTTCCGAATCCGCGCGAACCCGGGAACTCAGTGCCTTGAACCGGGAACTCAGCGGCCTGAACTGGGGACACGCCCGCCTGGAGCGGGAACTCGGCGGCCTGAACCGGGAACTCGGCTGCCTGGAGCGGGGACACAGGCGCCTGCGGTAGGCGTTAGCGGAGCAGCTTTAGGCCGATGACGCCGGCGACGATCAGCACCAGGCACGTGATCCGGCCGGCGGAGGCGGGCTCGCCCATCGCCACCATGCCGTACACGGCCGTGCAGCTGGCGCCGATGCCGACCCAGACCGCGTAGGCGGTACCGACCGGCAAAGTCCGCAACGCGAAGCCGAGTCCCACCATGCTGATCGCGAGAGCGACGCCGAACACGACACTCGGCACCAACCGTGAAAGCCCGCGCGACGCGCTGAGCGCGGCAGCCCACACCGTCTCGAAAAAACCTGACAGGACAAGCACAAGCCACGCCATGACGACCCTCCGCAGTAATGCGTCAACATTGCTGCGCCGTCTTGCATGACCGGGTACGACGCGCTCGTCCGGGACCGTGGAGAACACGACCGAGACCCAACGTAGCACGCACAGCACTCGCCCATCACAGCTCTGGCCCGTGCGCCTCGTGTTGGCCGCACCGCCGCTGGGTACACCCGCAGGAACGAGAAGGGAGAAACCTGCATGACCACCTCAAAACCGAAGCCGACGACGACCGATGCCGGCATTCCGGTTGCCAGCCAGGAGCACTCGCTCACCGTGGGTCCCGACGGCCCGATTCTGTTGCATGATCACTATCTGATCGAGCAGATGGCCAATTTCAACCGGGAGCGGATTCCGGAGCGGCAGCCGCATGCCAAGGGGTCGGGTGCGTTCGGGTACTTCGAGGTGACCAACGACGTCAGTGCCTACACCAAGGCGGCGGTGTTCCAGCCGGGCACCAGGACGGGCACGCTGATCCGGTTTTCCACCGTGGCCGGAGAACGGGGCAGCCCGGACACCTGGCGCGATCCGCGCGGGTTCGCGTTGAAGTTCTACACCTCCGAGGGCAACTTCGACATGGTCGGGAACAACACTCCCGTGTTCTTCGTGCGCGATCCGCTGAAGTTCCAGCATTTCATTCGTTCGCAGAAGCGCCGGGCGGACAACGGTTTGCGCGACCATGACATGCAGTGGGACTTTTGGACGCTGTCCCCGGAGTCGGCGCACCAGGTGACCTGGTTGATGGGCGACCGGGGCATCCCGCGCACCTGGCGGCACATGAACGGCTACAGCAGCCACGCCTACAGCTGGGTCAACGCCGCCGGGGAGATCTTCTGGGTCAAGTACCACTTCGTCACCGACCAGGGCATCGAGTTCTTCACCCAGGCCGAAGCCGACGAGATGGCCGGCAAGGACACCGACTACCACCGGCGTGACCTGTTCGAGGCGATCCAGCGCGGGGAGTACCCGAGCTGGACGCTGAAGGTGCAGATCATGCCGTTCGAGGAGGCCAAGACCTACCGGTTCAACCCGTTCGATCTGACCAAGGTGTGGCCGCACGGTGACTATCCGCTGCACGAAGTGGGCAGGCTGACGCTGAACCGCAACCCCACCGATCACCACACCCAGATCGAGCAGGCCGCGTTCGAACCCAACAACCAGGTGCCCGGTACCGGCCTGTCACCGGACAAGATGCTGCTGGCCCGGGACTTCTCCTATGCCGATGCGCACCGCGCCCGGCTCGGGGTCAACTACAAGCAGATCCCGGTGAACGAGTCCAAGGTCGAGGTCAACAGCTACAGCAAGGACGGCGTGATGCGGGTCCACAACGTGTCCGACCCGGTGTACGCGCCCAACTCCTATGGCGGCCCGCAGGCAGATCCCAGCCGCACCGCCGAACCGCTGTGGCACCTCGACGGCGACATGGTCCGCACCGCCTACACACTACGAAGCGACGATGACGACTGGGGCCAGCCCGGCACGCTGGTCCGCAAGGTCCTGGACGACGCCGCGCGGGACCGGTTGGTCAGCAACATCGTCGGGCACCTGCTCAACCGGGTGACCGAACCGGTTCTGTTGCGTGCCTTCGAATACTGGCGCAACGTAGACAAGGACCTGGGCGACCGGGTCGAGCAAGGCGTCCGCGCCGCACAGCGCTGAGCCATCACCAGTGAACGACCCCGATGGCAACAACATCGAGGCCGTTCACAAGGAGATCTCCGCACCTGCCGCTCCTGACCTCTTCCGCGAGTGGCGCTGCCGTGGCCATCGAGTTCGCATGAGTGACCCGTTACTGCCGATTTCCGACAGTAACGGGTCACTCATCAAAGCTTGGCGTTGACAGACAGCGTCGTATCGGTTATCGGCGCTCGTGGTCGGCGATGACGCTGTCGAGGGCGGCCACCATTGCCCGGATTTCGTCGTCCGTGGCGATGAACGGCGGGCTGAACTGAACGGTGTTGCCGCGTAGCGGGCGGGCAATGAAGCCGTGTTCGATGAGTTCGTCGGTAACGGCCTCGGCGCTGATTTGCCCGGCAAGCGTGACCCCGCCGAGCAGGCCGGCCACCCGAGTCGCGTCAACGCCTTCTCGGCTCTCCAGGCCGGCCAACTCGTGGGCGAGCAACTGCTCCAGTTCTTCGACGCGGGGCAACAGCTTGTCGGTCTCGAGAATGTCGAGGTTGCGGAGCGCGACCGCGGAGGAGGTCGCGTGGCCGGCGTATGTCGTGCCGTGGCGGAATGACGGGGTGTCCGGGGAGTTCCGGTAAAACGGCTGCCAGAGCCGGGGGGACACGAGTACGCCGCCCAACGGCGCGTAGCCGGACGTGACGCCCTTGGCGAAGACGATCAGGTCGGGCTCGAGGTGGTATCGCTGCGTGGCGAACATGTGACCGGTGCGCCCGAAACCGGTGATCACCTCGTCGGCCACCAAGAGAATGTCGTTCTCGCGGCAGATGCGTTGCAGGCCTTCCAGATAACCCGGCGCGGGCGTGATGACTCCGCCCGTTCCCTGGATGGGCTCGGCCACCAGCGCGGCGATGTTCTCCGCGCCGATCTCGTGGACGGTCGACTCGACCTTTTCGATGTCGTCGGTGGAGACACGCGCGGTCTCGGGGACGAGCGAGTCCGTGCCGTAGCCGACGCGATTGATCTCGAGTCCGGCGATGCTGGTGCCGTAGGCATGCAAGCCGTGGTAGGCGAACTCGCGGCTGAGAATCATCGTCTTACTTGCCCGGCCCTCGAGTTGCCAATGGCGTCGGGCCAGTTTGCACGCCACGTCGATCGCGTCGCTTCCGCCGCTGTTGAGAATGACCTTGGCGTCCGCGATCGGGGACAGACCGACCAGCCGTTCACCCAGTTCGACGGCTCGGTCGTTCAGAAACCGCCCGAAGATGTGGTAGGTCTCCAAGCGCCGCATCTGTTCGTAGGCCGCCTCGGCGAGTTCGGCGCGGCCGTGGCCGATGTTCGCGTACCACAGGCCGGCCGTGCCGTCGAACAGGCGCCGGCCGTCGGAGGTGAAGACGTAGCTCCCTTCGCCTCGGTCGATGACGAGTTGACGTCCGAGGACCGAAGGGAAGTGTGCCTGCGCGCTCCACAAGGCCGGTCCGGTGAGAACCTCGGTTCTCTTGACGGACATGGAATTCTCCAATCTCCCAAGGGTTATTTGGCTGCCGTGGCGCGCGTCCTGCGACGGACGATGAGGTAGGTGAGGAGGATGACGACCGCGCTGAGAACGCTCAGGTACAGCTGCGATCGTGCGTCCTCGACCAGGAGCATCGAGCCCACGACCAGGATGATGGCCACGAGGACGATCCAGCTCAGGTAGGGATAGCCCCACATGCGGATCTTGAGGCGTTCCGGAGCTTCACGTTCGAGCCGGCGTCGCATGCGCAGCTGCGAGCCGGCGATGATTGCGTAGACGAAGAGTCCCACCGCACCCGCGGAGTTGATGATGAAATCGAAGATGCCGTCGGGCGCCACATAGCTCATGATCACGGCGACGTAGCCGACGACCGTGGAGGCGAGGATGGCCTTCCAGGGTGCTCCTCGCCGGTTCCGGTCCGCGATCCACTTCGGGGCCCAACGGTGCCGCTGTAGCGCGAAGAGCATGCGCGATGCCGTGTACAGGCCGGAGTTCAGGACCGACAGGACGGTGGTGAGCACGACGACGCTGATGATCGTGGTGGCCGTCGGGATGCCCATCTTGGTGAAGGCGGCCGCATACGGGCTGGTCTGGGTCGGGATGTCGACCCAGGGCGTGATCATGACCAGGAGGGTCACCGACCCGACATAGAAAATGATCACGCGCCACACGGTGGACGAGGTCGCCTTCACGATCGATTTCACCGGGTCGGCCGACTCCGCGGCCGCGATCGTCACGATCTCCGTGCCCACATAAGCGAAAACCACCAGCACGACGCCGTGCAGGATCGCGGAGACCCCGTTCGGCGCGAACCCGTAGTGCACCACGTTGCCGATCGAGAGCGTCCCGTGCGGCCACAGGCCGAGCACGAAGAGGGCGCCCGCGGCCAGGAAGACCACGATCGTCACGATCTTGATGGAGGCCAGCCAGAACTCGGTTTCGCCGAACGACCGGGTCGAGACCATGTTCGACGCGGTCAGCAGGAGCATCAGGATCAGCGAGAAGATCCACTGCGGGACACCGGGGATCCACATGATCAGCAGCTTGGCCCCGGCGACGGCCTCGAACGCGACGACGCCCACCCAGAAATACCAATACAGCCAGCCGATCGCGTAGCCGGCCCAGCCGCCGAGCGACTCGGTGGCGTACTCCATGAACGAGCCCAAGGTCGGCGAGGCGGTGGCCATCTCACCGAGCATCCGCATCACCAGGATGACCAGGACGCCGCCGAGCGCATAGGAGAGGATCGCGGCCGGACCGACCGTGTGGATGACCGATCCGCTGCCGACGAACAGGCTTGCGCCGATGATGCCACCGAGGGCGATCATCCGAACGTGGCGCTGCCGCAAGCCTGGCCGTAGTTGTGGTTGTTCCACCTCTACGCGAGCATCTGCCGGGTTGTGCACCGTTCTCCGTCCTTCCTGCGGCATCTTTGCCGCTGGTCGCACGAGGGCTGGCGCGGACTGTAGTACAGTTCTGCAGTTGGACGCTAGCCCGCATGAGCGGGATGCGCTCAAAGTCCGTTTTCCCAACCGAGGCAACCACGGGCGCGCGCCGGAGGCTTCGGATTTGGGGAGGTAGGCCGCCGACCTAGGGAGGTAAGGACCGCGCGGGAGCCACGGCCTGGCTACCCGAATCCGATCGCGCGCACTTTGAAGCGACACTGACTAGACCGTGAAGGCGGACCGCGTATGTCGGCGCTCGAGGGATTGGTGGTGCGCCGGACGACCACTGCGCAGCAGGTCGCGGACGGTCTGTCCGAGCGGATCCTCGCCGGTGTGTTCAAACCAGGTGAACGGCTGCGTGAGGCGGCGATCGCGACCGAACTGGGCATAGCGCGCAATACCGTCCGCGAGGCGGTGCGCATGTTGGAGTTCGGCGGGCTGGTCCGGTGCGAGGTCAACCGCGGCGCCGTCGTCATTTCCCCGACTCCGTCCACGGTGGACGAGTTGTACACCGCACGCGAACGTCTCGAGACGGCCGCGCTCGCACGGCCCTTGACAAGCGAGGGTCTGGCCACCATCGAGGCCGCGTTCGACAACCTGGTCCAGGTGGCGGCATCGCATGACCAGAGGCGCATTGTCGAGGCCGATCTCGCGTTGCACACCGCGATGGTGTCCACGCTCGGAAGCGAGCGAATCAGCAGGTTTCATGCGGAGTTGACCCGGGAACTCCGCTTCTACCTGATGGCGCTCTCCTCCTACGAACGAGAATTCGAGCACCCGGATCAGGTGGTGGCCGAGCACGAGCCGATCATGGCGGCGATCCGCGCCGGGGACCACGATCGGGCAGTGCGGGAAGCCAGCCATCACATCGCCATGAACGCCGAACGCGTGCAGCGCATCCTTGCCTCCGGCAGCGTGCCGGGGTAGCGCCGATGACTATTTCGTGTGGTAGACCTCGGCGGTCTGGACCGCTGCGGTGGACGGCACCTCGATCACCGGGATCGGCTTGTTACTGGGATTTCCGCTGTTCTCCGCGCGGAAGCTGAAACTCAGCTGACCGGCTGCCCCGGGCACCTCGTCCAGGCTGTTCAGGTTGAGCATCTGGTTGAGCACGTCGCTGTTGCTCGGCACGGCGTGATCAGGACGTGCGCGGCTGGACAGTCGTGCGGCCTTCGCCGCGATGAGCAGCGCGTCGTGCGTGGAGATCGCGGCGCCTTCGTCGAGGTGCTTCTGGTCGAACCCGAGTTGGCGGAACTGGTCGAAGAACTCCTTGAAGAACGGCGGGGTCCCCGCGGCGCCGTTCTCCCAGCCCTGGGCATCGGTTTCGGTGGCGAACACGATGCTGAGGTTCTTCTCCCGCAACTGCGCCTCCTTCGACCGGAGTTCCAGTCCCCCGAAATCGGCCCCGGACGCGACCACGGTCAGCGGGGTGTCCGGGCAGACCCGGGTGCGCAGTGACTCCAGGAAACTGGGGAAATCGACGACCCGGCCGGCGAAGAGCACGACCTTGGGCCGGACCGCGCAGATGTTCGCGGTGATATTGGTGAACAGGTCCGGTGGGGCCGGGGTCGGGCCGGATATTCCCACGTAGTTCTGCGCGGGAAATTTGATCAGGCTCCCGAGTTCCGCGATGAAGTCGTCGCGCAGGGAGCGGGTGAACAGGTCCGCGCCGGAGGTGGTCCCCGGGTCGCGGTTGACGTCCGAATTGGCGTCGTAGACCATGATCGCCGAATCCAGGTCGGGGCGGTGGCTCAGGTAGGCGTTCAGGGCCGCGACGTAGTCCGAATTGGACGGCGACGCGCGGACGAAGCCCCGGATGGCCCCGTAGTTGAGCTGGTCGGCGGTGGCGATGGCGCTCACCATCGGAATGTCGTGCTGGGCCAGATGCTTGGCCGCCTGCTCGGTCTGCACGGTGGACAACCGCAGGCCGGTCACCGCCACCAGCGGATCCGGGTCGTTCACCATCCCTTCCAACTGCTCGACCACGGTCTGCCACTGCAGCTCGTGACTACCCCAGTTGGCCAGCATCAGCTTGACCAGCGGACGCTGATCTCCGGCGGCCCCGGTGTGGTTGATCCGGTACTGGGCCGTATACGCGCCCTCGAGTTCGTACTGGATCTGCTCGGCCGTCACGGCCGACGTCGGGTTGACCGTCAACGGGTCCAGCAGGGCGATCGTCACGGTGTGCCCGGATCCGGCCACCGCGGCGTTCTCCGCGGCGATCTTGTTCTCCACCTCGGTCAGGGAATTCTCGAACGAATAGCTGCCATCCGTGACCCCGACGCATTCACCGTCGATCTTCTGCAGGGACGCCGAGCCTCCGCAGTCATTGCGTGGCCAAAAATACCAAGCGGCCGACCCGGCGACGATCACGATCACCGAGACCAGTGCGACCGCGCGAAGGTGCCGGCGCAGCCAGCCCCTGACCCGGCGCCAGAAGCCCGGTGGCCTTGGCGGGACGAAGGGATCCGCGTCGTGGAACACGTGATCGTCTGGCACTGGCCCTCCTCAGCTCCAGAGCTCGGCTTGCCTGCGGTGGTAGTCGGCCTCGTTCAGCAGCGGCTCCGGGTCGCCCTGTGCGAGCCCGGCGACGAAGTCGTAGTCGGCCGCGATCCGCCGGTGCAGGGCGCGCCGCCGGTTGGAGATGAAGGGATCGAAGACGATCCATCGCGCGACGACCAGCCGGTGCAGCCGCGAGGACGGATTGTCGATCGCGGCGGCCAACTGGTCCATCGGCGGAACCTCGGAGTCCGCGGACGGCACCGGACGGCGGGGCATCGAGGTCACCGAGCGCAGCAGCCGCACCCAACCCACCGGGTCGTCAGCGGTCAACCGCTGCCGCAGGCCCTCGCAGGTGGTCGCGATGTCGCCGTTGGCGAGTGCGTAGTGCAGGACGCCTTCGTCGTCGGCATCCTCCTCGCATCGGGCCCGTAACCACTCGACGACCTTCGTCCAGTTCGCCGTTTCGTCGTCGGATCTCGCGGCGAGTTCCCGTAACAACAGCCGGCGCAGGACGTTCGGTCCGGCCCCGCCGGAAGCCGGCCACAGCACCGGTGCGATCTCCTGGTAGCTGTTGAGGCCGCCGACGAGCAGCTCCCCGCGCGCGGCCAGCAGGCTGGCGTGCTGCCTGGTACGCGCGGCTGCGCAGGTGACCAGGTCGCGGTAAGTGTCCACAGTGAACTCGCCGAGCAACTGTCGCCGCAGACTCTCTCCCAGCGGCGGACGATCCGCATCGTGGCCGGATTCCGGGCGATCGAGCAGCACCGCCAGCGTGCTCCCGAACTTCAGCGGACGTTTGCTCGTCGCCTCCACCAGCATCGCGGTCGACGCCGGGTGGCCACCCGTGAAGCTGTAGACCATCGACGTCAACTGATGGCCGGCGATCGGCTGAACGTGACCGTCGGTGTTCGGCGGGAGCGAGGACACCATGATGCCGGCCTCGCTCTCGCTCAGGTCGGCCAGCCGGTACCGGCACCACCAGTTGGGCTCGCCCTGCGGGTCATACCTCAGGCTGCGGTCGGTTTTCCGATTGGTGAACTCCACCAGTCCCCGGGGGCCGACCTCCGAGAGCAGCTCGCCCCGGCTGGTCGCGACGGTGGTCATCGGATCGCCGGGATCCATCCCGAGTACCACCCGGCTCTCGCGGGTGTACACCAGGCCGTTGAGGAACTCCTGGCCGAGCGGAGTGTCCGCGTCGTCGAGCAGCACGACGCAATTGAGCGTCATCTCGGCTGCGTGACCGGAATTTTGGAAGTTGTCACGAAGGTCGGTGAGAAACGCGTCCCAGAGGAGCTCGTTGATCTCGAAGGTACTGCCGTCCTTGACCCAGGCGTTGAGATCGACGAGCACGTCGAGGCCGTTGTTCTTCAGGCCGCGATCGCGATGGCCATACCAGTCGGGAGACAACGACTTCGCGTGACGGATCACGCGTGACAGCCCTTCCAGGCCAAGCCTGAGGAGGATTCGGAGGATGAACCCGCGCGAATCGTCCGGGGAGAGCGTTTGGGCGAGCGCACCGGCCGCGTCGAAGAGTATCGAGCGCATTGCCTCGAGATCGACCTGTTCGGCAAGCAATCGCCGCACGGCTTCACGAGCCTCCGGCCGGCTCTCCGGAAGCTTGGCGCGCATGACCTTGCGGCCGATCGTGAGCAGGGGAAACCGCAGCGAGCCATAACGATCACAGGTCTTCCCCAACTGAAACGCGATCGCGGACAACACCTCGGGCACCGAAGCCGCGCGATGTGACTCGAAGTTGACTCGTGCGTAGGGAACACGTTGGTCGAGACCGTGCGCCAGTGCGTCGAGCAGTGCCGTTTTGCCGTATCCCCGGGCTCCTTCGACCACGACGACCGGATGGCTCATGCTGCGCGTCGGGCCGCGGTGCAGTTCGCGCGCCATAAGCCGTCGTACGAGCTGAATTGCCCGCCGACGCCCGAGATTCTGGTCCCGCTCGTGCACAGTCCAGGTTTAGCGGATTGGTAACCGGGCTCGCCAGGTTTTGGCAAAGAAAGGTCAATCGAGTCGAGCGTTACCGGCGGCGGAAAATATCGATCATTGTGACATCTGTGCAGGTCAGAGTATCCAACCGGGGGTGCAAACAGGATGTCTGGCGCGGAGCGTTTTTTCTTGTTGAACAATGTGTCAATGTCGTGGAGGGGGTGCATGCACTCCCTCCACGACATGGGGCGCGGTTACCGTTCCTTGTCCACGCCGAAGTACAGCAACCCGGGTGCCCGGGGGTGGAACGCGATCGAGTCGATCCGGTGGTAGGAGTTGTGGGCCACCGAGACGTTTTGGCTGTGGGAGTCGTACTTGTAGATGTCGGTGCCGTAGCCCTGGTAATAGGTTCCGTAGATGAAGTAGACGGTGCCGGAGTCCTTCGGGTCCGCGGCCATCACCGGTCCGTTGGGGAGCGTGATCCTGTTGTCCTGTTCCGCGACCGAGGTGAAGTGCCGGCCACCGTCGGTCGACTTGTGGATGTGCCGGCCCTCGGACGGCCTACCGGCCTTCAGTTCCGCTTCGTTGCGTACCATTAGGTAGACGACGTTCGGGTCCGCCGGAGAGATCACGGCGCTGAACACATCGATATCGTCGCCCGCGCCCAGTCCGGCGACTCCGGTCCACGCGAGTCCGCCGTCGAAGGTGACCTGGGCGCCCATCGTCATGTTGCCCATGACGATGTGGTCCATATTGGACGGATCGAATGCCACGCTGTACGCGACAGGCGTAGGCCCGATAGCCGTCGGGACCTTGCTCTCGTTTCGCGAGAACGTCACCGACCCATCGCCGGTCACGGTTGAACACTGCGGCGGTCTCCAGCCGTATGCCTAGGAGGGGTGCGGGACACCCCTCCTAGGCATGGGGTGCGGTTACCGCTCTTCGGCCAGCCCGAGGTACATCAACCCGGGGACCTGGGGGTGGAACGCGATCGAGGTGACCCGGTCGTACGGGTTGTGGGCCACACTGACGTTCCGGCTGTTGGAGTTGTACTTGTAGATGTCGGTGCCGTAGCCCTGGTAATAGGTTCCGAACACGAAGTACACGGCGCCGGGGTCCCTCGGGTCGGCGGCCATCACCGGCCCGTTGGGGAGGGTGACCTTGCTGTCCTGGTCCACGACCGGGGTGAAGTTCCGGCCGCCATCGGTCGACTTGTAGATGTGGCGGCCCTGGGATGGCGCACCGGCGTTCGACTCCGCTTCGTTCAGGCCATTCACGTACACGACGTCCGACGCCGCCGGAGAGATCACGCCGCTGAACACGTTGACGTTATTGCCCGGACCCAGCCCGGCGGACTTGGTCCACGTGCGTCCGCCGTCGAAGGTGGCGTAGGCGCCGGTCCCCATCGTGCCCAGCACGACATGGTCCACATTGGACGGATCGAACGCGGCGGTGTACACGAGGGTCAACTCTCCCTGGGGCGGCCCGGGCACGCCGATGGGCGTCCAGGTGTGCCCGCCGTCGGTCGAGTCGTAAAGCCGCCCGAGGTCGTCGGCGACCCGTACGTGGTCGCTGTCGCGACGGTCGACGGCGAACCCGGCCAGGTCCACGCCTGGCGAGGTGAGCGGGGTGACGCCCGCTGGTGTGGCGAGCGACACGCCGCCATCGAGATCCCAGGCGTAGGCCCGATCGCCACCGGCCGGGACCAATGCCACGTGCCGGCCTTTGATCTCGCCCCGCGCCTTCCAGGTACAGCCGGCGTCAACCGAGCTCAGCAGCGTGTTGTTCTCCATGGCGAGGAGCGTGTTGGGTTGGTCGAGGACCGCCATCCCGGTGGTATAGGTGACGGGCTGCAGCCGCTGGCTGGTCGGCGTGAGCACCTTGCCCTGGTTCCGCGTGAACGTGACCGATCCATCGCCGGTCACGGTTGTGCATTGCGGCGGTCTCCAACTGTCAGCGGCCGTGCTTTCGGCAGCGATGGCGGGTGCGGCGGCTGACATGACGGCGATTGCGGTCGCGAATCCGACGGTGAGTGCCTTCTTCAATGCTGTCTCCTGGCAGGCCGTGCTTGCGGGATGGCAATATGTTCAGGTCTGTCCTACCGGAGGATTAATCGTTTAATCTAGGCCCAACACGTGGCAGATTTGTGTCATTGCAGGCATATGACAGCCGGGAGGGCGCACGACGGTGGATGGCAACGTGCTCTCCGAGGTCGGGGTCTCCGCCGATGACGAACGGGTTTACCGGGACCTGCTGCACCAGCCCCGGGCCACCCTGTCCGAACTCGCCGCGCACACCGGCCGTACGACCGTGTCGCTGCGCCGCACGTTCTCCCGGCTCGAGGAGCTTGGTCTGGTCAGCCGCCTGGCGGGCCGGCCGGTCCGGTTCCTGCCGACCCGGCCGGACGTCGCGGTGGCCGCCCTGATTTCGCGCCGGGAGGAGGCGCTGGCCAAGGCGCGGCTGGGCGCGCTCGCGCTGCTCGCCGAGGTGCCGTCGGCAGAGCACCGCGCTCCCGAGGAACTGGTCGAGCTCGTGCAGGGCCGAACCGCCGTGGCGCAGCGGTTCACCCAGTTGCAACAGGCCGCGACCGACGAGTTGCTGGTATTGGACCGGCCGCCCTATGCCCAGGACCCCGCCGAACAGAACACGGGCGAACTCGAGCGCCTCGAACGCGGTGTCCGAGTACGCGGAATCTACGCCGTCTCGGCCCTGGAGATCCCGGGCAAGCTGCGTCTCGCCCAGGAGGCGGTGGCCGCCGGCGAAGAGGCGCGGATCAGCCCGGACGTACCCATGAAGCTGGCCATCGTCGACCGGCAGAGCGCGATCCTGCCCCTGACCACCGAGGCGCCGGCCATCGCCGACAGCGCGGTCATCATCCACTCCTCGACTCTGCTCGACGCGCTGGTCGCCCTCTTCGAGATCCTGTGGCGGTCGGCCTTGCCGTTGCCGGCCAGGTCCGTCGAAGCCATCGCCGCCGACCCGGCGAACCCGCCGGATCCGGCGCTGTTCACGCTGCTCGCGGCCGGCCTCAAGGACGAGGCGGCCGCCCGCCAGCTCGGCGTGAGCCTGCGGACGGTGCACCGGCGGGTCAGCGAGCTGATGGACGAACTCGGCGCGCGTACCCGGTTCCAGGCCGGCCTGCTCGCCGCCCGGCGCGGCTGGGGGGCCGGGCCTTCCCCGCGCCCCGCGCCCTGAGCGCCCGTCGCGCGTCTTGGGGAAATGTTCTCCTTGTGTGTCAAGGCCTGGACAGGTGTTGGGCGGCGGCCCACGCGACGGGGTCGACCGCGAGCCACGGCGCGATCGCAACGGCCGTGGGCGTCACCCCGGCGAAGGCCATGACGTCCCGATGGAGGTGGGACTGGTCGGCATACCCGCTCTGCGCCGCCACCAGTGCCGCGCTTTGCCCCGCGGCGAGGCGGTGGACGGCGTGGTCGAAACGGATGAGCTGGGCGGCGCGCTTGGGGGTAAGGCCGGTTTGGGACCGGAACCGGGACCACAGTCGCTTGCGGCTCCAGCCGACCTCGGCGGACAGCCGCTCGATTCGGACCCTCCCCCGGTTTTTCATCATCTGATCCCAGACGAAGGCGACTTCCGCGTCCACCGTCCGTCCCGCGTCGTGTCGTCGAGCGAGCGCGTCCTCCGCGATCGCGAACCGGTCGTCCCACGACTCGGCCGCGCGCAGTTGCTCTTGGGTTCGCGCGGCGTCGTTCCCCCAAAGAGCATCGAGGGCGACCGTCGTCCCCTCCAATTCCGAAGAGGCGCCCAGCACCGCGTACGCGAGCACCGGCGACAGCCGCACCTGCAGGCACTCCACGTCGCCTTGGCCAACGGCTTGAGCGCTGTCGGGCGCGATGCCGAGGACGACAGCGCCTCGCTGCCGCTGACCGCTGGCGTCGTTGACGAGCAGCCCGTCGCCGAGGTCGATGAACAGCGTGACCGCGGGGTACGGGACCACCCGAAGTTCGACGAGGTCCTTGGCCCGGCCGCTGAACCCGGCCATGCTGACCCCGGTCAACCGGCCTGGCCGTGAGGGGACCGCGACGTCCACTACCTCCGCAGCGACACGAACCGACTCGGCGGATCGCATGTCGTCAGGCTACGCGCGATTTCATCCAAGATGCGGCGGCGCGGCCGGTTCGTACCGCCGACGTCATCATCGGCCCAGAGTTCGGAGTGGGTGGTGTTCAGCGTTATGCGTTGAGGCGGCGGCCAAGGAGGGCGACAAGCCGGTCGAGGGGCGCGGCGTCGTCGGGGGCTGGTTGCGGTGGTGCGAACGGGCTCCGGTCCGGTGGGACGTCGGTGAGCCTGCCGCGCGAGAACTCCAGTTCCCGCTCGACGATGTCGTCGGGGAACCGGGGTTGCTGACCGGTGGCCGTGGCGATGTCCCAGCCGTGAACGAGGCATTCGACGGCGCGCAGGTGCAGTGCGGCGATGCCGTGGACGGTTCCAGCCGGAACCTGGAAGAGCTGTCCCAGCACGCCTGGTTGCCTGAACGCGGCAAGCAGGTCCTCGGCGGCGCTTCGGTAGGCGGCCGCGGGGGCGTCGCCGAGCGCGTCGCTGGCCTTGGGGGCCAGGGAGCCGGGCGCGGGGGCCGCCTCGCCGCGCAGGATTCCGGTGAACAGGCGGCTCCCGATGACCAGATGGTTGACCACTTCACGAACAGTCCACTCTGGACAAGGCGTGGGCGCGCCCCACTGGTCGTGCCCGACGCCGGCGACCAGATCACCTACGGCGCCGAGGACGGCAGCGAGGTCGTCGACGGGCGCTGGGTTGGTTGTGCCGGTCATTACCGGTCCTCTCCGTAGGGTTGGCCACGAACTCGCGCGCTTCGCTGATGCCCATCTCCTTCGCGCACGTTGCCGTGGTTCGCTTGTTGAGACACCGCCTGAGCCCGCAACGGAACGGTCAGGCCGCAGATTCTACGAGTGGCGCTCCAGACCGGCTTGCCCGCCGCGCCGCGTCCCGGGTTATTTGGTGGTGGTGGTGAATTGTGCGGTGTGGACGGTGTTGTTGTGTTTGAAGTCGAGGAAGAGTCGGTAGGTGCCGGGTCCGGGTACGTGGGCGTGGAAGGTGATGTCGGGGCCGGGTTGGGTGGTGCCGTCGTGGGGTTGGCTGTTGTGGTGGATGTGGGCCGTTCGAGCCGCCCGAGCACGTGATCGGCCGTTCCCACGGTGGCTGGAGCACGAAGGTGCACCATCTCGCCGACGGGAACGGCCGACCGCTGACGGCCCTAATCGGACCCGGTCAGGCCGGGGCCGTGAAACTCTCCTCACGTCGACCGGGCATCCCGCTCCCGACGTCCTGGCCAACTGCCCCTAGGTCCGGTACCGGAACAGGATCCGGCCCCGGCTCAGGTCGTACGGGCTCAGCTCCACCAGGACCCGGTCATACGGCACGATCTTGATGAAGTTCTTCCTGATCTTGCCGCTGATGTGGGCGAGCACGTGGTGCCCGTTCGGCAGCTCGACCTTGAACCGGGCGTCGCGCAGGCACTCGACCACGGTTCCTTCCACTTCGATACCGCCCTTACCGGCCATGGCGCACCAGCTCCAGGGTGCTGTTCGCCCGCCAGGCGCCGAGGCTTTCGAACAACGCCGTCGCCGCTTCGTTGGCCTCGTTCACCTCGGCCGTCGCCGTCTCGATCCCCGCGTGGTGCAGGACGCCGAGCGTGTGGGTCAGCAGCGCACGGGCGATGCCGCGGCGCCGCCGGGCGGCGCGGACGGCGACCAGCCCGATCCGGGGCAGGCGCGTCACCTCGACCACCCGGACCAGGCCCGCGTACTCGCCGCCCTCGGCAGCCACGGCGTACTTCGACGGGTCCACGATGGTGTCGCCGGCCGGCCGCGGCAGCACCTCGGCCGGCATCTCCGCCCAGCCGACGGTCGCTTCGACCTCGGCGCGGACGATGCGGTCCAGCTCCCGCAGCGGGCCGTCTTCGGCGGCCCCGGCGGGCACGATCGTGACGCCCGGTGGCGAGAGCGCCGGCCCGGTGACGCGCGGATCGGTGGGCACGACGTACTCCCACTCGCGCCGCCGGATCGTCAAGCCGGCCTGTCGCCAGCCCGCCAGCAGTTCGTGGTCGGTTTCGTCGACCACCGTGTGGAGCGGTCCCGGCAGGGCCGCCAGCATCGCGTGGGCGAGCTGGTCGAAGACGGAGCGGTGCCAGGCGTCGACGCTGAGGAAGACCCGCCCGTCCGGCCGGGTGGTGGCCTCGCCGCGGCCGGCCAGCCGGCCGTCGTCCAGCGCGTGCCACAGTCCCGGTCCGACGTGGGTGATCTTCACCGTGGGTTCGCCCGCGGTGAAGCGCAGAGTGTTCATGGTGGTCACCTTTCGGGAGTGCCTGATCGAGGCGCTCCCGGCAACCCCTACGTCAGTCGCCCGACCGTGACGACGAGGGGAGCACCCACATCGAAACAGCGTTCATGGGTCTCACCTCCCGGTGTCGAGTCACGGCCCCCGGAACCATAGTGGTGCGGCGTGGTCCCGTCCACCGATTTTGTTCGCCGGCAGGCCCGTTCGCCGGTCACCTCGGTCACCCCGGTGCCCGAGGTGACCGCCCAACGCCCCCGCTACGCGTCTGACCAGGGAACATCCTGATCCAGGCTCCGCAACTTGGACGCGTGCCGGAGCGCGGCCAGCTCAGCCAGCATCCGGGCACGGATCTCGGCGTCGTGAGCCACGTTCGCCGCGCGCAGGGCACGGGCCAGACGGGCCTGGCGGAACAGGGTGCCCCGGCCGGCCAGCGCCAGGCGGGCGGCGCGGCGGGCGGCGCGATGGCGGGTACGGGTGATCGCGTCCCGCTCGTCATCGCCCAGCCCGAAGCGGGACAGCAACCGCTCACGGATCTCCCGGCCGATGCGCGCCCACGTGGTGGTGCGCGCGTGGCGGGACCGGATTTCGATACCGAGCGCCAGGTGCAGCATCACCAGGCCCAGCAATGGACCCAGGGCCACGCGCGCCAGCCCGGCCAGCGCCCCGGACAAGACCAGGGCCATGTATGCCGACAGCGCACACAGCACCCACGCGATGAACCGGGGAGCGCCGGGCCGGCCGTCGCGGCGGACGTTGGCCGACATGGCATAGCCACAGGCAATCAGGGCCAGCTCGATCACCGAGAACATGATCCCGCGCTCGCGGGGGTTGGTGATCCCGAGGACCTCGCCGAAGAACCGCCAACTCGTGTCCACGCTCACGGCCATGGACACCACGGCCACGAAGTAGAACCCCAGCGCGCCACGCGGACGCCTGGCCGGCGGACCGGACGCGTCCCGCGCAGGCTGAGCGGACACGTCCGGACGCCTTGCCTCAACGCGTTCAATGGTCTGCTGGACCAACTCGAACGCATTCGGTTGTTCGGTGTGGATGAATTCAGTGGGCTGCTGGACCGGGCCGGGCGTGTCTGGCTGTTTGGTGGGGACCCGTTCGGTGGGCTGCTGGACCGGGCCGGGCGCCTTTGGCTGCTGGACTGGGGTGTGTTCGGTCGTTCGCTGGACGGGGTTTGGCGCTTTCGGTTGTTCGACGGCGCTGCGTTCGGTCGTCTGCCGGCTGGTGCTGTTCGCGTGGCTGTCGCCGTTCCGATGGGCCTCCAGGTGGCCGTTGGTGTGCTGGCTCGCCTCGCCGTTGGTCTTGTGCGCGTCGGCGAGTTCGGCGAGTACGTCCGGAGTGAGTTTCGGGAGGTCGCCCGTCCTGGACAGGCCTTGCTCGCGCTTCCAGTTGTTCACCGCGGTCGAGACGTTCGGCCGCTCCTTCTTGGGATCCGTGACCACCCCGTAGCGGTGCAGCCACGCCAGCACGTCGGCGGTGCTCGGATTCGGGTCCGGCAGTTGGTCGCAGGCGTACCGGACCTTCTCTTTCTTGGTCTTGAGCTGCGTCAACGCGGCCACATGCACCGGCTCCGGCGCGTCCTGCGCGCGATCCACCACTGCGCGAGTCACCTCCGTGCCTCCTCTTCCAGCACCCGGCGAAAATTCATCCGGATGGGCTCCTTGGGCGTTGACATGATCACTTGTTCAACACGCGAGGGCAAGGCATGGATCGGATCAACCGGACACAGCAGCGCCACGGATCACGGCGGGCCGCGCAATCGTCGCGCTGCGTGCGGACACGAGCTGACGTCGAACAACCTCGCGTGGTCAACGCGAGGTTGTAAGGGGCAAGTCCGGGCGAAATACTAGTGACCTTAGTGGTTAGCAACCACGAGGTTCGATACCTCGTTTGCGGTCGTCGTTGGGGTACACGTTCATCCCGCTTGCGCGGCGTGGACCGCGGTGAAGGCCAGGAGGGGCGCGGCGGTCCGCTGCGGATCCTCGAGAATCGGTGTGTGTCCAAGACCGGACAGCAACTCGATTCTCGCGCCTGGAACGGCGCGGTAGCCGGCCGCGGAGGACGATCGCCACCTCCGGTCGTCCTCCCCGAAGATCACCAGTAGCGGCTTGCCAAGGGGCGCCAGCCGATCCGGGAGCGTCCGCTGCTCCAGATAGGCGCGCGGTGCCTGCATCAACGCGGCGAACGTGTTGAAGGGCATGCCGCGTACACCGTCCACGAAGATTTGTGGAACCTCCTCGCCCTCGGGGAAACCGGTTTTCCCGAGCTGACGGATCTGCTCCTCGGACGGTGGCCACTGCGCGGGACCGATGGCGGGCTCCTGGGCGATGAAGGCGTCCATGTCGGGCCCGAAGTTGATGATCACGAGCCCGGTCACCAGGTCGGGTCGTTGCTCGGCGAGGGCGGCGGCGACCGTGCTGCCGCTGGAATGGCCGACCACGATGGCGTGCTTGATGCCGAGCCGGTCGGCCACCTCGCCGGCCCGGCGTCCCTGTGCGGGGATCTCGTAGTTGCCATCGGCCGGCTTGGCGGACCGGCCGCACCCGAGCAGGTCGATCCGGATGACGCGATGGGAACCGGTCAGCAGCGGAACCATCAAGTCCCACGAGCGGGCCATGGCGGCCGTCCCGTGGATGAGCAGGAGTACGGGAGCGTCGCGGGGGCCGTCCTGGTACACGTAGATGTCGCCGTCGTCGAGGGGCAGGGTCGACTCCGCGGCGTCGTCTTTCACGTGCGATTGGCCTTCAGGAATGGTCATGAGCCCACTATCACCGCCGGTGTGCGCCGGTGGCTTGGACAAATGTTCCCTCCCCGGCTCGCCTGGCACGTGGGAGTAGCCCGAACCGATCTTGGTGTCGAGGAGCCCTCCCGGGCCCTCGGCTCACAACATGCAAACAGATCGACCCGAGTCACTTGACGCGGTATGGCTTGGACGTTACCTTTGCCATCGATCTGGCTCTCCTCGGTTCTGGACAAGCCTTCCCCGAGGACCGTCTGACAAGGGCTGGAAAGCGCTTGCAGCGCGGTGTGCCTACCTCTCCGCGGTCCTTCGGCACCGATGTCTTCGGTGTTCTCCTCCGCGATCGAAGTGAGTCCTGTTCGATCGAACCCGATGCTGCTCGAGGCATGCGCCCGCGGTCCGGATCCGTCGAATGTCCCTGCAACCAGAAAGCTGAACGACCAATGTCAACACTGCCCGGAATGACCACTGGACCCGAACGTCTCATGTTGGAGCAGATGCTGGACCGCAACCGGCAAGCGCTCATCGATACCGCACGAGGGCTGTCCGAAGCCGAGGTACGACGGCGACTGGTCGTGTCACTGACCACCCCGATCGGCCTGATCAAACACGCTGCTTTTGCCGAGCGCCGCTGGTTCCAACGCATCCTGCTGGGTCTGGATGAATCCGAATGCGATGGCTACGCCATCCCTGACGAGGGCAGTTTCCTTGTGCCCGACGGCGAAACGCTGGACGACGTGATCGCCGAATTCGAGCGCGCCAGCGACCGTTCCCGCAGGATCGCCGCCGACTTCGACCTCGACGACACCGGGACACACCCCAGCGCCGGCGACGTCAGCCTCCGGTTCGTCTACCTGCTCCTGATCGAGGAATTCGCCCGCCATGCCGGCCATGGCGACATTCTCCGCGAACAAATCACCGCCGCGCGATAAGCCTCGTTGCCGTGAGAGCAATCTCGTGGCTTTCCGCACCGCAATGACCTGAGGCGGCATAGAGTTGGTCTCATTCGGGTTGTTGGGCTGAATCCCGTTCTTTGCGTGGAATTTTCAGGCCACGGACGAACCTGTCACTGGTCGCCGCCACGACCTGATCGCCGTGAGTGCTCCGGTCAGGACGGTCAGCACGATCCATGCGGGCCAGCCACCTATCGAGGTATCCCAGGCAGCGCGCTGGACTCCGCTCACGAAAACCAGGACCAGGCCGACCAGGAAGAACGGCAGGGCGGCGCCGATCGTGTGCGCCAGGTCGGCGACCGGGAACGGATCATGGAAGTGGTATCTGCCGCGAGCAGGCTGATGAGCAGGGCCAGCAACACGACGATCGGTGGTGAGATCAAGGCGGCGGCCAGGCGAGCCATCCTGAATATCGCCGCCCGACAGCCACACCGGCAGCAGTGCCAACCAGATCACGGCATAGGTGACCGCCACGAAGATGGTGATTCCCTTCACGTCGTTGGCGGCGTCCGCACCCCGACGGCTCAACATGTTTGTCGTCATGCCCGGACGTTATGGACCGGACCCCGTGCCGCACGACACAGTGATCCGCCAGGCCCGGACTACAGCCCGCTGTATGCCCCTGCCGCTGCTCATAGGCGAGACTTCGACCGCCAGACAATCCGCGTATCAGGAGTCAAGGTCGCTACCGTCCTCGCCGAGCAACGGCACCTCGCCGGCCCGGCGTCCCTGCCGCTGATCTGGGCCGGTTGTCGGCGGCGGATGCCTAAGTCGCTTGCGTCATGCGCTTGCTCAAGCGTTGCCGCAGGGTGAGGCTCGGCGCCGGTCCGGCCGTTGAACGGGGCTGTTTGCAGCCGGCTGTCGCCGGTCTGGCCGGTGCCGTGGAGGTGTCGACCACCCGGCTGCCCCGGATGCCGGGAAATCGGCACGTCCGGTCCGGGAGAGCGGCCGTCGAAAGTTCCGGCTGGCCCACAAAGGATGAATGCGACCCCGATGACCGAACTTGCTGCGTGCTGCCGGTCGGGAAAAGCGGAACGTGGTGCGAATCGGTAAAAGTGTGGACAATGGGACGCGACGTCATGGTCGAAGGGATCGCCTCGTGATCGGACCTTTTCCCGGCACCTGGTCCACCGGATGGTGGTATATGCCGCTGTCGATTGGGTCACTCGGGTTGTTGAGCTGGATCCCGTTCATTCACGCGGCCGTACGCCTGTCACGCCCGAGTGTTTATCTGTGGGCAGTGACCTACTGCGTCGGGATGGTCGCGGTCCTGGTTGTTCTGCCCGCGGACGACGCGGCACCCGCAGCGGACCTTCGGTCGGGTGTCGGCCTCCTGCTGATGATCGCGATGGCGACGGCGGGCTCGTTGCAGCAGCGGTACCTGCGCCGGATGCAGTTGGCGGCGACAGTGCCGGGGCCATTCGCAAAACGCGCGAAAGAACCCGCGGCAGAACCGGCGACCGTCGAGGACCGTGCTGTTACCCGGGTCCGCTTGGCCCGCGAGCGGCGGCAGCAGGCTCGCGAACTGGCCGCGAGCGACCCGCTGATGGCGCGAGAACTGCGCATCGGGCGTCCGGATTTGCCGCACCGCTACGACGATGGCGGGCTGGTCGACCTCAATAACGCTCCCGCCAAGGCGATCGCGAAGGTCTGTGGCATCGACCTCGCCGCCGCTCGAATGATCGTCGAGGCCCGTGCGGGCGCCAAGTTCTTGGCGGTGGACGACGTGTTCGTGCTGACCGACCTGCCGGTGGACATCTGGGACGTCATCCGCGATCACGGGATCGTCATGTGACCTCGTCGCACGGGCGCAGGCCGTCGAACAGGACGGTGAGGTAGGCGTCGGCGAGGTGGGTCAGGCCAGAAGTGGCTCAGTGGTTGACTCTTACCCGCAGGTTGTCGAGTTCGACCTCGTTACCGGCTTCGCTTTGGATCACCACGCGCACTCCGGATCCGGTGTCGTCCTCGACGACCCGGAGCGGCCCACCGTCGTCCTGCAGGTGTTTGTCGCCCCACTGCATCAGGGCGATCACCGCCGGCAGCAGGTCGCGCCCCATCGGAGTCAGCACGTACTCGTAGCGGGTGCGCTGGCCGGGCTCCCGGTACGGCTGCTTGTCGAAGATGCCGATCGCGACCAGTTCCTTGAGCCGCCCGGCGGCGACCGCTTCGGTGATGCCGACTCGTTCGGCGAAGTCGTCGAAGCGCGTTGTGCCGTAAAAGGCTTCGCGCAGCAGCAGCATCGCTGACCGCGTGCCGACGACCTCCATGGCCTTGCCGATCGAGCAGCGCGTGGCCTTCCACTGTCGCCGGTCCGCGAGGACTCCCTCCAGCTTCATCGCCATGTGTCACAGCTTATCTGACTTGCAAAATCCATAGCCAGCTCGCTAGCTTGCTGACTATGGTGATCGATAGTCAGACGGCCCGGGCCCGTCGCGCACGCCCGGGTCTCCTCCTGATGATCCTTGGCGGCGCACCGTTTCTGGCCGGTCTGGATCTGTTCGTGGTCAACGTCGCCTTCGGTGACATCGCCACTAGCTTTCCGGGGCATTCACTCGCGGACCTGAGCTGGATCCTCAACGGATACGCGATCATCTACGCGGCCGCGCTGATCCCGATCGGCCGCTGGGCGGACAAGGTCGGCCGCAAACGCGTGTTCCTCCTCGGGCTCGGCCTGTTCACCCTCGCCAGCCTTGCCGCGGCGGCGAGCCCGGATCCGTGGACGCTGGTCGTGCTGCGCCTGTGCCAGGCGCTCGGGGCCGCCGCACTCACCCCGGCCAGCCTCGGCCTGCTCATTCACGCGGTCCCGCCGGACAAGCGCGCCGGCGCCGTGCGGGTGTGGGCCGCCGTCGGTGCGCTCGCCTCCGCCTTCGGCCCGGTCGTCGGCGGGCTGCTGGCCGAACTGTCGTGGCGGTGGATCTTCGTCATCAACGTCCCGGTCGGCATCGTGCTGCTCGTGCTCGCCCTGCGGGTGATCGACGATCCGCAGCCGGGACAGGGAAACTCGCCACTGGACCCCACCGGCGTCGCCCTGCTGACTGTAGGGATCGGTGCGCTCGCGCTGGGGCTGGTGCAGGGCCGTGCCTGGGGCTGGTCCAGCGCAGGGATTCTGGCGAGTTTCGCCGTCGCGGTGGTGGCGCTGATCGGTTTCGCGATCAACAACGCCCGCCATCGCACACCGTTGATCGAACCCGCATTGTTCCGAGTACACAGCTTCACGTGGTCGAACGTCGCCGCACTGCTGTTCAACGCGAGCTTCGCGGCGGGCCTGCTGGCGGTGATCCTCTGGCTGCAGAACGTCTGGTCGTATTCGGCGATCCAGACCGGCCTGGCCATCGCGCCCGGACCGCTGATGGTGCCGATCTTCGCTCTCGGCGGGCAGGCAGTGGCGAAACGAGTCCGTGCCGGAGCGCTCGCGGCCGTCGGGAGCGCGTTGTGGGCGCTCGGGATCGCGGTGATCGGACTGTCCGCCGACCGTCAACCGCACTATGTGACGGGCGTGCTGCCCGGCTGGCTGATCGCCGGCATCGGCGTCGGCCTCGCGATGCCGACGATCCTGTCCTCCGCCACCGCGCACCTGCCTCCCACACGGTCGGCGACCGGCAGCGCGATCGTGAACATGACCAGGCAGATCGGCATGGTGCTGGGGATCAGCGTGCTCATCGTCGTCCTCGGTGGATTCGCCGAAGACTTCGGGCACGCCTGGCTTGCAGTGGTTGTCATCGGCCTGCTCGCCGCCCTCGCCGCGCCAGGAATGTCCTCCCGCAAGGGCGTGTCCCCAACCTCAAGCAGCTGGTAATGAGAGACGCCGTGCCAAATTCAGTGGACAACACCAACACCGAGGACGATTGTCCCGGGCATGCGGCAGGAGGAGATCTGGGACGTCGACGCGGCCCAACGCTATGACACACCGGGAAGCGGAATGTTCGCGCCTGAGGTTTTGGAGCCGGCCGTGGACCGCCTTGCCGAACTAGCCGGCGACGGAAGGGCGCTCGAGTTCGCCATCGGCACCGGACGTGTGGCCGTCCCGCTCGCCGAGCGAGGAGTGCACGTCACCGGCATCGAACTGTCCCGTCCGATGATCGATCAGCTGCGGACGAAGGCGGACGAAACGTCGATCCCGGTGGTCGTCGGGGACATGGCGACGGCCATCGCCCCCGGCAGCTACTCGCTCGTTTACCTGGTCTACAACACAATCTCGAACCTGCTCACGCAAGCCGAGCAGGTCGACTGTTTTCGCAATGCCGCCCGCCACCTGACCCCCGGTGGCCGGTTCGTGATCGAACTCGAGGTGCCAGAGCTGCGCCGGCTCCCGCCGGGGCAGGATGCCACGGTCTTCCGGGTCCAGCCCGGTTACATCGGTTTGGACACTTACGACGTAGTGCGCCAGCACCTCGTGTCTCACCACTTCACGTTCGGCGAGAGCAGGCAGGCTCGGTTGGTCCGCAGCCCGCACCGCTACATCTGGCCGGCCGAGCTCGACCTCATGGCTCAGCTGGCCGGGTTCGAACTCGAGACCAGGCACGCGGACTGGACCGGCACCGAGTTCACCGCCGAGTCAAGGTCCCACGTCTCGGTCTACCGCCTCCCCGCCGAGGTGCTCCCGGTGTGACTGAGCGCCACGGTTGGCGGGGATCGCTGACCGTGGCGCTCAGGAGTCGGGCCGGCTGCCCAGGCGGTGACCACCGGTGAGGAGGTCCCGAAGACGCGGCAGCCGCCGTTACGCGACGCCGTCGGTGGCCCTGTGCCGGGTGAAGTCCATGTGCCAGTTGGTGATCCAGGTCCGCCCGTCGTCGAGGGAGAACGCCTGCTCCCAGTGGGCGCGGTCGGTGGTGATGCCGGACCAGATGAAGCGCGCCTTGACCTTCCGGCCGTCGTGTTCGTCGTCCCCGTGGAAGACGCCGGTGCCGTCCGCACCGAAGCTGCCGGTGACGGGTGGGAAGAGGGTGCCGGTGCGCTTGCTGGCCCAGTACAGCGACCACTGTGCCGTCTCCGGGTTGAACAGCCGCAGAGTCAGCCCGGAGAAGCCCTTGGTCGGGAACTCGATCTCGTCGAAGCTGGCGCCGCCGTCGAAGTGGCAGGAGGCGCGGGTGATGCCGGGGAACTCCTCCCAACGGTCGTCACCCTCCGTCGGGTCGAGGAAGTCCTTGCGCCAGCGGTTGGCGACGTCGTAGGTGTCGGTGAAGAACGCGAAGTCGTTGTTCGTCATGTCGCAGACGCTATGGCCGATCCCCTGACATCTCGTGTCAGTGGACCGGCCGTAGATTTCCGGCCATGCGCGCCGGCCGGCTCCTCTCGCTTCTGCTCCTGCTGCAAAACCGCGGCCGGATGACCGCCGATGAGTTGGCGGTGGCGCTCGAAGTGTCGGTGCGTACGGTCTACCGGGACGTGCAGGCGCTGATCGCGGCGGGCGTGCCGGTCTACGGCGAGGCGGGGCACGCGGGCGGCTACGCCCTGATCGACGGCTACCGCACGCGGCTGACCGGGCTGACCGCGGCCGAGGCGCAGACCCTGTTCCTGGCCGGTCTCCCCGGGCCGGCGGCCGAGCTGGGGATGGGCTCGGCCCTGGCCGCGGCCGAGCTCAAGCTCGAGGCGGCCCTGCCGGCCGCGCTGCAGGACCAGGTCCGGCGGATCCGGGAGTGCTTCCACCTCGACGCCCCGGGCTGGTACCGGCAGGCGGACGAGGTGCCGCACCTTCCGGCGGTGGCGGCCGCGGTGTGGGAGCGACGGGCCATCCGCGTGCGTTACCGCCGGTGGCGTACCCCGCGGGTGGTTGACCGGCGCCTGGAGCCCTACGGGATCGTGCTCAAGACCGGACGCTGGTACACCGTTGCCCGTGCCGGCGACGACCTGCGCACCTACCGGATCGGGCAGATCCTTGATCTGGAGCCGCTGGAAGATTTGTTCGACCCACCGGTCCGTTTCGACCTGGCTCGTCACTGGCAGGCTCATACGGCGCGGTTGCAGGAGCGGCTGTGGCAGGGCGAAGCGGAGATACGCATCTCACCGGTCGGCATCGCCCGCCTCCAGGACGTCGCGGCGCAGGCGGTGCTCGATGGCGTGAACCAGGGAAAGCCGGAGCCCGGCGGCTGGCGCCGGGCGGTCATCCCCATCGAGAGCCTCGACCACGCGGAGGCGGAGCTGCTGCGGCTGGGCCCGGAGGTGGAGGTGCTCGCACCGTCGGAGCTTCGGGAGCGCATCGCCGCATCGGCACGGACCATGGCGATGCTCTACGACTGAAGCCCAGGGAGCGGCGGTGATCCGCATATCCGGATATAGTGATGGCGTGCGGGTACTCATTGTGGGACGTGGCCCGGTTGCCCAGGTCCTGGCGACGTCGCTGGCGGCAGAGCATGATCTGACCGTGGCGGTTCGTCGGCGAACCGCGGATCACCTGCTGTTGCAGACAGCGCGGCTGAGATTCGGGCGGCCGTCGGCGCTGCCGCGGACGAGGCGTGTGGGGGCTGTGGCGATCGACGACGACAGCCGGCACTGGGACGTGGTGATCAGTACCGCGCCACTTGGCGAGCCTTCGGTCCAGGCGTTGCTTGCGGGACCGTCTTCAGCCATCGCGTCGGTGACACAGGTCCCCTCGGAGGTCGACGTCCTCCGTGAGCTGGCCGGCGCACGGCCATGGGGCCTGATCGTTCCCGAGTTCCTCGCGGAGAAGGGCGAACAGGTCGCATGGTGGTGCCCTGGCCGGCACCGGTTCACCACCGCCGGACCGGCGAAAGAGATGTTGCGGTCGTTGCCGGCATCGGCCAAATTGGCCCGAACGGCAACACTTTCGAAGCCTCTCCGGTCGGCCGCCACCATGATGCCGATCGTCGCGGTATGGCAGCTCTGTGGCTTCGACACCTCACCGACGAGGTCGCAAGTCCAGAGGATGGCGGCAGTAGCGGCAGAGGCCAACGCGGCCGTGGCCGCCGAGTTTCGCGAAGCCCCGCCAAAGCCGTTGCCGGCACGAACGATTCGCGCCGTCCTAGCAATGCTTCCGCAGCTGGCACCGATGAACTTGCCGAGGTATCTGTCCGCACACTTCGGCAGTCACACGCCGCAGACCGTTCAGATGCTGGACGACTGGATCCGCCTCGGACAGGAGAACAAGCTCTCCGTGTCCGAACTCGACAGTCTGCGGGTAGAACTCACCCGGAACGGAGAACAGTGATGATGCGAGACGCGCTCCTGTCGGCGCTCCCGGTGTTCCGTGCCCTGGGTGAGCCCGTTCGCGTGCGGATCATCGAGACCCTTTTGGACAAGAATGGGCCGGCTACTGTCGGCGAACTTCAAGCGACGCTTGCGATACCGCAGTCCACAGTGTCCCGGCACCTGCGCATTCTGCTTGACGCCCACCTGTTAGCCGTCACTCGAGACGGGGCGCAGCGCCACTATCGACTGGACGTGCCCGAGGAAGCGCTGAACGCCATCGAGCATCTCGTCCGCGAGGTGCGTGCGTGCCAGTCAGAGAAGGGTCATCGAAACTAATCGGTGAAATGGCTCAGACCGGTTTGATAGGCGATTGCGACCAGTTGTGCGCGGTCGCGTGCCCCCAGTTTTCCCATCATGCGGCTGACATGCGTGCGTGCGGTGGCCGGACTGAGACACAACGCGGCACCGATCTCGTCGTTGCTCATGCCCTGCCCGACCAATGCGAGCACTTCGCGCTCGCGGTCGGTCAGCACCGCGAGCCGGTCCTCGCCGGACTTCGTAACCCTGCGCTGCGCGGTGAACTGGCTGATGAGGCGGCGCGTGACCCGAGGTGCGAGCAGAGCGTCGCCGGCGGCGATCACCCGGATGGCATGCAGGAGTTCGGCGGGGCCCGCGTCCTTGAGCAGGAACCCACTCGCGCCCGCTTCCAGGGCTTCGAAGACGTTCTCGTCGGTGTCGTAGGTGGTGAGGATGAGGACCTTGACCTGCTCCAGGCCTTTGGTCCCGGCGATCTGGCCGGTAGCGCGTATCCCATCCAGCCGCGGCATGCGGATGTCCATGAGGACGACGTCGGGACGGGTGGCGTGGATCAGTTCGATGGCTTCCGCGCCATTGGTGGCCTCACCGACCACCGTGATGTCGTCTTCCAGGTCGAGCAGGACCTTGAAACCGGAGCGGACCAGACGTTCGTCGTCGGCGAGGAGCACTTTGATCGGCGGCGTGGGGTTCACCGGGACGCTCCAACCGGATCGAGTGGCAGGCGGGCAGTGACCTCGAACCCGCCACCGGGACGTGATTTCGCGTCGAGTTCGCCGCCGAGCAGTTGGCAGCGTTCGCGCATGCCGACGATCCCGCGGCCGGTTGTGGGCGAGGCGCCGGTGCGAGCCGGGACGTGCGAAGGGTCGCGGCGGCCTTCGTCGGTCACTCGTATCCGCAAGGCATCGATGGCGGGTTCGAGCGCCACCGTCACCCGGGTCGGGCCGACGTGGCGGATCACGTTGGTGATCGATTCCTGCACGATGCGGTACACGGCGCTGCCTACCGCGCTGGGCAGCGCGGTGACCGGCGAGGTCTCCTCGATGACGATGTCGAGCCCGGCATCGCGAGCCTTGCCGGCGAGTTCGTGGATCTGGTCGAGACCGGGGTAGGGTTCACGGTCGTCGCCGTCGCGCAGGACACCGAGGATGGCGCGCATCTCGCGTAGCGCCCGTGAACTGGTCTGCTCGATGGTGTGCAGCGCTTCGCGGGCCTGTTCCGGTCGCTTGTCGAGCACGTGTGCGGTGACCCCGGATTGCACGTTGATGATCGCGATGGCGTGAGCCACGGTGTCATGGACTTCGCGGGCGATGCGCAGCCGTTCGGCGTCGACCCGTGCCCTGGCCTCCTCTTCGCGGGAACGCTCCGCCAGTTCCGCCCGCTCCTGCGCATCGGCCGCGATGACCCGGCGGCTTCGGACGGACTCGCCGAGCGTCGCGCAGATCGCCGTCGCGCCGATCCGGAGGAGTATCCAGCCGATGGCCACGCTCGGCGTGATGTCCGCCCCGGCGAGCAGCCAGCCAACGGCGAGCACCGTGGTGCCTGCACTGGCGATCAGCAGCGACCGGCGCCCGTCGCCGTAGGCGGCGACGGTGTACATGGCGACGAACAGACCGAGACAGGAAAGCCGTTGGGGCAGGCCGAGATCGAAGTAGATCAGGCTGGCCACCGCCGTGATCGTCAACACCGCGACGGGCCACCGGCGGCGGGCGGCGACGGCCAGGCCACTGACGATCAACAGGGCGTAACCCACCGATCCGGCGTCCGAGACCGGCCTGGCCGCCGGCTCGGGGAGAACGGCCGCGTAGTCCGCGACGCTCTGGATCTGAACCACGGTAACGAAAAGCGCCAGCAGGACATCCGAGAACCACGTCCGCCGGCGCAAGAACCCGGCGGACAGCTGTCGTGACAACGCCCGCAGGTCCATGCCGTGATCGTACGGGATTCGCGGGAGCCCACACCTGCGCTCGGACGCGTGCTCGGCTACGCCGGTCGACGTAGCCGAGCGCAGTTTTCTTACTCGCACAAACGTAGTCGGTGTCACCCGTCGTCGGAAGCGGAGAACGCCGCCCCAGCGTGAAGATCGTCGGTATGAGAAAAGTTGTCACTGTTCTGGCAGCATTGCTGCTGCTGGCCGTCGTCGCACAGTTCTTCCTGGCCGCTTTCGGTGCCTTCAACAATGCGCCACGCGAGGAAGGCTTCGGGCCGCATCGGGCACTCGGGTACTCGATCCTCGCCCTCGCGTTCGTGGTCACGATCGCCGCCGCGCTCGCCCGGATGCCGGGACGGGTCATCGGGATGGCGGGCCTGGCCGTCGGGTTGGTACTGCTGCAGGTAGTGATCAAGGAAGTCGCCGGAGCGATCGGCGACGGTTCGACCGTCGCCCAGCTCATCTTCGGCCTGCACGCGGTCAACGGGTTGCTCATCATGGGCGCGGTCGAAGAGGTCATGCGGCGATCGCGAAAGATTTCGTGGAAACCAGCCGAACAATCGGCCGAACCGAGCCGAGCGGCGTCATGACGACAGTCGCCTTGATCACCCTAGAGGAGGACATCGCCCAGCGTACGGAGCGTGGCGGCTCGCGATGGCACCCGGACGCTTGCTCGACTACACCGACCGAGGTAACCGAGCACGGTTTTCGTACTGCGAAAAAAGTACTCGAGGTGTCACCCCTCGTAGGAGGCGCAGGACACCGCCTCGGCACGAAGATCCTCGGCATGAAAAAAGTCGTTGCTGTCCTGTCGGGCCTGGTGGTGCTGGCTGTCGTCGTGCAGTTCTTCCTGGCCGCCAGCGGTGCGTTCGACAACGCGCCACGCGAGGAGTCCTTCGGACCGCATCGCGCGCTCGGGACCGCGATCCTCGCCCTCGCGGTCGTGGTCACGATCGCCGCCGCGCTCGCCCGGCTACCCGGACGGATCATCGGGATGTGGGGCCTGACCGTCGGGTTACTGCTGCTCCAGATGGTGATCACGGAAGTCGCCGGCGCGATCGGCGACGGCTCGACCGCCGCCCAACTCGTCTTCGGCCTGCATGCGGTCAACGGGCTGGCCATCATGGGCCTGGCGACGTTCCTCCTGTGGCGATCACGGCAGATTTCGCGGAAACCGATCGAACCCAACCGAATGGCGTCATGACAACAGTTGCCTTGATCCTCCTCGACCATGCCATCGCGCTGCTGAGTGTCATCGCGTGGTTTGCGGCAGGCGTCACCTTGTTGTTGCGCCGTGCCAGGCCGGCCCTGGCCTTGCTGGCCGTGGCGCTGCTGCTGACGTTGGCCAGGGTGGCGTCGGTGGCGGTGCTGGCCGGTCGTGGCTGGTGGTTCGTCCAGGAGAAGGTGCTGCTCGGGCTGCCGATGCTGGTGGTGGCGGCGGTGACCGCCACCACGATCGCCGGACCCCGGCTGCTCGGGTCAGCCCGGGGCGTGGGGCGGCCGGAAAAGGTCGACGCCGCAGCCGTTGTCGCACTGTTCACCGCCGCTTATGCCGCGCTGGCAGGGTTTGTGGTGACGTTCCTCATCGGGTATCCCCTTACCCTGGGCACCGCACTGATCACGATCGCGGTCGTGATCGCGGGTGTCCTGCTGACCGTGCGGGTGCTCGCTGCACCGAACGCGAAGACATCGAACGGGGACACCGATCCGGACCGGCCGGCCGTTTCGCGCCGTCGTTTCCTCGGTGTTGCCGGCGGTGTGGTCGTGGTCGGTACGGCCGGTGCCGGGGCCGGTTCGACGCTGGCCGCCGCCGAGGCGGTGGCCGACGAGGGAGGCGGTGCCGCCCCTGGCCCGGGTTCGCGTGCCGCCGTATCGGTGACCGACCTGCGAGGCCCCGACACACCGGCACCGGGCGGTGTCCGGCGCGAATACGTGGTGACCGCCCGGAAAGCCGCTGTGCGCTTGGAATCCGGACGCGACATCGACGCGTGGACCTTCGACGGCACGGTGCCGGGTCCGCCGATCACGGCGACCCAGGGCGATCTCGTCGAGGTCAAACTGATCAACCACGATATCGACGGCGGAGTGACCCTGCACTGGCACGGCTATGACGTACCGTGCGGAGAGGACGGCGCGGCGGGCCTCACCCAGGACGTCGTGGCACCCGGCGGCGAGTTCGTCTACCGGTTCCGCGCCGACCAAGCGGGAACCTACTGGTATCACACGCACTACGCGTCCCACGTCGGCGTAACTCGTGGGCTCTACGGCGCTCTCGTCGTGAAACCTCGCGAGGACACCGGAGAGCTGGATCTGACTCTGCCCGTGCACACCTTCGACGGCATCGCCACGATCACCGGCGGCGCCGAACACCTTGCGCCGGCCGGAACCGCGGTCCGGCTGCGGCTGATCAACACCGACTCCGACCCGCACTGGTTCGCGCTGGCGGGCACCCCGTTCCGGGTGGCCGCCGTCGACGGCCGGGACCTCGTCCAGCCCGGCGAGATCAGCCGGACCGGACTGCGGCTGCCCGCGGCCGGTCGCTACGACGTGGTGTTCGTCATGCCGGAGACATCCGTGGCACTGAAGCTCGACGGTCATGCCGCCACCGTGTGGTTGCGGCCTCAGGCCGGCGCACCCGACGGCCAAGCGTCCACAATAGACACGACAGGATGGTCCGAACTCGACCTGTTGACCTACGGTGCCCCGGCCCCCGTCGCGTTGCGCGCCGACGCCGCCAACCGGCACTTCACGATGGTCCTCGACCGTGGGTTGGCCATGGTCGATGGCTCACCGACGTACGCGCGGACCGTCAACGGCCGCGGGCACCCGTCGATCCCCGATCAGCTCGTCACCGAAGGCGACATCGTCCGGCTCACCGTGGTCAACCGGAGCCTCGAGACCCACCCCTGGCATCTGCACGGCCACACCGTGCTGATCCTGTCCAGGGACGGAAAACCCGTGTCGGGCAGCCCACTTTGGGTCGATACCTTCGACGTCCGCCCTGGACAGGTCTGGGAGGTCGCGTTCCGGGCCTCGAATCCGGGCATCTGGATGAACCACTGCCACAACCTGCCGCATGCCGATCAGGGGATGATGTTGCAGCTGCGCTACGACGGTGTCACCACCCCGTTCGGCGGTATGGCTGGGATGGACATGCCCGGCCACCACTGACGCGCCCCGGTCAGCTCCAGGTCATGTTGATCTCGCGTTCGAAATTGACGTATCCAGCGCGCTGGAAGGCGTTCGCCATGGGGGTGTTGCCGAGGTCGGTGGAAGCCCGGATGCGGGGGACGTCTCGCTCGGCAAGAAAACGGGTGCCCTCGGCAAGGATGTCGGCTATGTAGCCGTTGCCGCGATGGGCGGGCACGACCCCGATGTAGGCGATGATGGGGTTGTAGCCGTTGTGGGCCGGGATGACGAATCCCACCGGCCCTCCCTTGGGCAGGGTTGCGATGCGCCACCAGTCTCGCGGGCTCGGGTACTGTACGAGTTCGTCCTCGTACTGCCTGACGGCCGCTTCCTGGATGGACATTCGGGTGAGGTCGTCTCGGCTGTGTGCGTCGAGCGTCCCGTCCAGCACCAGGGCCATCAGGGCGATTAGTTCCTCGGCGTCGTGGACCGGCCGGAACGCGAGGCGTCCACTGGGCTCAGGAACCGGCGATTCCGGACGCCATTCCAGACGCAGTCGTTCGACGAAGAGCCGGGCACTGGTCCGTTGGAGCACCGTCATGCGATCCTCGACGACTTGCCTGGTCACCGCGTTCTCACGCCAGTTCGACGGGACGAAACGGCTGTACTCGGGGAGATGTGACACATTCGGGAGGGTGGCGGCCATCGCGGTGCGCAGGAGTTGTACTCCGGTATCGACGCGATCGGCTTCCGCAGTGCTGTCGTCGAGGTCGACGATGTCCAGGATCTCTGGTGCGTTCCTGCCTGGCCGACTCCACCAGGCGAGCCTGGCCAGCAGGCGGTCATCGCGCAGGGCGACCCACATCCATTGTGGACGCCGGCGGCCGGCGGCAAGGTCGTCGGCCAATTGCCCGTTCAAGACGTAGGGCAGTTGGGAGAACAGGCCGAGTTCTTCGGGGCCGGTGATCGGACGCATGGTCAGGTCGTTCGTTTTCACGGTCAAGGCACGCTCCGGTGAAGGCGCCCGTCCGCTCCGGGGTCAGAGGTGGTCCGCGCCCCGGGAGGACATAAGCGCGGTGATCATGGGGATCATGGGTTTATGCCTCCTCTCGTTGTCGTCCTCACCCTTGTGGCGAGGGGGCAAGAGTAACGTCTATCCGACCGCAGCCGGCGTCCGCAAACCCTTTTCGCACCCTGCCTACTTCCGGTGTCGCTGGATCTCCTCCCGGGAGCACTGATGACGTACCGCCGCAACACCGTAGTCTTCCTGATCCACGGAGGACTGTGGGACGACATGAACGCAGATCTGTTCTGGACGCTGCCCGGAGTCACGGGCGGCATCCGGCGAGACGGCTTCACGGTGCTCGCGCCCAACCGCCTTCACCGGCCACCGGACTGGGATGCCGAAGTCGAGCACCTCGCGGCCTTCCTGCCCGAGCGGCCCGTCGCGGTGGTCGCCGGGTCGAACGGGTGCTCCGCGGCCGTCCGCCTCGCGCTGGCCTTCCCGGACCGGATCGCGAGGCTGCTGCTGGCCTGGCCCGCCACTGCCGGGGACAGCGCCGTGGACTCGCGCACCCGCGCCGGCCTGGCCGCCCTCGGCGCTTCGGAGCAGAACATCCGCGCCTTGCTGGATGGGCAGACGTTGCGGGGGCTCGCCGACAACGAACTCGCCACACTCACCATGCCGGTCAGCGTGCTTCCATCAGCGCCGGAGAACCCGGTACACCAGCGACACACCGTCGACGCCCTCCGGCGCCTTCTGCCGGACAGTGAGGAACTCCCCGGCTGTCCGGAGCCTCCCCGCCCCGAATTTCCTTCACAGCTGGACCGGCTCCTCACTTCGATCATTCAATTCGCCTCAACATGACACGGCGAGCGACGGTCAAGGCGAGCACAATGACGTTCCACCATGGACGGCGGAATCCTGGGCGACCGACCATGGCCATCGGCGGTGTCGTGCGAGAATCGCGGCCGTGAACCGCCCAGGGAGAAGTTCCGGACCCGCGCCGGTCGGGGAGTTCGAGCGGCAGCGGCCGCGGCTGTTCGGGCTGGCGTACCGGATGCTGGGTTCGGCCGCGGACGCGGACGATGTCGTTCAGGACGTCTTCCTGCGATGGCACGGCACCGAACCCGGCTCGGTCAAGGAGCCCTCAGCGTGGCTGGTCAAGGTCGCCACGAACCTGTGCCTGAACCGGCTCGGATCGGCCCCGATTCGTCGAGAACGCTATGTCGGGTCGTGGTTGCCGGAGCCGGTGCTGACCTCCGACAGCGCGCTGGGGCCGATGGAGACGGCCGAGCAACGGGAGACGGTATCGCTGGCCTTCCTGGTGCTCGCCGAACGGCTCACCCCGGCAGAGCGGGCGGTTTTTGTGCTGCGTGAGGCGTTCGGCTACAGCCATCGCGAGGTGGCTGAACTGGTCGAGCTTTCGGAGTCGAACTGCCGGCAGTTGCACAGCCGCGCACGGAAACGCCTGTCAACCGTCCTGCCCCTGCGATCCGCGGGCGACCTCGCCGAGAATCGGATGCTGGTCGAGCGGTTTCTTGACGCCGCGCGTGGCGGTGACCTCGCCGGCCTGGAGCGGATGCTCGCCGAGGACGTCAAATCGGTCGCCGACGGTGGCGACACGCCCGGCGTCGCCCGGTTGCCTGTGCACGGCGGCCAGAAGGTGGCGCGGTATCTGGCGACCGTCACCAGCCGGTATGCCGAAGGTCTCACAGTGTCCATTCGCGAGGTGAACGGCACTCCGGCGTTGGTCGCTCGGTCCGCATCCACGCTGGTCGGCGTATTCGTGCCGGAGATCGCGGGCGGCCGGATTGCCGGCATCCGGATAGTCGCCGACCCGGACAAGCTCCGGTTCGTCGGCACGCAACTGGCCCGGTTGTCACGTTCCGAGGAGTCATTCGGTTCCTAGTGGTGCAAGGTGAGATTCAGCCACCACGGAGCGAGACATGGCGAAACAGATTCTGGTCACCGGCGGCACTGGGCGGCTCGGACGTGCGCTGGTGCCACGGCTGCTCGATACGGGCCACGACGTGCGGGTGCTGACCCGCAAGAGGCGCGAGCCTGCCGCCCACCGCTGGGTGACGGGTGATCTGCGCACCGGCAGCGGGCTGGTAGGCGCGGCCACCGAAGCGGACGTGATCATCCACCTGGCGACCACCAACGGGCGAGGCGATGTGGCCGCGACCGGCAACCTGATCGAGGCCGCGAAGGCGGCGGGCAGCCCGCACCTGGTGTACGTGTCGATCGTCGGCATCGACAAGGTCGCGCTCGGCTACTACCGGGCGAAACTGGCATGTGAACGGCTGGTCGAGGGGTCTGGGTTGCCGTGGACGATCCTGCGCACGACCCAGTTCCATGACCTGATCACCGACATGTGCGAGGTCCAGCGTCTGCTGCCGGTGGTGTTGATGCCGTCGAAGGTGTGTTTCCAGCCGGTCGACGTCACGGAGGTGGCCGACCAACTGGTCACGTTCGCGGCAGGACCAGCCGCGAACCGGGTGCCGGACATCGGCGGCCCGGAGGTGCGGGAGGCCGCCGACCTGGCCCGCAGGTACCTCCGGGCGATCGGCCGTCGTCGGCCGGTGTGGGCGGTTCCCTTGCCGGGCAAGGCGATCCGGGACTATCGCGCGGGCCATCACCTCACCCCGAGCCGGGCGGTAGGGCAGATCACCTTCGACGATTTCCTCACCGGAGACCGTGCACACGGACGGCGCCGGTGATGCGGCGGTGGCTTCGCGTCGGTCTTGGGTTTCTCGCGGCGACCCAACTCGTCGTTGGCTTGTGGGCATTGCTCCTTCCTGCGCGGTTCTTCGCGCTTGAGGTGGTCGGCATGGGCATGGCCTACAACAAGCACCTGATGCTGGACTACGGCGCCATGACACTCGCCAGCGCCGTGGTACTCGGCGCCGCGACCATCCACATGGGACAGTGGATCACCCGGACCGCGCTCGTCATGTACCTGACCTGGGTGGTTCCGCACTTCTTCATCCACCTGACCATGCTCGATCATCTCGCGCCGTCGACCGCCACACTGCTCATGGTCGCACTTGGCCTCGCGATCGCCTTGCCTGCCGGTCTGCTCACGCTCACCGGGCGGGAACCCCGGCGCCTTGACGATTCGAGTGGCCGCATCTGACGATCGAGGAGTTCGGGTTGTGCCACGTTGGGTCCACAACGTGCACAACCTGAACTCTCTTGGACACGCACCAGTGAGGTGGGGTCGGATGTCGGGCACCGGCCAGCCCTTTGCCGAGGCCAGTATGATCACCGCCCACCGCAACCGCACCCGATCTTGCGCGGTGCGGTTGATCCGCTGCAACCGCTGTTCCTCAGCCATCGACAACGGCCGCATGAACAGCTCCGGAGGTCGAGCCACAACCATCCCTTCCCAATCCTGCGATCATGTTTGGCGACCGGGATGAACGCCACCACATCAAAGGTGAATTACCGCAACGACCAACGTTGACGAGGCGCTAGAAGGGTGGTGACTCGTCGGCGTCGGGGAGTGGGTTTTCGCGGGGTTCGTGGAGTGGTTCTGGTTTGCTGGTGTAGTGGTGGTCGGTGGGGGTGGTGATGGTGATCTCGCCGGTGTCCTTGTCCATTGTGTACGACCAGCCAGGTAGATCCTTGATGTGATGGTCTTTGGCGCAGAGTGAGGCGAGGTTGTCGTAGGAGGTTTCGCCGTCGTCGGCGTCCCATTCTTCGACGTGGTCGAGTTCGCAGACCTGGGCTGGTCGGTGGCAGATGGGGGAGCGGCATTCGCGGTCGCGGGCGTAGGCCAGGCGGGCGAGTGCGGCGGGTGGGCGGTAGGAGCGGCGGCCGACGGAGATGATCTGTCCGTCGTCGGGGTCGGTGATGATGCGGCGGAGGGTGGTGTTGGTGCCGTTGGCGATCTCGTTGGCCAGCCAGGCTGGGATGATGCCTTGTGTGTGCCATGAACGTGAAAGGGGAGGGTTTCGGTGTAGAAGGCGAGATCTGAACTGGAGCGGTGCTGTGTTTGTGATGAAGGTGGGCCCTTCGGGATCGCTGTGCAGGCGGAGATCTCAAACCGCCCTGTGTTGCTGCGGTGAATGAGTCGTGGTGGTGAGCGACAGGGAAAAGGCACTGCGAGACGGTGTCAGGTGGGGGTCGGGAAGGCGAATACAAGTGAACCATCGAAGACGCGTCGTTATGATCAAAATGACATCGAAACCAGAGCTGGGCAAGGGGTTCTGGGATGAGT
>NZ_JAFB01000039.1 GCF_000519205.1 Amycolatopsis taiwanensis DSM 45107 | reverse complement strand
GCATGGCTACTGGATCGTCGACGACCGGGTAGCGGTCGAGACGGTCACCAGCGAGTTGGAGATCGACGACCCGGAGCAGGTGGCCATTTACCACCGGATGACGGACCGGCTCTGGAAAGCCGCCGCCGAGGGCGAGCAGGCGATCGACATTCTGCGCCGGCTGGCCGAGGAGTACCGACGACAGCGGTAGCCACCCATGGCGACGGCCCCGGAGCGCACGCTGCTCCGGGGCCGTGTCCGGNAATCAGGCCGGTCGGGTAGCTGGGCCTTCGCGGCGAACGCCCGGCCNGACGAGCAGGCCGCCAAGCAGGCCGACGGCACCCAGNCCACCAATAGGCCATCCAATGGCCCGGCGGNTGGTAACTGCNGAGTCGCAGCTAGCGACGTAGGTTTTCGTGTCACCACCNAACTTGGCCCCGTAGTTGCCGTAGTAGGGCGCAAGCGCGTTGCTGAGGTCATCGACACGGGCCTCGTGGGCAGCGCCGCTGGCGTCCTCGGAGAACCCATTTCCGCACGTGAAGTTGTGCCCGCCAGCCGACGCATGAACGGGGATCGCGAGCGTGACGATGGCGCCGACAACAAACAAGGCAGAGATCAAGATCAGGAATTGTCGAAGACTCACAGTTTCCTCCGGTGACAGTTAGTCGACTCCGTACAGTCGCTGCTGTTCCGCCAGGCATTACAGCCGCGCTGCTCGAAGTTCCGGCGGCGCGCGGCCATCAACTGCTCAAATCCCGGCTGGCGCCGACGCCGGCGGGTAATGGTCAACGCCGTCGCGGCGCCGAGGATGGCCAGGCCGATCGCGTAACTGGCGGGTGATTCGTGGCGGCCTTCGTTCATCGCCCCTCGCATTCCGCCACGGTGGTGCGGGCGTGGCCGGGGATGTGGCAGGCCGGCGGCGCGTCCGGCGCCCAGCTGGCGGCGAGAGTGATCAGCACGACCGCGGCCGCCGCCGCGAGCGCGCCGAGGAGGATGCGGGTCACAGCGCACCCCACAGGATGCCGGCGGCCACGATGAGCGCGAAGGCTCCCGTGGCGGTCGCAGTGAAGTGCTGGCTGAGGCTCCACTCCTGGCCGGGTGTGGCGAGCCGCCGGCGGAGGGCCCGGAGGCGGGTGCGGATCTGCATCCGGTGGCGGCCGCGGTGCGCGTGGTGCTCGCTCGATCGCACGGAAACCGCACGGAAACGCCGCGATTCACCCCGTACTGAGACGGTGTTGGGCGAGTGAAGGGAGCCTAACTCGCGCAGCTCAGCGTAGTGAGACGAGATGTGACGACGGGTGGCGGATTGCCCGAAGGGTTGTTGGTTCGAGTCCAACCGGGGGAGCTTCACCCCAGGTCAGCGACCTGGGGCTCTTTCATGTCTGGGCTGATTTGGCCCGAACCCGCCAGAAACCCGCCATTTTCAACCCGCCATTTTCGTCAGGCGCCAGCGCCTTCTCCGAACATGCCTTCGAGTGCCGCCGCTGAGGCTTCATTGGCCACCCGGCGCTTCCGATAGTGCTTGTCGGCGACCTTCTGGGTGTTGCCGAGCTGATCCGCGATTGCGCTCAGTGGAAGGCCGGCTTCGTCCAACACCGAGGCGACCGTCTTGCGGAAGACGTGTGACGTGACCCACCCATAGCCGACTTCGGCAAAGGCTTCCTGAATGCGCTGTACGACGTTGCTTGGGTCCAGCCACTCACCGTTCCACTCGAGTACAGGGGACCGCCGGCCGAGGCAAGCTTCCGCCGCCGCAGCATCGGCACCGACCACTCCGGCACCCGCAGCAGGAGGCCCGGTTGGTTGCCCTTATGGTTGGCGATCCGGACGAGCCCCTGGCCCTTGACCCGGATCAGGTGATGCCCGACCGCCACCGTCCGTTCCTGTGGGTCGACGTTGAGCGAGCAACTCGCGGCGGAGCACCACTTGGTCACCTGGGACCCGCAGGCCCGGGAGGCCCTCTGCCACCGAAACCGCCTTCCTGGACGTGAGGTAACTGCTGGCTCATGAGTAGAAATCGCGTCCGTATTGTTCCGGTGGCAGCCTGAAGTCGTGCGATCGTTCGGACCCACGTTCGACGTCGCGGCTCTGTCCGACCTGGAGACCACGGTGGCCTGAACCGGGAACTCGGTGGCCTGAACCGGGAACTCGGCGTCCTGGATCGGGAACTCGGCGTCCTGGGCCGGGACACGGTGAAACCCGGTCGTTGACGCGCTGCGATTGCCGTAATCTCCGGTTTCCCGTGCTTGCTGTTCGGCCCGCTGGGTCGGTACCTGCGGTGCTGTGGGCGTGTCACACAAGGCAGAGCGGTCCGGGATGGACCCTGGAAGACAGAGTGGGAGCCATGAACGAGAGATCGGCTGACGACGCGTGGAGACCGCGGTGGTGGCTGTTCGGGGTCTTTGTCGTGATCGCCGGTGTTCATGTGAGCAGCGGCTGGTCGACATCGGACGCCATCGGGCTCCCGGTCGGTTTGGCGTGCACGGCGGTCCTGGTGTTCGTTCGGCGACTGCCGCCCTGGATGACCGGCGAACAGTTGCCTCGCCCCTGGTCACGGTCGTGGTTACGCGGCCGGCGCAACCGTCTGACCTTGGCGTTGATCGTCGCTGTGCCGGCCCTGGCGGGGATTGTCGTGGCTTTCGTTGATCATCCACCGCGTGGTGCCGAGATCCTGTACGCGACGTTCGTCGTGACGTGTGCGCTGGGGGTAGTCGTGTCGGTCGCGGTGAAATGGGTGCGAACCGTCGGTAGCCTCCGCCTGCTCGCAGAGGCGCGGACACCGCTGTCAACGCAAACTGTGACCGAAACCGGACCATTTGTGACCGGTACGCTGACTTTTACCGATGGTTCACCGGGTTACTTCACCCTCAGCGACTGCCCGCCGTCTGTTGTTTCGGCGATCGGCCGGACCGGAAAGCTCTGGGTGAACAGTGCTCGTCCCGGTGCCATTGTGGCGGGTCCGCCGGGTGGCGATGACTTTGCCCGCGGCAAGACCACTGTGGACTGGTCGTCTCTTCGGGCGTGGACTCCGCCTCCGCAGTCGAATGTCCACAAGCGACTTCGCCGACGCTCCATCACTTTCTGGGTCGTGCTGGTGCTGGCGGCCGCGTTCCAGGTCACAGCCTTCGTCGCGCTGGGTGGTGTGCTGGCATGGACCCTGCTGGTCGTGATGATCTTCGTTGTTGCCGTTATGGGTATCCGGCGGTTACGACTGGGGTTTACGACCGCCTTGCTCGATGCCGGAATGTGGACCGAGGTTGCCGCGGCTAGCTCTCCAGAGGGGTGGAGGTCCCGGTCCATGCGGGGCTGGGCCGTCTTTCCGGATGGGATCCGCGCTCGTTTCACCATAACCAGCTGCCCGCCGGAATTGGCCTGGCAGGTCGCCATCCGGCGCAGGCTGTGGATCGCGGGCGAGTCGCGCGCGGGCGCAGCCGTGGTGGGGCTGCCCGACGGGGTCACCTTCGCCATCGCCGATTTCGCCGTGAAGGAGCGAGAATATCGTCGGCAGCGGGCGCGCACGCGCGGTTCGGCGCTTGGGGCTGACGGTTTCCGTTCCTGATCGGCGTCGGGCTCGTCGCACGATTCAGTCGTTCAGCAGGCGGGTGAGGGCTTCGCGGGCGGTGGCGTTCCGGTCGGCGAGTTTGGCCAGTTCCTCGGCGAGTGCCTCGAGCCATTCGTCCACGCCGATGGCCCGCCGGCTGATCACCACATCGCGCACCACCTGCCGGACCTCGGCTTCCAGGCCGTGCCGGCCGGTGCGCAGTTCGAGCTGGCGGTCCGGCGTGTGCACGCGCAGGGCCACCGGCGTGCGGTCGCGGCCGAACAATCGGCGCTGCCGCTCCACCTCGACCACGCCGGGCGGCAGCGCCTGGCCCAGCGTCTCGGACAGCAGCCGGTAGTACGACTCGATATCGGCCCGGTCGCTGCGCAATGCCTGCGCCAGCAGGTGCACTTCCAGCATGGTGATCAGTCCGTCAGTGGTAGCACGAGTTGGGGCTTGGCGATCGTGTGGTCGGCGCGCAACGGTTTCACCGCGGTGCCGATGGCGAAGAATTCCGTGGTGTGGCCACCCCATCGGTGCGGCAGTGAAAGCAACTGCACGCCGACGATCCCCTCGGCTGCCAACTGTTCGGCTTCCGCCTGCATCCGGGCCATCGCCAGCTCACGCGCGTCGTAAAGAGCCTGGGTGAACTGCGGAATCTCCACGTTCTGCCCGATATTGCCCACGGCTTTCCAGAAACGCTGATGCGCGATGTGGTACACACAGGTGCCCATCACCATGCCCAGCGGGGCGTACCCGGCCTGGACCAGCGTCCAGAAGTCCTGACCGGACAGGTCCGAGGTGAACGGCTTTCCGGTGTTGTTGCGCCACTCGCCGGGCTTTTCCGCCTTCACCGCCGTGCCCACCGCGATGAACTCGGCCAGGTCGCTGCCGAACTCCTTGAACTCGATGTCCAGCCGGACCCCGACGATGCCGTCCGCGCCGAGCACGTCGGCCTCGGCCTCCATCCTGGTCATCGCCAGCTCGCGGGCGTGATACATGGCCGTGGACAGCACGTCCAGCTCCTGGTTGCGTCCCCAGCGGGCCAGTTGGAAGCCGACGTGGTAGATGCTGGAGCCCAGGACCAGACCCAGCGGGCGGAACCCCGCCTCCCGCACGAGCAGGAACTCGTTCACGCTCAGATCGGAGGTGAACAGCGGTGTCTTTCCCTCCGGCTGCATGTGCGACAGGCGCTGCATCGCATCCTCGGGAATCCCTTCGGCGACTGTCATGGGGTGCTCCTCCCCGCGTTGAGCGGCATCATGGTCAATCCCCGCGTAGGCGCGCCCGGCGAGAAGCGGGCGATGGCGGTGCCGAACACTTCGGCCTGTGCGACCAGCCAGGATTCCTGTGCGGCCCAGGCGTCCACGGACATGGACGAAACGACCGCACCGTCGGCGCTCGCCCCGCTGACCCGTGCCGTGAACTCCTTGCGCGCCGCGGACCGCGCCTGTGCGACGAGTTCGGTGCACGCGCGGATTTCGTAGTTACCCGCCAACATCGCAAGGTCCCGGCGCGTCCCGTAGTCGAGATAGCGCGTCTGAATGGTCACCCCGAAGACGAATCCGACCGGGACCCATCCGGAGAGCAGCAGCTTGGCGACATCCGGCCCGGGCAGGCCGGTGGTGAACGGCCGCCGGGGCCGGTGCGCGGAGCGGGCGCGGACCGCGGTGCCCAGCGCGACGAACTCCTCGATGTTCTGGGTTTCGCGCTCCACCGTCATATCGATGCCCAGCACACCGTCGGCGCCTATCCGGGCCGCTTCCGCCATCAGGCGCTGCATGGCCAGTTCGTACCCGCGCCGTTGCGCCGCTGCGTATTCGCGGTAATCCAAGGTGACGCCGACCCCTAGCGGCCGGCTGATCCGTTGCACCGTGCAGCCCATCACGTCGCCGACCGGGTCGAAGCCGACAGCCTCCAACGACGCGGTGTCCGGGGCGGTGAGCAGGGAGGTTTTTGATCGCGAGCCATCGAACCGGGCGGCGCGGTGCGCTACCGCCGGCGGCAAGCCCTGCCCGTCCCATCCGGCCACGGCGCCATCCCTTCTCGCCCGGCTCATGCTACCGGGCGTGCGATCAGGCCGTGCCGTATCCGCCACCGCCCGGTGTCCGGATTTCCAGTGTGTCGCCGGTTTGCAGATCGACGGAGTCGGAGCCCGCGAGTTCTTCGACCGTGCCGTCGGTGCGGATGACCCGGTTGTGGCCGAGCGCGCCCGGCTGCCCGCCCGCCATGCCGTAGGGCGGGACGCGGCGGTGGCCGGACAGCGTGCTGGCGGTCATCGGCTCGCGGAAGACGAGGCGCCGGATCACCCCGTCGCCGCCGTGCCAGCGTCCGGTTCCGCCGCTGTCGTGGCGGACACGGAATTCGTCGATCAGCACCGGGAACCGCCATTCGAGCACCTCGGGATCGGTGAGGCGCGAGTTCGTCATGTGGGTTTGCACGGCCGATGTGCCGTGAAAGCCCTTTCCGGCGCCGGAGCCGGAGGCGATGGTTTCGTAGTACTGGTGGCGTTCGTTGCCGAAGGTGAGGTTGTTCATCGTCCCCGATCCTTCCGCCTGTACGCCGAGGGCGGCGAAGAGCGCGCCGGTGATGGCCTGGGAGGTCTCCACGTTCCCGGCCACGACGGCCGCCGGGTATTCCGGAGACAGCATCGTCCTTTGTGGAATGATGATGTCGATGGGGCGCAGACAGCCGTCGTTGAGCGGAATGTCGTCGGCGACGAGGGTGCGAAAGACGTAAAGCACGGCCGCGGTCGCGACGGAGGAGGGGGCGTTGAAGTTGCTGTCGAGTTGTGGTGACGTGCCGGTGAAGTCGATCGTGGCGGTGCGCGCCTGACGGTCGACCGTGACCTTCACGGAGATCGTTGCGCCGGAGTCTGTTTCGTACCGGTAGTCCCCGTCGGTGAGGGTGTCGATGACCCTCCGCACGGCCTGTTCGGCGTTGTCCTGCACGTGCCGCATGTAAGCCTGGACTACGTCGAGTCCGAAATGGTCGATCATCTTGCCGACCTCTTCGACACCCTTGGCGTTCGCCGCCACCTGCGCGCGGAGGTCGGCGAGGTTGGTGTCGGGGTCACGGGACGGGTAGGGCGCGTCGGTGAGCAGGCGCCGGGTCTCGGCCTCGCGGAACTGTCCGCCGGAGACCAGGAGCCAGTTGTCGAACAGGATTCCTTCCTGCGGCAGCGAGGAACTGGTGGCGGGCATGGAACCGGGGGTGATGCCGCCGATTTCCGCGTGGTGGCCGCGGGAGGCCACATAGAACAGGATGTCCCGGCCGTCGCGGTCGAAGACGGGGGTGATCACGGTGATGTCCGGCAGGTGGGTGCCACCGTGGTAGGGGTCGTTGACGGCGTAGACGTCGCCGGGCTGGATGTTTCCGGCACGACGGCGGATGACCTCCTTGACGCTGGTGCCCATGGAGCCGAGGTGGACCGGGATGTGCGGGGCGTTGGCGACGAGGTTGCCGTCGGGGTCGAACAGGGCACAGGAGAAGTCGAGGCGTTCGCGGATGTTCACCGACTGCGCGGTCGCTTCCAGCCGGGTACCCATCTGCTCGGCGATCGACATGAACAGGTTGTTGAAGATCTCCAGCAGCACCGGATCGGCCTGCGCGGTGACGTCCTCCTCGGCCGGCGCCACCACCCGGGCCAGCAGCAGGTGCCCGTCCTCGGTGACGTTCGCCTGCCAGCCGTCGTCGACCACGGTGGTGGCGTTGGCCTCCGCGATGATCGCCGGCCCGGTCACGGTTTCCCCCGCCCGCATCCGTTCCCGCTGGTACAGCGGTGCGTCCCGCCAGGCGTCCCCGCTGTAGAGACGGACGGTGTCGACCGGTCCGGTCTGTGACTGCTCGGCGTTACCGAGGCGGGACAGGTCGGGCTGGTCGGTGACGCCGACGGCCTCGACCGTGACCGCTTCCACGATCACCGGCCGGTCCATCAGGAACGAGTAGGTCTTCTGGTAGCCCGTCCGGAAATCAGCGACCATGGTGTCCACATCGGACAACGTGACGGGGATGAGGGTGTCGGTGCCGTCGTAGCGCAGGTGGACGCGGCGGTTGATGCGGATTCGTTCCGTGGCAACGCCTTCGTCGAGTAGTTCGGCATGCGCGGCGTCCGCCAGTTCAGTTGCCACCTCCTGCAGCCGCGGCAGGATGTCCGCCTCCAGCGGGGCGACCACGGACTGCTCGCGCATGGTGGTGGTGTCGGCCAGACCGATGCCCAGTGCGGAGAGCACCCCGGCCATGGGGGGCACCAGCACGGTGCGGATGCCGAGCGAGTCGGCCACCGCGCAGGCATGCTGGCCGCCCGCCCCGCCGAAGGTGGTCAGCACGTACCGGGTGACGTCGTGTCCTTTTTGGATGGAAATCTTCTTCACCGCGTTGGCCATGTTCGCCACCGCGATCCGCAGGTAACCCTCGGCGACCTGTTCCGGGGACCGGTCATCGCCCGTCCGCTCCCGGATCTCGGCGGCCAGTCCGGCGAACCGCTCCCGCACGAGATCGGCGTCCAGCGGCTGGTCGCCGTCGGGACCGAACACGGCGGGGAAGTGCGCGGCCTGGATGCGCCCCAGCATCACGTTCGCGTCGGTGACGGCCAGCGGCCCGCCGTTGCGGTAACACGCGGGCCCGGGGTGCGCACCCGCGGAATCCGGGCCCACCCGGTAACGGCTGCCGTCGAAATGCAGGATCGACCCGCCGCCCGCGGCAACCGTGTGGATCTCCAGCATGGGGGCGCGCAGCCGTACCCCGGCCACCTGCGCGGTCACCACCCGTTCGAACTCCCCGGCATAGTGGGAGACGTCGGTGGAGGTGCCGCCCATGTCGAACCCGATCACGTGGTCGAACCCCGCCAGCGCCGACATGCGCACCATGCCGACGATGCCGCCCGCCGGACCGGACAGGATCGCATCCTTGCCCCGGAAATGCCGCGCCTCGGCCAGGCCCCCGTTGGACTGCATGAACATCAACCGCACATCGTCCAGTTGCGCGGCGACGTGGTCGACGTAGCGGCGCAGTACCGGTGACAGGTAGGCATCCACGACGGTGGTGTCACCGCGCGGCACCAGCTTCATCAACGGGCTGACCTCGTCCGACAGCGACACCTGCGGGAAGCCGATCTGCTCGGCCAGCTTCCCGATCTGCTGCTCATGCGCCGGATACAGGTGGCTGTGCAGCAACGCCACCGCGACCGCGCGGATCCCGTCGCGGTAGGCCTCCCGTAACTGCGCGGCCAGTGGATCCAACTCGGGTGCGCGCAGCACCTCCCCCTCGGCGGTGATCCGCTCGTCCACCTCGATCACCCGCGCGTACAGCATTTCCGGCACCTCGATACGCCGGTCGAAGATCCGCGGACGGTTCTGGTAGCCGATCCGCAACGCGTCACCGAAACCCTTGGTGATCACCAAGACCGTCGGCTCGCCCTTGCGCTCCAGCAGCGCGTTCGTGGCCACCGTCGTGCCCATCCGCACCGCCTCGACCTGCTCGGCCGGCACCGGCTCGTCCTCGGTGATCCCCAGCAGCGCACGTACCCCGGCCACGGCCGCGTCCGAATACCGGCCCGGATTCTCCGAGAGCAACTTGTGCGTCACCAGCCGCCCGTCCGGATATCGCGCCACAACGTCGGTGAACGTGCCGCCACGGTCGACCCAGAACTCCCAAGCACCAGCCATACAGGCAGTATCCCTCCTGTGACGTGGCGGCGCGGGAACTCGCACGCCGGAACCGGGAAATCAGATCCCTGAACCGGGAACTCGCGCGTCTGGGGCGGGAACTCAGGTGCCTGGGGCGGGGACACGGCGGGAAAGGGGACGCAGGGGCGAAGGTCCCCGCCGCCGGGGACGTAGGCCCGTCGCTGGAAAGCCGGGATTCTCCGTAACTTCACGGCAGGAACTACCGTCGGGGCAAGGAGTGAGTCCGATGGCGGGAAACACCGCGGGCCCGATCGTGGTGGGCGTCGACGGGTCGAGTTCGGCCGTGCAGGCCGCGCGCTGGGCGGCCGCTGAGGCGGCGCAACGAAACCGCACCCTGCGGTTGGTGCATGCGCTCGACGACCTCAAGTTGGGTTACCCGCTGCCCTCCGGCACCGATGATGTGGCCGTCATGTTCGGGCGGCGTGGCCAGCGGCTGCTGCATGAGGCACGCGACGCGGTGCGCGAGGTGGCTCCGGACGTGTTCGTCGAGGTGGAGTTGAGCGAGCGCCGGACGGTGGAGGCGCTGCAAGCCGAGTCGGAGACGGCGAGCCTGCTGGTGTTGGGCACGACCGGCATCCGGCCACTGGGGCGGGCGCTGGTCGGGTCGGTGTCGGTCGCGCTGGCCGCGCATGCGAACTGCCCGGTCGCGCTGATCCGCGCGCACGCCGGCGACGAGGCGCCGCCCGTCGACGGTCCGGTCGTGGTCGGGGTCGACGGCTCACCGGCCGGCGACGCGGCCGTCGCGCTGGCCTTCGACGAGGCATCTTGGCGGGGTGTGCCGCTGGTCGCGGTGCACGTCTGGGACGACTCCTTCCTGGCCGCCCTGGTCGAGGAACACCGGATGAAGCTGGAGCGTTCCGCGGTGGAGGAGCACGAGCGGGAACTGCTCGCACAGCGGCTGGCCGGCTGGGCGGAGAAGTACCCCGACGTCGAGGTGCGGCGGCTGGTGCAGCGGGGCCGGGCGGCCGACGAACTGCTCTCGGTGGCCGACCGCGCGCAGCTGATCGTGGTGGGCAGCCGCGGGCGCGGCGGCCTGGCCGGGATGCTGCTCGGTTCGACCAGCCAGACGCTGATGTCGTACGCCCTCTGCCCGGTTGTCGTCGCCCGAGCGGCATGATCGCCGCCAGGAGCCACGAAGGAGGAGATTTCGGTGATGCGAGCACAGGACATCGTGAGCGCTCTGGTGGTCACCGTGACGACGTTGAGGCCCCGGGTGGTCACGGCGAACGTGTCGGCGGGTGCGCGGTGACGGCGGCGGACGGCGCCGTCGTCGTCGGGATCGACGGGTCGCCGGAGTCCGAGCGCGCGCTGGACTGGGCCGCGGACGAGGCCGCGTTGCGCGACGCAACCCTGCACCTGGTGTACGCGTTCGCGCCGCTGGCCGCGTTCAAGGGCGCCGGACTGCCCGTGCTGCGGGATACCTATTCCGAGTTCGCCGGGGCGGGCCGCAGGCTGCTCGAGGAAGCGTCCGCAATGGTGGGCGGCCGGGTCGCGGTGACCACCGACATGCTGGAGGAACCGCCGGTCCGTGCGCTGCTGGAGCTGTCCGGGCGGGCGCGCATGATCGTGCTGGGTGCGGTGGGCGCGGGCGGTTTCGTCGGCATGCTGGCCGGTTCCACCGCGGTTTCGGTGTCCGCACACGCCCGCTGCCCGGTCGTGATCGTGCGCGGCAGCCGGCGGCCCGGACCGGTGGTGGTCGGGGTGGACGGCAGCCAGGCCGGGGCGCGGGCGATCGCGGCGGCCTTCGACGAGGCGGCCTGGCGGAAGGCGACGCTGGTCGCCGTGCACGCCGTCCAGGACCGCGAGTTCCTGGGAACGAGCCGGCCGGACCAGGCGAGAGAAGCCGGGCAAGCGGTGCTGGCCGAAAGCCTCGCCGGCTGGCAGGAGAAGTACCCGGACGTGCGGGTGGAGCGGGTCATCGTGCCCGGCCGCCCCCGGCACCAGTTGCTGGACCACTCCGAGCGTGCTCAGTTGGTGGTGACCGGCAGCCGGGGCCGCGGTGGGTTCGCCGGCCTGGTGCTCGGCTCCACCAGCCAGGCGTTGATCCACCACGCGGACTGCCCGGTGATGGTCGTACCCGGCGAGCGCACCTGAGCTCATGCCTGTTTCTCCGCGAGTTTGCCCGCGACCGCGACCGCGACCGCGATCGGGTCGGCCGGGGAGCCGCGGCTCGACACCGGATTACTCATGCGGATCCTGACGCTGAGCCCGGGCGCGAGCAGTCTCAAGGCCGCGGTCGTCGTGCACGGCGACACGACCGTGACGCAGACCTGGGCCCATGCGGACATCGCCGCGTTCGCCGAGAGGGTCCACGCCATCAGTGCCACGCCGGACGCGGTCGCCGTCCGGTTCGCGCACGGTGGTTCGCGCCCGCGCCCGGTGGTGCTCGACGAGTCCGAGCTGGCGAACCTGGAGCGCCTGACCGCGCTGGCACCGACGCAGCAACCGGTGTCGGTGCAGGCGGTGCGGCTGATGTGGTCGCTGCTGCCCGGGGTCCCGGTCATCGCCTGCTTCGACACCTCGTTCCACAACGGACTTCCGGAGGCGGCGGCCCGCTACGCCCTGCCGCGCACCTGGACCAGGCAGAACCGCTTGCGCCGCTACGGTTTTCACGGCCTGTCCTGCCGGTACGCGCTGCGCCGCACCGCGCGGATGCTCGGCCGGGACTCCGATTCGCTGCGGCTGGTGTGCTGCCATCTCGGTTCGGCGGTGTCGGTGACCGCGATCCGGGACGGCCACAGCGTGGATACGTCGATGGGATTCACCCCGGTCGAGGGCGCGGTGTCCTCCACGCGGTCCGGTTCGGTCGATCCGGGGCTGCTGCTGCACGTGTTGTCGACCGGCGAGATCGGCGTCGACGAGATGAGCGAAACGCTGTTTCTGCGTTCCGGGTTGGCCGGCATGACCGGCACCAGCGGGGACGTGCGCGAGGTGCTCGCCGCGCGGGCCGCCGGAGATTCCGAAGCCGATATCGCGATCGGGGTGTACCTGCACCGGCTGCGCCGGGAGATCGGCGCGGCCGCGATGAGCCTGGACCGGCTCGACGCGGTGGTGTTCACCGGCGGTGTCGCCGAGCATCAGCCGGCGCTGCTCTCCGAACTCCTCGGTGGGCTGGCGCCGCTGGGCCTGCAGATCAGCTCCTCCCGGGTGGCGGAGCTGGGGGACCGGCTGATCAGCGTGGACGGTGCGGCGGTGGCAGTGCTGATGATCACCGCGCGGATCGAACTCGAACTCGCCCGCGCCGCGGAGGGAACCATCGCGGGGATGGATTACTCGTCGTAGGCCTCGACGTAGGCCAGCGCCTGGGTGAGGGAGTCGTGTTCGGTGCCGGCGGTGAGGATGGTGTGCGCGGCGGGCCAAGGGTGCACATTGGCGGCCATGTGCCGGGCGATCTCCGGCGTGGCGTCCGAGTTCGGGTCGACCCGCTCGGCGAGCCGTTGCGCGGTAATGGTTTCCGGCGCCCAGCACCGCAGCTGGACCAGCCGGCTGCGGGCCTTGCTGGCGACCTCCGCGGCCAGCGTCCGCTGTTCCACCGCGGTCCAGGAGGCGTCGAGCACCACGGTTTCGCCCAGCCCGAGCAGTTCTCCGGCGCGGCGGCACAGCTCCCGGTAGGTCTCCGCGGTGTGCGCCGGGTCGTAGAGGCCCTCGCGGTAGCCGGCCGCCGCGCTCTGGCCGGGCGGCAGCCCGGCGATTTCCTTGCGCACCCGGTCCGAGCACAGCACCGTGGCGCCCAAGCGGTCGGCGATCGCGCCGGACACGGTCGACTTGCCGGACGCGGGCAGCCCGCCGACCAGGATCAACCGGGGCACGCCCTGGCGCAGATGCCGCAGCGCGAGCCCGGCGTAGGTCCGGGCGCGGCCCGCGGCGTCCCGGTCGCCCTGGGCGTGGCGCAGGCAGGCCACCTTGGCCCGGACGAACGCGCGGTAGGCGATGTAGTGGTGCCGCAGCGCGGGTGGCGCGGTGTCGCCGGAGAACTCCGCGTACCAGTCGAGCAGTTGACGTGCCAGCTCGGGAGCCTTGAGCCGTTCGAGGTCCATGGCCAGGAAGGCGATGTCGTCGAGAGCGTCGAGCCAGCGCAGGTGGTCGTCGAATTCCAGGCAGTCGAGCACGCGCGGACCGTCGGCGAGGCAGAAGATGTCGTCGGCGAGGATGTCGCCGTGGCCGTCGACGATCCGGCCACCGGACATCCGCCGGTCGAACAGGACCTCGCGCCCGGCAAGGAAGTCCTCGGTCAACCGCTCGATCTCGGCGACCACCGTGGGTTCGAGCACCACACCGTGGAACGGCTGGACCTGCCGGAAACTGTCCCGCCACCGGTCGCGGACCGCGTCGCGCGAGCCCTGGGCGGTGATCTCCGGACCGCGGTCGGCGCCGGCGTGGAAGGCGGCGAGCTTGCGGGCCAGCTGCTTGATCGTGCCGTCCAGCGAGCCACCGTGACGCACCAAAGTGGACATTCGGCGGTCGTCCGGCATGCGGCGCATCACCACGGCGTGGTCGCACAGTTCGCCGTCGGGACCGGTGATGTCGGCGACTCCCAGGTAGATTTCCGGGGACAGCCGCCGGTTCAGCGTGACTTCCTTGTGACACATGCGATTCCGGGTTTCCCGCTCGGTGTAGTCGAGGAAACCGAGGTCGACCCGTTTCTTCAGCTTGTAGACATGATCGCCGACGAAGAACACCACGCCCGAGTGGGTCTCGGTGACGGCGAACTCACGGGAGGGCATGTCCTCAGGCTCGCCCGGGTGGGCCGGTGCCGAAAGGGGCCTAAGTCCTCGCTACTCCTCGCTGTCCCGGACGTGCCGGCCGTCGCGCAGCTTCGTGGCGAGCACGGCCGCCTGAGTGCGGCGCTCCAGGCCGAGCTTGGTCAGCAAGCGGGAGACGTAGTTTTTCACCGTCTTCTCGGCCAGGTACATGCGCTCGGAGATCTGGCGGTTGGTCAGGCCCTCGCCGATCAGGTCGAGCAGGGTGCGTTCGCGCTCGCTGAGCCCGGCCAGCGGCCCGCTGCTGTCGGCGTCCGCGCGGAGCTTGGCCATCAGGGTCGCGGCCGCGCGGTTGTCCAACAGCGACCGGCCGGAGCCCACGTCACGCACGGCGGAAACCAGTTGCAGGCCCTGGATGTCCTTGATGACGTAGCCGCCGGCGCCGGCCAAAATCGCGTTGAGCATGGCCTCCTCGTCCGTGTAGGAGGTCAGCATCAGCACGTTCAGTTCCGGCAGTTTCGAGCGCAGTTCCCGGCACAGCTCGATGCCGTTGCCGTCGGGCAGGCGGACGTCGAGGACCGCGATGTCCGGCCGCAGCGCCGGCACGCGCGCCAGTGCCTGCGCCGCGCTGGCGGCCTCCCCGACCACGGTCAGGTCCGGGTCGGCTTCGAGCAGGTCGGCGACCCCGCGCCGGACGACCTCGTGGTCGTCGACGAGAAAAACCTTGATCACGAAGTACCCATCCCTTCGGTAGCCGTCACTGTACGACCGGGAGGTCGCGTGCGGCCGTGTCCATGGTCCCCCGTCGCCGGGACAAAAGTCCTCTGTTGATCGGTACCGCGGGCTCTGCCGGTGGCGACGAGCGGCCGTGACGCTGGAAGCATGTTGGACACCTCGACACACCACTGGATTCTGGTCGGCGTCGATGGCTCGCCATCGGCCTTGCACGCGACTCGATGGGCCGCGCGTGAAGCCGCCCGGCGGCACGTTCCATTGCGGCTGTTCCATGCCTGCGTGCTGCCGCCGACCGGGTCCCGGCCGGTCACGCTGCCCGGAGGCGCGGTCGAGGCGCTGGTGGAGTGCGGTCACCAGGTGCTGCGGGAGGCCGAACGGGCCGTGCGGGAGGTCGAGCCGGGGGTCGAGGTCAGCCGCGAGGTGCGCGTCGGTGGCGCCGCCGCGCTGCTCATCGAGGAGTCCGCGAACGCCCGGATGGCGGTGCTGGGCTCGCACGGGCTCGGCGGATTCGAGGGGATGCTGGTCGGCTCGGTGTCGGTCGGGGTCTCCGCGCACGGGCACTGCCCGGTCGTCGTGGCGCGTGGCCGCACCCTGGACGAACCGCCACCGGACCGTGGCCCGGTGGTGGTCGGTGTGGACGGTTCGCGGATCAGCGAGGCCGCGGTCGGGTTCGCCTTCGACGCGGCGAGCCTGCGCGGCGTGCCGCTGATCGCCGTGCACACCTGGACCGACATGTCCGCGGGGGAGACGTGGTCAGTGCTGCCGTTCGACATCGACTACGACGAGGTCGCCGAGGACGAGCGGCGCCTGCTCGCCGAGCGGCTGGCCGGCTGGCGGGAGAAGTACCCCGATGTCGAGCTGCGGCAACTTGTGCTGCGCGACCGGCCGGTGCGCGGTCTGCTGGCGACGGCCGAGGATGCCCAACTGCTCGTCGTCGGTTCCCGCGGCCGTGGCGCGTTGAAAGGCGTCGGTCTCGGTTCGGTCAGCCAGGCGCTGCTGCACCACAGTGTCTGCCCGGTCGCGGTGGTGCGGCCCTGAACCGGGAACTCGCCGGCCTGAGCCGGGGACACGCGGGCCTGAATCGGGAACTCGCCGGCCTGAGCCGGGGACACGCGGGCCTGAATCGGGAACTCGCCGGCCTGAGTCGGGGACACGCGGGCCTGAATCGGGGACACGCGGGCCTGAGGTGGGGACACGGAGACGGGCGCTTAGCACAGGGGGGCGGACCAGACGAGGCGCGTGCCCGAAGGGCTCAGCCGCTCGACCCGGAATGAGCCGCTGACCTGGTGTGCCCGGACCTGGAGGTTGTGCAGGCCGCTGTGGGCGATGCTCTCGGGAATCCCCACCCCGTCGTCGGTGACCTCGATGACCAGGTCGTCGCCCGCTGAGACCGCGACGGTGACGGCGCTCGCCCGCGCATGCCGGACCACGTTGGACAACGCTTCGCGCATCACCGCCTCGGCGTGCTCACCGAGCTCAGGCGAGACCACGCCCACCGGTCCGGACATCCGGACCGTGGTGCGTAACCCCGCGTCGTCGGTCAGGTCGGCGACCACGTCCTGCAACCGCCGGCGCAGTTGCGAGGTGCCGTGCACGTCACCGTGCAGGTCGAAGATCGCCGTGCGGATCTCGCCGATGATGCTCTGCACGTCGTCCACCAGATCGATGAGCCGTTGCCGCACCTCGGGGGCGCGGGCGCGCTGATGGGTGCTCTGCAGCGCCAGCCCGTGCGCGAACAGCCGCTGGATGACATGGTCGTGCAGGTCGCGCGCGATGCGGTCGCGGTCGCCGAGCACCCGCAGTTCGTTGAGGTTGCGCTGGTCCTCGGCCAGCTGGAGGGCGAGCGCGGCCTGGTCGGCGAACCCGGCGACGAGCGGGAGCTGATCGGCCTCGAAGGGGTCCCGGCCGGCTTTGCGGAGGGTCACCAAGACTCCGGAGACGGTGTCGGCTGAGGCCCGCAACGGCAACACGAGCCCGGGCCCGAACTGCTCCTCGCCGGAGGACAGGTCGTAGGTCAGGCTGTCCACCCGGCGGGGCACGGCGCCGCCGAAGGCCGCGCCGCAGCTGGAGCCCCAGACCGGGATGTGCCGCCCGGTCAGGCAGTCGGAGTGGAGCCCGGCGCAGACCGTGACCACCAGGCTGGTCAGCTCGTCGGCGGGAACCTCGGGGTCGGCGGGCTGGGCGAGGAACGCGTAGTCGGCGCCGGTGAGGGCGAGCGCGCGGTTGACGATCAGGGGCAGCACATCGTGCGGATCGGCGGCGGCGAGCAGCTTGACGCGGATCTCGCTGGTCGCCTCCTGCCAGCGTTGCCGGAGCTGGCTTTCCTCGTACAGGCGGGCGTTCTCCACCGCGATACCGGCCGACGCGGCCAGCGCCTGCACCACGGCCTCGTCATCTTCGGTGAACGGCTGCCCGCCCTTCTTCTCGGTGAGGTACAGGTTGCCGAACACCTCGTCGCGCACGCGCACCGGAACGCCGAGAAACGAGTGCATCGGCGGGTGGTGCGGGGGAAACCCGGACGACGCGGCGTGCTGGGACAGATCGTCCAGCCGCAGCGGTTTCGGTTGCCGGATCAGCTGTCCCAGCAGGCCGTGCCCGGTCGGCAGGTCACCGATGCCGCGCCGGGTTTCCTCGTCGATGCCTTCGTAGACGAACTCCGCCAGGCCCTCCTGGTCACGATTGAGCACGCCGAGCGCTCCGTAACGGCAGTCCACGAGGTCGATCGCCGCGCGCACGATCCGGCGGAGCGTGGCGCTCAGCTCCAGACCCGAGGTCACCGCGAGCATCGCTTCGAGCAGCCGGTCCATCTGGTCGCGAGCGCTGATCAACTGTTCGACCCGGTCCTCGACGTCACGCAACAATTCACGCAGCCGCAGTTGTGTGGCACCGCGCAACGAAATCCGCACCTCGTCGAGCGGGACAGCCCCGTCCGAAGGCATGCTGCCATGGTGGCACCGTCCGAACCGGATTACCAGCACGTATGCCATGACCGAGGGCATAAAGACTCGGCCATCGGGGACACCTGCCCCTCCCGGAGCCAGGGCATCCAGAGCACCGTGGACGCAGTGCGAAATCCGTTCCAGGAGCCCACAATGATCACTTCGCCGACCAGTTCATCGCTGAGCGAACCCGTCCGGCTCGCCCTGGACGCGGCCATTCGCGCACCCTCCCCGCACAACAGCCAGCCGTGGCGGTTCGAGGTGACCGGCGACCGGATCGACGTCCTGCTCGACAAGGACCGCGTGCTGAACGTGGTGGACGGCGGTGCCCGCGAAGCGCGCTTGTCCTGTGGCGCGGCGATTCTCAACATGCGGATCGCGCTGCTGGCGGCCGGCCGCACGGGGCTGGTGCACCTGCTGCCGGACACCGATCACGACGAGCACCTGGCGACGTTGTCGGTCCGGGGCGCACGCCCGATCGCGCCCGCCGACACCGCACTGGCCAGGGCGATCGGGCTGCGGCGCAGTAACCGTCGCCCGTTCACCGACCGCCCGCTGCCGGCGCGGGTCCGCCGCGCGCTGGTCGAGGCCGCGGCCCGGGAGGGCGCCGAGTTGGTGCTGCTGGAGCAGCCCGGCGATCTGGACGCGCTCGCGGCCCTGTTGCGTCACGCCGAGCACCTGCAGAGCGAGGACCCGGAGTTCCGGGCGGAGCTGGCCCGCTGGACCGTCACCACCGACAGCCGCGACGACGGCGTCCCGGCGATGGCCGGTGGCCCTCGGCCCGAGCCCGGCAGCCTGCTGACGTTGCGTCACTACGCCGTGTACTCGGCCGCGCAGCCGGACCGGCCCTACGAGCAGGAGCCGCTGGTCGCGGTGCTCAACTCCTACACCGACACGCCGCTGGCCCAACTGCGCGCCGGACAGGGCATGGAGCGGGTGCTGCTCACCGCCACGAACGCCGGGGTGAGCGCCTCGTTCCTGTGCCAGCCGGTGGAGGTTCCGGCCACCCGGCTCGCTCTTCGCCGGCTGCTCGGCAGCCAGGCGCATCCGCAGGTCGTGCTGCGCTTCGGTTACGGCTTCACCGCGCCCGCGACCCGGCGCCGCGCCGTGGAGACCGTCACCCGGCAGCATCTGCCGGAGGAGGTGCCCATATGACCTGGTCCAGCAGCGAGGTGGGCGTGTTCGCCCGAGCGGTCAGCCATGCCCCATCGGTGCACGACACCCAGCCGTGGGCGCTCGAGGCGCACGCCGAGGAGGCCGAGCTGTACGAGCGGTTCGAGGCCGCGCTGCCCCGGCACGACCCCAGCGGCCGGGACCGGACGATCTCCTGCGGCGCCGCGCTGACCAACCTGGAACTGGCGGTGCGCGCCCTGGGGTGGGACACCGAGGTTTCGCTGTTCCCCGAGCCCGATCGGCCCGAGCTGGTAGCACGAGTCCGCGCCGCTGGGCGGAAGGACACCTCCGAGACCGAGGTCGAGCGGTACGCCGCGATCTTCCGGCGGCACAGCTATCGCGAGCCGTTCAGCCTGCATCCGCTCTCCCGGGGTACGTTGCGCGCACTCGCCGGGGTCGTGGACGACCCGGGTGTGCGGGTGCGTGTCATCGACCCGCGCACGGAGAGTTCGACGCTGGCCGAGCTGTTCGACTATGCGGCCGGGGTGCTGCGTGCCGACCGTGCCTACCAGCGTGAGCTGTCGACGTGGACCCGCGGCCCGAGCGACAGCACCCTCCCGTGGGGCGGCCTGGTGCGCACCGACACCCGCGTGCCGGACACGGTCACGCTCACCGAGCGGCTGATGCGCGAGGGCATCCTGGTGGTCCTCACCACGGACGACGGCCGGCGCGATCATGTGCTGGCCGGCGCGGCCATGCAGCAGGTCTGGCTCGCCGCGATCACCCGCGGGCTGGTCGCGTCGGTGCTGACCCAGCCGCTGCAGCTGCGCGAGGTCCGTGCGGGCCTGATCGGGCGGCTCGGGCTCTCCGAGTATCCGCAGCTGTTCCTGCGCGTGGGCAATCCCGTCACTGCGCCGGAGCCGGATGCACCCATCGAGACGACCGGCCGCCCGCCGAGCCAGGCCCCGGTGCGTTCCTAGCGTCCATTCGGAAGGAGCGTTGTTCACAACGTGAGGTCACCGAATAACAGGGGAGGATCGAGATGAGCATCACGAAGCCGATCGTCGTCGGCGTCGACGGATCGGCCCCCGCGCTCGACGCGGTGCGGTGGGCGGCCCGGGAAGCGCTCCAGCGCCGGCTCGGCCTGCACGTGGTGCACGCCTGGGGCATGCCCGGCATCCACTACGGCAGCGGGGTTCCCTTGCCCGCCAGCGTTTTCGACACGCTGGAGCAGGACGCGACGCGGGTGCTGGGGGAGGCGGTGGAGACCGCCCGAAGCTTCGCGCCCAAGTTGTCCGTGACGGGCGAGATGCCGTACGAGCCGCCGGTGCCGTGCCTGGTCGAGCGGTCCCGCACGGCCGGCATGATCGTACTGGGTTCCAGCGGCCGCGGCGGTTTCGTCGGAATGCTCGCCGGGTCCACCGCGGTGGGGGTGAGCGCGCACGGCCGTTGCCCGGTGGCGGTGATCCGCGGCACCGAGCATGACGGGCCGATCGTGGTGGGCGTGGACGGCAGCGCGGTCGGCGAACCGGCGATCGCGCTCGCCTTCGACGAGGCGGCCGAGCACGATGCCCCGCTGGTCGCGGTCCATGCCTGGTCGGACTTCGAGTACGACAGCTTCCACGGCAGCCCGCATTACTTCGGCGACACCGACACGTTCGCCGAGGAGCAGCAGCGGCTGCTCGCCGAGTCGCTGGCCGGGTACCAGGAGAAGTACCCCGACGTGCCGGTCGAGCGGGTGATCGTCGGGGACCGGCCGCGGCACCAGCTGCTGCTGTGGTCGGAGCGGGCGAGGCTGGTCGTGGTGGGCAGCCGGGGCCGCGGTGGCTTCCGGGACCTGCTGCTCGGATCGACCAGCCAGGCGCTCATCCACCACGCGAAGTGCCCGGTGCTGATCACGCGGGGCGGCTGATGGCCTACGTCCGACCGCTGGGCGAAATCCGGGTCGCCGACGCGTTCACCGCGGGCGGCAAGGGCGCGAACCTCGGCGAGCTGGCCGGCGCCGGGTTTCCGGTGCCGGAGGGGTTCGTCGTGTTGCTCGACGCCTACCGCGCCGCCATCGAGCTCGCCGGGGTGCGGGAGGAGTTGGCCGCGTTGCACGCCGAGGCGCTGGCTTCGGTCGGCGACGCCGGGAAGCTGGCCGCGAACTGTGAGCGGATGCGGAAGCTGGCGGGCGAGGCCGTGCCGCCGCCCGAGGTCCGTGAAGCCGTGCTGAACGCCTACCGCGCGCTCAGCCCCGCGGCCGCCGTCGCGGTCCGCTCCTCGGCCATTGGCGAGGACGCGCCGCAGATCTCCTTCGCCGGGATGACCGCCAGCTATCCGGACGTCTGGGGTGAATACGCGGTCCTGGAACGCGTTTCCGCCTGCTGGGCGTCGCTGTTCTCGCCGCGGCTCGTCGCCTACCGGGCGAGTCACGGCCTTGCCGGCGAGCCCGGGATGGCGGTGGTGGTGCAGCGCATGGTGCGGCCGCAGCGCGCCGGCGTCACCTTCACCGCCGACCCGCGCACGGCCGAGCGCTCCACCGCCGTGGTGGAGGCGGTCTTCGGTCTGGACGAGGCCTCGCCCGGGGTCGCCGACGAGCCGGACACCTATCTGGTGAACAAGGACGACCTGCGGGTGCTCGGCGCCCGCGTGGCGCACCGGCGCGTGCTCGACCAGGCGTTGCTGCTCCAGCTGGTGCGCTTGGCCTGCCGGGTGGAGGACCACTTCGGCCGCCCGCAGGACATCGAGTGGGTGGCCGGCGCGGACGGTGCCGTCTGGCTGGTGCAGACCAGGCCGATCACCACGCCGGCCGAGTCGGGGGCGGACCGGCCGCTGGTGAGCGGGCTCGGCGCGGCACCGGGCACGGCGACCGGGATCGTCCGCGTGCTGAGCACGCCGGGGGAGAGCCCCCACCTTGGTGACGGTGAGGTGCTGGTCGCGCCGATGACTGATCCGGACTGGGTGCCGGCGGTGCGCCGCGCCGCCGCCCTGGTGACCGACGGCGGCGGCCTGACCGCGCATGGCGCGATCGTGGCCCGCGAACTCGGGGTGCCGTGCGTGGTCGGCACCGGTGACGCGACCCGCGTGCTCACCGACGGCCGGCCGGTCACCGTGGACGGGGACCGGGGCGAGGTGCGCCCGGTGCGGGCGAGTTTGCCGGCCCGGGTCCGCGAGGCCGAGTACCCGCCGGGCGTGGCCGAGCCGATCGGCACCCGGTTGTACGTGGATCTTGCCGTGCCCGCCGACGCTCCGGCCTCTGCCGCGTTGCCGGTCGACGGGGTCGGGCTGTTGCGCGCCGAAAGCATGGTCGTCGGCGCGCTGGGCGGAAGGCACCCGCTCGAGGCGCTCGTGCACGGCGAGCAGGAGTCCTTTGTGGACGCCGTGGTGCCGGGCCTGCTGGCCGTGGCGGAGGCATTCGCGCCGCGGCCGGTGATCTACCGCGCGAGCGACCTGCGCACCCGGGAGTTCCGGGCGTTGGCCGGCGGGGGCGAGCACGAGCCGGCGGAGGAGAGTCCCGTGCTCGGCTGTCACGGCTGCTACCGGCACGTCCGCCAGCCAGCACTGCTCGGCCTGGAACTGCGCGCGCTGGCGCGGGCGCGCGAGCGCGCCCCCAACCTGCAGTTGATGATCCCGTTCGTGCGCTCGCGCTGGGAGCTGGAGGAATTCCTGCGGCTGGTGGACACCAGCCCGCTCGGCCGCCAGCTCGGGCTGCAGCGGTGGATCACCGCCGAGGTGCCCTCGGTGCTGCACTGGCTGCCGTCCTACGTCGGCCTTGGCATCGACGGGGTGTCAATCGGCGTCGACGAGCTGGCGCGGCTCGTGCTGGGCCGGGAGCTTGTCTCAACGTCGGTGTTTCCGCCCGAGGTGACCACGGGCGCGCGCGCCGAAGGCCTCGGATTCGGGGAGGCAGGCCACCGACCTGGGAAGGCAAGGGGTGCGCGGGAGTCACGGTCTGGCTACCCAACTCCGATCGCGCGCCCTTTGGAACACAGCCGGGAGTCCGGCGCGCGGGGGTTCGACGAGTCCGACCCGGCCGTGCTCGACATGATCGCCCAGCTGGCCGGGAAGGCTTCCGCGCTGGAGATCCCGTCGACGATCTGGGGCCGCGTGCTCACCAGCCGCCCGGAGTTCGCCGAGCACGTGGTTCGCTTCGGCATCACCGGCGTGTCCGCCGAACCCGGCGCCGTTCTCGCCGTGCGCGCGGCGATCGCGTCGGCCGAACGTCGCCTGTTGTTGGGGAGGTCCCGGTGAACGGTCAACCGATCGTGGTCGGTGTCAACGGCACCGCGGGTGCGGTGCGTGCCGCGGCGTGGGGCGCGGACGAAGCCGTGCACCGCCATGCGCCGCTGCTGCTGGTGCACGCCTTCGGCGTGCCGGACGCGTTCTACGGCGACACCGCGCCGCCGCGGGAGTGGTTGGCGGCGAAGGAAGCGCAGTCGCGTGACTGGCTGGCGGAGGCAAGGGACGTGGTGACCGGGGCGCATCCCGCGCTCGACGTGGCCACGGGGTCCTTTTTGGACGCTCCGGTGCCGTTGCTGCTGGAACGGTCCTCGGCGGCCAGGATGGTCGTGCTCGGCTCGGCGCAACGGAGCCTGCTCGGCGACCTGGTGCTGGGCGCCACCGCGGGCACGCTCGCCGCGCACGCGCGCTGCCCGGTCGCCGTCGTCCGGGGCCGCGAACCCCGGCTGGACGAACCGGTGGTGGCCGGGATCGACGGCAGCACGCACTCCGGCTCCGCGGTGGGTCTCGCCTTCGAGGAGGCGTCCCTGCGGAGGGTTCAGCTGGTAGCGCTGCATGCCGAACCCGCCATGGAGCGCACCGCCGAGGCGGCGAGTGGGGCGGTGGCCGCATGGCGCAAGAAGTACCCGGAGGTGGCGGTCCAGCAGGTCGTCGTGCGGGAGGACCCGCGCAAGCCGTTGCTGGAGTGGAGCGAGCGGGCCCAACTGGTGGTCGTCGGCAGTCGCGGGCGCGGCGGGTTCACCGGCATGCTGCTGGGATCGACCAGCCAGGCGATGATTCACCACGCCGCCTGCCCGGTGCTCGTCGCGCGCTCGGCGCCCGGCAAGTGATTTCGTGCGCCACCGCCAGAGACTGCTTCGCCCTGATGGCCGACCGCAAGCGGCTCCGCCCCTTTGAAACATCTAGGGCCTGTGTCGAGGTCGGTTGGGGTGGTCTGGGCTGATTTTGGCGTTCTTGCCCGAATCCCGAACTCGCCCTCTCGAACCCAGAACTCGCCTTCTCGAACCCAGAACTCGCCTTCTCGAACCCAGAACTCGCCTTCTCGAACCCAGAACTCGCCTTCTCGAACCCGGAACTCGCCTTCTCGAACCCGGAACTCGCCTTCTCGAACCCGGAACTCGCCTTCTCGAACCCGGAACTCGCCGTCCTGAACCCGGAACTCGCCGTCCTGAACCCGGAACTCGCCGTCCTGAACCCGGAACNGAACCCGGAACTCGCCGTCCTGAACCCGGAACTCGCCGTCCTGAACCCGGAACTCGCCGTCCCCAGCCGGGGACACGCCAGCACCTGGCGTGTCCCCGGTTCGGGCACGTGAGTTCCCGGTTCGGGCACGTGAGTTCCGCGTTCGGGCGGGCGTGTTCCCGGTTCAGGCACTTGAGTTCCGGCTTGGGAACGTCGGTACCGAAGGCCGGATTATCCCGGCAACGTTGCCAGGCACGTCGCCAGGACTGTCCCACCTGCCCCCGAGCGCGACGAGCCTGTGTCCTGGACCAGGGACACGGACTCCTGAGCTAGGAACACAACCTCCTGGAGCGGGAACACAACCTCCTGGAGCGGGAACACGGGGGTCTGGAGCGGGAACACGGCGCTGTGGCTACCCGCTCCGGCCAACTCGCCACCTGTCACGAAGCCACCGTCCACCCCGCTGCGATCAACCATTGGCTCTGATCGACATTGATATAGACCCTGGCTGGCCACTGCCCGACTGCACCTTGTCAGATAGCGCTTTCAGTGGTAACGATCACGACTGCGCGCGCCGATTCACTAGATGCAGTGAGCGACGGAGCGCACACGAGGCGCGACGGTGGCCTACTGCTCCTGTTCGCGCTCAGGAGGCCGTGATGTACGCAGAAGAGTCCGCCCTGGGCGGTGACCGGCCCTTCGGAGGTATGGCGCGCCGGCACCGGCTGGCGGCGATGCTGCGGCCGGAACTGCCCAGCCTCGTCGACGAACTGGTCCGTGAGATCCGGGGTGCGCTGCCCGACTATCAGCGCCTCGGCCGGGCGCACGGCGTCATCCTGCGGCGGCGTGTGGAGTATCTCGCCAAGCTGTTCGTCGACCTCGTCGAGCACCCGCAATCGGCCGGGGAAGCGGCCGGCAAGACCTGCCGCGCCCTCGGGCGGGTGGAGGGCCACGCCGGGCGTACGCTCGATTCCCTGCACGCCGCCTTCCGGATCGGTGGCCGGGTCGGCTGGCGGCGGATCGCCCGGGTCGGGCGGCGGCGCGGTCTGTCCACAGAGGACGTTTCCTGGCTGGCCGACCAGTTGTTCGCCTTCCTCGACGAGCTTTGTGCGCGGTCAACGCAGGGCTACCGGCAAGGCGCCGTGACCGACGCCGACCGGGACCGTCGCCGCAGGCTGCTGCACCTCGTGCTCAGACGTCCCTCCGTCTCGCCTTTCGTGATCGACGAACTGGCCGCCACCGCGGGCTGGGTGGTGCCCGACCAGTGCGCGTTGGTGGCGCTGGACGGCGGCCGCTACCTGCCGCGCGCCCCCGCGCTCGGCCCCGACGTGCTGGCCGACCTGCGCGGTCCGGTGCCGTGCATGCTGCTGCCCGGACCGGTCACCACCGAACGCATCCAGCGGCTGTGCCTGCCGTTTCGTGGCACACATCTCGCGATCGGCCCCACCGTCGCCCTCGCGGAGGCGGCCTCCTCCCTGCGCTGGGCGCGCCAGGCGCTGCGGCTGATCGCCGAAGGCGTGCTGCCGGACGTTCCGGTGACCGTGTGCGCCGAGCACTACTCGACCCTGTGGCTGCTGGCCGATCCCGGCCTGCTGCGCCAGGTTGCCCGGCGCCGGCTGGCGCCGTTCGCGCGGTTCCCGGTCAAGCAGCGCTCGCGCCTGGCCGACACCCTGTTCGCGTGGCTGCAGGCGCAGGGCAACGTGCGGGAGGCCGCCACCCGGCTCAGCGTGCATCCGCGCACCGTGCGATACCGGATGCGCCAGATCGAAACCGCGTTCGGTGCCGGGTTGCGCGACCCCGACGTCCGGTTCGAGATCGAATCCGCACTGCGGGCGCTGCACGTCCTCAATGTTAGTTGCGACGCCTGAATATGCGTCGTGTTCACCCGCCCGAATGGCAATATCGAATGGTTCCCGATCTCGTCGGCTCGGCACCGCCGCAAGGCGCCGGGCCGGCGTTATGCTGCGCCCTTCCTTGGAAGGGCCGGGGCGAGGTGAAGCGTGACGAGGGGCCATACCAATCTGGCCGGGTTCATCTGGTCGGTGGCGGAGTTGCTGCGCGGCGACTACAAGCAGTCGGAGTTCGGCAGGGTGATTCTGCCGTTCACGGTGCTGCGGCGGCTGGACTGCGTGCTTGCGCCGACGAAGGACGCCGTGCTGCGGCGGCGGGCGGAGTTGGAGAAGGCCGGTGCCCGCGACCTGGACCGCCGGCTGCGGGAGGTCAGCGGAGTGAGCTTCTACAACACGTCGGAGCTGACCTACGCCACGGCGGTGGAGGATCCCGGGAACGTTTCGAAGAATCTCCGCAACTATGTCGGGAAGTTCTCCGGTAATGTCGCGGAGATCTTCGCCTCGTTCGACTTCTCCCGCCAACTCGAACGGCTCGACCGCGCCGGTCTCGCGCACGCCGTGGCGGCGCGGTTCGCCGAGGTCGACCTGAGCCCGGAAACGGTCGGCAACCATTCCATGGGCTACGTGTTCGAGGAGCTGATCCGGCGGTTTTCGGAGGTTTCGAACGAGACGGCCGGCGAGCACTTCACCCCGCGCGAGGTCGTCAGGCTGATGGTGAACCTGCTGCTCGCGCCGGACGAGGCGGAACTGGCGGCGCCGGGCATCGTGCGGACGGTGTTCGACCCGGCGTGCGGGACGGGCGGCATGCTCACCGCTGCCGAGGATTTCATCTCCGAGCGCAACCCGCGAGCCACCGTGGTGCCGTACGGCCAGGAGCTCAATCCCGAGTCCTACGCGATTTGCAGGTCCGACATGATGATCAGGGGTGAGAACGCCGAGAACATCGGCTTCGGCAACTCGTTCAGTCACGACCGGCACGCCGGCCGCCGGTTCGACTACCTGCTCGCCAACCCACCGTTCGGCGTCGAGTGGAAGAAGGTACGGACCGACGTGGAACGGGAGGCCGCGCTCGGCTTCGCGGGCCGGTTCGGCGCCGGGCTGCCGCGGATCAACGACGCATCGTTGCTGTTCGTTCAGCACATGCTCCACCACGTGCGGTGCCCGGAGGACGGTGGTTCCCGGCTGGCGATCGTCTTCACCGCCTCACCGCTGTTCACCGGCGTAGCCGGGTCGGGGGAGTCGAAGATCCGCCAGTGGATTCTCGAAAACGACTGGCTGGAGGCCGTTGTCGCGCTGCCGGACCAGCTGTTCTACAACACCGGGATCGCCACCTATATCTGGATCCTGACCAACCGCAAGGGTTCCGCGCACGCGGGCAGGGTGATCCTGCTCGACGCACGCGAGTACGGTGTCAAAACGCGGAAGTCATTGGGGGAAAAGCGAAAGGAACTTCCCGAGGAGCAGATCGCGCGGATCACGCGGCTCTACGGCGAGGCCTTCGAGGTGGCGGCCGACCCCGGGCATCCGATGCACGAAAGGGTGAAGGTCTTTGCCACCCGGGATTTCGGTTACCGGCGGATCACCGTGGAACGGCCGTTGCGGCTTCGGTTCGAGGTGACCGAGGAGGCGTTGGCGGAGCTGGCGGTCGCCAAATCACTGGTGCCCTACGGCGACCGAGAGAAGCTGGTCGACGCGTTGCGTGGGCTGACCGGACGGCCGCCCGCTTTCCGCCGGGCCGAATTCGCCGGGGCTTTGCGGGAAACGCTGGCGCCGTTGGGTGAACTGCCCGCCGTCGTGCGCAGGGCGGTCTGGTCGGCCGTGTCGGTGCCCGACCCCGAGGGAGAGGTTCAGCGAGACCGCAAGGGAAATCCGCTGCCGGACCCGGACCTGCGTGAGACCGCGAACGTGCCGCTCGATGAGACCCTGGACGACCACTTGGCCCGGGAAGTCCTGCCGTATGCGCCCGACGCCTGGGTAGCGGGCGACAAGACCAGAATCGGGTACGAGATCCCCTTCACCCGGCACTTCCACAGGTTCTGCCCGTCGCGGCCGCTTGCCGAGATCGACGTGGAGCTGGGTGAACTGGAGGCCGAGATCCGGCGCCTGCTCGGCGAGGCGACCGGGTGAGCAGCGCGTTCGCGGTATCGGCCGGCGTGCTGGCCGCGGCGCCCGCGCACTGGCGGAGAATTCCGTTGTGGACGGTGGTCCGTCGCCGCGAGAAGACCGGGGTCGTGGGCAAGCCCCTCCTTTCGGTGTATCGCGATCACGGTGTCGTACCGAAGGACAGCCGGGACGACAATTTCAACCGGCCCAGTGACGATCTGAGCCGCTACCAGTACGTCCGGCCGGGAGACCTCGTGCTGAACAGGATGAAGGCGTGGCAGGGATCCTTGGCGGTTTCGGAGCACGAAGGGATCGTCAGCCCCGCCTACCTCGTCTGCGGGCTTTCCCCGGCTGTCCAGCCACGTTTTCTCCACTACCTGCTCAGGTCCGAGCCCTACGTGCACCTTTACCGGTTGCTTTCCCAGGGCGTTCGCCCGAACCAATGGGATCTGGACTACGACGCCTTCCGCTCCTTGACCTTGCTCTGTCCACCGCTGGACGAGCAGCGGCGTATCACCGAGTTCCTGGACGCCGAAGCCGGCCACTTCGCCCGCGTCATCGAGGCGCGGGCGCGCCAGTCGGCTCTTCTGGAGGCCAGGTTCCAGCAGATCGTCGACGCCGCGGTGACCGGCTACACGTCCTCATTGGACATTCCGGCCGATGAATGGACACCGGTGAAGATCGGCCGAATCTGCCGGATGCAGTCGGACCACCCGTTTCCGAGCGAGAACTTCGCGGCTGACGGAACACCATTGCTGCGCGGTGTGAACGTCGGCGTCGGTAGAGTCGACTGGAATGACGTGGTCTGCTGGGACGAAAAGCGTCACCCCATCCCGCGTCAATTCCGTTTGCTGGCCGGAGATCTGGTGCTGGGCATGGACCGCCCGTGGATTTCCGGCGGCCTGCGCGTCGCCGAAGTCGAACAGCGGGATCTTCCGGCGTTGCTGTCGCAGCGAGTGGCCCGCCTGCGGGGAAACGGGAGCGTGAGCATGGCTTACCTCAGGCGGGTATTCGGTTCGTCGCATTTCAAGACCTCCGTGGAGCGCCAGCTCACCGGCGTGTCCGTGCCCCATCTGAGCGGCGACCAGATCGCGTCCTTCCGTTTCCTCCTTCCGGGATTGCCGGTGCAGAAACTCGTCGCCGCCGGTCTCGACCGCCAGGAACGCCTTGTCGTCGCGTTCTCCGACCGCGTACGGCGACAGCGCGAGGTTATGCTCGAACGCCGACGAGCGCTGATCACCGCGGCGGTGACCGGTCAGTTCGACGTCACGACAACGCATCCCGTTTGGACGACGACTTGGTGACACCCACGACGATCGTGATGATGAGGATGAATGCGAGGAGCGCGGTGACGGTGCGCATGACGTTGAACATTTCCCACCGGTCGAGGATCGACCGGAAGTCCGGCGGAGGTGAGGTGACGGCCCAGATCTTCATCTGGCCGTTGATGGGGACGTTGCCGAACCGGGTGATCAGGAAGGAGGCCACGGCGAGTAGGCCGGCCGCGCCCGCGAGGTATCGCGATGCGCCACGGGAGAGCACGGCCAGAGCGAGGGAGCTGAGGACGGTGACGGCCATGGCAGTTTGCACGATCGGGGAATTCAGGTGCATGAGTGCCGTGTGGAAGGTCAGGCGCACGTCGACTGGTACCGCGTTGAAGGTGGGTTGGACGTTGGCGGCACCATAGCCGAACGCGCCCGCGAGCAGGCCGGCGGACAGCAATGCGAGTCCGGTGACGATCCGGACCAACATGATGGTTCTCTTTCCTTTTCAAGACTGGGCGGCCGCGATGGCGATGTCGTCGAGCATTCGGGTGCGTTGCTCGGCAGTGATGACGCGCCCGCGGGCGACCACAGCGTGGATGCGGGTGGTGTTGCGGATATCCGCCAGTGGGTCGGCGTCGAGAACGACGAGGTCGGCGAGCTTGCCGGACTCGACGGTGCCGAGCGCGTGATCCAGGCCGAGCAGGCGCATGGCCTCGATGGTCCCGGCCCGCAGTGCGGCCAGCGGTGACAGTCCGGCGCGCACGAGCAGCGCGAGCTCGTCGTGCAGGCCGTACCCGGGAATGACGAACGGCAGGTCACCGCCGTCGGTCCCGGCGACCACCGGCACCCCGGCGTTGGCGAGTTCTCGCACGAAAGTCAGCCGATGCTCGAGCAACTCACGATGCTGCCCGATCTCCTCCGGGGTGCGGCCGGCCATGATGATGTTCTCCAGCGCCCACCGCCAACCCTCCACTGCGGACGCCGGCACATACCGGAGCCGCTGGTCCGTCAGATCGATGTCGTCCGGTCGGTCCAGCATCTGGTAGACCGAGAGGGTGGGCACGACGCGAGTTCCGTTGCGGGCCAACGCGGCGAACGCCGCCGCCGCCTTCCGGGCGCTGTAGCTGTTGACGGCGTCCCACTCCAGCCGGTGGGTCTCGCGCAGCCAGCCGGGGTAGTCGCCATGCTCGAAGGTCAGCTTCGCAATGCGGGCATAGAGTTCATTCTCGCGGGTGGAGGTTTCGTACCAGGTCGCGTAGAGATGCTCGATGCTGCGCTGGCCCGCCGCGCTGGCCACGGTCAGCGGCACCGCGTCGGGAAGGTGCCCGGTGAACGGGATCCGCTGCCGGCGTGACTCGTCGGCAACCACTTGGTGCAGGTCGCGGGGCATCCGGGAGACCAGCTTCACGAAGTCGGCACCGTCCCGTTTGGCCTGTCGCACCGCCTCCCGGGCCTCCTGTTCGGTGGCGACCTCGGTGAACATCGCCGGGTCGCCGGTGGTGGGTGCGCCGTCGATGATGCGGCTCGCCATCATCGACCGCGGCCCGGGCAACTCGCCGCGCTCGATCCGGTCGCGCCACTGGTGAAGCAGCGGAGTACCGGACATCTCCCGCACGGTGGTGATACCGGTGGCCAGGTACAGCGGCGGCGAGATCTGCTCCATGGGCATGGTGTGCACGTGCGCGTCGCACAACCCGGGAATGACGAACTTCCCGGGCATGGCGATGACTTCCGTGCCGGCCGGGATTCCGACGCCGTGCCCCATCCCGATGATGCGCTCTCGGCGAATGAGCACCGTCGTGTTCCGCTGCGGCGGGCGGCCGGTGGCGTCGATGACCGTCACGCCCGTCAATGCGGTCACACGGTCCGGTGCCGAGGCAGGACTCGCACTCGCGGTACTCATCGCACCGACCGCGGTAGCGGCGCCAGCGGCCACGACTACGCCGGCACGCAACACGTCACGCCGGCCAAACTCGTTCCTTATCTCTGACATGCCGTCAAACGTAACGAGTCTGTGCTTTCCTTTACAATGTGTCAAAGGTAACGGTGCTGGATAACGTGGTCGCGCGCATCAAGCCGGACCGGCGTGATACTGCGTCTGTGGAGCAACGTGTCCTGACCTTCGGGCACGGCACCGCGGACGCCAGTGAAATGACCCGCCTGCTACGCGGCGCCGGCGTGCGGCGGCTCGTCGACGTGCGGACCGCGCCCGGCAGCCGGCACAATCCGGACGCCGGACGGGACGCGATGGCCCGCTGGCTCGCCGAGGCGGGCATCGACTACCGGTGGGAGAAGCGGCTCGGTGGCTGGCGGAAACCACGGCCGGACAGTCCGGACACCGCACTGCGCAACCGGGCCTTCGGCGGTTACGCCGCGCACATGCGCTCGCCGGAGTTCCTGGCTGCCATCGACGACCTTCTCGCCACCGCGGCCGAGGCGCTCACCACGGTGATGTGCGCGGAATCCGTGTGGTGGCGTTGTCACCGCAAAATGATCGCGGACTTCCTGGTGCTGGTCCGGGGTGTGGACGTCCGCCATCTCATGCACGACGGCAAGCTCCATCCGCACCGGCCCAGCCCCGAGGCGCGCCTGTTACCCGATCGGCACGTCCTCGTCTACGACGCCGGTCAGGTGCCGCTGACCGATCGCTGACTCACTCGGCAAGCCGGTGCAGCACGATGACGCCCCCGTGTGCCGGTTGGTCGAGGCGCTGGTCGTCGGTCGCCAGGTACTCATCGAGGATCGCCTGAATTCGTTGGTGCAACTCGGCTGCGTCCTCGGGCGAGAGGTGCACGGCGAAGCGAAGGAACGTCCGCACGGAGTCCGGACCCGCGGCGCGGAGCTCGTCCTGCAAGGCTTCGAGGGGAGCGAGCGCCGCGCCGGGTTCGTTGCGGTCCGGCTCGTCCAGCCACCAGGATCGGGCCTTCGTCCGGTAGGGCTTCTCCAGGGCGCCGCTCTCGCCGGTGCGCACCGGAGCCTGTTCCAGCAGGCCCGCCTCGGTCAGCTGCCGGACGTGGTAGAGGACGGTGCCGGGGTCGCGCTCGAGCCGGTCGGCCAGTTGCTTGTTGGTCAGCTCCTGCTGCCAGCACAGGCGCAGGATGCGCAGGCGCAGCGGGTGTGCCAGCGCCTTCGCCTCCTCAACGGTGGTCTCGCGTCGTGGCAACGGTGACTGCTTTCGCGCCGTCCGGTCGTTCATGATCGAAGGATAGTCCGGCGATGGTACATAATCACATCGATGGACTTTTCTCCATCGATGTGTGATTCTCCACCAATGGGCATCGACGACGCGCCGGCGCGATCCGCGGTGGGCGGGCGTGGGCTGGGAATCGCGTTCTGGCGGTTGTGGGGCTCGGCCGGCCTGTCGGACCTGGCCAACGGGACCCTGCAGGTCGCCGTGCCGTTGATGGCCGTCGGGCTGACCCAAACGCCGACGCTGATCGCGGGCGCGACCTTCGCGTTCACGCTGCCATGGCTGTTGTTCGCACTGCCGGCGGGTGCGCTCGTCGACCGGCTGGACCGTCGCCGGGTGATGCTCGGCGCCAACGTGGTCCGTGCCTCGCTGGTCGCCGTTTTTCTACTTGCTGTGCTGCTCGATGCCGGCACTATCTGGGCGCTGTACGTGATCGCGTTCGGCGTCGGTGTGGCCGAGACGATCTACGAAAGCGCGGCGCAATCGATCGTGCCGCAGGTCGTACGGCGCGACCAGTTGCCGCGCGCCAACGGGCGGCTCTACGCGGCCCAGTTGACCGCAAACGAGTTCGTCGGCCCGCCGTTGGCCGGCTTCCTGGTGACGGTCGGTGTGGCCTTCGCTGTCGCAGTGCCGGTGGGGCTGTGGGTTGTCGCGGTGGTGGCGCTGTGCCTTATGCGCGGCTCGTTCCGGATCGAGCGAAGGCAGCACGTGAGCGTGCGTGCCGACATCGGTGAAGGCTTGCGTTTCCTGTGGCACCAAAGGCTTCTGCGTAAGTTCACGGTCATGGTCGGTGTGTTCAACCTCGCGTCGAGTGCGACGTTCGCGGTGCTCGTGCTTTACGCGGTCGGGCCCACTTCCGCCATGGGCTTGTCCGGGCAGGCCTTCGGTGTGCTGCTGACGACCGTCGCGGCGGGAAGCGTGGTCGGCTCCTTCGTCGCCCATTACCTTGAGCGCTTGCTAGGCCGGGCCCGCACGCTCGTGTTGTCGTTCCTCGCCGGGACTCTCGTCGCCGGAGTCCCGGCCGTGACCGCGAACGCCTACCTGATCGGGATCACGTTCTTCGTCGGCGGCGCCGGGGTGCTCGTGTCGAACGTCGTGACGGTGACCTTGCGGCAGCGAATCACGCCCGACCGGCTTCTCGGGCGTGTCAACAGCTCCCACCGGCTCGTCGCGTGGGGCACCAAGCCGCTGGGGGCCGCCGTCGGCGGTGTCCTGGCGCAACTTCTCGGGCTCCGCGCGGTTTTCGGCATCATGGGCCTGGTGTCGCTCGCCGCGCTCGCCCTTCTGACCGGCGTGACCGACCAGGCCATGGAAACCGCCGAACGCGACGCTGTTTAGCGGTTTCTCCGGACCAGGCCCGGCTCGAACAGCGCCGATCGTCATCATCCTTTGCGTACTAGCGGCTGTTTTCTGACTGCTTGACCGGTGGACCCGGGTCACGCTGCTGGTTGTGTAGTTCGCGAAGGTGGTGGAGCGCCGGGACCGCGGCGGTAAGCGCCGCTAGTTCATCGTCCGGCAGGTGGTTGACGAGTTCGGCGATGGCTTCGGCCCCGGCTCGCCGTCGCCCGTGGATGTAGGTCGCCCCGGACTGCGTCACCGAGACGAGCGCCACGCGCCGGTCATCCGGGTCGCTACGCCGTTCCACGTAGCCGGACCGTTCCAGGTTGGTGATCAAGGCGGTCATCGACGGCTGGGCAACGCCCTGGATGGCCGCCAGGTCCGTGATGCGGCGCGGACCTGTCCGCTCCAGAGTGGACAGTGTCGCCATCGCGGTCAGGCTCAGATCGCGCGGAAGTCCGCGAAAGAGGGTCACCAGCAGGCGGTAGATCGTCTCGGCGACGTCCTGGTGGTCCGTGCCTTGGGCATCCGCGGCTGGGGCCGGTTGGTTCATGCGACCAGCATAGCGCGTCGTATCGTGCCTCTATATAGACGAACTATAGAGTCTCTTGCCTGGTCCATGCCGCGTGACCTCACCACGGAGTCCGCAATGGACACTCTCGATGGCGTTCTCCGCGTTGGCTCGCCGATTGTCGGAGTCGCGTGGACGGAATCCGGAACTCGCCTGCCTGAGCCGGGGACACAGACACCTGAACCCGGACCTCGGCTGCCTGAACCCGGAACTCGGCGGCTTGAGGCGGGAACTCGGCGGCTTGGGGCGGGGACACGGGTGTCGCGGGCGGGCTACTCGTCGCGCAGGGAGCGGCGGATCTGCTCGAGTCGTTCGCGCGCGGTGCGCTCGCGGTCGGCGAGCTGTTCGTCGACCGAGTCCGGTTCACCGGCGAGTTCGGCGGCGCCGACGGCCGTGGCGAACCGGTTTTCGATCCGGTCGCGGACATGCTCGAAGGTCGGCACCCCGCTCTCGGTGTAGTCCGCCCCGAGGTGCTGGCCGGGCTCCGGCGGAGTCGGCAGTGGTGCGGGTACCCGCGGTTCGGTGGAATCGTCACTCATACCGCCATTGTGCTCCTACCGCGCGCTTCGCCGCTGAGGTCGCCGGTACGACCGTTGTGCTCTCACCGCGGGTGTGCGCGCCGAGGTTGCCCTGCTCCTGCCGCGGGCCGCCGCGCCGAGGTTGTTCTGCTGTTGCCGTGGGGTTCCGCGCCGAGGTCGGTCAGGGCCGGGGGATGTTGCGCAGGTTGCTGCGCGCCAGCTCGAGCATTTTCCCGACGCCGCCGTCCAGCACGGTGCGCCCGGCGGCGAGGGCGAAGCCACGTACCTGGGCCGCGGTGATCTTCGGCGGGATGGACAGGGCGTTCGGGTCGGTGAGCAGCTCCACCAGGGCGGGACCCGGCCGCTCGAACGCCTCGGTGAGGGCGCCGCGGATCTCGGCGGGGTTTTCGACCCGCACGGCGGGAATGCCGCAGCCGGCGGCGATGGCGTGGAAGTCGACCTGCGGGTGGTCGGTGCCGAACTCGGGGAAACCGTCGACCAGCATTTCGAGCTTGACCATGCCCAGGGACGCGTTGTTGAACACGACGACCTTGACCGGGAGCCGGTAGGCGGAGAGCGTGAGCAGGTCGCCCATGAGCATGGCCAGGCCGCCGTCGCCGGAGATCGAGATCACCTGCCGGCCCGGCTGCGCCAGCTGGGCGCCGATCGCGTGCGGCAGGGCATTGGCCATGCTGCCGTGGCGGAACGACCCGATCACCCGGCGCCGCCCGTTGGGCGTCAGGTACCGTGCCGCCCACACGTTGCCCATCCCGGTGTCCACAGTGAACACCGCGTCGTCCGCCGCGACATCGTCGAGTACGTCCGCGGCGTACTCCGGGTGGATGGGCGCCCGGTGTTCGATGTTCGTGGTGTAGGCGTCGACCACGCGTTGCAGCTTGCGTTCGTGCTCCGCCAGCATCCGGTCCAGATACGACCGGTCGGACCGTGGCCGCAGCAGCGGGAGCACCGCGTTGATCGTCTCGGCGACATCGCCGTGCACGGCCAGGTCGAGGGGAGTGTGGCGCCCGAGCCGCGTCACGTCGATGTCCACCTGCACCGTCCGGGCCTGCGGCAGGAAGTCGTCGTAGGGAAAGTCGGTGCCCAGCAACACGATCCGGTCGGCGGACTGCATGGCCTGGTAGCAGGCGCCGTACCCGAGCAGGCCGCTCATCCCGACGTCGTAGGGGTTGTCGTACTGGATCCACTCCTTGCCGCCGAGGGAGTGGCCGACCGGCGCCTTGAGGGCCTCCGCCAGCTTCATGACCTCGTCGTGGGCGTACCGGCAACCCGCGCCGCAGAACAACATGACCCGCTCGGAGTCGTTGAGCACGCGGGCGAGTGCCTCGATCTCGGAGGTGTCGGGCACGACCCGCGACGGGCCGGCTACCCGCACCGGGGCGTGCGCCGGGCCGTCGCCGGGTCGCGCGGCGATGTCGCCGGGAATCGTCAGCACGGACACGCCGCCCTGCCCGAGGGAGGTCTGCATGGCGATGCGCAGCAGGTGCGGCAGCTGGGCGGGCTGGGAGACCAGCTCACTGAAGTGGCTGCACTCGGCGAACAGTCGGTCCGGGTGAGTCTCCTGGAAGTAGCCGGTGCCGATCTCCTTCGACGGGATGTGCGAGGCGATCGCGAGCACGGGCGCACCGGTGCGGTGCGCGTCGTACAGGCCGTTGATCAGGTGCAGGTTCCCGGGTCCGCAACTGCCGGCGCAGACCGCGAGCCGGCCGGTCACCTGCGCCTCCGCGGCCGCGGCGAACGCGGCGGTCTCCTCGTGCCGGACGTGTACCCACTCGATGCGCTCGGTGCGTCGGATCGCGTCGACGATCGGGTTGAGACTATCGCCCACCACCCCGTAGACCCGCCGCACTCCGGCTTCGCTCAGCGTGCGCACCAACTGATCCGCGACCGTGACCATCGCTGCCGCTCCTCGAACTCGACGTCTCTCCTCCGACCACTCTCCGCCTTCCCCGGCCATGCGTCCAATGCAGACTGTTCACCGGTTCCATGTCGTGGGAGCATGAAGATCATGGACCTGCAGGTACTGCGCTGGTTCCAGGCCGTGGCCGGCGGAGCCACGGTGACCGGCGCCGCGGCGGCGGCCCACGTCACCCAGCCCGCGCTGTCCCGGGCGCTGGCCAGGCTGGAGCGCGAGGTCGGCACCCCGCTGTTCACCCGCAACGGCCGGACGCTGCGGCTGACCCCGGCCGGCCGGTTGTTCGCCGACCACCTCGACCAGGCGCTCGAGAGCTACGACCGCGGGCTGCGTGCGGTGGTCGAGCTCGTCGACCCGGACTGCGGCGTCGTCCCGCTGGCGTTCCTGCACACCCTCGGCACCTGGCTGGTGCCACCGCTGGTCAGCACGTTCCGGGCCGAGCACCCGCGGATGCGCTTCGAGCTCCGTCAGCACGGCGAGGCGACCATCCTGCGGGAACTGCTCGACGGCTCCGTGGACTTCATCCTCACCAGCGGCGATCCCGGCCACGCGCAGGTGTCCTGGCAGCGGCTGCTGATCGAACCGCTGTGGCTGGCCGTGCCCGCGGACCACCGTCTCGGGCAGCGGAAACGGGTCCGCCTGGCCGAGGTCGCCGACGAGCCGTTCATCGCCCTGCGCGAGGGTTACGGATTGCGCACCCTCACCGAACAGCTTTGCCACCAGGCCGGTTTCGCGCCCCGGGTCACCTTCGAGGGTGAGGAGATCGACACGCTGCGCGCGCTCGTTGCGGCCGGCCTCGGCGTCGCGCTGCTCCCGCCGCCGTACCTCGAGCCGTCCACATCGGACATCCACCCCGCCCCGGCTACTCACCTGCGTGTCACCGACGTCGAATGCGCCCGCGATCTCGGGCTCGCCTGGCTGGCGGAGCGACCACTCCCGGCCGCCTCCACCGCGTTCCGGGCGCATGTCCTGCGATCCGCCCCCGCGATCACCCCGCCGGCCTACCGCTCCGGCCGGCGCTGAGCGGTCAGGGCTGGATTTCGAGGTTGGCCATCATCGCCATGTCCTCGTGTTCCAGATTGTGGCAGTGGTAGAGGAACCGGCCGGCGTACTCGTCAAAGCGGATGATGACCGACAACTGTCCGGCAGGCTCGACAATGACGGTGTCCTTCCAGCCACTGTCGTACCGGCCGGGCGAGCGGCCGTTGCGGGTCAGCACCTGGAACGGGCTGTGGTGGATGTGGACGGGGTGGTGGAAATCGGTGGTGAACCGCCAGATCTCGGTAGCGCCCAGCCGCGCGATGGTGTCGGCGCGGTTGGGGTCGAAGGGTTGCCCGTTGACCGTCCACATGCCACCGCCGCTGGTGCGGAAGACGACGTCGCGGGTGACGGTGGCCTTCGCCGGATCGAGCATTTCGATCCGGGAGAGCTGATCCGGTAGGTGGCTGTCGTCCCGCGCGGTACGGGCGATCACGAATTGCATGACGTTGGCGGTGGTGTCGCTGCCCAGCCGGTTGACCAGCCTGACGCGGTCGCCGACGCGGTAGCGGGAGAAGTCGATCACGACGTCGAATCGTTCGGCGGGCGCGATCTCGACCTCGTCGTGCGCGATCGCTTGGGCGAGCAGGCCGCCGTCCGAGCCGATCTGCACCAGGCCCGCCCCGCCCGGCGGCGGCGGGTCCAGCGCAAGGCGGTAGCGCCGCGCGTTGGAGGCGTTGAGCATGCGGAAGCGGTAGCGGGCGGCGTCGACCTCCGCCTGCGGCCACGGTGCCCCGTTGACCAGGATGACGTCGCCGAGCACGCCCTCGCCGTAGGCGGCTTCGACGCCGGGCTTGTCCTGGAGAGTCGGGTCGAGAGACGGGTAGGCCAGCGATCCGTCGGCGTCGAACGCCCGGTCGGTGAGCATGAGCGGGATGTCGCGCTCGGTGTGCGGGAGCGGGAGGGCGGCTTCCTCGTCGTCCTGCACGAGGTGGAATCCGGCCAGGCCGCGCCAGACACTGGCGCCGGTGAAGTCCATCCGATGGTCGTGGTACCAGAGCGTGGCGGCGCGCTGGTGCATCGGGTACTCGTAGGTGCGGGTGCCCTTGGTGACGACCGCGCGATGGTCCGTCATGCCCATACCCATGCCGGGCATGGAATGGGACATCGCATGATCCTGGCCGACGGGCAGGATGAGGTCGGTGGGGTAGCCGTCGCTTTCGGCGGGAGTGTGGCCGCCGTGCAGGTGCACCACCGTGGGCACGGGAAGCCGGTTCTCGTGCTGCACGACGGTGCGCCGGCCGCTGCGGGAGACGATGGTGGGCCCGGGGAACTGCCCGTCGTAACCCCAGATCTCGGTCCGGACGCCGGGCAGGATTTCGTGCACGGCGGCGCGTTGCGTGATCTCGTAGTAGTCGGTGGTCGCGTCGGTGCGTGGACGCAGGACCGGAGGAACGGGTAGCGGGACGGCGAACGGCGCGGGCAGGGGAATCCGGCTGCGCAGCAACCGCCCGATCTCGACGGGTGAAGCCAGCCAGGGCACCCCGGCACCCAGCGTGGCCGCTGCGCCCACGCCGCCGAGCAGGCCGAGGAATCCGCGACGGGACAACGTCATCGGTCGTCCCCTCCGCCCTTTCCGTTGCGGGGCATGGTGAATCCGGGCCGCCAGGCCGAGACGAGCAGCAGCAGCGTGGCCGCGACGATGGCGGCCCCCAGCGGCACGTGTAGGCCCACGAAACGGTTGAACCCCAGGAAGATCTGCGCTGGCTCGGCCAACGACAGGACGAGGCAGGCCAGTACGGGCCACCATGGCCCGGCCCCGATCAGCCGGTGCGTCAGCGCCACGGCCAGCTGGACGAACCCCAGCACGCCGGCCATGGTCGCGTTGGTCCGGTGCAGTTCGAGTATCGGGACGTCTCCGTTGAGAAATCGCCCGGCCAGCACCGGTTGGGCGAACACGCTCAGCGCGTGCAGCGTGATCACCGCACGGAACACCGACCGGCTCACCCTCGCCCGGCGCGGCATCGTCGGGTCCGCCTGGGGGCGGACTTCCAGCATGGTCACCCCCAGACTCCACTTCCTCGTCGTGTAGACAGCCTATATATAGGCAACCTACAGCGACCAAGGTAGGCTGTCTACATGAACGCCGACGCGATCCGCGGACACCTCGACAGCCTCGTGCTGGCCGTGCTCGAACAGCGACCGTTGCACGGCTACGGGATCATCGAAGCGATGCGACTGCGCAGCGACGGCACGCTGGAAGTGCCGTCCGGCACGCTCTACCCCGCGCTGCACCGGCTGGAGCGCGCGAAACTGATCAGCAGCAACTGGGATGACAGCACCGGCCGTCGGCGCCGCACCTACACCCTCACCGCGATCGGCCGCCGCCGGCTGCGCGAGGAACGTGCCGGCTGGAAGCAGTTCGCCGGCGCGGTCACCGCCATCCTGGGTGAGGCCCCGCTGTGATCGACGGCCTGATTCGCGACCTGGACCACGCCCTGCACGGCCCGGCCCGCACCAAGCGGCGGCTGATCGAGGAGGCCCGCGCGGGGCTGCTCGACGCGGCGGACGCCTACGCCTCCGCGGGCTTCGACCGGGCTGACGCGACCCGACGCGCCGTCGCCGAGTTCGGCACGGTCGCCGAGCTCGCCCCGGTGTACCAGGCCGAGCTCGACATCACCCGGCTCCGGGTCACGGCGATCGCCCTGCTGGTGGTCCTCTCTGTGCTGGCGCCCTTCGCCAATCTCGCCTGGGACCACAACCCGCAAACGATGCCCAACATGCCTGGTCTGATTCCCCTGATCGGCAAGATGCTCGTCGCGGTCACCTTCGCGACCAGCCTGACGGCGATAGTCGTACTGCTGGGCACCAGCCGCGCTCGGGTCGACCGGGTGCCCGGGTGGGGGCCGCGTGCCCTCCAGTTGACCGGTCACTGCGGGCTCCTGGCCCTTACGTTCGGGCTGGTCACCCTGGCCGACACCGCGCCTGGAGTCCTTCGGTGGCCACCCTTCCTGGCCACCGTCGTCCTCGCGGTCATGACCTTCTTCGTGGTCGCGATCCGGCATCAGGGCGCGACCCGCCGCCTCGGGTGATCGGGCGGAAGACCCTTACCCGGGCCCGGGTAAGGCTGGGAGCGTGACCGTCACGGTGAGCCCGCCGGCGGGGCGCGGGGTGGCGGCGACCCGGCCCTGATGGACGGCCGCGATCGAGGCGACCAGGGCCAGGCCGAGCCCGAAGCCGTCACGGGTGGTGCGGTCGTGCAGCCGCTGGAACGGCTCGAACAGGCCGGTCAGGCCGTCCGGGGGAACGACCGGCCCGGTGTTGGCCACCACCAGGCGAACCTGTCCGTCCACTTTGGAGGTCGAGAGCCAGATCTCGCCACCGGAGGCGTTGTAGCGCACGGCATTGTCGACGAGATTCGCCACGAGGCGCTCCAGGAGCACCGGGTCTCCCGAGGTCGTGGCGGGCCGCAGAGTGGGGTGTGGGTACCGGCCGCGAAGGTCGGTGGCGTCAAGCACGTCCTCGGCGACCGTGGCCAGGTCGACCTCCTCGCGCACGGAGAGCCCGCGCTCGTTGCGGGCCAGGGTGAGCAGAGCTTCGACGAGCCGATCGGCGTGGTCCACGGCCACCCGGATGTCGCGGCCCATGCCGAGCAGGTCCGCCGGCGTGGGGTCGCGCTTGGCGAGCACCACGTCCAGGGCCGTGCGCATGACGGTCAGCGGGGTGCGCAGCTCGTGACTGGCGTTGGCGATGAACCGTTGCTGACCGTCGAACGTGGCCTGCAGCCGGGCGAGCATGTCGTCGAACGTGTCGGCCAGATCGCGCAACTCGTCGCGCGGACCGGTCAGCGCCACCCGCGCGGACAGGTTGTGCTCGGACGCGGCGCGCGCGGCCGCGGTGATCTGGTGTACCGGGCGCAGCACCCGTCCGGCGACGATCCAGCCGGCGACCGCCGCCAGGGCGATCACCACTGCCAGTGTGGTCAGCGAGTACCCAAGCAGGTGGGACAGCGTCGCCTGCTGCTGGGCCAGTGCGCCGTTGAGGAAGCCGCCCTCGGCCAGCGACACGCACTTGGTCTGCAGGCCAGGATCGAGTTCGCCGGTCTGGGCGGCCTGCCGGCACCGGTCCAGCACGCCTTCGGGGTCCGTCACCTGGGCCCATGCTCCGTCCGGGCCGCTGACCGACACGGGCAGGCCGGCCACGAGCCCGTAGGTGACCGCCACGACGACGGCTCCGCAGGCGGCGAAAAGACCGGTGTACAACAGGGTCAGGCGTGCCCGGACCGTCAGTCGGGGCTGGGTCACATCCGGTACCCCTTGCCCACCACGGTTTCGATCAGCGGCGGCGGCCCGAGCTTGCGCCGCAGTCGGGCCATCGTGACCGAGACGATGTTGCTGAACGGGTCGACGTTGGCGTCCCAGACGTGTTCGAGCAGTTCCTCCGCGCTCACCACGCCGCCGTCGGCCGCGATCAGCAGTTCGAGAACGCCGAACTCTTTGCGGGTCAACGAAAGCGCGCGGGTGCCCCGGGTGACGCGGTGCCGCGCCCGGTCCACGGTGAGGTCGCCACGGCGCACGACCGGCGGAGCAGACGGCGCCCGGCGGCACAGCGCGCGCACCCGCGCCACCAGCTCGTGGAAGGCGAACGGTTTGCCCAGGTAGTCGTCGGCGCCCAGCTCCAGCCCGTCGACCCGGTCGTCCACCCCGGCCGCCGCGGTCAGCATGAGGATGCGGGCAGAGCCCTCGGCCGCGAGCGTGCGGCATACCTGGTCACCGTGGACCGCCGGCAGGTCCCGATCGAGCACGATCACGTCGTAGGCCGTGTGGCCGGCGGCGTCCAGCGTTGCCGCGCCGTCGTGCACGACGTCGACGGCCATGCCGGCGTCACGCAGGCCCTCGGCGACCCGGGCGGCCAGCGTGGTGTGGTCCTCGGCCACCAGCACTCGCATGGTGCCCATTCTGGGCCATGGGAGATGACATCCGTGCGACATCGCGAGTAGCGGTGCTGTCATCGGCCCGGGCGTAGACCTTTTCGCCATGAAACGACTTGCGTGCATACCTGTCCTACTGCTCGTGCTTTTGCCCGTGGCGGCCTGCAATTCCGGCGGAGCCACGTCCGGCGGTGGTCAGGCGTCGCCTTCCACCGGCACCAGTGCGGGGAACGCCATGGTGAACTTCGCCAAGTGCGCGCGTGACCACGGCGTGAACGTGCCGGATCCCGATCCGAACTCCTCGAACCAGTCCCTCGTCCCGCCCAGCGGGGTACAAGCCCCGCAATGGACCGCCGTCTTGCAGGCCTGCCAGCAGTTCCTCCCCAACGGCGGTGCACCGCAGGCCCCGGACCCGCGTGAACTCGACGGTCTGCGGGCATACGCCGTGTGCATGCGGGAGCACGGCATCGAGGTGAGCGATCCCGACCCGAACACCGGCCAGAGCACGATCGGTGGCCGCCTGGCCAACGCAACCCGGACGCAGATCGAAAACGATCCGGGCTACCAGGCGGCGAGCCAGGCATGCCAGGACAAGCTGGTCACCGACGGGGGCCACAAATGAACCGGCGGACCGCGCTGGTGACCGGCACGATCGCGGTCGCGGCGCTGGTCGCGGCGGCCGCGGTCGTGGTGAACGGACTCGTCGGCCATGCCCCGCCGGCACCCGCCTCGGAAGCCGGTCTGCCGCCGGCGACCGCGACGGTCACCCGGACCACCCTGATCCAGACCCAGGACGTGAACGGGACGATCGGCTACGGCTCGCAGACCCCGGTCGCCTCGGGCGGCCAGGGCACCATCACCTGGCTGCCCAGGCCAGGCGCGATGATCAACCGTGGCCAGCCCGTCTACAAGCGGGACGATCTCCCGGTCCCGCTGTTCATCGGCGGCCTGCCGCTCTACCGGGAGCTCCGCGCCGGCCTCACCGGTGCCGACGTCCGGGAGGTCGAGGAGAACCTCGCCGCCCTCGGCTACACCGGAATCACCGTGGACAACACCTACACCGCGGCGACCGCGAGCGCGGTGAGCAGGTGGCAGAACGATCTGGGACTGACCGAGACCGGCGTTTTCGACCCGTCGAGCGTCGTCATCACGCCGGGCGCGATCCGGGTCGCCGCGGTCGACGCGCACCTCGGCGACCGTGCGGGCGGCGGGCGGCTGCTCTCCTACACCGGTACCACCAGGACCGTGCAGATCGCCCTCCCGGTGGCCCAGCAGACGCTGGTCCGGCCCGGCATCGCGTCGACGATCACGCTGCCGGATGCCCGGACCGTCCAGGGCACGGTCGCCACCGTCGGCTCCGTGGCCGTCCCCGGGCAGCAGCCCGGTGATCCGCCGACCATCGACGTGACGGTCACCGTCGCGGACCAGGCCACGCTCGGCAGCCTCGATCAGGCGCCGGTCGACGTGAAGCTGGTCTCGGCCAGCGTGGCGGACGTCCTCACCGTTCCGGTCGCCGCGCTGATGGTGCTTCCGGACGGAAAGTACGGCGTGCAGGTGGTGACCGGATCGACCAGCCACGTCGTGCCGGTCGACCTCGGCATGTTCGCGGACGGGCGCGTGCAGATCTCCGGCGCGGGGATCGCCGAGGGCACGCGGGTGGGGGTGCCCTCGTGATCACGCTCGACCAGGTCGGTAAGACCTATCCCGGCGGTGTCACCGCCCTTCGCGACGTGTCGTTGACCATTGAAGGAGGGGAGCTGGTCGGCGTCGTCGGTCCCTCCGGGTCCGGCAAGTCGACGATGCTGAACCTGATCGGCGCGCTGGACCTGCCGACCAGCGGCTCGGTGACGATCGCCGGACACGAGCTGTCCCGGCTGTCCGACCGGCAGCTTTCCGCGCTGCGCGGGCGAACCATCGGGTTCGTGTTCCAGCAGTACCACCTCGCGGCCGGGGTGCCCGCCGTGGACAACGTGGCCGACGGCCTGCTCTACACCGGACTCGGGTTGCGGGAGCGGCGGCGTCGCGCTGGGCAGGCCCTGGAACGGGTGGGGCTGGCGCACCGCGCCACCAATCGTCCGCACCAGCTCTCCGGCGGTGAGAAGCAGCGGGTGGCGATCGCCCGCGCCGTCGTCGGTGAGCCGGACGTGGTACTGGCCGATGAGCCGACCGGAAGCCTGGATTCCCGGTCGGGAATGGTGGTGATGCGGCTGTTGCGCGAGCTGAACGCTGGTGGCACCACCGTCGTGGTGATCACCCACGACCGCGAGATCGCCGCCGGCCTTCCGCACCGGGTGGAAATCCGCGACGGGCAGGTGAGGTCATGACCGTGTCGACCCAGGCGACCCGGGTCGCTCGCCTCTCGCCCCGGGATGTGTTCCGGGTCGGCGCGGGCGGCCTCCGCACGCGGCCGCTGCGGGTGATCCTGTCCGCCCTGGGCATCTCGATCGGGATCGCCGCGATGGTCTGTGTGGTGGGCATCGCGAGTTCCAGCCGGGCGAGCCTGGACCGCCAGCTCGCCGCGCTGGGCACGAACCTGCTCAAGGTCACCCCCGGCAACACCGTCTTCGGCGACGCTTCCCACCTGCCCACCGAAGCGGTGCCGATGATCGGCCGGATCGACCGGGTCACCTCGGTGACCGCCACGGCGAAGCTGACGACCGCGCACGTCTACCGCAACGACCGGATACCGGCGGCGGAGACGGGCAGCCTCACGGTGCTCGCCGCCCGGACCGACCTGCTGCCCACGGTCGGCGCCGAGCTGGCCAGCGGCGCGTGGCTCAACCCGGCGACCGAGCGGTACCCGGCGGTGGTGCTCGGATCGACCGCCGCGCAACGGCTCGGCGTCGGCGTGGCCTCGGCGGACACCCGGGTGTGGCTCGGCGGCCAGTGGTTCACCGTGGTCGGCGTGCTCGATCCGGTCCCGCTCGCGCCGGAGCTGAACTACTCGGCGCTGATCGGCTGGCCGGAGGCCACCGCCCAGCTGAACTTCAACGGGTATCCGACGACCATCTACACCCGCACCCGCGACGACGCCGTGGCCGAGGTCCAGTCGATCCTGGCCAAGGCCGCCAATCCCGAGCACCCGAACGAGGTCAGCGTGTCGCGGCCGTCGGACGCGCTGGTGGCCAGGGATGCCGCCAACGCGACGCTGACCGGGCTTTTGCTGGGGCTGGGCGCGGTCGCACTCCTCGTCGGCGGGGTGGGCGTGGCCAACACGATGGTGATCTCCGTGCTGGAACGGCGCCCGGAGATCGGTCTGCGGCGCTCGCTCGGCGCCACCCGCGGACAGATCAGGCTGCAGTTCCTGACCGAGTCGCTCCTGCTGTCCGTGCTCGGCGGGGCCGGCGGGGTGCTGCTGGCGATCGCGGTCACCACCGGGTACGCCGCCTACCAGGGCTGGCCGGTCGTGGTACCGGGCTGGGCGACCGTCGGCGGCCTGCTCGCCACGATGGCGATCGGCGTCTGTGCCGGGGTCTACCCGGCCTGGCGAGCCGCCCGGCTGTCGCCCACCGAGGCCCTCGCCACCCCCTGACCAGCGCACGCGCCGGCGTGTCCCCGGCCCAGGACCGTGAGTTCCGGGTTCAGGCAGCTGAGTTCCCGGTTCGGGCAGCCGAGTTCCCGGTTCGGGCAGGCGAGTTGTGGCTTCGGCCGCGCGGCGGCTGAGATACTACAGAAATGAACGAACTGGACCAGCGAAAACCGAAGCGACCGGGAGTGGCGTTCGCCGGCTTTCTGGTGCCGGTCGTGCTGCTGGGGTTGGTGGTGCTCGGCCTCTCGCGTCAAGTTTTCTGGGACACGGGCTGGCGCGCAGGCGAGTACGCGTATGCGTTCGCCGGCATCGCGATCGGCGCCATCCTGGTGGGGTGCGTGCTCAGGATCCTCCCGCCAGGATCACCCTGGAAGTCGTTCGGTTCCGGCATGGTGCTCGGGGGCACGCTCGGCATTGTGCTCACGATCGTGATCGGCGTCGTGATCATGATCGCCTTTTCGCAGTCGAACTGGACGTTCTAGGTGGTGTTCAAAACAGTCTTAGGCGTGGGTGCCGCCGTCGATGCGGATTTCGGTGCCGGTGATGAACTTCCCGTCGTCGGAGGCGAGCATGGCCACCACACCGGCGACCGTTTCGGGTGCGGCGAACCCCTCACCGAGGGCCGGGGAGAGCTTGCCCAGCAGTGACCAGTCGATGTCCGGCGGCATGAACTGGAGGAAGTTGTTGGTGATGCCGCTGGAGATGCTGCCCGGTTTGACCGACACGGCCCGGATACCGCGCTTGGCGTATTCGAGTGCGATGGAGTGCGTGAAGGCCTCGACCGCGCCCTTGCTCGCGGAGTACGCCGCCATGAACGGGTGGGCGAAGCTGGCCGAGGTCGAGCTGAAGTTGACGATCACGCCGTGCCCGCTGTCGAGCAGCGCGGGCAGTGCGGCACGGGTGACCAGGAAAGTCCCCGTGATGTTGACCGCGAGGATGCGATTCCACAGCTCGAGCGAGAACTCGTGAGTGTGCCCGCCGCGGAGCATGCCGGCCGCGTTGACCAGCACGTCGAGCCCGCCGAGCCGGGAGATCGAGTCGCCGACCACCTCCCCGACGGCGTTCTCGTCCGCGATATCGAGCGTCATCGTGGTGAGGCGATCGCCGCTGTCGGCCTGGGCGGCCAGTTTGCTGGTCTCCCCGAGGCCCTCGGCGGCGAGGTCGGCGGCGACGACGGTGGCGCCTTCGGCGAGCAGCCGGAGCACGGTGGCCTGGCCGATGCCGGATGCTCCTCCGGTGATGAGGACTCGCCGGTCGGTGAATCGCTGCACGTTCGCTCCTTCGCTCGGTGGTGTCGCCACCGTACCGCCGGTCAGGTGCGTAGGTAGGAGGCTCCGTTCACGTCGAGGATCGTGCCGGAGCACCAGGTGGCCGCGGGCGAGGCCAGATAGGTGACGGCGGAGGCGACCTCCTCTGGACTGGCCACCCGGCCGAATGGGCTCTGCGCCCGGATGGCCTCGCCCTCCGCGCCGGTGAGCCGGCCGGACACCCGCTCGGTCTCGACGAAGCCGGGTGCCACCGAGGCGACCGCGATCCCATGGGGGGCAAGGGAAACGGCGAGGGACTGGCCGAAGGCGTGCAGTGCGGCCTTGCTCGCGCCGTAGGCGGGATGGTCGGGCTCGCCGCGGAACGCGCCGCGCGAACCGACGTTCACGATGCGTCCCGCGCGGCCGGTGTCGATCATGTGCCGAGCGGCGCAGTAGCTGACGTTGACCGCGGCGAACAGGTTCACGTCGAAGGTGCGCTGCCACGCCTCGATCCAGTCCACATAGGACGTGTCGGCGACCGGGTGCGGAATCATGGTGGCGGCGTTGTTCACGACCACGTCCACGCCACCGAGCGCCGCGACGGCCTCGGCGACCACCGTCCGGGCCCGCTCGGGATCGGCCAGGTCGCCGCCGATCAGGGCGTGCCCCTGCCCGGCCAGGCCGGCCAAGGTGGCTTCCGCGTCGGACGAGCGCGTCGAGTAGTGCACGGCGACCCGGTCACCCTGCTCGGCGAAGGCGGTGGCGACGGCCCGTCCGATGCCTCGCGACGCGCCGGTGACGAGTACTGCGCGACTCATTTGGCGAACAACTGGGACTCGTCGGCGAATGCCTTGCACTCCAGCGCGTTGCCGGCGGGGTCGAGGAAGAACATCGTCCACTGCTCGCCCGGCTCACCCTCGAAGCGAAGGTAGGGCTCGATCACGAAGTCGGTGCCCGCCGCCCGCAGCCGGTCCGCCAGCGCGTGGAAGTCCGGAATGGACAGAACGAGGCCGAAATGCGGCACCGGCACGTCGTGCCCGTCCACCGGGTTGCGCGCCGCGATGCGTTCGCCGTTCCCGGCGACGTGTGTGACGAGCTGATGCCCGTAGAAGTTCCAGTCCACCCACATCTGGGCGGAACGGCCCTCGGCCAGGCCGAGCGCACCGCCGTAGAACTTCCGCGCCGCGTCAAGGTCGTCGACCGGGATGGCGAGATGGAAAGCAGGCCTCGTCATGTGATTCCTCTCTGTCCGTCCAGTGTGGATAAGCCTATTTCGTTGGCGGGGTGGCGGCCAGCAGGACCGCGGTGATCTCGACCTCCATTCCGAACAGGTCGGACTGCACGATCGCCCGGGCCGGGAACGGGGAGCCGACGAATTCGCGGTAGATCTCGTCGAACACCGTGCGGTTGCCGGCATCTCGCAGGTACACGGTGACCATCGTCGCGTGCCGCAAAGAGCTGCCCGCGGACTGGGCGACGGCCTCGAGATTGCGCAATGCCTGCCGTGCCTGGACATCGAACGGAGACTCGGTGAGGCGGGTGCCGTCGGGAAGGCGGGGCGTCTGCCCGGAGACGAACACGAAACCACCCGCGATGATCGCCTGCGAGTAGGTGCCGGCGGGCGGTGGCGCATCCGGGGTCCGGACGGGCCGGCGGCCGTCTTCGGACGGTGGTTCGCGGTGCGCGATGGTCACAGTTTTCCTCTCGTGTGGAAGGATTTCGCGATCGTTCGTTCGAACGAGGGCTCCTGCCGGTTGCGGATGTCCATCAGCCGCGCCACGATCGCGTTGATCAGTGCGGCCGCGGCGACGGTGGAGTTGAAGAAGCTCAAGCTGTCGTGGCGCACCATCAGGGTATGCACGAGCGGGTCGATCGGCAGTGGCGCGAGCGCGCTGTCGGTGACCACGATGCACGACGCGCCGACCGTGACCGCCCGGTTGACCACCTGGATGGTGCGGTCGTCGTAGACGGGAAAGGTGAAGGCCAATACGGCGTCACCGGGGCCCACTGCTTCGAGGTCGTCGATCAGTGTTCCGCCGATGTCGCCGAGCAGGCGCGCCGACGAATGCACCTTCCGGAGATGGAAATCGGCCAGGTAGGCGAGGCTGAACGAGGTGCGGAAACCGCAGACGAAGATGTTTTCCGCGGCGGCCAGCGCGTCCGTGGCCCGCGTCAGTGCGGAAAGGTCGAGTTCGTCGATGGACTGTTGCAGCGCCTCGAGATCGTTGCGCAACGATTGCAGCGAAATATCGTCGGCGTCGTGTTCGCCGGGCTGGTCGGCCGGCGCCGGCGCGTGGTGCGATTCTTCCCGGATCGCTTCCTGCATCGCGGGAAAGCCGTCATAGCCGATCTTGATGGCGAACCGGACGACGGTCGATTCGCTGACCCCGAGTTTCTCGGCGATTCTCATCGCGGTGAGTGAGCTCGCCTCGGCGGGCCGGGAAACGCAGTAGCGGGCGATCTTGCGCTGGCTCTTGCTGAGCAGGTCGTAGCGAACCCTGACTCGCTCCGGAAGCGAGTTCGCACCATTGGTCACCAGGACCCCTCCTTGTTCATTCTCCTCGTGCCGTCCCCGGCCCGGGTCGCGCGCATGCTCACCATTGTTCCGGGCGCCGCCTGGGCCATTCGACCCAGATCGCGTTCGCAGAGCACGCCGATGACCGGGTAGCCCCCCGTCGGCGGGTGGTTGGCGAGGAACACCAGCGGCTGCCCGGACGGCGGGACCTGGATCGAACCGGGATGCACGCCTTCGGTGGGCAGTTGCTCGAGGCACTGGTGCGGCAGGCGCGGGCCGGTCAGGCGCGCGGCGACGCGGTCGACCTCGCTGCTGACCCGCCACGTCGCGGTGCGGAAGGTCCGGCAGGTCTCCTCGGTGAACCAGTCGGCCCGCGGACCCCAGTGAAAGCTCAGTTCGAGTCGCCGGCCGGCCGACGCGTTCTCCACGAAGACGTCGCTGGGGACGGCCGGGGTGCCCCCGCCGGACCCGACCGGGAGGACGTCGCGCGGAGCCAGCGGGGGCGGCCCCAACCCGGACAGCGAGTCGGTCGACCGGCTCGACAGCACCGGTGGAACGTCGATCCCACCGGCGACCGCCAGGTAGGTCCACAGGCCGTAGGCGGGCGGGCCGGCGGTGAGGACGTCGCCCGGCCGGGCGTAGGTCCACCTGTTGCGCGAGACCGGCGTCGGGCCCAGATAGGCCGCTACCGGAGCCCCGGTCAGGGAGAAACTCGCCGCCTCGGTGAACCGGATGGTGAACCCGCCGAGCAGGAACTCGATCGCGGCGGTTTCGGCCGGGTTGCCGACGAGCCGGTTGGCCTGGCTCAGGGCGAGCGGATCCATCGCCCCGGCGCGCGGCACGCCGAGGTGACCGTGACCGGACCGGCCGCCGTCCTGGATGGTCGCCTGGGGACCGGGGGAGAGCACCTCGATCAACGGACCTCATCGAAGACGACTCGATCGCCGACGTCGACGGCGTTCGGTGGCTGGGCTTGCGTGTTCCACAGTGGCGGCCCGGCTCGGGTCCCGATCAGGTTCCATCCTCCGGGCGAGTCGAGTGGGTAGATGACGGTGAACTCGTTGGCTATCGCGACGCTGCCCGAGGGCACCCGCACGCGCGGGCTCGGCCTGCGGGGCACTCGCAGGACATCCGGCAGCGCCGAGAAGAACGCCTGTCCGGGAGCGAACCCGAAGAACGCCACCCGGTATTCGGTGCCGCTATGGCGCCGCACGACCTCACGCACCGACAAGCCGGTGCGCTCGGCGACCTCATGGAGGTCCGGACCGTCGTATCGGACGGGTACGACCACCGTCTTGCCGCGGCGCTCGTCCACCTCAGGCCAGGCCGCCGTAGGAATGGCCCGGCCGATCCGGTCCAGCGCCGAGGGCCGGCCGAGCAGGAAGACGGTGCGTGCGGCGGGAATGACCTCGGTCAGTTCGGGTGCGCACGGGTGATCGCGGACGAAGGCCGCCACGCGATGCGCGTCGACGCGTTCGGCGAGCTCGATCAACAGGCCTCGGTCACCGACGCGGCGGACCGAGGTGATGGCCCCCGACGCCGGCTCAGTCACCGGCGGCCACCGTGGTGCCGGCCAGCGATCTCAACGCGACCCCGGCTTCTTCCAGCGCCTGGCGGACGGCCGCCGCCAGGACCGGCGCCCCGGGCGAATCGGAGTGAATGCACACGGACTCGACCGGCATGTCGATCACCGTCCCGTCGATCGCGGTCACGGTGCGCTCGACGGCCAGCTGCACGGCCCGGCGGGCGGCGGTCTCGGGGTCGGTGCTCACCGCGCCCGGTTGACCGCGCGGCACGAGCAGGCCGTCCGCGGTGTAGGCGCGGTCGAGGTAGCCCTCGGCGATCGTGCGGAGTCCCGCGTTCGCCATGACGCGGGAGAACGAGGTGCCGGGCTGGCAGAGCATCGGCAGATTCGGGTCGAATTCCCGCACCGCGTCGGCGATCGCGAGTGCGTAGGACTCGTACTGCACGGCGGCGTGATAAAGCGCGCCATGGACCTTCACGAACGCGATCGGCGTCTGCTCCACGGACGCGAACGCGTAGAGCGCGCCGAGTTGGTAGAGCACTTCGTTGGTCAGCGTCGAGCGCGAAACGTCGATGAACCGGCGTCCGAAGCCCAGCACATCCCGGAAGCCCACCTGTGCTCCGACCGCGACCGACCGCTCGCGCGCCGTCTGGCAGGTGCGGCGCATGATGTCGGGATCGCTGGCATGGAACCCGCAGGCCAGGTTCGCGTCGGTCACCAGTTTCAACAGCGCGTCGTCGTCGGCGATGACCCAGGCGCCGTAGCCCTCTCCGATGTCGGTGTTCAACGACAGGGCCGCCGTTGCCGTAGCGTGGTGATCGCGCGTCATGGGTGCCTCCGTTCGGTCCACAGGCGATTATCTTGCATCATTTTCGAATATGACGCAAGGGTTGCTCGGGTTGCGGCCATGGATCAAGCCCGTTGTCCTATAAGCAAACGGACGCTGATTCAAGTGGCAAAAGACGGGAAGACTCTCTTGCGTCATTTCAATCTATGGTGCAGGATCAGCTGACCGCTGGACAGCTCGCCGGAACATCTCGGACGGGCCATCTCTCCCGAGCCGGCACGCCTTGCGGGCCAGGCGAACACGAGGAGCAAAAGATGCGCAAGACCAGAAAACGCCTGTGTGCAACGAAGACGACGCCGTGAACGCCCGCGCCTCGATTGGCGTCTTCGACGCGGGCATCGGCGGTCTCCCGCTGGCCGGCGTGCTGCGCGAACGTGCCCCACAGCACCGGCTGGTGTACCTGGGCGACGCGGCACGCCGCCCCTACGGTCCGCGGCCCGCCGCCGAGGTCGCCCGGTTTCTCGGGCAAGCGGAACGGTTCTTCGTGCAAGCCGGCTGCGATGTGTGGGTCATCGCCTGCAACACCGCAAGCGTCGTGGCCGAGACCGCCGGGATCGGCGCGCTGCCGGTTGTCGACATGGTGTCCGCGGTCCGGGAGTCGGTCCGCGCGGCACCCGAGGGGCCGGTGGGCGTGCTGGCCACGGCGGGCACTGTCGCAAGTGGAGTGTTGCCGCGAACGCTCCCGGAGCGGGAAGTGTTTCAGGTGGCCACCGAGGAACTCCTGCGCCTGGCCGAGGAAGGCGGGGGCGACGATCCGGGCCGGCTCGGGCGGCTCGCCGAGCAGGCGATGGACCTCCTCGTTGCGGCGGGCTGCACCTCGGCGGTCCTGGCGTGCACCGACTTCACCTGCATCCTCGACACGATGCGTGCGGCCGCGCCCGGTTTCCCCCTCATCGACCCGTTGGCCAGCGCCGTGGACCTGACGCTCGGGTTACTGGGCGATTCCGGTCGCACCGGTGCCACCGGGGAGGACCTTTTCTGCCTTACCGGACCACACCCCGTGGACGGGGTCGCGTTCGCCGGCCGGATGTGCGGACTGGCCCTGCCGCCGGTCCGCATCGTGAGTATCGACGAAAACAGTGTCATTGGAGCGCACCACCATGAGTGACAGCTATCAGCCGACCACCCGCCTGCGGCGCCTCGAGGTGCCGGAGCGAGCGGCGATCGAGGGGGCGTCGTTGCGTGAGTTGGAACGCGAACTCGAACGCACCCCGGCGGGCCCCGAGTTCCTCGACATCACCTACGCCGACACCCACCGTTTTCCGCCCGACTCCTGGGTTCTCGACGAGTTCGTCAAGGCTGCGTCGGGCGCGGGGATGACCTACACCCCGTACCGTGGCGACGCGGGAGTCCGCCGCGCGGTCGCCGAACACGCCGGGAGCTTCCTCGGTGAAAAGCTGGACGGCGACCGCGAAATCATCCTCACCCCGGGAACCCAGGCCGCGCTCTACACCGCGCTCTCGGCGATCGTGGAACCCGGAGACACCGTCGTGTTGCCCGACCCGGACTACATCACCAGCGAACGATCGGTGCGGTACCTCGGCGCGGACATCCATCCGGTATCGCTGCTGTGGCCGGCTGGTGAATCCCCCCGCCTCGACCTGGAGGCACTCGCCGCGGGGTTGCGCAAGAATCCGAAGCTGGTGATGCTTTCGCATCCCAACAACCCGACCGGCGCCTTGTTCGACCCCGCGCACGTGGCGGAGATCGCCGCGCTCATCGCCGACAGCAGCGCGCTGTTGCTCGTCGACCAGCTCTACAGCCGGCTCGTGTACGACAACAAGCCCTTCGCCCACATGATGTCCGAGCCCGGGATGCGTGCCCGGACCATCACCACGCTCGGCCCCAGCAAGACGGAAAGCCTCAGCGGCTACCGCATCGGCCTGGCCGTCGCGCCGCCGGAGATCATCGACCGGATGGAAGACGTGATGAGCGTTGCCGCGCTGCGCTGCCCGGCTTACGCACAGCACATCCTCGCGCGGTGGCTCGACGACGACGCCGACTATGTCGCCAAGCGAATCGGCGAGTACCAGTCGCTGCGGGATGTCAGCCTCGCGGCGCTCAGCGAGATGCCGGGCGTGGACGTCCGGCCCGCCGGCGGTTCCGCGTACCTGTTCCCCGCGTTCCCCGGAATCGACGCGACCGACCAGGAAGTCGCGATCGCGCTCAAGCGCGACGCCGGCCTCGTGGTCAACCCCGGCTACCAGTTCGGTCCGCGCGGCCGCAAGCACTTCCGGATCTGCTTCGCGCAGGAAGAGAAAGCGTGGGACGCGGCTTTGAACCGCATGGCGGAGGTCCTGGACAAGTTCCCCCGCGTTTAGCGCAGCGTCCGGTCGGCCCGGCGGTAGGTCCGGGCCGAGCGGACGTTCCCCGACAACCATACGAGGACTGCCACCCCGTCAGAGAGGACGTGAGATGGAGACAGTTCCGGACACCGGACAGTCCACAGTAGATCGCAGGACGCTGCGCCGGGTCACCATCGCCGGTTCCGTCGGCGTCTTCGTCGAGTTCTACGACTACGCCGTTTACGGCTTCATGGCCAGCACCATCGCGGCGGTCTTCTTCCCCCAGCAGGACGGGACCGCCGCGCTGCTGCTGACCTTCAGCATCTTCGGTCTCACGTTCTTCGTGCGCCCGCTCGGCGGCGTCCTTTGCGGCTACCTCGGCGACCGGATCGGCAGGCAGCGCACGCTGGTCATCGTGCTGATGCTGATCAGCGGCTCGACGGTGGCAATCGGCCTGCTGCCGACCTATTCGGCAATAGGCCTGGCGGCGCCGCTGCTGCTGTTGCTGTTGCGGCTTGCGCAGGGCTTCTCGGCGGGCGGCGAGACCGCGGGCGCGATGTCGTTCGTCGCGGAGTACTCGCCCGAGGGCCGCCGTGGCGTGCTGGTCTCCTTCGCACAGCTCGGCTCCTACGTCTCGCTCCTGCTCGGCGCCGTCGTCACGACCGCGCTCACCGAGACCCTCGGCCAGGAGGCGATGACGGCGTGGGGCTGGCGGGTCCCGTTCCTGCTCGCCGTGCCGATGGCCGTGATCGGGTTCTACATCCGCAGCAAGCTCGACGAGACGCCCAAATTCCAGCAACTGCGCAAGGATTCCGGGCCGGCTCGCAACCCCTTGAAGGAGGCACTCGCCTCGGCCAGACAACGCAAGGCCGTGGTGCTGGCCATCCTGATCCCGGTGCTCAACGGCACGGGCTACTACGTCCTGTTCACCTACATGCCCACGTATCTGAACAAGACGCTGCATTTCTCCGTGGTGCAGGGGCTGCTGATCACCGTGTGCAGCCTGGTCGCGATCATCATCGCGATCCCGTTGGCCGGCCGCCTGTCCGACCGGATCGGCCGCAAGCGCACCATCGCCGGATCCGCGCTCTCCCTCGTCGTCCTCGGCTACCCGTGCTACTGGATGCTCACCAAGGGCTCGGTCTGGTTGGCCGTAGTCGGCGGTGTGCTGATGTCGATCCTCTTCGCCGGACACACCGGCGTGATCCACATCGTACTCGTTGAGCTGTTCCCGACTCGCTTGCGTTATACCGCCTTCGCACTGGGTTACAACATCTCGACCGCGGTCTTCGGCGGCTCGGCGCCGTTCCTGATGACCTACCTGATCTCGGTGACGGGTAACGGGTCGATGCCCGCCTACTACCTGGTCCTGACCGCCGCGGTGACGGCGTTGGCGGTGCTCAGGATTCCGGAGACCGCCCACACTCCGCTCAAGGAGGACTGACATGCCCGTTGACCGGCTGATCCAGGTTGCGCAGGTCTTCGATGGCGAGACACTGGTCACCGACGGCGTGGTCGTGGCGCTCGAGGGCGAGCGGATCGCGGCAGCCGGGCCCGCGGAGGCACTGCTGCCCCGGTGGCCCGGCGTCGTGGTGGACCACTATCCAAACGCGACACTCACGCCCGGACTCATCGATGCACACGTCCACCTGACCCTGCCCGGCGACGGCACCACGTACGAACCCGCGGCGAACCGCGATGCCACGGCCCGGTTCGCCGTGGCCGCGGACAACCTCCGCAAGCACCTCGCCGCCGGGGTGACGACGGTGCGCGACCTGGGGTCGCACGCGGATTTCCTGGGCTGGTCGCCGGCCCACGCGGGTGACCTGCCAAGGGTCATTCGCTACGGCAGGCCGGTCACCGGGGTGCGGGGGCACATGCACCCCTTCGGCGGCGGTGCGCACGATGCCGCCGAAGCCGCCGCGATCGCGCGGGGCAACATCGAACTCGGCGCCGGCGGGGTCAAGATCGTCGCGACCGGTGGCGGCACCAAGGGCACCGTTCCGCACCAGGAAACGCTTACCCAGGACCAAATCGCGGCGGCGGTGTCGGTCGCGCACGAGCATGGCCTGCTCGCCACCACGCATGCGTTGTCGAGCGAAGCGATCAGGCGCGCTGTGCTCGCCGGCAGCGACGGGATCGAGCACATGGCGTTCCTCACCCCGGACGGCGCCAGCGTGTTCGACGAGAGCCTCGCCGAACTGGCCATTGCCCGGGGCACGACGTTCGGTTCGACCCTGGGCTGCAACTTCCACTATGTCGAGCTGGCGGAGGCCGGGGACGTACCCGGCGACGAACTCGACGAGCAGCGCGAACGGACCGGCTACTACATCGACAACGCGAGCCGAGTGCGGACCATGGGCGGGCGTATCGCCCCGTCCTCGGACGCCGGGTGGAAGCACACCGCCTTCGGCGACTTCGCCACCGAGCTGAGCCTGCTGGTTCTCGCCGGTTACCGGCCGATCGAGATCCTGCGGATGGCCACCAGCGGCAATGCCGGTTACCTCCGGCTGGCCGGCGAAATCGGCTTCGTGCGGCCGGGCCGGCTCGCCGACCTGGCGGTCTTCGATGGTGATCCCACCGAGGACATCGCGGCCACCCGCGCCGTTCGGGCGACCTACCGCGCCGGGAGGCGCGTCACCTCCAGAGCCGCCGCTCGGCCGTTCACGCGGAGTTGATTTTGAGTTACGGTGCCTGAATCGTTGCCGCACACGATTGGGGCGTGATCATGACTCAAACCGGGGTGTTCCGCCGCAAGCCCATCGATCTCATCGAGTCCGAGGACGGCGGTGGCCTGCGGCGGACGCTGGGGCTGTGGCAGCTCACCGCGATCGGCATCGGTGGCATCATCGGCGCGGGGATCTTCTCGCTGGCGGGCGCGGTGGCCAACGAGACCGCCGGCCCGGCCGTACTGATCTCCTTCCTCATCGCGGGGATCGCGAGCGCCGCGGCCGCGTTCTCCTACGCCGAGTTCGCGGGGCTCATCCCGCGGGCGGGTTCGGCCTACACCTACGGCTACGCGGTACTCGGCGAGTTGGTGGGCTGGTTCATCGGGTGGGACCTGTTGCTCGAGTACACCGCGATCGTGTCGGTCGTGGCCATCGGTATTTCCGGCTACTTCAACAGTCTGCTGTCGTTCATGCACGTTCAGTTGCCCGCGTGGATGTCCGGTGCGCCGGGCACCGAGCCGGCCGGGGTGGCGCCCGGGTCGTACAAGGTGAACCTGTTCGCGGTGCTGTTGTGCCTGCTCATCGCGTTCGTGCTCAACCAGGGCATGCGCTCGGCGGCCCGGTTCGAGACGTTCCTGGTGTACTTGAAGATCGCGCTGGTGCTGCTGGTGGTAGCGGTCGGCGCGTTCCATATCAAGGCGGGCAACTGGTCGAACTTCTTCCCGTTCGGGATCAGCGGCGCGTTCACCGGTGCCGCGACCGTGTTCTTCGCCGTGTTCGGCTACGACGCGATGTCTACCGCGGCCGAGGAGTCGACGGAGTCGCGCAAGCACATGCCCAAGGCGATCCTGTACTCGCTGGGCATCTCCATGGTGCTCTACGTGCTGGCCTGTCTGGTGCTAACCGGGATGGTGAACTACCGCGACATCGACAAGGAAAGCGCCTTCTCCAGTGCGTTCGCCTCGGTCGGGCTGAACGCGCTCGGTGCGGTGATCGCGGTCGGCGCGATCCTGGGCATCCTGACCGTGCTGTTCACGTTCCTGCTCGGCGCGACCCGCGTCGGTTACTCGATGAGCCGCGACGGGCTGTTGCCGAAGTGGTTCTCCGGCACGCACCCGACCCGTAGGGTGCCCACCCGGATGACCTGGGTCCTCGGCGGGGCCGCCGCGGTGATCGCGGGCCTGCTGCCGATCGGCGCCGCCGCCGAACTGACCAACATCGGCATCCTGCTGGCGTTCGTGGTGGTATGTGTGGCGGTGATCGTGCTGCGCTACCGGCGACCCGACCTGCCACGGGGCTTCCGTTGCCCGGCTGTCCCGGTCGTGCCCGCGATCGGCGTGGTGTTCTCGCTCTGGCTGATCACGTTCCTCCACCCCGAGACCTGGCTGCGCTTCGCGATCTGGTTCGCGATCGGCCTGGTCGTCTACTTCGGATACTCGCGCCGCCACTCCCGGCTGGCGTCCCCACCCGATGAAAACGTAACCGGATGACCCGGAATCGGGCGTCATTTCCCGAAGGTCGGTTCTGACGCCACTCGGTCGGCGTGCCCAGCAGCGGTGTCCTCGTCTTCCGCCGCTGCTGCGGCAAGCGCCGGGTTGCGCCGTACCGCGATCAGGCTGGCGATGGTGGTGATCGCGAGAATGCCCACGATGACCGGCAGTGCAATCGAGACGCCGATCTCGGGGACGGGGATGGGCTTGCCGTCGTTGAGTATCGGAAGTTCGTTCTCGTGCAAGGCATGCAAGAACAGCTTCACGCCGATGAAGGCAAGGACGGCGGAGAGCCCGTAGGACAAGTAGACCAGCTTCTTCAGCAGTTTGCTGAGCAGGAAGTACAGCTGGCGCAGCGCCATCAGTGCGAACGCGTTCGAGGTGAAGACCAAAAACGCGTGCTGGGTGATGCCGAAGATCGCGGGGATCGAGTCGAGCGCGAAGAGCAGGTCGGTGAGCCCGATCGCGAGCGTCACGATCAGCATGGGGGTGAACCAGCGCTTGCCGTTGATCCGCACGGTCATCTTCGAGCCGTAGAACCGTTCCGTCGTCGGGTACAGCCGGCGCACCAGGCCGACTGCCCTTGGTTCGGTCCACTCCTCTTCCGTGTTTCCCACGCCCTGCCGGACCACGTTGATCGCGGTGTAGATCAGGAACGCGGCGAAGAGATAGAAGAACCAGCTCAGCGCGTTGATCGCGACGATCCCGGCCGTGATGAACGCGGCGCGCAGGACGAGGGCGACCACGATGCCGATCAGCAGCGCCCGGTGCTGGTGGATCGCCGGGACCTTGAACGAAGTCATGATGATCACGAAGACGAACAGGTTGTCGACCGAGAGCGAGTATTCGGTGATGTAACCGCCGAAGAACTCACCGGCATACGTACCGCCCGCGAACAACCAGATTCCCAGGCCGAACAGCACGGCCAGACCCACGTAAAGCCCCAGCCAGCAACTGGCCTCGACGACGGTCACCGCATGGCGGCGGCGAGTCCCGAGCACCAGATCGGCCAGCACCAGGAGCAGCAAACCGGCGGTCGTGACCGCCCAGACCCAAGCGGGTACGGACACGGGGAGTCTCCAAGCGTCACGATGTCGCGGACGGCGGGCTCAGTCGGCGCGACCCGCTGGCCCGGCGGCGCATCGCGGCTTCGGCCAGTTCCTCGCTGATTCCGACGTACACGTGCCCGTCTTCCTCCTTCACCGGAAACACGGTGATCGGACGCGTGGCCGGCGGGTGGAGTGGCTCGCCGCTGTCGTAGTCGAACACGCTGCCGTGGCATGAACAGAGCAGGCCCTCGTCGGTCACCCGGCCGCTGGAGAGCAGGCAGTCGAGGTGGGTGCAGTAGTTCGACATCGCGTGGACTTCCCCGTCGGAGCGGGAGACCGCGACCTCGACCTCTCCGGCGAAGAAACGGCGGACGACCCCTTCGGGTATCTGTCCGGAACGGGCGATCTTGTGGAATTCCACGGCTTTCTCCTCTGTGTTTTTCGAGGACCCGCCCACCCGATCTTGTGGACAGGGCTCTCCTGAGTGCGTTGCTCACGTCTTCCTGGTCGGAGCCCTGCCCCCAAGATCGGCTACCTCCGGATGGCGGGTCGAGGACTCACCTTGACAAGGGGCCCCGGCAGTTCGAGAACAGGCCGTCAAGCGATGATCGTGTCGAGAAGCTCGAACAGGTCGGTGTCGTCGTCGGCCAGTGCCTCGGCGGACACCGGTAGCCCCATCGTGATGAGCTGCTTCACGGCGGGAATCTCGCCACCACGGCCCATGGCGAAGGCCGCGTGGACCACCCCGTCAGTCGTGTAGAAGGCGGTGAAGTCACGCTCGGGGACGCTGCCCCGGACGACGAGGTCGGCGTCCGGGTGCGGACGGCAGAGGAACTGCATGCCCAGTTCGTACTGATCGGACCAGAACCACGGCGTGTCGTCCACCGCACCGGCCGGCTTGCCGATGAGCGTCTTCGCGACCGCGGTGCCCTGCCGGACGGCGTTGTCGAAGTGCTCGACCCGTACGAATCCTTCGCCGACCGCGCGCGCCGCGACGTCACCGGCGGCGAAAACGCCGGGCATCGCGGTGCGACAGGCGTCGTCGACGACGATTCCGCCGCGCACCGGATCGACGGCGAGCCCGGATTTCTCGGCGATCTCGTCGTTGGGGGCCGCACCCACCGCGACCACCACCAGGTCCGCTTCCACCGCACCGTCGGCGGTGCGTACCACGACCCCGTCCGCGGTGCTGTCGACCGCGCCGATCTCCTGACCGCAGCGGAAGTCCACGCCGAACTCGCGATGGAGGTCCGCGTAGAAGCGGGCCATCCGCGGGCCCAGTTGCGTGAGCATCGGCAGCGTTCCGGCTTCCAGGACGGTCACGGCGACGCCGGCGTCGCGAGCCGAGGAAGCCACCTCCGAGCCGATCAAGCCGCCGCCGACGATGGCGATCCGCTCCGCGGACGAGAGCAGGTCACGCAGCCGGATGGCGTCGTCGAGCGTGCGAAGGTAGAGCACCCGGTCGCCTTCGACGCCGGGCAGGCGGCGGGAACGCGCGCCGGTGGCGAGCAGGATGGCGTCGCCTGGCACGACCGACCCGTCCTCCAGCCGGACCTTGCCCGGCTCGACGGATTCGGCACGGGTGCCGAGGCGAAGGTCGACCTCGTTGGCGATGCACCAGGCTTCGTCGAGCAACGTGGCTTCCTCGATGGTGCTTTCCCCGCGCAGGAATTCCTTCGACAGCGGGGGCCGCTGGTAGGGAGCGTGCCTCTCGCCGGCGAGCACCGTCACGGGGCCGTCGAAGCCGCGACGGCGCAGCAGGCGCACGGCGGTCGCGGTGGCCTGGCCGCCCCCGACGGCGACGAAACTGCGAGGCAGTTGGGACATGGGGGTCTCCTCTAGCTGCGGGGGTTCTCGGCGACGTACACGATGCCGTCGACCACCCGCACGTCATGGACTGGCTGGCAATCGTCCTGGTCGTCGGCCTCGCCGGTCTCCGGATCGAACTGCCACTGATGGCCGGGGCAGATGACCTTGCCCTGCCAGAGCGTTCCGCGCGACAACGAGCGTCCCTTGTGGACGCAGACGTCGTCGAGCGCGAAGACCCGGTCGCCGACCAGGAACAGGGCCACCGCACGGTCGCCCAGCTCGACTCGGGTCTTCTTGCGGCGCTTCAGATCAGCGAGCGGGACCGTGGCCGTCCAGGTCTGCGTGTCGCTCACGGAAGGACCTCCAGGCCAGGCCGCGGGGGTGCGGACACCCACCCCCGCGACAGAGTCGGACGGAGTCTCACCGCGAGGGCGCGACGTAGGTGTCGTAGAGCGCCTTCGTGTAGGAGAAGCGCATCTCCGCACCCCAGCGGACCAGCTGCAGGCAGCGCTGCTGGAGTTCCGGCGTGTCGGCGTGGTCGAGCACGATCTGGTAGCCGCGCTCGCCGTGCACCTCGTCGGAGGTGATGTGCAGGTCGAAGAACTCGATCTCGTCCTCGGTGAACCCGTACTTTTCGCGCAGCGGAACGATCTGCTTCTTGTAGATGCTCGGAACCTGCGACTCCAGGCCGACGACCAGCGCCGCGGTGGCGACCACGAAGTGCTCGCGCATCGCGACCGCGTAGCACCATGCCTGCAGGCCACGGGTGACCGCGTTCATGTTCTCCGGGTTCTCGATGCGTTCCCGGGTGGTGCCGCACGACTCGGCGAACTTGATGAGGAGATCGGTGTGCCGGATGTCGGCGAGTTCCTCCTCGTACATGTTCTGGAGCAGGAAGTCCTTGGCATTGGTGTACTTGTCCGGGGTGTTGCCGTAGATGTAGCCGAGGTAGTCCGCGAACGGGCCGACGTAGTGGTAGTGGTTCTCGGCCCAGCGAGCGAAGTGCTCGCGGGTGAGCTCGCCGTCGGCCCAGGCCTTGCTGAACGAGGCGTTCTTGGCCTCGCGTCCCTTGATGGCGTCCTCGAGTGCCGCGCGGAAGTCGTCTCGGGACAGCAGGCCCTGCGTGCCCGCGGAGTTGTCAACTGTCAGGGTCATGGCGAACCCTCCTCGGGAGTCGATGAGAGTGGCGGAAGCGGGTGGCCGGTGTGTGGTGGCCGAACCCGATATGCAGAACGCTAGTCAGGGAGGGATCGGCAAATCGTGGTCAAAAAGCACAGGAAACGTCGACTTCTTGCAGCGTTTCGTACAGACTCCGCAGTACGCAAAACGGCTCCGGTGCACAGGGCACCGGAGCCGTGATGTGACTGGAGCGGCCTACAGGACGAGCGCCGCGAAGAGCGTGGACAGGACCAGGCCGGCGATCACGGGGAGAAAAGCCTTGCGTGCCAGGTCGATCACGGGGACGCGCGTCACCCCGGCCACCACGAGCAAGGACGACCAGGCGACGAGCACGCCGCCGCCCGCCCACACCGACCCCATCTGCCCGACCGCGGCCAGGGTCGCCGGGTCGACGCCGACGGTCGGCCCCAGTGCCCCGGCCAGCGAGCCGGTCAGCGGCAGCCCGGAAAAGCCCGAGCCCTCCAGCCCGCACGCCATGCCGATGATGAGCACACCGAAGCACACGATCACCCCGCTGTGCGGGATGTACCGCGCGGCGGCCGTGACCAGGTCGACGAGGAGACCAGGCGCCTTGTCGGTGTCCTCGTAGCCGAGGATCTTGCCGGCGAAGTCGGCGTTACCGAGGAAGAAGAATCCCGCGATCGGGAGCACCACGCCCATCGCGCGGAACGCGAAGACCAGGCCGTCGGTGACATGCCCGCCCACCGAGGTCAGGGCCTTCTTCGGGCCTTCGAGCGCGACCACGGCGATGATCACGAGGATGGCCGCGAGGCCGCCGACCAGCGCCGCGGCGTCGCCGCCCTCGAGCGAGGGAACCAGGTCGAATTTTCCGAGCACCAGGTAGGCGATCATCAGCACGAACACCAACGGCACCCCGGCGGAGAAGATCTTCGACAACCGGGCGACCCGGGGGTCGTCGGTCTCCGTTTCCGGTGCTTCCGAGGTTCCGGGGGAGGACGGCGGATCGTCGCTTCCGGCGTGCCCGCCCCCGCCACCGCGGGGAGCCCTGGGCAGATCGTTGCCGGGCGGTCCGGCCGTGGCGCCTACCGGGACCTTCTCCTCCTCGACCACCTCGGCGACCTCCTCGACGGAGATCGGCTCGGCGGTCGGCTGCTGGGCGGTGGACCTGATACGGCGCAGTAGCCGCCGTGCCGGAGTTAAGTCGGTCACCACGCCTGCCTCCCACCGCTCCAAGTTCTCGGCGGACGGTTGTTTCATGTGGCGACGCATCATGAGCGCGGTGATGACGAGCGCGGTGACGCCGGTGATCAACGAGAGGACGAGCGCGATGTCGGCCACCGTGGACGCCTTCGCTCCAGCGGCGGTGGCGGACAACCCGGGCGCGACCTGCATGACGTAGTCGCTGGACAACGCCATTCCTTGGCCCGCAACGGCAATCGCCATGGCGGCCCCCATCGCGGGCAGCCCGGCCCGGATCGCGGCCGGGACGAGGATCGCCCCGATCAGCGGCACCGCGGGTGTCGGCCAGAAGAACAGGCTGATGCCGTAGGTGACCACGGCCAGCACGGCATAGGCGGACCAGCCGCCCCGCATGACCTTCTGGAACGGGGTGACCATGCGCTGATCGGCCTTCATCGCCCGCAGGGCGCCGAGCAGCGCGGTGACCATGGCGATGATCAGGAAGATGTTGAACAGCTCGGACGCCGCGGTCAGGCTGGCGTCGAAGATCGCTTGAATGCCCCGGATCGGACTTCCGGTCATGACCCAGGCGGTCACGGCGGTTGCGAGCAAGGCAGGGACGAGGACATTCTTGCGGGCGATGGTGACTCCGATGATGAGGAGCACCCCCGCCAGGTAGACCCAGTGCGCGGCAGTCAGTGCCACGGCGGCCTCCTTCCCGCCGACCTTGGCGGTGGTTGTGGTGGTGCGGGTCACCGTGCAATACCGGCGCGGGTGCCGCCATGACAACCATGCACATCCGCCGGGTGCGGGATTGTGCAGTTTGCCGGAGCAGCAGAATGCACAGATCCCGGCCCGAGGCGGTGTGCAATCCGTACCTAACCAGCATCGTGCGTTTCGTGCCAGGGTGCGCAGATGACCAGGTTTCCCGACGCGCTCAGACCCGCCAGCCTCGGCAGCGACGGCATGGTCGCGGCCAGCCACCCCGCGATCAGCCGCGCCGGCGCGAATGTGCTCGAACGTGGCGGCACGGCCGTCGACGCCGCGCTGGCCATGGCCGCGGTGGCGTGGCTGGCGCTACCCGGGCAGTGTGGCATCGGAGGCGATGCGTTCGCACTGGTTCACCAGCCGGACGGCACCGTACAAGCCTTTTGCGGCAGCGGTTTCGGCCCCGATGGCGGCACGCCGGAACGTTATGCGGGCATGCGTAGCATCCCTCGGTACGGCGCCCTTTCCGTCACCGTGCCGGGAGCGATCGCGGCGCTGGAAGCGCTTCACCGCGCTGGCGCGACGCAGTCGCTGACCGACTTGTGGGCGCCGGCCGTGACGCTGGCGCAGCGCGGCCTGCCATGCACCGCGCGGACCGCGGGCGACATCCGGGAGCACACCTCCCGCCTCGCCGCGGATCCGGACACCGCCGCGGCACTGCTGCCCGGTGGGGGAGTCCCGGCGGTCGGCACCCGGCTACCACAGCTCGCGCTGGCTTCGTCCATCAAACGGTTGGCCGACGACCCGGCCGCGCTCTACACCGGTGAGCTGGCCGAACGAGCCGTCGAACACCTCAACGGGCTTGACGCGCCCTTTTCCGGTGACGAATGGGCCGCGGCCGCCACCGTGCTGCCCGAGTCCGCCCTGCGCCGCCGCTACGGCGGTCACTGGGTGTACCAGACCCCGATGCCGACACCGGGCTGGATGGTCCTCGACCAGCTCTCGGTGTGCGACGGCGAACTCGGCGACGCCCCGCTTTCGGCCGAAGAGGTGCACTGGCTCGCCGGCGCCGCCCGGATCGCCTTCGCCGACCGCTACGCCCGGGCGGGAAGCGACTCCGACGGCTGGCGGCTTGGCGGTGAGCCCGCCGCGGTCGAAGCCGCCCGCGCCCGCATCGCCTCCGGCGACCTGCCGGGACCCGCCGGAGCGAACCCGTCCGGCGACACCACTTCGATGGTGGCCGTCGACGGCGAGGGCCGCGCGGTGAGCCTGATCCAGTCGCTTGCTTTCACCTTCGGCGCGGGGATCACGATCCCCGGCACCGGGATCGTGCTGAACAACCGGCTCGGCCGCGGCGCCTACCTGGTGCCCGGTCACCCCAACGAGGTCAAGCCGCGGCGCAAACCCGTGCACACCCTCAACGCCTGGCTCGTCACCGATGACGAAGGCCGGCTCCGGCACGTCGGCAACACTCCCGGCGGGGACGGCCAGGTGCAGTGGAACACCCAACTGGTGTCCCATCTGCTCGACCACGGCGCCGGACCGCAGGCCGCGGTCGACGCGCCCCGGTTCACCGTGTTCCCCGGCAGCGACGCCGGGGATCTCGGATCTCCCGCCGAACTGCGCGTCGAGGATCGGCTGGGGCCGGACGTTTTGGACGGGCTGCGCCGGCTCGGACACCACGTGGTGCCGGTCGGCGACTGGGGCGCGGGCGGGAGCTCGCAGGTCATCTCGGTCGACCATGAGCACGGCTGCTTCGCGGGCGGGTCCGACTCACGTCAGGAAGGGGTGGCGCTCGGTGTCTGAACAGGCATCCGCACCGCCGCCTGTCCCGCAAGGCCGGTACCGGACCGCCGTGCTCGCCGGTGGTCTGGCCTACAGCGCCGGCATGACGCCGCGCCGCGCGGGAAAGCTCGTCGTGACCGGGCGGGTGGGGCAGGATCTTGACCTCGCCACGGCGTCCTGGGCTGCCGGGCTGGCTGCCGGCAACGCATTGGTGGCGGTGAGCGAGGCGGCAGGCGGCCTGGACCTCATCGAGCGCTGCGTCCGGATGACGGTCTACATCTGCTGCACGCCCGAGTTCACCGAGTTGTCCGCCGTCGCCGACGGGGCCTCGGCGGTACTCGCCGCCCGGCTGGGCGAGCACGCCCTGCCCGTCCGAGCGGCGGTCGGGGTGCGCGCGCTGCCCGGGGGCGCCCCGGTCGAGGTGGACCTGATCGTGGCCGTGCGCTGAAGCGACGGCGGAGCGTGGGGAGAGGCCGGCGCATGACCGGAGCACTACGAGAACGGTCCGTACGTTCCGGGACGGGCGGTCCACTCGGATTGCTCGCCGCGGCGCTGATGGTCGGCACCTTCGCCAGTACCATCGCGAACACTCTGGTCAACGTGCCGCTGGCGGTGATCACCGCCGACCTGGGCGCGCCGCTGACCAGCGGGACGCTGATCGTCGTCGCGTTCAACCTGACCTGTGCCGTCGGGCTGCCCTTCGCGGGGTGGCTCGGCGACCGGCTCGGCCGGCGGCGGGTGTTCCTGGCGTCCATGGTCGGCGTGACGATCGGCGCCCTGGGCGCGGCCACCGCACCGACGCTGCCGCTGCTCGTCATATTCCGCTTGGTGCAAGGGTTTTCCGGCGCACTCGTGCTGCCGACCGTGCTCGCGTTGATCACCACGGCGGTCGGGCCGGAGCGGCGGGGGCGGGCGGTGTCGTGGTGGGCCGCCGCCAACGGGGCGGGCCAGGCCGCGGGCCCCACCGTGGGCGGGATCCTCACCGACGCCTTCGGCTGGCGAGCGGTGTTCATCGCGATCGTGCCCTTCGCGGTGTCGGCCTTCGCGGGAGGCTGGCGCTGGATACCGCAGACCGCGCCGCGAGCGGTCCCGCTGGACCTGCCCGGAGCATGCTCGCTGGCCCTCGGTGTGACACTCGTGCTGGTCAGCGCGTCGGTCTTGGGCGCCGCCGGCCCGGGCTCGCTGCTCGCGTGGGGTGGAATCGGGCTCGCGGCCGCGGTACTCGGCGCGTTCGTGGTGATCGAGCGGCGCCGGGCGGAACCGTTCGTGCCGCCGAAGCTGCTGGCCGAACCACGTTTCGTCCGCTCCGCCGTGGCCGCGTTGTGTCAGATGTTCTGCCTCACGGCCACCCTGCTCACGATCCCGTTGTATGTCACGGCGCATTGGGGCTTCAGTTCCCGGGCGGCCGGGTTACTCGTCGTCGCACTGCCACTGGCGATGACGCTGCTCGCCCCGGTAGCGGGCTTGCTCACCGAGCGCTGGAGTCCGCGCCAAGCGCTGCGAATCGGCCTGATCTGTCTGGGCCTGGCCGAGGCCGTCCTGGCGGTCGTCCTCGCGGTGGGTGGCTCCGGTGCGGGTCCGATGTGGACAATCGTTGCGGTGGCCACGTGCATCGGCGCGGGAATGGCCCTGACCCAGACCCCGGCGGCCGCCGGAGCCAGCCGCTCGGCGCAGGACGCCGGGTCGGGCACCGGCCTCGGCGTCTTCAACATGCTCCGCTTCGTCGGCGCCGCGATGGGCGGCGCGATCGTCGCGATCATCCTCGGCGACTCCCCGGACGGTGCCGGCTCGTTCGCGACCATGGCCGGGGTCTGTGGCGGCACCGCCCTGCTAGCGCTGCTGGTCACCTTCGCCGGCCGCGTACCCCGCTGAGCGTAGTAGCCGTTCCCGGCGTCCCCCGTGGACGATACCGCGCTGAGGTTATCGAGAATTCCGGGGGCGGTAGAGGGAAGCGAGTGGTTGGTCTTTGTGAGCGAAGGACGGGACTTCCACCTGGACGAGGCGACGGGCGAACTGGCAGTGACAACTCCGACCGGACGCACCCACACCACCCGACCAGGAACCATCCTCGAACCGAACGTCGGAAAAACGGACGAATCCAAAAAGGATGCTCTACACGACGACACCGATGACCCGTCCTGCTGAGCCCTGCACACCAAGGCACGCACGCTGCCATACGCGAATGGTTGTCGCAGGTATCTCACGTTCTTCTTACCGTACCAACCTGATTGTCGCGAGCCGTCCACCCCTGGACCGGCCCGGTGCGAACTCGCCCTCCCGAACCGAGAACTCGCCCTCCCGAACCGAGAACTCGCCTTCCCGAACCGAGAACTCGCCTTCCCGAGCCCGGAACTCGCCTTCCCGAACCCGGAACTCGCTCTCCCGAACCGAGAACTCGCCTTCCCGAACTGAGAACTCGCCCTCCCGAGCCGGGGACACGCCAGCACTTGGTGTGTCCCCGGTTCAGGCACCCGTGTTCCCGGCTCAGGCACCCGTGTTCCCGGTTTGGGCACGTGAGTTCCTGGTTTGGGCACGTGAGTTCCTGGTTTGGGCACGTGAGTTCCTGGTTCGGGCACGTGAGTTCCTGGCTCAGGCAGGCACGTCCCCGGTCCAGCAGTTGGTCGTCGACTTCGCTATATAGGTAGCCGCCGACTCAATGACTACACCCGAGGGTCCAGGTCGGTAGTGGTTCGCGCGAACGTATCCACGTCGGTGGCACTCCTGCCACGCCAGGCCGGTCGGCGACGCCCGACCCGGTGTAGGCCGCGACGATACCGCCGACCATGGCCGCCATGGTGTCGACGTCACCACCGGCCTCGACACATCCCGTGATCGCCGCGGGGTAGTTGTCGAGCTGCGTCGCCGCAAGCCACAAGGCGAACGGCACCGTGTCCTGGGCGGTCACCCGTGAGCCATTGCCCAATTCGTAAGCGGCTTCCGCTACCGACCGGCCGAGCAGGCTCAGTGCCCGCACGATCCCACGGCGGACGCTGCTGTGGTCAAGACTGTCCAGGACCGCATCGAGGAAGGCGTGTGGCGATGGCCGGGTTCCGGCCAGACGTGCGGTACCGGCCACCGATGCGCCGAGCGCGATGGCAACCGCCCCAGCGACCCCCTCCGGGTGGGCGTGGGTGACCTCGGCGGAACGAACTGCCTGCTCGGCGACGACGGCGAGATCACCCGCGTAATAAGCGCCCAGCGGCGCGACGCGCATCGCGGCCCCGTTTCCGCATGACCCCTCGCCACCGAACGCCGACGCGGCCGCTTTGCGCCACGGGACGCCATCGCGAATCTGATGCAGAATGACGACACTTCCGGGACCGTAACCACGGTAAGGCTCACATCTGTCGGCGAAGGCGGCCGCCAGCCTGTCCTGGCCGACTTTGCCGTGATCACGAAGCTCCGTCACCACCGAGCAGGCCATTTCCGTGTCGTCGGTCCACTCCCACGGATTTTCCGGCAACCAGCCGGCGGCGAAATCCGAAAACGATCGACCTGGTACGAAAAACTGCGCACCGAGCGCGTCCCCGACAGAAAGTCCGTCAAGCGAGTCATAGGCGAGGCTTACCTCGCCTCCATCAGGCGCCAACTCATCCATTGTGCAGACATCATGCACCGCGTCGCTGCCGCGACGCCAGCGCTTCCTGGCGTCGCACGCCCAGTGCCCACCGGGTCCGGTCGGGTGCTCATCGCCGAGCGGCCGCCGATACGAGAGATGCTTCGGCCCGCCAGCGGTCCGCGTAGTAACCCTGGACGTTGACCAGTTCACGGTGACTGCCGCGCTGGATCACCTTTCCGTTGTCCAGCACCACGATCTCGTCGAACGCGCGCTCGTCGGCAAGCGGCGCCAGTCGGTGCGTGGCCAGAACCACGGTGCCGCGGGCTTCGGCGAGCACCGAGCGCAGCACCGCGTCGCCTGTTGCCGGTTCGAGGCCCTCGACCGGCTCGTCCAGCAGCAGCACCTGCGGGTTCGCCAGCATCGCTCTGGCCAGCACCAGTCGTTGCCGCTGCCCGCCGGACACCGCCGCGCCGTCCGCGCCGAGCACCGTGCCCAGTCCAGCCGGCAACCCGTCCGGCCAGTCGCCCAGCCCGGCCGTCGCGCACGCCGCGCGCAATTCCGCGTCGGTCGCCGAAGGCTTGGCCAGCAACAGGTTCTCCCGGACGGTGGTGTGGAACACGTGTGCGTCGGCGAGCGCACCGGAGATCACCGGGGCCAGTGCCTCCGGCGCGAACGCGCCCAGCGCCACCCCGTTCACGGTGACCCCACCCGCACTCGGCTCGACCAGCCCGAGCAGGGCGTGCAGCACCGTGCTCTTGCCCGATCCGCTCGGCCCGACCAGCGCGATCCGCTTGCCGTACGGCAGATCCAGGTCCAATCCGGACAGCGCGTGCTCCTCACGGCCCGGATACCGCACGCCGAGCCCGGTGGCCACCACCCGCACCGGCTCCTCGGGCGTTTGCCGGGGGCCCGGTCGCGGCGCGGGCGCGGTCAGCAAGTCATGCACCCGGCGCAGCGACGCGCTGGCCTCGGCCCAGCGAGCGGCCGCGCCGGTCAGCGGCAGCGCGACCTCGAACACCCCGATCGTGCCGAGGGTGAGCGCGGCGATCGTCGGCCCGGCGAGGTCGGCGGCGAGCAGGCACACCGCGAGCGCGGTACCGAACTGCAGCACCATTCCAGCCGCGCCGAGCGCGCTGACCCTGGCCGCGCTGCGTTTGTCCTGCCGCGCCAGCCGGTCGGCCACCCGGTTCGCGTTGCCGAGTGCCCGCTCACGCGCGCCGAACACCGCGAGTTCGTCGGCGCCGCGCACGAGTTCCACGGTGTGCGCGGCCAGTTCGGCGTGCGACGGTGCGCGGTCACGGGCGGCCGCCCCGGTGATCCGCGCCGACAGCATCGGCAGCCCGATCCCGGCGAGCGCGAGCCCGGCGGCCAGCACCAGTGCGGCCACCGGCGAAGCGAACGCCACCACGATCACCGTGACCAGACCGGTCCCGGCCGCCACCAGCGCGGGCAGCACACAGCGGAGCACCGCGTCCTGCATGGCGTCCACATCGGACACCGCCCGGGCGAGCAGATCGCCGCCGTGTGCCTGGTTTCGGTGCGGTACCAGGGATTCATACACTCTGGTGCGCAGCGAGCCGAGATAACGCAGTACCACCCGGTGCCCGGCGAGGCGCTCGGCGTAACGCAGGGTGCCACGCAACAGCGCGAGAGTGCGGACCGCGACGATCGCCACGGTCAGCGCGGCGATCGGCGGTTGTTCGGCGGCGCGCAGCAGCAGCCAGGCCGCGGTGCTCAGCAGCGCGAGCCCGGCGAGTTCGCCCCCGGCGGCGATCAGCGCCGCGAATGCCAGGCTGCGCAGATCGCCGCGTTCCACGCCCCAGATTCTTAACGTGCGCACGACAGTTCCTTCCGTACCTGGCGGTTGTCTAGAGTGCGTCTCAAAGTCGGTGTTCCCGCCTGAGGTGACCGCAGGCGCGCACAGCGGAGGCCTCGGTTTTGGGGAGGCAGGCCGCCAACCTGGGAAGCAAGGATCACGCGCGAGTCACGGCCTGGCTGCCCAAAACCGATCGCGCGCCCTTTGAAACACTGTTCAGTTCGACTACCCGGTCGGCCAGGCCGAGCAGCGCGGGCCGGTGTGCGACCAGCAGCGCGGTCCGGCCGGTGGCGAGCCGTCCGATCGCGGCGAGCGCCGCAGCCTCGCTGTCCCCGTCCAGCCGGGACGTCGGCTCGTCCAGCAGCAACAGTCCGGACTCGGTGCGCAGCAACGCCCTGGCCAGCCCGATCCGCTGCCGTTGCCCGGACGACAACCCGGCACCGCCCTCCCCGAGTGTGGTCCTATAACCGTCCGGCAAGCGCTCGATCACCGGCGCCAGTTCGGCCGCCCGCCCGGCTTCGGCGAGGTCGGCCGCAGTCGCGGACGGTCGGCCGAGTGCGATGTTGTCCGCGATGCTGCCGGGAAACAGCGTCGGCCGCTGCGGAACCCAGGCCAGCGCTTCCCGCCACCGCTGGAGATCCAGCTCCACCAGTGGGGTGCCACCGACCAGCACCGCACCCTCGTCCGGCCGGACCAGACCCAGCAGCACGGCCAGCACGGTGCTCTTGCCGGCGCCGCTCGGACCGGTCAGCGCAATCCGCTCGCCCGGCTCGATCACCAGGTCCACTTCGGACAGAGCCGGTGTCGCACGACCCGGGTAGCGCACGGTCACTCCGCGGAACTCGATGCGTACCGTGCGCAGGTCCGGTACCTCGGTCACCGCCGCGACCGTCGTGGCCGGCGGGCGGGCAACCGTGCGGACCTGCTCGACCACCGCGAGCCCCTCGGCACTGGCGTGGAACTTCGACCCGGCCGCGCGCAGCGGCAGGTACGCCTCCGGCGCCAGCAGCAACACCAGCAGCGCGACGTGCGCGGTGATCGTGCCGTCCAGCAGGCGGAAGCCGATCGGCACCGCGACCAGTGCGACCGACAGCGTCGCCACCAGCTCCAGCACCAGCGCGGAAAGAAACGTCACCCGCAGCGTGCGCATGGTCGCGTCCGCGTGCGCACCGGCCACCGAACGCACCGCCCCGGCCTGTGCCCGGGCCCGGCCGAACACCTTCAGCGTGCGCAGCCCGGTGACCATGTCCAGGAAATGACCGCCCAAAGTGGACAGCAGGCGCCACTGCCGTGCGGTGCTCGCCTTGGTGTGCAGGCCCACCAGGATCGCGAACACCGGAATCAGCGGCAGGGTCGCGACGATCACCAGCGCGGACGCCAGATCCGCGGCGAACAGCCGGGCGATCACCGCGATCGGTACCGTCACCGACACCACCAGCTGCGGAAGGTAGCCGGTGAGGTAGCCGTCCACCGCGTCCACGCCCTTGCCGGCCAGGGTCGCCAGCTCCCCGGCCCGTTGGTCCTGCCGCTCCACTATGGACGAGAGGATCCGCTTGCGCAGTGCGGACTTCACCGAGGCCGTCACCGCGGCCGCCGCCCGGCCCTGGTACCAGGTGAGCAGGCAGCGGCCGGTGACCACCGTGGCCAGCGCCGCGATCGCCGTGCTCACCGCGACCGGAGCCGGATGGCCGGCCAACCCGACCAGCAGCGCGGCGAGGAATTCCGCCTGCACCAGGACCACGGCCGCCAGCAACACTCCGAAACCGGCCAGCACCAGCAGATATCGCCGTAGCACCGGCAACTCACCGAGCAGCTGTTTGTCGATCGGTCGCATCGGGAATCCCCACTCTCAGAAGTGCAGCAGGGTCCGGGGGCCGACCGGGTGGCGGTTCGCCCGCCAGGTCAGCCACTGGACCACGATCACCAGCAAGATCGCCGGGCCGCCGATGGTGGTCAGCAGGGCCAGCGTCGACGGGGGAGCGGCCGCGGTGTCCAGCGCCAGCCGGTAGTCCTCCGATGTGGACACCAGAACGGTCGGCAGCCGCAACGATCCCGCGACCAGTACCGGCAACGCCGCCGTCAGCATGGTCGCGGCCAGCGCGACCCGGAACCGGCCGGCCCGCAACGCCAGCCGCACCCCGAGCAGCGTCGCGACCGCCAGCAGTGCCCCGCCGAAGCCGATCAATGGGCTGACGCCGGTGCTGCCCGGCACTCCGGCCACCGCCGCCCACCCGGTCGCGATCAGCACGAACAGCACCGACGGCGGCACCAGGGCGAGCGCGATCCGACGCGCCGGTTTGCGCACCGTGTCGTCCCCCCGCACGGTCAGGAACACCGCGCCGTGCAGCGCGAGCAACGCGACGAACCCGGCGCCGAACAGTAGCGCGTACGGGCTCAGCAGTGAGGTCAGCTCGCCGTCCGGTTTGCCGCTCGCGTCCAACGGAAAACCCTGCACCAGGTTGCCGATCAGCATGCCCCAGGACACGGTGGTGACCAGTGCGCCACCGGTGATCAGCGCATCCCAGCCGCCGCGGCGGGCGTCCGGGCGCCTGCTGCGCAACTGCACCGCGGCGGTGAACGCGACCAGGCCCAGCAGGAGGGTCACCACCAGCAGATAGCCGCCGGCCAGGACGGTGCCTTCCAGGTGTGGAAACGCGCCGAAGAGCACTCCGACCGCGGCAACCAGCCACACCTCGTTGCCGAGGAAGAAGGGGCCGAGCGCGCCGAGCACCCGGCGCCTGCCCGCCTCGTCCCGGCCGAGCCGGCTCGCCAGCATGCCCACGCCGTAGTCGTATCCGGCCAGCGCGAAGTAACCGGTCAGCAGCAGTCCGAGTGCACCGGACCAGAGGATTTCCACGTCATACTCCCGAAAGCACGAGGGTGTGCGGCCGCTCGTTGTCGACGGCCGGTCGGCCGGGTTCCGGGCCGCGCCGGGCGATCCTGGACAACAGCACCCAGTCGGCGACCGCGAGCGTGGCGAACAGCGCGGTGAAACCGACATAGGACACCAGAACCTGGCTCGCGGGCAGTCCGGCGACCGCGTCCCTGGTCAGCAGTTCGCCGTAGATCACCCACGGCTGCCGCCCGCCTTCCCTGGCCAGCCAGCCGAAGATCGCGACCACGAACGGGACCGGGGTCCCCGCGACCATCAGGTAAAGCACCGGCCGCAGCCAGTTGACCCGGAACAGCCAGTTCCGGAACAGCAGTGGCGCGGTCGCCCAGATCACCATCAGCAGGAAGGACCCGGCCGCGATCATCAGGCCGAGCGGCCAGCCGGTCCAGGACGCCGGGGCATAGTCGCCCGGCCCGAATCGTGCCGTCCAGGCCTGCAACAGCTCCGGCGGAACGCCGTCGCCGAACTTCGCCGGCTGCACCGAGCGGACCAGTTCGAACTGGTTGAAACCGTAGAACATCACGAAGGGTGCGGCGATCGCGGCGGCCAGCACACCGAGCCGCATCGACCGCCGGAAGAACTCGACCTCGGTGGTGCGCTTGATGAAGTGGTACGCGCTCACTCCGACCACGAACATGCCGCCGGCGAGCAGGGCGGCGAACAGCACGTGCGGCAGCGCGGCACGCAACGTTGGGTTGCTCAGTAATGCGCCGAAGTCGGTCAGCCGCAGCACGTTCCCTTCACGCCTGGTGCCCGCCGGGTTCTGCAGGAACGAGTTGGCGACCATGATCCAGAACGCGGACGCGTACGCGGTGATGGCGACCAGCCAGATCAGCGTGAGGTGCAGCCACTTGTTCATCCGGTCCCAGCCGAAGATCCACAGCCCGAGGAACGTCGACTCGAGGAAGAACGCGACCAGCGTCTCGATGGCCAGCGGGGCGCCGAAGATGTCCCCGGCGACCGCGGAGACCCCGGTCCAGTTCAGTCCGAACTGGAACTCCATCACGATTCCGGTGGCGATTCCCAACGCGTAATTGATGACATACAACTTCCCCCAAAATCGAGTCATTCTTCGCAGCTCGGGTTTCCCGCCGATCGTGTGGCGGGTCTGCATGATCGTTACCAGCGTCACCAAACCCAGTGTCAGCAGGACGAACAGGAAATGGAACGACGTGGTGGTGGCGAACTGCAGCCTGGACAGGTCTACCGCGTTCATGCTTGTTTCTCCGCGAGTTTGCGCGCGACCGTGCCTTGCGGAGGCTCCGCCCCCACACCCCCGACTGGGGGCAAGCCCCCAGACCCCCTTATCGTGTCGACAGGGCGCTCCATCCGAAATCGAGTCACGTTCTCGACCAGGGCGCCCCGCCGCCCCGATAGCGGGCCTTCGGGGCGCGCGTGGTGGTCACCTTGATTGCCGCGACTTGATACAGGACTGCTCATGCCGGAGACTGTATAGGTAGTGCCGCTACATGTAGCGCGCAAATGCAAGAAGTCAGGGTAAACTCAGGGTCGCCTCGGGGTCGCCCCGGATCTTCGTGCTAGGTAGAGTCCCTACGTATGAAGGCGGAGGAACTCCGAGGGCATCTCGACGCGTTGCTCCTCGCCGTGCTGGACGGCCGCAAGCTGCACGGGTACGCGATCATCGAGGCGCTGCAGTTGCGCAGCGACGGTCAGCTCGACCTGCCGACCGGGACCGTGTACCCGGCGCTGCGCAGGCTCGAGGCAGCCGGGTATCTCAGCAGCGAATGGGATGTGGTCGGCGGCCGCAAACGGCGCACCTACAAGCTCACCAGATCCGGCCAGCGGGCACTCGCCGCCGAACGCGCACAGTGGCGGGAGTTCACTGCGGTGATCAACGGAGTACTCGGGCCGGTGAGGCCATGACGCCCCTTGCGTCAACTCGCGGCTGTCAAGCCGGCCACAGAGCGCGCGTGGGCGAAGCTTCGCTATGGGGGCGGCGGGGCGCCCTTCTGCACGGCGTAACCCGTGCTCGTCAGGGGCGCCCCGTCGACACGATCGCGATCGCGCGCAAACTCGCGGAGAAACAAGCATGACGGAACTGATCGAGGCCGGCGCCGGTCCCATCGCCGAACACCTCGCGCGGCTCGACGCCAGGCTGCGGGGTCCGCGCGCCGCCAAGGCCGATTTGCTGAACGAGGCAAGAGACGGGCTGATGGACGCGGCGGAGGCCTACCGCGCCGCCGGCCGTCCGGATATCGAGGCGCAGCGACTCGCAGTGCGCGACTTCGGCGAGGTCGATACCGTCGCGCCCGCATACCAGGGAGAGCTCGGGCTGGCCGGTGGGATACGGGCGCTGCGCACGATTCTGATCGCGATTCCGGGCATGCACGCGATCTTCGAGCTCACCAGGATGATCTGGATCGGGGACTGGAGCTCGCTCGGTGGCCCGCCCGCCCCGTACTGGTATCACCAGATCGCGACGATCACCGATCAGGCCGCTCCGGTGGTCGCCGCGCTTGCGCTGGTCGGCCTGGTCGCGGCAAGGCCGTTGCTGCGCAGGCTGGGCAGCCGGACGGCAGGCCGGGTGCTCACCCTGATGGCCACCGCGGGCATCGCCGGCACGGCGCTGTCGCAGATGTCGATAATGGTGAGCACCGCGGTGGTCAACGTCGGCTGGGTAACCCTCTCCATGCCGACCACGCTGGTCGGGTTGAGTTCGCTGGCGCTCATGATCCGGCTGTTCGTGCTGGCCCACCAGTCGCTGTTGTTCTGCCGGGCACCGGTAGTGCCGCGCTGACCGGCGCGGGCCGGATGCGCCCCGTCGCAAGATCGCAAAAGAGGGTCTTCGCGGGCTGTGACCCGCGAAGACCCTCTGTGCTGTCGGAACGACAGCGGTTGAACCTGTACCCCTGCCGAACTCAGGCCACGACGGCTCCGGCGATGTGCTTGTCGAATGCGGCGAGTGCGGCCGCGCCGACGGCCTTGTCCTGCTCGCCGTTGCCGCCGCTGACGCCGACCGCGCCGATGACCTGTCCATCGTGGACGATCGGGAAGCCACCCACGAACACGGTGAACTTCCCGGTGTGCATGTGCTGGATGCCGAAGGCCTCATTGCCCGGCAGCGCGGGCCCGTTCGGTGGCTCGTTGAACAGGTGGGTGGCGCGCTGGTGACCGGCGGCGGTGAAGGCCTTGGCGATCGCGATCTCCACGCCGGTGAGCCGGGCCCCGGTCATGCGGTGCAGCGCGATGGGGTGGGCGCCGTCGTCCGCGATGCAGATCGTCTGCTTGACACCGATCCGCTCGGCCTCGGCCTCGGCGGCCTTGAGGATGATCAGCGCGTCTTCGAGGGTCAGGCGGTGGATGGTCTGCATTAGTTCGCTCCATGGGTGAGGTAGACGGTCTTGGTTTCGGTGACGAAGTCGAGGGCCTGGCGCCCACCCTCCGGGAAGGCACCGCCGGAGGAGGCCTTCCAGCCGCCGAACGGCGGGGCCACGCCGTTGCCGGTCGTCGGGGCGTTGACCTTGACGATCCCGCAGCGGGCCGCCGCGGCGAAACGGTGGGCCACGGCCAGGTCGGCGGTGTGCACGCCGGTGACCAGACCATGCGCGGAGGCGTTGACGATCGCGAGCGCCTCGTCCAGGTCGTGCACTCCGACGACCGAGCAGAACGGCCCGAACACCTCGCCGGTGACGAGCGCATGATCGGCCGGGACATCGTCGAACAAGGTGGGCGCGACCCAGTACCCGTCCGGGTCACGGCCGTCCAGCAGGTCCGCCTCGGCGACCGTTTTGGCCCCCGCGGCCACCGCGGACTCCTTCAGGGCGGTCAGCCTTTCGAACTGGGCGGCGGTGGCGACGGGTCCGGTGGTGACCCCGTCCGCGTCGCCCGGGCCGACGCGCAGGGCTCGCACCTTCGCGGCCAGCAACTCCGTGAACTCGGCCGCGACCGCGCTGGCGACCAGTACCCGGTCCGTCGACGTGCAGGCCTGGCCGGTCAGGCCGAACGCGCCCACCGCGATGTCCGCGGCGGCCTTCGCGAGGTCGGCGTCGGCACACACGACCGCGGCGTTGTGGCCGCCGAGTTCGAGTTGCAGCCGGGCCTGGCTGCTGGCCTGCGCGCGGATCAGCGCACCGGTGGCGTCCGAGCCGGTGAAACTGATCCCCCGAAGGCGATCATCGCCGAGCAGGGCGGCCATCGCCTCCGCGTCCTGCCCCTGGAGGATCGGCAGCACCGACGTGGGAAGCCCCGCCTCGACGGCGATTTCGACCAGGAGCGCGCCGGTCCCCGCGGTGACCGGGGAGGGCTTGAACACCACGGCGTTGCCGGCCGCGAGCGCCGGTGCGATCTTGCGGGCGGCCAGGGAGAGCGGGAAGTTCCAGGGGGTGATCGCGGCGAGCACACCCAGCGGTTCACGCAGGGTGTAGGCGAAGGTGCCGGGGGACTCGCTCGGGTAGGTGGTGCCCTCGACCAGATACGCGAGCTGAGCGGCGAGCCGGAACTGTTCCGCGGACTTGCCGACCTCACCGCGCGCGGCGCCGAGCGGCTTGCCCTCCTCGCCGGTGATCAGGGCGGCGAGTTCGTCACGGCGGTCTTCCAGCCTCTCGGCGATCCGGGTGAGGACGGTCGCCCGGCGCAGCGGCGGGGTCGCCGCCCACTCGCGCGCGGCGGCCTCGGCCTCGTCGAGGGTGGCGCGGACGTCGGCCGCTGTGTCCGGACGGAAGGTGTGGACTACCCGCCCGGGTGCGGCAGGATTCACGGACCGGCCGTCGGCTGGGCCAGGTGGCGCGAGCCCCCCGGCGGGGCTGGCCGATGGTGCGAAGTGCACGAAGAACCTCCGGCGAATTGTGGACAGTGACGGCTTTTGAAGATTGTCCGGCGAGACCACCATGGCTGACACTGGACGAACTGCACCGACTCCACGACCGGAAGTAGGCATATGGCACACCATATGACGCAAGGGATGGACGACACGTCGGCAACAGTCCCGCACCAGCGGTCCCGCCGGGACGCGGAGGTTCCCGAGACGCTCACGGTCGCCGCCCTGCTCGCGGAACCGTTGCTGCGCAACAACCTCGTCGCGGGATCGTCCGGGTCGATGCGGTTTGTGCGCTGGTGCCTGCCGCTTTCGGAACTGGCCACGACCTCGGACAACGAAGGCGTCGTGGTCCACGCCCCGGCCGAGTTGCTGCGGGGCGATGCGGGGCCCGCGACCGTTCGGCGCGCGAAGGACGCGGGCGCGGTAGCCGTCCTGGTCCAGATCGAGCCGGGCGACATGGGACCCCCCACGGTCTTGCGGGCGTCCTTCCCCGAGGCCCGCGCGGCCGCGGACGCGGTGGAGCTGCCGCTGGCGCTCCTGCCGCCCACCGCCGACTACCGGACGGTCAGCCAGCTCGTCGCCACCAAGGTGCTCGCGCAGTCGACGCATGTGCTGGAGTACCGGGACCGGGTGCACCGCGCGCTCGCCGAGATCCTCGCCCGGGGTGCCGGCGTGCAGGCGCTGGCCTACGGCATGGCGCGCATGGGTAAGACGCCCGTGCTGGTCGTCGATCTGGACGGCTCGTTGCTGGCCTACGAAAGCGTCGGCGGTGCCGAGAAGCCGCCGGCGGGACCGCTGGTCAGTGCCCTGATCGACCACCTCGGTGGCCTCTCCGCCGGGACGATCCCGGTCGACCCCGTCGTGCTGGAGCCCGTGGGCGACGGCCGGGGTGGCGTCGTCCTCATCGCCTCACCGGTGACCTTCGGCGGCGAGATCACCGGGATCGCCGCCGCGCTGGACATGGTCGACGCCGACCCGCACGACCGCGCCCAGCGCCGGATCATCACGCACGAGGGCGCCGTGCTGATCGGGTCGGAGATGCTCCGGATCCGGTCGATCACCGAAGCCGAGGAACGGATTCGTGGCGACTTCATCGTGGAGCTCGTGCACGGTCGTTTTTCCGACGGCCAGCAGCTCCAGGCCCGAGCCCGGCACCACGGGTTCGGTGTCGACGCCACCTACGTGGTCTATGTCGCGGAGCTGGATCCACCCCTCACCGACCATGCCAGGGCAGTGCGCCGGTTCAGCGCTGCCGCACGCGTTGTCGAACGGCTCTGCCCCAACGCGAACCTGCCCACCCTGACGACGCAGATCGGCGGGAACCTCGTGGTGGTGTGTCCCGTTGCCGACCCCGCCGAGGTCACCTCGATACGGGAGATCGCCGACGCCATCCGGCGCGTGCTGCGCGAACGTCTCGGCTCGGACGCGCATGTCGCGTTCGGGCGGTGGGGAATCGGTGCCGGCGGAGTCGCGGCCAGTTATCGCGAGGCTCGCACGGCGCTCGCGCTGGGTCGCCGGGTCAACTCCTCCCCGGTCGTCGGCTACGACGATCTGCGCATCCACGTCGCCATCCGTGAGCTGGCGCACTCCGAAAGCGGTCGCCAGTTCGCCGGCGAGATCCTCGCACCGCTGCGCCGGGCGGACGGCAACACGTGCAGCCTGGAGACCGTCGTCCTCGCCTATATCGCGGAATCGGGCAACCTCAACGCTGCGGCACGGCGCCTTCGCTTACACCGCAACACAACGCTGTACAAGCTGAACCGGGTCAGCCGCGTGCTGAACATGGACATTCGATCGGCGGACAGCCAGTTCATGGTTTGGCTGGCGCATCACATCGACATGCTGATGCGGGTCAACGAGACCCTGGACGCCGAACTCGCCCCGCCGCCCTAGAAACTGTTGAAACACCACTTCAGGAGGATCGTTCGGTTAATGTGCCCGAATGGTTCGGGCGAGCTTGGCGAGGGTCATCGAGGATCTCGGCGGCACGTTGCTGGAAGTGATCTGTGGCGATCCGGCCGGGGTGACGAGGATCGAAGGGGTCGTGATCCACGATGCCGCGGACGAGCTGGTGATCCCGCAGTCCGCGGTGGTCCTCGGGGTGGGCGTGCACGATGCGGCGGAGATCGCCGTGCTGCTCGGGCTGCTGGCCGGTCGTGCCGGGGCGCTGGTGATCCGCTCGCCGGTTCCGTGCGACGAACGGGTTCGTGCCGCCGCGGCCGAGGCGAACGTGGTGCTGCTCGGCGTCGCGGCCGGTGCTTCCTGGGTGCAGCTGGCGGCGTTGCTGCGTTCGGTGCTGATCGACGACGGCGTTCCCGCCGAGGACGCCGAGACGCTGGGCGGCTTCCCGTCCGGTGACCTGTTCTCGCTGGCGAATGCGATCGCCGCGCAGCTGGACGCGCCGGTGACGATCGAGGATCGCGGCTCGCGGGTGCTGGCCTTCTCCGGTCACCAGGACCGGGCGGATCGTTCCCGCGTGGAGACGGTGCTGGGCAGGCAGGTCCCGCGGCGCTATTCGCGGTTGCTCACCGAAACCGGTGTGTTCGACGAGCTTTACCGCAGCCGCCGGGCGATCTACGTGGACAGCGCGGTGTTCGGCGACGAGTCGATCACGATGGCGCGGGCGGCCATCGCCGTGCGAGCCGGCGACGAACTGCTCGGCTCGATCTGGGCCGCGGTAAGCGAACCGCTTTCCGCCGAGCGGGAGGCGGTGCTGGTCGACGCGGCGAAGCTGGTGGCCCTGCACCTGTTGCGAGTGCGCGCCGGAGCCGATGTGAGCGGGCGGTTGCGCGCGGACCTGCTCAGCACCGCGCTGGAGGGTGGGCCGGGTGCGCACTCCGCGCTCGACCGGCTCGGGCTTGCCGGGACGCCCGTGGTCGTGCTGGCGCTCGGCCTGCTCGATCCCACCGGGGAAGCGGAGACCATCGTCGAGGAGGCCAGCAGGGAAACCGAGCGGCAGCGGGTGCGGGACGGGTTCGCGATGCACCTCGCCGCCATGCATCCGCGCAGTGCGGTCGCGTTGCTCGGTCATGTGGTGTACGGACTGCTTCCGGTCGACCGGTGCGGCGTGGAGGCCGAGCAGCGCGCGGTCCGGATCGCCGAGGACTTCCTCAACCGGTCGCGCACCGACGCGGTGATCGGTGTCGGCCTGGGCGCGCACACGACCGCGGAACTGGCGCCGGCGAAGCACTGTGCCGATCGCGCGCTGCGGGCCCTCCGGGACCGGCCGGGCAGCCGGAAGGTGGCGCGTTTCGACGACGTGCACCCGCAGGTGTTGTTGCTGGAGTTGCGCGATCTGGCGGTGGGCAACGGCGACCGGTTCAGCGGGGCACTCGCGCGGCTGCGGGACTACGACGAGCGCCACGGAGCCAGCCTCGTGCCGACACTGGCCGCCTGGCTCGACGCCTTCGGCGATGTCGGCGTCGCGGCGGAGGCGGTGCACGTTCACCCGAACACCTTCCGCTACCGGTTGCGCAGGCTGACCGAGGTCGGCGGCATCGACCTCGGCGATCCGGAGGCGCGGTTCGCCGCGATGCTGCAGCTGCGGGTGCTGCCCGGCTAGCGCGCGTTCAAGGTCCGTGGTTCTGGCCGAGGCGACCGCGCGCCTTCGAAACACCGGGGGCTTCGTCGGATCCAACGAATCTGCCCCGCCCGATTGGGTGTGCGCAACGAAGAGGCCGTGTCGTGGCCCGCCTAGGTTCAGCGTATTGCGACGTGGCGGTGGAGGAGGAACGAGTTCGATGCGTCCCCGGCGGGTAGTGGTGATCGGTGCGGGCATGGTCGGGTTGTCCTGCGCGTGGTCACTACAGGACTACGACGTCGAAGTGGAGGTGCTCGACCGGGGCAGGGCCGGGCATGGTGCCTCGTGGGGCAACGCCGGCTTCGTCGCCCCCGCGTTCACGGTGCCGCTTCCGGAACCGTCGATCCTGCGTTACGGGATACGCGCCGTCCTCGACCGGAATTCGCCGGTTCGGCTGCCCGTGCGGGCCGATCAAGAACTTGCCCGTTTCCTGCTCCGGATGACCCGTCACTGCACGTGGCCGCAATGGAAACGCGCCATGGCCGGATATCGCGGCCTGAACGAACAGATCTTCGAGTCCTTCGACGCGCAGCTTTCGGCCGGCGTGCCCGCCGAGATACACGAGGCCGATGTGCTCGCCGCGTTCGGAGATGTCGCCGCAGCCGCCGGTTTGCATCACGAGCTCGCCGGGGTGGCCGCGAGCGGCCAGCGGGTCGAGGTGGACCTGCTCAGCGGCGCCGAGGCGAAGGCCGCCGAACCGTTGCTCACCGACCGGATCGGCTTCGCCATGCGGGTGCGCGGGCAGCGCTGGCTCGATCCGGTCGCCTACACCGCCGCGCTCGCCGAGCACGTCCGCGACCGGGGTGGCCAGGTCACCGAGCAGGTCAACGTCACGGGTGTGCGTAGGCATGGCGGGGGAGTGGTCGTCGAATGCTCCGACGGCCGGCGCGAGGCCGACGCGGTCGTGCTCGCCAACGGTGCGTGGCTGCCCGCACTGGCCGCGGAGCACGGCGTTCGGATGCCCCAGTTCGGCGGCCGCGGCTACAGCTTCACCGTGCCGGTGCGGCAACCGCTCGCCGGCCCGCTGTATTTCCCCGGTGCGCGGTCCGCGCTCGCCCCGCGCGGTGACCGGGTGCGGGTCACCGGCGTGATGGAGTTCCAGCGGCCGGACGCACCGCTGGACCACCGCGCGATCGCGACGATCATTCGCGCGCTCCGTCCACTGCTCACGGGCGCCGACTGGGACCGTGCCGAGCACCGCTGGGTCGGCGCACGGCCACTGAGCGCGGACGGGATCCCGCTGGTGGGGCCGTCGGCGACCGAAGGCGTCTACGTGGCGGGCGGCCACGGCATGTGGGGTGTGACGCTCGGCCCGCTCACCGGGCGGATGCTCGCCGAGCACATCGCCACCGGCGCGATGCCCGCAGAACTTGCCTGGCTGGACCCGACCCGGTGATCACTGACCACTACGGCGTCAATGGAGGTCGCGATGGTGGATGAACTTGTCGAGGTCGAGCCGGACACCAGGCGGGTGCGGCGGATCGGCATCATGACCGGTGTCGTGCTGTTGCTGGCCTACACGATCGACTACGTCGACCGGTTCGCGATCAGCATGGCGCTTCCTTCGATCGGCGCGGAATTCGATCTTTCCAAGACCCAGCAGGGATTGCTCGTCACGGTGTTCGCCGTGGTGTACATGCTCTGCCAGATCCCGGCCGGTGTCCTTGCCGATCGCGTCGGCGCGCGAGTGCTGCTGCTGGCGACCTTGCTGCTGTGGTCCGCATTCACCATGTTCACCGCGCTGGCCGGGTCCTTCGCCATCCTGCTGATCCTGCGCGCCACTTTCGGTGCCTCCCAAGGGTTTTTCCCGGCAGTCTCGTTCAAGACCGTGGCCGAACGCACCACGCCGAAGAACCGCGGAACGGTCATGGGCATCGTGATGTCCGCGAGCGGCATCGGCAGCGGGATCACGCCGCTGATCGTGGCGCCGTTGCTGATCGCCTACGGCTGGCGCGGTTCGTTCGTGTGGCTGGCGGCCGTTGGTGCCGTGCTCGGCATCGTGCTCTGGCTGCTGATTCCGCGGAAGCTGCCCGCCAGGATGCGCGAGTCGGTGAAGCGGCCGCCGAAACCCTCGCCCGAGGCACGCCGCGCGGTGCTCAGCTCACCGCAGGTGTGGTTGTTGGCCGGCCTGTTCTGCGCGAAGAACTTCATCGTGTACGGCCTGATCACCTGGGTGCCGAGTTACCTGCTGGAGAGCAAGGGCGTCTCCCTCGCCAAGATCGGCGTGCTCGCCGCCATCCCCCCGCTGGTCAGCTTCGCCACCACGGTCCTCGGCGGGTGGCTGTTCGATCGCTACTTCAACGCGCGCCCGCGCTGGTATCTGTTCGCCACCACGCTCACCACGGCGTGCCTGCTCGTCCCGATGGCCCTGGCGACCAGCGCCGGCCAGTTCATCCTCTTCGAGGCGCTCGCGATGGCCATCGACGGGCTCGGCTCGATGTGCCTGTTCGGCCTGCCGATGCGAGTGTTCCCGTCCGCGCTGACCGGCTCCGGGATGGGTGTGATCAACTTCGGTGGGCAGGTCGCGGGTGCGAGCGCGCCGCTGCTGCTCGGGATGCTGGTCGACGGCTTCTCCTATCCGGCGGCGTTCGGGCTGCTCGTGGTCGCGAGCCTGATCGGCGCCGTGCTGGCGGTGCGGATCCCGCAGCGCGCCGAGGATTTCAGTTTCACGGCGAAAGGAGTCTGATGGAGCGGGAGATCACCGCACGCGCGGACGAACTCGGCCTGCGGGTCCGCATGCATGCCACTGACATCGACGGGACCGCCAGTTTCGGTATCTCCTCGGCCGAACCGGTCGTGACGGCTTCGGTGTTCAAGGTCCCGGTCGCGGTCGAACTCGCGCGGCAGGCAGTGGCCGGCGAATGCGATCTCGCCGAGCAGGTCACCGTGCCGGCCGGGCCGAAGGTGCCTTCCCCGTACGGTCTCGCCACCTTCCGCCATCCGGCCACATTGTCGCTCGACGCGCTGGCCACCCTGATGATCGGGATCAGCGACAACGTCGCGACGGACCTGGTGTTCGCGCGGGTCGGCAAACCCGCGGTCCGGTCTCTGCTGGACCGCCTCGGGCTCACCGCGACCGTGATCGACCAGGACTGCGCGGAACTGCTCGCCACCATCGGCGAGGACCTCGGCTTGTCCTATGAGGACGATGAGCGCCTGCTCACGAAGCTGTCCCCGCAGCAACTGCGGAAGCTTCGTGCTCTCCAGCCGGACCAGACCTGCCGCACCACGCCCGAGGACATGACCAGGCTGCTCGGCATGATCTGGCGCGACGAGGCCGCACCGCCGCAAGCGTGTGCAGAGGTGCGACGCTGGCTCGGCTTACAGGTGTGGCCGCATCGGCTTCGTTCCGGGTTCCACACCGACGACGTGCGCATCAGCGGGAAGACCGGCACACTACCGACAATCCGCAACGAGGTCGGCGTCGTAGAGTACGACGACGGAGGGCGGTTCGCGGTCGCAGTATTCACCGAAGCCGTCGACGCCCGCGCGCAAGCTCCGGAACGGGACGCGTTCATCGGGTTCGCCGCCGCGCGGGCCATCGAGGTACTGAGGAGGAACTGAGATGGATGTACTGCTGCGGGGCGGGTTGGTGTGCGACCCGGGAACCGGCCTCTCGCGAACGACGGATCTCCTGGTCAGTGCCGGGAAGGTCGCCGCGGTCGGCGACCAGTTGACCGCACCGCCCGATGCGGTGGTGCTCGACGTGAGTGGGCTCGTCGTCGGGCCGGGCTTCATCGACCTGCACAGTCACGTGGACTCGATCGCCGGGCAGCGGTTGCAGGCGATGGACGGGGTATGCGCCACCCTGGAACTGGAGGCCGGGGCGCCACGGGTGGCCGACGCCTACGACGCTGCCGCGCAGCAGGGACGCCCGCTGCACTACGGGTACGCCGCTTCCTGGGCCGGTGCGCGGTTCGTGGCGCACACCGGCACCGAAACGCAGGACACGCTCGCCGTGCTGGGCGAACCGGAATGGCAGCGGTCCTCGACAGCCGCCGAACGCACCACCTGGCTCGGCCGGCTCGAGAAGGAACTCGGCGCGGGCGGGCTCGGCGTCGGCATCCTGCTCGGCTACGCGCCGCGCACCGATCCGGCCGAATTCCTTGACGTGGCGCGACTCGCGTCGCGTCTGGACGTGCCGACCTTCACGCATGTGCGCGAGCTCATCGAGGCGGATCCGACGACACCCGTGGACGGTTCCACCGAAATCACCATCGCCGCCGGGGAGACCGGCGCGGCCATGCACCACTGCCACGTGAACAGCACGTCCCGTAGGCACATCGACCGCGTCTTGTCTACATTGGACCAGTCGAGGTCGGCCGGTTCGCGGGTCACCGTCGAGGCTTACCCCTACGGCGCCGGTTCGACCGCGATCGGCGCGTTTTTCCTTTCCCCGGAACGGCTTCCCGCGTGGGGCATGGTTCCCTCCGACCTCGTGCTCGTCGAGACCGGGGAACGCATCGCCGACGAAGCGCGGTTGCGCGCGGTTCGTGCAGCCGATCCCGGCGCGCCGTGCATCGTGCACTATCTCGACGAGCGCGCTGAGGCCGATCGCGCGCTGCTACGCGGTGCCCTCGAATTCGCCGACAGCATCGTCGCCAGCGACGCGATGTTCGTCACCTGGCAGGATGGGACGAGGGAAAGCACCGAATGGCCGCTGCCGCCCGGCGGGCGAACCCACCCGCGGACGGCGGGCACGTTCACCAAGTCGCTGCGGCTGATGGTGCGCGAACACGGCCTGTGGAGCTGGCTGGAAGCCTTCCGCCGCTGCTCCTACCTGCCCGCGCGCGTGCTCGACCAGGTGTGCGCCGACATCCGGGGCAAGGGCCATCTCGCCGTCGGCGCCGACGCCGACATCGTCGTGATCGACCCGGAAACGGTCAGCGACCGGGCCACCTTCGCCGATTCCACCCGGCCTGCGCAGGGCGTTTGCCACCTGCTGGTGGACGGCACGTTCGTCGTACGCGACGGTGCGCTGCAAGCAGACGCGTTCCCCGGACGCCCGCTGCGCGGCAACTGAGGGGTTCCTTAGGGCTCGTCGTAAGGTGCCTGTGGGCCGTCGGTGCTCGATCGGCGACCAGGACCGTGACGATACGAAACACCTGGTGCATGAACAACACCGCAGGCACCTACGGCGTCCCGTCTATTGAGGGTGGCGCGGGACCAGTCGAGCAACCCTCTGCTGCCGAACTTGTCGAGCACAGTGCGGTGGACTCTGTGCCGTAGCCCGGCCTTGGTCCAGTCACCCAGGCGGCAATGTGCGGTCAACGACAACGCATCAGACGCATACCAAAATCATCGCCGACCCTGAATTCAGAAGGGTGGTGGTTCGTCGGCGTCGGGGAGTGGGTTTTCGCGGGGTTCGTGGAGGGGCTCGGGTTTGCTGGTGTACTGGTCATCGGTAGGTGTCGTGATGGTGATCTCGCCGGTCTCTTTGTCCATTGTGTACGACCAGCCGGGCAGGTCCTTGATATGGTGGTCCTTCGTGCAGAACGAGGCCAGGTTGTCGTACGCTGTTTCGCCGTCGTCTGCTTCCCACTCGTCGACGTGGTCGAGCTCGCAGACCTGCGCGGGTCGATGGCACGCGGGGGACCTGCATTCGCGATCTCGGGCGTAGGCCAGGCGTGCCAGTGCGGCGGGTGGCCGGTAGGAGCGGCGGCCGACGGAGATGATTTGTCCGTCGTCGGGGTCGGTGATGATGCGACGGAGGGTGGTGTTGTCGCCGTTGGCGATCTCGTTGGCCAGCCAGGCTGGGATGATGCCTTGTGTGTGCCATGAACGTGAAAGGGGAGGGTTTCGGTGTAGAAGGCGAGATCTGAACTGGAGCGGTGCTGTGTTTGTGATGAAGGTGGGCCCTTCGGGATCGCTGTGCAGGCGGAGATCTCAAACCGCCCTGTGTTGCTGCGGTGAATGAGTCGTGGTGGTGAGCGACAGGGAAAAGGCACTGCGAGACGGTGTCAGGTGGGGGTCGGGAAGGCGAATACAAGTGAACCATCGAAGACGCGTCGTTATGATCAAAATGACATCGAAACCAGAGCTGGGCAAGGGGTTCTGGGATGAGT
>NZ_JAFB01000038.1 GCF_000519205.1 Amycolatopsis taiwanensis DSM 45107 | reverse complement strand
CGTGTACACCACAAATGCGATCGAGTCCATCAATTTCCAGCTCCGCAAAATCACCAAAAACCGCGGCCATTTCCCCGACAAAGACGCCGCGATGAAGATTCTCTACCTCGGACTGCGCAACATTTCCAGCCGTCGCGGAGGCACGTCTGGCACAGGAACCCACGGATGGAAAGTGGCGTTGAACACACTCGCTCGAATCTTCCCGAACCGGCTCCCATTCTGATAAGCTACAAACGTTAGTAAGTCACCTCCGACTTACACAAAAATCGTGACAGGCTCGCGCAACTTTCTTGGTTTGAGGCTTTCCACCCTGACCCCCTGGATCCCTGGCTGAGAGTCTCCACAACCACTTCAATGTAACACTAGAAGGCGTGACACCCCTCGGGTCAACCCGCGGCAATCAAGGTGACCACCGAGCACGCGCCTTCTGTCCCGTGGCTTGTNGGGGCTCCGCCCCCACACCCCCGACTGGGGGCAAGCCCCCAGACCCCCTTATCGGGGCGGCGGGGCGCCATCGTCGCGTACGTGACTCGATCCCTATACAGCGCCCGTCGACACGATCGCGGTCGCGCGCAAACTCGCGGAGGAAAAAAGACATGACCATGGAGGAGATCATCGGCTTCGTAGCCGAACTCGACGGTGTCCTGACCCTCAAGCCGGCACCCGGCGACGGCTCGCCGGAGCTCGCCTGGGGCGACACCTTCTTCTACTACGCGCCCGATGGCGTCACCCCGACGAGGACGCAACCCTTCGCGACGATCGTGACCAAGAACTATCCCGGTGACGAGGCATCGCACCTGGATCGGCCGGATGCCTTCCGCGTGAACATCGCCGCCGGGAAGGAAGCGTTCACACGGTGGACCGGTCACGAGCCACGCGACTCGGCCGCCACCGAGATCGACCCCAGTACCGCCGACACCGTCATGGCACATCCCGTCTACGGCACCGCTGGTTGGCTTGCCGTGGTCAACCCGGGCAAGCGCACGGAATCGGAGACTTACGAACTGCTTCGCACCGCCTACCGGCTCGCCCGCTCACGCTACGAACGGCGCGCTGAATCAAGGTCGGGGCCGCGCTGAGCGTGGTGTGGACAGGCCACGGTCTCACGCGGGCTGGAGGTAGAGGAACTCCGTCACGCCGGCAAGGCCGATGATCAGGCGGACCAGCAGAGGCATGGCCGAGCGCTTTTCGTCATGCACGATCCGCGGCTGCGTCAGCTTGATCGTGCGCCCACGGGTCACGAGTTCGCAGCCTTCGGCGGCGAGCACGTTCCGCACCCAGTCACTGTCGGAGCCGTAGGTGAGCGCCACGACGTAGCCTTCGGGGACGCGGAAGACGTTGACCGGGGTGCGGTAGGTCCGCCCGGAACGCCGTCCATTGTGGATGATGGTGCCGAAGTAGGGCAGGCGCGGTGTGAGCAGGCCCAGCACCCGGTTGGTGAAGATCCGGTTGAATCGCGCGAGCCGTTTGGGAAGGACCATCGCCCGAGTATATCAACGCCTGATGAATTTTGGGTCTTGACGTTTCCCCGATCTGAGGTATGCCAGTTGCATGACGCAGGAACAGAAGCGGCCCCGCCTCGACCCGGAGCCGTCGCTCGGACCGAACTTCCCGAAACTGACGCATCCCGACCTCGACCTCATGCAGACCGAGGAAGTCGAGGAGCCGCCCAACAAGGACGACGTGAAGCCGGAAGTACCCCACCCGGAGCCCCCGGAATAGGGGCGGGACACGGGGCCTTGCGACCCCAGATCCCTCAGAACTCGTGACGGCGCAGGCGTTCCGGGTGGCGGCGGGACGGGGCCCGGCCGGGCGGCTGGGTGGGCGCGGGACCCGGGTCGATCTCCGGGATGCTCAGGCTCATCGGGTGTTCGGACACCTTGCACGGCTGGCCGTGGTGCGTGATCTCCACCGGCTCACCGGCCACCAGGCGGTAGGTCGCGCGGTCGCGGTGAATCTCCACGGCGAAGCGGTTGCCGCGCACGCACATCCGGAACTCGATGCGGTCGAGCCCTTCGGGCAGGCGCGGGGCGAAGGTGATCTCGCCGTTGTGGTCGCGCATCCCGCCGAACCCCGCCACGACTCCGTGCCACGCGCCCGCCAGTGACGCCATGTGCAGGCCTTCGCGCACGTTGTTGTGCACGTCGTGCAGGTCGGTGAGCGCGGCCTCCCCGACGTAGTCGTAGGCGAGATCGAGATGCCCGACCTCGGCGGCGATCACCGCCTGCGTTCCGGCCGACAGTGACGAGTCGCGCACGGTCCGTGCCTCGTAGTAGGCGAAGTTGCGGGCCTTCTCCTCGGGCGTGAACCGGTCCCCGCACAGGTGCAGCGCCAGCACCAGGTCCGCCTGCTTGATCACCTGCTTCCGGTACAGGTCGAAGTACGGGACGTTGAGCAGCAGCGGATAGTCCTCGGCAGGGGTGTTGTCGAAGTCCCACTCGGCGTGCTCGGTGAACCCTTCGGACTGCGGATGCACCCCGAGTTCCTCGTCGTAGGGCACGAACATCCGCTCCGCGGCCTGACGCCAGGTGCCCAGCTCCGGCTCGTCCGCGCCGAGCCGCTCGGCCACTTCGGGCACCCGCTCGCACGAGGCCGCCGCCGCCAGCAGGTTCCGGCGCGCCATCAGGTTCGTGTAGACGTTGTTGTCGGCGATCGCCGAATACTCGTCCGGACCGGTCACACCGTCGATGCGGAACTTGCCGTGTAGGTCGAAATGCCCGAGAGACATCCACAACCGTGCGGTCTCGATCAGCAACTCCGTGCCGACGTCCCGCTCGAACTCGGTGTCCCCGGTCGCGTCGAGGTAGCGCACGACCGCGTCCGCGATGGCTGCGCTGACGTGGAACGCGGCGGTGCCGGCCGGCCAGTACGCCGAGCACTCCGCGCCGTTGATCGACCGCCACGGGAAGGCCGCGCCGCGCAGGCCCAACTGGACGGCGCGCTCGCGCGCCTTGGGTAGCGTGCTGTGCCGCCAGCGCAGCGCGTCGCGGGCCGCCTCAGGCACGGTGTAGGTGAGCACCGGCAGCACGAAGGATTCGGTGTCCCAGAAGGCATGTCCGTCGTAGCCCGGCCCGGTCAGCCCCTTGCCCGGGATCGCCCGGCTCTCGCCGCGAGCCCCGGCCTGCAGGATGTGGAACAGCGCGAACCTGGTTGCCTGCTGGAGTTCCGGGTCGCCGTCGAGCTGGATGTCGGCGGTTTCCCAGAAGTCGTCGAGAAACGCCCGCTGCTCGGCGAGCAGTCCGTCCCAGCCGGTCTGCCGTGCGCCGGCCAGCGCCGCCGAGACCTGCGCGCGCAGCGCCGGGATCGAGCGCTTCGCCGACCAGCCGTAACCGAGGAACTTGGTCACCACCAGCCGGTCGCCCTTCGGCACGTCCACTGCCACGGTCAGCCGGGCCAGGTCCTCTTCCACGATGATGTCGCTGCGGAACGCGTGCGGGCTCTCGATCTGGTGGTCCATCGCCGCCGCCATCCGCAGCCCGGAGTTGCGCGTCCGGTGCACCAGCACGGCGTGGTAGTCCTCGGCCAGGGCGAACTCCGAGACCAGTGGCGACTGCAGGGCGGCGGCCACCCGGGGGTCCTTGGTCTCCGGTTCGATCGGCTCGTTGGCCAGCAGGTCGGACTGCAAGACCAGCTGCATGTCGCCGTCGAGCGGCTCGACCTCGTACCGGATCGCCACGACCGCACGCTGCGTGAAGGACACCAGGCGCTGTGTGTGGACCCGGACCTGGCGACCGGTGGGGGAGACCCATTCGGTCAGCCGGCTCAGCGTGCCCGAGCGGAAGTCAAGCCACCGCTCGTGTGCCGTCGCCGTGCCGTAGCGCATGTCGAATGGTTCGTCCTCCACCAGCAGCCGGATGACCTTGCCGTCGGTCACGTTCACGACCGTCTGCCCGGCCTCCGGATAGCCGTAACCGGCTTCGGCGTAGGGCAGCGCGTGCTCCTCGTAGAAGCCGTTGAGGTAGGTGCCCGGCTTGCCGCGTGGCTCGCCCTCCTCCAGCGTGCCGCGGATGCCGATGTGGCCGTTGGACAGCGCGAACGTGGACTCCGTCCGCTCCAGCTGGTCGATCGCGAGCGTGTGCCAGCGCAGTTCCCACGGCGCGGTCTCGTAACCCTGCACGGTCACGCGTCACCCCGCAACAGTTCCGATAGATCGCGAACGACCACGTCGGCGCCGTGTGCGCGCAACTCGTCGGCCTGGTCCTCGCGGTCGACGCCGACCACGTGCCCGAAGCCGCCGGCCTTGCCGGCGGCGACGCCGGCCAGCGCGTCCTCGAACACGGCGGCGTTCGCCGGTGCCACGCCCAGTGCCTTCGCCGCGGCCAGGAACGAGTCGGGTGCGGGCTTCCCGCGCAGCTTTTCGCGTTCGATCACCACGCCGTCGATCCGTGCCTGCGCGAACCGGTCCAGGTTCGCGGCTTCGAGTACGGAGGCCGCGTTGGCCGAGGACGTGACCACCGCGATGCGCAACCCGGCCCGCTGGACCGCTTCGAGATAGCGCACCGAGCCGGGATAGGGGTCGACCCCGCGGTGTTCGATGATCCGCAGGACCAGTTCGTTCTTCCGGGCGGCCAGCCCGTGGACGCTGTGATCGGTGACCTTGTCGCCCGGGCCACCCTCGGGGAGCGAGATATTGCGCGAGGCGAGAAAGCCGCGCACACCGTCCAGCCTCGGCCGCCCGTCCACGTACTCCGCGTAGTCCCGATCGGTGAAGCAACGGTAATTGCTGCCGTCTCGCTCGCGAAGAAACGAATCGAATGTCTGTTTCCACGCTTGCTTGTGCAGTTCGGCGGTGCCGGTCAGCACGCCGTCGAGATCGAACAGGCAGGCGGAGATGTCATCGGGGAGTCCGATCATGTCTCGACCGTACCGGTGAACGGCTCCACTCGCCGGTGTTTCGACGTGTTCATCCCGGCTAGACATGGCTCTTCTCTTCGCCGTGCGGAGTCCGGTCCGGATGGGGCCGGACCCGATGGATCAGCTCGTGCACCGTCGCGTCGGCCAGCCGGTAACGCACGACCCGGCCGCTCCGGTGCCCGGTCACCAGTCCGTGCGCGCGCAGCAGCCGCAGCGCCTGGGAGACCGCGGTGTCGGTCATGCCCGCGGCCACCGCCAGATCCGAAACGCTGATCTCGCGCGCGTAGTGGATGCACACCAGCAGGGTCAGTCGCGAGGGGTCGGCCAGCACCGAGAACCGCCGCGCCCACTGCACCACCACCGCGCGGTCACCGAGCCCGTCCAGAGCGGCTTCGACGGCGGCCTCGTCCATCACGTGTCGTTCCGGCTCCACCCTGGTTATGGTCTCACCTCTGGTGCGGAGGGCGTCCGGGTGTGTGCGCCGGAGACGGGCCGTGCGTCCGCCTCCCTCGCCGGGACGGGCTTTGGGGTCAGGCCGGGACGGCGTCGGTCCTGCGCTCCCAAGCCCGGTGGCGGCCGATCTCGGTGGCGAACGCGTCGAAGAACTCGGTGGTCAGTTCCTGTGATGCGGCCGCCGTGGTCACAACGCCCTGGTCCACCGTCACTTGCTCGTTATCGGCGATCCGGTCGGTGACCCCCGCCCGGTGCAGCAGGTCGCGCCCGGAGCCGAACGCGGCGACCGGCTTGGCGTGCTTGTAGGCCTCGGCCACGAAATGAACCGCGTACCCGTCCTGGCTGAGCAGATTCACACTGTCCGGTCCGCAGGGCACGACGACGGCGTCGTAGAGCACCGAGGCCATGGTGTTGAGCTGCCGGTCCGCCTCCAGCGGTTCACCAGTGCCGGGGCGTACCTCGCCGTCGCTGGGCGCGAGCAGTTCGACCACCGCCTCCCGTTTGGTCAGCTCGTCGACCACACGACGCGTTCCGGTCGCGTCGACGCCGTCGGCGACCAGCACCGCGATCCGGCGGGTCGAGATCCGGTTCGACGGCGCGTTCAGCTGAGACAGCGCGGGTGAGCTGCGGCCGTGGTTGGGGCGCACTTCTTCCGCCGGCGCGGTGACGCCGACGCCCTCGCTGACCCGGATGGCCAGTTCGTGATCGACATTGTTGAGCTCGGCCACCACGCGGCCCCGGATCTCCTTGCTGGTGACCTTCCCGAGCTCGAACCGGAACGCGCTGACGATGTGCTCGCGCTCCACTTCGGACATGCTGTTCCAGAACAGGGTCGCCTGGCTGTAGAAGTCCTTGAAGCTCTCGCTGCGCTTGCGGATCTTGTGCCCTTCCACGTGTTCGGTGTAGTGGCTGAACGTGCCGGAATCGGCGATCGCCGGGCACCCGCCGCTGATGCTGTTCTTGAAGTAGCTCGTCCGTCCCTTGTGCACCGCCTGCTGGCCGTAGCCGTCACGCTGGTTGGTGTGCACGTCCGCGATCGGCCGGTTCACCGGGAGCTGCGCGAAGTTCGGCCCGCCGAGGCGGATCAGCTGGGTATCCAAATAGGAGAAGTTGCGGGCCTGGAGCAAGGGGTCGTTGGTGAAGTCTATGCCTGGTACCACGTTCGCGGTGTGGAAGGCCACCTGCTCGGTCTCGGCGAAGAAGTTGTCCGGGTTGCGGTCAAGCACCATGCGCCCCACCGGCCGCACCGGCACCTGCTCCTCCGGGATGATCTTCGTCGGGTCGAGCAGGTCGAAGTCGAAGGAGAACTCGTCCTTTTCGTCCACCAGTTGGACACCGAGCTCCCATTCCGGGAACTGGCCGGCCTCGATGCAGTCCCACAGGTCGCGCCGGTTGTAGTCCGGGTCCTTGCCGGCGATCTTCTGGCATTCGTCCCAGACCAGGGAATGGGTGCCCAGCACCGGCTTCCAGTGGAACTTCACGAACGTACCCTGCCCGTCGGCGTTGACCAGCCGGAAGGTGTGTACGCCGAACCCCTGCATCATCCGGTAGCTGCGCGGCAGCGCCCGGTCCGACATCAGCCACATCATCATGTGCAGCGTTTCCGGTTGCAGCGAAACGAAGTCCCACAGCGTATCGTGTGCGGAGGCCGCCTGCGGGATCTCGTTGTCCGGCTCCGGCTTCACCGCATGCACGAAGTCCGGGAACTTGATGCCGTCCTGGATGAAGAACACCGGCATGTTGTTGCCCACCAGGTCGTAGTTCCCCTGGCGGGTGAAGAACTTCGTGGCGAAGCCACGTACGTCGCGCACGGTGTCGGCGGAGCCCCGCGACCCGGCCACGGTGGAGAACCGGACGAAGACCGGGATCTGCTCACCACTGGTCAGGAACTCGGCCACGGTGTAGTCCCTCAGCCAGCCTTCGTAGGCCTGGAAATGGCCGTAGGCGCCGGCGCCGCGCGCGTGCACCACGCGCTCGGGTATCCGTTCGTGGTCGAAATGGGTGATTTTCTCCCTGGCGTGGAAGTCTTCGAGCAGGGTCGGACCGCGTTCGGTGATGGTGAGGGAATCGTCGGTGTGGTCGACTCGTACACCCTGTTGCGTGGTCAGCCGGGTATGGTCGAGATCGACTCGCGATGATTGCATCTGCTGGTCTTTGGCATCACGTGACATGGGACCCGGCTACCCGGGCCTGTGCGGGTGAAACGAGCCTCAGGGGTCCTGGGTGAGTTTGGCGCGCAGGTGCGCGAGCGTCTGCGCGAGCAGTCGCGACACGTGCATCTGGGAGATGCCGACGCGCTCGGCGATCTGGGTCTGGGTCATGTTCCCGAAGAACCGCAACATGAGGATGGTGCGTTCGCGCGGCGGAAGCTCCCGCAGCAACGGTTGCAGCGCCTCGTGGTTTTCCACCGATTCGAGCCCGCCGTCCTCTTCGCCGAGTGTGTCCGCCAGAGAAGCGGCTTCGGCATCGTCACCGGCCGGCTTGTCGACCGAGACGGCGTAGTAGGCGTTGCCGGCCTGCAGCCCTTCGCTGACCTCCTCGACGCTCATGTTCACTTCGAGGGCGATCTCGGTGGGCGTCGGTGCGCGGCCGAGTCGCTGGCCGAGTTCGCCGCTGACCTGCCCGATCTGCAGATGCAGCTCCTTCAGTCGGCGTGGCACGCGCACCGACCAGCTCGTGTCCCGGAAATGGCGCCGGACTTCACCCATGATCGTCGGCACCGCGAAGGACAGGAAATCGGTGCCGCGGTCCGGCTCGAACCGGTCGACCGCGTTGATCAGGCCGACCCGCGCGACCTGCACCAGGTCGTCGAAGGCCTCGCCGCGCCCGCGGAACCGGCGGGCGATGTGCTCGGCGACGGACAAGTACTCCATCACGAGCTCGGCACGAAGCCTCAGCCGGCGCTGCTCGTCCGATCCAGGCGCGGTCAGCTCGGCGAACTTCTCGGCACACGTAGCCGTCTCGGTCGGGCTGCGCATAGCCCGGGTTACCCGTCGGCGGAAATGTTCACACCCCCGGCCCGAACCTTGCTCCTCTCCGGTTTAGCTCCTTCGCTGTCGGTAACTCCTCAGGCAGGAAATGCGCGGGCGCGAATGTGCCAGTTTTTTCAGAACGTGTGCGGGTAGCCAGACCGTGACATCCGTGCCAGCTGCCGGTCATCACGGGGCGGCCTGCCTCCCCGCCCACATAACTCGTTGTCTGTCACTGTGAGTGCCGACCCTGCGTTTTGGACAGCGTTCTTTGTGTGGTGCGGTTGTGGGAGGTGGCCGATGAAGATTTCGATGGTGTCCGAACACGCCAATCCGCTCGCTTCGCTCGGCGACGTGGACGCCGGTGGCCAGAACCTGCACGTGGCCGAGCTTTCCGCGGCCTTGTGCCGGCAGGGACACGACGTGACCGTCTACACGCGACGTGACGATGCGCGCCAGCGCCGGACGGTCCGCGCGAAAGCCGGTTACCAGGTCGTCCACGTGCCGGCCGGCCCCTGCACCAGGCTGCCCAGGGACGAGTTGCTCCCGTATCTGGGCGAGTTCGGCGCGTTCCTCGCCGCGGCTTGGCGGCGTGACCCGCCGGACGTGGTGCACGCCCACTTCTGGATGTCCGGGCTGGCCTCCGTGCTCGCCGCGCGCGACCTCGACCTGTCGGTGATTCAGACCTTCCACGCGCTCGGTGTGGTGAAGCGCCGTTACCAGGGTTCGGCGGACACCAGCCCGCCGGAGCGGATCCGGCTGGAGCGGATCGTCGGCAAGTCCGTCTCACGGGTCGCCGCGACCTGCACGGACGAGGTGTTCGAGCTGGCCAGGCTGGGCCTGCCGAGGTCGCGGATGTCGATCGTGCCGTGCGGGGTGGACCTGGGCCGGTTCGGCGTCGACGGCCGTGCCACCGCCACCTCGGCGCCGCGGCGGATCGTGAGTGTGGGCCGGTTGGTGCCGCGCAAGGGCTTCGCCACCGCGATCGGGGCGCTGGCCGGCGTGCCGGATACCGAGCTGGTGATCGCGGGTGGTCCGGAACCGGGACGGCTCGCCGACGATCCGGAGGCGCGGCGGCTGACCGAGCTGGCCCGGCGGGCCGGCGTCGCCGGCCGGGTACGCCTGCTCGGCCGGGTGTCCCGCAGCGACATGCCGGCGTTGCTGCGCTCGGCCGACATCGTGGCATGCACTCCGTGGTACGAGCCGTTCGGCATCGTGCCGCTGGAAGCCATGGCCTGCGGGGTCCCGGTGGTCGCCTCCGCGGTGGGCGGCCTCATCGACACCGTGGTCGACGGCGTCACCGGCGAACTGGTGCCACCCCGGCGGCCGGGCGTGCTCGCGGCCACGCTGCGTCGGCTGCTCGACGACCAGGCCCTGCGCGAAGCATACGGCGTGGCCGGAATGGACCGGGCCCGCTCCCGTTATTCGTGGGATCGCATCGCCGCCGACATTCTGCGCGTCTATGAAAAGGCGCTTTCCGAACAAAATGCATTTTCCGGCCGCGCCGCGCGCCGAGCCTGATGTCCAGCGTGGACAACTCGATGTGGCCGTTCAGCACCTGTTAACGGTAACGGCGAGAAGACAGCGAGCTACTCTGCTGTCTTCTCGCCGACACCGCTAAACCGCGTGCGCGGGCCCGATCTTCGCGGTGAGGGTCCGGATGGCCTCGGGCACGCTCGGCTGCAAGGGCAGTTGCGCGGCCAGGCCGGTCGCCCACAGTGGCCGGGAAACCGGACGGCCGTTGGCCACGAGCGCCCAGTGCAGCCCGTGGCGGAGCGCCTTACCGCCGGTGTCCATCAGGACTCGCATCCCGGCCGAGCCGAGAAAGGTCACCTCGTCCAGATCCAGGACGAAGTCGTGGTCGGGGAAAATACTCTCGTAGAGGCATTCGCGCAGCACCGGAGCGCCCAGCGCATCCAGCTCCCCGGAGGTCCGGGCGAGCCGGATACCGCCTTCACGGTCTTCGATCCGGATGCTTACGGCTGGTGTCGCGTGCACGGCGTTCCCCCTGTTCACTCTTCAGGTTCAGGGTGAGAGCACCAGACACGCCCGAGCAGGTGTTCGAGCTTCCCGCCGGCTGCGTGCGTTCACTCCCGCACGGCTGTTTTGCTCAACCGCTCACCTAGACCGTATGTCCGGCGGGCGGCATGATGCAAGCGAACGTCACGGACGTGTGGGTAAGACAGCCCACACCGTCTTCCCGGCCCGGGCCCAGGTGCAGCCCCAGACCCGGGCTATGCGCGAGATGACCAGCATTCCGAACCCTCGGTCGCGCTCACTCTCCTCCTCCCGGACACGGACGGCCGCCGAGTCGTCGTCCGAGACAGCCACCGTCAGCGCGCCGTCCCGTAGCACCAGTCGCAGCCGGGGAATGGACCGAGTGTGCTTCAAGGTGTTTTCCACCAGTTCCGTTGCGACGATCTCGGCATCCGATTCCAGCCCGTCGAGCCGCCAGTCGGCGCAAGCCTCGGCCACGATCCGCCGGGCCTGGCGTGCTGCTTCCGGTGTCCTGACCAAAGTGGTCTCGGTGTGGCGTCGCATTTCGAGCTTTCTCCAGATTTTCCCTGACGCCGAGGCACATACCCCGGTACGCGATGGTCAAACCGCCATGCGTGGCCGGCACCGCAGTGGGCCCGGCCGGAAGGGCGATCGACGAGCCCGAAGTGACGAGGGGTCTTGATTCGAGTTTGCCGGAGGCGCACAGTGGGTAGGCGAGCTCTGCACTGTGCGCGATCAGGCGGAGGAGCGAATGACGGAAGTCAGGCCACGCCCCATAGTCGTTGGAAACCAATACGAACTGCCGGCCCGCCACCGGCGCGGCACGGCCCTGCTACGCCTGATGAGGACCACCGATCACAAGGTGATCGGGTGGCTCTACCTGTTCACCTCGCTGGGCTTCTTCATGATCGGCGGTGCGATGGCGCTGCTGATGCGCGCCGAGCTCGCGCGACCCGGCCTGCAGTTCCTGTCGCAGGAGCAGTACAACCAGCTGTTCACCATGCACGGCACGATCATGTTGCTGCTCTACGCGACACCGAACGTGTTCGCCTTCGCCAACCTGATCCTGCCGTTGCAGATCGGTTCGCCGGACGTCGCGTTCCCCCGCTTGAACGCCTTTTCCTACTGGCTGTTCCTGTTCGGCGGGCTCGTCGTGCTGAGCTCGTTCCTCGCCCCGGGCGGCGCCGCCGACTTCGGGTGGACCGCCTACGCGCCGCTGTCCGACGCGATGCACTCGCCGGGCATCGGCGGGAACCTGTGGGTGTTCGGGCTGATCGTGGCCGGTATCGGCACCATCCTGGGCGCCGTCAACATGCTCACCACGATCATTTGCCTACGCTGTCCCGGCATGACCATGTGGCGGATGCCGATCTTCACCTGGAACATCCTGTTCACCAGCATCCTGGTGCTCGCGGTGTTCCCGATCCTGACCGCCGCGCTCTTCGCGCTGGGCGCCGACCGGATCATCGGCGCGCACCTGCTCGACCCGGCCAACGGCGGCGCGATCCTGTGGCAGCACACGTTCTGGTTCTTCGGCCATCCCGAGGTCTACATCGTCGCGCTGCCTTACTTCGGCATCATCACCGAGGTGGTGCCGGTGTTCAGCCGCAAACCGCTGTTCGGTTACCGGCTGATGGTGTTCGCCACGCTGGGTATCACCGCGCTGTCGTTCGCCGTGTGGGCGCACCACATGTTCGCGACGGGCGCGGTGTTGCTGCCGTTCTTCTCGATCATGACCTTCCTGATCGCGGTGCCGACCGGGATCAAGTTCTTCAACTGGATCGGCACCATGTGGCGGGGCCAGCTCAGCTTCGAGACACCGATGCTGTGGTCGGTCGGGTTCATGGTGACGTTCCTGCTCGGCGGCCTGACCGGGGTCCTGCTGGCCTCCCCGCCGCTGGACTTCCACATCACCGACACGTATTTCGTGGTCGCGCACTTCCACTACGTGCTGTTCGGCACGATCGTGTTCGCCACGTTCGCCGGGGTCTATTTCTGGTTCCCCAAGATGGCCGGCCGCATGCTGGACGAAAGGCTGGGCAAGCTGCATTTCTGGACGACGTTCATCGGTTTCCACACCACGTTCCTGGTACAGCACTGGCTCGGTGACATGGGTATGCCGCGCCGGTACGCCGACTACCTGCCGACGGACGGCTTCACCCTGCTGAACACGATTTCCACGATCGGCGCGTTCATTCTCGGTGCGTCGATGCTGCCGTTCGTGTGGAACGTGGTGCGTAGCTGGCGGTTCGGGGAGAAGGTCGAGGTCGACGATCCGTGGGGCTTCGGCAACTCGCTGGAATGGGCCACCACCTGTCCGCCGCCGCGGCACAACTTCCTCGAGCTGCCGCGGATCCGGTCCGAGCGGCCCGCGTTCGAACTGCATTATCCGCACATGATCGAAAGGCTGCACGAGGAAGGCCACATCACGCTCACCGGCAGGCCGCTGCCGCACTCGGAGGCTCGGCAAACGCCCTCGGAGAAGGCGTCTGGCGGTCTCAGTCGCGATTAGCCGGCGGCGCGTTCGGCGCGACGGTTAACTTTCTGAACCTCGGGGTAGTAGTCGCATCAGAACCAGGGCGTGGTCACTACCCGAGGCTAGGAGAGGAGGACGAGATGGCTGAGCGCGCTGTCCAGGACCGCTCGTTCGCGGAACTGGTGCAGGACATGTCGGACCAGGTCCGCCGCCTGGTCCGGGACGAGATGCGGCTGGCCACCGATGAGCTTCGCCGGAAGGGCAAGCGGGCCGGGAGGGGCGCGGGCCTGGCCGGGTTCGCCGCGATCATGGCGTTGTACGGCGGGCTCACCCTGGTGGCCGCGGCGGTGATCGCGCTGGCGCTGGCGGTGCCGGCGTGGCTGTCAGCGTTGTTGATCGGCGTGGGCCTGCTGCTGGTCGGCGGCCTGGCCGCGCTGCTGGGCAGGCGCTCGCTCCGGGCCGCGGCGCCGCCGCTGCCGCAGGAGGCCGTCGCGGGCATGGCCAAGGACGTGCGGGCGGTGCGGCACCATGAGTGAGAGTCCGGGTTTCCCGCACGACCCCGAAGAAGCGCGGCTGGACGCCGAGCTGACCCGGCGGGAGTTGGAGGAGACCGCGCAGGAGCTGGCGAACCGGGTCAGGTACGCCGCGCAGCGCATGACGTTCGGCGCGGCCGCGGCGTTCGCCTTCGTCCTAGTCTTCCTGCTCATCCTCCGCAAGCGCGCGCGTCGGAGGCGACGCCGCCGGTCGATCCGTGGGAAGACCTGAGCTCACCCGACCGCCGACGGCTGCGGGGAGCCGCTCGTCTCGCGGACGCTCTCGCGCTTTTCCACCGTGACCGGACCCAGCCCGCCCAGCGCCCGGATCACGGAGTTCACCAGCGGCGGGGGCGTGGAGGCGCCGGCGGTCACGCCGATCGTGCGCACCTCGGTCAGCCAGTGGGGCTGGATGTCGCGGGGATCCTCGACCAGGTGCGCGGCCGAGCCGCTGCGCCGCGCGATCTCCACCAGCTGGTGCGCGTTCGGGGAGCTCTTCGAGCCGACCACGAGGACGAGCTCGGACTCCACAGCGATCACTCGCACCGCGTTCTGGCGGTTCGTCGTGGCGTAACAGACGTCTTCGGACGAGGGACCCTTCAGCATGGGGAACCGGGCCCGCAGGGCGTCCACCACCTCCGCGGTTTCGTGCACGCTCAGCGTCGTCTGGATGACGTAGGAGACCCGGGACGGATCGGCGACCGGAACGTGCCGAGCCTCCTCGACCGACTGCACCAGCGCGATCCGGCCGGGTGCCTCGCCGAGAATGCCGTCCACCTCCTCGTTGCCGGCGTGCCCGACGACGATCACGGTGCCGCCCTCCTCGGCGGCCCGGCGGGCTTCGGCGTGCAACCGCTCGACGAGCGGGCAGGTCGCGTCGATCACCTCGAGCCCCCGGCGCCGGGCAGCGACGCGCACGGCGGGCGAGACACCGTGCGACGAGAACACCACCGTCGCGCCGTGCGGGACCTCGGTCAGCTCCTCCACGAACACCACGCCACGCGACCGGAGTTCCGCGGCGACGTGCGCGTTGTGCACGACCGGCTTGCGGACGTAGACCGGTCCGCCGCGTTCGCTCAGCAGCCGTTCCACCAGTTCGATGGCCCGCTCCACGCCCGCACAGAACGATCGCGGCGCGGCGAGCAGCACACGCCTGGCGGGCCCCGCGACCGCCAGGCAGGCCGCCATCGCGCCGCACACCGCCTCGGTGACCCGGCCGGTCGGCAGGCTGACCGCGGCGCCGAGGCCACCGATGCCCGGCAGCACGGTCCGCAGCGTCACCGCCTCCCGGTCTTCGGCGTCGACGTGCAGGTGCCCGCGCTTGGTCCGGGCTCCGCGCCGCTGCAGCTCACCCTCCAGCAGCACGGCCGCCGGGCACGGGATAGCCGGCCGGTTGGGCCACAGCAGGACGTCTGCGACGAGCACGACACCCGGGTCTGGGCTGCCCGGGTGGTTAGCGGCGATGATGCTCTGGGCGGCGGTGAACACGGCATCCTCCTGCCGATCTCGCGTTTCGAGTTACGTTCTGTCTTATCCATTTCCATGGGCGATCTCGACGTTTTCCAGCACGCCCAACGCGTCGGGCGCGAGCACGGCGACCGAGTAGTAGGCGACAACGAGGTAGGAGCGCTCGCCGGCGCCCGACAACCGCGCGCTCACCCCGGGTTCGATCTCGTCCGGGATTCTCCTGCGCCGCAGGCCGACGACGCCCCGGTTCCGCTCACCGGTCCGCATCGCCAGGATCGAACTGGTGCCCTGCCACGAGACCAGGATCTTGTCGCAGGGCAGCAGCGGCAACCCACGCCAGGCGGGAAAGGGCTTGCCGTCGACCTCCACGGTCGCCGGCGCGATACCCCGTGCGCTGCATTCCCGGCCGAAGGCCGCGATGGCGCGGGGATGGGCGAGAAAGAATTCGGTGCCGTGCCGCCGGGCCAACAACTCGTCCAGGTCGTCCGGGGCCGGCGGGCCGCTGCGGGTGTGCACGCGCTGGTTCTGAGCCGCGTTGTGGAGCAGGCCGAATCGGGGGTTGTTGAGCAGTTCGTGTTCCTGGCGTTCGCGGAGTGCTTCGACGGTCAGGCGGAGCCACCGGCCGGTCTGGCGATACAGGTCGTAGGCGCGGGCGGGCACGCGGAGCACGGCTTGCGTGGCGCTGAGTTCGTATTCGCGGGTTGAGGGTTCGTCGTCGCAACTGTCGCATGTGGACCTATGGCGCAGTCGTTCGACCTGCTCGCGCAAAGGCCGTGACAGTTTCGCCAGCCGTTGGAGATCGGTCCGGGTGAGGGTGAGCGTGGTGACCGGTGTGAGCGCCTTCATCGTGTATTCCCAGTTGCCTCGCGGGTCGGTGACCGGCTCGCTGCCGAAATGGTCGCCGTCGGCGAGGATGTCGAGGTTCGTCCGGTTCCCGTAGCGCCCGGCGCCGATCTTGGCGACCTTTCCCTGGGCGATCAGGAAGAGCGCTTCGGCGGGCCGTCCGGCGGACACGATCACATCGCCGGGCGCGAACTCCTCCGGCACCAGGCAGCCGGCGACGGTCGCCAGCAGGTCGGAGTCGGTGCAGCCGCGAAACAGCGCAACCTCGCGCAGGCTCGCAGGGACAGCCTCGACCTCGCCCAGGGTGTCGTAGAAGGCGACCCGGCCGGCACCGGCCCGCTCGCCCGGCCGGCCGTTGGCCCGGTAACGCCCGGCCGTGACGTCCACCCAGGGCAGCCTGCGCAGCAGCCAGCGGTCGCTTCCCCTGGTCGGCGGCACCGGCCCGGCCGCCGTGGCCAGGTTCCGCGCCACGGCCACGGGCAGGCTCGGGCCGGTGCCCGAATGGACCGGCGTGATCACGGTTCACGCCCGATTTCGACGTTCTCCAGTATTCCCAGCGCATCCGGCACGAGCACCGCGACCGAGTAGTAGGCCGACACCAGGTAGGAAATGGTCGCTGTTTCGTCGATTCCCATGAACCGGACGGAAAGTCCCGGCTCGTACTCGTCCGGAAGGCCGGTGCGGTGCAGCCCGACCACTCCGCGATTCGTCTCGCCGGTGCGCATGAGCAGCACCGAAGTGGTATGGGTCCGGCTGATGCCGATCTTGTCGCACGGCAGGATCGGCACCCCGCGCCATGCCGGAACCCGATGTCCATGATAGTCCACATCGGACGGATAGAGCCCGCGCGCGGTGCATTCCCGGCCGAACGCCGCGATCGCGCGGGGGTGAGCGAGAAAGAAGTCCGGCTCCTTCCACACCGTGGTGAGCAGGTCGTCGAAGTCGTCCGGAGTGGGCGGGCCGCTGCGGGTGTGCAGGCGCTGCCGGCGGTCGGCGTTGTGCAGCAGGCCGAATTCGGGATTGTTGACCAGTTCGTGTTCCTCGCGTTCGCGAAGCGCTTCGACGGTGAGGCGGACCTGCTGGCCGGTCTGGTCGATGGGGTGGTTGTAGAGGTCCGCTACGCGGGTGTGGACCCGGAGCACCGCCTGTGCGGCGCTGAGCTCGTATTCGCGGGGCGACGGTTCGTAGTCGGCGAACGTGCCCGGCAGTACCTGCTCGCCGGAATGGCCGGAAATCACCGTGATGTCGGCTTCTCCGGCGCTGTTGCTGGATGGTCGCCGGCGTGCCTGGAACCGCGCGACGTGCTCGCCGAGCGAGTCGGATTCGGCGAGCAGTTCGTCGAAGTCGCGGCGTTGCAGGTGCAGTGTGGTGACCGGGGTCAGGGCCTTGACGGTGTATTCCCAGATGCCTTTCGGTTCGGCGAGGGCGTCGCCGCCGAAATGGTCGCCGTCGGCCAGGATGCCGAGCGTGGTCTGGCTCCCGTAGCGCCCCGGCCCGACCTTGGCGACCTTTCCGTGCGCGATGAGCACGGCCCGGTCGGCCTGGTGCCCGAACTCGACGAGCACGTCTCCGGGCTCGTAGCTGTGCTGGGTGCACCGTTCGGAAAGCGCCTTCAGCACGGTCTCGTCGGAGAACCCGCGCAGTGGCGGCAGTTCCGCCAGCTCCGGCGGGACGACCCGCACCCGGTCGGCGGTGCCGACGAAGCTGACTCGCCCGTCGCTACTCGCGCAGCCGAGGCGACGGTTGACCTGGTACGTGCCGCCCGTGACCTCCACCCAGGGCAACGCGCGCAACAGCCAGCGCGGCGTGATGCCCTGCATCTGCGGCACGGTTTTCGTCGTGGTCGCCAGGTTTCGCGCCGCCGCGGTGCTCAGGCTCAGCCACGGCCGGTCGCCGGCGATTCCCGGAGGGGCGGACTCGGTGACGGTCACGTCGAAAAACCACCAATCTTCATGCGAGGCGCCAAAATCGGCGCCCGCGCGAATAGTGTGTTCTTTCCGCCGAAAAAGAGTTTGGTAGCATGGTCGCCCGCCGACCGCGTCCGGCCGGCGGCGGAAACGACGTTAGCACCGTATTCAAGATCGCTGCAGTCACTCTTCCGTGTGGTCGAGAGGAATTCGCGGATTTCGCGGACGCGCGGTAGCGCCGCCGCGGTGGTAATCGCTCAACGCGAGCAGTCGGCTTGCACGCATCGGGGTGAGCTGCGGATACCGGTCTACCGCCGCGACCTTCGGTTGCGCCGATCGGGCCAAATCGCGGCCGCCTTTCCGCGCTCGAGAATCGGGTCCTGACCTCGGGTAGCCGGCCCGGCCACGGCTGTCGGAGCGCGCCGTCGAAGTGGCGCATCGTAATAGGACACCGAAGGCGGCAAATGCAAGCGCCGGTTTGCCGCATGGGCCGATTCAGTGAACCAGGAATTGCCGGACCCGCCGACCGGCCGAACCCGCTGCATGTGCACCCGCGCGACTCGTACCGTGCTTCACCGGTCGCCGTCGCCAGGCCTCGCGGCACGCCAGACAGTGTGTCGGCCTGTTTGCGCGTTCACCCGTTCGTGAGAGCATCCACTCATGAGCAGCCGTGTCTCGCACCGCGGTTCCCAGATCGACTACAGTGCGCGCCGCCGTCAGGAGCGCCCTGTCGACACGATCAAGGGGGTCTGGGGGCTTGCCCCCAGTCGGGGGTGTGGGGGCGGAGCCCCCACAAGGCAGAGCGTCTGGGGGCTTGCCCCCGGTCGGGGTGTGGGGGCCGAGCCCCCACAGGACACGGTCGCGCGCGAACTCGCGGAGGAAGGAGCATGAGTCTGTCCTCGGTCACCACCCTGGCGATCACCCGCGACGAGACCCACCCCGCTGCCGAACTCGAGTTCGACAACCACCGCGCCACCTGGGGGAGGGCGTTGGTCAGCGTGATCCCCACGGAGATCCTGGCCGTTTACACCGCGAGCCTCGGTGTCGCGGCCGGCCTGGCGACCGGCGAGGACCCGCGCGCGTACCTGCCGTTCCGGTTCGCCTGGTACGCCGCCTGGCTGGTGGCCACGCCGCTGATCGCGAGCCTGCTCTACCTGCGCAAGGCCGAGCAGGTGCGCAGGGACAAGGTCAAGGCCGATCCCGGCGTGACCCTGCTGCGGGCGCCGTGGTGGACGGGCCTGCTCCGGCTGGAAACCGTGGCCGCCACCGTCGCGGCGGCCGCGTGGTTCACCGCGATGCCCGGTTCGCCATGGCAGGCGGCGCTTTCCGGCGGTGCCTTCATGTTGACGTCGATGTCCGCGACAACGGTCGGCGTGCTGGTGGTGGGCGTGATCGCACCGCTGTTGACCAGCCCCACTTCCGGGCTGCCGCGATCGGCCGGCGACCTCGCAGCACCGCAAGCCGATCCGCAGCCGGACACGGATCCGAGCGATCCCGGAGACGACGACCGGCCGGCCGTTACGGCTTGAGCCACCAGTGCACAGAAAGGCGCCGTCGCCGGAGTGAGCGACGGCGCCTTCGCGTCACTGGGCGCTCAGGGCGAAGACCGTGGTCTGGTCGTAGGTCTGGCCCGGGCGGAGCACCGTGGACGGGAACCCGGGGTGGTTGGGCGAATCCGGGAAGTGCTGGGTCTCCAGCGCGAACCCGTAGCTCTGCCGGTAGGTCTTGCCACCCGTCCCGACCAGCGTGCCGGTCAGGAAGTTACCGGAGTAGAACTGGACTCCGGGCTGGGTGGTCAGCACGGTCAGCACCCGGCCGCTCGCCGGGTCCACCGCGCGCACCGCGAGCGACAGCGAAGTGCCGTCGGTGCGGTTGAGCACCCAGTTGTGGTCGTAGCCCTGACCGATCAGGAGTTGCGGGTTGTTGTCGGCGATGTGCGCGCCGATCGGCGTCGGGGTGCGCAGGTCGAAGGGCGTACCCTGCACCGGCGCCAGGGCACCGGTGGGAATCTGCGTCGAGTCGGTCGGCGTGTACCGGTCGGCGTTGATCATCAGCTGCTGGTCGTAGACGTTGCCGGATGCCTCACCCGCGAGGTTCCAGTAGGTGTGGTTGGTCAGGTTGAGCACCGTCGGCTTGTCCGTGGTGGCCTGGTAGCCGATGGTCAACCGGTTCTGGTTGTCCAAAGTGTACTTGACCGTGGTGGTCAGGGTGCCGGGATAACCCTGGTCGCCGTCCGGACTGACCAGGCGCAGCAGCAGGCCCGCGCTGTCCGGACCGGACGTCTCCTGCGCGTCCCAGACCTTCTGGTTGAATCCGGACGTGCCGCCGTGCAGGCTATTGCCGTTGTTGTTGACCGGAACGTGGTAGGTCACACCGTCCAAAGTGAACGTTCCCTTGGCGATCCGGTTGGCGTACCGGCCGATCAGGGCGCCGAAGTACACGCCGCCGCCCTGTGCCGGGCTGTTCTTGGCGACGTAGTCGGCGAGCGTCGGGAAACCGAGCACGACGTTCGCGGAACGTCCGTGCCGGTCGGGCACGTCGAGGGTCTGGATTATCCCGCCGTAGCTGAGGATCCGCACTCGCATGCCCGCCGCGTTGCTCAACGTGTAGCGGTAGACGGCCTTGCCGTCGGCCTGGCCGAAGTACTCCTTGCTGACGGTGGGTGGGTTGGCCGCGGAGTCCTGCGTGGCAGAGGAGGTCACGGTGGTGAACCCCAGCGCCGCGAGGGCCACTGCGGCGATCGCGAGCGCGGTCCGGCTCCGCCGGTAGATCGACATTGGCCCTCCCGCTTTTTCAGGTGTTGTCAGTGTTGTTCGCGGAGCCCCCGCAAGGCAGAGCGTTGTGCTGTGTCACCACGGGTGCTCGTCTTGCGTTTTGAACGACCTTTCTAGCCCAGTTTGTACTCTGCGTGCACGAGGTCGAGGAGTTCGGTCACCGAGGTCTCCTTCGACGGCTTGTCGAACGTGATTTCCCCGTGCTGCAACAGGTTGACCCGGTCACAGACGTCGACCACCTGGCTGTAGTTGTGGGCGATGAGAATGATCGCCAGATCGCCGCGCTGCCGCAACTCGGCGATCAGTCGCAAGATCATTCCGCCCTCCTTCGCGCCCATCGCGGCGAGCGGCTCGTCCAGCAGCAGCAGTTTGACGTTGTTGGAGTACACCGACCGGGCCACGGCGATGGCCTGTCGCTGACCACCGGAGAGCTGCCCGACTTCGGCGGTCACCGACGGGATGTTGATGCCGACGCCGTCGAGCGCCTCCCGGGCGCGGCGCTTCATCTCCTTGCGCCGCAGGAACGGCACCGGTTTGTGCACCAGTTCCTTGTTCAAGTGTAGGTTCAGATACACGGGGAGGTCGTTGATCAGCGCGAGGTCCTGGAAGACCGTCTCGATGCCCAGCGACCGCGCGTGCGTCACGGACTTCAGCTGCATCGCTTCGCCCTCGAACACCAGCCGGCCGCCGTCCGGCTGGTGGAACCCGGTGAGGATCTTGATCAGGGTGGACTTGCCGGCGCCGTTGTCGCCGATCAGGCCGAGCACCTCGCCCCGCCGCACGTGCAGGTTGATGTCGGTCAGCGCGTGCACCGGACCGAACCGCTTGCTGATGTGCTCGGCCCGCATGACCTCGCCGACGCCGTTCGTCTCGCTCATGAATGTCCCCTCGTCCCCAGGCGCTTGCGGATTACGGTCACGTACACGTTCAGCAGCGCGGCGACGAGGATGGCGATGCCGAGTACCAGGTAGAAGGCGTTCGCGCTGATGCCCATCAGGTTGAACCCGTCGTAGACCAGGCCCAGCAGCACGGCGCCGAGGAACGCGCCGATCACCGTGCCCGAGCCGCCGAGCAGCGCCGTGCCGCCGATCACCGCGGAGGCCACCGCGTAGAACATCGTGTTGAACCCGCCGTTGGTCGGGTCGTAGGAGCCCACCCGGGTGCCCTGCAGGATGCCGGCGAGACCGGCCAGTCCGCCCACGATCGTGAAGCAGACCACCTTGATCCGGTTGGTGCGGATGCCGGCCTCCGACGCGCCGACCGGGTTGCCCCCGGTGGCCTGGGTGGCGACGCCGAACCGCGTGGTCGACAGCACGACCTGCATCACGACCACGACCACCAGCGCCCACAGGAACTCCGACCAGGCCCAGCCACCGAAGACGGAGGTCACCCAGCTGCCGGTCGGCGCGCTCACCGGCGAGCCCCCGGAGATGACGAGTTCCAGGCCCCAGAGCAGGAAGGCCATGCCCAGCGTGGTGATGAACGAAGACAGCCCGAAGTACGTGTGGATCAGGCCGTTCACCGTGCCGATCAGCGCGCTCACCACGATCGCGCCGATCATCGCCAGCAGCAGGGGCCAGCCGTTGTTGAAGAACAACACCACCACGAAGGGGGCGAGGGTGAACACGAACCCCGCGGACAGGTCGATCTGCCCGCAGATCAGCACCAGGACCTCGCCCGCGCCGACGATCGCCCACGGGGCCAGGTACTGGGCGATCGTGTGGTAGTTCTCCGGCGTGGTGAACCCGGGACCACTGGCCGCCACGAAGTAGATCACCGCGGCGACCGTGACCACCAGGATGGACAGTTCCTTGACCCGGATCAGCCGGGACAGGAAGCCGGGGCGGGGCGGGCCGCCGCCGGGCTCCTTCCCGGATGTTCCGCTCGCTTGGCGGCCGGTGAGCGCGTCTGTCATGGCGAGTTCCTCGTTTCGGCGACCCGGATCAGGGCGTCGGTGCTCAGCGGGTTATCGCTCAGTGGGTCATCGCGGAGGCCGGGGGCAGCGGGATCGACGGCGGCATCTCGATCAGGTCCGCCTTCGGGCCGCCCTCGAACTTGCTGTTGGCCGACACGTACGGGCCCACGTTTTCCTTGGTCACGAAGGTGAGGCCGGTGTCTGTGAACGGTGGCGCGACCAGCGTGCCGGACAGCCGGTACAGGTACATGTAGAGCACCGGCAGGAATCCCTGTAGGTACGCGGACTGGTCGATGGTGAAGTCGAGCGCACCCGACTGCACGCCGTTGAGCGTGTCGGACAGCGTGTCGTAGCCGCCGGCGTGGATCTTGCCGTGCAGGTTCCGGTTCTTGATCAGCTGCGCGATCGAGGCGGTGCTGCCGGCGTCGACGGCGTAGATGCCGGTGGCGCCGGGGTTTCCGTCGTAGGCGGCGGTGATCGCGTTCAGCTCGTTGGCCTGCTCGGCGCCGGTGTTGACGGACTGTACCTGGACTCCCGGCGCGGCCTGCTTCATCGCGTCGATGATCCCGTCGAGCCGCGGCTGCACGTTGTTGCCGCCGGGTTGCGAGATGCCGACGAGGATCTTGCCGCTGGTGACGTCCTTGGCGATCCGCTGTCCCATCAGGAAGCCGGACTGGTAGAGGTCCTGGCCGACGTAGGTGAGCGGGAAGTTGCCGGCGGCGGTGGCGTTGTAGGCGATCACCGGGATGCCCTTGGCCAGTGCCTGCTTGGTGGGATCGACGAAGGCGTTGTCGTCGGTCAGCGCGATGGCGATGCCGTGCGCGCCGCGGTTGATGGCGGCGGAGAAGGCGCTGGCCATCTCGGCGACGTTTCCCTCGGCGGATCCGGTCCATTGCGGCGTGGGCAGGCCGAGCAGCTTGGCCGCGTCGTCGAGGCCGGTGCGGGTCGGGTTGAAGAACGAGTTCGTGGTGACATGGTTGATGAAGACGAAGTTCCAGGCCGGCGTGCCCGGGAACGCTCCGGCGCCGGGGGAACTGGTGGAGCCGCCGCTCTGCACGCCGTTGCAGGCGGCGAGCAGTGCGCCGGCGGCCACGGCGCCGCCGCCGGCCCCCAGGAACTTCAGGGCCCTCCGGCGGGATGTCGCGCCCGCGTCCTCGGCTGATCGGCTGGGATTCATGTCGCTCATGGTCGAGACCACCCATCCACTCGGCACTGAATCGTTGGATGATTCGTCGTTACGGTAAAGGCTCGCACGAACGCTGACAGATAGCAAAGATCACGATCGGAGAACAAAGCATGGTTTGACTTTATGTATCAATGATTCGATGATTACTCCGATGAGTACCAGGCACGGGCCGTTGGGCCGGCATCGCACCATCCACGCCCGGGTGGTCGACTGGCTCGGCCACCGGATCGTGTCCGGTGAACTGGCCAGTGGCGCGCAGTTGCCTAACGAGGCCGAACTCGCGGCGCAGCTCAACGTCAGCCGCGGCGGGGTCCGGGAAGCGGTGAAGGCCCTGGCCGCCAAGGGGTTGGTGGAGGCGCGGCCCCGGCTGGGCACCCGGGTGCTGCCGCGCGAGGAGTGGAACCTGATGGACCGCGAGGTGATCGACTGGTACGGCCGGATCGCCGACCAGGAGTTCCTCGCCGACCTGCTGGAGTTGCGGCTCATGGTGGAGCCGGGCGCGGCCCGGCTCGCGGCGGAGCGCGCCAGCGCCGAGCAGATCGCCGCGCTCGAGCGGGCCTACGCCGGGATGGCCGACCATGCGGCCGAACTGCCCGAGGCGGCGGACGCGTTCGTCGAGGCCGATCTCGCCTTCCACCTGACCCTGCTCCGGTCCAGCGGGAACGAGTTGGTCGAGCAACTCGGACGGTTGCTGGAGGCGAGCCTGCACCACGGCCTGGAAGCGAGTTCGCACGCGCCGGGCGGGGTGGCCGCGACCCTGCCGCTGCACCACAGCGTGCTGTCGGCTGTGCGTGCCGGACGGCCGGTCGCCGCGTACCGGGCGATGAAGAAGCTGATCGAGATGACCGCGGATGCGGTCGCCCGGATGACACCCGACTCGGGCGCCGCACTGCGGAACGAGGAGTCCGAGTGTCCACTGTAGAGCAGGTGACGGACGCCGTCGCGGTGCACGGCGAGGGGCCGGTGTGGTTCGCGGGATGGCCCGGTCTGCGCTGGGTCGACCTGATTGCGGGCGACGTGCTGGAGCTCGACCCGGTCACCGGGGCGGTGACCCGGCGGCACGTCGGCACGGTCGCCGCGGCGCTGCGCCCGTACTCCGATGGCCGTGCGGTGCTCGCCGTGGAACGCGGGTTCGCGTTCGCCGACGCCTCGCTCGGCGAAGTCCGGCCGCTCGGCGAGGTGTGGTCGGACCCCGGCATCCGGATGAACGACGGTGGCTGCGACCCCGACGGCCGGTTCTACTGTGGATCGATGGCGTACGCCGAAACGCCGGGCGCCGGGCGCCTGTACCGGCTCGACCCGGACGGCTCGGTCACCACCGTGCTCACCGCGGTGACCATCTCCAACGGTTTGGCCTGGAGCCCGGACGGCGGCACGGCGTACTACATCGACAGCCCCACCCGGCGGGTCGACGCGTTCGACTACGACGGCGAACTGAGCGGGCGACGCGCCGTGGTGCGGGTCCCCGAAGAGGCGGGCATGCCCGACGGCATGACCGTGGACGCCGACGGGCGGCTTTGGGTCGCATTGTGGGGCGGTGGCGCGGTGCACTGCTACACCCCCGACGGCAAGCTGACCGACCGTGTGGAGTTGCCCGTGACCCAGGTTACAGCCTGTGCGTTCGGCGGCCCCGAACTCGACGAGCTCTACATCACGACGTCCCGTCAGGGCATCGAGGAAGGCAGCCAGCACCAGGCCGGCGCGCTGTTCCGCTACCGGCCCGGCGTGCGCGGCCTGCCGGTGCTCACCTTCGGCTGAGCGCGCTCGGCTTGACGAGTACCGAGGCGTCCTCGGGCGTCCGCACTGCTTGAACGGCGCGGCCCGCGTTCGCGGGAAAGGTGTGCAGGACCTCGTAGCCGGTCGGCAGTGGCATCGTCTCGTCAGCGGTACGCCTGACTGTCTCGCTCGCAGCCTCTCCGTCGCCAGAAGTACCGGGACACCGTATTGCCACCGGCGCGTTCCGGTAGCGTCTCGCCACGTGCGCGTGGACTGGGCTCGTCACGGACAAAACGTGGCGAATCTGACCAACACGTTCTCGCACCGTGTTTACGACGGCGATCTGACCGAGTTGGGCCGTCAGCAAGCCGATCAGCTCGGCGAACGCCTCGCCGCAGAAGATCGGTTCTACACCCGGCTCGCGACTTCACCGTTGCGGCGAGCCGTGCAGACCGCGGAGATCGTGGCGAGCTACCTCGGCATCGAGATCGCCGCGACCATCGACGACTTGCGCGAACTCAACGTCGGTGAGCTGGACGGCCGGAACGACCATCAGGCGTGGAACGCTTACCATGCGGTACTCCGGAGCTGGCGGGACGGCGACCTTACGGCGAGATTCCCCGGCGGCGAGGACTGCCATGAGCTTGTCGCCCGACTACGCACCGCGCTCGCCACGGTCACGTCCGACGCGGGCGCCGGTCCGGCGCTCGTCGTCGCCCACGGTGCCAACATCCGAGCGGCGTTGCCCACGATGACCGGTTCCCCGGACCCGGGTACCGACCTGAGCACCGGCAGTCTGGCCAGACTCGATGTCACGAGCACATCCGACGAAGTCACGATCGCGCTCCGCGACTGGACCGTCGCGTCCTAGCGCCGGCAAGACGGGTCCCGACGGCGTCCGCTGACCAATCACAGCTCTCCTTTACAGAGAGCCACGCATGCCCTGATGCGACGAAAGTAGGTAGCAGGATCCGTAGGTTGCCCGGTTCATCTCGGCTCGTATCGAGTCATTCTGATGGGGAACGTTTTGGAAGGGCTTTACGAAGAAGGACTGATGACCCTCGACTCGACCCCGCAGCCTTGCCCGAGCTGCCAGCGCCCGGTGATGCTGGCCAGCTACAGCTGGGGCCGCCAGTGGGTGCACCTGGGTACCTGGCGACCGCAGTGCGACCCACCGGCGTGGACGACGAGGCGCGCTCGCCTCGCCGACGCCGCCTAGAACCCCGGTGTCCGGTGGGGCACGCCCCCGACCCCCCGCTGGACGCAACCCCCGGACTCCTTGTCCGGTGGCGGGCAAGCCTCCACATCCCCGACCTGTGAAGGCTTGCCCCAGACCTCTGCCCGGGTGGGGGCATGGCCCCACATCCCCGACCTGTGGGGGCAAGCCTCCACCGCTGTCCCGTGGGGACAAGCCCCCGCACCCGCGCTGGGCGTAAGCCCCCACCCCCTCGAGACCTGCCGGGCGGCGCTGCTCTCCCCTCGCGCGCCGCCCGGTACGAGCGCGGCGGGTTGTCCCGCCCACTTTCGCCCGCCGCGCTCCCCTCCATGCTCCGAGTAGCCGGATGGCTACCCCCCGCCCCGAATCCCCGCAACGGCAAGCCGTTCCACGAACTTCACCGTCAGGAAAGCCCCGGATTCACAGGGAATTGCCAGAAATCATCGGAATGATGATGTCAACCGATCGAGTGATCTCTGGGAAGGGGCTGTGGTGCGCTGGAGGCCCGTTGCGTACACGGCTTTGGGCCTCACATCGCTGGTGGTGCTCGCCGCCACCGGCTACGGCTGGACCCAGCTCAACCGCCTGACCGGCGGTCTGGCCACTGCCGACGTCATCGAGCCCGCGGCGCAACTGCCGGCGACCACCGACCCGTCGGTCCCGGTGCCCGAGCAGAACATCCTGCTGGTCGGCATCGACTCCCGCACCGACGTGCAGGGCCGCCCGCTACCGCAGAACGTGCTGGACCAGTTGCACGCCGGTGATTCCACCGACGGCGGTGACACCACCGACACGATGATCGTGGTGCACATCCCGGCCGGTGGTGGCTCGGCCACCGCGATCTCCATTCCGCGGGACTCCTACGTCGAGGTCGCGCGCGGGTACGGTAAGCACAAGATCAACTCCGCGTACAGCCGCGGGCGGCAGTCCGCGGTGAACCGGCTCAGCGCCCAGGGTGTGCAGGGGCCGGAACTGGAGCGGCAGGCCGACGTGGAAGGCGCCCGCCTGGCCATCCAGACGGTCGAGCAGTTCACCGGGCTGCCCATCAATCACTACGCGGCGGTGAACCTCGCCGGCTTCGCCACGATCAGCCTCGCCGTCGGCGGGGTGCCGGTCTGCCTCAAGGCTGCAGTGCACGACTCGTATTCGGGCGCGAACTTCGCGGCCGGGGAGCAGACGATCTCGGGCACGCAGGCGCTGGCGTTCGTCCGGCAGCGGCACGGCCTGGCCGGCGGTGACCTCGACCGCATCGCCCGCCAGCAGGCGTTCCTGTCCAGCATGGCCAAGGTCGTGCTGGACGCGGGAACCCTGGCGAACCCGTCGAAGCTCGGCGCGCTCATCGACGCGGTTCAGCAGTCCGTGGTGATCGACAAGGGCTGGAACCTGCTCAACTTCGCCAAGCAACTACGCAGCCTGAGCACCGGCGCGCTCACTTTCGCGACGATCCCGGTGCAGAGCGTGAGCCTCCAGACCCCGTACGACGGCGATGCGGTCAAAGTGGACCCGGGCGAGGTGCGGTCGTTCGTAGGCAACCTGATCGGGGAGAACCTGGACCGCAGCGCTTCCTCGTCGAGTCCGCGGGCCACCGGAAGCAGTTCGATCGCCCGTACCGACGGAGTTTCCGCACACACCACGGAAAGCAGCCCGCCTCCTTCCGGCGGGCCGTCTTCGACGCCGGGCACGGCGAACTCGACGTCCGGCCGGGGCGCGGACCTCACCGGTTGCGTGAACTAGCTCGAGACTGTGTCGAAGTGGCTTGCGTCGCGGTGCGGGCCCGTCGTCCACCCAGCGGACGGTCAGGTGGTCGCCGGCACCCAGGCGCGCTCGGCCGCCGCGGCGGCCGCCTTGCGGCGGAGTCCGGCCAGGCTGTGCTTGGCGGGGACCAGCAGCGCGCTCAACCAGGTGCGCCGGTATTCCTCCAACGCGAGCGCGACGGGTCGATACGTCAGGCAATGCACCAGCCCCGGTGTGCCGAGCCGGTGCTTCCCGGCGTGCTTGCTGGCTCGCATCTTTCCTCCGTGTGCGCGACTTCCCGCGCGCACCGTATGCAATGGACACCCGGGACCACCGGAAAGAGTCGGCGTGTCCCCGTATCGGTTACATCACGGCCCGGCGGCGATGGCCCGAACGACACGTAGTTGAATGCGGGCATGCTGCGGGTGGGTCTCACAGGCGGAATCGGAGCGGGTAAGTCGACGGTCGCGACCCGGTTGGCCGTGCACGGCGCCGTCGTCATCGACTCCGACGCGATCGCCCGCGAGGTGGTGGAGCCGGGCACCCAGGGACTGAACGAACTGGTGGCGGCCTTCGGCACGGACATCCTCGACGCCGACGGCGCACTGAACCGGCCGGCGTTGGCGGCAAAGGCCTTCAGCGACGAGACGGCGCGTAGTCGCCTGAACGCGATCGTGCACCCGCTGATCGGCGCCCGCACGGCCGAGTTGATGGCGGGCGCCGCGCCCGGCTCGATCGTGGTGCACGACGTTCCGCTGCTCGTTGAGAACGGCCTTGCCCCGAACTATCACCTGGTCATCGTGGTCGACGCGCCGGAACAGACGCGGGTGCGGCGCCTGGTCGAGACGCGCGGGATGACCGAGCAGGACGCCCGCGCCCGGATCGCCGCGCAGGTCGACGAGGCCGAGCGCCGGGCCGTGGCGGACGTCTGGCTCGACAATTCCGGTGCCACGGACGATGTGCTGGGTGAGGTGGACCGGCTCTGGGCCGAGCGGCTGAAGCCGTTCGAGGCCAACGTCCGGCTGCGGCACCCACGCGCCCCGATGCGGCCCCGTCTGGTGCCCTACGACCCGACGTGGCCCGCACAGGCCGCGCGGGCGCTGGCCCGTATCCGTCGCGTGGTGGGGGAGCGGGTGTTGCGTGCCGACCACATCGGATCGACGTCCGTGCCCGGCCTGCCGGCGAAGGACGTGCTCGACCTTCAGCTCACCGTGTCTACATTGGACGATGCGGACGGCTTCGCGGAAGAGCTGTCCGACGCCGGGTTCGTGCGGGCCGAGGGCCAGTGGTGGGACGACCCGGTCGACAGCGGTGCGGAGGTCTGGCCGAAGCGGTTCCATTTCGGCGCCGACCCGCAGCGCCCGGTGAACCTGCATGTGCGGTCGCCGGCCACCCCGGCCTGGCGCCTGGCGCTGCTGTTCGCCGAGTTCCTCCGCGCCCATCCCGCCGAATGCGACGCCTATGCCGCCGTCAAGTACCGGCTCGCCGAAGAACACGAAACGACCGACGGCTACGCCGAGGAGAAACAGGGCTGGGTCAACGCCGCCTTCGCCCGCGCGGAGACCTGGGCGGCCGAGACCGGCTGGTCGCCCGGCCCCCTCGCCTGACCCGCCCACACCCGCCCACACCACGCCGTGTCCCCGCCCCAACCACCCGTGTCCCCGATCCAGGCGCGCGTGTCCCCGCCCCAGACAGCCGAGTTCCGGCTTCAGGCGGCCATCTTCCCGGTTCAGGCGGCCAGCTTCCTGGTTCGGGCGACCATCTTCCTGGTTCGGGAGGCTGGGCGCACCGGTCTCCGGCCTTGCCGCGGCCCGCGAGTGTCGCTCGACCACCCAGGCAGGACAACGTCCGGCAGCTGCACGATGTCTGGCGGCCGGGCAGCCACGCGTGCACCGGCCGGCGCGCACAGGGCCTCGTCAACCCGGTGACCGCATGAGTGACCCGTTACTCCCGAAATACGGCATGAACGGGCCACTCGTGCCCTCCGGAAGGCCCGGCCGCTGGTCGGCATACCCCCAAGTCGATGCCGACCAGCGGCCAGGAAACCTGGCTCGCCGCCGAAACGGTCGTGCCGGCCGCTCATCGCGGGCATCCGCGCTGTCGCGGCGGCCCGCGTGAACACCGGCTGTTTCGCCAGAGCTGCCAGTTCGACGCACCCGGACGCCATTTGGTTCACGCCGTTTTCGTCTTTCTCGCGGCTTTCTCGCGGCGCGATCGAGCATCCCGGCGGCGGCCGGACTCCGGACGTCCGACCGGTGCACGGACCGCGCGCCGGTGGGACGATCAGCGGCGCTTCCAGCTCAGCTCGATGTCCATGCTGGAAAGCCAGTCGTCCAGCCGGTATCCGTGGGCGGCGAGGCCGGCGACCGTGCGGTAAACGATCTCCAGCGCCCGGTGTGCCTCGGCCGGGGACAGGAGCCCGGCCGAGGTCGCGGCCAGCAACTCGTCGGTGTCCAGCACCTCCAGCCCGCGCCCCTCCCGCAGGACCAGGTCCAGATACAGGTCGGTGGTCCGCCACACCCGCGCGCCGGTGTCGATGGTCACCACGTCGAAGTAGACGTCCTGGTCCCGCTCGTGTCCCGGGGTGAACCAGAAGTCGGTCAGCCGCAGGCCGAGCCCGGGCAGGAGCCAGGATTCGAGATAGTCGAACTGCTTGCGCCCGGGCGCGGGGCGCGCGAGGTAGAGGCCGAACTCCGCTACGCGGTACTGCTCGACCTCGCGCTCGATCCCCTTGGGATCGGTGTTGACCCCGGCGGCGAGGTCGAAGATTTCGATCTTCGGCGGGTGGATCGGTTCCATAGCAGAGATTCTCCTGCTTGGCGCCGCGAAAGCCAGTACTGCGACGGTAGGGTGATCTTGTGGTGGAGAAGGACGTCGTGATCGACCAGATGGGCCGGATCGCCGCGATAGTGCGGGATCGCGCCGAGGACCTGACGGCCGAGATGATCGACCTGTATGCGCGCGAACTGCCGCATCTGGTGCGGGACGAGGAGAGCGTGGTCGGGCTGCTTTCGGCGAGCCTGTACCAGAACATCGAGACCGCATTGCAGATCTTCCAGCACGACATCGACCCGACCCGAGTGGAGGCTCCGGCGGCTGCGATGGAGTACGCCCGCCGGCTGGCGCAGCGCGGCACCCCGGTGATCGACCTGATCCGCGCGTATTACCTGGCCGTGAGCGCGATTCTCGAGCACGGCGTGGCGGTGATCGGCAAGGAGGTCACCGGCACGGAGATGATGGCGGCCGTGATGAGCCGTACGCTCACCGTCACCTTCGCCTTCATCGACCGGGTCATCCAGCAGGTGGTGTCGGCCTATCAGGAGGAGCGGGACCGCTGGCTGCTCAACCGCAGCACGGCCCGCGCCGCGCGGGTGCGCGCGTTGCTCGCGGGCGACGCCACCGACCTCGACGCGGCCGAGCTCGACCTCGGCTACCGGCTGCGGGGCGTCCATGTCGCGATGATCGTCTGGTGCGCGCCGGACTCCGTTGAGGGCAACGCGTTGTCCCGGCTGGAGGCGGTGGCGACCGAGATCGGCGCGTGCGCCGGCGCCCTGGGGCCGCCGCTGTTCGTGCCCAACGACGAGTTGTGCGCGTGGGTGTGGTTCCCGCTCGAGGTGCCCGAACTGCCGGACGAAAAGCAGGTCGAGCGGGTCCTCGGGGCGGCCGAGCCCGGCATCCGGCTGGTGCTGGGCGAGCCGGGGCCGGGCGTGGAGGGTTTCCGGCGCAGCCACAACCAGGCCCAGCGGGTGCGCGCCCTGGCGCTGGCCGCGGGCGAGCACTGCGACCGTGCGCTGACCTTCCGGGACGTGGGCGCGCTGGCGTTGATGGCGGCCGACCTTGGCGCGGCGCGGCAGTGGGTGGCCGACACGCTCGGTCCCCTGGCCATCGACGACGAGCAGCACGAACGCCTGCGCGACACGCTGCGCGTCTTCCTGGCCGCCGGCGGGAGCTACACGGCCTCGGCGGCGCAACTGATGATGCACAAGAACTCGGTGCAGTACCGGGTACGCAAGGCTGAGGAGACGCTCGGCCGGCCGGTCGCCGACAACCGGCTGGACCTCGAACTCGCCCTGAAACTGTGCCACCGGCTCGGCTCGGCCGTGCTGGTGCGGAAATCGTCCTGAGCGTCCTGCACATGCAGCTGCACGGGCGGATTCACGCAGGTCAGGGTCATTCCGGCGCCGGTTGATCATTATTTTGATTATTTTGGTCTCGCGCACCAGCGGGGTGGGTGATCGTTGGGTCCTCGGCACGAAGCCTTCGCGATTATTCCGCTTTAGAGTTCCGAGCCATGGGGAACCTGGTGTACGCCGAGACGGCCGAAGTGATGGCGGTCGTCCGCCTGCGTCGCGGGGTCGTCGGCGAGCGCAGAAGGGTCTGCCACATCGTGCCGATCCCGGATGCCGGGCCGATTCCCCATCAGTTGCGTGCCTTGTGCGGTGAGGCGATCGTGCCGGGGGACGCCGAGGTCCTGAACCGCATCGCCGGGATGCCCTGCGAGGCATGCCTGGGTGCGTCCACGCGACAGCACTACCGCCGCGAGTACCACGCCCTGGACCGAGAGGCCGTCTAGCTCTCCGCCGCAACCTTCATAATCGGATTCGCGGCCGGAGAGCCGCCGCCGGCTTCCGGAGGTCTTCGGCCCGGCCCGCGAAAATGTCGGTGGGCGCGCTTACCCTGGTGTCGTGGCCTTTGCGACAGAACACCCCGTGCTCGCCCAGTCCGAGTTCCGCCCGGTCTCGGAGATCCCCCGGACCGACGGGCGGTTCGAGGTGGTCAGCGAATACCGGCCGGCGGGTGACCAGCCGGCGGCCATCGACGACCTGGAACGGCGGCTCACCGCGGGGGAGAAGGACGTGGTCCTGCTGGGCGCCACCGGCACCGGCAAGTCCGCGACCACGGCCTGGATGATCGAGCGGTTGCAGCGGCCGACGCTGGTGATGGCCCCCAACAAGACGCTGGCCGCGCAGCTGGCCAACGAGCTGCGGGAGCTGTTCCCGCACAACGCCGTCGAATACTTCGTCAGCTACTACGATTATTACCAGCCCGAGGCGTACGTCCCGCAGACCGACACCTACATCGAGAAGGACTCGTCGATCAACGACGACGTCGAGCGCCTGCGGCACTCCGCGACGATGAACCTGCTGTCCCGGCGCGACGTCATCGTGGTGGCTTCGGTGTCGTGCATCTACGGCCTGGGCACGCCACAGTCCTACCTGGACCGCTCCGCGAAGCTGGAGGTCGGTGCCGAGATCGAGCGGGACGTCTTCCTCCGCGCGCTGGTCGACGTGCAGTACACCCGCAACGACCTCGCGTTCGCGCGCGGCACCTTCCGGGTGCGTGGCGACACGGTCGAGATTATTCCGGCTTACGAGGAGCTGGCGGTCCGCGTCGAGTTCTTCGGCGACGAGATCGACAAGCTGTACTACCTGCACCCGCTCACCGGCGAGATCGTGCGTGAGGTGGACGAGGTGCGCATCTTCCCCGCCACGCACTACGTCGCCGGGCCCGAGCGGATGGAGAAGGCCATCCGCGGGATTGAGGCGGAGCTGGAAGAGCAGCTGGCCAAGCTGGAGAAGCAGGGCAAGCTGCTGGAGGCCCAGCGGCTGCGCATGCGCACCACCTACGACATCGAGATGATGCGCCAGGTCGGGTTCTGCTCGGGCATTGAGAACTACTCGCGGCACGTCGACGGCCGCGCGGCAGGCTCGGCCCCGGCCACCCTGATCGACTACTTCCCCGAGGACTTCCTGCTGGTCATCGACGAGTCACACGTCACGGTGCCGCAGATCGGGGGCATGTACGAGGGCGACGCCTCCCGCAAGCGCACGCTGGTCGAGCACGGCTTCCGGCTGCCGAGCGCGCTGGACAACCGGCCGTTGACCTGGGAGGAGTTCAGCGACCGCATCGGCCAGACGGTGTACCTGTCGGCCACCCCCGGCCCGTACGAGATGGGCCAGACCGGCGGCGAGTTCGTGGAGCAGGTCATCCGACCGACCGGCCTGGTCGACCCGGAGGTGATCGTCAAGCCGACCGAGGGCCAGATCGACGATCTGGTGCACGAGATCCGCGAGCGGGCCGAGAAGGACGAGCGGGTCCTGGTCACCACGCTGACCAAGAAGATGGCCGAGGATCTCACCGACTACCTGCTGGAGCTGGGCATCCGGGTGCGGTACCTGCACTCGGAAGTGGACACGCTCCGCCGGGTGGAGCTGTTGCGGCAGCTGCGGTCGGGCGATTTCGACGTGCTGGTCGGCATCAACCTGCTGCGGGAAGGGCTCGACCTGCCCGAGGTCTCCCTGGTGGCGATCCTCGATGCGGACAAGGAAGGTTTCCTGCGCAGCGGCACCTCGCTGATCCAGACCATCGGCCGGGCGGCGCGGAACGTGTCGGGCCAGGTGCACATGTACGCGGACAAGGTCACCGACTCGATGCAGTACGCCATCGACGAGACCAACCGCCGCCGCGCCAAGCAGATCGCCTACAACGAAGAGCGCGGGATCGATCCGCAGCCGCTGCGCAAGAAGATCGCCGACATTCTCGACCGCGTCTACACCGAGGCGGAGGACTCCGACTCCGGGATCGAGGTCGGTGGCTCGGGCCGGAACGTCTCGCGGGGCAAGAAGCCCGAGCAGGGCCGCGGCGGGCGCAGTTCCGGCGTCCTGGTGGACCGGGACGTCTCGACCATGCCGCGTGCCGAACTCGCCGATCTCATCCAGCAGATGACCGAGCAGATGATGCAGGCCGCGCGCGACCTCCAGTTCGAGCTGGCGGCCCGGCTGCGCGACGAGATCGCCGAGCTCAAGAAGGAACTTCGCGGCATGGACGCTGCCGGCGTCAAATAGCTGATCCACAGTGGACTCGCTGAGGCTGGGGCGGCAGTGCCATAGCCATTGTCGGTTCGGGTTCCGGACACCGGGCGGGGTGCGCGTCTGGGAGATCGGGACAAATAGTCCGTGACGGCGCCCTGTCCTGGTGACGAGCGTCATGGTGGCTGATTGCTCAACCGTTCGTAGTGTTGCCGTCATGACTTGGTGGCAGGGTGTGCTGATCACGCTCGCCGGGCTGTGGGCCGGCACGATCAACACGGTCGTCGGCTCGGGCACCCTGGTGACCTTCCCGGTGCTCGTGGCGCTTGGCTATCCACCGGTGACTGCGACGACGTCGAACGCGGTAGGGCTGATCAGCGGCACGATCGCCGGCGCGTACGGGTACCGCCATGAGCTTCACGGACAGCGCGACCGGCTGATCCGTTACGCGACGGCGTCCATGCTCGGTGCCGTCGGCGGTGCGATGCTTCTCCTTTTGTTGCCGCATGGTGCGTTCGAGGTCGTCGTGCCGGCGTTGATCGGGATCGCGGTCGTGCTCGTCGTGGCCCAGCCCTTGTTGGTCAAGCGGATACGTCCTCGTACCGGCGCGCCACATTCGGCACCACTGCTGTATGTGCTCATCTTTCTCATCGGGGTGTATGGCGGGTATTTCACCGCCGCGCAGGGCGTCCTGCTGATCGGTGTGATGGGGTTGCTGTTGGCTGACTCGTTACAGCGGCTGAACGCTTTCAAGAACGCGCTGGCCGCCGTGGTCAACCTCGTGGCCGGCGCGATCTATGCGGTCATCGCACCGATCAACTGGCCGGTGGTCGCGGTCCTCGCGGTCAGTTCCACGTTCGGTGCCCTGGTCGGCGCCAAGATCGGGCGTAAACTCCCGCCGACCGCGCTGCGCGTGGTGATCGCGGTCATCGGCGTGGCCGCGCTCGGCCGGTTCCTCACCGAGTGAGCCGACCCGGTCCCGGCAGAGGGACCTCTCGTGACGGCCGGGTTGACCTGTCTGTCTGTTGCGGACGGTCCACGGCGTCGTCCAGCGCCGACCACAATGGACAGTGTCAGGCGAGCACGGCCTCCTCGTACGTGCGCTGGGCCTCACCGACATCCACCAACTGCCAGCCGCGCATCCAGTGGTGCGTGCGCTCGAACATCTCCCTGGTATAGGGCTGTGGAACAATCCGCTCGCCCGGCCCGAACCGCCGCACGTCGACAAGTTCGGACAGAGCGTCGGGGAGCTCCCGGTCCCAGTAGTGGGTGTGCCGGTGCGGGTCCATGTCGATCTCCTGCTGTGCCCGCAGCAGTGCGCGGAAGTAACGCTCGACATCCTCGGCGGCCGACGTCGCGGAGACCAGGAAGCCCATGATGAACGTCGTGTCGACCAGCTTGCGGAAACCGAGTTGCTCCAACAAGTAGTACATGGCCCCCCACGCGTTCACCGCGGGAATCCGGCGATCGACCAGCAACCGCGCCCGGTCGAAGGGGCGCCCGACGAAACTGAGCCGGATACGGTCGGTGTCGAGGAAGGCTTCGAGTGCCTGTAGCGCGGAGTAATGACTACCGGAGTGGTAGCCCACGCCCACGTCCACCCCGGCAAGATCGTTCGGCCGGTGCAGGTCCGACTCCGGCGCGACAAAGATTCCCGAAGGACAAACGGAGTATGCCTTCCCGTACATCCTGCCATGGTTCCCGGCCGACGCCGCGTTCACCGCCCAGTGGCAGGCACACGACACATCGGAACTCCGGCCCTGCTGCATGTCCTCGAATGCCCCGCTCCTGATCTGCGCCGGCACGTCCGCCGCCGACGTGATCGACGCCTCGGCCGAACTCCCCGCGAACCCGTCCGGGTCGAACTCGTAGTCCAACCCCTCGGCACCGAAGAATCCCAGCTCGTCGGCAACCCACTCGTGCAGGCGGACATGCGGCTGGATGCGGAATGGCATGATCATCTCCTCGGCCTTGAGATAGTGATCTCACGCACGCACGACAACCACGCCACAGTAAGCCGACTCCAACAGCGTGGGCAATGCGGAAAAACCGATCCACCCATCTGCGTCACTGCCGATAGACACGAGATCGCTGGGACACAACGAATTCAATACTCCCTCGAGTTTTGGAGCAAGCGCCGAGGTTTACTGTCGCGTCTTGGATACGTCAAATGTCGCATTTTCCCAAGGTGGGATCATGTTCTGCTGGTACCGCTTCACTCGCCGCGAGCCAGGGCGTGCCGGGGGAGCGGGGTGGACAGGATCATGGTGCTGGACGGGCGGCCGTAACGGGCGAGCCGGTCGATCAGCCGCTCGAACGTCGCCATGGATTCGGCGGCCACCTTGAGGATGCTGCAGGCGTCGCCGGTGACCCGGTGAATCTCGCGGATCTCGGGCCAGCCGGGCACCTCCGGGTCGCGCAGCACGCAGTGCTGCCCGTAGCACGACATCCGAATGAACGCGTTCACGCCCCAGCCGACGCGTTCTGCGTCGATTTCCGCGTGGTAGCCGGTGATCACGCCGGCCGTCTCCAGCCGGCGTACGCGCTCTGCCACGGCGGGTGGCGACAGGTGCACGCGCCGGGACAACTCGTTGAAGGACAACCGCGCGTTGTCCTGGAGCTCCCGCAGGATCTCCCAGTCCATCTCGTCCACCAGGACGTCCTCTCGTTTGTTAAGTAGATCGCAGCATATGCGGAGGAAGTCACGGCTGAACACGGGTATCGCCGTTGAAATGGCATTCCGTCCGCCTGTTCACCGGGGCATAATCCTTGCGGAGGGTGCTTATGAGCGAACCGAGCGTTGACACTCTGATCGTCGACTTCGACGGGCGCGTGCCCTACGACCGCTATGTCGAGGCCACAACCCTGCACAGTCTTCAGCGACCGCGCACCGATGACCCCGGCGAGATGTCCTTCCTGGTGGTCAGCCAGATCATGGAGTTGTACTTCCGGCTCATCGACTCCGAACTCCGCGAGGCGCAGCGGCAGTTGCGCGCCGGTGAGATCTGGTCGTCGCTCGCGCCCCTGCGCCGCGCCGCGCTGCATCTGGAGGGCCTCGACGCCAGCTGGCAGAGCCTGCGCTGGATGACCCCGGCCGACTTCAATCGTTTCCGCGCGCAGCTGGGCGACGCATCGGGCATGCAGTCGGCGATGTACCGGCGGCTGGAATTCAGGCTGGGGTTGAGGACCGCTTCGCTGATCCGTCTGTTCAAGCGAGATGTGGCCACCCACCGGGAGCTGCTGCGCTCGCTCGAAGAGCCGAGCATCTGGGACGACACGGTCGCCGTGCTCGCCGCGCACGGCCACGAGATCCCGCGCGCCGTGCTCGACCGCGATTTCACCCTCGAGCACGTGCCCCACCCGGCCGTCGAGGCCGCGTGGGTGGCGATCTACTCCGACGATGGCCCGGACAACCACCTCAGAATGCTGGGCGAAGCCCTCGCCGAGGTCGCCGAGCGGTTCGGGGAGTGGCGCTACCACCATCTGAGCGCGGTTCGTCGTGCGATGGGGGCAAAGCCGGGCACCGGCGGCTCGTCCGGCATCGGGTGGCTGGAACGGAGCCTGGCACGAGCGGTCTTTCCCGAACTGTGGTCGGCCCGCACCCACATGTGACGCCGTGGCCTTTCCAGCCCATGGAGGCGGTTTGGCGCCCCGGGAAACCACCCTTTACCGTGGCGGCTGGTGGATCCGGCGTCGGCAGGCCGGACCGGAGCAGGTCTGGCGAAGCCGGCCGGATTGGTTGGGAGCGTGGGAATGCGGATTCTCGTCGTCGGTGCCGGAGCCACCGGTGGGTTCTTCGGAGCGCGGCTGGTGCGCGCGGGCCGGGACGTCACGTTCCTGGTGCGGCCACGGCGGGCGGCGCTGCTGCGCGAGCGCGGGCTGCGCATCACGGGTCTCGGCGAAAACGAAATCCTCCGGCCTGAGCTGGTCACGGCCGCGGAGCTGGCGGAACCGTACGACGTCGTGCTGGTGTCGGTGAAGGCCGCCGCGCTGGAGCGGGCCGTCGAGGACGTCGCCCCGGCCGTCGGGCCGCGCACGGTGATCGTGCCATTCCTCAACGGAATGGCGCATTTGGACACTCTCAACGCCCGGTTCGGCAAGGAATCCGTGCTGGGGGGCGTGGTGAAGGTGATGACCACGATCAACGCCGACGGCGACATCCTGCGGGTGGGGCCGCTGGCCGGCTTCGTGCTGGGAGAGCAGGGCGGCGGCGTCTCGCCGCGGGTGGCGGAGCTGGGCAAGGAGCTGGACGTCGACGGCTACGAATTCACGGTCTCGGCGGACATCATCGGGGAAATGTGGCGCAAATGGGCGTTCATCGCCTCGCTGGGGGCGATCACCTGTCTGATGCGTGGTTCGGTCGGGGATGTCGCCGCAGTTCCGGGTGGCGCCGAGTTCGCGCGCGCGGTCATCGCCGAGGCGGCGGCGGTCGCCTCGGCAGCCGGTCATCCGGTGCCCGATGCCGAACTCGAGGCGTCCACGGCGATCTGCACCCGAGCCGGGTCCCCGATCACCTCCTCCATGTACCGGGACGTGGCCGCGGGGAACCCGGCCGAAGTCGAACACGTCTTCGGTGACCTGGTGGCGCGGGCGCGGGCGATGTCGGTGGACACCCCGCTGCTGGACCTGGCGACCCTGCACCTGCGGGTCCACCAGCATCGCGTCACGAGCTGACGGGCGCGCAGCCGGCAGCGGTAGCTACCCGGCGGTCGAGTCGCTTTCCAGCACGCCGAAAATGTTGCCTTCGGTGTCCTTGCAGTAGGCGAGCCAGCCCACTCCGCGGATCAGGCTTCTCGGTCTCACCACCCCGCCGCCGGCCTGCTCGACGCGCCGGGTGACACAGTCGAGGTCGGTGACATCCAGGGTCACGGGGAAGGCGTTCACCGGTGCGCCTTCCGGTGGCGGCGGGCCTTCCCTGGCCACCAGCCCGCCGTCGATACCGGGCCCGTTGCCGGTCGTGATCAACCAGTACGGGGTATCGCCCCAGCGTTCGAACCCCCACTCGAATACCGTGGCGTAGAAGGTTATCGCCCGCTCGGGATCGGTCGCGTGGACCTCGAAATGAACCGGACGAGGCATGGCGTGTGCCTCCTGGGGGATGTGGGAATAAAAAGACTTTACGCGGCCGGGGCGACGCCGCGCCAGCCGCTGTCCGCATGGTTCACGGCGGATCGCGGCCAGGCGGGGGTTTTCCCGGAAATGCCACGCATCGGCTCACTGCGCCCACCCACGGTGACCCCCCGCCTGCGTTGCAGGCCGGTCAGCTGGTGATGTCCTTCGTCGCGAATCGGCGGGCCGCGATCAGCCAGAACACCGTCGCGTACGCGATCGCGGAGAGCACGCCCGCGGCGATGTTCGTCCAATCGATATCGGTGGCGATGAAATCCACCCACGAGTACGCGTAGTGCGTCGGCAGGTAGTTCCGCAGGCTGCCCAGCGCGGTGATCTGGTCGAGGATCTGGGACAGGATCGCCACCAGCACGGTGCCGCCGACCGCGCCCAACGGCGCGTCGGTGAGCACACTCAGCAGCAGGCCCAGCCCCGCGACCCAGGCCAGCTGGATCACGATATAGCCGCACGACATGGCCAGCGCGAGCAGGCTCTGTCCGAACGGGATCGCATCGCCGGTCGGGCTGATCGCGTCGCCGGAGCCGTAGAAGATCATGCCCACGCCCAGCGACACGAGCGGCAGCAGCACCAGTGCCAGCAGGGCGAGCAGGGCGGAGGCGATCGCCTTCTGCCGCAGCACGCGATGGCGGGGCACCGGAATCGCCAGCAGGTACTTCAGGCTCGACCAGGAAGCCTCGCTCGCCACCGTGTCGCCGAAGAACAGGGCCACGATCGTGGGCAGCAGGAAGCCGACGGACACGAACAGCGCCAGCACCACGAAGTTCGGCGCGCTCGCCGTCGCCAGGTCGACGAAGCCACCCGAGCGGCGGTTCGGGTTCGACTGACCGAGTTCGAACGCCAGCACCAGGATGAACGGCAGCACCACGACGAACCCGAGCACCAGCTGGGTGCGCCGCCGGCGAAGCTGCCGGCGCAGCTCCACCCCCAGCCGCAGGGTGCGGCCGGGCCGGTAACCGAGCACGCCGCCGTCCGGCCCGACACCGGAGTGCTCGTGTTCGGCCGCGTCGGTGAGCTCGTCGAGCGCTGCCGGATCGGTGTGCACGCCCGTGTCGATCGCCGCGTTCGCGGCCTGGTCCGCCTTGCTCATGCCTTCTCCTCCGCGAGTTCGCGCGCGACCGCGATCGACGCCCTCACCCATCCTCTCCGACCAAGCGCAGGAACGCGTCCTCCAGCCGGCGCCGCGGGCCCGCCTGCTCGACCGCCACCCCGGCGTGCACCAGCGCCGCCACCGCCTCGGCACGCGGCAGCCCGTCCAGGTCGGCGTGCACGAGGTTGCCCTCGACGTCCACATGGGACACTCCGTCGAAGCCGCGCAGGGCGTCCGCGGCGGCGGCCGGCCGGTCCACCCGGAAGGTCGCCTCGCCACCCGCGGCCGCGATGTCGCCGACCTCGCCCGCGGCGACCAGCGCGCCCCGGTGCATGACCACCACATGCGTGCATGTCTGCTCGACCTCGGCCAGCAGGTGGCTGGACACCAGCACGGTGCGCCCGGTGGCCGCGTAACGCTGCAGCACCTCGCGCATCTGGTGGATCTGGGGCGGGTCGAGCCCGTTGGTCGGTTCGTCGAGCACGAGCAGCTCCGGCAGGCCCAGCATCGCCTGCGCGATGGCCAGCCGCTGCCGCATGCCCTGGCTGTACGTGCGCACCTTCCGGTGCACCGCGTCGCCGAGCCCGGCGATTTCCAGCGCCTCGGTGACGTGCGCGCTTTCGACCGGCCGTCCGGTGGCCGCCCAGTACAGCTGGAGGTTCGTGGCACCCGACAGGTGAGGCAGGAAGCCGGAGCCTTCGACGAACGAGCCGATCCGGGACAGCACCGGCGCGCCCGCCGTGATCCGGTGTCCGAACACCCGGATTTCCCCGGCGCTCGGCGTGATCAGGCCCATCAGCATGCGCAGCGTCGTCGTCTTGCCTGCGCCGTTGGGGCCGAGCAGCCCGAGCACCTGGCCTCGTTCGACGCGGAAGGAAAGCTGCTTCACCGCGGTCAGGCCGCCGGGGTATGCCTTGGTGAGCCCGTTGATCACCAGCGGCACCTCGGCCAGTTCGGGGTCGGCGTGGTGTGCCCGCCGCCGGCGCAGCGCCGCGATCAGCGCGATCACCAGCGCCGCGGCGACCACGCCCGCGATGGCCAGCAGGTTGTTCACCGGCCACCCGGCCCCGACCGCGTGACCCGGCACGGTCGGGACGGTCACGCCGCCGTCGAGAGAGACGCGGTAGGAGGCGGGCGCGACGGGCGTGGTGAAGGACTGGTCGGTGGTGCCGACCACGATCCGCACCAGGTGGCCGGACTCGATGGGCCGCACGATCCCGGCCAGGGTCACCGGCACCTCGACCGGGCTGCCGTCGGCCGGCAGGGCGACCCGGATCGGCATCACCTGGTTCGCCGGCAGGCTGGCGGTCCCGTCCGGACTCACGTCGTAGAGCTTGACGAACAGCACGGCCTCGCCCGCGGTGCCCGAGACCCGCAACCGGATCGTGGGCGCCCCGGCCACGAGGAGCTGGGAGGCCAGCGGGGCCGAGGTGAACCGGGCCGACTGGCCGGGCGGGTCGACGCCGAACAGGCCGGTCGCCCGCGAGGAGCCGGAGAGCCCGTTGAGTCCGGGGATGCCGCTCACCGCCGCCGGCACCCCGCCCGGAGGATTCACGATCGTCTGTTCCGGCCCGGCCAGCGCCACCGTCTGGTCTTGTGACACGTCGCTGGCCGCTTCCACGATCCGGACCGACGGGGCACCCGAAGCGCGCAGGGTGCCCTGGACGTCGTAGGGGAACCCGCTGACCGGGTTGGTGCCCTCACCGGTGAGCTGGAAGCGCAGCCAGTCGTGGATCTTGGCGCGCAGCTGCGGGCCGGGCTTGCCGCCGTCGTGCCCACCCGCGTACCAGATCTGCTGAACCTGCCCGCCCGCCGCGGTGATCTGCCGGGCGTTGGCCTCGGCCTGGTCGAGCCCGAACAGCGTGTCGTTCTCGCCCTGCACCAGCAGCGTGGGCACCTTGATGTTCGCGGTGACGGAATCGGGCGAGACCCGGTGCAGCAGGTCCAGGGTGGCCGGGCTGGCCACGCCGGTGGTGGCCAGTTCGGTGTAGGCCTGGCAGATTCGCGCGGTGAACCGGCCGCACGAGGCGCCGTTCCCGGGTGCCGCCGGCGGCGACTGCGGCGCCGAAGCGGCGGCGGCCGAGCCGGCCCCGGAAGAGAGGGCGGTGGCGCTGTCGGTGGTCGCCTGCCCCGGTTCGGGCGCCTCGGCTCCCGTGCCGCCGCCCGCGCCGCCCGTGGCTCCCGAGGAGAACAGCAGCGCCGCCCACGACCGCTTGAAGACCCCGTTCGGGATCAGGCTTTGCGCCAGGTCGTTGTAGGTGATGACGGGCGCTATCGCGTCGACTCGCCGGTCCTGGCCGGCCAGCATGAGGGTCAGCGCGCCGCCGTAGGAGACGCCGGTTACGCCGACGTGCGGGTCGTTCGGGCCGTCTTGCTGCACCTCCGGCCGCGTGGCGAGGTAGTCGAGGAGGCGGGAGGAGTCGGCGACCTCGAAGTCCGGGTCGTTGAGCGAGATCTGGCCGGCGCTGTGGCCGAAGCCGCGCGCGGAGTAGGTGAGCACCACGAACCCCTTGCGCGCCAGTTCCTGGGCTTCGCCGGTGACACTGGTCTTGTCGGCCCCGAACCCGTGCGCGAGCAGGATCGCGGGCGCCGGTGTTCGTTCCGGGAAGTACATCGTGGTGTCCAGCCGTACCTGCTCGGCCGAGCCGGGAGCGGCGGGCACGTCGATCATCGCGTCCTGGGTCCGCACCGGGGGGCCGTCTCCGCCGGCGGAACGGACCCAGACCAGGCCGACCGCGGCGAGGATGACGACCACGGCGGCCAGCGTCAGCAGGCGAGTGCGCCGGGTGCGTGGAAACGGGAATCGAGGCACGCCATGACCGTATGCGAGCGTTCCTGAGAGTTTGCGCGGGCCGGTAGGTGATAAGGCTTACCTAAGCTGGCCGGCGCCCGCTGCATGCTTCATGATGGCAGGCGTACGTGGAGGGGAGTATTCCTTCGCGGCGGTGTCGTCAGCACGGTTGTCCTGCGGGACCCCGGCACCGTCGGCCAGTGTTTCTGGCGGAAGAGACCTCCGGCTCGGCGCCATGCGCGCTAACCGGAGGTTTTCGCATAGATGTACGTCCCGTTGTGGCTGTGGGCCGCCACCGTTGTGGGCTTGCTCGTCCTGATCGCGGTGGACCTGGTGATCGTGGACCACCGGCCACATGAGATAACCACCGGCGAGGCGGCGCGCTGGGTCGTGTTCTACGTCCTCTGCGCCGTGCTGTTCGGGGCCGGGATCTGGGTGTTCGCGGGGCATGACTACGGCGCCCAGTTCTTCACCGGCTACCTCACCGAGTACTCGCTGTCGGTGGACAACCTGTTCATCTTCATGGTGATCATGGCGTCGTTCAAGGTGCCGGTGATCCACCAGCACCGGGTGCTGCTGGTGGGCATCCTGCTCGCGCTGATGATGCGCAGCGTGTTCATCGCGATCGGTGCGGCGCTCATCTCGCGGTTCGTCTGGGTGTTCTTCGCCTTCGGCGCCGTACTGCTGTGGACCGCGATCAACATGCTGCGCGGCAACGACGACGAGACCGAGTACCGGGAAAACGCGCTCACCCGCTGGGTGCGCAAGATCTACCCGGTGACCGAGGAGTTCCACGGGCACCGGGCGTTCATCACGATCGACCGCAAGCGCCGGATGACCCCGATGGCGCTGGTGATCGTGGCGATCGGCAGCGCCGACCTGCTGTTCGCGGTCGATTCGATCCCGGCGATCTTCGGCATCACCCAGGAGGGCTTTCTGGTCTTCGCCGCCAACGCCTTCGCGTTGATGGGGTTGCGGCAGCTGTATTTCCTGCTCGGCGGCCTGGTGAACCGACTCGTCTACCTGTCTTACGGGTTGGCGATCATCCTGGGCTTCATCGGCGCGAAACTGGTTCTGCACGCGCTCAACGAGTATCACGTCGTGCCGGACTGGCTGGACTTCAGCAACTGGCTCTCCCTCGGGGTGATCGTCGGCGTGCTCACCGTCACAACATTGCTCAGCCTGGCCAAATCCCGGCGTGACCCTCCGGGACGGGCTTCGTCACTACGGTGACGCCGGCCAGGGTTTCGCTGGACGCGCCAAAACCCGGCACCGGCGCGGTAGCGTCGGCGCCATGCGTCCTGTCGATCTCGAACTCCTTGCCGTCCCCGGAACCCCGGCCTTGCACGGTGACTTCCTGCTGGCCGGGCTGACCAACCCCGATCCCGGAACCAACAGCTATCGCGGCACCCTGTGGCAGGTGGGTCTCGACGGCGCGGTCCGGCGCTGGACTCACGGCGAGCGGGACTCCTCTCCCTCGATCTCGCCCGACGGTCGCTGGGTCGCCTTCCTGCGCGCCGACGGACAGAAAGACCGTCCCCAGTTGTACGTGATGCCCACCGGCGGTGGCGACGCGCGCAAGCTCACGGACCTGCCCCTCGGTGCGGGCCGGCCGGTGTGGGCGCCCGACTCGCGGCGGGTCGCGTTCACCGCGCGGATCCCCGAGCCGGGCCGCTACGGGACGCCTGACGAGGGCGGTACCAAGTCCGAGCCCGACGAGGAGGCGCCCCGGCACATCACCAGGCTTGACTACCGGTTGGACAACATCGGCTTCCTGGTCGACCGGCGGCAGCGACTGTTCGTTTTGGACATCCAGGACGAGGCACGGGAGCTCGAACCGCTCACCGACGACCGGGTCGACGTGGCTGACCCCGCGTGGACGCCGGACGGTCGGGCCGTGCTCGTCGTGGCCAAGCGGGACTGGGGTGCCACCGCCACGGAGGAGGCCGACATCTATGCCGTCCCCGCCGAGGGCGGCGAGCCCGTGCTCGCCGTGCGGACCGCGGGTGACGCGGAACATCCCGTGGTCGGCGAGGATGGTGTCGTCTGGTACCTGGGTTCGGAGTTCGTCGGGCCGAACTGGGACGTGCGGAACCCCGGGTTGTGGTCGGCCGTGCTGCCCGCCACCGGCGGCGAGCCCGCGGTGCCGAGGCGGATGACCGAGGCCGAGACGGTGGCGTGTGCACCCGCGGCCGGTGGCCCGGTGCCCTACGGCGACCAGGTGCTGGTGGCCGTGGGGAACCGGGGGAGCGTCGAGTTGCGCGCGGTCCCGCAGGACGCCGACGGTGTCCCGCTGGACAAGCTGTCGCTGGTGACCGGGGAACGCGCGGCGGTGCGTGCCTTCGCCGTGGACGGCGAGCGGATCGTCGCCGTGGTCGCCACGCCGGAGAGCGCGGGCGATGTCGTCGTGGTCGAAAACGGTGGCACCCGGGTGCTCACCGACTGGTCGAAACCGGTCCGGGAGAAGGGAATCCGGCCGGTCGAGGAGCTGTCGGCCACCGCGCCCGATGGCTACCCGGTGCACGGCTGGCTGGTGCGCCCGGAAGGAGAGGGGCCGCATCCGGTGCTGCTCGTCATCCACGGTGGGCCGTTCTCGGCCTACGACTGGGGCCTGTTCGACGAGGCACAGGTGTACGCCTCGGCCGGTTACGCCGTGGTGATGGGCAACCCGCGTGGCTCCTCCGGCTACGGCGAGAGTCACGGCCGCGCGATCGTGCACGGGCTCGGCACGGTCGATGCGGACGACCTGCTGGCACTGCTGGACGCCGCGCTGACCCGCCCGGATCTCGACGCGTCGCGAGTCGGCGTGATGGGCGGCTCCTACGGCGGGTTCATGACCGGCTGGCTGGCCAGTCACCACGGCGAGCGGTTCCGGGCGGCGTGGAGCGAGCGCGCGGTGAACGCGTGGGACTCCTTCACCGGCAGTTCGGACATCGGCTACATGTTCACCGACGCCTACGTCGGATCGGACCTGCAGACTCAACTCGACCGCAGCCCGCTCAGCTACGCCGACCGCATCAAGATCCCGTTCGCCGTGGTGCATTCCGAGCACGACTGGCGCTGCCCGGTGGAGCAGGCGCAGCGCATGTTCGTCGCGCTCAAGCGTGCGGGCACGCCGGTGGAGATGCTGCTCTTCCCCGGTGAAGGGCACGAGCTGAGCCGGTCCGGCCGGCCGCGGCACCGGATCCAGCGCTTCGAAGCCGTGCTCGACTGGTGGAGCCGCCGGCTCTGACGCTCTACTCGAAGGTGTGAAGGTTCGACTCGCGCGCGTGAAATGGGGCGCGCGCGAGTTGAACCTGAACCGCCGTGAGTTGAACACTCCTTTGATGCGGGTTGGACACAGCCGAGCCCGATTGAGGGATTGACACGTGGCGTGACCCCATCTAACTTCGCCGAAGTAATCGATTTCTCGCTCAAGTGCGGAGTCGAGATGGACGAGACGCGTCGTGGCTGAATCGAGCGCTCCGCTGGTCGAGATGATCGGCGTAAGCAAGTCCTTCGGCGGGGTGCAGGCCGTCGCCGGCGCCGACTTCACGGTGCGGGCCGGGGAAGTGCACGCACTGCTGGGCGAGAACGGCGCCGGCAAGTCCACCCTGATGAAGATCCTCTCCGGCGAGGTCGGTGGATATCGGGGCCGGATCCGGATCGGCGGCGAGCCGGTGCGGTTCACCGGACCGGCCGACGCCCAGCGGGCCGGGATCGCGATGATCCACCAGGAGCTGGACCTGGTACCCGCGCTGTCGGTCGCGGAGAACGTGTTCCTCGGGCGGGAGCCCAGGACCCGGTTGGGCGTCGTCGACCGCCGGCGCATGGTGCGCGAGACCGCCGCGCTGATCGAGCGCACCGGGGTGCCCATCGACCCGCGGCGCCCGGTCGAGCAGTTGCGCACCGGCGAACAGCAGCTGGTCACCATCGTCAAGGCGCTTTCCCACGAGGCCCGTCTCCTGATCATGGACGAGCCGACGTCCGCGCTGTCCGCGCGCGAGGTCGACCGGCTGTTCGCGGTGATCGCCGAGCTGCGCCTGGCCGGGGCCGGGATCGTCTACATCTCCCACCGCATGGAGGAGATCGGGCGGGTCGCCGACCGGGCGACGGTGCTGCGCAACGGCGGGGTGGTGGCCGAGTTCGACGCCCGGTCGATGACCGCGGCGCAGGCATCCGAGGCCATGGTCGGGCGCCCGGTGCACCTGATGTTCCGCGCGACCGACGGCGCGGGCGAGGCGGTGGCGGTGACGTCGGGGGCAGCCGACCTGCTCCGGGTGGAGGGTCTGGCGGTGCGGCGGTCGCGGCCGGGCCGCCGCGATCCGGCCGGAATCACGCTTCGGGTTGGGGAAGGGGAGATCGTCGGGCTCGCCGGATTGCTCGGCTCCGGCCGGACCGAACTGCTGGAGACGCTGTACGGGGTGGGCGCGCGGGGACCGTGGGACGGCCGGGTCCTGCTCGGTGGCCGGCCGGTCCGGCCGCGCGGGCCGCGGCAGGCCCTCGAACTCGGCATCGCGTTCGTGCCCGAGGACCGGCGGATCGCCGGGCTGGCCCTGGAGCACTCGGTGCTGGCCAACACCGTGTTATCCATTGTGGACAGGATTGCCCGGCTGGGGCTGGTGTCGTCCAAGCGGGAACGCGGCACGGCACGAACCGCCACCGAGCGGCTGGGGGTGAAGCTCGCGTCGCTCCACGCACCGGTCGGCGCGCTTTCCGGTGGGAACCAGCAGAAAGTGGTGCTCGGTCGCAACCTGCTCACCGAGCCCCGCCTGCTGCTACTGGACGAGCCGACGCGGGGCGTCGACGTCGGCGCCAAGGCGGAGATCTACCGGTTGCTCTGGGAGGCGGCGAGCCAGGGCCTCGGGGTGCTGCTCGCGTCGTCGGAGCCGGCCGAGCTGGTCGGCGTGTGTCATCGGGTAGTCCTCGTGCGGGACGGGCGAAGCGTGCACGAGCTGAATACCAGCGAGGTGTCGGAGGCCGAGGTGCTCGCCGCCGCGATGGGGCAGGGTGCCGTGGAGGGCCTGACCGTGGGAGGTGGGGGTTGAACAACCGCGGAGGGACAGCGATGAACACCAAGCTCGCCGAAGGAGCCCTCGACCGGCGCCGCCAGTTCCTGCCCACCCTGTTCAAGTTCCAGAGCCTGTTCGGCCTTGCCCTGGTGTTCATCGCCGCGGTGTTCTACTCGCCGAGCAAGAACGGGCAACTGCTGTTCCTCGACTCCGGCAACCTGTTCAACGTCGTGCGGTCGATTTCCGAGATCGGCATTCTCGCCGTGGGGATGACCCTGGTGATCCTGATCGGCGGGATCGACCTGTCGGTCGGCTCGGTGCTCGGCCTGGCCAGCGTCGGGTCGGCGTCGTTGCTGGTGAACAACGGTTTCGGGATTGTGCCGGCGGTGCTGAGTGTGCTGGCCATCGGCCTGGCCTTCGGGTTGCTGCAGGGGGTCGCGATCGCGACCTTCGGCATCCAGGCGTTCATCGTGACCCTCGCGGGCATGCAGATCGCGCGCGGGCTGGCCCGGATCTGGTCCGGCGGGCAGGCGATCGCGATCACCTATGGCGACCGGCCGGGCCAGGCACCGCCTGCGTTCTCGTTGCTGGGCGAGCGGACCTTCGACGGCCTGGTCCCGATCCCGGCGCTGATCTTCATCGTGGTCGCCGCGCTGGCCGTGGTGCTGCTGCGGGTCAGCGCGTTTTCGCGGCACGTGTATGCCATCGGCGGCAACGAGAAGGCGGCGCGGCTGTCCGGGGTGCCGGTGACGCGGGTGAAAATCCTGGTGTTCGGCTTCTGCGGGCTGCTGGCGGCGCTGGCCGGCATCGTCCACGCGGGACAGTTGAACTTCGGCGGTCCCAACGACGGCACGGGATACGAACTGGACGCGATCGCCGCCGTCGTGATCGGCGGCACCAGCCTTGCCGGGGGCCGCGGCTCGGTGGCCGGCACGGTCGCGGGCGCCCTGCTCGTCGGTGTGCTTCGCAACATCCTCGGGCTGCGCAACGTCGACTCCAACGTCCAACTGCTCATCATCGGCCTGGTCATCGTCCTGGCCGCGGGCCTGCAACAGTTGCGTCCGGCATCGGTTTCGTGACTTCGCGTCGGATTCACATCAGAGGAGAACTTCAACAACAGCACAGGAGGTGGAGGGGAATGACGATGCGGTCATCCACGGTGGTGGGTGCGGCGCTGGCGGCGTGTGCCGTGATCGCGGCCGGCACGGCGTGCGGCACCACCCACGAGAACGCGGGTACGGGCGGCGGGCAGCAGGCGGCGCCCAGCAAATGTCACGGCCCGGGCGGGAGTTACACGATCGGCATGAGCCAGGCGAACGTGGCCGAGCCGTACCGCCAGCGGATGGACGACGACATTCGCCAGGCCGCCTCGACGGTGCCCCAGTTCACCGTCAAGTTCGCCGATGCCGCACAGGACAACGCGAAGCAGGTCGAGCAGGTGACCAACTTTCTCACCCAGCAGATCGACCTGCTGATCATCAGCCCGAACGAGGCGACGCCGCTCACCGCGGTGGTGAAACAGGCCTACGACAAGGGAATCCCGGTCCTGGTGCTCGACCGCAAGGTGGACGGCGACGCCTACACCGAGTTCATCGGCGCGGACAACGTCGACATCGGCCGACAGGCCGGGCAGTACTTCGCGAACGTGCTGCTGCCGCAGGGCGGGAAGATCGCCGAGTTGCGCGGGCTGGCCGGGTCCACCCCGGCGAAGGAGCGCGCCGACGGGTTCGACCAGGGCATCGCCGGCCACAACATCCAGATCGTCGCCGCCCAGGACGGCGACTGGCTGCAGGACAAGGGCGAGCAGCAGGCGGACGCGATTCTCAAGGCGAACCCCGACATCCAGGCGATCTATTCGCAGAACGACCCGATGGCCGAAGGCGCGCGGATCGCCGCGACCAACGCCGGGCGGCCGGACCTGCCGATCACCGGGATCGACGGGCTGCCCATCGAGGCGGGCGGGATCAAGGCGGTCGAGGCCGGGCGAATCTCTGCCACGTTCGTTTACCCCACCGGTGGAAGGGAGGCGGTCGACGCGGCGAAGAAGCTGCTCATCGACTGCCAGCAGGTGCCGAAAACCGACACCCTGTCGACGAAACTGGTCACCAAGGACAACGCGCCACAGGTCTACGCCGAACTCAACCGCCAATAGCGGTGAGCGGCTTACCCGCGCAGGGTGCTGCCGCGGGTGACCAGCCGCGCCGCGAGGGTGACCGTGTGCGGTGGCGGGGAGGGGTCGCCGATTCTGGCGAAGAGGAGTTTCGCGGCCTGCTCGCCGATTTCGTAGGCGGGCTGGGCCACGACGGTCAACGGCGGGTCGATCAGGGTGGCCCACGCGGCGTCGTCGAAGGTGACGACGCCGATGTCACGGCCGAGACGCAGCTTCGCTTCGCTGAGGGCTTCGAGCACGCCGATTGCCATGGCGCTGTTGGCGATCAGCAGCGCGTCGGGTGGTTCGGGCTCGGCGAGCAACTCGACCGTGGCCTGCTTTCCACCGGCGGCCCAGTACTGTCCGTGGCGGAAGAGTTCCGGACGGTTCGCGGCCCGGATCGCGTCGCGGTAGCCGGCGAGGCGGTCGTTCGCGGTGCGTACCCCGGCGGGTCCGGTCACGCAGCCGATTCTGCGGTATCCGGCGGCGATCAGGTGGTTGGTGGCTTCCCGTGCGGCGAGCCGCGTGTCCACCAGCACCTGATCGCCCGCCGGGAGTGGCCGGTCCACGGCGACGACCGGCGTGCCGCGTTCGTGTAGCCGTTCGACGTTGGACGTCGCGCCGGTAGGGGAGAGGATCACCCCGGCAACCCGTTCCTGGAGCGCCACATCGATGTAGCGACGCTCCTTTTCCGCGCTCTCGTCGGAGTTGCACAGCACCACGGAGTAGCCCTCGGCCTGCGCAACATCCTCGACGCCACGGGCGATCGCGGTGAAGAACGGGTTCTCCACGTCGGCGATGATCAGGGCGAGGACCGCGGTCTCCTGCCGCCGGAGATTGCGGGCCAGGCCGTTGGGGTGGTACCCGAGCTCCTTGGCCGCCGCGCGGACCCGTGTCACCAACGCCGGGTCCACTGTGGACTTACCGTTGAGCGCGCGGGAGACGGTGGCCGTGGACACCCCGGCGCGCCGGGCCACGTCGTTGATGGTCGCCACCTTTTCCTCCTGTTGCCACGCCGGCGGCGCTCGGCGCGACCGAGTGGCGAGCCGGTCTTCGCGCTGGTCGAGCCTCCCGCCGACACGATAGCCCGCCACTTCGGTGTGGGGACCGCTCATCGGCGCACTGGGTCGTATTTGACACCGCTCACTGTCCAGCATAGCGTCTGAGTAATCGATTACTCGACACCCCGGAAGGCAGATACCGTGGCCCGCATCGGCGTGATCAGCATCTCGGACGGACGCGACCATGTGCACGCGCGCAACGCCGGGTTCATTCAGTCCAAACAGGACGCCTTGGTCCGGTCGCTGAGCGCGGCGGGCCATCAGGTGGTGGCCGGCGAGGAACTGGTGGCCACGAACACGCTCGCGACTTCCGTGGCCCGGCAGGTCGCGGCCGCGGGCGTGGACGTGACGATCTTCTACTACGCGGTGTGGAGCTTCCCGCACTTCACCATGCTCGCCGCGGACGCCACCAGCACCCCGCTGGTCCTGGTGGCCAGCACCGATCCCACCGAGCCCGGGCTGGTCGGCATGCTCGCCGCCGGCGGTGCCCTCGACCAGATCGGCCGCACCCACACCCGCCTGTGGGGCGCCCCCGACGATGCCGCGCTGATCGCCGACGTGGGCGTCCAGGCACGGGCCGCCGCCGCGGTGGCGTCGCTGCGCGGTGCCACGTTCGGCCGGTTCGGCGGGCGGCCGATGGGCATGAACACCGCGGTCGCCAACACCGACCAGTGGATGCGCCAGTTCGGCATCGACGTCGAGGAGATCGACCAGTACGAACTCGTGCTCCGCGCCGAGCAGGCCGACGCCGGCGAGGCGGTCAAGGCGCGGGAATGGATCGAAAAGCATGCCGCGGGTGTGCACTACGACGGCAAGAAGCTCACGCCGGAACTGCTGGAGCGGCAGATCCGGTCGTACCTGGCGATCCGCGAGATCATCGAGGAACGCAAGCTCGACTTTTCCGGTATCAAGGGCCAGCCCGAGCTGACCGAGCACTTCGCCACGATGGATGTCACCGAGGCCTTCCTCAACGACCCCTACGACTGGAACGGGCCGAAGCCCGTGCACGTCACCGCCACCGAGGCGGACATGGACGGCGCGCTCACCATGCAGCTGTTCCACAAGATCTCCGGTGACCCGGTGCTCTTCGCCGACGTCCGGCACTACCACGCGGATCGGGACATCTGGGACCTGTGCAACTCGGGCCAGCACGCGACCTGGTACGCGGCGCGCAGCGACGATCCCGCGGAGAACCTCGCCAAGGTCAATCTCTATCCCGAGGTGTTCTTCTTCCCGGCGGGCGGCGCTTCCGTGCAGCACATCGCCGCACCGGGCCGGATGACGCTCGGCCGGCTCACCCGGGAAGCGGGCGAATACCGACTGCAACTGATGCTCGGCGATTTCGAAAGTTACGACGAGGCCACCAACGAAGAGCTGATCCGGCAGTCGACCCCGGAATGGCCGCATGCCTTCGCCCGGCTGGACGTGGACGGGCCGACGTTCCTGTCCCGCTTCGGCGCGAACCACATCCACGCCGTCCCCGGCGACCGGCGCCCGGAGATGCGGGCCGTGGCCAAACTGCTGGGCGTGCGGCTTGAGGAGTGGACCCGCGCCGGCGAGAGCGCTTAAGGAGCCCGGGAATGGCCGCTGATTCCGTGGGCGACGGGCTGCTCCTGGGCATCGACATCGGCACGTCGAGTTCGAAGGGCGTGCTGGTGACGCCGCGAGGCGAGATCCTGGCCCGCGCCTCACGCCCGCACGAAACGTCACACCCGCACCCAGGCTGGGTCGAGCACGACGCGGAAACCGTGTGGTGGCAGGACTTCCTGGCCATCGCGCGCGAGCTGGTGGCCGCCGCCGACGGCCGGCGGCTGGCCGGGCTCGCGGTGAGCGGCATCGGTCCGGTGCTGCTGCCCGCGGACGCCGATGGCCGGCCGCTCCGCCCGGCGATCCTGTATGGAGTGGACACCCGGGCGGAGGCCGAAATCGCCGAGCTGACCGCCGAACTCGGCGCGGAGTCCATTCTGGACCGTGCCGGCACCCCGCTGTCCTCCCAGGCGGTCGGGCCGAAATGGGTGTGGCTCGCCCGCCACGAGCCGGAGGTTTTCGCCCGCACCAGGCTGTTCCTGATGGCCAGTTCGTTCCTGGTACACCGGCTCACCGGCGAGTACGTGCTGGATCATCATTCGGCAAGCCAATGCGACCCGATGTACGACCTGCGCGACGCCCGGTGGGCACCGGACTGGTCGGCGAAGGTGGCGCCGGGGATCGAGTTGCCCCGGCTGCTCTGGCCCACCGAGGTGGCCGGCCGGGTGACCGCCGCGGCGGCACGGGAAACCGGCCTGCCCCAAGGACTACCGGTCACCACCGGGACCGTGGACGCGTGGGCGGAGGCGGCCAGCGTCGGCGTCGCCGACCCGGGGGACACGATGGTCATGTACGGCACCACGATGTTCCTCGTGCAGGTGCTCGCCGACCCACGGCCCCACCCCGGCCTGTGGACCACCCGCGGCGCCTTCCCGGGCACGTTTTCGCTGGCGGCGGGCATGGCCACGTCCGGTGCCATCACCAGTTGGCTGCGCGAGTTGGTCGGCGGCGATTTCGCCGATCTCCTCCGCCGGGCCGCCGAGGTGCCGGCGGGCAGCCGGGGATTGTTGCTGCTGCCGTACTTCGCCGGCGAGCGCACCCCGCTGTTCGATCCCGACGCCCGCGGGATCATCGCCGGCCTGACCACCGGTCACGGGCTGGGGGAGCTGTATCGGGCGACCCTGGAGGGAATCGCCTACGGCGTTCGGCACAACCTGGAGGTCATGCACGCCTCGGGTGGGCGGGCCAAACGACTGGTCGCGGTCGGCGGGGGGACGCAGGGCGGACTGTGGACCCAGATCGTGACCGACGTGACCGGCCAGGAGCAGCAGGTGCCGGCCGAGACGATCGGCGCCGCGCTGGGCGACGCGTTGCTCGCCGCGGTCGCCACCGGAGCAGAACCCGATGTCGCGGCGTGGAACCCGGTGTCCGCCACGGTCCGGCCGGATCCGGCGCGCACGGCCGTCTATGACGAGTTCTATCGCCGTTACCGCGCGCTTTATCCGGCCACCGTGGACATCACGCATTTCTTGGCCGATCAGCACAAGCAGGCCGAGGGGAGATCGTAAACTGGCCGACCATGGAGCCGTCAGGTCAGGGTTGGACGCAGATCGGTGAACTCCTGCTCGCGCTCGTGCTGTGTTCGCTGATCGGGCTGGAACGCGAACTCAAGCAGAAGAGCGCCGGGTTGCGCACGCACACCCTCGTCGGTGTCGGTGCCGCGCTGTTTCTCCTGGTCAGCAAGTACGGTTTCACCGACGTGCTCACCGAGGGCCGGATCGTGCTGGACCCCTCCCGGGTGGCGGCGCAGATCGTGTCCGGGATCGGGTTCATCGGCGGCGGGCTGATCTTCGTGCGGCGGGACATCGTGCGCGGTCTCACCACGGCGGCCGTGGTGTGGATGAGCGTGGCCGTGGGGTGCGCTTGCGCCGCCGGCCTGCCGCTGCTCGCGCTGGTGGTCACGGCGGCCCATTTCCTGGTCGTTTACGGCTACCCGCCGCTGGTTCGCCTGCTGACCCGCACCCGCCCGGCCACCGCGGCCGTCCGGGTGACCTACCGGGACGGCGAGGGGGTGCTGCGGACGATCCTCGAACTGGCCACCCGTTCCGGATACTCCGTCGAGCAGGCCGTCACCCACCGTCAGATACTCGACCGCGACGACGACGAGGAAGACGGGCACAGCGGAGGCTACGTCAGGTTCCGCTCGCTGATCGACCTGCGCCTGCGGCTGCTTGGCCCGAGGCAGGTCAACGACCTGCTGACGGCGCTCGCAGGGCAGTCCGGGGTCATCTCCGTGGAGACCGGGGACATCGACGACGCGAGCGAATAGCGGGCCTTCACGGGAGGGCCTCGGGTAATTGCGGCGCACGTCGTCCGAAACTCCCTTATTACCCCACACGGGTGAAAGAATCGCCACAGGATTCGCACTGGTAACGATTCGCCCTCGGCTCTCGAGTAACCGTTGAAGACGAGGAAAGGTCGTGTGGCCGCGGTGGACTCCACACCGGAGCGAAGGCTTCGTCACGGTTCTGTAGCACTGATCGCCGGCCTTGGCGTAGTGCTGGCTGTCGGTCTCGTCTTCGGTGTGCTCACCACGCATCGGACGAGCGTGGCGCAGGGCCCGCCGGCCGGTATGCCGGCGGCCGGGCCGGTCACCCCCGCGCCCGCACCCCCGGTCACCCATTCCGTCCAGTACGAGCTCAGCGGGGGCCGCGCCCTCAACATCACCTATGTCGTCCAGGATTCCAACATCGCGCAGGTCGCCGAGGCGGATGGCCCATGGTCGGCATCGTTGAGCTGGCAGATCCCCGCGCACAGCGGGCAGTTCTACAGCCTCTCCGCCGAGGACAGGGGGCAGGGAACGCTGAAGTGCCGGATCACGGTCGACGGGACGCTGCTCGCGGAACAGACCGTCGCCACACCCGGGGGTGTGGTCCGGTGCTTCGTCGCTGCCGGTTTGATCGCCGGGGGATAGCCTGGTTGGCATGACCGTTGCCGACTTGGTGATCGACGGATTCGGCCGGATCCGTGAATCGGTGCATGACGCCGTCCAGGGGCTGAGCGTGGACCAGCTCGCCGAACGCGTTGCCCCACAAGCGAATTCGATCGCCTGGCTGGTGTGGCACCTGACCCGGGTCCAGGACGATCACCTCGCCGACCTGGCCGGAACCGAGCAGGTGTGGACGACGCGTGGCTTCCATGAGCGGTTCGCGCTTCCGCTCGATCCGGCAGACACCGGGTACGGGCACTCCTCGGCGACAGTGGCCACGGTCCGCGCCCCCGCGGACCTGCTGACCGAGTATCACGACGCTGTGCACGCGCAGACCGTCGCCTGGCTCGACGGCCTCGAGGAATCCCAACTCGACCGCATCGTGGACGAGGGGTGGGACCCGCCCGTGTCCCTGGGGGTCCGGCTGGTGAGCGTGCTCGACGATGACATGCAGCACGCTGGGCAAGCCGCCTTCATCCGCGGGATCCTCGACCAGCGGTAAGGGACCGGGGGCCATCACGCTGTGGCGGGCATCCGGCTGCCGTGCAGCGCGTTCCAGTATTCCGTCAGCCGCTCGGCGCCGCGGCTCGTCACGAGGCCGAGGTAGCCGTCCGGGCGGACCAGCATCAGGGTGCCCTCCGCCGCGTCATACCCGGCCCGGATGTGTCCGTCGCTGTCCACCACCGCGTTGCGGTCGGCGAGTTGACCGGGCTGGACCACGGTGAATGCGCGCAGGGCAGGGCCGAACCGTCCGGCGAGGTCCGCGACCGTGCCGGCGTGCTCCGCGCCGAAGGCGAGCAGAGTCCAGTGTGGACCGTGGAAGAGGTCGAACAGCCGCACCGGCCGGCCGTCCGGCGTGCTCGCGGGGGCATCCGGCGCGCGGTCGCCGGCGCTGAGCGTGCCGGGTTCCTTGCGGTCGTCGCGGGAGAGTGGACCGCCGCGGTAGTTCAGCGTGAGCCCGTACAGCTCCGGGCCGCGCACGTGCGCGTCTTCATCGCCGCGCTTGTGTTTCTCCAACAGGGCCGTGCTGAGGTCCAGCGCGGTGCGGGCCGCCGCCAGCCGTTCCGTTTCGTAACTGTCCAGGAGGTCGTCGGCGGTACCGGACAGTGCGGCGGCGAGTTTCCAACCGAGGTTATAGGCGTCCTGGACGCCCGTGTTCATGCCCTGGCCGCCGGTCGGTGGGTGTACGTGCCCGGCGTCACCGGCCAGAAAGACCCGGCCGTCCCGGAAGCGCTCGGCCAGCCGGGTGTTCGCCCGCCAGGTGGTGCACCAGGTGACCTCGCGCACCACGATGTCTTCCCGGCCCGACGACTCGGTGATTTGCCGTTGCAGGTAGCCGAGGACGGGCTCGTCCGAGTCCTCCGGAGGCGTCGCCGCCACGACGAACAGTTCGGTCCCGGACAACGGCATCACTGAGACGGCGCCCTCGCCCGTCGGCCAGATCCGGCCGTGGTCGTGACTGAGGCCGTCCACTCGTGCGTCCGCGAACAGCATCGTGGTGCCCTCGTCGGTCTCGCCGGGAAAGGCGATACCGAGGTGCTTGCGCACCGTGCTGTGCCCGCCGTCCGCGCCCACCAGGTACCGGGCGCGCACGGTCTCGGGGACGCCGTTGGCGACCAGCGTCGCGGTCACACCGTCGGCGTCCTGGGTGAAGTCGGTCAACTCGGTCGACAGCTCGACCTGCCCGCCAAGTTCGGCGAGCCGCTCGCGGAGGATCTCCTCGGTGCGGAACTGGGGCACGAACCAGGGGTTCGGGTACGGCATGGACGGGGTCGGTTCGACGGGCTCGGCCATCCGGCCCTCCCAGACGACCTCGTTTCCCCGGTAGGCGCGCATCACCGTGCCGAGATCACCGGCGGCCAGCATCGGGTCGATCACCCCGAGATCGGCGAAGACCTCCATGGTCCGCGGCTGGATGCCGTCGGCGCGCGATCCGCCGAAGAAGCCCTCGGCCCGGTCGATGATGCGGAATTCGATGCCGCGAACGGCGAGTTCACAGGCCAGGGTGAGCCCGGTCGGGCCGCCTCCGGCGATCACCACGTCGATCTCTCTCATCCTGGGCTCCTGTTCTTCGTATCTTGTACCAAACTATCGTACGATGTACGAATAACTTAACGGTACAGTGTACGAGTGGCAAGCGTGGAAGGGGCGGCACTGATCTGGACCCGGCCGGAGCCCGGTTCTCGCCGGCCGAAGTTCACCCGTGACCAGATCGCGTCGACCGCGCTGACGATCGCGGACACCGAGGGGTTCGCCGCGGTGTCGATGCGCCGCGTCGCCAGCGAACTGGGCGCCGGCACCATGACGCTCTACTACTACGTGCGTACGAAAGACGAGTTGGTCGCGCTGATGGACGACGCGATCATGGCCGAGGTGCTGATCCCCGGCGACGAGTTCCCGGCCCACTGGTACGACGCCCTCACCGCGGTCGCGCTGAGTACCTGGGATGTGCTGATGCGCCACCCATGGGCCCTCCATTCCCTTCAGAACGCGCCGCACGGCCCCAACGCCATGCGTCATTTCGAACAGTCACTCGCCGCGATCGCCGACACTGGCCTGGACGCCCCCGAAAAATTCGCGCTGCTCGGCCTCGTGGATGACTATGTGCGCGGCAACGTGCTGCGCTCGGCCGAGATGGGCGTCGCCCCAGATGACAAGGAGTTCGAAGCGGCCGAGCGGTTCGTCGAAAGTCAGTTCGCCACCGGGCAGTTTCCGCATACCCAGGCGCTGTTCGCTGGCGAGGATCGGCAGGAGGTGTTTCACCGGCTCGTCGGCGACACATCCGAACGCGACAGGTTTCGCCACGGCCTGTCCGTGCTGCTGGCAGGTGTGGCGACCACGATGAACCTCGACCTGCCTGACCGATGAGCACCCAGGTTCACGGCATGGCACGATGTAGCACAGCTGGTAGACTGCCTTAATGACGGCCAAGCCTGAAATTACCCAGCGTGACCTGCGGAGCCGATCGCGAGAGATCATGGATGCCGTTGAGCATGGGGAGTCGTTCACCGTCACGCGGGATGGTCATGAGATCGCGGAGTTGATCCCGCTACGTAGGCGCCCTCGATTCGTCTCACGACAACAGTTTGCGGCGATGTCGCGCAATGCGCCCGGCATTGACATCGAGACTTTCCGTGCAGACCAGGACGCCGCTGCGGATCACGAAATGATTAGCCCGTATGACCGGTGACCGACACACGCAGGGGCTGCTCGACACCAACATCGTGATCCTTCGCAGGTGGGTGAATCCCACTGAGTTGCCTGATGAGATGGCAATCAGCGCGATCACGCTGGCCGAGTTGTCGGCTGGACCACACGAGGTCCGGAGCGCGCAAGAACAGAGTTCGTATGACGAGCACGCTGAACGTGCTAGACGTCTTGAAATCCTGCAACGAGCTGAGAACGAGTTCGATCCGATTCCCTTCGATGCTGAAGCCGCGCGTATTTACGGTCGCGTCAGTGCCGCCGTCGTCGGTGTTGGCCGCAAGCCCCGGCGTCGTATTGCTGACCTGATGATCGCCTCGATCGCCATCGCGGAGAGGCTCCCGCTGTTCACCACGAATCCTAAGGATTTCGACGGCCTCGACGATTTGCTGACGATCGTGCCGGTCAATCGGCCCATGCTGCCGCATGAGCGTTGAGCGCTCGCCAGTGCGGCGCGGAAATCCGGGGATCAGTTGCAGTCTCGGTCGAGAGCCTTCAGCCGCTCAGCGGTTCGCCGCCTATCAGGCACTCCTTGGCGACGCGTTCGACGGCCGCGTCCTGCCCAGCGAGGCAGGCCAACTCCAACCTGCCCCGTTCTTCCGCGATGTCGTCGGCACGTCCCACAGCGTTGTCACCGCACACCTCGTTGATCAACAAGGGCACCCCAGACTACGCGCCAGAGATGCGATCCTGGCCTTTCTCGGGGAGCGGCTCCACGGACGCTCCACAACCCGAACCGCACTGATCCAGGGTTAGGAAGGGCGCCTGCGTACGAGTCGGGCGATCGGTTCGGCTTCGGCTGCGGGCTGTGCTGTCGTAACCTGGTCTGGCCAGTGCAAGATCGGGTGTGCCCGTTGCGGGAGAATACGGTGGAGTCGAGTGCTGAACCGGTCGTACGGGATGCAGGACACGACGATGTGGCGGCAATCCGCCGGTTCGGTGAGGCGCACATTCGGCCGCACTACGCCCCGCTGATCGGCGCCGCCGCGGCGGACGAGCAGGTCCGCAGTTGGTGGAACGAGGCGCACATCGGCGCAGCCGTGGCCGGCGGTCTGGTAGTCGTCGCCGACGCCGACGGGCACCTTGTCGGCGTCGGGCAGCGCGGTCGAAGCGGTGGCGACCACGTGGTGTACAAGCTCTACGTTCACCCCCGGCATCGCGGCAACGGGCTGGGCCCGCGGCTGCTCGATGCCCTCATCAGGCAGTTGCCCGCTGACGCTGATCGGCTGTATATCGAACATTTCGTAGCCAACGAGCGCGCGGGTGCGTTCTACGAACGTGAGGGCTTCACCGTGGAAAAGGTCGAGCCAAGCCCCACCGGTGACCCCGCACTCGGGGTGGTGTGGCGCGTACGCCCACTGGCTACGTTCGCCAAGACACCTGGACGAGCCTGACGCCGCGCTGCCTCCACCTGCGGATCGCTTTGCAGCAGAAACGGTGCCCGGCAGCACTCCCCACCGGGCGGCCGGTTGCCTGGTCGTATTCGGTTGCATTCAGCCCGGTTGGAAGAACTCGAGCATCCTCCGGCCGGCGTCCGGCGACATCAGCAATTTCTGCATGTCCGCGGACATCCGGGCGGCAGCGCCGGTACGTTCGAACATCTCGCGTTCGTATTCTTTGACGGCGGCGGGATAGTCGTCCGGGTGCGCGGCCAGCGCGAGACCGAGCAGTGCGCCGTCGAGCAGCGCCATGTTGGCGCCTTCCCCCACCGGCGGCATCAGGTGCGCGGCGTCGCCGAGCAGCGTGACGCTTGATGCCGATGGCCACGTCAGACCGACCGGGAGAGTGGTGAGCGACCGCGGCACGATCGTGTCGTCGCAGGCTGCGATCAGCGCGGTGAACCGGGTGTCCCAGCCGGCAAACAGCTCGATCAGCCGCGCTCGGGCGGCGGCCGGGTCGTCGAACGGGATCCCGCTGGTGGCGAACCAGTCCTCGGCGGTGTTGTAGAAGTTGAGGCCGATGCGTACGCGGCCGTCGCCGTTGCGCTGCGCGGCCAGGGATTGTCCGTTGCCGAGCACCCAGTAGTTGCCGCGCCCGACCATCGCCGCGAGGTCGGGGTGGGTGCGGTCGATGTCGGAAATGCTGAGTTCGACGACGTTCTGGCCGATGTGCGCGGGTCGGGCGTCGGTCAGCAGTGCACGGACTCGGGAGTTCGCGCCATCCGCGCCGACCAGCAGGTCATACGTCGCACTGCTGCCGTCGGCGAAATACAGGAGGCCGTTGTCGGCGCATTTGAACGCGTGCCCCCAGCGCACCACATCTTCGGGGAGGGAATCCAGCAGCAGGTTGCGCAGATCGGCGCGGTCGACCTCGGGTCGCTCAAGCGGTGCGTCGTCGGGCGTGTCCTCCTGGAGCAGCAGGGTGCCGTCCGGCTCCAGAAGTCGCATGTCCTGGCCTTCACCACGGGCAATCGCGTAGAACTGGTCGATCAGACCGGCCTCGCGCAGCGCCCGCTGGCCGGAGTGGATGTCGAGCATGCCGCCCTGACCGCGCGCACCGCGTGACGGTTCACGTTCATACACGACGGCGTCGATGCCGTTCACGTGCAGCACCCGCGCAAGGGCCAAGCCACCCAAGCCGGCTCCGACAATCGCGATGGTCATAGCTATCCTCGATTCACTGTATTGGTCAATACACTGTATCGCACTGGGCGCTGTATTGTCGTCGGCATGTTGGTGTGGGAGCGGCCGGAGCCGCCGGATCGACCGGTACTGGCCCCGCTGAGCCGGGAGCGGATCGTACGAGCGGCGATCCGGCTGGCCGACGCGGACGGCCTGGCGGCGGTGTCCCTGCGCAAGGTCGCTGCTGCGCTGGACGTCGGGCCGATGCGGCTGTACGGCTACATCGCCACCAAGGAGGAGTTGCTCGACCTGATGGTCGATGCGGTTCACGCCGAGATCCGGCCGGCCGGAGACAGTTGGCGAGAGGTGCTGCGCTCCCTCGCCGAAGCCATCCGGCGGGCCGCTCACCGGCACGAATGGTTCGCCGACCTGATCGGCGGGCGGCCCCAGCTAGGGCCGAACACGCTGGCCAGCGGGGAGGCTGTAGCGGCCGGGATGAGCGGCATCGACCTGGACACCGTCGTGCCGGCGATCGCCGCGGTCAACGCGTACGTGATCGGCGCGGTGCGCCGGGAAATCACCGAGCGGCGCGCCGAGCGGGCCTCCGGGATGGACCAGAAGCAGTGGCAGGCCACCTTCGGGCCTTATCTGCGGCGGACCTTCGCCACCGGCCGGTTCCCCGCGCTGGCCACGGTCGTCCACGATGGCCCCCACCCGGACGCCGACCAAACCTTCCGGACCGGCCTCGACTTCCTCCTCGACGGCATCGAAGCCCGCATCTCAAGCTGACGCGCGGCCGAGCGCCGCCCGTGGCACCAGCGGGGGATCCACCGCAAACGGGGCCGCCTACTTGGTAGGCAGCCCCGTTCGGGAAGGTCTTCAGCTCACCAACCCCGCTCCCGCCACTCCGGGATCTTCGGCCGCTCGGCGCCGAGGGTGGAATCGTCCCCGTGACCAGGGTAAAACCACGTGTCGTCCGGCAGCGTGCCGAACACCCTCTCCTCCAGGTCGTCCATCAGGCTGGTGAAGTCCTTGGGATTTGTCGTCCGCCCAGGACCGCCTGGGAACAACGAGTCGCCGGTGAACAGGTGTGGTGGCCCGGACGGATCCCGGTACAGCAGGGCGATCGAGCCCGGGGTGTGCCCGCGCAGGTGGATCACTTCGAGGGTGCAGTCGCCGACTGAGAGGGTGTCCCCCTGCTCGACGAGGAAGTCCGGCGGCACCGGCAGCGGCCCGGCGTCGTCGGGGTGGGCGGCGGTGTTGGCCCCGTTCGCGCCGGCGACCGCGCCCAGTGCCTGCCAGTGGTCGCCGTGCTGGTGCGTCGTCACGATGGTGCGCAACGCCGGCCGGTCCGGTCCGTGGCCGACGAGATCGGAGATGCGGTCCGGGTCCGCGGCGGCGTCGATCAGCAGCGCTTCGTTCTGGGCGCGGCACACCAGCAGGTAGGTGTTGTTGTCCATCGGCCCGACGGACAGCTTGGTGATGGTCAGCGCCTCCAGGGTCCGGCGCGCGGCGTCACCGCCGGGTTCGACATGCCCGGTGTAGTCATCCACTACGTCCACTCGTCACACGGTAGTCGGTGTGCTCCGCACCGTTCCACCCGTTCCTCGCCGCCCCGGATCCGTGACGTAGCCTCGGTCGAGTCCCCGATCCGATCTTGCAGGAAGACTGTGCCCAGGTCCGACTCTCCCGCGAACAAGCCCAGACGCATCAGTTGGGACGCCGTCCGAGTCGTCGCGGTGTTCTCGGTGATGCTCGGACACATCACTCACCAGGGGCCGCTCGCGCACCCCGAACTCGACGACTATCCCTTCCGCATCACGGCGCAGTACGGCGCCGCCGGGCTGATGGTCGTCTCCGGATTTTTCGTGTGCCAGACGATCCGCCGTGGACACACCCGTCGGTGGTTGTGGCGCAAGGTCGCTCGCCTTTTGCCGCCGTACCTGGCCGCCGTCGTAGCCACCTACCTGGTCATGCGGATGGCGGGCGCGGCGTTCAACGGACAGGGCTTCGGCGAAGGCTGGTGGGACCTGCTGTTCGGGCCCACCTCCGACGGCCAGGCCTGGATATCGTCCTGGTACGTGCCGGTGGGCTGGGACCTGCTAGTCAACGTGTTCATGATCCAGGGCTGGCACAACGGCTTCATCTGGCTGGACGGCTCGTACTGGACGCTGCCCGTGCAGCTGATGATCTTCGCCGGGGCTGCCCTGCTCTGGTCGCGGGCGCGCCGGCTGTGCACCGGCCGCGGGGTCGAATGGCTGGCCTGGGCGATGATCGCCGGGCCGCTGGTGCTGCGGTTCTGGATCCTCGGCGTGTACAACCCGTCGCCGTGGGCCTTCGCGCTCGTCAACGGTTTCGGCTTACACCGGATGCACGCCTTCGCCGCCGGTATCGGCATCTGGCTGTGGTCCCGCGACCGGATCGGCGGGCGACACCTGGCGTTGCTGCTCGTGGCCGCGGTCTGCGCCCAGGACCTGCACCTTTACCCGGAACACGTGGCGCTGCCCGGGGATCCCGCGCGCCTGCCCTCGGACCTCGGCTTTGCTGCGATGCTCATCACAATTTGTGCTGCGGCAAAGGGGCCCGACTGGACCTTCCTGCGCCCGATCGCGCCGTTGATCACCTGGCTCGCCGGCATTTCCTACGGCGTTTACCTACTTCACCAGGAACTCGGTTACCTGCTGGCGAAGGCCCTGCTCGACGCCGGGTTCACCGGCTGGACACGGCTTCCGATCGTGATCGTTGCGGCGGTCGGCCTCGGCTGGCTGCTCACCGAGGCGGTGGAACGGCCGGCCTTCCGGCGGCTCACCACCGGGCGCCGAGCCTCCGCGACGCCGGCTGCCCGCGGACCCCAGGACGATTTCCTCCCGGGCCGGCCGGGTCCGGCGCACATTTCTGTCGGTGACCGGTCCTAGCATGGGGATCGGCCGGAGGTGTCCGGCCACCAGCGTCATCGCAACGTGAGTGCGTGGGGTGATCCGGCATGAGCGGATCGTGCTGCGAGAATGGGGAGGCGGGCCGCCTGCCCGCCGCGCCGCCCGCCGGCCGTACGGGTCAGGATGTGACCATCGCGCTCGTGCCCGCGTTCGGGGATGACGCTGCTGACAAAGACCAGCGAAGGGACCTTGGCGTGGCTGATCGCCTCGTTGTTCGCGGCGCTCGTGAGCACAATCTGCGCGGCGTCGATCTCGACCTGCCCCGGGACAGCATGATCGTGTTCACCGGCCTGTCCGGCTCCGGGAAGTCGAGCCTTGCCTTCGACACGATCTTCGCCGAGGGCCAGCGCCGTTACGTGGAATCGCTGTCGGCATACGCCCGGCAGTTCCTGGGGCAGATGGACAAGCCGGACGTGGACTTCATCGAAGGGCTGTCCCCGGCGGTCTCCATCGACCAGAAGTCCACCTCCCGTAACCCGCGTTCCACGGTCGGCACCATCACCGAGGTCTACGACTACCTTCGCCTGCTCTACGCGCGCGCCGGCTCGCCGCACTGTCCACAGTGTGGCGAACCGATCAGCAAGCAGACCCCGCAGCAGATCGTCGATCAGGTGCTCGAAATGGAACCGGGCACCCGGTTCCAGGTGCTCGCGCCGATCGTGCGCGGCCGCAAGGGCGAGTACCTCGACCTGTTCGCCAACCTGCAGCAGCAGGGCTATTCGCGGGCCCGGGTGGACGGGCACGTGCACCAGCTCACCGACCCGCCGAAGCTCAAGAAACAGGAGAAGCACGACATCGCCGTCGTGGTGGACCGGCTGACCGTCAAGCCCGCGTCCAAGCAGCGGCTCACCGATTCGGTGGAGACCGCGCTCCGGCTCGCCGACGGGCTGGTCGAGCTGGAGTTCGTCGACCTGCCCGAGCACGACCCGCACCGCACCCGCGGCTTCTCCGAGAACCTGGCCTGCCCCAACGGCCATCCGCTCACCATCGAAGACCTCGAACCACGGTCGTTCTCGTTCAACTCCCCCTACGGCGCCTGCCCGGAGTGCACCGGCATCGGCGTGCGCAAGGAGGTCGACCCGGAGCTGGTGGTGCCGGATGACGAGCTGTCCCTCGCCGATGGCGCCATCGCGCCGTGGGCGGGCGGGCAGAGCGCCGAATACTTCCAGCGCCTGCTGGAATCGTTGGCCGAGACGATCGGCTTCCGGATGGACACGCCGTGGCGGCGACTGCCCGCCAAGGCACAGAAGGCGATCCTGCACGGCATCGACGAGCAGGTGCACGTCCGCTACCGCAACCGCTATGGCCGCCAGCGGTCCTACTACGCCAACTTCGAGGGCGTGATCCCGTTCCTGGAGCGCCGCCAGGAGCAGACCGAGTCGGAATACATGCGGGAGCGCTACGAGGGTTACATGCGGGAGGTGCCCTGTCCGGCCTGTCAGGGCAGCCGGCTCAAGCCGGAGATCCTCGCGGTCACCCTCGAACACGGCGAGTACGGCCAGCGGTCCATCGCCGAGGTGTCCGCGCTGTCCATCGAGGAAGCCTCGGAGTTCCTGGACGGCCTGCGGCTCGGCCCGCGCGAGCAGATGATCGCGGGCGCGGTGCTCAAGGAGATCCAGGCCCGGCTGCGGTTCCTGCTCGACGTCGGGCTGAACTACCTCTCGCTCGACCGGGCCTCGGGCACCCTCTCCGGTGGGGAGGCGCAGCGCATCCGGCTGGCCACCCAGATCGGCTCGGGCCTGGTCGGCGTCCTCTATGTGCTCGACGAGCCGTCCATCGGCCTGCACCAGCGGGACAACCACCGGCTGATCGAGACGTTGACCCGGCTGCGCGACCTCGGCAACACGTTGATCGTCGTCGAACACGACGAGGACACCATCCGCGCCAGCGACTGGGTGGTCGACATCGGACCCGGCGCGGGCGAGCACGGCGGGAAAATCGTCCACAGCGGACCGTTCAGGAAACTGTTGCGCAGCAAGGGGTCGCTGACCGGCGAGTACCTGTCCGGCCGCAAGGTCATCGCCGTGCCACCGATCCGCCGGCCGGCGGATCGCAAGCGCCAGCTCACCGTGGTCGGCGCCCGCGAGCACAACCTGCGCGGGGTGGACGTGTCCTTCCCGCTCGGCTGCCTGATCTCGGTAACCGGCGTGTCCGGCTCCGGCAAGTCGACCCTGGTCAACGACATCCTGGCGACCGTGCTGGCCAACAAGCTAAACGGCGCGCGCCAGGTGCCCGGGCGGCATACCCGGGTGCGGGGGCTGGACCTGGTGGACAAGCTCGTCCGTGTCGACCAGTCGCCGATCGGCCGCACGCCCCGGTCCAACCCGGCCACCTACACCGGGGTGTGGGACCACGTGCGCAAGCTGTTCGCGGCGACCACCGAGGCGAAGGTCCGGGGCTACCAGCCGGGCCGGTTCTCGTTCAACGTCAAGGGCGGCCGCTGCGAGGCCTGCGCCGGTGACGGCACCATCAAGATCGAAATGAACTTCCTGCCGGACGTATACGTACCTTGCGAAGTGTGTAAGGGAGCGCGCTACAACCGGGAAACGCTCGAAGTGCATTACAAGGGCAAGACGGTCTCCGAGGTGCTCGACATGCCGATCGAGGAGGCCGCCGAGTTCTTCGAGCCGATCAAGGCGATCCACCGGCATCTGCAGACGCTGGTGGACGTCGGGCTCGGGTATGTCCGGCTCGGGCAGCCCGCGCCGACCTTGTCGGGCGGCGAGGCGCAGCGGGTCAAGCTCGCCAGCGAACTGCAGAAGCGGTCCACGGGCAAGACGGTCTACGTGCTCGACGAGCCGACCACCGGCCTGCACTTCGAGGACATCCGCAAGCTGCTCGGCGTGATCAACGGCCTGGTCGACAAGGGCAACACGGTGATCGTCATCGAGCACAACCTGGACGTGATCAAGACTTCGGACTGGATCATCGACATGGGCCCGGAGGGTGGTTCCGGCGGCGGCACCGTCGTCGCCGAGGGCACTCCCGAGCACGTCGTGACGGTCGAAGGGAGCTATACGGGTCAGTTCCTGAAACCCGTGCTGGCGGGGTGAGCCCCCATTGCGTCTGAACACCTATCAGTTCCGGGACAGCTGGTTCATCGCCGCACCAGCGCCATCGGTTTTCGACGCGGTGACCGATCTGGCCCGCTACCCGCAGTGGTGGCCGGACGTCCGTTCGGTTCGCCGGATCGACGACGAGACGGCGGAACTGATCTGCCGGGCGACCCTGCCCTATGACCTGGTGTTGCAGATGCGCCGCGCGGAACAGGACGCGCCGGCCGGCCGGCTGCGCGTTCACCTCACCGGTGACCTGGAAGGTTCACTGGCGGCACTGGTGCACCGGCACCCTGCCGGCACCCGGCTGGACATAACCCAGCGCGTGGTGGCCATGAAACCGTTGCTGCGCCGCCTGCCGGTGGCGCGCCCGCTGTTCCGCGCCAACCACGCGCTCATGATGCGCCGCGGGCAAACCGGCCTCCGGCGTTTTCTGGGCCCGCCCGTGGCGGCGCGGTGAGCACTCGTGCCAGGGCGGGCGCCAGCCGGTCGGCGCCGCCCCGGCGGGGGAGAGCGAACGTGTGATGGCAGCTTGGTAACTGCTGCGCCGAGCGGGCTTGACACCCGTTACGATCTGCGGCTATGAGCCAGCCATACCAGCAGCAACAACAGCCACAACGCTTCCCGATCCTATTGTCGACTATGAACGATGTGCCCGGTTATCGCGTAGTTCGCGTCTTCGGTGAAGTCTTCGGGCTGACCGTGCGCAGCCGGAACATGTTTTCGAACATGGGCGCCGGTTTCAAGGCATTGGCGGGCGGTGAGCTGAAGGGCCTGTCGAAGCTGCTCTCCGACTCGCGCTACGAGGCTCTCGGCCGCCTGGCGCAGGAGGCGATGCAGTTCGGTGCCAACGCGGTGGTCGCACTGCGGTTCGACTGCAACGAGATCGCGAACACCGCCAGCGAGATCGCGGCCTACGGAACGGCGGTGTATCTGGTGCCGGAGAACGCCGACGGTCAGCAGGCTGCCGCGCAGTACTCGCAGGCGCAGGCCCAGGGGCAGGGGCAGGGGCAGTACCAGCAGACCCAGGGGCAGTACCAAGGGCAGTAGCGTCGGGCCTGGATGGGCTGGACAAGATAGAACGGCCGGGCAGCGTGCGCGCCCGGCCGTTTCCGTCTATCCATAGTGGACGTTCTTAGAAGTAGGTGCGAACGAACCCCGTCACGATCTCGCCGTCGACGAGCGGAATGAGCGACCACTTGTCGAACACGGTGCAGGGATGGGAAAGCCCGAGACCGACCCAGTCGCCGACCTCGAGTGGCGAGTCGCCGGGCAGCGCGACGAAGGCGTGCTGGTCGTTGAGCTTGGTGGCCGTGTGCCCGGCCAGCTTCAGCGTCCTGCCGTCGCGCCGGTACCACTGGGGTTCAGGTAAGCCGTCGTCGAAGGACGCGTCGCGCTTGCCGAGCGTGAGCAACGCGAGATCCGTTGTAGGTTTCGACGTCACCTGTGCCCAGGCTCGCAGTGCGGAACGAAATGACGATGTGCTTTCGACGCGGGGATGCTCGCCGAGCGGTGAGACCCGGCGGTAGTAGCCGTCGTCGTGGGTCAGGTAGGCGCCGCTGCGCAGGACGGGCACCACCGGGAACTCAGTCGGCCAGCCGGTGGTGAGTTCCTCGGCGATGTGGTCGAAGAAAGCGCTACCACCCGCCGTGACGATTACCTCGCCGCTCTCGAACGAGCCGCTCAGGCCGATGGCAAGCTCGCGCAGGCGTCGCGCATAGGAGGCTACGGTGTCGAACGAGCTTTGGCCGGCGTCGTGGGCGAGCGCACCTTCATAACCTCCGACCCCGGCGAGCCGCAGCACGGGGCTGTCCCGGATCGCGGCGGCGACCGCCCGTGCGGTCGCCTCGTCGCGGACTCCGGTGCGGCCGCCCTCACCGCCCAGTTCGATCAGGACGTCCACCGGCCGGGGGGCGTCCAGCAGCGCTCGGGTCATCAGCTCCACCGCGCGCACCGAATCGACCCAGCAACTGAACTCGAACCGCGGGTCCGCGGCCAGTTCGGTGGACAGCCAGCGCAACGCGGCCGGGTCGACGAGCTGGTTCGCGAACAGGATCCGGGAGACGCCGAAGGCCCGGTACACCCGCAGCTGGGCGGCGTTCGCACAGGTGATGCCCCAGGCGCCGTGCTCGATCTGCCTGGCGAAAAGCTGGGGCGCCATGGTCGTCTTGCCGTGGGGCGCGAGCCGGACGCCGTGGGCGGTGCACCAGGCCGACATGGTGCGCAGGTTGTGGTCGAGCGCGTCGGCTTCCAGCACCACGATCGGTCCGGTGAACCCGTCGCCGAACAGGTTCGGCCGGCGCGTGGCGGCTTCGTTGACGGTCAGGCCCCACAGCGACGGAGGGATGGCCTTGAACCGCCAGTCCAGTCGCTCCTCGCCGATCGAGGCCAGTGCGGCCGGGTCCAGAAAGCACTTGGACAAGGTCATCGGCGGCTCCGTTGCGTTCTGGGCTGATCGCACATGGTAAGAGCACAGAGGTAGCATCGTCACCCGTGCGGGTCACGGCAGCGATCATAAGACAGCGCCTTGACCGCGGCCCGGAGATGCTCGCCACTCCTGACTTCATCCGTTGCATCGACGGGCGGGGTACGGATACCGGCCGCCGTGTCGCTCGCCGGCCGCCGCCGCACACGCGTTCGTCCAGAGTGGACGGACCGGAAGCGTTAGAGGAAAGGCGATATCCATGACCAGAGTGGCCGTCAGCACCGACCGCGCGCCCAAGCCGCCGGCCAACTTCGCGCAGGGCTCCCGCAAGGGGAACCTGCTCCAGGTCGCCGGGCAGGTCGCGTTCGACCCGGACACCGGCAAGATCGTCGGGAAAACCGTGGCCGAGCAGGCCCGGCAGACGTTCCGGAACATCGAGGCCGTGCTCGCCGCCGCCGGCTCCAGCTTCGACGACGTGATCATGGTCCGCGTTTATCTCACCGACACGACCCAGTTCGCCGAGTTCAACGAGGTGTACAACGCGCTGGTGAAGGAGCCCTACCCGGCCCGCACCACCGTCTACGTCGGACTCCCGGAAGGGATTCTCCTCGAAGTCGACGCCCTCGCCGTGCTCGACTGAACTCGGGAACGGGCAGCCGGGGGAGTCAGTACACCGGCCCGGTGTATTTCTCGCCGGGGCCCTGACCGGGCGGATCGGGAACGGCCGAAGCCTCACGGAAGGCCTTCTGTAGCGATTGCAGCCCATCGCGCAGCGGGCCGGCGTGGAGCCCGAGGTACTCCGCGGACGCGTTGACCAGGCCGGCCAGCGCGGTGATCAGGCGCCGGGCCTCGTCGAGGTCGCGGTGCGGGCTGGTGTCCGGGTCGTCGGCGGCCAGCCCGAGCCGCTCCGCCGCGGCCGACATCAGCATCACCGCCGCCCGGCTGATCACCTCGACGCTCGGAATATCCTCCAGCGACCGCACACCCGGGGAATTTTCCGGTGTTTCGGCAGCGTTGGATTCATTGTCTGGCACGTCTGGTACCCTCCCATGTACGACCAGCCTCCGAGCGATCGGGGGCGGCAAGTGGAGCCCCGCTCCCACCCGAGTCGCCGCAACGGGCGGCCGGGTCCGGTCTTACCACCCGCGTCGGGTGGTGCGTTCCCCGAGTGAGAACGCGATCGGAACAGGGCCCCGCAGATCGGTTGGTAGCAGCCGGTGACGGGGCCCGTGGTTTGTGGGCACCAGGGTCGAGCAGGCTAGACGACGAAACTCGGACCAAGGAGGCCACATCAGCTCCGAGACACGCATCAACGAACGGATCCGCGTTCCCGAGGTCCGCCTGGTTGGGCCGAATGGCGAACAGGTCGGCATCGTTCGGATCGAGGATGCGCTCCGGCTCGCCCAGGAGGCGGATCTCGACCTGGTCGAGGTCGCGCCGCAGGCGCGCCCGCCGGTCGCCAAGCTCATGGACTTCGGCAAGTTCAAGTACGAAAGTGCGCAGAAGGCCCGTGAGTCACGCCGTAACCAGCAGCTGACCGTCATCAAGGAACAGAAGCTGCGGCCCAAGATCGACCAGCACGACTACGAGACGAAGAAGGGCCACGTGTCCCGCTTCCTCTCGGCCGGCAACAAGGTCAAGGTGACGATCATGTTCCGCGGGCGCGAGCAGTCGCGGCCGGAACTCGGCCGCCGGTTGCTGGAGAAGCTCGCCGACGACGTCGCCGAACTGGGTTACGTCGAGTCGCTGCCCAAGCAGGACGGCCGCAACATGATCATGGTGCTGGCGCCGCACAAGAACGCTAAGGCGAAGCAGAAGGCGGCCAAGGAACCGGTCGAGTCCTGACCGCTCCACCGGCCGTCGCAGTTCGCAGCACACCGGTTTCCCGGTGTGCTGCACCGTGAAAGAGAGCAGACGAATGCCCAAGATGAAGACGCACAGCGGAACCTCCAAGAGGATCCGGGTGACCGGCAGCGGCAAACTTCGCCGCCAGATGACGGGCCGCCGTCACCGCATGGAGAAGAAGTCCAGCACGCTCACCCGCCGGCTGGAAGGCACCACCGAGGTCGCGGCGGCCGACCGCGCCCGGGTCAAGCGACTGCTCGGCCGCTGATCGCGAAATCGCTCATCGGTGTGGCCGCGCGGCGGAGGACCGCTTACGCCGGCCCCAGGCGCCGCCTCCCCGGAGGAAGTGCGCGGGCCGGGCATCGCGGCGAAGCGCGAAGGCCACGCCAGGCGGTGCGCTCACGCGCGAACCCGCCGACCGGAAAGCTGTAAAACCGGGGCCGTTATCCACGCCCCCTGAGATCGACAGGATGGACCCGTGGCACGCGTCAAGCGGGCGGTCAACGCCCAGAAGAAGCGTCGCGCAACTCTCGAGATGGCCAGCGGCTACCGCGGCCAGCGTTCGCGGCTGTACCGCAAGGCCAAGGAGCAGATGCTCCACTCGCTCAACTACGCCTACCGGGACCGTCGCGCCCGCAAGGGTGACTTCCGCCAGCTGTGGATCACCCGCATCAACGCGGCCGCGCGCCAGAACGGCGTGACCTACAACCGGTTCATCCAGGGCCTCAAGGCAGCGGGCGTCGAGGTCGACCGCAAGATCCTCGCCGAGCTGGCCGTCAGCGACCCCGGCGCGTTCACCGCGCTGGCCGAGCTCGCCAAGCAGCACGTGACCACCGGCGAGCCGGCGGAGAAGTCGGCCTGAGCAGGAACGGGCAACCCGGGGCGGCGCCGTTCACCCAGCGGACCCCTCGGGTTGCCGCTGCCCGGCGCCTCACCCGGCGCACCGAGCGAGAGCGTGCGGGTCGTTTTCTGGCCGAAGGAGCCAATGCCGTCGCGGCCGCGCTCGCCGGACATACCGTGCACGAACTGTTCGTCACCGAGCGTGCCGAGCAGGCCCATCCCGAGCTGATCGCCCTCGCCCGCGAGCGGGGCGCGCGGATCTCGCCGGTCACCGAGCAGGCCGCGGCCGTGTTGTCCGAGACCGTGACCCCTCAGGGCATCGTCGCGGTCTGCGATCTCCTCGATCGCCCTCTTCAGGACGTGCTCTCGGCCGGCGCGCGGCTGGTCGCCGTGCTGGTGGACGTCGCCGACCCCGGCAACGCGGGCACGGTCATCCGGGTCGCCGACGCGGCCGGGGCGGACGCGGTGATCCTCACCGGGGACAGCGTCGACCCGCACAACGGCAAATCCGTCCGCGCCTCCGCGGGCAGCCTGTTCCACCGCCCGATCGCCCGCAGCCGCGACACGGCCGCCACGTTGAGCGCCTGCCGCGCTGCCGGCCTACGCCTGCTGGCCGCGCACGGCTACGCGGAGACACCGCTGGATGCCCTCGACGCCACCACTCCGTCCGCGTGGATCTTCGGCAACGAGGCCCACGGCCTGCCCGCGGAGGTGCTGCACGAGGCCGACACCGCCGTGCGGATCCCCATTTACGGCGATGCCGAAAGCCTGAACCTCGCCACGGCCGCGGCCGTGTGCCTGTACACCAGCGCCATGGCCCAACGCAGGTCAAGCGGAGGGTGACCGGCTGCGACCGGTCGGCCTCGCCTAGAATCGCCCGGTAATCGCGTACCCGTGCGCACCCTGTCAGACGCCACTCGCTGAGGAGTTATGTCCGAAGCCAACGACAAGCAGGAACAAGAGCCTGCCGAGGTACTTCGTCCCGAAACGCTGCGCGCGGCGGTCAAGGCCGCCGAGGCGGATTTCGGCGAGGCGGAGAATCTCGACGCGCTGGCCGCGGCCAAGCCGGCTCACCTCGGCGACCACGCACCGTTGATGCTGGCTCGCCGTGCCATCGGAGGTCTGTCCAAAGCGGACAAGGCCGAGGCCGGAAAACGCGTCAATGAGGCGCGCCAGGCGATCCAGGCCGCCTTCGACAGCCGCCGAGCCGCGCTGCAGGCCGAACGCGACGAGCGGGTGCTGCGCGAGGAAGCGGTCGACGTGACGCTGCCGTGGGACCGGATTCCCCGCGGCGCCCGGCATCCGCTAACCACGGTGAGTGAACGGGTGGCGGACGTGTTCGTCGCCATGGGCTGGGAGGTCGCCGAGGGCCCCGAACTCGACGCCGAGTGGTTCAACTTCGACGCGCTGAACTTCGGCAAGGACCACCCTGCCCGGCAGATGCAGGACACCTTCTATGTCGGTGAGCCGGGCTCGGGCCTGGTGCTGCGCACACACACCTCGCCGGTGCAGGCCCGGACCTTGCTGCACCGGGATCTGCCGGTGTACGTGGTGTGCCCCGGCCGCACCTACCGGACCGACGAGCTCGACGCCACGCACACGCCCGTCTTCTCCCAGGTCGAGGGCCTCGCGGTGGACAAGGGCCTCACGATGGCCCACCTCAAGGGGACCCTCGACGCGTTCGCCCGTGCCATGTTCGGTGAGAAGTCGAAAACCCGGCTGCGGCCGCACTTCTTCCCGTTCACCGAGCCGTCCGCCGAGGTGGACGTCTGGTTCGAGGAAAAGAAGGGCGGCCCCGGCTGGGTCGAGTGGGGTGGCTGCGGCATGGTCAACCCGAACGTGTTGCGGGCGTGCGGCGTCGATCCCGACGTGTATTCCGGGTTCGCGTTCGGCATGGGAATCGAGCGGACGCTGCAGTTTCGCAACGGTATCCCCGACATGCGCGACATGGTCGAGGGCGACATCCGGTTCACCCTCCCCTTCGGAACGGAGGCGTGAATGAACCACAATTGCGCAGCTGATCGTTCACGCCGACCGGGTGCGGGTGCCCCGCAGGATATGGAGGCGTGACGTAGTGCGAGTCCCCGTGAGCTGGCTGACCGAGCATCTGGATGTCGGTGAGTCGGTCGGTCCGCAGGATCTGGTCGACGCTTTCATCCGGATCGGGATCGAGGTCGAAGACCTCCGGCCGCTCGGTGAGATCACCGGGCCGGTGGTCGTCGGCCGCGTCGTGGAGATCGAGGAGCTGACCGGGTTCAAGAAGCCGATCCGGTACTGCCGGGTCGAGGTCGGCGACGACAACGACGAGCCGGAGTCCGAAGAGGACGCCGCGCGCGGTATCAAGACCCGCGGCATCGTCTGCGGCGCGACGAACTTCGCCGAAGGCGACCTCGTGATCGTCGCCCTGCCCGGTGCCGTGCTGCCCGGCGGCTTCGCGATCGCCGCCCGCAAGACCTACGGCAAGACCAGCGACGGCATGATCTGCTCCGCCCGGGAGCTCGGGCTCGGCGACGAGCACACCGGCATTCTGGTGCTCCCGTCGGCGACGGCGGGTCCAGGTGACGACGCGCGCGCGGTGCTCGGCCTGGACGACACGGTGATCGAGCTGGCGCCGACGCCGGACCGCGGCTACGCCTTGTCGGTTCGTGGCCTGGCCCGGGAACTGGCGTGCGCGCTCGACGTCCCTTTCGGTGACCCGGCGTCGTTGGACCTGCCCGAGGGCGAAGGTGACGTCTGGCCGGTCCGCATCGAGGATTACACCGGCTGCAAGCGGTTCGTCCTGCGCCGGATCACCGGGCTGGACGCGACCGCCCCGACGCCGTGGTGGATGCGGCGGCGCCTGCTGCTGGCTGGAATCCGCTCCATCTCGCTCGCGGTGGACGTGACCAACTACGTCATGCTCGAGCTCGGTCACCCCCTGCACGCCTTTGACACCGCCTCGGTGAAGGGCGAACTCGTGGTGCGCCGCGCCAAGCCGGGCGAGAAGCTGACCACTTTGGACGATGTCGAGCGTGAGCTCGACCCCGATGACGTGGTGATCGCCGATGACACCGGTGTGGTGTCGCTGGCCGGCACGATGGGGGGCGCGAGCACCGAGATCACGCCCGAGAGCACCGACGTGCTGCTGGAAGCGGCGCACTGGGACCCGGCGTCGATCAGCCGGACCTCCCGGCGGCACAAGCTGTTCTCCGAGGCGGCCAAGCGGTTCGAACGCTTCACCGACCCGCAGTTGTGCCCCGCGGCGGTCGAGCTGGCAGCGCGGCTGCTGCGCCGCTACGGCGACGGCAGCATCCTGCCGGGCCGCACCGACGTCGGGCAGCTAGACCCGCCCGCGCCGGTGACGATGCCGATCGACCTGCCCGACCGGGTGGCCGGCGTGCGGTACGAGCGTGGTGTCACCGTTCGCAGGCTCGGTCAGATCGGCTGCAAGCTTTCCGTCGGTACGTCCGAGGAAGGCGCCGCGATCGTCACGGCGCTCCCGCCGAGCTGGCGCAACGACCTCCTGCAGCCCGCCGACCTGGTCGAGGAGGTGCTGCGGCTCGAGGGCTATGACAGCATCCCGTCCACTTTGCCGCCTGCACCGCCCGGAACCGGGCTCACCGAAGCCCAGCGCCGCCGCCGCACGGTCTCGCGGGCGCTGGCTGATGCCGGCTACGTCGAGGTGCTGCCGTTCCCGTTCATGTCTCCGGCGATCTGGGACGCGTTCGGGCTCGCCGAGGACGACGTGCGGCGCCGCACCATCCGCGTGCAGAACCCGCTGGAGTCCGACAAGGACCAGATGGCGACGTCGCTGCTGCCGGGCCTGCTGGAAACCTTGCAGCGCAACGCTTCCCGTGGTTTCAAGGATCTCGCGCTGTTCCACATCGGACAGGTCGTGCTGCCCGGTGCCGACCCGGTGCCGATGCCCGAGCTCGGGGTCGACCGCCGGCCCACGGACGAGGAACTGGCCACGCTGGAAGCCGCGGTTCCGGTGCAACCGAGCCACGTCGCGGTGGTGCTCGCCGGGCAGCGTCAGCGCGCCGGCTGGTGGGGTGACGGCGAACCGGCGAGCTGGGCGGACGCCGTGCAGGCGGCCCGGATCGTCGGCGCCGCCGCCGGTGTCGAGCTGCGGGTACGGGCCGCCGACCTGCCGCCCTGGCATCCCGGCCGGTGCGCGGAGCTCAGGGTCGGCGACTGGCCGGTCGGGCACGCGGGTGAGCTGCATCCCAAGGTGATCGAGGCGCTCGGCCTGCCCAAGCGCACGGTCGCCATGGAGCTCGACCTGGACGCGATTCCGCTGATCGACAACCGTCCGGCCCCGTCGGTCTCGCCCTACCCGCCCGTGCTGCTGGACGTGGCGCTGGTCGTGGACGAGAAGGTGCCATCGGCGGACCTTGCCGAGGCGCTCGTCGCGGGCGGTGGTGACCTGCTCGAAGACATCTCGTTGTTCGACGTCTACACGGGCGACCAGGTCGGCAAGGGCAGGCGGTCCCTGGCCTACAAGCTGCGGTTCCGCGCCCCGGACCGCACCCTCACTGTCGAGGAAGCCACGCACGCCCGTGATGCCGCCGTCGCGGAAGCGTCGTCGCGTTACGGCGCCGAGCTGCGAAGCTGACGAAGACACCGGGGTCGCCTGCGCGATCCGCCCTGCCGGCTCTCGTCCACACCGCCCAGGTCTCGGCCTGGGCGGTGCCGTCGTCGGTGATCACGCCGAGGGTTCTGCGGCGCTCGGCACGTATTTGAGGGCTTCGCGCACGGACAGCGGGGACAGCGCCGGGTGTTCGGCGACGAACGTCGCCACCCACTTCGGGTCGATCTTGCCGAGTTCGCGGAGTGCCCAGCCGATTCCCTTCCGGAGGAAGAAGTCGGAATCGGTCATGGTGGCTTCGATGGTTTTGGTCAGCAGTGCCCGATCGACGTCCTCCCGGCAGCCCACCTGGCAGATCACGGCCGTGCGCCGGCGCCACAGGTCGTTGTCGACTGCCCAGCGCCGCATGAGGTGTCCCACTGTTTCCGGGTCGGCCTGCAGGATCGGCCCGACGCGGCGGATCGCGATCTCGTCTACGTAGTCCCACCACGCCCCGGTGACGATCAACTCGTCGTAGAGCGGGAGCAGGGTGGTGTCCTGCCACCGCCGGTAGCGCCGATCACCGGTCAGGTCGATGGCGAGGTAGCGTTCTTCGCGAAACTCGGCCTCCCGCCACAGCCGAAGCGTGGCCTCGAGGAACGAGTCCCGTGTGGTGAGCGGATGATCGGCGAAAACCTGGCGAGCCACCGTGCGGCGCGCGGGTTTCTGGACGCCACGAAACGGCATCTCCGACTTCATGTATCGACGCATTTCCGGCGCCTTGGCCGGATCGGCGATTTCTGCCAGTGCGATGCGAACCGCCCGCACCAGGGCCGCTACCTCGTCCACTGGCACTGCTGTCCCTGCCTCCGTGATCTCGTAAAGCCCTGCGATCGCCCCGCGCGGCCGACCGTCTTCGGATGCGTCCCGTTGGGACCGGCCCGCTTGCTCACCCGGCCGGGGGAAGCTCTCGACCGTAGTCGAGTGGCGAAGGCCGCCGCCTTCGGAGAGGTTGTTCGGGAGCCCTGTTGAGTTCCGCATGCAGGGCGTGATCGTCGAGGAAAAGGATCGATGTGAAAAGGACTTTTGCAGCGGTCGCGGTAGCCGGCATCGCCGCCGGGTGCCTGGTGATGCCGTCGGCGGCCGCGGCACCCGCGACGGGGTTCACGCCGGCGCCGATCCACTGGGGCGACTGCACCACGTCCAAGCTCGAGGCGGCCGGCGCCCAATGTGGCTTCCTGGCGGTGCCGCTCGACTACGCCGACCCCGGTGGCGCGAAGATCTCGCTGGCGGTTTCGCGGGTTGAGCACAAGACCGCACGGTCGCAGGGTGTCATGCTGGTCAACCCGGGCGGACCCGGCGCATCCGGACTCGGCCTGTCGGTTCTGGGTCGCTCCGTGCCCGACCATGCCGGTGACGCCTACGACTGGATCGGCTTCGACCCCCGCGGCGTCGGCTCCAGCAGACCGGCCCTGTCCTGCGACCCGAACCACTTCCGTTACGACCGGCCGCCCTACGTGCCAGCCACCCCGCGGCTGGAGCAGAGCTGGCTCGACCTGTCCAAGAGCTATGCCGCCGCTTGCGCCAAGAACGGCGCGTTGCTCCAGCACCTGAAGACCACCGACGTGGCGCAGGACATGGAGAGCCTGCGCAAGGCGCTGGGCGAGGAGCAGATCAACTACTACGGCTTCTCCTACGGCACCTACCTGGGGCAGGTCTACGCCACGTTGTATCCGCAGCGTGTGCGCCGGATGGTGCTCGACAGCAGCGTCGACCCTCGCGATGTCTGGTATCGGGCGAATCTGAACCAGGACGTCGCCTTCAACCGCAACATCAAGATCTACTTCGCCTGGCTCGCCAGGTACGACAGCGTCTACCACCTGGGCGCCACGGAGGATGCCGTCGAGCGGCTGTGGTACGGGCAGTTGGCCGCGTTGACGACGGATCCGGCGGGCGGGTTGATCGGCGGCGACGAGTGGACCGACGTCTTCCTGCAGGCCGGGTACTACCGGTCCGGCTGGGTGAAGCTGGCCGACGCCTTCGCCGACTGGGTGCACGAGGGCAAGTGGCAGGACCTGAAGAGCCTTTACGACGCCACCGGCAAGGGCGGCGACAACGGCTTCGCGGCCTACCTCGGGGTTCAATGCACCGACGTGCAGTGGCCGGTGAACTGGGATCGCTGGCGGCTGGACAACTGGTCGGCCTATCTCCGCGCGCCGTTCGAGACCTGGGGCAACGCCTGGTTCAATGCGCCGTGTCTGTTCTGGCCGGCGGAAGCGGGCACGCCGGTCACCGTCGACGGGAGCAAGGTCGCCGGCGCGCTGCTGATCGACGAAACCCTCGACGCGGCGACTCCTTACGCGGGCAGCCTGGAGGTTCGCCGGCTGTTTCCGCACGCGAGTCTGATCGCCGAGCCGGGCGGCACCACCCATGCCGACTCGCTGTCCGGGGACGCCTGCGTCGACGACCAGGTCGCCGACTACCTGGCCAAGGGGGAGCTTCCCGCGCGCAAACCGGGCGACCACGCCGACACCACGTGCGCCCCGCTGCCGGATCCGGTGCCCGCCGGTGCGAGCGCAGCGAAGGCATCCGGCTAGCCTGCAAAGTCGAAGCAGCCACTGCTGGCCTACACGACGCGCCACTGATCTGTGGACGCGATACCTTGGCATCGGCCCTCCTTGAACTCGCCGCGATGGTGTCATCACGTTACGTCGCGGGGCCGACAATTTCGGTCCGCATCTGCCCGGGTGCGCTCGGTGACGAAAAATGTCGGCCGGTGTCGCTACCGTGCTCGGCATGAACATCATCGAAGAGCACCGGAGCAAGGTCCGGGCCGGCGAAAACACCTTTTCCATCGAGGTCACCAGCGTGCCGGGCGGTGACCGCTGCGATCGCCTCGTGATCAGTGTCGCGGCATCCGGGCCCGACGGCGAGCACCTGGCGGAAGGGCAACTGGAGGTCTCACCGGGCGCGGCCCCCGCGCTGGGCGGAGTCCTGTCGGAAACCCTTCGACAGCACAGTGCGATGAGTGAACCAGGCGGCGGGAGAACTCGCGACCGGCCGGCGGGCCGGGGCCGGCCGTGGACCGCGGAACAGGATGCCGAGCTGGAACGCCGGTGGATCGCGGGCGAAGGCGTGGCCGAGATCGCCGCGCGGTTCGAGCGGACGCCCGGTGGCATCCGGGCCCGGCTGCCGCGGGTCGGCTGCGATCCGCAGCGGCCAGGGGAGTACCTCCCCGAGCCGCCGAGCCGGCGAGCACCACCGGGAGGTGCATGAGTAGCCAGTGTCAAGCCCCGGCAATCAAGGTGACTACTGCATCGGCCGCCTCGACCGCCGACGCACCCGGCGGAGCGAGCTTGCGCCGGGCGAGCAGGACGTTGGGCGGCCAGGACTCGGTGGCGACCAGAAGGGATGGCGGGCGAGGTAGGCCCGCCAGCACTTCGCCGCCACCGGTCTGCACGTCGAGTGCGGCCGAGGCAGTGCTCATCCGGCTCGCCGGCAACCGCGAGTAGTCCCAGGACGGCCGCCCCTCGGTTTCGCGGCCGTCGAGCCAGGAGAAGTCCCATCCGGCCGCCGGAACGGAGGCGCCCTCAGCGATCAACTTTTCGAACGAAGACTCTGGTGCGGCGGCCAGGTTCGTCTGCGGGTCCACCGACCGCTTCCCGGTATCGGTTGAGGCAGCCCTCAGTCGGGGTGCCGGCCCGGCCCACCATGCGCTGCCCGTCCGCCAGCGGGGCCAGGCCGAGCAAGCTGCCGGGGCGCTTCCGGCACCGAAGCCGTTTGATTGATCTTTCATTGTCGTGCATAATCATACGTATGACAGTGAAGGTCGCGGTGGCCGGAGCGAGTGGGTACGCGGGCGGTGAACTCCTGCGCTTGCTCTTGGCGCATCCCGAGGTCGAGATCGGCGCACTGACCGCGGCGAGCAGCGCGGGCACCCCATTGGGCCGGCACCAGCCCCAGTTGGTGCCACTGGCCGAGCGAGTCCTGCGCGAGACCAGCGCGCGGACCCTGGCCGGCCACGACGTGGTGTTCCTCGCCCTGCCGCATGGTCATTCCGGCGAGATCGCCGCTGAACTCGGCCCGGAGGTCCTCGTCGTCGACCTCGGCGCCGACCACCGGCTCGCCGAGGCGTCCGACTGGCAGCGCTGGTACGGCAGTGAGCATGCGGGTACCTGGCCCTACGGGCTGCCGGAACTGCCAGGCGCGCGCGAGAAGCTGACCGGCACCCGGCGGATAGCCGTGCCGGGGTGTTTTCCCACCGGGGGTCTGCTCGCGCTCGCGCCGGCTCTGGCCGCCGGTCTGGTGAAGCCCGACGTGTCCGTGGTGGGCGTCACCGGCACCTCGGGTGCGGGCAAGAGCCTCAAACCGCACCTGCTCGGCTCCGAGGTGATGGGTTCGGCAAGCGCGTACGGGGTCGGTGGCGCCCATCGGCACACGCCGGAATTCGTGCAGAACCTGAGCGCGGCGGCGGGGGAACGAGTGAAGGTGTCGTTCACGCCGGTGCTCGCGCCGATGTCGCGTGGCATCCTCACCACCGCGAGCGCGCCGTTGGTGTCCGATGTGGACACCGAGGGAGCCAGGGCGGTCTATGAGAAGGCCTACGGCGCCGAGCCGTTCGTGCAGGTGCTGCCGGCGGGCTCCTGGCCGGCCACGGCGGCCACGCTCGGTGCCAACAACGTCCAGCTTCAGGTTGTGGTGGACGCCGACGCCGGCCGGCTGATCGTGGTGACCGCCATCGACAATCTCACCAAGGGGACCGCGGGTGGCGCGATCCAGTCCATGAACATCGCACTCGGATTCGCCGAGACCACCGGGCTTTCGACCGTAGGAGTGGCACCGTGACGGTAACCGGACCGAAGGGCTTCCGGGCCGCCGGCGTGGCGGCCGGGATCAAGTCGGGCGCCCTCGACCTCGCCCTCGTCGTCAACGACGGGCCGGAGCAGGTCGCGGCCGGAGTGTTCACCCGCAACGTGGTCAAGGCGGCGCCGGTGCTGTGGTCGCAGGAAGTGCTCCGGCACCAGCGGCTGAAGGCCGTCGTGCTCAATTCCGGGGGCGCCAACGCGGCGACCGGGCCGGAGGGGTTCCAGGACACCCACGCCACGGCCGAGAAGGTGGCGGAGGAGCTGGGCACCGGGGCCGTCGACGTCGCGGTCTGCTCGACGGGCCTGATCGGCGAGCGGCTGCCCATGCCCGCGGTGCTGTCCGGTGTGGACAGTGCGGTGCGGGCGCTGGCCGCGACTCCGCAGGCGGGCCTTGCCGCGGCGACCGCGGTCATGACCACCGACACCCACCCCAAGCAGACCTGGCAGGAGCACCCGGCGGGGTGGAGCGTCGGCGGTTTCGCCAAGGGCGCGGGCATGCTGGCACCGAACCTCGCCACCATGCTGTCGGTGCTGACCACGGACGCGGTCGTCGAGGCGGACGCACTGGATGCGGCCCTGCGCGCCGCCGCGCGCGTCACGTTCGATCGGCTGGACGTCGACGGCGGTACGTCCACCAACGACACGGTTCTCCTGCTGTCGTCCGGGGCCAGCGGTGTGGCGCCCGGGCTGGACGAGTTCACCGAGGTGCTCACCGCCGCGTGCCTGGACCTGGTACGCCGGCTTCGCGCCGATTCCGAGGGCACGACCAAGGAAGTCGATGTGATCGTCCGGGGCGCGGCCAGCGAGCAGGACGCGATCACCGTGGGCCGTACCGTAGCCGAGGACAACCTGGTCAAGACGGCACTGTTCGGTTCGGACCCCAACTGGGGCCGGGTGGCGATGGCGGTCGGCCGGTCGCACGCCGAGGTTGATCCGGGCTCGCTGTCCATCACGCTCAACGGAGTCACCCTGTTCGCGAACGGGACACCGGCCGCCGACCGGTCGAAGGCCGACCTGTCTGGCCGCGCAGTCGAGCTCGTGATCGACCTGGGCGTCGGGTCGAGTGAGGCGACGATCTACACCTCGGACCTCTCGCACGCCTACGTCGAAGAGAACAGCGCGTACTCGTCATGAGTAGCGCTGTGCCAGGCCGCGGCCGTCAAGGTGACCACAAGGCGCGCGCGGAGGAACAGTCATGAACCAGCCCGAATCCGTGGTTCCGGCCGACGACCGGCTCGCCACAGCCGCCGAGAAGGCCGGTGTGCTGATCGAAGCGCTGCCATGGCTGCAGCGTTTCCACGGCGCCACGGTCGTGATCAAGTACGGCGGCAACGCCATGATCGACGAGCAGCTGAAACAGGCATTCGCGCAGGACATGGTCTTCCTGCGGCTGGCCGGACTGCACCCGGTCGTGGTGCACGGCGGCGGGCCCCAGATCTCCGCGATGCTCGGCAGGCTGGGCATCGAAGGAGAATTCAAGGGCGGCCTGCGGGTGACCACGCCGGAGACCATGGACATCGTGCGCATGGTCCTGGTCGGCCAGGTCAGTCGTGAGCTCGTCGGCCTGATCAACGCGCACGGCCCGTACGCGGTCGGCATCTCCGGTGAGGACGCGCAGCTGTTCATCGCCGAGCGCAAGCACGCCACGGTGAACGGCGAACGGGTGGACATCGGCCTGGTCGGCGAGGTCGCCTCGGTCAACCCGGACGCGGTGCTGGACATCGTGAACGCCGGGCGTATCCCGGTGGTGTCCACAGTGGCCCCGGACGCGGATGGCGTGGTGCACAACGTAAACGCCGACACCGCGGCCGGTGCACTGGCCGCGGCGCTGGGCGCGGAGAAACTGGTCGTGCTGACCGACGTCGAGGGCCTGTACGCGAACTGGCCGGACCGCTCTTCCATGATCGACCGCATCCGCGTGGACCGGCTCGAGCAACTGCTGCCCACCCTGGCCAGCGGCATGATCCCGAAGATGGAGGCGTGCGTGCGCGCGGTGCGCGGCGGAGTGCGCGGGGCGCACGTGATCGACGGCCGCATCGCGCATTCCGTACTGCTGGAAGTCTTCACCTCGCGAGGCATCGGGACGATGGTCCTGCCCGAGCAGCCCTCGACCCAGGCACCGGAGCCGGCATGAGCAGCCCCGTGCCGAGCCGCGGCTCCCAGGCCGACCCGACCAAGGGGGCCTCGGGGCGAGCCCCCCGACTGGGGGCAAGCCCCCAGACCCCCTTATCGGGGCGGCGGGGCGCCGTCGGCAAAAACGTGACTTGCTCACTCATGGAGCGCCCCGTCGACATGATCGCGGTCGCGCGCAGGTTCGCGGAGGAAACAGCATGAACGAGATCCGGTCCAATCTGGACGGCCAGGCGCACTGGCGGTCCGCGTTGATGGACAACTACGGCACGCCCGGGCTGACCCTGGTCCGCGGCGAGGGCGCGCGGGTGTGGGACGCCGACGGCCGCGAGTACGTCGACCTGCTGGGCGGGATCGCGGTGAACGCGCTGGGCCACGCCCATCCCGAGGTGGTGCGGGCGGTGACCGAGCAGATCGCCACCATGGGGCACATTTCGAACCTCTACATCAACCCGGTCGCGGTCGAGTTCGCCGAGGCGTTGCTGGACGTGGCGGGGCTGGCCGGGCACGGAGACGGTGAGGCGAAGGGCCGGGTGCTGTTCGTCAATTCCGGCGCGGAGGCGAACGAGGCGGCCCTGAAGATCACCCGGCGTACCGGGCGCACCAAGGTGATCGCGTGCGAAGGCGCCTTTCACGGTCGCACCATGGGTGCGCTCGCGCTGACCGGTCAACCGTCCAAACGGGAGCCTTTCGAGCCGCTCGTGCCGGGCGTGGTGCACGTCCCGTTCGGGGATGTGGACGCACTGTCCTCGGTCGTCGACTCGGACACCGCGGCGGTGGTGCTGGAGCCGATCCTCGGGGAGGCCGGGGTGATTCCCGCTCCGGACGGCTACCTGCAGGCGGCGCGGGAGATCACCAGGCGGGCCGGCGCGATGCTGGTGCTCGACGAGGTGCAGACCGGTTTCGCTCGTACCGGAGTCTGGTTCGCCTTCCAGCGGGCCGGGATCATGCCGGACGTGATCACCCTGGCGAAGGGGCTGGGCGGCGGGCTGCCGCTGGGCGCGGTGATCGGCGTCGGCGAGGCCGGGGACCTGCTCAAGCCCGGCCAGCACGGCACCACCTTCGGCGGCAACCCGGTGTGCTGCGCCGCGGGGCTGGCCGTGCTGCGGGCCATCGCCCGCGACAACCTCAACGACCACGTCGCCGCGCTGGGCAAGGACATCTCGAACGGGGTGGAGGAACTCAGGCACCCGCTCGTGTCGGGGGTTCGCGGTGCGGGGCTGCTGATCGGGATCACGCTGCGAGAGGCGGTCGCGCCGGCGGTGGCCAAGGCGGTCGAGCGGGCCGGCTACCTGGTCAACCCGGTCGCTCCCGACGCGATCCGGCTTGCGCCGCCGCTGATCCTTACCCACGAGCAGGCCGAAGGCTTCCTCGACGCGCTGCCCGCAGCGCTCGATTCGGCGAAGAAAGGAGAGTGAGGATGGTGCGCCACTTCCTCCGCGACGACGATCTGTCGCCCGATGAGCAGTTGGCGGTCCTGGACCTCGCCGACGAGCTCAAGAAGGACCCGCTGGGCAACCGCGCGTTGGCCGGCCCGAAGTCGGTCGCCGTGCTGTTCGAGAAGAACTCCACCCGCACGCGGCTGTCCTTCGAGGTCGGCATCGCACAGCTCGGCGGAAATCCGATCATTGTGGACGGTCGCTCGATGCAGCTGGGCCGTGAGGAGACCATCGAGGACACCGCCCGCGTGCTTTCCCGTTACGTCGACGCGGTTGTCTGGCGGACCTTCGCCCAGCAGCGCATCGTCGCGATGGCGTCGGCGGCGACCGTGCCGGTGGTCAACGCACTGACCGACGAGTTCCATCCCTGCCAGGTCCTGGCGGACCTGCAGACCATTCGGGAGCGCAAGGGAAGGCTCGCCGGCCTCACCCTGACCTATCTCGGCGACGGCGCGAACAACATGGCGCATTCGCTGATGCTCGGCGGGACGACCGCCGGGCTGCACGTCCGGCTCGTCACGCCGGAGGGCTTTCAGCCGCTGCCGGAGGTGATGCTGGCGGCCAAGGAACGCGCGTCCGAGACGGGCGGCAGCGTCACCGTCCACACCGACCCGAAGGCCGCGGTGGAGGGCGCGGACGTCCTGGTCACCGACACCTGGACGTCCATGGGGCAGGAGAACGACGGGATGGACCGGGTCACCCCGTTCCGCCGGCTCCAGGTCAATGCCGAACTGCTCGCCCAGGCCGCGCCGGAAGCGATCGTGCTGCACTGCTTGCCGGCGCACCGCGGCTGGGAGATCACCGATGAGATTCTCGACCGGCCGGCGAGCGCGGTGTGGGACGAGGCGGAAAACCGTTTGCACGCACAGAAGGCACTCCTGGTGTGGCTATTGAACGAACGACGGTGAGCCGGGCGGCCCGACAGGCCAGGATCATCGAGCTGGTGTCCACAATGGCGATTCGCAGCCAGACGGAACTGGCGAAGATCCTGGCGGCCGAGGGCGTCGACGTTACACAAGCGACCCTGTCGCGTGACCTCGACGAGCTCGGTGCGGTGAAGCTGCGTGGGGCCGACTCCGGGGCGCCGGTATACGTCATTCCTGAAGACGGTAGCCCGGTGCGTGGTGTGCAAGGTGGCACCTCGCGGCTGTCCCGGCTGCTGGCCGAGCTGATGGTGTCGGCGGACGCCTCGGGGAACCTGACGGTACTGCGGACTCCGCCGGGAGCCGCGCAGTTCGTGGCCAGCGCGATCGACCGCGCGGCGCTGGGTGAGGTACTCGGGACCATCGCGGGCGATGACACCGTCGTGGTCATCGCCCGCGAACCAACCGGTGGCGATGCGCTGGCTCGCTTACTGTCCGAGCTGGCCGATCGCCACATCCACGACTGACCGACCGACTGACAGCGAAGGAAGAGAAAATTGAGCAAGGTTCTCATGTCCCTGCCGAAGGGGGAGCGTGTCGGTATCGCTTTCTCCGGCGGCCTCGACACCTCGGTGGCAGCGGCCTGGATGCGCGACAAGGGTGCGGTGCCGTGTACCTACACGGCCGACATCGGGCAGTACGACGAGCCCGACATCGAAGGCGTGCCCGGCCGCGCGAAGGACTACGGTGCGGAGATCGCCCGCATCGTGGACTGCAAGTCGCAGCTCGTCGAGGAGGGCCTGGCGGCCTTGGCATGCGGCGCGTTCCATCTCCGGTCCGGGGGACGCACGTATTTCAACACCACGCCGCTCGGCCGGGCCGTCACCGGCACGATGCTGGTCCGCGCGATGCAGTCCGACGGCGTCGACATCTGGGGCGATGGCTCGACCTTCAAGGGCAACGATATCGAGCGGTTCTACCGGTACGGACTCCTGGCCAACCCTGAGCTGCGGATCTACAAGCCGTGGCTGGACCCGGAGTTCGTGCGTGAGCTCGGCGGACGCCAGGAGATGAGCGAGTGGCTGACCGACCACGGTCTGCCGTATCGCGACCCGGCGGAGAAGGCCTACTCCACCGACGCCAACATCTGGGGCGCCACACACGAGGCGAAGACGCTCGAGCACCTCGATGTCTCGCTGGAGACCGTCGAGCCGATCATGGGCGTGCGCTTCTGGGACCCATCGGTGGAGATACCGGTCGAGGACGTCACCGTCCGGTTCGAGGCCGGCCGCCCGGTGGCGATCAATGGGAAGACCTACGACGATCCGGTGGCTTTGGTGATGGAGGCCAATGCCGTCGGCGGACGTCATGGCCTTGGCATGTCTGACCAGATCGAGAACCGGATCATCGAGGCCAAGTCGCGCGGCATCTACGAGGCGCCCGGCATGGCGCTGCTCTGGATCGTCTACGAACGGCTGCTCAACGCGATCCACAACGAGGACACCGTCGCCAACTATCACAACGAGGGCCGCAAGCTCGGGCGGCTGCTTTACGAAGGCCGCTGGCTCGACCCACAGGCGCTGATGCAGCGCGAAGCCATTCAGCGGTGGATCGCCTCCCTGGTCACCGGTGAGGTAACGCTGCGACTGCGGCGCGGTGAGGACTACACGATCCTGGCCACCGAGGGCACCAACTTCTCCTACCACCCGGAGCGACTTTCGATGGAGCGGGTCGAAGGCGCCGCGTTCGGTCCCACCGACCGGATCGGCCAGCTGACCATGCGCAACCTCGACATCGCAGACTCGCGTCACAAGCTTGAGTTCTACGCCGCACAGCCGATCGACCAGGGCCAGGTGATCGTCGAGCACGGCACGCTCTTCGGTGAGCTGCCCGCGGGGGGCGCGGACCGGATCACGGACAACCCGGAGGCTTCGCGTCCCGTGCAGGACTCCCTCGACCAGGCCGCGATGGAGTATGGGACCGACTGATGAACGACAAGGTGCAACTGTGGGGAGGGCGGTTCGCGAGCGGCCCGGCGGATGCGATGGCGGCACTGAGCGTGTCGACGCACTTCGACTGGCGGCTCGCACCGTACGACATCGCGGGCTCGAAGGCGCATGCGCGCGTGCTGCACCGCGCTGGTTTGCTCACCGTTGACGAGCTCGACGGCATGCTTGGCGCGCTCGACGCGCTGGCCGTGGACGTGGCCTCCGGCGCGTTCACCCCGGCCGTCTCCGACGAGGACGTGCATACCGCCCTCGAACGCGGGTTGATCGAGCGGGCCGGGCCCGAGCTCGGCGGCAAGCTGCGGGCGGGCCGGTCGCGCAACGACCAGGTGGCCACCCTGTTCCGCATGTGGCTGCGCGACGCGGCGAAACGGATCGCGTCGGGCACCCTGGACGTGGTGGATTCCCTGGTGGCACAGGCGAAGCGGCATCCGGATGCGGTGCTGCCCGGCCGGACTCACCTCCAGCACGCGCAGCCGGTCCTGCTGGCACACCACTTGCTCGCGCACGCCCACGCCCTGCTGCGGGACGTGAGCCGCCTGCGGGACTGGGGTGCCCGGGCCGCGGAGTCGCCGTACGGCTCCGGTGCACTGGCCGGGTCGTCGCTGGGTCTCGACCCGGACGCGGTCGCCACGGAACTGGGCTTCGACGCCGCTGTGGAGAACTCGATCGACGGCACCGCTTCGCGGGATTTCGCCGCCGAGTTCGCCTTCGTGGTGGCGATGCTCGGGGTGAACCTGTCCCGGATCGCCGAAGAGCTGATCATCTGGAACACCGCCGAGTTCGGCTACGTCACGCTGGATGACGCGTGGGCGACCGGCAGTTCGATCATGCCGCAGAAGAAGAATCCGGACGTGGCCGAGCTGGCTCGCGGCAAGTCGGGACGGCTGATCGGGAACCTGACCGGCCTGCTCGCGACGCTCAAGGCGATGCCGCTGGCCTACAACCGGGATCTCCAGGAGGACAAGGAACCGGTCTTCGACTCGGTGGACCAGCTGGAGCTGCTGTTTCCCGCGATCGCCGGCCTGCTCGCGACGCTGACCTTCCACACCGGCCGGATGGCGGAGCTGGCACCGGCCGGGTTCACGCTCGCCACCGACGTCGCCGAGTGGCTGGTCCGGCATGGTGTCCCGTTCCGGGTCGCGCACGAGGCAGCCGGGGAATGTGTGCGGGTGGCGGAGGCCCGCGGTGTGGGCCTGGACGAGCTCACCGACGAGGAGTTCGAAAAGATCCACCCGTCGCTCACGCCCCAGGTGCGCGAAGTCCTCACCGTCGCCGGATCGATCGCGTCGCGGGACGCGCATGGCGGGACCGCGCCCGCGCGCGTCGCGGAGCAGCTCGACCGGCTGGTCGCCCGTGCCGAGGGCTTCCGGCAGTGGGCGAGCGGTTCGTGAACGCTTGGCGCTCGACGAGAGCGCGCCGATGAGGAGCTCGATCTTGAGTCGCGGTAATTAGGGTGACCACCAGCGCGCCGCCGTCAGGCCCCGTGCCTTGTGGGGGCTCCGCCCCCACACCCCGACTGGGGGCAAGCCCCCAGACCCCCTTATCGGGGCGGCGGGGTGCCCTTGTCCAGGAAGTGATTGGATCTCGGATGGAGCGCCCCGTCGACACGATCGCGGTCGCGCGCAAACTCGCGGAGGAACGTTGAACGGCCGGCTGTTCAAGCGGGAAGAGCTCGCCGTCGACCCGCTCGACCTCGCGCGCCTGCTGCTGGGCGCGGTCATCGAGTCCAGCGGGCCGGACGGCATCGTGTCGGCGCGGCTGGTGGAGGTCGAGGCATACCGGGGCGGGGCGGACCCGGCTTCGCATTCCTATCGCGGACGCACGGCGCGCAACCAGGTCATGTGGGGCCCGGCCGGGCATCTCTACGTGTACTTCGTGTACGGGATGCATTTCTGCGCCAATGTGGTCGGCGCCGAGGACGGTGTGGCCGGAGCCGTTCTCTTGCGGGCCGCGGAGGTGGTTTCCGGGACCGAGCTGGCGCGTGCCCGGCGGAAGGCCGCCCGGCACGACCGCGAGCTGGCGCGAGGGCCCGCGCGGCTCACCTCGGCGCTGGACATCGGCCCGCGGGACAATGGGGTTGATCTCCTCGACCCGGCTTCGCGGATCCGGCTGCTGACCGGGGACGAGATTCCGCCGGAGTCGATCCGTACCGGGCCACGGGTGGGGGTCGCCGCGGCCGAGGACTTCCCATGGCGATTCTGGATCGAAGGTTCCGCGGCGGTGTCGCCCTACCGCCGGGGCGGGCGGGCGCGCCCCGGCAAATAACCGGTTGAACCGGTAGGAGAGTATCGAGACGTGAGCAGCGAACACATTCTTGACGAACTGGCTTGGCGGGGGCTCCTCGCCCAGACCACCGATCTGGACGCACTCCGGAAGGATCTGGACACGGGCCCGCTCACGCTCTACGGGGGTTTCGACCCGACCGCGAACAGCCTGCACGCCGGCAACCTTGTACAGCTGCTCACGCTGGCTCGCTTCCAGCGGGCCGGGCACCGGCCGATCGTGCTCGCCGGCGGGGCCACCGGCCAGATCGGGGACCCGCGCGACGTGGGCGAGCGGACGCTGGTGAGCCGGGAGGTCACCGAGGAGCGGCTCGAGCGGATCACCGGGCAGCTGGAGAAGTTCGTCACCTTCGACGATTCGGCGACCGGCGCGATCCTGGAGAACAACCTGAACTGGTTCCAGGACGTGACCGCGCTCGACTTCCTGCGTGACGTGGGCAAGCATTTCTCGATCAACGTGATGCTGGCCCGTGAGACGGTCAAGCGGCGGCTCGCCACGGACGGCATGTCCTACACCGAGTTCAGCTACCTGCTGCTGCAGTCCTACGACTACCTGCGCCTCTTCCGGAAGTACGGCACCAAGCTGCAGATCGGCGGGTCCGATCAGTGGGGCAACATCGTCGGCGGCGTCGACTACATCCGCAAGGTCGACGGCGCGGCGGTACACGCGCTCACCACGCCGCTGGTGACCGACTCGGAGGGCCGCAAGTTCGGCAAGTCCACCGGCGGAGGCAACCTCTGGCTCGATCCGGAGATGACCTCGCCGTACGCGTGGTTCCAGTACTTCGTCAATGTGGCCGATGCGCTCGTGGTGCCGTACCTGCGCATGTTCACCTTCCTGGCCCGCGAGGAGATCGAGGAGCTCGAACGGCTGACGATTGACCAGCCGCACCGCCGGGCGGGTCAGCGGAAGCTGGCCGAGGAGCTGACCACGCTCGTGCACGGGCCCGAGCAGACCCGGCAGGTGATCGCGGCCAGCCAGGCGCTGTTCGGCCGGGGCGAGCTGGCGGAACTGGATACCGCGACCCTCGACGCGGCGATGGCCGAGGTGCCGATCGGCGAGGTCCGGCTGGCCGACCAGCCGACGATCGTCGACCTGCTCCTGGCCGCCGGGCTGGTGGACAGCAAGGGAGCCGCCCGTCGCACGGTCAAGGAGGGGGGCGCCTACGTGAACAACGCGAAGATCGCCGCCGAGGACTGGCGACCGGAGCCGACCGGCGCGCTGGACGGCCGGTGGCTGGTCGTCCGGCGCGGCAAGCGGCACGTAGCCGGCGTCCGATTGCTGTCTTGACCTGCGCTTTCACCGATTAGGGGACCCCCGTGCGGGGCCCCTTGGCGCAGGTGTGTAATCTTCTCTTCGTCGCCAGGGAGACCGGGCCGGAAGGCACGGGGTACCAGGCGGGGCCACGAACCAAGCTCCCGCATCGTGTGGTAGAGTGGGTGGTCCGGTCGGACGAAGATCTAAGCCCATCGAATGAGTCGGAAGATTCGCGACGGGTAGAGCTTCGCCAGACGACAACAAGCAGAGGCGACTGTGGTCGCGTGTTGTTTGAGAACTCAACAGTGTGCTAGTGAGCTAAGTTAGTAGTTCTTTATGTTACCCTGTTTGGGTTTCTTTGAGATTATTCGAGTCTGATCGAATTCATTCATTGTTGGAGAGTTTGATCCTGGCTCAGGACGAACGCTGGCGGCGTGCTTAACACATGCAAGTCGAACGCTGAACCATCTTCGGGTGGGGATGAGTGGCGAACGGGTGAGTAACACGTGGATAACCTGTCCTTTGCTCTGGGATAAGCCTTGGAAACGGGGTCTAATACCGGAT
>NZ_JAFB01000037.1 GCF_000519205.1 Amycolatopsis taiwanensis DSM 45107 | reverse complement strand
TTCGCCGGATTCCGCACGACCGCACGCACCCGATGTCCGGCCCGCACCAGTTCCGGCACCAGCCGACCGCCGATGTACCCCGTCGCACCGAACACCACGCACCGCATCGGTTCGATTCTCACGCACCACAGTCACCGCGAAGCCTCACGCACTCGACACCTGGCTAGCCGATTTCAGCCAGTGGTTCACCCACGGTTGACCAGCACCCGTGCCAGGTTCTCGACCGCGTCGACGGTGTCGGAGTGGTCGGCGCCCTGAGTCCGTTCCCGCTCGGCGATGTTCGTCCGCAATTCCGTCCCCGCTCGCGGTAGCGGTCGAACTGGTAGAGCACGGTGGCGAGGTTGTTGTGCGACCAGGCCTGCCGGTAAGGAAGCAATCACCAGCCGCGAATGGAGCTGATCGTCGTGGCTGCGCTGGCAGCCCGGGTCGAGGGCGTCTTGGTACGACCCGGTCAGTAGTTCCGGCTGACCAGGTGCGCGCGACTAACTCGCGGCCGGTCCGTCCTCCCACCCGGGCACGTCCTTCCCGAAGCTCCGGAGAATGCGCGCGAGTTGGGCGTAGGCGGACGGGTGGTACCGCTTGGACTTCGGATTGTTCGAGATGTAGGTGTGGAAGCCGTCCTTGACATCCCGGTCGTCGGTCGTCATGTGGATCGTCCCGGCGTCGTCGGCCCAGAGGTTCAGGCTGTCGATCTTTACCGACCTGATGTTGGGTTTCGTGCTGGCCATCGCCCGGCTCCCTTGTTTTTGGAGGACGCTGACGCTGACGTCGCTTGCACCATCGCCGCTGTTACTTCGTCACGCACCATCCGGGGTCGGTCCCGTGTGGTCGACGAGGACAAACTGATCTCGCCTGGAGCGTGCCGCAGTTCAGGAGGTGACAAGCGCTGCTTATCCCGTGGCGACGCGCGGCGAACACAGTCCCGCAACCGGGCGCACCGCTGATCGTGTACGTCCGACGGCTTCCTCGACGTCTTGGTATCGCTGCCCTTTCCCCACAGAGCGGCGGTTTACCAGGCAAGCGCCGCATCAAATTCCGCGAACGAGCCGATCATTTCCGCGGGCACCGACGTTCTGTTCGCGACCGCTGGTGTTCGACACGGTCACCTATTCGCGGCTGGGTGAGGTGACCGCCCGTCTTCTGCGGCTGGTGGTGGGTGCCTCTCGATCTCGAAGGCCACGCCGGCCGGACGTATAAGCACACGCCCCGGCAACATGCCTTCGGGAACCGACACACGAAGATCATCTCACGGTGTCGGCCGGCGCACAGAACCGGCCGCACCAGCCGAATAGCCACCTCCGCCGGCTCTGGCCGGCACCTTGACACCCCCGGCTCCTTCCGGAATCATCGCTGGCCGGGATCTTGATCAACAACGCTGGAAACACCGTTGCTGAGGTAGACCCAGCAACAGGCCGAGAAGAGTACCCGGAATGTCCGGTTCGGGCGGGGTTCTGGCGAGGGGGACGCGTTGAAAAGGTGTTCAAACGGGTCGTTTTGGGTGAGCGGCCGGCTGCGTGTCCCTCGGTTGCCGTCCGGGCATAGTGGCAGCTCATCAGCGGGCGTCCGGGTCAGGAACATCTCCAGCGGCGGGAATTCATGAAACAGCGCAAGCGGTTACCGTTTATTCTGGCCGCGGTCCTGGTTGTGATCGGCCTTGTGGTTGCGATGGTCTTGTGGCGCTCCGGCGGCCCATCCGCAGACCGTCAGCAGCGCCCTTGGACGACACCTCAGGCGCCGCCACTGACTCAGGTGGCACTTCCGAGCATCGACGCCAGCGCGGCGAACCGCCGAGCGCCGATTCCGGGCCTGCCCGACTGGTCGAAAGCAGGGTATCGCGGAGGCGCAGGGCTGCCGACCGACGCGGACATCAACCCCGACCCGAAATGCCGTATCGCGCCTGACGTCTCTCCGGGCGATGGCCGTGACGACACCGATGCGATCCAGTCGGCCATCGATCGGATCAAGCGGGATTGTTCGCCCACTGCCTCTTTCACCAAGCTCTCACTGATCACTCTGCCTGCGGGCGTGCTCGATATTACCCGGCAGATCAGCGTTGACGCGGACTACCTGATCATTCGCGGCCAGGGTGCCGATCCCGCTACCGGCACCCGATTCGTCTTCCACCCGGACGAAAACACCCGCTACGACGTGCTGACCAAGGACGGAAGCACCTGGGATCAGGACCGAATGGGGTTTCATGACGGAAACGGCGGTTGGCTCTGGCCTGGACGCGCGCTGTTCCGCGTGCAGTCGCGTGAAGTCGATCCCGATTACCGTAAAGACTATGAGTCAGCCCCGGCGAACCGGAAGGACATCTTCGAAGGTACCGTCAACGTACACTGGAAGTCCGGTGTGAAACTGCGGGAAAAGCCGGGCGATCCCGGTTTTTCGGCCCGCGCCGGAGACACGGTGATTCAGCTCGCCACGAAGGGTGAGATGAAGAACTTGAAGCCGGGTGGCTACGTTAACATCCGGGCAGCGAACAGCATGGCCTTCTACCAGCAGCAGCAGGCCTTGCCCACGGACAAGGACCTGCAGAACCTGCACATGCGCGAGCAGATCTTCACCATCACCGCGGTGGATCAGGCGGCGCACAGCATTACCATCGACAAGCCGTTGGAATTCGACGTGCCAGTGGACTCGACCTCCGATGGTTCGCCGAAAATCGACGGCAAGGTCTACGAGTCCAAGGCCGCGCCGTTGGTCGATCCCGTGGTGGGTGTCGGTCTGGAGAACTTCCACATCAGCGAGGACGTGCCCGGGTTGGACCCCGCGAAGGCGACGCAGAACTACAGCAACCTGTCGCCGGCGGACGCGCTGAACGGCATCGTGCTGAAATGGGCGGTCAACTCCTGGGTTCGTGGCCTCGGCACCTACATGACCGGCTCACACCCGATCGTCACCGAGGAAGCCAAGAACATCGAAATAGTCGGCAACAACCTCAACGGCGCGTGGAACAAGGGCGCCGGCGGCAACGGGTACCTGCGCGGTTCCCGGGTGTGGGACTCGCTCTACGTCAACAACGTGAGCCGGAACCTCCGGCACTTCACCTTCCAGTGGTCCGCTTCGGACAACGTGGTGATCGGCAACGACTTCGACTCCGACCTCAACCTGCACGGGGGCTGGGAGCGCCGGAACCTGTTCGAGCGGAACATCGTGCGGGTGCCCTACGACCACAAGTCAGGGAACTGCACCACGAACTGCGGTGGCGAAGGCATCTCCGGGTCCGACGACTCGACCTGGTACCCGATCTACTGGGCCGCTGGGGCCAAGGCGGTGAAATGGTCTGGTGCGTCCGGCCCGCAGAACGTGTTCTTCGGCAACACGATGACCAAGCAATTGACCCCGGATGGCCCTTACCTCCCTTACTATTCCGACCAGCACCGGATCTACCAGTTCGGCTGGAACGGCTCGGGTTACCAGCACCTGAGCCAGAACGGGGACCCCATCAAGGACTGGGCCGGGAACGAGGAAGGCGATTTCACCCAGGGCAACGGCGTGGACGCCTCGCTCACCGACCCCGGCACCTCGCTCTTCCTGAAAAACTGAATGCGGAATCTCCGACGCCAGTGCGACTGGGCCGGGCAGGTCCTGCTACGCGGGTCGACGTGGATATCCATGGCGACAAGAGTCGGAGGCCGGGCCGGTCACCCGGTGGCCAGCGCCCCGGCGGCAAGTCGGTCCAGGACCTCGGTGAGCAGGTCGACGCCGGCGCAGGCGTCGGCGTCGTGAGTCAGCTCGCCCTCATTGTGGCTGATGCCCTCGACGCTGGGTACGAAAAGCATCACCGTGGGGACCCGGCAATTCATGTTCACCGAGTCGTGCCCGGCGATGGTCATGATCTCCCGGTGGGACAGGCCCAGCTCCTCGGCGCACCCGGCGGCCAGTTTCACCCCCGCCGCCGGGAACGGGCGCACGCCCCAGTGGTGCGCGCCGGACACCGAGATCCGCACCCGGGCGGCCCTCTCGATCGCTGGGATCCGCTCGTGCAGCATCGCGTTGGCCCGCTCCAGCACCGCCTCGTCCGGCGAGCGCAGGTCCAGGTGCAGCCGGGCCTCGCGGGCCACGGTCACCGGGCTGTTCGGCTCGACGGTCAGCTGCGAGACCGAGGTGTGCAGCGGCGCCTCGGGAGTGGACAGCGCGTCGGAAATCTCCCGGGCGAGCACGGTGAGGTGCGCGGCGCCGAGCAGCGCGTCGCGGCGGTCGGCCATGATCGTCGAGCCGGTGTGGCTCTGCTCGCCCTCGACGGTGAGGAAGTACTTGTGCGCCGACCAGGTCGCATGCACGAGGCCGATGGTGTGGCCGCTCTCCTCCAGGCTCCGGCCCTGCTCGATGTGGATCTCGGCGTAGGCGACGACGTCGTCGATCACCGGGGCGGTCTCCCCGAGCTGGCCGAGCTCGGCCAGCCGGTCTCCCACCCGGACATCGCGCAGATCGCGGGTGTCCAGCGCGGTGTCGGCGTCGAGCAGGCCAGTGAACACCGAGCTGCCCATCATGCTCGGAACGAAGCGCGAGCCCTCCTCGTTGAACCAGTTCACCACGCCGACGTTGTACCGCGGCGTGGCACCGGCCTCGCGCCACCGCACGGCGAGGCGGTGCGCGGCATGCGTGGCGGCCAGGACGCCGTAGGCGCCGTCGTACCGGCCGCCGAACGGCTGGCTGTCCAGATGCGAGCCGACCAGGACGTACGGCGCGCCCGGGACGACGTCGAGCAGCCCGAACTGGTTGCCGACCCGGTCGAAGCACACCCGGAACCCACGTGCGGCGAGTTGCTCGCCGAGCCAGGCACGCTGCGCGGCGTCGGCGTCGGTGGCGGCCTCGCGGTGCACCCCGCCGCGCTCGGTGGCACCGAAAGTGGACAGGGTCGCGAAGTCGTCCAGGAAGGCGGCGTGCCGCTCGGTCGCGGCAGCGGCCGTGGTGTTCCCGGTCATCGGGGGTGCTCCTCTCAATCGGTGGGCGGGGCGCGTGCGGCCGGCGGTCCGGTGCCCCCGGCGTCGAGATCGCCTCGCGCGTCCGGCGGGGTGCGCAGGAGTGGGAACGGCAGCGTCGGCGCGGTTCCATCCGATCACGGCGGCCTTCCGGCGTCAGGAGCCCGACGCCGCGAAATCCTCGCCCCACGGTATGCATCTGCACAACGTTCCGAACCGCTCTGGACATGAATCCCCGGGCACTACCGCTACCAGGAGTGGCTCTTCAGCCCTTCGTGCAGTGGGCCGATGGAGCTCGTCGGGCGAAGACCCCGGCACCACGCTGGGCCGCTCCCCGCCGGAAGGGGAACGGCCGGGCGCTCCCGGATCAGGCCGCCGGGCCCCGGGTCTCGGGGTCGGTGAGCAGGTGTAGCACCGCGGGCCCGGGGGTGTCGAGCGCCTTCTGCAGGGCCACCTGGAACTCGGTGGTGTCGGTGACCGTCGCGCCGAACGCCCCGTAGGCGCGGGCCAGCGCGGCGAAGTCCGGGTTGGACAGAGCGGTGCCGCTCGGGCGGCCCGGGTAGTGCGCCTCCTGGTGCGCCCGGATCGTCGCGTAGCAGCCGTTGTCGACGATCAGCACCAGCAGCGGGAGCTGCCGCTCGACGGCGGCGACGAGCTCCTGGCCGTTCATCATGAAGCAGCCGTCGCCGGCCACCGAGACGATCCGCCGGCCGGGTTGCACCAGTCCGGCCGCGATCGCGGCGGGGATGCCGAAGCCCATCGCGCCGTTGCGTGGCGCGAGCAGCGAGCCGGGGCGGTGCGCGGGCAGATAGCGCTGCGGCCAGATCGCGTGGTTGCCCGCGCCGAAGGTGACGACCGGGTCGGACTCCAGTGCTCGTCGCAGCATGCCGAACGCGACGCCGAGGTCGACGCCGCGGTCGCCGTCGGGCGCGGGCCGCGACCAGGCTCGGTGTGCCTGGTGCGCCGCGCGCATCGGGGCCGGGTCGGCGTCCGGGCGCGGCAGCGCGGTCCGGGCGGCGGCCACGAACGCCGCCGGGGTCGAGACGACGGTCGCGTCCAGCCGCCCGTAGTGTCCGTGCGCGGCCGGGTCGGGCCCGACGTACACCGACGCCGCCTCGACCCCGAGGGTGTAGGAGTCAGTGGGGACGTCACCCCGTGGGCAGCCCAGCCAGATCTGCAGGTCGCTGTCGCGCAGCACGGCAGCCGCGGACTCGGAGCGGCCATACCCCAACGACCCGGCGTAGCAGGGGCTGTCGTGGTCGAGCGCGTCGTAGGCGCGGAAGTCGGTGAGCACCGGGAGCGCGGCGGCCTCGGCCCACTCCGCGAGGTCCCGCGCGGCCGCCTCGGTCCAGCCATCGCCACCAGCGACGACGACCGGCGAGCGCGCGCCGTGCAGCAACGCGGCGACCGCCTCGAGGTCCGCGACGGAGGGCTCCGGCCGAGCCGGAGCCCGCGGGGGGACGGTGACGCCGTCGGTCGGCTCGGTCAGCGTCGTCTCCGGCAGCCCGACGACGACCGGTCCGGGCCGCCCGGACACCGCTACCCGCATCGCCGCGGCCACGATCTCCGCCGCGGACGCCGCGTCGTCGAGCACCAGCACGCGCTTTGCCGTACTCCCGAACCAGGCGTTGGGGTCGAACTCCTGGAACGACTCGCGGTAGCGCTGGCCGGCCGGGATCAGGCCGACGAACAGCACCAGTGGCGTGGCGTCCTGCCACGCTGTGTGCACGGCGATCGCGGCGTTCGCCGCACCCGGGCCACGGGTCACCATCGCGACACCGGGGCGGCCGGTCAGCCGCCCCTCGGCGACCGCCATGAATCCGGCGCCGCCCTCGTGCCGGCACACGACCGTGTCGATCGGCGAGTCGTACAGTCCGTCGAGCACGTCGAGGTAGCTCTCCCCCGGGACGCAGTAGACTCGCTCGACCCCCGAGCGCTCCAGCTGGCGGACGACCAGGTGCCCGGCGCTGCACGGGCCGCTTTGCGGGATCGACATGACGACTTCCTCTCCTGGGTGGACGTGACGGACCACCAGCACAGCAGTCGCCGGCAGGGTGGAGAAGCGGCATCCGCCAGGCGAACCGGCGCTCCGGTTGTGCAGACGCCTACTGCGGGCCGGTCAAAGTCGGTGCACCGCGCACTTCCGTGACGTCGGCCTCATCTCCAATGCTGTGCGGACTGCATCACATCCCCGGACCGAGGAGACACGATGAGCGAGAGGTCCGGCCCCGCCGGGGCCGCGGCGGTGACCGACGCCGATGCCAAAAAGGTGGCGTTCGGTGCGTTCGTGGGCACCGCACTGGAGTGGTACGACTTTTTCCTGTATGGCACGGCCGCCTCGCTGGTGTTCAACCGGCTGTACTTCGCCACCGACGACGCGCTGGTCGCCACGCTGGCCGCGTTCGCGTCGTTCGCCGTCGGGTTCGCCGCCCGGCCGCTCGGCGCAGTGATCTTCGGTCACCTCGGCGACCGGATCGGGCGCAAGAAGTGCCTGATCGTGACCGTGACCTTGATCGGCGTTGTGACCACCCTGATCGGCCTGCTGCCCGACTACTTCGGGATCGGTCTCGCCGCGCCGGTCCTGCTGACGCTGTTGCGGCTGCTGCAGGGCGTCGCGGTCGGCGGCGAGTGGGGCGGCGCGGTCACCCTCGCCGTCGAGCACGCCCCGCCGAAGCGCCGCGGACGGTACGCCGCGATGCCGCAGATCGGCTCCCCGGTGGGCACCCTGCTGTCCTCCGGCGCGTTACTCGCGGTGTCGAACCTTCCCCCGGAGGCATTCGACTCGTGGGGCTGGCGACTGCCGTTCCTCGCCGCGTTCCCGCTGCTCGGCGTCGCGCTGTGGCTGCGCCGCCGGGTCGAGGAGTCCCCGCTCTTCGAGAAGTTGCTCGAACAGGACGAGCGCGCCTCGTCCCCGGTTCGCGAGGTCTTCGCCACCGCGTGGCCACAGTTGCTGGTGGGTGCCGGCACCGCGCTGCTCGGCGTCGGCGGCTTCTACCTGATCACCACGTTCGTGATCAGCTACGGCACCACCACGCTCGGCATGCCACGCTGGCTGCTGCTGGTCGCCACGCTGGCCGCGGCGACCGTGGAGATCTTCGTCCTGATCCTCGGCGGCCGGCTGGCCGAGCGCTACGGCCCCGCCCGGGTCACCGTGCTCGGTGCGGCGGGCTCAGCGCTGCTGGCGTTCCCCGCGTTCTGGATGATCGACACCACCGCGGCCGTCGCGGTCGTCCTCGGCGTGACCCTGGCGACCGCACTGCTGTCGATCCCCTACGCCGTGTCCGGCGCGCTGCTGACAGAGTTGTTCCCGCCGAACCTGCGCTACAGCGGCGTCGCGCTCTCCGCGAACATCGCCGGCGTCGCCAGCGGATTCGTGCCCCTGGCCGCGACCGCGTTGCTCGCGCTCGGCGGTGGCAGCTCTGTGCTGCCGACCCTGCTGTTGGTCGGGATCGCCCTGCTCACCTGCGGCTGCGGGCTGGCCGCGCCCCGCATGTTCGCCGACCGCGACCAGGTGACGACCGCGGATTCGGCGACGGTCTGAGCCCGTCGACCCGAGGAGACCGGTCAGCGACGGCCCGGCGCCGGCACCGCTGAACAGGCGAGCGCGAGCAGCACCACCGTCGCCTGGTCCGGCACGGTCACGTCGCGGCCGGTCAGCTCGGCGAACCGGCGGAGCCGGTTCAGCACCGTGTTGCGGTGGCACCACAGCTCCTGGGAGACCGCGGTGACCGAACCGGTGCGAGCCCACACGCGGATCGTCTCCAACAGGCGCTCGCGCTCGACGGGCTGCAGGGTGCTCAGTCCGCCCAGGACCGAAGCGACCAACTCCGGCCCGATCCCCCGGGCGCCGGACAGTCCGGCGGCCGCGACCGGCAGCCACGCGTCGTACGGGTCGACGGGCCCGGTCAGGTCCGGCAGCGCGTCCACCACCCGCAAGGCGGTCCGCGCGCTCACCGGCACGTTCGGCACCCCGTGCGCCAGTGGTCCAAGCACGCACGGCACCGTGTCCAGCAGGCCGCCGAGGCCGGACCGCAGCGCGCGGATCCCGGCCGGCCCCTCCTCCGGCGCCGCCACTGTCCACCGGGCGAGCAGCACCGCGTGCCGGGCCAGGGCCTGCACGTGCACCGGGCGGCCCCACGCGCCGAGAGTGTCCGCCGCGCGCCGCAACTGCGCACCGGCTGCCGCCGGGGCGACCACCACCAGCAGGTCGTCGTCGACGTCGACAGCGAGCGCCCGCGCGACCCGGGCGACGTCGTCCGGGCTCGGATCCGGGAGTACCTCATCGGGGCCGTCGACCTGACCGAGCAACGCCGCCACGAGTGTCGACCGCTCGCCCTGACGCTCCCGCGCGATCAACGCCGCCTCGTCCTGGTAGGCGACCTGCACCTGCAGCGCGTGCTCCTCCACCGCTGCCCACACCCGGTCGACCCGTTCCACCAGGAGTGGCCCGTCCTCGGGGCCGGCCTGGTCCCGCAGCGCGTCCCAGACGATGCGGAAGTTCAGCCGGACCGCAGTGAGGAGGTCGTTCAGCGGGACGCCGCGGTGCGCCCGGTCCCGGCCGATCGCGGTGCCCAGGTCGGACAGCCGGGCCGGCACCGGTGCACCGCTGGTCCGGCGCAGAAGGTAGTCGAAGGTCCGGGTTGCGTCGTCCTCCATCCGCTCGGCGGGGACGAGGCCGCGCGCGTACGGTGGCACCGACCGGACCCGGGCCAAAAACGCCTGGAACAGAGCGTCGGAGTCCCCGCGCAGCCGGGTGACGAGTGCCTCCCAGCGGGCGTCGGCGGCGGGCTCCCCCGCGACCGGACCCTCGTCGGCCCGGCCGTCGCTGCTGTGCATGTGCACATATTACGCCCCGACATGGGCCCGCCGTCGGTCGTCGACGGGCCTGGTCCGGGGTCGTGCGCGCGGTCAGTCCGCGATCGGCTCCACGCCGCACCACTCGGCGACGAACAGCGCGATGGTGGTGGTGATCCGGCGGATGGACTCGACCTCCACCCGCTCGTCAAAGCCGTGGATAGCCTCCGAGACCGGCCCGTAGACAAGGCACGGCATGCCGCCGTAGAGGGTGAATACCCGGCCGTCCAGATAGCCGGGGGTGGTGAAGGACTCCAGCTTCCCGCCGAACACCCGTTCGTGCGAGCGGGCCAGCACGACCTCGGCGTCGGAGCCCTCCTCCAGCACATAGCCCTCGGCGAAGAAGCCGGACGGGGTGGCGACGACAGCGTTGGGCAGGTCGATGGCCGCGGCCGACTTCGCCAGGGTGCCCTCGATCTCGGCCCAGGCGTCGGCGGCCGAGGTCCCCGGGTAGAGGGCTGCCCGGACGGTGAAGGTGCACTGCGCCGGGACGCTGGAGGGCCAGTCGCCGCCGTTGATCACGCCGAAGTTGAAGTTGATCGGGTGCTCGATGTCGTCGAAGTACCGGTGCTCGCCCCTGCGCCGGTTCCACTCGGCCTCGAGCGCGCGCAGGTCGTTCATCACCGAGTACGCGGCGTCGATGGCGTTCTGCCCGCTGCCCATCACCCGCAGATGGGTGGGAACACCGCGGACGGTCACGTCGAACCACAGCACGCCGACATTGGCGCGGACGAGCTTGTCGTCCTCCGGCTCGGGGATCACGCAGGCGTCCGCGGTGTACCCGCGCAGCAGCGCGGCCAGCGAGCCGTTACCGGTGCACTCCTCCTCGACCACCGACTGGACGTGGATCCGGCCGGTGGGCCGGAGTCCAGCGGCCGTCAGCGCACCCAGCGCGAACACGTTCGCGCCGATACCGGCCTTCATGTCGGCGCTGCCGCGGCCGTACATCCAGCCGTCGACGATGCTCGCGTCCCACGGGGATCGGCTCCAGTACTGGTCGGGGCCGGTGGGGACAACGTCGACGTGCCCGTTGAGGATCAGCGAGCGGCCCCGCTCGGCGACCGGGGTGTAGGTGCCGACGACGTTCTCCAGCGTGGCCGGGTCGACCGTCGTGGGGCCGTATCCCTTGTGCTCCCGCAGCTCCGGGGAGTCGATCACCCAGCGGTCGATCTCCAGGCCGGCCTCGCGGAGCGTGCCCTCGATGAGGTCCTGCGCGTCGGCCTCTTGAGTCCGCAGGCTCGGCCGGCGGACCAGCTCCGCGGTCCAGGCGAGCTGGTCGTCGAAGCGTTCGTTCACCGCCGCCGTGATACGCCCAGCGATCTCGGGATCGAGCATGCGGATCGTCCTCCGTCTCGTTCGAACCAGGTCTCGCGCGGTCTGCCGGCGAACCACGCGAACGGTGTCCACGGTCGCGTCGCGGCGGGTCCGCAACAAGAGGGGGCCGCACAGACCTGCCGTCGACCCGGGTGTGCACATCCACAATCTCCCCTGTTTCCCCAGGCCGACCGCCCCGGGCCGTCCTGGCACGGGCGGCCGGGCGCACGCGGGTGCGAGATCTGCTCGACGATCTCCACAACACTGCGCACTGACAGTTTCAACGCCATCCCTGGGGCCGAACGAAGCTATTTGTGTGCTGATCGCGAATTCGGAGACCTTTCTGGGAATTACGCTGCGGCGGTTAGAAATATGTACGTTTCGCCGCCGCTTCGGTCGCGCGATCTCCGTCGCCACGCCATGCATCCGTGTACGTCGCTGTACGTACGGACACGGCTCGCTCCGTGACGGATGACCGCGCCGCCTCGCCGCGAGATCATGGTGTCTCACCGAGTGGAAGGGCTGGTGCATGCGGAGACCAACGGCATGGCTGCTACTCATCGTCGCGATCGTTTTCGGTGCGGTGCTCACGTACCCGTACCTGAGCCTCGATATCGACAACAGTCGCCTCGACGTGCGTGACAGCCTGCACTACTCCGTACTGGTGGTGCACATCTTCACGGCCACGGTGGCACTCGTGCTCGGCCCCCTGCAGTTCATACCGAAGGTACGGGCACGCAAGCGGATCCACCGAACGCTCGGCCGGGTCTATCTCCTCGCCGGGGTTCTGCCGTCGGCCGTGGCCACGATCCCGGTCGCGATGTGGTCCGGACGCACCCTCACGCAAATCGGCCTGACCACCGCGGCCGTCCTGTGGTTGATCACCGGTGGCCTCGCGTACCGGGCGGCCCGTCGCCGCGACTTCAGCGCCCACCGGGCCTGGATGATGCGCAATTACGCGCTGACCTTCCTCGCCGTCACGTCGCGCATCCTCATTCCTGTGTTCCTGCTGCTCCAGATCCCGGTCCCCTTCGGTGGAACCGACGCGGGATCGAACGCGGATCGCGCGACCTCGATGATCCCGATCGGTCAGACGCTGGGGTGGATCATCAACCTGATCGTGGTCGAATTCCTCATCAGACGCGCCTCCGCGCGCCGGAAGCCCCCGTCGCGACCCGATCTTCATGCCGAAGACAAGGCGACTCGTTAGCCCGAAGTGGCTACTGGTCACGTCGACGCCCTCCCAACGCCCTGATGTCGGTCAACGCATCGTCGACGACCTGAAGCACCGTGCTGTCCGGCCCGAAAGGCAGTTCCTGCAACAGGAATCCACAGTCCGGTGGCCGGCTCACGCTGCCCGCGTCCGGTTCCTCGTCACCGGAGAGCAGACGGAGAAGCGTGGACTTGCCCACGCCGTTGTCGCCGACCAGCCCGAGCCGCTGGCCGGGGGACGCCGTCAGCGAGACGCCGTCCAGAACCCGCCGGTCGCCATAAGTCTTGACCAGGTCGCGGGCACACAAAAAGGGAATGTTCGACATGCGGCACCCAACCGCAGAAGGAGCTGGGCTGCCGCTCGCTTCCGATGCCGAACTGGTCGCATGGGCGAGTAACGTGGTTCGCCGGAAGCTCCGAGAAGGCTCAATCCACTGGAGCGCAATCACCGTCGAGGACGGCCACCTGCCGCGAGCCTGCGTCGTTCCGTGTGCTGAGCGCCTTCCTCGGCTCCTGGCAGGACCGGCTGACCGCGCGCAGCCGCGATTTCGTCGCCGGCGCGGCCCGGCTCGACGCCTACCTCACAGGCCGCGGGGCCGGCGCCACCATCGGCGCCGGCCCCGCGGACTCGTGAGCCGGATCGGTCAGTGACCCGGTAGCCCGAAGGCCAGCATGACCGCACCGTGTTCGGTGGGGTAGAAGGGGTAGAAGCCGGCCTGGGTGTAGACCATCCCGTTCGCGACCACCGCGCCGCCGCTGCCGGGCAGCGCCCCGCCGTGTCCGGTCAGGCCGTTGACACCGTTGAAGTCGCGGACCGTGTCGTACTCCCAGAGGACCGCGCCGGTCCGGGACGAGTACGCCCGCAGCTTGCCGTCGACGCTGCCCTCGTACACCACGCCAGGGCTGGAGGTCACCGCCGCCGCGTGTGCCAGCGTGCAGACGTCCGGAGACGCCGCGGCGCCGCCCCACGCGCACCCGTTGTCCGGGTTGGGGGTCTCCCACACGATGTCACCGTTCGCCGGGTTCAGCGCGAACAAGGTGCCCGGCTCCGCGTAGTAGGTCGCCACGTACAGCCGCTGACCGTCGTAGCTGGTGCCCCACTGGATGCCGCCGGTCGACGCCGCGTGGGACGTCTCGGACAGCTGCCGGCGCCACGAGACCTGACCGGTCTTCGCGTCGAACACGTGGTACACACCGCTCTTCTGGCCGACGCCCACCATCAGCCGGCCGTTGACCCGGAACAGGTTCGGTGCCGAGCTCAGGTCGTAGTCCAGCGCCGTGCCGTCCTTCTGCCCCGGGCAGTAGCCCTCGTTGTCGGGCTTGCGGCACGCGACCCGCCAGGTGTCGGCCCCGGTCACCTGCTGCTTCCAGAGCACCTTGCCGGTGCGCGCATCGACCGCGATCAGCGAGTCGAAGTCGCCGCCCCGGCCCGAGTAGTTCTGCCCGGTACCGAAGAACAGCGTGCCGGTCTGCCGGTCGAGCGCCGGGCTGCTCCAGATCCCGCCGCCGGACGGCTCGAACTTGGTGACGCCGCTCGGCCACGTGCCGACCGCCTGAGGCTCGGGCATCGTGTAGTACCGCCACACCAGGTTCCCGGTGTCCGCGTCCAGCGCGTCGAAGTGACCGCGGAAGGTGCAGCAGGGATACGTGGGCTCGGAGTGGTCGGTCTCGCCGGCCGACGAGCCGATGTAGATCTTGCCGTCGTAGTAGAGCGGCGAGCTGGTGTGCCGGGCGTCCGGGTGGTCCTCGTGTCTCTTGGCCCAGACCAGCTTGCCCGTGCGCTCGTCGAGGGCGTACACGTAGCCCTTGTCGTCGCCGAAATACACCTTCCCATCCGCCACGGCCGCGCCGTCCTGCACGAATACGGGGGCGGGCGCGACCGAAGCCAGGTCGAAGCTCCACTTCATGTCCCCGGTCCGCGCGTCGGTCGCATAGAACTTCCCGTCCGTGCCACCGAAGAATGCGGTGCCGTCGACGACGGCAGGCTGGCTTCTCGGTTCCTTGTCGGACTTCGGGTAGGCGAAAGCCCACTTCAGCTCGAGTCCGCCGACGTTGGCCGGGGTGATCAGGTGCTCCGCCGCGTTGTAGCGGGAACCCGACTCGTTCCCCTGCCAGGTCGGCCAGTCAGCCCGCGGGGCCGCCCGCGCGCGGTCACCGAAGCCCGCCCAAGCCGTCGAGTCGGTCAGCAGCAACGCCGCCAACACCAGCCCGATCATCAGCAGTTTCCTGCGACTTGTTTTCATGCTCGGAGCGTCACACGCTCGATAAGTCGTGTCCACGAAGCGGAATGTTTTTCCACGGTTTTTGTGAGTGATTCCCCGGGACATTGTTATCGGACGCCCCGAAAACGATGCTTAACGTCCCAGCCGCGATGGGACGGGGGCCTCACGACCCTGGGATGTCCCCACGCGAGGCTTGGTGTCGGCGACCCGATGTTTGGACCAGACAGGAAGGCAGCGGCATGACCGACACCGTGCGTTCGGACGATTCGACGTCCTCGACGACCGGCCCGCCAGGCGGGAGTGTGGCCACCCGGCCGGCGGGCGCCGGGACCACGCGCGGGCAGCGGTGGGCGCTGGCCGCGATCCTGCTGCTGGCGCTGCTGGTCAACGTCTGGGGCATCACCACGACGGGCTGGAGCAACTCGTTCTACGCGGCCGCGGTCAAGTCGATGCTCGGCGATTTCACCAACTTCGTCTTCGGCTCCTTCGACCCGGCCGGTGTGACCACTGTGGACAAGCCGCCGATGGCGCTGTGGCCGCAGGTGGTCTCCGCCTGGATCTTCGGTTTCCACGGCTGGTCGCTGCTGCTTCCGCAGGTGGTCGAGGCGTGCGCGGCGGTGTTCCTGCTGCACCGCACGGTCCGCCGGTGGGCAGGCGAGAACGCCGCGCTGCTGGCCGCGCTCGTGCTGGCCGTCACCCCCGTCGCGGTGACGGTCAACCGCTCCAACCTCCCGGACACGCTGCTGATCCTGTTCGGGGTGGCCGCCGCCTACGCGGTCACCAGGGCCGTGGACAAGGACGCGTCCGCGGGCAGCGCCACGAAGTGGCTGGCGCAGGCCGCGTTCTGGATCGGCTGCGGCTTCCTCACCAAGATGCTGGCCGCGTGGATGCTGCTGCCCGCCCTGGTGCTGGCTTACCTGTTCGGCCGCGACAGCACCTGGCGCCGCCGGCTGACCGACCTCGCCGTCGCCGCGGGGGTCCTGCTCGTCAGCTCACTGTGGTGGGTCGTGCTCACCTCGCTGTGGCCGGGAGACAAGCCGTTCATCGGCGGTAGCGAGGACGGCTCCGTCTGGAACCTGGTCCTCGGCTACAACGGCCTCGGCATGCTCTTCGGTCAGTCCACCGGCGGCGGGACCGACGGTGGTGCCGGCGGCCGGCCCGGGCTGCTGCGCATGTTCAACCTGAACAACGGCGGGCAGATCAGCTGGCTGATCCCGCTGGCGCTGTTCGCGCTCGTGGTCGTGGCGGTGGCCGGTGCACGCCGCGCGCTGCCCGCCGCGGACGAGCCCACCGCGGGCACGGACCGCACCCGCCGCGCCGGCTGGCTGCTGTGGGGCTGCTGGCTCGTGGTCGTCCTGCTCGTGTTCAGCTACCAGGAAGTCGCCCTGCCGTACTACACCATCGAGCTGGCACCGGCGATCGCCGCGCTGACCGGGGCCGGGCTCGTGGTGCTGTGGCGCTACTACCAGAAACCGGACGGCGCCGGGTGGCTGCTGCTGCCCGCCGGGATCGCGCTCACCGCGGTCTGGGCCTGGATGGTCATCTCGAGGGACACCTCGTGGCAGGGCTGGCTTCGGTACGCCGTCGCGGTGGTCGCCGCCGTCGCGGTGCTCGGCCTGCTCGCGGCCAGGCGCGGTTCCGGCGCCCTGCGGCGGGTGGCCGTCCTGGCCGGAGTGGTCGCGGTGGTGCTGGCCCCGGCGGTGTGGTCAGTCACCACGGCGCTGACCGCGGGCAAGGCGCTCGCCACCGGTGACACGTTCACCGCGGGCCCGTCGCAGGCTGTCAGCCTCGGCGCGGGCGCGCCGGGCCTGCCGAGCGGGCAGCAGCTGATGACGATCATGCGCACCGGCGAGCTGCCGAGTGGGCGCCGGATCGGCAGTGCCGACCTGTCCGCCGAGCAGCGGCGCATGCTGGACTACGTGCGGCGCAACTCCGGCGACGCCGAGATCAAGCTCGCGTTCGAGGGCGGCTCCGTCGCGGCGTCGACCTACATCATCGACAGCGACACCACGGTGGTCGGCATGGGCGGGTTCGTCGGCCGCGACCCCGTGCCCATGCCGAACCAGCTGGACCAGTGGCAGCGCGACGGCCGCCTGGCGTTCGTGTTCAGCTACAGCGATATCAAGATGTCGTTCGGCCCGTTCGGGCCCGGCGGGACCGAACGGACGAAGTGGGTGCTGTCGCACTGTACGGCCGTGCCCGCGAGCGCGTACGGCGGGAAGACGGCCGCCCCTGGCCAAGGACAGCTCAAGATTCCCAACTTCCTGGGCAGCAGCGCCGACACGCTGTACGACTGCACTCGCAGGTAGCGACCGGACACAACCCCCTCGGCCCGGCCGGCGTGCACCCGCACGCCGGCCGGGCCGACTCTCGTTGGCGGGTACCACTTGTCCACTCGGGTGGTCCTCGGCGCACACGCGCTCCTGCGTGTCCGGCAACACGATGGTGTACCCCACCCCTCGAGCCCTATGCGTACGGCGGTGTGCGGCGCCACCAGTGCGGTCCAACCAGGCATGCCAAGACCGGGTGACTCCGTTATGGCACACCAAAAGGCGGTGCCCGCGAGCCGTGTGGCTCGCGGGCACCGCCTTCGCGCGGACCAGCCTAGCGGCGGAACTCAGGCAGCGGCAGGACCGCCTTGGCGACGACGTACGCCTCGTAGAAACGCGGGTTCTCACCGTCGCCGTACGCGCCGGCCTGGAGGGCCCACCACTTGCCCCGGGTCGTGACCAGCTCCCGGCTCATGAACGGCTTGCCCGCCTCCGACTTGTAGCAGGCAAGGGCCTCCAGCTTGAGCTCCATGAAGTCGGTGATGTCGCTGTACAGCTGCGGCGTGAACGAGTCCGCGAGACACGGCGGCTCACCCTGCAGCACGAGCCCGATATCGCTCGACCGGTTCGCCACGGCGGTGGTGACCTTGCCTACCACCTGGTGGTCCTGATGCTCCCGGTCGCCGGGATAGTGCGTGAGCACGATCGACGGCTGGATGCGTCTGACGTGCGACTCGATCCGGCTGAACACCTCCCGCTGGGGAGCGAGGTAGCCGTCCTCGAAGCTCTCGACGATCAGCTCGCTGCCCACGACCTCGGCGGCCATCCTGGCTTCCTTGGGCCGGAGATGGGATTGCCCGGAATTGCTGTTGCGTCCATCAGTGAGCGACAAAACGCACAACGCGTAGCCCTGCTCGCGAAGCGCGGCGAGGGTGCCGAAACAGGCGAGCTCGGCGTCGTCTGGATGGGCAAAGACCGCCAGCGCGACAGGTCTTCCCATTGGTCCTCCGCAACTAGGAAAGTGAACAGGATTGGTCGGCCTACGTTCAGACCGTGGCCACGGCCTTGCGCGCCTTGCGCCGGAAGACCCAGTTACGCAGCATCACGAACCGGCCGACCGACCCGATGAGCGACGAGGCCGCCAGCACCACGAGTTCCAGAAGCCGTGACGCGTCGGGGATGAGCCCGTGCAGCAACAGCAGCGCACCGGACGTGAACGCGTAGTACAGGCCGAACACGATGAGCCCCTGGACGTGCACCTGGCCGGTGCGCTGGGACCGCGCGTGGAAGGTGAAGCGCCGGTTCGCCTCGGTGTTGAACAGCGTGGCGATCACCAGCGCGCCGAGGTTCGCCACCAGCAGCGGGAACCACATCCGCAGCAACGTGTACAGGCCGAGGTGCACGGCCAGGGACAGCGTGCCGATCGCGGCGAACGCGAACAGCTGCGAGAGCAGCCGGTTGTCCTGGCGGCCCAGTACCGGGTCCGGGTGCTGGGGCCGCGGCTCGGGCCGCTCGGGCAGGCCGGCGATGCGGGCCTTGCCCGCGGACTTGGTGCGGAGCATCCTGAGCAGCCCGCGGATGTCGTGCCACGCGGTGTAGGCCACGTCGACCCGGGTGTCCACGTCCTCCAGCCAGTCGACGGGCACCTCCTGGATCCGCAGGCCGTTGTGCTCGGCGAGCAGCAGCAGTTCGGTGTCGAAGAACCAGCCGTCGTCGCGGATGTGCGCGAGCATCGGGCGGATGACGTCGCGGCGGGCCGCCTTGAACCCGCACTGCGCGTCCCGGAACCGGGCGCCGTGGGTGAGCCGGATCAGCGCGTTGTAGGTGCGCGAGGTGAACTCACGCTTGATGCAGCGCACGATCTGCGCGCCCGGCGCGTGGCGGGAGCCGATGGCTATGTCCGAGTGTCCGGTGGCGAGCGAGGTCACCAGCGGCACGAGGGCGTCCAGCCCGGTGGACAGGTCGGCGTCCATGTAGACCACGACGTCGGCGTCGGACAGACCCCACGCGTAGCGCAGGGCCCGGCCGCGGCCGGGGACGTCCAGGTGCCGCACCCGCACGCGGGGGTCCTGTGCGGCCAGGCCGTTCGCCACGTCCATGGTGCCGTCGACGCTGCCGTTGTCCATGATCGTGATGGTCCAGTCGTACGGGAAGTGGTCGCGCAGGTAGGCGCGCAGCACCTCGATGGTGCCGGTGAGCACCCGCTCCTCGTTGTAGACCGGGATGACGATGTCGACCGTCGTGGTCCACAGCGGGTTCTTGGCGGGGCTGCCCACCCCGGGAGCGAAGCCGTTGCCATCCACTGTGCCGTCCGGAATCACCGTTTCGCCAACGGATTGTTGCATTACCGCTCTCCCTACTCGACTGATGCACTCCCGAAATAGTTTTTGTTGCGCGCCGGCTCGGTCATCGGTGGATTGCGTCCCCGGAGAGAGTGGTCGCAACTTTCCTCAGAATCATCTGTCGAAAGCGTTCCCATCGTCTTGAGCCGTGGGTCATCAGCACGGCGGGAACGTGCTAGCGGGAATGCGACCGCGGGAGACCTCCACACAGCAGAAAGCCTCCGTCGACCCGGGAGTCGATGGAGGCTTTCTTCTCCGACGCCGCGGCCCCGCGACGAAGAGAGGCGGGGTGAACTAGCTCTGCGTGCCGGCCTTGGCCGTGCGCATTCCCGAGATCGTCAGTGTGATCCCGAAGATGAGCGTGGCGACCACGCCGATGACCTGGATCCAGGTGCCCAGGAAGGCGAGGAAGTCGCCGGGGTGGCCGAGGCGCGCGAGCGACTCCGACCGTGACACGAAGCCGATGATCATGAACACGCTGACCAGGACGCCGAGCAGCGGCACCCAGGCCCAGGGCAGGGCCAGCACGAGGAGCGCTCCGACGACGAAGATGATCGCGCCCGGGGGAACGGCGTCGTAGTTGACCCCGCCGGCCTTCTGCAGATAGATGCCGATGGCGCCAGCCAGGAGTCCGCCCCAGACAGGCGCTCGACGCGAAATGACCGAGTCATTGCTCATGATTGCTCCTTGTCTGCCACTGAATGAGTCCGAGGCCGCGAATGCCCCTGGGTGCTACTTTCGTGGGAACGGACAGAAACGACATCCGTTCAGCCACGTATCCCGGGCTACGCAGACTTGCGTAGCTTCGGCGGTGTGGGCGCGGATGGACGGTCGAGCACGGCTCGTACGCGGATCGACGTAGACGCGGTGCCGCCCGGCAGCGGATGTGCGCGGCAGCGGCCTGCTGGCACGATGATCAACGATGCCTTTTTATCACACACCGCTGGCCATCGGACTGAGCCTGTTGCACGTCTACGTGTGGTGGCGCGTGGTCAAACAGGGGATGGCGCCCGGCCCCCGCAGGCGGATCGTCACCGGCCTGCTCATCGTGCTCGACCTGTTCATGGTCGCGGCCCTGCTGCTCAGCACGCGCATGCCGCCGTCGGACACGCTGTGGTTCGCGTGGCCCGGCTGGGTCTGGTTCGGGATGTTCTTCTACGGCGTCCTCGTCGTGCTGGTGCTGGAAATCCCGCGCCTGTTCCTGCGCGGCTGGGTCCGCCGCGACCGCGACCCGGACAAGAACGGGATCTCCCGCAGGCAGTTCCTCGCCAGGGGGACCGGGGTGATCGCCGGCGTGACCGCGGTCGCCGCGGCGGGCTTCGGAATTCCCGCCGCGTTCGCCGACCCGAGGATGCGCACCGTGCGCATCCGCCTGCCGCGCCTGGATCCTAAGGCGAGCGGCTGCCGGATCGCGCTGGTCAGCGACCTGCACCTCGGCTCCCTGCGCGGGCGCGGATTCACCCAGCGGGTCGTCGACATGATCAACGACTCCCGGCCCGACATCGTCGCCATCGCCGGCGATTTGGTCGAGGGCACGGTCGACCACCTCTCCGACGCCGTCGAACCGGTACGCGAGCTGCGCAGCACCCACGGCACGTTCTTCGTGACCGGAAACCACGAGTATCACTACCGCTACACCGAATGGGTCGACTACGTCCGCACGCTCGGCGTCCGGCCGCTGCTCAACGAACGCACGACGATCACACACAACGGGGGGCAGTTCGAGCTCGCCGGGGTGCTCGACCCGGGCGCGCTGGTCGAGGACGGGCAGGGCCCGGACGTCGCGCGCACGTTGCGCGGCTGGGACAAGGAGCGGGCGATGGTGTTGCTCGCGCACCAGCCGAGCGTCGTCCACGACGCCGCCGCGGCCGGGGTCGACCTGCAGCTGTCCGGCCACACCCACGGCGGGCAGATCGCGCCGTTCAACCTGCTGGTGGCGGCCACCCAGGTGGCGGTGTCCGGCCTGTCCACCCAGGGCGACACGCAGCTCTACGTCACCAGCGGAGCCGGCTTCTACGGTCCGCCGATGCGGGTCGGCGCGCCGTCGGACATCACGATCGTGGAACTCCACTCCGACTAGCCATGACAGACCGCTGAAGACGGAGGGGCTGGCATGCAATCTCGCCATCTCAGCGTGACCCGTATCGGCGGCCCGGAGACAATGGAACGTGCAGGCGGGACAACGGATCCTGGTGTCGACTCCTACCTGGTTGCGGCGATCACCGGCCAGTCCCCTACCAGGCGGAATACGTCCTGGAATCGCTGTTCGACGACAACCTTGTCAAGCGGCGAACCAGTGGGCGTTTCTACTTCCATGCTCGTTTACTACCTGTACCGCCTCCACCTGGTGCAAATGTCTGGACGGCAGTATCAACGACGCTGTCCCCGAAGTCGAGCACACGCCTGAGTACATAAGGAAGGTCGACTCTACCGAGGCTGCCATCGACGCCCTGAATGCCGAGTACGGCAACCTTCTCGCGGTTGCGAGGTTTGCGATTGAGCATGACTGGCACAAGTACGCCTGCCAGCTGCCCTGCTCTCTCCAACCATTGTTGGGACTGCGCAACAACGACGGGCGTGGTTCCCACTCGTTGTTCCAGGGCGCCGATGCGAGTACAATAGGTAAGTTCGAGCATGGTCGAGCATTTGCCATGCTGGGCCTCACCGGGGTACACCGGTCTCTCGGTCGCCTGAATTTCGCCTCGCGTGAAAAAAGACGACGCCAAGAAGTGGATTAGCAGCCTGAAAAGGCTTGCAGCACAAGGGATCGACCCGAACACGGCAACCATGGCACTCGCCGGCTACGGCGAAGCGAACATGGAACTCGCGCTGCGCGGGTTGGAGGCGAAGACCACCGACCCTTAGTTGGCGGGCTGGCGGAAACGGGTCGTGCCGACGCTCGGCCACCTGCCCGTCTCCATGATCACCGCGCGACTGCCGCTTGACCCGTCCACGCCGACCTCGTATATTCAACGCATCGGTTGATAAAGAGATGAGTTGAACAACGTGACTGTTGACGAGGTGGAGGAGAGGCTGGACCGGGCGTTCACCGCGTTGGGCGACCCCGTCCGGCGGGCGATGATCGCCCGGCTGTCCCGTGGCGAGGCGACCGTCAACGAGCTCGCCGAACTGTTCCCCATCACCAAGCAGGCAGTCTCACGGCACATCCAGGTACTGGAGACGGCCGGGCTGATCACCCGCAGCCGGGACGCCCAGCGCCGCCCCTGTCACTTGAACGCGGCCGCCCTGGAGGAGCTGACCAGTTGGATCGACCGGTACCGGCTGGCCGTCGAGCAGCAGCACCGCCGCCTCGACGCGGTGCTGGACACCATGAAGGAGCAGAAGAAATGAACGAGACCACGGTCGTGGCGAACAAGCGGATCGTGCAGACCTTCCAGTACGACGGTCGGCCGAACGACGTCAGCCTCGAGTCGCTGACCTTCGAGGACCTCGGTGGACGTACCCGCGTGCGCACCCGCTCCGTCTTTCCCTCCGTGGAGAGCCGGGACGGGGCGATCGCCAGCGGCATGGAGAACGGCCTGCGTGACTCGATGGCGCGGCTGGAGAAGGTGCTGACCTCCCAATGACCGGCCGGACCATCCCCAACACCCTGCCACGCCGCTGACCGGCAGTCCCTACAGCCCGCGCGAAACCCACCCACTGACAGGACAGACCCGACGCGCAGGACATCTGTGTCCTGCGCGTCGGGTCCTCGAGAGTTCGAGTGAGCGAAGGAGAACAGGCCCCATGAGACAACCTCGATGGCGCACCTTGGTGGTACTACTGGTTGGTCTGGTTGCCGGGCTGACCGTCGCCACAGGCACCGCAGGTGCGGTGGAGCCGGGACGGCACACCTACACCGGCACCCTCAACGGCGCCGACTATCGGGTCGAGACGCCGCAGCACTGGAACGGCACGCTGATCCTGTTCAGCCACGGATATGTGCCGGAGGGCGTCCCGATTCCGCCCGGGATCCCGCTCGCCAACCGGGCGGAGACCGAGCAGTGGTTACTCGATCACGGCTACGCGCTGGCCGGGTCCGATTTCCGGGGCCGGGTCGGGATGGTGGCCAAGGAAGCACTGGAGGACCAGATCGCGCTGTTGGACTGGTTTGATGCCACCATCGGCAAACCCCGGCGCACGATCGCCAGCGGGTTCTCCATGGGCGGTGGCATCGCGACGCGCCTCGCCGAGCGCAATCCGGGCAGGTTCGACGGTGTGCTGGCCATCTCCGGCCAACAGGACGTGCAGGCGACCATGAACCGCGGACTGGACGTCACCTTCGCCGTCCGCACCTTGCTGACCGACGACCAGCGACTGGAGTTGGTCAAGGCAGTCGACCCCGGCCACAGCGTGCAGGTACTGCAACGGGCCGTTCAGCAGGCACTGACCACCCCGGCGGGCCGGGCGAAGCTGGCACTGATCGGCGCCATCGGTGGCCTGTCGGGCTGGGCAAGTGCCCACCAGCCACAACCGACCGACCTGGTCGAGCGGATCCGTCAGCAGGAGTGGTGGATCGAATCGGCCTACATCGCGACTCTCGGCCCCCAGGGCAGGCTGGACATCGAACGGCGCGCGGGCGGCAACCCGTCGTTCAACGTCGGCGTCGACTACGCCGGGGAACTCGCCCGCTCCGGCCAGCGTGACCTCGTCGAGCAGGCGTATCGAGCAGCGGGTGCGGACGTACGGGACGACCTGCGGCGACTGGCCGACGCGCCCCGTGTCACGCCGGATCCGCAGGCGCTGTGGTGGATGTACCGGTTCGGTGTCACCGCCGGCACCACGCCGACGCCGGTGGTGACCCTGCACGGCGTCGCCGAGGGCATCGTCGCCTCCGACGCCCGCTGGTACGGCGAGCAAGTCCGCCTCGCCGGCCACCCCGACCGGCTGCGCCAACTCTACGTCGGCCGCGGCGACCACGGGCCGTTCAGCGCGGCAGACGAGATCCTGGCCCTGCAGACGTTGCTCGACCGAGTGGAGACCGGAACGTGGCCGGACACCAGCCCGAACACCCTGAACACCCGGGCCGCGACCTTCACCCCACAGCAGCAGACCGTCTTCGACATCTTCACCGCCACTGAGCAGATCCAGCCGCCGGCATTCACCGGCCAGCAGCCACCTCGCGCATTACGCCCCTCGCTGTAGCCCATCCGTCCTGAGGTCGAGACACGTGTGACGTCCGGCCTCAGGACGGATCAGCACCTTGCCGTTGGCCTTTCCCGTCCACCGTTCGCGTGTCGCGATCGTCCAGGTCCGGAACGCCCTCGGCCGCAGGAATCACACCCCCGGCCGCCACCGGCCGCACGATCTCACACGCGCCCACGGCCACGCGGCCGTCATCACCGAGAAACCGAGGAGCACCAACAGGAAGCAAGATGCTTGCCGTGGCAACATCCACTGTTGCCGGGCAGCCGGGCCAGCAGTCTCATGTTCAGGGTGTTCGCAGGAGCGTGTACACGATCTCGGCTGCACCGATGAATTTCGGGTGGGTCCACGGTCGATATCGCTGGATATACCGACGGAGATGATCATGGACCTTCCCCAGGGGTGGGAGGCCAGGTGATCTCGCCGACCGCAGAGAGGAATCCAGGTATGACGAGACCGTTTCGATTCGGGGTCGTTGCCCCGCTCAGAACTGACCTGCCGACGTGGCGAGACCGTGTGCGCCGCATCGCCGACAGCGGCTACTCGACGCTGCTGGTGCCCGACTTCCCCCAGACGCAACCGGCGCCCGGCCCCATGCTGGCCACCGCCGCGGCCCTTACCGACCTGCGCGTAGGTACCTGGGTGTATGCCTCTCCGCTACGCCCGGCCTGGCTGACGGCGTGGGAAGCGCACTCGCTGTCGCTGATGACCGGCGGTCGCTTCGAGATGGGCATCGGAGTCGGCAGACCAGGAATTGAGGACGAACTGCGCAACAAGGGACTGCCCGTCGTCCCGCCGAACGAGCGGCTGGCCCAGATACGTGAGACCGTAAGAACGCTGCGAGATCTCGACGGTGCCGACCATCACACGCCCGTGGCGATGGCCGTGCTCGGTCCAAAAGCCCGGGCGCTGGCGGCTGAGGTCGCAGACACGGTCACCTTCGCGCTGGGGAACCAGCCTCGGGTCGAAGTCGAGCGGCTGGCACGCGAGTTCCGCACCAGCAGAGGCCCCGAACTCGCGCTCGCCGTGCCGGTTGTTGGCGACACGGTCGCGCCATACATGGCACATCCCGATACCGACCCTGTTGCGCTTCGCGCGGCGGACGCGCTGACCGTACTTCCGGATGACCCCGCGGCCGCGCTCGAGGAGATCCAGCGACGGCGGGAGGAGATCGGCTTCTCCTATTTCGTCTTCGGTGCCGACTTTGCCGACAGGTTCGCTCCGGTCGTAGCCAAGCTCGCCCGACGGTAGTTGGGCGGCGAGGAAGCGTCCACGATGAAGCGCGCCGCGAGGTGAGAAAAGTAGCGTGTGTCGCAGTGGCGCGCCTGACCAGGAGGTTGACGATGCATTCGACGGTCTGCTCGTTCCGCACACTCGACGGCGTCACGCTCGGGGTCGAGCGTTTCGGTGATCCGGCGGCACCCCTCGTGCTGCTTGCGGGTGGCACGACCATGCTGTCCTGGCCCGACCCGCTCTGCACGGCGCTCGCTCGCGGCGGACGTCATGTCGTGCGCTACGACCTGCGCGACTCCGGCACGTCCACGACCGTCGACCCCGAGGCGCCGGCCTACACGCTGCGCGACCTCGCGGCCGACGCCGCCGCGCTCGCCCGCGGACTCAGCGAGCGACCGGCGCATCTGGCGGGTATCGGTGTCGGCGGGATGGTCGCCCAGGTCGCCGCGCTCGACCATCCGGACGTGTTCTCGGCGCTGACCCTCGCTGGGACGCGACCCATCGCACCTGGCCCAGTCGACGACGACCTGCCCGACCACGACGCGGCGACGATGAACCGGCTGTTCGCGCTCCCGGCGCCCGACTGGTCCGACCGCGCCACCGTAGCGGAGCGCGCCGCCGCCAGCGCGGAAATCCTCGGCGACGACCCCACCGCAGCACGTGCGACCGCTGAACGCGTCTTCGACCGCACACCGAGCACGGAGCCCGCGGTCCAGATGGCCAATCAGCTGGGCATCGTGTTCTCCAAGCTCGACTGCACGCCGCGCTGGCGAGAGCGCCTGCCCAACCTCGCGATACCGGCGCTCGTGGTGCACGGTCGGCACAACAGGTTCTTCCCCGTCGGCAACGGCCAGGCGCTCGCGCGGACGATCCCTGGCGCGCGGCTGCTCGTGCTCGAACAGGCCGCGACCGCGATCCCCGACACGGCCGCCGATGAGGTCGCAGCGGCGATGCTCGCGCTCTAGGCGTTCATTGACCAGGGTTGTCCGCCGCCAAGCCGAACACCACTGTCGAACGAGCGGTCACGGACTTCACCAGCGCCGATTTGACTGGCCTCGACCTGCACGGTATCGATTTCGGTCGGTTGGCCCGTCCTCACTACCCGATGGCAGCCTGAATGGGAAAACTCGATCCGCGAGGTCTCCGTCCCGTATCAAAGCTGGTTGTATAGGTCATTATACGCCAACCATCAGTCCGATCTTTACTGTCTGATCGTGGCAGTATCGACGCTGGACTTGGACCGTCCGTCCGTTCTCGACCTCCTTGACGTGCACCCATTCCTTCGTGACCGAGGTGCACATGGTGATCGCCTCGGTATGGGTCGTGATTCTCCGTCTTGGCGCCGTGCATCAGGCCAGGCAGTGCAACAGGTCCGCTGCAGTTGATCGCGAAGCGCTTTGTGGGAGAATCAAGATTTGCGGGCGACGCCGGCGATGGCCAGCGTGGCGGCGGGATCTCCCTCGAAGGCCTGCTCGTCGCTGGCGGCAAGTTCTGGGTGCCACTGGGGAGTCCATACCAGGCCCGGATCGATCAGCTCGAAGTCACCGAAAAACTTGCGCACCTCGGAACGACCGCGGAGGTGGGCATTGCTGGTGGTGGCCACATAGCGGGCGGCGACTTCTTGCAGGGCCGGCGTGGTGTCCTCGTCCGTGCAGTGGCTGAGCACGAGCAGCGATCCAGAGGGAAGCTGATCGCGGTAGAAATCCAACATCTGTTCGGGGTGCTGGTCGGGCACCACGAAATGCAGGAGGGCACTGACCAGCAGGCAAATCGGGCGGTCGGGATCCAGCCTTCCGGTCTCGATAACCCGTTTCCACAAGGTGAACCCATCAAGGAAGTCGGCGTCGACGGCGAAGTGTCGCTCGGGGTCAGCGGTATCGGCGAGCAGGATTTGGGCGTGCGCTCGGGCCACGGGATCATTGTCGACATAGACCACGCGGGCGTCCTGCCCGCTTTCGTCGGCGATCTCGTGCACATTGCCCTGAGTTGGCAAACCTGAGCCGATATCGACAAACTGCGTGATGCCACAAACCCGCCGGGCGTAACGCACGGCCCGACGCACAAACGCCCGGTTCTCGCGGGCAAAGATCCGAGCTTCCGGCATCATGTCGACCATCCGCTGACCAAACTCACGGTCGATGGCGTAGTTGTGCTGACCGCCGAGATAGAAGTCGTACACCCGCCCTGTGCTGGGCCGACTGAGGCTGGACTCCAAAGTCTCGCGCGCCCGATCGAGATCCTCGCTCATCGCCTGCCTCAATCCACAAGATCACCGGATGTACCGGACACCCTACAACAAACCGTCGTCACGACCGGGCCGCTCCTGACCAATTGCCAGGTGACGGTGGGGTCACCGCGCCCGGCCAGTGGCCCGGACGAGCGGTTGCCGTCATCTGAGGAGTCGCTACGTCACAGATCACCGACCCGACCACGTTCATCACCGGCCTGCGGCAGTGCATGACCAAGGCACTGACCCGGCTCCATCCGCCTCTACCGGCCGGACGAGACACCGCCTGCGCCCAGCACGGTTCGGTGCTGACCCGCCAGATCCGATGGGAGCTGATCGCCCAGCAGTACGACCAGATGGTGAAGTCCGCCACCGCGCTGCGGCTGAGCACCGCCGAATCGGAGTCCATCTGCGCCGGTTTACTCGCGGCGGTCCCAAACACCCCACCTACCAAGCACTCGAAGAACTCAGGGAGCGGTGAGAACGATCTTCGCCTGCGACTTCCTCGCCTCGCCCGAACGCAGGCGCGAGATCCATGGCGGACTCCAGGCGGTGGAACGCCGTCATCTTCTACGGCAAGGACGGCGACCTGACCGGCCCCGACCGCGAGCACGCCGAGGTCTCCATGCTCGCGCTGCACCTGCCGCAATCCGTGCTCGTGCACATCAACACCCTGCTGCAAGCCGTGCTCGAAGTACCACAGTTCCACGACGGCGTCGGCCGCGACGAGCGCCGCGCCCTGACGCCGTTGTTCTGGACCCACATCAACCCCTACGGACGCTTCCGGCTCAACATGGACACCCGCCTCGAACTCGGTCGTATTTCTGGTGCCAGTGCCCATCCCACCGCAAGAATTCGTCAGCTTATGTTGACGACCCACTGTCGTCAACATAAGCTGACGGCATGGAGATGAGAGCGGAGATCGCCGAGAGCGCGGCCAGCGCTGACCCTGACGTGGGCTTGCGGGCGGTGGCGGCGTTGCGGACGCTGACCGAGGAACTGGAAGCGCTGCAGGTGGATCGAGCGCGCAGGTCGGGCTGGTCCTGGCAGGACATCGCGGCCCGGCTCGGCGTGAGCAAGCAGACCGTGCATCGCAAGCACGGGCGCAGGGTTCGGGGGTGAAATGAGGAACCAGCAGTTCGGCGATGATGCGCGCGCCCTGGTGCGGACCGCGCATGAACGCGCCCGCGTACTCGGGCATCCCGGGATCGGATCCGAGCACCTGCTCTACGCGGTCGCGGACTCGCCTACCCGAGTGGGCGCGGTGGCCAGGGAACACGGCCTCACTCCCGACGGCGTCGCCGTGCAGACCGACCGGCTCCTAGCCGGGCCGCGCAGTGTGTTCGACGGTCTGGACGCCGACGCGCTGGCTTCGATCGGCATCGACCTGGACGCGGTGCGGGAGGCGGTCGAGGCCAATTTCGGTCCAGCGCACGTGTCCTCGCCCTGGGCGCGGCGACGGCGTGTGCGGTTGCCCGGACATCTGCCGGTCACCGGCCGGGCACGGTCGTGCATGCAGGCCGCGGTGCGGGAGGCCGGCCGCGGTAGCGCGGCTCGGGTCGCCGCGCACCATCTCGGCGCTGCGGTGGTCGCGGCCGACGGTGGACTGGTGCCGCCCATCCTGGCCGCACTCGGTGTCTCGTCACCCATGCTGTGCACGGCGATTCTCGAAACCGCCCGGTGACGACATGGCCGGGCAGGCGGATACGTCGCGGCGCCGACAGCGCGATCGCGGCCTGTGGTGGCTGCTGGGAACGACGCTGGTGGCCTGGGCGGGCAGTTGGCGAATCATCTATCTGGAAGTGACGCGCTGGCATCACATGAACTCACGCCTCCGCTTCACCCCACCGCCCGCGCCGCCCGGCGCCCCGCCCCCGCACGCCGGGCTACCAGTGATCATGGCACTCACCGTCGCCGGTACCGCACCACTACTGACCATTCTGGCCACGACACTGCTGGTCGTGAAGTCGACCGCGCGATCCAGGCGCAAGAACCGAAGCGAGTAACGCCGATCCGCCGGACAACGCCACCGTGACCGAGGCGCGGGCAGCCCGAACCCTCGGGCAAACAGGGCATCAGGATCAAAACCCTGAAGGACCCGATCCCGATCGTCAACTACCACCGAAATCCACGGGCGCCTCCTGCGCCACGTCGCCCACGACGCCGTCAACGCCATCGACACCGCCCTCACCAACGCCGAAAACGACTCACACAACCGCACCGATTTCGATTCCGCGGCTGTGCGCGGAGATCTGGCGGGCCACCGGCGACGAGAGTGCTGCCCAGTGCGGTCTTCAACCGGGCGATGCGCTCTTTTCGCCGGGCTCTCCGCGGCCTCCGCATCGCCGGTCTTGATGGCGTCCAAGGTGCGTCAGTGCTGCCTTGGTGTCCACTTTGGACTTTGGCTTCGTGGCCGGCCGGTCATCGTCGTGCGCGTGGGTTAGGCTCGGTATCGACAGGCTCACCACAGGGATATCTCCGGGTACGATACATAGCTTCGGGTACCGTAAGGCGGTATGCGCCCGATGCCACTGGAGCCGAGCCCGCGCCGCCCCCCGGTCGGCTCGCGGTTGCGGGCAGCACGACAGGCTCGACAGTTGACGATCGAGGAGGTCGCCGGCGTCACGGGCCTGACCAAAGGCTTTCTCTCACGGGTCGAGCGCGACTTGACTTCGCCGAGCGTCGCGACTCTGATCACCCTGTGCGACGTGCTCCACGTCCCTATCGGGTCGTTGTTCGAAACACCCGACGTTCAACTGGTCCGCGGAGGAACCGGCGCAAAGGTCAACCTCGGCGGGGTCAGCGTGGAAGAACGCTTGCTCACACCTCGTGGCGAGTCGCGCGTCCAGGTGATCCGATCAGTCATCGACAGCGAGGGACATGGTGGAGATGATCTCTACGCCGTCGCTGCAGACGTCGATGTCCTCCACGTGCTGCGAGGTCGCATCATTGTCCGTTTCTCCGACGAGGAGTGGGAGCTCACGCAAGGGGACAGCCTGACCTTCAACGGGCACGAGCCACACACCTGGCGGGTCGTGTCGGACGATGGAGCCGAGGTGATCTGGGTACTTGTACCCGCCCTCTGGAGCTCCTGACCCCTCGGAGTAGCTGATCGACGCATCGCGCGCTTGACGTTTCCGCGGCAAGACGCGTACGTTGTCGTACGCTCGCTGATGCCAATTAAGCAACAAATGATTCGTATCAAACAACAAGGGGGTTGTGTGTCAACACAGCCGATCGGCCCGATCGACAGCTCGAAGACGCCGCGATATGCGGGGCCGGCATCCTTCGCGCGACTCCCGCGTCTCGACCAGGTTCCTCGTGCCGACATCGTCGTTGCCGGCGTCCCGTTCGACACCGGTGTCTCGTACCGCCCGGGGGCTCGTTTCGGCCCGACACACATCCGCGAGGGCTCCCGGCTGCTGCGCCCGTACCACCCGGCCCTTGACGTGTCACCATTCGAGATCGCGCAGGTTGCTGACGCCGGCGACATCGCGGTGAACCCATTTGACATCCACGAGGCGATCGACACAATCCAGGCCGCGGCGCTCGAGTTGACCGCCGGCGGGGCGAGACTGGTCACTCTGGGCGGAGACCACACCATCGCGCTCCCGCTGCTGCGTGCCGCGGCCGAACGGCACGGCCCGGTCGCGCTGCTCCACTTCGATGCTCATCTGGACACGTGGGACACATACTTCGGTGCCGAGTACACGCACGGCACGCCGTTCCGTCGCGCGGTCGAGGAAGGAATCCTCGACACCGAGGCGCTCAGCCACGTCGGCACCCGTGGACCGCTTTACGGCAAACGCGACCTCACCGACGATCGGCGCTTCGGGTTCGGCATCGTAACCTCGACGGACGTGTACCGACAAGGTGTCGACGATGTCGTGGCGAAGCTGCGTGACCGCATCGGAACGCGGCCGCTCTACATCTCGATCGACATCGACGTTTTGGACCCAGCACACGCGCCGGGCACCGGCACCCCGGAGGCGGGCGGGATCACCAGCCGTGAGCTGCTCGAGATCCTGCGCGGCTTCGACGGGCTCAACCTCGTCGGCGCGGACGTCGTCGAGGTCGCTCCCGCGTACGACCACGCCGACCTGACCGGCATCGCCGCCTCGCACGTGACGTACGACCTCGTCACCCTGCTCGCCACGCGTCATGCGCAGTCCGAGAACTCCACCCGCCACCGGAGCCGGCACTAGCCCGAAAGGACAACGATGTCTGCCACCTCGTCAACGACGCCATCCACAGCTCCGGTCATAGAGCGACGATCGATCGACTACGTGCCCCGGTCCGAACGCCACGGCAAGGTGTGGCATCAAGGACCTTTCTGGTTCACGGGCAATTTCGTAATTCTCACGATGCTCGTCGGCTTCACCGGGCCGAGCATGGGCCTCAGCGTTGGCTGGGCAGTCCTCGCCGTCGCACTCGGCGCCGGGTTCGGGACCTTCTTCATGGCCTTCCACGCGAACCAGGGCCCGCGGATGGGTCTGCCGCAGATGATCCAGTCCCGGGCGCAGTTCGGCAGCCGCGGCGTCATCGTCCCCTTCGCCGCAACCGTCTTCGTCTACATCGGCTTCATCGTGTTCGACACGATCATCGCCACCGAGGGGCTGCAGCTGGTCCTGCCGGCGTCGAAGTGGTTCTGGTATCCCGCATTGGTAGCCATCTCGATCGTCATCGCCGTCGTCGGGCACGACCTGCTGCATTTCGTGCAGCGCTGGCTCACCTACATCCTTATCGCCGTGTTCGGCATCGTAACGGTCCTGGCGATCTTCGTGCTCCCGGTCGAGGCCGGTGCTCCCGCGACGTCCGCCGGCTGGGATCTGACGGCCTTCTTCGTCCAGTTCTCTCTCGCCGCCGGTTACAACATCAGCTACGCCGTCTACGTCTCGGACTACTCCCGCTACCTGCCGGAAGACGCGCCGGCCGGCAAGCTCATCGGCTGGACCTACCTCGGCGCCGCCGGATCGGCGATCTGGCTCATGTCACTGGGTGCGGTGCTCGGCAGCAAGATCGCCGGCGCCGACGGGATCCCCGCACTCCTGACCACCGGCAACCTGCTCTTCCCCGGTTTCGGCACAGTCGTCGTAGTCGTGGGCTCGATCGCGCTCGTCACCATCATGGGCGTCAACGCCTACGGCGCCATGCTCACCGGCATCAGCACCGTTGACGGCTTCAAGTCCGTACGCCCCAGCATCCGCATCCGAGTCATCGGACTAACCGTCGTCGGACTCATCACCATCGCGATCGCCGTCGCGATCCCCACCGACTATCTCGACAGCTTCAACTCGTTCGTAATCATGATGCTGTACTTCCTCGTGCCGTGGACCGCGGTAAACCTCGTCGACTTCTACTTCATCCGCCACGGCCGCTACGCGATCACCGAGATCTTCTCGATCGACGGCCTCTACGGCCGCTGGGCGTGGCGCGGGGTCGTGGCCTACCTCGTCGGGTTCGTCGCGATGGGACCGTTCTTCTCCACCAGCTTCTTCACCGGGCCGGTCGCCGCCGCACTCGGTGGCGCCGACATCGCCTTCGCAGTCGGACTGGTCGTCTCCGGCGGGCTCTACTACCTCCTCGCCCGCAACCTCGACGTCGAGGCCGAAGAGCGCAAACGCCGAGAGAGCCAGCTCGCCCTGGAAGGAACGGCCGACTGAGATGCCCGAGATGGTCACCGTCAGCTGCCGGCAGGTCCCTTCCGTCGTCGGCGACGCTCCTGGAAACCGGCGACGGATCACCGCCGAGGCGCGCGCTGCGGCGGCGGCCGGCGCAGACATCGTGCTCTTCCCCGAGCTAGCCGCCAGTGGCTACGACTTCGCCTCCGCAGAGCAGGCGCGAGCCGAGGCCGTGCCCCTGGACGGGCCGCTCCTCGACGAGTGGCGGGCGCTGGCGGGCGAGCTCGGGATCGTGCTCGTCGCCGGATATCCCGAACTCGGCGACAACGGCCATGTCTACAACTCGGCCGTGCTCATCGACCCCGACGGCGTCCGGGCGAACTACCGGAAGGCGCACCTATGGGACCGGGAAGCCGATCACTTCACCCCGGGCGCGGCACCCCCACCCGTCGTTGACACCATCCTCGGCCGGCTCGGCCTCCTGATCTGCTACGACCTCGAGTTCCCGGAGTGGGTGCGGCTGGCCGCCCTCGACGGCGCGGAGCTGCTGTGCGCTCCCGTCAGCTGGCCCGCCTTCCCGCGCCCGGCCGGCGAGCGGCCCAACGAGGTCGTGAAGGTGCAGGCCGGCGCCGGGGTGAACCGGATGCCGATCGCCGTGTGCGATCGTGTCGACGCCGACCACGGTGCCGCATGGCTGGGCGGGTCAGTGATCGTCGACCCGGACGGATACCCGCTCACGAGCCTCGCGCTCGGCGAAGAGGCGGCGATCACCGCGACCATCGACCTTGCCGCATCCCGAGACAAGTCCATCGGCGAGCGTAACGACGTCTTCGCCGACCGGCGCCCGCAGCTCTACGGCGCGATCACGAAGGAACGCGTATGAGCCGGACCACCACAGTCGCTATCGTGCAGCAGCCACCGGCGGTCCTGGACCTCACGGGATCGCTCGAGCGCGCCGCAGACCACATCGCGGCCGCCGCCGACCTCGGAGCGGACCTCGTCGTTTTCCCCGAGACCTGGCTCACCTGCTACCCCGCCTGGGCCTTCGGCCTCGCCGGCTGGGCGAACCCCGAGGCTCGACACTGGCACGGGCGACTCCTCGCGGAAAGCCCGGTCCTCGGCGGCATCGGCGACCGGAACGACGGCATCGCGCCGTTGCGCGCCGCAGCGGCGGAACACGGCGTGACCGTCGTCATCGGGTTGAACGAGCGCTCGGCCCGGGGCGGAACGCTCTACAACAGCCTCGCGACGATTGGCCCCGACGGGCTCCTCCTGAACGTGCACCGCAAGCTCATGCCGACGCACACCGAGCGGACCATCTGGGGTATCGGGGACGCGGCGGGCCTTCACGTTGTCGACACTCCCGCCGGTCGTATCGGCGGCCTCGTCTGCTGGGAGCACTGGATGCCGCCGGCACGACAGACCCTGCACGCCGCGTCCGAGCAGATCCATGTCGCCGCATGGCCGGACACTCCGGAGATGCATCAGATCGCGGCGCGCAGTTACGCGTTCGAAGGGCGATGCTTCGTCGCGTCAGCCGGACTCTATCTAACCTCGAACGACGTACCCGCCGAGCTGCTGGACGCCTATCTGGCAGGGGTCGGGCCAGACATACCCAGCGAGGGCGCGCTGTTCGACGGCGGCTCGTCGATCATCGGGCCGGACGGCATGTGGATCGTCGAGCCCGTCCACGGGCGACCCGAGATCGTCACCGCCATTCTTGACCTGTCGGCGATCGACCGCGAGCACCAGGACCTCGACGTCGTCGGCCACTACGCCCGCGACGACATCTTCGAACTCACCGTCGACGCACGCCGGCGATCAGGGGTCACCGTCATCACCGGCCGCTAGCCGGTTTACCGGCGGCCACAGCTCACCGACGCGACGCTCAGTGGCAACAGCGACGAGCCGATCCGGGCGGAAGTCTCGCTCGTGCAGACCTCGAAGGAAGTAAGCGACGCGGTATGCGTCCGGAACGGCCAGCATCATTTCACTACATGCCCTGAGGCACGGGTTGTCCACTCAGGACAGGCGGCGCTGGTACTCCGCGACGGCGAGCTGCCCTGCCTGGTGGATGTGGCTCTCGCAGGCTGCACGCGCGGCACCGGGGTCACGCCGGTCCGCGGCCGCATCGGCGATGCGTCGAACCTGCAGAAGAGACGAGCGAACACGCTCGTCGTCGGTGAAGGCGTAATGACGGAACTGCACGATCCGGGCATGGACTCCTGCCAGGTCCGCTTCCAGAACGTCGTTGCCGACACCCGCCAACAGGATCGCGTAGAAGCGGTCCTTGAGCCTGTTCCGTTCGGCGAGGTCGGCGGCCAGCATCCGGTCTTCCATCAGCGCGACGTGGTCCAGCAAGGCGGCGGCTTGCGCCTCGGAGGCCCGTGCGGCGAACAGTTCCCCGGCGAGCCCCTCCAGCGCGGCACGAACCTCGTAGATGGAGCGGATTTCGTGTGCTGTCAGCACTGTTACGATCGGCCCGCGATGGGGGCGCATCGTGATGAGCCGTTCCGACTCGAGCTGCCGAAGCGCTTCCCGGATCACCGTGCGCGAAACACCGTATCGCGTACAGAGCGCGCTTTCGACGAGCCGGTCCCCCGGCCGTAGTCGCTGCTCGAGGATGTCCATCCGGATCAGCCGCACGACCTCCTCGCGCACGGGCGCCGCGGTGCGCACGACGTTCACGGCGCCCGCCTGCAGGCTGCTCATCCCCCGGTTTCCCCATTGTGGCGTAGTCCTACTTGATTGTATGACGGTATACCCTTCACGATGGCCACAGCGCCTGCGGTGACACTTGTCACGGCTGGACAGTCTCCTCATACCGTCGGCCGGACCAAAGGAGTTCTGGTGCTAGACAGTGCCCGGATCGAGGAAGCGAAGGCCGCATGCCTGCTCGCCACAGAACCGACGTCGACACCGTCCGCGGAACTCGTAAGCTCGTGGCGGCGCAGCCACGCAGCGCTAGGTACCCCGGCCAACGTCCGGGACGTGCCATGCGTTGCCGAAGACCTGCTCGACGCCCGGTTACTGGAGATGTTCCGGGCGCCGCTGCAACGGTTCACGGAGACGCTGGGCGACACTGGTCTCGGCCTGCTGCTGTCCGACCCCAGCGGCCGGATCCTGGAATGCTGGTCGGCCGACAGCACGGCGGAACGCCATCTGGAGAGTGTCGGCACGCTGCGGGGCGCGGTCCTGTCCGAGGAGACGGTCGGCACGAACGGGGTGGGCACAGCACTCGCGACCGGCCACCTCGTCCAGGTTCGCGGACCCGAACACTTCGCCGACTTCTATCGCGGCGCCATGTGTACCGGAGCGCCGGTGCGACATCCGGTCACCGGGCGGATACTCGGCGCCATAACCCTTTCTTGCGAGATCGCGCCTCGCCCCGAACTGCTCCCTCCGTTGCTCCGGACCGTCAGCGCGCAGCTCCAGCACCAGGTGCTCGAAGTTGAGCGTCCAGCGTCGCGGCGCGCGCTGGAGACGTTCGTGACCATGGCGAGTTCACACACCGATCCGGTGGTCGTACTGGGACCGCGGGGGCTGGTCATGCAAAATGCGCAGGCCAGCAGGCTCGGCCCGGAACGCATCGCGGAAATACAGGAGGTCTGCCGCGACATCAGCCCGGGCAAAGACGGAACCCGCCTGATCCGGACGCCGAACCTCACCCTCGAGGTGAACTCCGCGGAACCGGGCAATCACCTCGTGGTCATCCGGTCCGGACCGATCCCTGCCCATACGGGATCGGGCACCCGCGCCACCGGACCGGCCCGGCCGGCATCGGTGCTGGCCGGACGCAGTCCGGACTGGCTGGCCGCCCTGCGCGAGGTGGCCCGTGCGCGAGCCGAGCGGTGGTCGCCGGTGGTCCTCGCGGGCGAACCGGGCACGGGCAAGCTGTCCGTGGCCCTGGGCACGCCGTCCATGCCCGGTCGCTACCCGGCCGGGCATTCGGTGCTCGACTCCGCGGAGAGCCACGTCATCGGCTCGCGCGACTGGCTGCGAAAAGTCGCGGCCATCATCTCGTCGGACGAAGTAGTCTGCGTGCGGGCGGCGGAAACGCTGGACCGGGCCACCCTGGCCGGGCTGCGGTCGGTGCTCGAAACCGCGGCCACCACCACGCCGCTCGTCACACTGTCCACCGCGGACAAACGGGAGGCGGAGGATCTCGCGGTGCGACTCGGCGGCGACCGCGTCATCTGGATCCCGCCGCTGCGCGACCGCGTGGCCGACCTTCCCGAACTGTGGAACGCCTTCGCCCGGACCGCGGCGCCGGCCGCCCGGCTCACGCTGAGCGAAGCCGCGCTGCGAGTGCTGCGTGCGCACCGTTGGCCAGGCAACCTCGTCGAGTTGCGGTCCGTGGTCCAGCGGCTGGCCAGCGCCGGCAAGATCGGCCCGGTCGAGGTCGGCGACCTGCCCGCCTCCTTGCGGAGCGAGGACCCCGCGTTGCCGTTGATCGAGCAGGTCGAACTGCGTGCGATCCGCCAGGCGTTGCAGGAAGCCGGCGGAAACAGGGCGCAAGCGGCGAAGATACTCGGTATTTCGCGAGCGACCATCTACCGCAAGATGAAGACCTACCGCCTCACGCTATAAGCGCCGGCCCTCACTGGGCGAGGTAGCCGCCATCGATGACGAGTTCCGCACCCGTCATGAAACTCGACTCGTCGCTGGCCAGATACACGGCGCCGTAAGCGATTTCCTCGGACGTGCCCGGCCTGCCCATCGGCGTCTGACTCACCACATACGCGTTCACGTCGGCGTCTTGCGCGTCGGTAAGCGGCGTGGCGATAAAACCAGGATGCAGCGAATTGACGCGGATACCATCCCGGGCGTGCGTGATCGCCACGTTCTTCGACATGGTCCGCACCGCGCCCTTGGTCGCGTGATACGCGTGCGCACCCGCCACCGCGGCCGATCCCCAGATCGACGAGACATTGACGATGGAACCGCCTCCTTGCGCCAGCATCCGCGGGATCACGGTACGCATGCCCAGCCACGTTCCCGTCTGGTTGACCGCGACGACGCGGTTCCAGTCGTCGATACCAAGTTCATGGGCGGGCTCGTAGGTGATGATCCCGGCGTTGTTCACCAACGCGTCGATACTTCCGTGACTGGCAACGGCGTCGTCGACGACTCGTGTCCAGTCCTCCGGGTTGGAAACATCGAGTTGCTGGTATTCGACGTGGGCAGGGACATCGGCGTAATCGCCGGCCTTGCCCCGACTGGTCGCGATCACCGTGGCGCCCTCACGGGCGAACACTTCGGCGATTGACCGGCCGATGCCTCGGCTGGCCCCGGTGACAATGGCGACTTTGCCCGACAAGCGGGGCATGGCTCCTCCTGATGGGACGACCGGACGTGCCGGGCGTGATGCAATGCGCGCTTCGACTCGAGTCTGGAGCCTGCCGGGCACGGCGAGTGCGTCACTTTGAGACAAGGGGTGTCGCATTCTGCGACACCCCTCGCATCCTCCCCAGGTTCCGGATCAAGGTGAGCATATGCCCGGCAGGACGGCACCCGCGTGCCGATCAGCCGCGATGACCGTGACGGATGGTCAGGGAGATTACTTGCCATGACGAAACCCGAACCGCAGGACCTTCTCGGCCGGATCTACGCGCAGTGGGTGGTGGAGATGTCGAAGTATCCAGACATGTCCACCGAACTGCTCCGCATCCTCTTCGACGACTGGCAACGGGCCACCGCCGAACCGGAGGACGTGACCTACCGCCACACCGAATTCGGTGGTGTGCCTGGAATCCAGGTGCGCCCGCTGGGCGCCGACAGTTCGCGGATCCTCGTGCTGATGCATGGCGGCGGATTCGCGCTGGGCTCCTCGGCGAGCCACCGGAAGCTGGCCGGGCACCTCGCCAAGGCCTGCGGCGTAGAGGCATTCGTCGTCGACTTCCGGCTCGCGCCGGAACATCCCTATCCCGCGGCGATCGAGGATGGGCTGAGCGTCATCGGCGCGCTGGTGGCCCGCGGACACCGGATGGCCGACATCACGCTGGTCGGCGACAGCGCCGGCGGGAACCTGGCGATCGCGATGACGTTGCGACTGTTGGACCAGGGCCGGGAACTGCCACGTCAGGTGCTCACCATGTCGCCGTGGCTGAACATGGAGAACAACGGCGCCACCCTGGAAACCAACAACGACACCGATTTCCTCATCGCGAGGGAAGGACTCCAGGCGAACATCGACCGGTACCTGACCGGTTCCGGAACCGGGCCGACCGACCCGTTCGCCAACCCGCTCTACGCCGACCTCACGGGGTTTCCCCGGCTCTACATCACCGCGGGTGATGTCGAGGCCCTGTTCGACGACAGCGTCCGGCTGCACGCACTGGCCCAAAAGTGCGGCGTCGATGTCACATTCTCCGTCGGCGAAGGCCAGCAGCACGTCTTCCCGTTCCTCGCCGGCCGGCACGAGCGCGCCGATCAGGAGATTCGCGCGATGGCCGCCTGGTGCGCGGCCGGTTACCAGAACTGAGCATCTCCTAGGCAAACTTCGATTCGAGGAAAAGATATGACCGAACAGCAATCGAGCGCTTTCGACGCCGTGGTCATCGGTGCGGGCTTTTCCGGCCTGGCGATGCTCCATCACCTCCGCGAGATCGGGTTGGAAACCCGGATCGTCGAAGCGACCGACGGAGTGGGCGGAACGTGGTGGGTCAACCGGTACCCGGGCGTCCGCACGGACAGCGAGTTCCACTACTACTCGTTCTCCTTCTCCAAAGAGGTGCGCGAGGAATGGACCTGGACCCAGCGGTACCCGAGCGGCAAGGAGGTGCTGGCCTACCTCAACTTTGTCGCCGACCGGCTCGATCTGCGCAAGGACATCATGCTGAATTCCCGGGTCTCCTCGGCGGTCTGGGACGAGGAGACGAACCGCTGGTCGGTGCACCTGGTGGACGGGCGCACGTTGACCGCCACCTATCTGGTGAGCGGTATGGGCGTGCTGTCGCAGCCCATCTATCCGGACATCCCCGGAATCGACACCTTCACCGGCGAGCGTTACCACACCGCGAAATGGCCGCGTGCGGGTGTGGACCTTTCCGGTAAACGGGTCGGGCTCATCGGGCTCGGCGCCTCGGGCATCCAGGTCGTTCCCGTCGTCGCCGAACAGGCGGGCGAGTTCTACGTTTTCCAGCGCACACCGAACTACGTGGTCGAGACCAACAACGACCAGGTCTCGGCCGAGTGGATGCAGTACGTGCGAGACCACTACGACGAGATTTATGAAAAGGCAGCCAACCACCCCTTCGGCGTGGCGATGGAGCCGGCCGAGTACAGCGCGCTGGAGGTCGACGCCGAAAAGCGCAGGGAGATCTTCGAAAGCAAGTGGAACGACGGCGGTTTCCACTTCGCCAACGAGTGTTTCAATGACCTGGCCAGCGACGTCGAGGCCGCCGAACTCGCCTCCGAGTTCATTCGCTCGAAGATCCGCGAGATCGTGCGGGACCCCGACACCGCGGAACTGTTGTGCCCCAAGGACTACGCGTTCAACGGCAAGCGCGTGCCGACCGGCCACGGTTACTACAACGCGTTCAACCGCGAGAACGTGCATCTGATCGATGTGAAATCCACCCCGATCTCCGAGGTCACGCCGCGCGGCCTGCGGGTCGGCGACACCGAGTACGAACTCGACGTCCTCATCTTCGCGACCGGCTTTGATGCGATGACGGGCACCCTCACCGCGATCGATATCGTCGGCCGCGGCGGGCGAATCCTACGCGACAAATGGGCCGAGGAAGGGCTGCGGAGCAACCTCGGGATCTCCGTGCACGGGTTCCCGAACTTCTTCATGTCACTGGGCCCGCAAACGCCCTACTCCAACCTCGTGGTGCCGATCCAGCTCGGCGCGCAGTGGTTGCAGCGACTGCTGGTGTGGGCCAGGCGGAACGACGTCGAGCGGATCGAGGCGACCGAGGAGTCCGAGAAGCAGTGGGCCGAGGAGGTCCATCGCGCCGGCGGCGCGACGGTCATGGCTTCCGAAGGCGAAAAGGCAGGAGCCTGGTTCCTCGGCCGCAACGTACCCGGCAAGCAGAAGGAGTTCCAGGTCTACATGGGCGGTGGCCAGGTCTACCAGGAGTTCTGCCGGAACGCTGAACAGGATCAGTACTCCTCGTTCCGCGCCGAGTCGAACCCGCAGGCCACTGGCAACTGACCCCAACCCGAAAGGAGGCCGGAGGAGATGGCAGACCGTCTGTCGGGCAAGACCGCCATTATCACCGGTGCCGCCTCCGGCATGGGCCGGGCCACGGCGGAGCTGTTCGCACGCGAGGGCGCGACGGTGGCGCTGACCGATGTCAACGACGACGCCGGCAAGGAAGCGATCGCGGAGATCACTGCGGCCGGCGGCGAAGCCGAATACTGGCACCTGGACGTCAGCGACGAGGCCGCGATCGAATCGGTATTCACCGACATCGTCGGACGCTTCGGCAAGCTCGACGTTCTCGTCAACTGCGCCGGAGTGATAGGGCCGGACAAGCCGACTCACGAAGTGTCCGAGGAGGAATTCGACGCGCTGTTCGCGGTCGACGTCAAGGGTGTCTTCTTCTGCACCAAACACGCGGTGCCACACATGATCCCCAATGGGAAGGGCAGCATCGTCAACTTCTCGTCGATCTACGGGTTGATCGGCAACGACGAATTCACCCCCTACCACGTGGCGAAAGGTGCCGTGACGATGCAGACCCGGCAGGACGCCGCGATGTACGGCAAGCACAACATCCGCGTCAACTCGGTCCACCCAAGTACGGTCCTGACGCCGCTCGTCGAAGGCGTCGCGGCCGCTTATCCCGGCGGACTGCCCGCCTACGAGGAGATGATGACCACCAACCAGTCGCTACGCCGTCTCGGCAGGCCGGACGACGTCGCCTACGGCGTTCTCTATCTGGCCTCGGACGAGTCCGGCTGGGTCACCGGCGTGACTCTTCCGATCGACGGCGGCTACACCGCCCGCTGAATCCTCACGCCCGCAGAAGACACGCGCGACCGGCACCGCATCTCAAGCAACCAGAGGCACTGAGCGCGGTTCAAGCCCGCCGGCGTGTGAGGCAAGAAAGGAACATCTCCCGATGAGTTCACCGGACTCTCCTGCTGCCGTCGTGCATGGGCGAAAGGTGCCGACAGGCCTGTACATCGACGGCGGCTGGCGGTCGGCGAAAACGACCTTCACGGTTGTCGATCCGGCGGAGGACAAGCCGATCGCTAAGGTTGCCGACGCGACCGGCGAACACGCACTCGAGGCGCTGGACGCCGCCGCCCGTGCGCAAGAGGATTGGGCAGCATGGGCTCCCCGCGCGCGTGCCGAGCTCTTCCACTCCGCCCACCGGCTGCTGATGGAGCGGGCCGAAGACTTCGCCACCGTCATGACCGCGGAAAGCGGGAAGCCGCTCGCCGAGTCGCGGGGCGAATTCGACCTCTCCGCCGGGTTTTTCCGGTGGTACGCCGAACAGATCGGCCATCTGCACGGAACCTACGCGCACGGCTCCCCCGGCGGTTACCGGGTCGTCGCCACCCACCAGCCGGTCGGGCCGTGCCTGCTCATCACGCCATGGAACTTCCCGCTGCTGATGTCCGCCCGTAAGGCCGGAGCGGCACTGGCGGCGGGGTGTACCGCGGTGATGAAGAGCGCACAGGAAACCCCACTCACCGGTGCCCTGTTCGTGCAGACGCTCCACGACGCCGGTTTCCCGCCCGGCGTGGTGAACCTGCTGCACACCACCGCGTCCGCGGCGATCTCCGATGCGGTGCTGGGCGACCGGCGGCTGCGCAAGATCAGCTTCACCGGCTCCACCGGAGTCGGTAGTCACCTGTTGGGCAAGGCCGCGCACAACATCGTGAACTCCTCCATGGAGCTCGGCGGCGACGGTCCCTTCGTCGTGCTCGACGACGCCAACGTCGACCTCGCCGTCGAGCAGGCAGTGGCGTGCAAGTTCCGCAACGCAGGACAGGCGTGCGTCGCCGCCAACCGGATAATCCTGCACGAAGCCATCGCCGACGAGTTCACCGGGAAATTCGTCGCCAAAGTCCGCGAACTGCGGGTCGGCAACGGATTCTCCGACGGTGTCGAGGTCGGGCCGATCATCAGCGAGCGGCAGCGGGACCGGGTCGGCGAACTGGTCGCCGCGTTCCGGGAACAGGGCGGCGCGATTCTCGCCGGTGGCAACCAGGTCGAGGGTCCCGGTTACTTCTTCGAGCCGACCGTCGTGCGCATGGACACGCGTAACCGCGCCTTGTGCGGTGAGGAGTTGTTCGCGCCGCTGGCGGTGCTCTACACCGTTGGATCGACGCGGGAAGCCGTCGAATTCGCCAACGACACCGATTACGGCCTTGCCGCCTACGTGTTCACCCGCGACCTCAACCGCGCGGTCGCAGTCGCGGAGAAACTCGACTTCGGGATGGTCGGCGTGAACCGGGGAATCATGGCGGACCCCGCCGCGCCGTTCGGTGGTGTCAAGGCGTCCGGCCTTGGCCGCGAAGGTGGGCACGACGGCATCTACGAATTCCTCGAACCGAAATATCTCGCCCTCACGATCGATGAAACGGAGGTGATCGGGGCATGAACCGTACGGTCAACGAACTCCAGCTCGGCCTGCTCCGCCAGCCGGCTACCGTCCTTTTCGGACCCGGGCAGCGCAGGCAACTGCCGTCCCTGGTCGCAGCGCACGGTGACCGCGCGCTGCTGTGCACGGACGAGCGCATGTCCGCCGACCCGGTATTCACCGACATCGTGGCCTCCATCCAACGCCGGGGCGTCACGGTGAGCGTGTACAGCAAGGTGGAACCCGACCTGCCGAGGGAAAACCTGCTCGACGTCGCGAACCAGTTCGCGGGGCAGCGTTTCGACGTGGTGGTCGGCATTGGTGGCGGCAGCGTGATGGACTTCGCCAAGGTAACCGCAATCCTGCTCGCACGGGGCGGCGACGTCCGGGAGCTCTACGGCGAGAACATCGTCGACGGGCCGGGATTCCCGCTCATCACGGTGCCGACCACGGGCGGCACCGGTGCCGAGGTGACCTGCATAGCCGTGGTCTTCGACGCGGACAAGGGTATGAAGATCGGCGTAGCCAGCCCTCACCTCGAGGCGACGACCGCCGTGATCGACCCCGAACTGACGCTCACCTGTCCACCCGGCCTGACCATGGCCACGGGCGCCGACGCACTGACGCATTTGGTCGAGTCCTTTACCAGCCGGGCGAAGAATCCGTCCGCTGAGGACATCGACGCGCACCTCTATGTCGGGAAGAACCTGCTCACTGATCACTACTGCCGGTCAGGACTGACGCTGGTGAACAGTTCGTTCGCCCGCGTCGTCGCGGATCCCTCCGATCTGCGGGCACGTTCGGACACGATGTTCGCGGCCTTCAACGCCGGAATGGCGATCAACACCGCGGGGACCGCCGGCGCCCACGCGATCCAGTCCCCGATCGGGGCGCTGACCCATACGGCGCACGGGCTCGGTGTCGGCGCTCTGCTGCCGTACGTCACACGATTCAACCTGCCTACCCGGCTCGAGGAATTCGCCGAGATCGGGCAGATCCTGGAGGTGGCCGACGCCTCCGCCAGTCTGGAGGCCCAGGCGCACGCCGGAATTCGTCGTCTCGAGGAGTTGCTCGACACCCTGGGTTGTCCGCTGAACCTGAAAGACCTCGGTCTGGAGCCGAAGGACTTCGACTACGTCGCCGACCAGGCGATGCTGGCAACCAGGCTGACCGCGAACAATCCCCGCGAGCTGACCCACGACGCTGTCGTGGAGATCCTGCGTCGCGGGCATGCCGACGACCGGTCTTTTTGGACGGTGTGAGATGACGATCGCCGTCGCCGGGGCGGGCTCCATCGGAGTGGCGTTCGCCCTGGTGTTCGCCCGGGCCGGGCGGGACGTCCGCTGTTGGGATCCCGTCCCCCAGTCGCTGGACCGGGCGGAACGCGACCTGGCCGACCGGCTGGCGCGCCTCGATTCGCACGGCCTGCTGGCCGAGCCCGCAGACGACATCGCCGCCAGGGTATCGTTCTGTCCAAAACTGGACGACGCCGTCCGGGCGGCCACGCTGGTCCAGGAGTGCGCTCCCGAGCGGTTGGAGCTCAAGCGCGCGTTGTTCGCCGAGCTCGCCGGCATGACCGGTCCCGACGTGGTGCTGGCGAGTTCCAGCTCCGCGATCCGTCCGAGCGTCATCGCTGAGGAATTGCCGGCCGCGGACCGGATTCTGGTCGGTCACCCCGGTAATCCGCCATATCTGATTCCGGTCATCGAGGTGGTTCCCTCACCGGTCACCAGCGCTCGGATGGTCGAGCAGGCAAGCGAAACCTATTCCGCCGCGGGCCTGCATCCGGTGGTACTGGGCCGCGAGGTCGAGGGATTCGTGTTCAACCGGCTCCAGGGTGCGCTGCTGCGGGAGGCTTACTGCCTGCTGCGCGACGGAGTCGCCAGCGTCGAGGATATCGACACCGTGGTCAGGTCCGGACTGGGCCGACGATGGGCCGTCATAGGTCCTTTTGAGACGGTCGACCTCAACACGCGGGGCGGGATCGCGGCGCACGCGGAGAAGATGGGCCCCGCGTACGCCCGGATGGGTGCCGAGCGGGGACAGCACGACCCATGGACGCCCGATCTGGTCGCCAAGGCCGAAGCCGAGCGACGTGCCCTGCTCCCCCTTGAAAACTGGGATGCCCGCGTCCGTTGGCGCGACGAGCAGCTCATGGCACTCAGCGCATTCGAACAAGCGCAAGACTCGCACTGAGTCCCCGCGGGCGACGACAACGTTTCGGCATCCCCTCCAGATTTCCGTAACCCCTAAACAGGGACGGAACGCGAAGCATCGCGAAGCGGAATGGAGTTATCTGGTGACTCCGGGCGGCGGCGGGTACTCACGCCGGGGCGGGCTGAGGCGCGAGCAGATCATGGACACCGCCGAGGAGGTATTCGCCGCCGAAGGGTTCAACGCGACCTCGTTGCGCACGCTGGCCAAGAAGGTCGGCGTCACCCACGCCGGGATTCTGCGCCACTACTCCTCGAAGGACGACCTACTTCTCGCGCTGCTCGAGCGCGAGGAGTCGAGCCTGCTCTGGGGTCCGCCCAGCGCCGCGCCAGGCATCGACCCGGCCGCGGCGATTGAGCGCACGGCCAGGGCGCAGCTCCAGTTGTACCGTCGAGCGGTTCACAACGAGGCACACGCGGACCGCGTAGCCCTCTACTCCGCCCTCGTATGCGAGGCGACCGCCGCGAAGCGCAATGGCTGGTGGCGCTCTGGGACGGCCTGCAGATCCACTCCGGATACACCGCCGGCCTGCGGATTCCGGAGCGGCTGCTGCGCAGCCTCGACGACCTGATCGCGGAGACCGTCCCAGCCAGCAGCCGCACCGCGATGCTGCACTGAAGGCAGCGAAGGGCCACCGCGACAGACACTGATCGCTGCATAGACAACCCGGACTGCTGATACTTGTGGCGAGCGCGCGGTAACGATCACGGGCACGGTGGCGACATGCCGGACGCGATGATCGAGAACTCAACGGCACGCGCCGCGGCCCACGACCCCTACGAGCGCCGGACCCCGCGTCCGCCCTGGCGCAAGATCGCCATCCGGCTGCTCCGGCTGGTCGTGGGCGCGCTCATCGGCGCGGGTGTGGGGTTCGGCGTTCACCACGTCATCTCGCCGAACTATGGCACCCGATATATCGCGGTGCCGCTGCCCGCCATTCCGTCCCTCCCGTCCCTGCGGGCGATCCCGAAGGAACCCATTGAGACGAAAGTGGGCGAGCAGGTCGTGTACTCCAACCCTGGGAGCAGGGGCGAAGTCGCGTTCACGGTCACGAAGATCACCCTGGACGGGAAATGCACCGAACAGTTCGCCAGCGGGCCCGAGAACGGGCACTACATCTTTGTCGACCTGACCGTGGAGACGTCGCCGGACATCGGCCCCGGGTACGGTACGGGTCTGTTCAATCCGCTGAACTTCTCCCTCATGGGGCCGGATGGCGTCACCCAGACCGGCAATGCTCTGATGAGCAACCAGACATTCGGGTGCCTCTCCCGCGGCCGGGCACTACCCGTGGTGCTCGGCGCGGGGCAGAAATACCAGGGAACCGTCGTCCTCGATGCGCGCACCACGTCTGGCGCACTCACCCTCGCCCCGCTCGGCGGCGGCCTCAGGAACGCGGACAGCTGGAAGTGGCGACTGGGGGAGACGACCTGAAGGTCGTCACCAGCCCCAGGATTCCGGCAACGCCACCTTCGGGCTCCAACTGGCGTAACAACGATCACCGTGGATCCTGATGCTCCTCGGTCGTTGAACCTCGTGGACATCGACAACGAATTTTCGCCTGTCCTGCACACTGCGACCCGCACCGCGCCGCTCTCGTGAAAACGGAATGACCTGCGCACTGCCGCACTCCGCACACGTGTCGTTGAGGAACGGTACGCGCTCGCCGCCTCGTGGAGGCACTGCTCGCCTGGCAAGAGCTTTCCGGGCGCGCTCAACATTCGGCGGATCTCGTCGCGTTTACTCCCAAGTCATCGGAGAACCACAGAAGGGAGCGACGAGTGCCGGAGGGCTTTGACCAGTTCGTCGCCCAGCGCCTCGACCGTCTGCTGCGCTTTGCCACCGCGCTGACCTGTGATCCACACCTGGCACAGGACATCGTGCAGGAGGTGCTGCTGCGGGCGCAGTCCCGCTGGCCGCGGATCGGCTCATTGCACGCCCCCGATCTCTACGTGCGGCGGATGGTGACGAACGAGTACCTGTCCTGGCGCCGCCGCCGGGCCGCCACGGACATCGCCTCCGAGCACTCGACGCTCGACGCGATCGGCCGGCCCACCGCCGACCCCGCCGTCGCCTACGCCGAACGCGAAGCAATGCGTGCCCGCATAGCCGTGCTGCCACGCAAACAGCGGGCCGCGATCGTGCTCCGCTACTACGAAGACCGCACCGACGACGAGATCGCCGACGTCCTCGGCTGCTCGGCCGGCACCGTGCGCAGCCATCTCTCCCGCGCGCTGAGCACCTTGCGCGCGGCCGGACCGCGGCCCGTGAAGGAGGCCCTGTCATGAACGACACCACCGAGACGCTCATCCGCGAGGCGGTGGCGGCCGAGGCCGGACGGGCCGTGGACCCGGACACCGTCCTCGCCGAACTGCACCGCCGCGGCGCCCGTTCCGCACGCAGCCACGTGCCGGTTATCGCGGTGGCCGCCGCGATGGTCGTCGCCGCCGTGGCCGCGATCCTGGTCCCGCAACTGCTGAAGACCGATTCGGCTCAGCCGGCCGTTCCCGCCACTCCCGTCAGCCAGAATGTCCTGCTTGTCGGTGCGGACGACAACGGCTACGCCGACTCGATAGTGCTGGCGCATCTCAGCGCGGACGGTTCGGGGGCCATCGTCTCCCTGCCTCGCGACACGTGGGTGCAGGGCGCCAAGCTGAACTCGGCCTACGTCACGGGCGGCATCGGCAAGCTCGTCACCACCGTGCGAGATCTCACCGGTGTCCAGATCGACCACTGGGCCACAATCGCGATGTCGAGCTTCGACCGGTTGAGCACCGCCGTCGGCGGGGTGCCGGTGTGCCTGCGCGCGGCCGTCCACGACTCCTACTCGGGCGCATCGTTCCCGGCCGGGCAGCAGACCGTGGAGGGCGCCTCCGCGCTGGCCTTCCTGCGCCAACGGCACGGCCTGCCCAACAGCGACCTCGACCGGATCGTCCGGCTCCAGGCATTCCTGCGCTCGTTGGCACACCAGCTCCTCAGCGGCTCCGTGCTCAGCGACCAGAAGGCACTGGCGTCTCTGATCGACACGGTGCGCGACGACGTGCGCGTCGATCCCGGCTGGGATGTGCTGGCCTTCGCCGGGCAGCTGCGCGGGCTGCACACCGATCAGCTGCGCATCGGCACGATCCCGATCGACAACGGCGACTTCCAGACTCCCGACGGCGGCGCCGCCATCGCCGTCAACCCGGACCAGGTACACCAGTTCGTCGCCGACGTCACCCAGGCCGCACCCTCCACGGGCAGCTCCTTCACCGACGTCCCCTGCGTCAACTGACCCCTGCACCCCGGCGCCCGTCAGCCGAGGGCCTGGCGGGCGCCGGGGTGCGGGGGACAGGATCGGTCCGCGACGCGATCTCCCGGGTGATCTACTTCGCCGACGGGTGCACGCTCGCCAGCTCCGCCTTCCGGTTGAAGATCAGCTTGGTGATCCCGCACGCGTTGCCCACCGGGAAGCCCTCGCGCACCAGCAGGAGGTTCGGCACCATGACGGTGCTTGCGCAGAGTCTCCGCGGAAATCGGGCGGCGACACGCCGCCCAGTGTTGGGCGTCCTCGATGCGAGCCCGCGCGAGCAATCGTCCTCGGCTGCCGTCCCGGGTCCGGGTGTCGAGCCGGGACTTCCAGCGAGAGCTACTCGGCTGCTCGCAGGTAACGCCACTGGCCGTCTTCGCGGGTGAACGTGCTGAGTTCGTGCATCGAACCTGACCGGCCCTTGTGCCGGTAGTGTGCACGGAACTCGACGGTGCCGCTGTCGTGGAACGGGGTGCCGCCGGTGGTGGCGAGCACGTCCAGCCGGGTCCAGCGCTGCGTCAGGTCCAGGTCCAGGCTCTTCGGTCGGGTGCTGGGATGCCACGTGGCGAGCAGATACGCCGTGTCGCCGACCGCGAACGCGCTGAACCGGGATCGCATCAGCCGCTCGGCGGTGGCCGCCGCGCGCTCGCCAGCGTGCAGCGGGCCGCAGCAGTCGCCGTAGGTCTCGCCGGAGCCGCACGGGCAGCGGGTACCGGCGATGATGTCGTCAGCCACCGGCCGATCCTAACAGTGTCCACTGTGGACGTGTCGTGCGCACAGTTCAACCGGTGCCCAGGACCCGAGGAAGCACGTCCACGACATGCCTCGGGTGACAAATGGGTGGGAGGCCCGTTCCCTTGCCCGATCGACTATTCGGCTCCGCCGGTCGGCTGGTCCTTGACGACGGTGTCGCTCTCGGGGTCCAGGCCGGGGGAAGTCATGGTTAACCGGCTGTACTGCTGCTTGCCTTGAATGGTCCCCACGGCCGTCAGGGTGAGGGACCCGGGGGCGCTCGCGGCGAGGGCGGCCAGCGTACCGCCGATGACCCGCCAGTTTTCTCGTATCACAAACATCCCCCCGTAAGTTCGGTGCTCGTTGTCCTCGACAGTTTCTTGTTACGCAAAAGGGACGCCCGAGGAGTTCCGAAATTGCGTCACGAAGTCCGGGGTACGACGTTCGAGAAAGGCCGCTCGCCCCTCGGCGAACTGTGGCCCGGCCAGCAGTTCCACCTGCGTGTCGGCCTCGGCCGCCAGCACGCCCTCCAGGCTCTGGTCGGGCTGCGCCAGCAGGCGGCGTACGCCGGCGACCATCGGCGCCGACAGCTCCGCCAGTGCGGTCGCGGTGACAACCGCGGCATCGAGCGCCCCACCGTCGTCGACGAGGGTCTCCAAAACGCCGATACGCTCCGCTTCCACCGCATCGAAAATGCGGGCGGTCAGCAACAGCTCTCGGGTCCTCCCCCGCCCCACTCGCAGCGGCAGCGTGTAGGAAAGTCCGGTGTCCGGGGCCAGCCCGATCTTCGCGAAGGAGGTCGAGAACTTCGCCGAGCGGCCCGCGACGACAATGTCGCTGGCCGTGGCCAGGGCGAGGCCGAGGCCGAAGGCCCCACCCTCGACAGCGGCGACGATCGGGCGTTGGCCGGTAACCATCTGGCGCACCACCGCGTTGACGACCTCGAGCCGTTTTCGTGCGACCTCCCGAGCCTGAGACATCGACCGGATGTCCCCGCCGGCGCAGAAGACGGCGCCGGCGCCGGTGAGGACGATCGCCCGGGCTTCGCGGTCGGCGGCCTTGAGCGCATCGAGCAGTTCGAGCCGGTCGTCGAGATCGAGCGCGTTGCGGCGCGTGGGTCGGTCGATGGTGAGAATGCGGACGGATCCACGGTCCTCGACGACAACGGCGCTCATGCCTCGAACCCCTTGAGCAGCTGCTTGGCGATGATCAGCTTCTGGATTTCGCTGGTCCCCTCGTAAAGACGGAACAACCGCGCGTCGCGGTAGAACCGCTCGACCGGTACCTCACGCATGTAGCCGAGGCCGCCGTGGATCTGCACAGCGCGGTCGGCGATCCGGTCGACCGCCTCGGTGCAGAAGAGCTTGCACAGTGAGGGAGCCAGCCGGCGGTCGCTGCCGTCGTCCCAGCTGCGGGCCGCTTCGAGCACCATCGCCCGGCCGGCGTACGCCTCGGTGCGGCTCTCCGCGAGCATGGCCTGGACCAGCTGGAACTCGGCGAGTTTCCGGCCTCCCTGGCGATTGGTCGTGGCGTGACGCAGGCTCTCGTCGATGAGCCGGTCGGCCAGACCGACGGTGAGAGCGGCGATGTGCAGCCGGCCCTTAGCGAGGGAACGCATCGCGGCGGAGAATCCCTCGCCCTCGACCTCACCGACCAGGTTCTCGGCCGGGACCCGAACGTCGTCGAGGAAGATCTCGGACGTCACCGCACCGCGCTGCCCCATCTTGTGGTCCTTCGGGCCGATCGTGACGCCGGGGGTGCCGGTCGGCACAACGAAGACCGAGATGTTCCTTGCCCCCTCACTCACCTCACCGGTGCGCGCGAAGACCATGAGCAGGTCGGCCCAGATCGCGTTGGTGATGAACCGCTTCTGACCGTTGATCACGTAGTCGTCGCCGTCGCGCACGGCACGGGTTTTCAGCCCGCTCGGGTCCGATCCGGCCTCCGGCTCGGTGAGGGCGAACGACGCGATCTGTTCGCCGCTCGCGAGAACGGGCAGATAAGCCCGCTTCTGGCGCTCGGTACCACAGTTGACGAGCACCTGACCCGCGATGCCGTTGTTGGTGCCGAACATCGAGCGGAACGCGGGCGTCGTCCACCCCAGCTCGAACACCAGCCGCACCTCCTCCGACATGCTCATCCCGAGGCCGCCGTACTCCTCGGGGATGGCGTAGCCGAACAGCCCCATCTCCGCGGCCTGCCGGCGCAGCCGGTCCGGGATCTGGTCGGTCTCCTCGATCTCCTCCTCCGCGGCGACGACCTCCTTGCGGACGAAGGCGCGGACGGCCTGAAGGACCGAGGTGAATTCGTCGGGTTCCATGCGCTGCTCCTTTCCGACGCTGGCTGGACGGCAGATCAGGACGGTTCAGCGGCGGGGCGGCCGACCACGCCGGAGGNGGCGAGCCGGTTCCGGGTGTCGATGTCGATGCCGAGCTCGTCGAGCACCCGGTCGGTGTGCGCGCCGAGCTCGGGGATGTCGCCCATCGGCAGTTCGACGTCGCGGAAGGTCATCGGGGGCAGCACAGCGCGGACCGTCCCCGAGGGCGTCGCCACCTCGCGCCACCGGTCCCTGGCCGCGAGCTGGACGTGGTCGACCAGCCCCGCCATGTCGTTGACCTGGGCGGCCGGGACACCGGCCGCGGCGAGCCGGCGGTCGAGTTCGGCCGTGGAAAAACGCCGGGTCTGCTCCGCGACGAGGGCATCACACTCCGCCCGGTGCTGGACCCGCAACGGGTTGGTGGCCAGGCGGGGGTGCTCGGCGAGATCCGGCCGCTCGAAGACGTCGGTGACCAGCGCCCGCCAGCCCCGGTCGTTCTGGACGCCGATCAAGATTTCCCCGTCACTGGTGGGAAAGGCGTCGTACGGCGCGATCGACGCGTGGCTGAGCCCCATTCTCGGCACCTGCCGACCGCCGTACATCTGCATGTACATCGGGTGGCCGAGCCACTCGACGGTGGCGTCGAACATGGAGATGTCGATGACGCCGCCCTTACCGGTGCGCTCGCGCCGGAACAGTGCCGCGACAACGGCCTGAGCGGTGTAGAGCCCGGCCGCGATATCGGCCGAAGGGACCCCCGTCTTGGTCGCGGTATCCGGCGTGCCGGTCACCGAGATCAGGCCGGACTCGGCCTGAATCAGCATGTCGTACGCCTTCCGGTCCCGCATCGGCCCGGCGGTGCCGTAACCCGAGATGCCGGCGCACACCAGACGCGGGTGGCGCGCCGCCAGCTCGTCGGCGCCCAGCCCGAGACGCTCGGCCGCGCCGGGAGCGGCATTTTGGACGAAGACGTCCGCCTCGACCACCAGCCGTCGGGCAATGTCGGCGCCTTCCACGGACTTGAGGTCCAGCGCCACGGACTCCTTGCCGCGGTTCAACCACACAAAGTGCGACGCCATGCCGTGCACGGCATGGTCGTAGTTGCGGGCGAAGTCGCCCTCCCCAACCCGTTCCAGCTTGATGACCCGCGCTCCGAGATCCGCCAGATGACGGGTGGCCAGCGGCGCCGCGACGGCCTGCTCCAGTGCGACCACGGTGATGCCTTCGAGCGGGAGGAGGTCGGTGCTCATGGTCACCAGCATGGCCGCGTCCGCTTATGTCCGTCCAATACCTAATGCTTGCGGGATTGTTGTCTTCCGCGCAAAAGTGCCCGTCATGGATCTGCACCACCTTCAGGCGTTCCTCGCCGTTGCCGAGGAGCTCCACTTCGGCCGCGCGGCCGACCGGCTACACATCGCCCAGCCGCCACTGAGCCGCACGATCAAGCATCTCGAGCGGGGCCTGGGCGCCCAACTCTTCGACCGCACAACCCGAAGCGTCCGGCTGACCAGCGCCGGCGAGGCGCTCGTCGAGCCGGCCCGCCAGATCGTCGACGGCTTCCGTATGGCCCGGCGAGCGGTGCAGTCCGCGGGCCGGGGCGAGACCGGCCGCGTGCGGATGGGCTTCGCCGGCCCGTCGTCGTACCGGCTGGTCGGCCAGCTCGGCCGCACCGTACGGGAGAAGCACCCCGGAATCGAACTCAGACTGCGCAGCAGGACCTTCAACGACGAGGCACGCCGCGCGGTGCTGGACGGAAACCTCGACCTCGCGATCGTGCGGTGGACGATCGAGCCACCCGGCATCGATCACCGGATCCTGACCGTTGAGCACCACGTGATCGTCGTCCCCGAGGAGCATTCGCTCGCGGATCGGGACCGGGTCAGCATGGCCGAGCTGCGCGACGAGCCATTCGTGATGCTTCCGGCGGAACCAACTTCCAGCGTGCGCGACGGGTTCATCCGCAACGCCCACGCCGCCGGCTATGCCCCCAACATCGTGCAGACCGCGCCGGACACATGGACGGCGATGGCGCTGGTCGCGGCCGGGGTCGGCATCACGTTCTCCATCGACGTCGCGGTTGCCAACGTGGTCCAGGAAGGCATCCGCGCGATCCCACTCGACGAGGGAATGACGCCCACCTACTCCCGCCTCATCTGGCGCCACGGCGACACCAACCCGGCGCTCAAGGCCGTCCTGGCGGCGTCGGAGGAGGCGATCCCGACGCCCAGCCTCCCGCCGAACGCAGCCTAAGTGTCTGTTGGCCTGCGCGACCGCAGCCGGGCGGCGCTCGTCAGCGGACGACCTTGACCAGGCCCACCTGCGAAGCCGTGGCGACGTGGCGGCCCAACGGGTCGAAGAGTTCGCCGACGCCGTGCGCGCGCCCGTGTGCCACCGACTCCACCCGGCAGTCGAACTGGTGCCATGCGCCCAGATCGGGCTGGGCATGGAAGGTCAGCGCGTGGGTGAGGCTGAGGATCCGGGCACCGGGGAGGTGGCGTGCCGCACCGAGCGCCACGAAGGCCGGTTCGAGCACGCTCATGTCGGTCACGTAAGCGACCAGGGCCGCGCGCAGCACGTGGTCCGCCGGCAGCGGCCCGGTGGCGCGCAGAAAGGTGGTCTGCCGGTCGCCCTCCCCGGCCGGCGTGAGGTACGGCGGCTCCGTCACGTGGCGGAAGTGCACCGGCCGCGCCATCCGCCACCACGGCGGGATGCGCTCGTCGCCGGCGAAGCGGTCGACGAGGTCGGGCAGGCCCTCGGGGTCCGGAGCTTCTACCGGCCGCGCGGAGGAATACGTCGGTTGGTCCGCACGGACCCGCGCCCACCGGGACACCGCACCGAAGAGTTCATTGCCCGCGTCATCGATCAGGCGCGACCGGCGCGTGCACAGTGACGACGCATCGGAGACCCGCTCCACCTCCCACCGCAGCGGGCCGCCGGTGGGCACACCGGCCACGAAGTCAGCCTGAAGGCTCACCGCCCGCTGCTCGGGACCGGCGGTACGTCCCGCCGCCACCAGCGATTGCGCCAGCAGCAGGCCACCGAAGACCCGGTCCGCGGGCTGCGGCTGGGCCCGGCCGATCCACCTGCTCACCCGGCGCTGCGGATCGTCGGCGCACCCGAGGTCGAACAGCTCGAAGAGGTCGGTCAGCGTCATCGAGGCAGCGTGTGCCGGAAGGGCGAGGTTGGTATCCACGCCGCCATCGTGCCGTCATTTTTCGTTATTTTCGATATCTTTCCCGACTCATTGATGCGTATTCGTCAATAATGCGTGACCCAAGAAGTATTGGCGTTCGCCGCACCGATGGCGGCAGATTAGGGCGGTCCCACCGTGCGATGTGAGGAGCCCCGATGCCATCCCCAGACAAGGTCACCGACCTGCCGTCGGCGGTGGCAACCCACGTCGGGAACGGGATGACCGTCGCGCTCGAGGGATTCGGGCACCTGATCCCCTTCGCGGCCGGGCACGAGATCATCCGCCAGGGCATCACGAACCTCACCTTCTGCCGGATGACCCCGGACATCCTGGCCGAGGTGATGATCGCCGCCGGGTGCGTCCGCCGCCTGGTCGCCTCCTTCTTCGCCAGCGGGTCGGCCGGCTCGCTGCACGAGGTGCGCCGCCGCGTCGAGCACTCCGACCCCGCGCCGCTCGAGGTCGAGGAGTACAGCCACTACGGCATGGTTTGCCGCTACCAGGCCGGTGCCGCCGGCCTGCCGTTCCTCCCGCTCCGCTCCTACGCGGGCAGCGACCTCCCCCGGCTCAACCCGATGATCCGCAAGGTCGCCGACCCCTACGGAGGCCCCGACATCTACGTCGTCCCGGCCCTGCGCCCGGACGTGACGATCGTGCACGCCCAGCGCGCCGACCGCGCCGGCAACGTCCAGATGTGGGGCATCATCGGGGCACAGCAGGAGGCCGCCTACGCCGCGCGCACCGTGATCGCCACCGTCGAGGAGGTCGTCGACGAGGACGTGGTCCGCTCCGACCCCAACCGCACCGTCCTGCCCTCGCACGCCGTGTCGGCGGTGGTCGAGTGTCGCGGCGGCGCCCACCCGTCGTACGCCCAGGGCCACTACGACCGAGACAACGCGTTCTACCGCGAATGGACGCCGATCAGCAAGGAGCGCGACGCCGTGCTCAGGTGGCTCGACGAGTGGGTGCACCGCGTGCCCGACCGGGCGGCATATCTGGAGAAGCTGGGCCCCGAGCGCTGGGAGAGCGTGCGGGTCGACCCGCGCACCTCGCAGCCCGTGAACTTCGGCCGCCGGCGGGTGGTCGCGTGAGCAGCCGGCCCGTAGGCGGCACCGAGGCGCTCTCGGACGTCGCGCCGTCCACGACCGAGTTCCTTGCCGCCGTCGCGGCGCGGCAACTCGTTGGCAAGCAACGGGTTTTCGCCGGGGTCGGCCTGCCGACCCTCGCGGTCGACCTCGCCCGCCGGACCGTCAATCCCGACCTGGAGCTGGTCTACGAGTCCGGCATCTGCGGCGCCCAGCCCGAGGGCCTGGCCGAGGGCATCGCCGACTCGGTGCTCGTCTCCGGGGCGGCAGCCGTGCTCGGCATGCCGGCGCTCTTCGGCTATGTGCTCCAAGGCGGTCACATCGACGTCGGCTTCCTGGGCGCGGCCCAGGTCGACCGCTGGGGCAGCCTCAACACCAGCGTCATCGGCGACTGGGACCAGCCCAGGGTGCGGCTCCCCGGAGGCGGCGGGGCAACCGAGATCATGCCCAACGCCGGCGAGTGCATCGTGGTGCTCCGCCGCCACGACCCGGGAGCGCTGCCCGCACGACTCGACTTCTGCACCTCCCCCAGCCCCGTCCGGGCGCACGCCGAGGACCCGCGGATGGTGCCGCCGGGCCACGGCGTCTCGACGGTCATCACCCCCATGGCCGTGCTGCGCCGGCCCGAGAAGCTCGGCGAGCTGGTGGTCAGCGAGGTCCACCCCGGCCTCACCGTCGACGAGGTGCGCGCCGCCACCGGCTGGGACATCCCGGTCGCCGACGACGTACGGGAGACCGAGCGCCCCACCGTCGAGCAGATCCGCCTTCTGCGGGAGGAGATCGACACGGTCCGGCTCTATCTGCGATGAGCCAGACCCACCTCGCCTCCACTCCGCCGCGAACGGCGTACGCCGCGCTCCTCGCGTGCACGACACTGGGCACCTTGTCGAGCACGATCATCAGTGCGCCGATCAACGTCATCGCGCACGCGATCGGGGCCTCACCGCGCGGGATCGTCTTCGCGGTCAGCGCGTTCACGCTCGCGATGGTGCTCTGCGCCCCGCTGTCCGGGTGGATGTGCCAGCGCTTCGGCTCGCGACAGGTGCTGGGCTGGTCGCTGCTGCTGATGGTGGCGGCCCAGGCCGGTGCCGCGCTGAGCCAGAACTTGGCGTTCCTTGTCGTGATGCGTGCTTTGCAAGGGGTCGCGTGCTCCGCGATCCCGCCCGCGGTGCAGCAGGTCCTCGGCCGCTATTGGGCCCGGCACCGGGCCCGGGCGATGGCGGGCTGGGCCGCCGCCATCGGGGTGGGGCAGTCCCTCGGCCCGCCGCTCGGCGGGTTCGTCGCCGACACACTCGGGTGGCGCTGGGTCTTCCTCACCCACGCCTTCCTCAGCCTCGTGCTGCTGGTGCTCTCCCTGACCGTCGTGCCGGCCGTCCCCGGCGCGAAAGCACCGCTCCACACGTCGGGCATGGCCACCTTGATGATCGGCATCAGCGCCCTCGTCGGCGCCGTCAGCTGGCTCAGCCAGCAGGGCTCCGCCTGGGTAGCCGGCTGCTTCGCCGTCGTGGGCCTGCTCGCACTGGTGTGGCACAGCCGGCTCGGCCGGACCAAGTCCGGCCCGTTCGTCCCCGCCGGCCTCACCACCGAGCGCCGGTACGTCGCGAGCACGGCTGCCGCCGGCACGGTTATGGGTTGCGTGGGTGTCGCCATCGTGGCCACGCCGCTGCGCCTCGGCCACGACCTGGGCCTGGGCCCCGGACCGATCGGCCTGGTCATGCTGGCGCTCGCCCTGGCCATGACGCTGGCCGCTCCGCTGTCCTCCCGGATCACCGAGCGGTTATCGACCAGGCGCAGCCTGCGCGGTGGACTGGTATTCCTCGCCGCGGGCCTCGGCGCCCTCCTCCTCGTTCCCGAGACGGCGCCCCGCGGGCTCGGGGTGGCCGCCATGGTGGCCGCGCTCGCCCTCACCGGCTCGGCGATCGGAGTCGTGCAGGCGAGGGCGGCGCACGGCCTGATGTCCTCCCCCGCCGCCGCGAACGGCGTCGCGCTCGGCCTGCACAACATGCTCCGGTTCGCCGGCCTCGCCGTTGGCTACTCCTGGGTCGCGATCGCCTACCCGACCGGACATCTGTCCCTTGTGTACGGCGTGCCGGTTGTTTTCGTCGCCGCCACCTGGGTCCTCGCCCGCTGGACCGCTCCGCCCGCACCTGCCGATCCCATCCCCGCAACAAGGAAAGGCTGCACATGACCCCCACTGAGGCGACTCCGCCCTCGGCCGGGCCGCTCGCCGGACTCAGGATCGTCGAGGTTTCGAGCTTCGTCGCCACTCCCCTGTGCGGCACGGTGCTGGCGCAACTCGGTGCCGAGGTCATCCGCGTCGAGCCCCTCGAAGGCGCTCCGGACCGAACTCGCTGGCCGCTCACGAACGACGGCGTCAGCCTCTACTGGAACGGCCTCAACCCCGGCAAGCGGGCAATCACCGTCGACTACACGAAGACGGAGGGCCGCCGGCTCGTGTCCGACCTGGTGGTCTCGGGAGCCCCCGCCGGCGGCATCCTGGTCACCAACAGCGAGCGCTGGCCGGAGTTCCGATACGACGCACTTCGGACGCGCCGTGCCGACGTTATCCACGTCCTGCTCACCGGACGGCACGACGGCGGCACCGCCGTCGACTACACCGTCCAGGCGGCCACCGGCTTCCCGCTCGTCACCGGTCCCGAAGACCACGACGCACCCGTCAACAGTCCGGTTCCTGCCTGGGACCTCACCGCGGGCCTCCACCTCGCCACCGGCCTGCTCGCCGCCGAACGACGACGGACACTCACCGGCGAGGGCTCCCAGGTCCGTGTCGCCCTCGAGGACGTGGCCCTCGCGGGCGCCGGCAACCTCGGCTACCTGGCCGAGGCGCAGCTCCGGCCGTCCGTACGGCGCGAGTCGACCGGCAACTACGTCTACGGGACCTTCGGCCGCGACTTCACCACCGCCGACGGCGACCGCGTCATGCTCGTGGCCCTGACGCCGCGCCAGTGGCACGACCTGCTCCGGGTCACCGGGCTCGAAGACGCCGTGTCCGCGCTTGCCCAGGCGCTGGGGGCGGACTTCTCCGACGAGGGAGACCGCTTCCGCCACCGCACCGTGCTCGGGGGCCTGGTCGCCGCGTGGTTCGAGAAGCATCCGACGGCACACGTCACCGAGGCCCTCGCGAACACCCGCATCCTCTGGTCGCCCTACCGCAGCTTCACCGACCTGGCCGCCGACGACGCCCGGCTGCTGCGCGAGCACCCGCTCTTCGCCACCGTGGACCAGCCGGGGGTCGGCCGCCTCGTCGCGCCCGGCTCGCCCCTGGTCATCGACGGCCGGCGGGCCGCACCGGCGCCGGCTCCCCTCGTCGGGCAGGACACCGCCTCGGTGCTCGCCGATGCCCTCGGCCTCGACGCGGCCGCGCTCGCCGACCTCGCCGAACGCGGCGTGATCGCCATCCCCGCCGAACGGACGGCGTATCACTGTCCTCATCCGCCCGACCCCAGGAGAGACCGATGAGCACCCTCACCCCCGATGAGCAGGACATGGTCCGCTTGGTCGCCGAATTCGTCGACGACCGGGTGCGCCCGCGCGTCCGCGAGTTCGAAGCCGACGACATCTACCCGGAGGAGTTCATCGAGATGATGAAGGAACTCGGGTTCTTCGGACTGCTCGTACCGGCCGCGCACGGGGGCGTCGACGTCAGCACCACGTGCTTCGCGCGCATCACCGAGGAACTCGCCCGCGGCTGGATGAGCCTGGCCGGGGCCATCGGCGGCCACTCGGTGATCAGCTACCTGATCCGGGAGTTCGGCACCCCCGAGCAGCAGTCGACATACCTGCCCCGGATGGCCGACGGCACCCTGCGCGCGACCATGGCCCTGACCGAGCCATCGGGCGGCAGCGACCTGCAACGGATGCGCACCCACGCCACCCTCGACGGCGACGAACTGGTCATCACCGGCTCGAAGACGTGGATCTCCAATGCCCAGCACGCGGGACTCATCGGCCTGCTGTGCCGGACCGACCGGACGGCCGAGCCGGCCCACAAGGGCATGAGCGTGGTGCTGGTGGAACCCGGTGCAGGCCTCACCGTGTCGGGCAAGCTTCCCAAGCTCGGCTACCGCGGCGTGGAAGCCTGCGAGCTGACCTTCGACCAGATGCGGGTGCCCACCAGCGCCATCCTGGGCGGGCAGCCGAACCTCGGGTGGAGCCACATGATGCGCGGTCTCGAAGTGGGTCGCATCCAGGTCGCCGCGCGGGCCGTCGGCGTCGGACAGGCCGCGCTCGACGACGCGCTGTCCTATGCCCAGCAACGAGAAAGCTTCGGGAAGCCGATCTGGAAGCACCAGGCGGTGGGCAACCTGCTCGCCGACATGGGAACCAAGATGCGCGCCGCCCGGCTGATGACCCTCGACGCCGCGCATCGGCTCGACTCCGGCGACCGCGCCGACATGGAGGCCGGCATGGCCAAGCTTTTCGCCTCCGAGGCCGCAATGCAGGTCGCACTCGACGCGATCCGGGTCCACGGCGGCTACGGGTACTCGCGTGAGTACGACGTCGAACGCTACTTCCGCGACGCGCCGCTGATGATCGTCGGTGAGGGCACCAACGAGATCCAGAAGAACGTGATCGCCAGCCAGATGGTGGCGCGCGACCGAAACAACCCGAACCGGAGCAGCTGATGGCACTTCTCGACGGCAAAACCGCGGTGATCACCGGTGGTGCCCAGGGCATCGGCCTGGCCATCGCCGAACTTTTCGTGGCCGAGGGCGCTCGCGTTGTGCTCGCCGACCTGGACGGGGCCGCCGCCGAACGGGCGGCCAAGGGGCTCGGCCCACACGCCGCCGTCGGCGTAGCGTGCGACGTGGTGTCGGCCGCCGACGTGGAACGGGCACTCGAGACCGCCCACGGGACCTTCGGCTCTCTGGACGTCGTCGTGAACAACGCGGGAATCACCCGCGACGCGACCATGCGCACGATGACCGAGGAGCAGTTCGACCAGGTGGTCGCCGTGCACCTGAAGGGCTGCTGGAACGGCACCCGCCTGGCCGCGGCCCGGATGCGGGAGCAGAAGTCGGGTGCCATCGTGAACATCTCCTCTCTCTCCGGCAAAGTCGGCATGGTCGGCCAGACCAACTACTCCGCCGCCAAGGCCGGCATCGTCGGCCTGACGAAGGCAGCTGCCAAGGAGATGGCCCACCACGGCGTCCGCGTCAACGCCATCCAGCCCGGTCTGATCCGCTCGGCGATGACCGAGGCCATGCCCCGCAAGGCTTGGGACCAGAAGATGGCCGAGATCCCCATGGGCCGGGCGGGCGAGCCGGCCGAGGTGGCGAACGTGGCGCTTTTCTACGCCTCGTCGCTCTCGTCCTACATGATCGGCACGGTGGCCGAGGTGACCGGCGGGCGGTTCATGTGAGAAAGGAGCACGACCCGGTCACCTACCGGGGCTGGACAGCACCCGAGACGACCTCGGTGGAAACACTGGACGCGGCACCGGTCGCCGCGCTCGGCGCGCTTCTGGACAGCGGTGCCCCCGTGCCTGGTGCGGGCGAGGCGCTCCCTCCCCTGTGGCATTGGGTAGCGCTGCCGCGGTGGCCCGTCTCGTCGGCCATCGGCCCCGACGGGCACCCCCGCCGCGGAGAAACCCTGCCACCGGTCGACCTCCCACGCCGGATGTTCGCCGGCGGGGAAGTCACACTGCACGGTGACCTGCGGGTCGGCGCCCGAGTGGTCCGACAGGCTCGGGTCGACTCGATCCAGGAGAAGGTCGGGCGGAGCGGCGCCTTGGTGATCGTCCGGGTCGGCATCCGGCTCCGCGACCTCGACGGTGATCTGCTGCTGGAGGAACGACAGGATCTCGTCTACCGCGAAGCCACCCCCGCACCGGCGCCGTCCGACCTTCCGGATCCCACCGTCCCGGCCACCGCCGAGCCGGTCGGCACACCGCTGCTCCCGGACCGCGCGGGCTGGTGCTTCCGGACCGATCCCACCCTGCTGATGCGGTTCAGCGCGGCGACCGCCAACCCCCACCGGATCCATTACGACTGGCCGTACGCCACCCACATCGAGGGCTACCCGGGGCTCGTCGTGCACGGTCCACTCTCGACACTGGCGCTCGCCGAGTGCCTCCGCCTGGAGCATCCGGAACGCTCAGTGCGGCAACTGGTCCACCGCAACACCGCCCCCTTGTTCTGCGGCGAGAACGCCCGCGTGAAGGTGGCGCTCCCCTCCCGTGACACCGCCGAGGTCCGCCTGAGCAAGGGCGACGACCGCATGGTGGCCGGCCTGTCAGCCGATCTCACGCCCGACACGTCGAAAGGCGCCCGACCATGAACAACACCGCACGCGACGTCGTCATCTGCGAGCCCGTCCGAACGCCGATCGGCCGCTACGGCGGCGTATTCACCGACCTCAGTCCCGTCGACCTGGGCGTGACCGCACTGCAAGGGCTGCTGTCCCGCACCAGTATCGAGCCCGACCGCATCGACGACGTGATCCTCGGGCACTGCTACCCCAACGCCGAGGCGCCCGCCATCGGACGCGTCGTCGGCCTCGACGCCGGACTCCCCGTGACCGTCGGCGGCCAGCAGGTCGACCGCCGCTGCGGCTCCGGCCTCCAGGCCGTCATCAACGCCGTCCTGCAGGTCGCCAGCGGCGCGAGCGACGTCGTCGTCGCCGGCGGAGCCGAGTCGATGAGCAACGTGGCCTTCTACTCCCTCGACATGCGCTGGGGCGGTGCCCGGACCGGGGTGCAGGTCCACGACGGCCTCACCCGCGGCCGCCAGACCCCCGGCGGCCGTTTCCATCCCGTTCCCGGCGGCATGCTGGAGACGGCGGAGAACCTTCGTCGCGAATACTCGATCAGCCGCGAGGAACAGGACCGGCTCGCGGTCAGCTCCCACCAACGCGCCGTGTCCGCCCAGAAATCGGGCCTTTTCCAAGAAGAGATCGTCCCGGTGACCGTGCCTTCGAGGAAGGGCGACGTGGTCATCGACACCGATGAGCACCCCCGTGCCGACACGTCGATGGAGTCCCTGGCCCGGCTGCGCCCGATCCTCTCCGCCAGCGACCCCGACGCCACGGTCACCGCAGGCAACGCCAGCGGCCAGAACGACGCCGCGGCGATGTGCCTGGTCACGACGGCAGACGTGGCCGAGAAGCTGGGGTTGCGGCCGCTGGTGCGGCTGGTGAGCTGGTCGGCCGCCGGCGTACGTCCCGACATCATGGGGATCGGCCCGGTGCCGGCGACCGAGGCAGCCCTGGCCCGCGCCGGGCTCTCCCTGGCCGACATGGACGTGATCGAGCTCAACGAGGCGTTCGCCGCGCAAGCCCTCGCCGTGATGCGGGAGTGGAAATTCACCGACGAGGACCACGAGCGCACCAACGTGCACGGGTCCGGCATCTCGCTCGGCCATCCCGTGGGAGCTACCGGCGTGCGGATGCTCGGCACGCTCGCGCGCGAGCTCCATCGCCGTGAGGCGCGCTACGGCCTCGAGACCATGTGCATCGGCGGGGGCCAGGGCCTGGCCGCTGTCTTCGAGAGGATCGCCTGATGCCGCCGCGCGTGTTCACCGACATCGCCGGGATCGAGAAAGCCATCGGAGAGAACCTGGGCACGACAGACTGGGTGACGATCACTCAGCCGACCATCGACGACTTCGCCGATGTCACCGGTGACCACCAGTGGATCCATGTCGACGTCGAGCGGGCGACGGCGTCCTCCTTCGGCGGGACGATCGCCCACGGCTACCTCACGCTGTCGATGCTGCCCGCCTTCGCCGCCCAGCTGTACTCGATCGAGACCGGCTCTGCCCGCTTGAACTACGGCCTCGGCAAAGTGCGGTTCCCCGCTCCCGTGCCCGCGGGGTCGAAAATCCGCGCCATGCCCCGCATCAAGGAGGTCCGGCACGTCCCCGCCGGCGACCAGGTGGTGATGGCGTGGACCGTCGAGGCGGACGGCGCTGATCGCCCCGTCTGTGTGGCGGAGACCATCACGCTCGTGGTTCCCTGACCGAAGTTCCCACCACCTTCTCCGGCACCGCCGGCGTGGCACGCGATGGCGGTGCCGCTCTTTCGCCTGCGCTCGAGCGGCATGAATCTTTGACGATCTGGATATCAATGGGAGCCGGGTTTGGTCTTAGACATGCAACAACGGCGCACTTAGCGTGAGTGCGATCTCAGGCAGTGCTTACCGCGCGAGACATTCCCCTTATCGGTCCCCGAGGAGCAGGTCCATGACCACCAACGCCCCCCAGCTCGACGACGAGCGGATGGCACGAAAGGCCGGCGTTGCCGCCTTCATCGGCACCACCATCGAGTGGTACGACTTCTACATTTATGGCACGGCCTCCGCACTGGTGTTCGGCCCGCTGTTCTTCAGCAACGCCGACCCCGCTGTCGCGACGCTTCTCTCGTTCGCCACCTTCGCCGTCGGTTTCCTCACCCGCCCCCTCGGCGGCGCGCTCTTCGGCCACCTGGGCGACCGCATCGGCCGCAAACGCGCATTGGTCGTGACCCTTCTGCTCATGGGCGTGACCACCGTCGGCGTGGGCGCCCTCCCGACCTACGCCGCCATCGGCGCCGCGGCGCCGATCCTGCTGATCGTGCTCCGACTGCTTCAGGGACTCGCCGTCGGCGGCGAGTGGGGCGGCGCCGTACTGATCGCCACCGAACACACCCGGCCCGACCGCGGTTTCCTCTTCGGCGCCTACGCCCAGCAAGGCTCTCCGGCCGGGCGGATTCTCGCCACCTTGGGCTTCCTGGCGGTGACCAACCTGCTGCCGGAGGAGGCGCTGCTCGAGTGGGCGTGGCGGCTGCCCTTCCTTGCCTCCGCCCTGCTGGTCGTGATCGGCCTGATCATCCGTCTCAAGCTCGAGGAGTCGCCGGCGGTCAAACGGCTGCAGGAGCGCAACGAGATCGTCAAGGTCCCGGTCGTCGAACTCTTCCGCAGCAACTCCCGCGAGCTGTTCCTCGGCGTCTTCGGCATCCTTTGCGTGTTCGTCGTCGTCTACGCCCGCGACACCTTCGCCCTCTCGTGGGCCACGACATCCCTCGACTTCTCCAAGGACGCCTTCCTCAGCATCATCCTGGTCGTCAGCGTGGTGCAGTTCTTCGTGCAGCCCTTCGGCGCTCTCCTCGCCACTCGCTGGCGGCCGCGGAAGCTGATCATGCTCCTGCTCGGCATCGAGATCCCCGCGCTCGCCTTGATGTTCGTCCTGATCGCCACCGGTAACTGGACACTCGCGATGATCGGCGCCGTCGTCGCGACGGTTCCCGACGCGATGTTCTACGCCGTCATGGCGGGCATGCTCGCCCAGAGCTTCCCGGCCCGGGTCCGCTACACCGGCATCTCGCTGGCTTACGGTCTCTCGGGTGCCTTGTGCGGCACCACTCCGGTGATCCTGCAGTGGCTTCTCGACAGCTCCGGAAGCATCGTGCTCCCGGTGGCCTTCGGCATCGTGACCACGGCCATCTCGCTCGTCTGCTCGCTCGCCCTCCTCGGTCACCGGGTGGCCGAGGAGGCACCGACTTCCGACCGCGACGCGGTCCCGGCCGCGGAAACCCACTGACCCGCCCATCTGGCCTTGGCCCGGCACCGCAACTGCCCGCGGTGCCGGGCCAAGGCCCTCTTTTGCGGCAATAGCTTGCAAATGACCAGGAAGTGAGAGAAAGGACAGCTATGGGGCGCCTGTGCCAGACCGAGGGTCTGACCGAGGAACAGAACGACATCCTCAAGGCGGTCCGTACTTTTGTGGAGGAGAAGATCCTCCCGGTGGCCACCGAACTCGAACACGCCGATGAGTACCCGGCCGAGATCGTCGAGGGACTCAAGGAACTGGGCGTCTTCAGCCTCATGATCCCCGAGGAATACGACGGACTGGGTGAGTCGCTGCTGACCTACGCGTTGTGCGTAGAGGAGGTAGCACGCGGCTGGATGAGCGTTTCCGGCGTTATCAACACCCATTTCATCGTGGCCTACCTGCTGATGAAGTACGGCACGGAGGAGCAGAAGCGCAAATACCTGCCCCGGATGGCGACCGGCGAGGTGCGTGGCGCGTTCTCCATGTCCGAGCCGGATCTGGGCTCGGATGTCTCCGCGGTCAGGACCAAGGCTACCCGGACCGGTGTCGGATATGAGATCACCGGCCAAAAGATGTGGCTGACCAACGGCGGCACCGCCAATCTGGTCGCGGTGCTGTGCAAGACCGACGAAAATGCCGAATCGGTCTATGAGAATATGACGACCTTTCTGGTGGAGAAGGAGCCCGGCTACGGCGAAGTTGCGCAGGGCATCACTGTGCCCGGCAAGATCGACAAAATGGGTTACAAGGGCATCGACACCACCGAGATGATATTCGAGGGCCACCAGATCTCGGCCGAGCAGATCCTCGGCGGAGAACCCGGCAACGGCTTCTTCCAGATGATGGACGGCGTGGAGGTCGGCCGCGTCAATGTTGCGGCGCGTGCCTGCGGTATCGCCAACCGTGCCTTCGAGCTCGGAATCGCCTATTCGCAACAGCGAGAGACGTTCGGCAAGCCGATCGCCCAGCACCAGGCCGTGCTCTTCCGTCTGGCCGAGATGGCGACCAAGGTCGAGACCGCGCACGCCATGATGGTGCGCGCGGCGCGGATGAAGGACTCCGGCCGGCGGATGGACGTCGAGGCCGGCATGGCCAAGATGCTCGCCTCGGAATACTGCAACGAGGTTGTCGAGGCGTCGTTCCGGATCCACGGCGGCTACGGCTACTCCAAGGAGTACGAGATCGAGCGCCTCTATCGCGAGGCCGCGTTCATGCTGATCGGTGAGGGAACCTCCGATATCCAGAAGATGATCATCGGCCGTCGCCTGCTCCGCGACTACAAACTATGAGAACCCCGTCGCAGGGCCCGCTTCCGCGGGTCTGGAGTGGTCACGGCTCCCGGAGTGTCTGGTCGGCGACGTCGGTTCGCGCCCTCACCCGCCACATTTGCCAAATAACCGCGGGAACGCTCAGCATGGGACTCCTTGGGGGCGGTTATCGTTCCCGGCGATGCGGTCGTGGAGGACTCAGTGCTCGCAGCTCACGTACCGTCGTTTGACGCAGCGGCTCGTTACTGCTCGGTGGCGGGGCCGGGATGGTGGCTCTGGTACTGCGTATAAGTGTCCGAAGTGGACGCTGTCCAGCTGGCGAGGAGGTTCATGGCCCGCCGGGACGGGGATCCGGCTTCGGTGGTGTAGATGAACAGGGTCGTACCGGGGTCACCGGGCAGGGCGAGGGTTTCGTACTCGACGGTCAGGTCCCCGACGAGGGGGTGGCGTAGGCGTTTCGAGCCGTAGGTGCGCTGGTGGACCCGGTGCTGTTCCCACCATTGGCCGAATTCGCGGCTGTGCTCGCGGAGTTCGGTGACGAGCTCGGCGGTGGCGCGGTCGTCGGGGTCGCGGCCGACTTCGAACCGCAGACTTTCGACGGCGGCTCTGGCTTGGTCTGGCCAGTCCACGAACAGTGATCGGGCGTCCTCGTCGAGGAACATCCAGTGGGCGTAGTTGCGCCGTGTCGCGGGCATCTGGTCGAAGTCGGTGAACAGCGCCTTGGCCATCCGGTTGGCGGCCAGGATGTCGGTGCGGCGGCCGAGGATGAGCGCGGGCTCTCCGTCGAGGGAGTCGAGCAGCTGGTAGAGCCCGGGACGTACCCGTTGGACGCCTCGGGCGCGTCGACGAGCGGGTGCCGCGGTCAGACCGATGAGGTCTTCGAGGTGGGCGCGTCCCGCGGCGTCGAGTTCGAGCGCCCGGCCGATCGCCTCCACGACGCCCGCGGAGGGCACGATGCGTCGTCCCTGCTCGAGACGGGCGTAGTAGTCGGTCGACACTCCGGCCAGCCGGGCGACTTCCTCGCGGCGCAGTCCGGGTACGCGACGCACCCGCCCGTCGGGCGGTAATCCTGCCCGGGACGGGTCGACTTGGGCACGGGCCCGCCGCAGGAAGTCGGCGAGTTCGCGATTGGCAGCGGCCACGGAACCCATTGTCCCCGATATGCCTCGTCGGTGCCTGGACCTGTGCGTCCTAGGTTGCCGAGTCCGAGCTCGCACAGGGCGCGAGATGAGCCCCCGAAACCGGTTGTGCCGCGCCACGCTTGAGGCATACCGGCGCCGGAACGCACATTCCGTCAATCGTCAGCAAAGGATCGAATCGTGAGCAAGGTTCTGATCGTCATGTCCGCTGCCAGCACGTGGGAGCGCACCAACGGTTCGTTGTATCCGACCGGCTACTGGGCCGAGGAGCTCGCCGCGCCGCACGAGAAGTTCGTCCAGGCCGGCTACACGGTCGACTTCGCGTCCCCGGGTGGGATGCTGCAGCCGCTCGACCAGCACAGCGCCGATCCGGAGGTCGCCGGACCGGACTGCGCCCGCTACGTCGAGCACGCTGCGAAAGCCCTGCGGGAGTTCGGGCCGCTGCTCAAGCTCGGTGAGGTCGACAGCAACGACTATGTCGCGGTGGTTCTGCCCGGTGGGCACGGCCCGGTGGTCGACCTCTACCAAGAACCCGAACTCGGCCGTCTGCTCACCGCGGCAGATGCTGCCGGGAAGCTCATTGGAGCCGTGTGCCACGGACCTGCAGGCCTGCTGTCCGCCGTAGACGCGGAAGACAAGTGGCTGTTCGCCGGGCGGGAGATGACGGCGTTCACCGACGAGGAGGAGCGGATCTTCGGCACGGCGGAAGGCGCGCCATGGCTGCTCGCCAGCAGGCTGCGTGAGCTGGGCGCGAAGCACTTCAGCGGCCCGGCCTACGAGGCGTTCACAATGCGAGACGGGAACCTGTTCACTGGCCAGAACCCGGCTTCGAGCGCCCCGATGGCCGAGGCCATGGTCGCCGCTCTCGCCTAGCGGCCACCGGATCCGGGTGTTCCCGTGGCTGGTGCCGCCCCGGCCGAAACCCGGGCGGCACCAGCTCCCCCACACCGACCCATCACCATGATCATCCCAGGAAGCGTGAATGCCGTGATCACAGCCTTATCGGTGTCCGAGGCCGTCAGCCGTGTGGAACAAGGCGTACTCGTCGACGGTCGGTGGCGACCGAGAGCGGGAGGAGCGACCTTCGCGGTGGAAGATCCAGCCACGGGGCAGTCGTTGTGCGAGGTTGCTGAAGGCACGCCCGACGGCGCGGTAGCTGCCCTTGCGGCCGCCGACAAGACGCAAGCCGGCTGGGCTGCCGTGGCCCCACGCCGCCGGGGTGAGATCCTGCGTCGCGCCTAGGAGCTGCTGATGGAGCGCAAAGAGTGGTTCGCGCTGCTGATCACTCTGGAGATGGGCAAGTCACCGGCCGAGTCCAGGGCCGAGTTCGAGTACGGCGCGAACTACCTGCGGCGGTTCGGCGCGGAACCGGTCCGGATCGACGGCAGCTGGAAGGTCAGTGAGGACGGCACGGCCCGCGTGCTGGTCACCAGGCAGCCGGTCGGGCCCTGTCTGCTTATCACACCGTGGAACGCGCCGCTGGCCATGCCGGCCCCCGGCGGTGGCAGCGGGCTGCAGCATGATCGTCAAGCCGGCATCACAAACACCACTGACCACAGCCGCCCTGGCCGAAACGCTGACCGAGGCCGGCCTGCCCGACGGAGTGCTCAACATCGTCCCAACCACGAACGCCGCCGCCCTGACCGAGCCACTGTTACGGGACGGCCGGCTGCGCAAGCTGTCCTTCACCGGGTCCACCCCCGTGGGACGGTGCCTGCTGGCCCAGGCAGCAGGCACCGTCCTGCGGACTTCGATGGAACTCGGCGGGAACGCGCCGTTCATCGTCTGCCGTGACGCCGACCTCGACGCTGCCGTGGCGGGCGCGATGACCGCCAAGCTCCGCAACATCGGCGAGGCATGCATCGCCGCCAACCGTTTCCACGTCCATGCCAGGGATGATCGCCGACGGCATCCCCGACGTCGCCCAAGCCCGGCGGCTAGGCCACAAGATCCCCGACAAGATCGAACACATCTACTCCCACGTCGCCCCCGAAGTCGAAACCCGCCTCATCAACGCCCTCCAACACCGCTGGACCACCGCCCTCACCAGCCTGACCACCACCAGCAGCGGCGGCACCGGCAGCATCAGGACCTTCGCACTGCCAGCACCGGCACCACAGATGCGCGCCACCGCATAACCGCATACGACCGACAGCACCCGATTCGCCACCTCACCCGAGGTGGCGAATCTGCTTTCCGCTACTTCGACCAGCCCTGGTCCTCGCTGGATCCTCACTGGTGATGATCGAACCGCTTGCCCGCACTTGGGGGTCAGGGCAAAATGGTCTGCCACTGTCCGTGTTCGAGGGGGACGAATTGGTAATGGACGGACCAGGGTGGCATGCCGACGTCGATAAGATCGACGAGGCGGCCAATGGCATCCAGCAGAGCGTGCAGGACCAGGACAACTTCGAACTACGCGGGCTCTGCGGCGAACCAGAGCTGTACGGGCATACGCCACTCCACGACGCGCTAATGGACTTTTCGGTCCGCTGGAGCGACGGCCTGGACACTCTCACCGGCGACGCCCGCGAGATCGGCGACGCTCTATCGCGGGTGTCAAAGGCGTATCGCGCAGTCAACGAGGCGACCGCTCGCTCGTTGCCAACCGATCCGGGTCTGGGGGCAGTGGACGATGGCTGAGCTCGGCCAGACACAGGACCCTCAGCAATTGGTACCCGGCAAGCCGGAGGCGATCGAGGAAAACGCCCGCGTTCTCCACGCGCGGGCCGACCGGGCAAACTGGGCCGGGGATGGGTTACAGGAGATCGATACCGGCGCGTGGCAGGGACCCGGCGCGCAAGCATTCCACGACAAATTCTCGTATGAGCCCGGCAAATGGTTCGCCGCGGGCGACGCACTGGAATCCGCCGCAAGCGCGCTCGACGACTACGCCAGCACCCTGCGCTGGGCCCAAGCCCAAGCGGTTGAGGCCATCGCCCTGTGGAACCAGGGACAAAACGCAACTCAGCAGGCGAAAGCCGCGCACGAGGCCGCAGCCGCGCAAGCGGCAACCCAGAACCAGCCCGCACCACCCTTCACCGACCCAGGCGAGAGCAGCCGCCAAGCCGCTCAGGGCACGTTGAACCGCGCCCGCGCGCAACTCAGCGAGGCCGGTGACCTCGCGGCCCAGCTCCTACGGTCCGAAACCGAAGGAGCGCCCGAAGATTCGAACTGGCTAGACGACCTCGGCAACTTCTGCGCCAACGTGGGCGCGCACATCGTCAACGACCTGGCATCCTTCGGCAACGCCATACTGCACCACCCTGGAGACGTCGTTGCCGCGCTCGGCGGGCTCGGGCTTACTGTCGCGAGCGCGACCGGCGAATTCGCCGGTGTCGTTCTCAGTGCCACCGGAGTTGGCGCCGCTGCCGGCGCCCCGGCGATCGCCATCTCGACCACTGGCCTGGCCGCGGGTATCGGCACCATGACAGCGGCAATCGGTGACCTCGCATCCCACGCTGGTGGCGACGACCGGGTAGAACCGGTCAAGCCTCGCGAGAGTTCCACGGCCGAGTCAAGCACACCGAACGCGGGCAACGGGCGGGCGATCAGCCGTGAGGAACTGACGCCGAGCCAGGAGTCAAACCTGAACCGGTATCAAAAGAAGCTCCCCGCGGCGGCCGAGCAGCCGACGATCACCAGGCTGGAGGATGGCTCCGTACGGTTCGAGAGCAAAGTGCCCGGCCGCGTACCGGGGTCCTACGCTGAATACACCACCTGCCAGACGGCTCCATCGCCCACATCAAGGACAAGATGCAATGAACGACCAGATAACACCGCACGAGCAGCGCACCCAGGCCCTCTGCGATCTGGTCGAACTTCGCATCCCGGTACGCGCAGCCACCTCAGCCCTGTCCCGGTTCAACTGGGACAGCGAAGACGAACTCGTCCCACTCACTCGTGGAGACGCGATACGAGTTCTCCGCGGCTATCTCGACCAAACCCTCAACACCGAAGACATCCAGTTGTGGGCCGAGTCCCTGGAGGGGCGCGACGATGTCGGCCGGGAACCCGGCTTCGCGGACCAGCTCACCGAGTTCCTTTTCGAAGTCGCCACGCCCGAACTTGCCGGACCCCTCACACCCGAACTCGCCCAGCGCTGGATCGCCACCTTCAGCACGGGATCCACCCACAAATGACGACGAAACACAACAGGTTCCGCGGCTGCCGAGAAGATTCCGATCGACGTGTGGGCATGGTCGCCGGTCCCGCCTCGTACCCGGACCTTTTTGTCGCAGCTCAGGGTGTCTGACCGGACAGCACGCAAATGATCGACTCGGTGATTACGCTGGCGATGCCGATGCGGTGTGTGGTCGCGCTCCGGCTCCACCGGATTCGGCAGCGCGCCGCAAAGCGGGCGGCCGGGCAGAAGTGGCGGGAACACGGCCACGTGTTCGCCTCCCAGGTCGGGACCGAGCTGGACGCGCACCATGTCCGGCGCCAGTTCCGCAAGGTGATCAAGTCCGCCGGGTTGCGCCCGGACGACTGGACACCACGCGAGATGCGGCACAGCTTCGTGTCGCTGCTGTCCGACGCCAAGGTGCCGCTCGAGGACATCTCCCGTCTCTGCGGACACAGCGGGACCGCCGTCACCGAGCAGGTCTACCGCCACCAAATCCGGCCGGTGATGATCGAGGCCGCCACGGCAATGGATGACATCTTCGGAGACAAGGACCAGTAGAGGAAACTTAGCAGTACCGCCCCGAACACGGCCCCTGATCTCGCACCTTGAGATCAGGGGACTTGCCTGTACTCGCCACCGTCTTTGAACCTGCGACCCCTTGGCCCCCAGTCGCGGAACGACTGAGCGGCGTGCTTCAGCTTGTTCTCCCAGATCAGCTTCCAGTGTAGCCAGCCGAGTAAAGGAGTCCAGGAATCCGGCCGTTTCCCGGCTAGTAGGAACCACTATTCGCGACTGGCTGCAGCTTCGCCAGGCTGCGCTTGGGGACCGCGGGCGCGGCCACCGGTAGGTCGTCGGCGAACAGTTCCGGATCACCCGGGAAAAGCTGGAGGCTCGGTGAATGCGCCGTGTACCAGGACGATCGTGGGGTCTTGCTGTCTCTCACATGGTGGTTCTCCGTTCAGGCCTGGTGCAGCGCGTCGCGCAGGGTCTGCACCGCGAGGGTGATGGCTCCCTGTGCGGCCTGGGTGGGCCGAAGGGCGTTGAGCATCACGAAGTCGTGGATGATGCCCTGGAAACGCACCGCGGTGACGGGCACACCGGCGGCGCGCAGCTTGTTGGCGTACGCCTCGCCCTCGTCGCGCAGTACGTCGGCCTCGCCGGTGATGATCAGCGCCGGGGGCAGGTCGGCGAGTTGGTCGAGGTTGGCGCGCAGCGGCGACGCGGTGATCTCGGCGCGCTGCGCCGCATCGGTGGTGTACTGGTCCCAGAACCACTGCATGCCGTCCCGGCGCAGGAAGTAGCCGGTGGCGAACTGGTGGTAGGAGGGCGTGTCGAAGCTCGCGTCGGTGACCGGGTAGAACAGCACTTGGTACGCGAGCGGAACGCCGCCGCGCTCCTTCGCCATGAGGGTCAGCGCGGCGGACATGTTGCCCCCGACGCTGTCCCCGGCGACCGCGAGGCGCGCGGCGTCAAGGCCCCTGGTGACGCCCTCGGTGACAATCCACTGGGCGACGGTCCAGTTCTGTTCGATGGCCACCGGGTAGCGGGCCTCGGGAGACAGCGCGTACTCGGGGAAAACCACCGCGGCGTCCGCGCCGACGGCGAGCTCGCGCACCAGGCGGTCATGGGTGTGGGCGTTGCCGAAGACCCAACCCGCGCCGTGAATGTAGAGGATCACCGGCAGGGCGCCTGTCGTGCCGGCGGGTTTGACGACCCGGACCCGGACGCTGCCCGTTGGCCCGCCCGACACGGTGACCCACTCCTCGTCCACGTCGGGCTTGGCGACCTCGCCGGACTGGACCTCGTCCACGGTTTTGCGGCCCTCGGCCGGGCCGAGGTCGAACAGATACGGCGGGTTCGCCGTCGCCTCCACAAAGGACTGTGCCTCGGGTTCCAGGATCGGCTGGACCCGGGCCGCGTCATCGAACATAGTGCTCTCCTTCAGAATTGATCCATTCGCCCGGGGTCAAACCAGAGGTGGCGGACGGGGTTGGCTTGTCCGCGCGGAGCAGGGTGGTCTTGCCGACACCCTCCTCGCCTAGCAGCAGGAGAGCCCGTGGCGTCCCTGGTTCCTGCCGGACACTCCGGCGCAGGTACGCCAACTCGGCGTCGCGCCCGACCAGCCGACTCATCATTCGCTCCCGGTCGCCGGCTGCCAGGCCGTTCCATCGCCTGGATCTCCGGCCAAGCGTCATCGATCCTGCCTGAGCGCCCCCGGGCCCGTCATCTGTCAGATGACCGGTCACGCCATCCCCTGCCAGACGTCGAGGACGTCGTAGGCCAGGCCGACCGGGACGCGCTCGTTCGGATGTTCCGTGTGGGGGGATCGGGAATAGGTCGCCGCTGTGACGCCTTAAAGAACATGCAAACGCATGGATCTGGTCGCCGCGGCGACGGTGTGGACAGGAGTCACGATGCAGTTCGGAATCTTCTCGGTCAGCGACATCACCCGTGACCCGGTCTCCGGTGACACGCCTAGCGAGGCGGAGCGGATCGACGCGATCATCAAGATCGCGCAAAAGACCGAAGAGGTCGGGATGGACGTGTTCGCGATCGGTGAGCACCACAATCCGCCGTTCTTCTCCTCCTCCCCCACCACCTTACTCGCGGCGATCGCGGCCACCACCAAGCGACTGATCGTGACCACCTCAACGACCCTGATCACCACCAACGACCCGGTCCGGATTGCCGAGGAATACGCGATGCTCCAACACGTGGCCAAGGGCCGCATGGATCTGATGGTCGGCCGCGGCAACACCGCCCCGGTCTACCCGTGGTTCGGCGCCGACATCCGCCAAGGACTACCCATGGCGCTGGAGAACTACAACCTGCTGCACCGGCTCTGGCGCGAGGACGTGGTCGACTGGGAGGGCCGGTTCCGGTCCGCGCTGCAGGGATTCACCTCGACCCCGCGCCCGCTGGACGATGTTCCGCCGTTCGTGTGGCACGGTTCGATCCGCACGCCGGAGATCGCGGAGCAGGCGGCCTTCTACGGCAACGGGTTCTTCGCCAACCACATCTTCTGGCCCACCGAACACTCACTGCGGTTGATCAACTTCTACCGGAAGCGGTTCGAGCACTACGGCCACGGCACGCAGAAGCAGGCCATCGTCGGCCTCGGCGGGCAGGCCTACATCGCCAAGAAGTCGCAGGATGCATACAAGGAGTTCCGGCCGTACTTCGACGTGGCACCGGTCTACGGTCACGGCCCGTCGCTGGAGGACTTCAGCCAGATGACCCCGCTGACGGTCGGCAGCCCGCAAGAGATGATCGACAAGACTCTGACCTTCCACGACACGTTCGGTGACTACCAGCGCCAGCTGTTCCTGATGGACCACGCCGGCCTGCCGCTGAAGACAGTGCTGAACCAACTCGACCTGCTCGGTGAAGAGGTCATCCCCGCGCTGCGCAAGGAACTCGAATCCCGCAAGGACCCGGAGTCCGCCGAAACCCCGACGCACGAGTCGCTGGTGAAAGCGAAGTATGGAGACCGGCCCGCCCGGCAGCCGCGGCCGAACGCCAACCGCGGCGACAACGTCACCGGCGGCTCGCCCTACCAGGACAGCGAGGACACGGCAGTCTCCTACCCAGAGCTCGTCTGACATCGCCAGGCGACACAGAACGAGAAGGGCTGACGGTCAGAGGAAGTCGAGAAGCTGCCCCGCACCGACATCACCGCCGCCCCGTCCGAAGCGAATGACAAACTACTAGCTGATCGACCAGCTGATCAAGCTGGGCAAGGAAGACACCCTGACGGACTTGCGTCCACGGCACTGCAGACACTTGACGACTCACCCCGACCACTACCCCGATGGAGAAGACGATGCCCAAGCTCGACCCGGAGCCGGTGCGTAACCCGCAGACCGATCACCTGCTGACACCACAGAACAGTGCCATCGTTTTGATCGACTTCCAGCCCGGCCAGTACGCCACCGTCGGATCGGCCAGCCGCGCCGAGATCGACCTCGGCGCCGTCACCCTGGCCAAACTCGCCCACGCCTACCAGGTCCCCACCGTGGTGACCACCGTCGCGGTCGGGATGGGCGTCAACGAACCCACCGTCCCCGAGCTGATGAAAGAACTCCCCGGTGTCACCGAGATCGACCGGACCGGAGTGAACTCCTGGGAAGACGCCGACTTCCGCGCAGCCATCAAAGCCACCGGCCGCAAGAAGATCATCATGGCCGGCCTCTGGACCGAGGTGTGTTTGGCGTTCCCGACCCTGGACATGCTTGCCGAAGGCTACGAGATCTACCCCGTCATCGACGCCGTCGGCGGCGTCTCCCCTGTCACCCACCAGACCGCCATCACCCGCATGGTCCAAGCCGGCGCCCACCCCATTACCTCACTCGCCCTCGGCTGCGAACTCATGCGGAACTGGGCCCGCGACGATGCCGACCTGTACCGGGTCATCATCAACGACTACTTCCGCCGTAAGCGCCAGATCGGCGAAGCCACCGGCGACCTGTTCCGCCAGTAACTCATGACCGGGGCGTGGCCGTCGCATCGGAAGCAGGCGGCCACGCCCCAAGCGGTTCGTCAACGCCCCGAGGCACCGATACCTGTGGGTTGGGCTACGCCGGTGGCGCGCGCCACCGGTTGCGACAGCTCCGGATGATCTGGTGGCCCTTAGCTAAGCACCCTGGGCGGGTCCAACGGAGCCCCTGGAATTATTCGTCGTCGCGAGCGAGAACCTGCGTCTGCGACCATCACTGACTACGACGGTCCCACAGTCGATCGCACCGTTTTTCAACTCGACCTGCCGCCTCAATGAAGCTGACAGCTGCGACCGGTGGTAGCAAGTCTTGTTGCGGGACATCACGAATTGGACGCCGCATCAGTCGGCCCACGGGTCGCGCCGAGGCAAGCCGTGCGCTACGTCCAGCACCATCAGGGCCGAGCGGGCCTCCAGGACCGCGGTCGGGTCGCGCAGGTTCAGCCCGGTCAGTCGCCGGGCCGGCCGCGGCCAGTACCTCGCCGCGCGCGTCATGCAGCAGCACCGTGGTGCGGAGCAGGTCGTGCAGGGCGGCGGCGATTCCGGGCATTCCGCCGGAGCGGACCGCCACCCGCAGCAGCCGCTGGTGGATCTGCTCCGAGCGGGTCACCAGCTCGTGCTGCTCGCGCAAGTCCTCGACCAGCCGCGCCGAGGTGATCGCGAGCGCGGCGTGCTCGGCCAGCAGCTGCAGGCAGCTGGTCTCCTCGGCATCGAACTCGTGCACCGCCGAGCGGTAGCTGTTCAGGGTGCCGATCACGCCGGACGCGGTAACCAGCGGGACGGACAGCATCGAACGGTAGTCCTGGTCGTGCGCGACACCGCCCCAGATGAATCCCGGCTCACGGGAGATGTCGCTGACCGCGAAGGGGCGGCCGGACCGGTAGGCGCGGCTGGACGGCGCGCCGCTGCGGGCGTCTGATTCCAGCCGGACCGGACGATCGGAATTGACCCGGGCCACATAGGTCGCCGACAGCCCGCTCGACCCGGCGATCGCCAGGTTGCGTTCCTCGGCGTCGGGCACCAGCACCCCGCAGAAGTCCAGCCCGAGCAACTGGCGGGCGGTTGAGGCGACGAGATCGAGGACGTCGCTCAGCCGCAACCGGAGTTCACCGCCGAAGTCAGTGTGCCGATCGCGGTCAACCAGGCTCGCAGCAGATGTCATCGTCCGGACAGCTTCCGGCTACCGGCTCGCGCTGCGCGAGGACCAGGTCGATGTCGCTGCGGTGATGGCCGAAGCGCCGGCACGTCGCACGCATCGTGACTCCGCCGTTCCGCGGGTGGCGTCCGCACCATTGATCATCGCAGCTACGGCGGACTGAAGTCACGGCGCGGTCACGGCATCTCGTCCTCGCCCCCGCCCCGGATCATCAGCAATCAAGATAACCGTCATCTCGAGCCATCTCATCAACATGGGAAGTAATGCGGTGCGCCAGACGCTGGACTGACAGTCTGAGTAGCAAGGACGCTGCTCAGGCGCCGACCGATGTCCCTGCCCGAGCCGCATCCGCGGCTCACTCCCGGAGAAGGTGTCCGTGTCCGCATCCACTCAGCTCCAGGCCCCACACCGGCCGACCACCGCAAACGGCGTACCCGGATGGCTGGTCGCGCTCCTGGCCGTCGCCTCGGGTATGACCGTCGCCAACCTGTACTACGCCCAGCCCCTGCTGTCCTCACTGAGCAGCGTCTTCCACACCAGCACGGCCACCGCCGGCGCACTGATCACCATCACGCAGGTCGGCTACGTGGCGGGCATGCTCTTCCTAGTCCCGCTCGGCGACCGGCTGGAGAAGCGGAACCTCGTCACCGCCCTGCTGACGGTCACGACCCTCGCCCTAGTGGCGGCCGGCCTTGCCACCAGCTTCCCGATGCTGCTGATCGCCTCACTGGTCAGCGGGGCCACTTCGGTCGTCGCCCAGATCCTGGTGCCCTTCGCCGCGAGCCTCGCCGCCGACCACGCCCGGGGACGCGTCGTCGGCCGGGTGATGAGCGGCCTGCTCACCGGCATCCTGCTCTCCCGCACGCTGAGCAGCCTGGTCTCCGACCTCGCCGGCTGGCGCGTCGTCTTCCTCGGCTCCGCCGTCCTGATGGCCGTGCTCGCGGTGGCCCTGCGCGCGGCCCTGCCGCAGCACGCCCCAACCACCACCATCCCGTACCACCACGTGCTGCGCTCCACCGCCCAGTTGGTGCGCACACACCCCGCGCTGCTGCGCCGCGGCCTCTACCAGGCGGCCATGTTCGGCGTCTTCAGCGCCTTCTGGACCACCGTCTCCTTCGTCCTGACCGGTCCCTACTTCAACTATTCCCCGGTGGGTGTCGGCATCTTCGCCCTCGTCGGCGCGCTCGGCGCCGCCATCGCTCCCTTGGCCGGTCACTGGGCCGACCGCAAGCTTGTTCGCCCCGTGACCGGTATCGCCTTCGTGGTCGCCGCGGTCGGCTTCGGCCTCGCGGGCTTCGGCCAACACAGCATCATCCTGATCGCCCTGGCCGCCATCCTGATCGACATAGCGGTGCAGACCACCCTCATCCTCGGCCAGCACACCGTCTACCAGCTCGATCCGAACGCACGCGCACGCCTCAACAGCGCGTTCATCGCCATCTTCTTCCTCGGCGGTGCCGTCGGCTCCCAGCTCGGCTCGATCGTCTACCACGCAGGAGGCTGGAGCGCCCTCACCGTCCTCGGCGCCGCCCTGCCCGTCCTGGCCCTGCTCTACTGGACCACGGAACGCCGGGCACAAACGCGAACCACACGCTGACCCGACACCGACGGCGTTGATCCGCCAGGCCCACCACAGGCCACTGTGCCGGCCACAGGACGCACCCGCGCTTCAAGCCAGGAAGCCCCTCCCGGCTGAAGCGCGGGTGCGGTGTCATGGACGGACAGGATGTCCTACGACGCAGGCGCTCGCCCTACGGCAGGCCCCCTGTGAGCTGCCAGCGGTCACGGACGTATCCGAGAAAGGACACTGCATCACGTGATGTGCCGCAGCAGTGCCGCAACCGCCGGATGCGCTTCGCCGCGGGGCCGTACCACCATGACCTTCCAGCTCGGCGCATGCTGGGCGAACCTACGCACAGCCAGATCGGGGAAACGTGCAGCGATCGACTCCGGCATGATGCAGACGCCCAGATCGTGCCGGACGAGTTCGGAGGCAGCGACAATGTCGTTCACCTCAAAGGTGTTGCTGCGCTCGACGAGAGCCGCACGGAAGGCCCGGTCCACTGCGTAACGGATCGCCCAGCCCGGCGTGAAGTCCACGAACGGCAGAGGGGCGACTTCCGCGAACGTCACCAGAACGTCATCGGTGAAATCTCGCCCAGGCGAGGCCACCAACACCATCTCCTCGCGTGACAGCAACCGGGTCGCCAAGCCCCGTTGCTGCTGACGATCGAAGGCGACAACGGCCAGATCCACTGTGCCCTCACGCAGCGCCTGCCGAATATCGGCCACCGCCGCCTGCCGGAGGTTGACCACCACACCCGGGTGCTCCGCCCGCAAGCTCGCTAGAGCACGGTGGAGCCCGGCCCAGACGCCCTGCATCGTGCCGACCGTGACACGCCCCCGAAGCTCCCCCCGCATGGCATCGACTGCAGCTCGGGCCTGCTCGGCAGCCCGCAGCGCCGTACGTGCGGCCGGTACGAACGCCTCACCAGCCTGGGTCAGTGTCACCCGGTGCGTGGTGCGCTCGAACAACTTGCTGCCCAGCTCCTTTTCCAGCGCGCGCACCGTGGTCGACACCGCGGACTGCACCACGTGCAGCCGCTGCGCTGCCGCCGTGAACCCCCCGGCCTCAGCGACCGCGACGACAACCTCCATCTGCCGCAGGTCCATTGCCCTCGCCGCCTCTCCGGTTCGGCATCCCCAGCGGATCATCTCTCTACGAGATCACCACACCACAAGTCATCTTATCCGCTGTAGAACCAGTGGCCGCGCAGTCCCGCCGCTGACCAGCAATGACACGCCTCGACAGCGACCAGTCGGAAGGGCGTGCCCGTCCTCCCGCTTCGTTGTCGGCGATCTTGCGGGCTTTCAGTGCGACCGCGTGCGCAGTCAACGCTCCGGCGCACATGGCCGCGGCCAGGCCGGCAACGACGTGCACGTGGGGACGGTGTCGGTGCAGCAGCAACACCTCGGTGCGTATTCAAGTGGTGAGTGCACCAGGTTAGGTTGGCGAGTCTAGCAATGGATCTTCCGAATCAGATCGGTCGAATCAGGCGGCGAGTCTCCCCAATAATCATCCTCGATCTGTTCGGCGGAGAGATCGTCTCGAACGTCCTGTTCCGGCAAAGCTACCTCTTTTTCCTCACACCGATCCTAACCTGTGAATCCTGCCGGTCAGCCACGCGGAACGAATTGCTCACTGTAGTCAAGGAGGCAGCTGGCCTCGGACAGTTCGGTCTCCAACGCTGGACGATCCTCCGGGGCAAGGCGTGAGTCACTGAGCTGTTGCTTAAGCCGGTTGATCTGCTTCACCAGGCCTCGCTGCGCGTTCCGTACGTCGTTCAAGCAGGCGGTCCTGATCTTGCGCTGGTTCCTCGATGGGACTCGGGCGAAGCAGGTGGCCGTCGATAACGCGATCGGCAAGTCCACCGTCTATGACTATCTCGACCAGGGGTTCACCGTTCTTGCTGCCCAGGCGCCCGCCCGCACTGAAATCGGCGTTACCGGCGGCGAAAATGGCCGCGCACAGCCACGTTATAGCTGGCCAGACCCTAGTCCGGCCAGCCGGGTGGGGCAGTCAAACTGCAGTCCCCGAATTGCGTAGCCCGGGCTTCCTCGGCTCGGGCCCTTGTTCTGAACCCTCGGATTTTCCACGGCCGCGTAAAGCCATCAGGATTGTCTGATGTGGACAGATCGGCCGCCGTCGCGGGAGAGTTCGGCGCGACCTCGTGTATACCGGCCTCCTCCGCGTTGATCACCAGCCGTCCTCACTGAACTGGTGGTCACATCAGTGCGCTGGCCGACTCCACCCGTAGCCGCTCCAAGGTGTCGATCTGCTTGGCGGCGCGAGCGATCAGACCGTCCAGTTCCGCCGTGCTGAGGCGGTTGTCGTGCTCGGCGCGGCTGCGCAGAGTGCGCCAGCCTGCCGCCTTGCCCTCGACGCCCAGCCGCATCGCTTCCAGTTCGAGCACCGGGCTGAGCGGCGATCGGGTAAACAGTCGCCCGTTGAGCTTGAGCCGACCGACCTTCTCGCCCAGCCAACCCAGGGCGGGTTTCAGCGGGTCCAACCGGACGCCCAGCCGTCGCATGATGGTGACAAGCGACGTGCGGTCCTCGGCGATCTCCTCCGCGATCCGGCGCAGCTGCTCTCCGTGCTGTTCTGACCAGGTATTAGCGACCCGGCGGGCCAGTTCGCGACCAACGGTGGCCCCGGCCAGGTGATCATTGAGGTAGATGGCCAGCAACTTTTCGGCACCGGACATGATCGGGTCTCCTACTCACTCGGACATGCTCGCTTGCGGTTCGTCGCCCGCCGACTCCTTGCGGATCAGCCGGCTCAGATACTCCGCCATGTCGCCCACCACATCCCCGGGCGTCGGTCGCCATGCCCGGCGAATACCCAGCACGCTGACCACCAATCGTCCGTCTCGACCGGGTCGGCTTGGCAGTGCCGAATGCGACCACCACCAGCATCGGGACCCCGGCCGTAGGGCCTGACGTGTTCCGCGTAGGCCGGTGGTACGTGTCCCGTTACCTCGCTCAGCGCCCGGACGGTGATGTGTCTGAAGACATGCTGAGTCACTCATTGGTGAACTGGGGGCCACGACCGGACTGAGGCCCACTCAGCCGGGTGCGATGCGGCGGATCGCCAGCGCGTCCAGACGACGGATTTTGGCGTCAGAGGGGGCGAGCCTCAGGTGCTCGACATGCGGGAAAGAACGGGGCGGCACGTTGTCACCGCGCCACCCGCCCTGGACGAATGTTCGTAGCCGTTCCCCACACCTGCGGTAGAAGCGCAGTTGCATGCGGCGGCCGAATATCCGCCACCCCAGGAAGGTGAGGCGGTCCAGCGTGGGAGAACCCTGCGAGTAGCCCGAGGCCAGGAACGTCACCCGGCCCGTGTCCTGGTGCTTGATCACCTCGTAGGTGACCTTGCCACGCTCCAGGTGGCCCTCCAGGGTCTCGTACGCCCATCCCCAGACCCGGTCGCCGTTCTCCCGGAGTTCGTCCACCACCTCGGTGACGCGGACGCCGCAGTAGAAGTGCATCCCGTGGAAACGGGCCTCGAGCAGCATGTCCCGGCCGAGTAGTGGCGCGGCCGGGTCGTACAGCGCTTGCACGATCTCCGGGGGCGAAAACTCGTAGTCACGCACCAGCCCGCAGGCGTGTGCCCAGAAACCGGTCGGCTCCGGCGCACCCGGTCGCTCGGTTGCGAGTCCGGTGCGATGGGTGTCCATGTCCCAGGACGGCCGGCGTACCTCGTCGACTGAGTAGTTGATGTGCGCCGTGGCGAGATCCCGCCAGACCCGCGTGGCGTCGAGCCGCCCGAAGACCCAGCCACCACCCCGAATCACTCGCGTTCCCTCAGCGCATCGCCGATCAGCCAGATCATCGGCGGCCACAGGCCGACGAAGAGCGCCCGACGCTCAGCGTTTCCCCGTTGAGCCTGGTCGACCGTCTTGGCACGCACCCACAGGCTCAGGCACAGGCCGACCGAGGCCAGGGAGGCGAGGTGCAGGTGAGTGCTGCGTACGCCCGCCTGATGCAGTAGCCGGACCACCATGTGCGTCTCCATTGGCTGGTGTCATCGTCGCTCTATGGGGTATCGCCGGTTGTACGCAATTATGCCTGTTCGCCGACCTGGAGGCACCGATGTCGCGACCTCGCCGGGCGCTCGCCGTGGTCGGGCGCTGGCTTCTGGGCACCGGACTCGTAACGTGGCGCTACATCTGGGAGACGACTCCCCTGCACCGCGCCGAGTGCCGCGGTGACGAGGAGGATCGTCCGCCGCAGCTGCGCCGCGACGCTATCGACGACCGGGTGCTGCTGGTGTCGGACGGCTACGGCCCCATGTTCCATCGACGCTTCCGTGTGTGCATTGCCGAGGCCGACCTCGACGCGCGTCAGCTCATGGACCGCGTCGTCCGCGACTTCGAGCACTTCGTTCCCTCCGAAGTCGTCGCCGTCCACGTCGGCGAGGTCGGCACCGGCGGCGGTCCGGACGTGGGCGATGAACTGCTGGTGGAGATGCCAGGGCCGTGGAACGGCCCCGTCAGGATCGCGAACCGCGACAACGCGTCGTTGACCCTCGTGACCCTGCGTGGTCATCTGGAGGCAGGGCAGGTGTGCTTCCGTGCGCGCGACGACGGTGACCTGCTGGTATTCGAGATCGAGCTTTGGGCTCGATCCAGTGGCCGCTTGACGCACTTGCTGTACACGCACCTGCGGCTGTCGAAGGAGGTGCAGCTCAACATGTGGGTGCGCTTTTGCCTGGCCGCGGTCACTACCTCCGGCGGCCGCCTGGTGGACGGTGTGCACATTTCGACCCGCTGGCTCGCCGAGACGACCAAAGACGTGGACGGTCAGCGGTCACGTCCGATTCGGACGTGACCGAGCGGAGTCGACGACGAAAACTGTTCGACACCATGAACCGCGCCCTCGCCACCTCGTGAGTGCGTAAAGACCTGCCGGCACCCGAACTACCCGCCGAAACACGGCGAAAGGTCGAATGTTCCGCGTGCACTCGCCCGCCCAATCGGCACCCGGGCACCGTCGGCAGCATTTGATGATCCGCCGGACGCACTGCCTGGCCTCGCCCTAAAAGGCGTTGTCCAGCGTCAGGGCGAGCTCGGCGATCCGCCACCCACCGTCGGACCGTCGCAGGCTGAACGGGTAGACCCCGGTCGAGACCATCTGGATGCTTTCGCCGGTGTTCCGCGTCTGTAGCAGATAGGCCCGTACCTCAGCGGTGGCGGCGTCCGTCGTCGCGACCACGACATTGCTCAGGTGGTGCCGCACCCTTCCGGTCTGGGCCGTGTGCCCGTCACGGATGAAATCGAGCACCGCCGTGCGTCCGGCGACCGGGCCGAGCACTCCTTGGCCGGGAATCGTGAAGGTCCAGGTGGTGTCCTCGGTCAGGACCGCTTCCAGCTGGGGCATGTTCAGCTCGTCCAAGGCATGGGCGTAGTTCGCCACCGCCTGCTGGAGCTCGGCGATCACGAGACCACCGTCAGCACGATCTTGCCTTGGATGTGGCCCTGCGCGGCTCGCGTGTGTGCGCTGACCGCTTCGTGCAGCGGGTAGGTGCTGTCCACCCCGACCTGGAGCTTGCCCTCGTCGAACAGGCGCCCGATCTCGGCGAGCTGGGGGCCGTTGGAACGCACCTGAATGTTCGAGACGGTGATGCCCAGATGCGCCGTCTCTTCCGGGTCGTACTGGGCGAAGAACACCGGAAGCATGGTGCCTCCGCGCTTGAGCACGGTCAGGAAGCGTGAGCTGTCCGGGCCACCGACGGTGTCGATCACCAGGTCGACGCCGCTGACCACATCCACGACCTGCGTCGTGGTGTAGTCGATGAACTCATCGGCGCCGAGCTTGCGCAGGAACTGCTCGTGCCGGCCCGACGCCACCGCGATGACGTGTGCCCCCTTCCACTTCGCCAGCTGCACCGCGAAGTGGCCCACTCCACCGGCTGCCCCGTTGACCAGCACGGTCATCCCCGGCGTGATCGGCACCGGCTGGTGCACCTGGCCTGTGAAAGGAGACGGCACGGCGTGGCCGAGATCGACCAGGTACTGCCAGGCCGTGAGCACGGCCATCGGCGCACCGGCCGCCTGCACGTGGTCGATGCCGGCTGGCTTGTGGGCCAGGTCGGAAGCCGGCGCGGCGACGTACTCGGCGTACGTCCGGCCGTCGAATCCGGGGAACCGCAGCATGCCGAATACCTCGTCACCGACGGCGAACCCCTGCACGTCCGGAGCGACCGCCTGGACCACGCCCGACATGTCCGTTCCGGGGATCAGGGGGAACTCCAGCGCCGGCCTCATTTCGGCCGGCATGACCTTCATCCCCTCACGCAGGTACCAGTCCGGCGGGTTGATGCCCGCCGCGTGCACCCGGACGAGCACCTCGCCCGGGCCGATCTCGGGAACCGGCACCTCGTCATACTGCAGAACTTCCGGCCCGCCCGCTTCGTGGAACTGGATCGCTTTCATCGCGCCTGTCGCTTTCTCGGGGAAACGTTGCTCCTTCAGTCAAGGCCCAGGACGGCATGGCCGTCCAAGACCGGTTTGGCAACCTGGTCATTCCGGAACGGCATGACGCATACGCTGGAAGGGTGAACGATCTCGGACAGGACCTGGAACTGCGGCTGGTGCGCTACTTCACCGTGGTGGCGGCGCACCAGCACTTCGGCCGGGCCGCCGCCGACTTGCACGTGGCCCAGCCGGCGCTGAGCCGCCAGATCCAACGGCTCGAGAAATATCTCGGCACACGATTGCTGGACCGAACACCCCAGGGCACCCGGCTCACTCCGGCCGGCCAGACCTTCCTCCCCCGGGCCCAAGCCCTGCTGCAGTCGGCTCGCCAGGCCGAGCTGGCCGTGCGCGAACAAGCCGAGACCGAACGAATCGTCATCGGCTACGTGGAAGACCTGGTGATCACTGCCGCCGTACGGGAACTGCGCCGCCGTTACCCGGACGCCGAGATCGCCACCCGGTACCTGAGCTGCCGCGACGTCGGGGCGCTGTCCGACAAACGCGTCGACGCCCTGATCGCGCGGGCCCCGCTGCCGCTCGCCGCCGACGACGTGTCCATCACCCCGCTGTACGAGGAGCCCCGGATGCTCGTGGTCCCGCGCGGCCACCCGTTGGCCGACCGTGCATCGGTGACCGCGGAAGAACTGGCCGGCGAAGAGGCGGCGCCGTGCGCGTTCGAGACCGCGGACTGGACTTCGTACCGGATCCTCGGGGCTGGCGTGCCGCCGATCGAGAGCTACGAGGACAAGCTCGAACTCGTCGCGAGTGGTGAGGCGATCGCCGTGCTACCGGTCAGCGACCGGCGTAGCTCACTGCGTCCCAACCTCATCACCGTCCCGATCGAGGGCGCTCCCCCCAGCCAGGTCGTCCTGGTCAGCCGCAAGGGCGACCCGAATCCGATGATCAGGAAGCTCCGGCTGGCGGCCAAGGCCGTCCTGACCGCCCCGGCAGCCTGACCGGAACCAGCCGACCCGCTTAGCGCGCTGACTGCAACCGAACTCGTCGACGCGGAACTAGCCGCGGCCTACGGGCTGATCAACCGGGCGCTGCCGCCTGCGATCATGCCGACTGCCTCCGGACCGGCCTGCAGGTCCTGGTCGGCTTCGCGGAACAGGGCGTCGCGGCGCTGTTGCCGGCCCTACCCCGTGTGACAGGGGCCGTCGGCACGAGCGTCCGTCAGGGGCCGGTGCGGTCAAGAACCGCTGCCACGAGCCGGCGGGCATAAGCGGTGTCGAGTCCGTCGGGACGGAACAGGATGCGGTACATCAGGGGGGCAACGACGTGGTCGATGAGCGTTTCGACTTCGGGTACCTCCTCCCTCCGCTTGGTCGCGCGGGCGAGGATGGCGTCGATCTGTTCGGCGGCATAGGCCGAACACTGGCCGGCATTGCCGCCGCCCGGGTCTCCGAGCAGGGCATCGCGGATGTACGCGCGGCCGGCGGGAGAGGCCATCTCGTCGTGGAACTGTTCGACCCAGGCCGAAAGGTCGTCACGCAGGTTCCCATGATCTTTGGGCGCGGCGTCGGGCCTCAGGCGCTCGACCGCCACGTCCGACAGCAGCTGCTGCAGGTCGCCCCAGCGGCGGTAGATCGTCGACGGTGTCACGCCCGCACGCTGGGCGACCATCGGCACGGTCAGGGCGTCCCGCCCCACCTCCGACGTGAGTTCGCGCACGGCGGTGTGCACCGCTGCCTGTACGCGGGCGCTACGGCCGCCGGGGCGCACCATCTGCTTGGTCATAGACGCGACTCTAAGGCTAAGCAATTGCTTTTGACAACCTTCCAAGGGGCCCCTCGAGGGCACAAAAGCTAAGAGATTGCATTAACTCTTTGCGTGGCCTACGGTGATTAAAAGCCAAGTCGTTGCTCGCGGCCCTCGCGGCCTTCACAGTGCCGAGGCGCAGGACCGCCCGCCTCGCACACAAGGACCTTCCGTAACGCGCCTGATCCGTAACACACCCAGCCGTACGAGTCCACCCATATCGACCCCCGAAGGAACCCATGCCATGAGCACCGCACCGACCTCCACCGCCCCGGCCCCCGCTCCCTCCTGGACCGTGGGCGACGTCACCGTCCACCGCATCGACGAAATTCTTCTTCCGCCCGCCACCGGACCGTGGCTGCTGCCCGGCGCCACCCCCGATCTCGTCGCCGCGCAGGACTGGCTGCACCCCCACTTCGCCGACGCCGAGGGCGTCCTCCACATCGACAGCCACAGCTTCGCCGTCGTCCTGGGCGGCATGCGCGTCCTGGTCGACACCAGCATCGGCAACGGCAAGGAACGAGCCAACCCGGCCTGGCACAACCTGGACACTGACTTTCTCCAGCGCCTGACCGACGCCGGTTTCCACCCGGGCTCGGTCGACCTGGTGGTCCTCACCCACCTGCACGCCGACCACGTCGGCTGGAACACCCGCGAGGTGGACGGCGAGTGGGTCCCCACCTTCCCCCGCGCCCGCTATCTGACCTCCCGCACCGAGCGGGAGTTCTGGGCCGGTTACGACATGGACGAAGCGCGTGCGCAGATGTTCCACGACTCCGTGATCCCGGTGGAGAAGGCAGGGCTGCTCGACCTCGTCAACGTCCCCGACGAAGGCGCCGAGATCGTCCCCGGCCTGCGCCTGCTCCCCACACCAGGCCACACACCCGGCCATGTCGCCGTCGAGCTGACGAGCCGCGGCCGGACGGCTCTGATCACCGGGGACTGCATCCACCACCCTGTCCAGTTGGCCCACCCCACCATCGGCGCCTGCGTCGACATCGACCCGCGGCAGGCCGAAACCTCACGCCGTATGCTGCTCGGTTCACTCGCCGGCACGGACACCCTCGTCCTGGGCACCCACTTCGCACCCCCCACCGCCGGATACGTCGTCGCCCACCAGGACGCCTACCGGCTCTCGCCCGCTCCCGCCGACTCGCACTGACCGGGCAACAGTCCTGACGGCCCGGCAGCCAGCCGTGCGCTCAGCCGCTGACGCGGGACCTCCAACTTCCGGCCTGTCACGTCTGTCTCCGCCGGATTCTTCAGGTTCCACCCCGCCGGGTTGTTCGTGCTCTGCCAGGTGTTCGATGGCGGGCCGTAGGTGGTCCGCGCACAGGCGCAGCCAGCGAGAAGAGGCCGTCCCGGGCCCGGGTGAACGGTCGCCTGACCATTCGAGGAGGTGGGGCCACTCGCTCCGTTCCCCTCGGGACCGACGAACCCGTTCAAGACAGCTCGCAAGACCGCGACACCAGGGGCTCCTGATGTTCACCCAGCACGCGGGGTCACAACGGCCTCCGCTTGGCCGCAGCCGTGTCAGTGGCTGGCAGTAAGCAGCGCTGGAAGGCTGACCCATAACCACCAGGAGGGCACTTGACCGAAAGTAGCCGTGGGTAATTTACGTTTGTAAGTATCCTCATACCTGGAGTTTGAAGATCGGCCAGACAAGCAGGGAGTCCACAGGACGCGCCAGAGAAATCTCCCGAGCGACCGGGGTGCCGGCCGAGTACGAGGTGATTTACGACCAAGCAGCAAACGACGCTGCCAGCCGGTGCCGAGTGAAAACCGCGACACCACGGCAGTCCCCCGTGCTGGCAAGCGCCGGATAGGCGAATCGGTCGTGGCAGCGTCGGTCGACGAGCTGAACTCGGCTACGGTCCACGTCGCGACCGTCGTCCCCACCGCTCTCCTGACCACGGCTTCCCCCTCATCGATCGCATCTATCGCGGTGCCGGTACAGCGGTCCCGAAGCAGCGCCAGGTAGTCGGCTCGATCGAGACGGCAAAGCTTAAGCGCCCTGCCAAGGGGCCAATCGGGGCTCGTCAGGCCAGCACCCGTCGCCTCCGGATTGTCCTGGCCCGGCGCGATCGGCGGGCGGCGCGCTGTTCCTGATCTCGGACGGGTTCATCGCCCTGAGCCTGTCGGAGGTGCACCTGCTGCGGCATCAATGGGCGATCGTCATGGCCATCTATGTCGTCGCGCAGTTCATGATCGCGGTGGCCCTGCTGGGTGGACGGCCCTCTCGCGAGGCCACCCGGTCGACCTCGACACCGTCGACGACCGGGCCGTGACCATCCGCTTGGCCGGGCGCGCTGGTTTATTCGGTTGTCATCGATTTCCGCTAACGTGTTCGTTGACGGTTGTTAGGGGATTACCGTCCGTTCATAAGGGTGGGGGCGTGATGTCGGATCTGATCGAGACGTTGGCCAGCGAGGGCGGCAAGGAGCTGGTCAAGGCTCTGGCCGCTGGGTTTGGCGGACTGGTGAAGAAGGCGATCCCCGCCCTGTGGCGGCGCTCCGGGAGCGAGACTGAAAAGCGGATGGCCGCCGAGCTCGACCGTTCGGCCGCGGAACTCGCCGCCGCGAGCGAGCGCGGTGACGACCGCGCCCTGCTGCGGGTCGAGGCCATGTGGGAGACGCGGTTGCGGGACCTGCTCGCCGCCAGCCCGGCGGCGCGGCGTGAGCTGGAGGCGATCCTGGACGATCTCCGGCGGCAGGCCCCACCAGAGCCGAAGATCGTGCAGCACGTCGTCGCCGACGGCTCGCACTCGACCGCGCAGGGCGTGATCGGCGGTGCCATCAACAACTACGCTGCGCCGTCGGGCGAGGGCGCAGCGGAGGAACGGGGTGGCGCGCCGCTGGACCAGCCGTGAGTGCGCGGGCGGGCGCGGGTGGCACTGGAGGCTCCCAGATCACGCAGATCGTCCGCGCCGAAGCGGGCCACGCGTATGGGCAGATCGACGGCGACATGCACGTGTTCGCCGACCGGGGGCCGGTGTACCGGTTGGTCGCCGACACCGCCGGCCGAAGCGGGACAGCGCCCGAGGACGACGACGCCGGACCGCCGGCCCAGCCCAGCCATCTGCTCAACGCCCATTCCGGGGTGGTGGCCTTCACCGGCCGGGCCACCGAGGTCGGCGAGCTGACCGCGTGGCTCGGCAGCCATGCGAGCCGGGCGGCGCGGTGGCTGCACGGCCCAGGAGGCCAGGGCAAGACCCGACTGGCCGATCACCTCGCCGCCAACGCCGCCCGCGCCGGCTGGAAAGTGATCACCGCCGAACGCACGTCCGGCCGGGTCGACGGCGGCGAGCCCACCAGCCAGGACCTGCGGATCGGGGCGGCGGCCGGCCTGCTGTTGCTGATCGACTACGCCGACCGGTGGCCCCTGGCGCACCTGACCTTGCTGTTCAGCAACAAGATCCTCAACCAGGACGTGCCGGTTCGGGTGCTGCTTCTCGCGCGCGCGAGACACGCCTGGCCGGCCCTGCGCCACGCCCTCACTCAGGACGGATGGCCGCCCGGCGCGTGCACCGCCCGCAGCCTGGACCCACTGCCGTCAACCAGCGACGCCCGCGCCCGGATGTTCACCGCCGCCCGGGACGGCTTCGCCCGCCGCTACCGGCTCCCCGACGCGGGGGCGATCGCGCTTCCGGACTGGCTGGCGCGTGACGAGTTCGGCCTTACCCTCGCCGTGCACATGGCGGCCCTGGTCGCCGTCGACCGCCACGCCCGACCCACCCCGCAGCTGCCTTCCCCCGACGACCTGCCCGGATTGACCGGTTACCTGCTCGAGCGGGAACAACACCATTGGCACACCCTGCACGACAACGGCACCAGCAAAGCCCGGTCGGACCCCGCAGGAGGGCGCGTGGCGTTCGATACCACCCCCGAGGGGATGGCGCAGGTCGTGTTCACCGCCACGCTCACCGGCCCCCTCGCCTACCAGGACGCCAAGGCCGCCCTGGGTTCCGTGGGCATCGGCGACGCCGACCGGGCGCTGGCCGACCATGCTCGCTGCTACCCTCCCGCCGACCCCCGCACCGTCCTGGAACCGATGTATCCGGACCGGCTCGCCGAGGATTTCCTCGCGCTTTGCCTGCCCGGCCACCCCATGCCCAGCCCCACGCCTCCCGCCTGGGCCGATGGTGCGCCCGGTCTCCTGCTCGCCCCGCCCGCCGACGGCGGCCCACCGCCTTACACCGCCAGGGCGATCACCTTTCTGGCCGCCGCCAGCGACCGCTGGCCCCATCTGATGCCCACCTTGGAGGCGTTGGACACGCTCCTGCCGGACGACCCATCTGGCGCGCTCGCCATCGCGGCGGCCGACCTCGCCGAACGCATCACCCCGCACCGCCTGGCCCGCACCGAAGACCCCGCCGAGCGCGCCCACGTCCACGCCGACCTGGGGAAGCGGCGGGTGTTCGCCGACCGGCATGAGAAGGCCGAGGACACGTTCCGGGAGGCGGTGCGGCTCTTCCGCCCGCTCGCCGAAGCCGATCCGCTCGAGTTCGAGCCCGACCTCACCGAGGCCCTGGCCTTCCTCGCGGCGGCACAAGTCCTGCAAGAGCTTGGTGGGGACTGGATGACGGCCAGCGCCAACCTGATCATCCGGGGCTCCCGGTGGACCCACCCGGCGAAGCTATCGGAGGCCCTGGACGCCTTGAGTGAGGCCCGTGAGATCAGCCTCCGGCTGGCGCGGCAGAACCCCGCCGAGTACCGGGAAGGCGCCGCCACATTGGCGGGGGGAGTGGCGGCGACGTTGATGAGACTGGAGCGGACCGCGGAGGCGCTGGTACCTGCGACCGAGGTGGTCGACCTCGTCCGCCCGTTGGCTCGGGACCATTCCGCCAAGCACGAAGCGCATCTCGCCGGGTGGCTGGACTTTCGCGCCGTCATCCTGAACGAGCTGGATCGATTCGACGAGGCGCTGCGCGACGTCAACGAATCCGTCGAGATCTACCGCCGGCTTGCCCACGACAATCCCGCCGAGCACACCACAGCTCTCCAGTCCGCGCTGGAACGACTCGCTCGTGTCCTGAACTCACTGGGCAGGCCGGACGAGTCCTTGCACGCGATCCACGAGGCCCTCCGGATCGCCCGCCGCCTCGCCCGCGACAACGCCCCCGGCCACGAGGAGGGTCTGCTGTCCGCGCTGGAACAACTTGCCCAGATCCTGCCCGACCAAGGCCGGTGGGAGGAAGCGCTGGCGCCAACCACCGAGGCCGTCGCGCTCGCCCGCCGCCTCGCCCAGGACAACCCCGCCAAACACGAGGGACGACTCGTCGGCGTGCTGAGCAACATCGGCTGGATCCTGCGGGAGCTGGGCCGGTGGGAGCAGGCGCTGGCGTCAACCAGCGAGACTGTCGAGATCCGCCGCCGCCTTGCTCGCGACAACCCCGCCGACCACGAATACCCCCTTGGGGTCGAAACCATCTATCTGGGCGAGATCCTGGCGAGACTAGGCCGGTGGGAGGAGGCGCTGACAGCCGCCGCAGAAGGCGTCGAGGTCTTTTCCCGTCAAGACGGAAAAGGTGCCAAAGGCATCGACTTTTACCTCACGTCAGCGGCCAGCATTCTCGCTAACACGGTGGCGGAAGAGGGGTGGCGGGAGCGGCGTCCACTGAAAAATATTGCCAAGGGCCTCTCCGAGTACGCTTCCCTCGTCAAGGAACAAAGCAAAGAGGCGGCGCTCCCTGGGGAGGACGACGAAGCAGCCGCAGGGCTACGTCCGGCCGTCGAGAAGATTCGCCGTCGATTGGCCGCCCCAGTCTCGCAACTCTACCGACAGATCGCCGGCCCCGACCTGCTGGCCGCTGAACCGCTCCTCGCCGAGGTGTGGAGCCGTTTGCGCATGACACCGGAGACAGCAGGACTGTCAGCGAAGTCCGCGGCCGCGTTGGATGTCGCCATCGCGGCCTGCCGTCGGCGGGCACGACGCAACCGCGATCGGCACAATCCCGACCTCGCTGCTGCCTTGAGCGCCAAGGCGTTACTGCTGCGGCAACTCGGAAAGCACGAGATCGTGTTGGCCCCGGCGTTCGAGGCTGTCGAGATCTACCGTCGGCTGGTGCCCCGCGAGCCGGGCGTCCACGAACCCGCGCTCGCCGCGGCGTGGGTCCTTGCCAGCGTGGTCACCGCGGAACTCGGATTCGTCGAGACGTCCACCGCGTCGATGGAGCAGGCGATCCGGATCCGCCGACAGCTCGCCCGGCACGACCCCGCCGCCTACGGACCCGCACTCGCCGCTGAACTGGCCATCCTCGGCAGGATCCTGGGAAAACAAGGCCGGTGGGAAGAGGCGCTGGCCGTTGTCAGCGAGTCATATGACATCCGCCAACTCGATCAGACCAGCTCCACCACCGCCCGTGACCATCTCACCGCGGCCGAGGAATTCCTCGCCGCGCACCTCACCGGGCCAGAACGACGCCCCGAACACCTCGCCGCGCTGCACCACGCCGCCACCGACCGTCGACGCCGAACAGCAACCTGACGAGCGGCGAGTGTCATCAACATCAAGCCCGGCAGAGTGGGGGGCTACCTGGAAGCGACGCGCATCCATGACCTGGCCGCGGCGAACGGCATAGCGGTCTGGTGCGGCGGAATGCTGGAGAAGGTCGTGGTGCCCTTCTGCCCAGTCAATTCCGTGGAATGCGGGAGGTCTTACCTTCACGTGTCGATCCCCATTCGTTGCCGCATCTGTGCTGGTCACAGACCCTGACGAGAACCCGCAGCGCCCTAGCCCAGGGCTTTCACGGTAATTCGATGTGTGGGTGTGTCGGATAGGGAGAAAGGTGCTCTGACCTGGGAGAATCCGGTTTGCTGAGGACCGATTTTTCCGAGATCTGGAGCACCTTTCTGGTGAGTGAGTCTACGGGGTTCTATCCCATGCCTGTTGTTGACGCGGCCGGAAACGGGGTGGTTTCTCACGCGGGTGCGGTGCTGCTGGCTGATACCGCGCGGGCGCTGGGGCTGGACCGGGAGCTCTCGGCGGCGTTGGGGCCGTGGCG
>NZ_JAFB01000036.1 GCF_000519205.1 Amycolatopsis taiwanensis DSM 45107 | reverse complement strand
CATCGCCCGACACGCCCGCCGAGTCCACCTCCGACTATCCCGACACGCACCCTGCAACACCCTGATCATCACCGCACACCAACGCCTCACCGCCCTGCCACAACTCGCCTAACCATCACCAACCCGCCCCGACAACCAGCAACACCACCCCGGCAGTGAACACCGGCGGCCACCCCACCGACAACGGGCACCACCAACCTGCCCCAAACCAAACAAACACCCCGAACAACAACCCCACGGACCACCCAGGACCAGCCGACCACCCCATGCAAGATCCGGGCTAGTGAAGGTGCGCATTCAAACGACCGCCGTATAGGTCGTTATACAGCAATCAGGTGGAGATGTCGGGATAAGGCAGCTTGATGTGTGACAGCTTGCGCGCGTATTCCAACTGAAAACCGAGCGGCTCGTGGTAGTCCCGCTCGAACATCCCGATGAACAACGTCAACGTGAGGAACGGGTGGGCGCCGAGTTCGAACAGCTTCACGTAGTCGTGCGCCCTGAGCGCCTCACGCTCGGTGTCCTCGAAACGCAACCAAGTGCTGGACTCCTGGCCGACGCAGTTCAGAATCCGGTTGGCCTGGGTCTCCTCCCACCACGCGACCGTGCCCGATGGGTCCTCCCGGTAGCGCTCGACCAGATCCGGATCGCGGTCGATGGTGTAGAGGAACTTGTTCATCAGGTACTTGCTCACCGTTCCTCCTGTATTCAAGCGGAAAACCCGCCACGCGAGTCCTCTGTGCTTTTGTGAGACACCCGCACCCGGTCGGTCCGCATGACCGGGGCTCCGCCATCGTCAGTCACGCGGCCCTCCGTTCGGATACCAGGTGAAATACGCCTCCATGGTGTGGAACAGGTCGTAGGTGTCGACGTAGTCGGCCTTCCGCCCCTCCCCCGCGACGCCCATCATCAGCATGAAGTCCATGAAGCCGTGCGTGGCATTTCCGGGCAGATGCAGGCTTTCCAGGGTGACCTCGCCGAGACATTCCTCGATGTCCCCACCGGCGATCCAGCCCACCGCCTTGCGGTCGAACTCCGGATCCGGCCCGTGCGGCCCGAACTGCCGTGGCCCGCCCAGCTCCAGCGACAGATGCCCGGTCCCGATGATCGCGACCCGCTGGTCTGACGGCCACGACTCCACGAGCTGCCGGATCGTCTGTCCCAATTGGACGAACCGCTTCGGTTGCGGCAGCGGGGGCGCGAAAATGTTGGTGTAGACCGGCACGATCGGCAGGTCGTTGTCCGGGCGGAGGGTGATGATCGGGCAGGTGATCGAGTGGTCGATCCGCAGCTCGTTGGAGAACGCGAGGTCGAACCCGGCGTCCAGGCCCTCCCGCAGCACGTAGGCCGACAGGTCCTCCTGGCCCTTCAGCACCATCCTCGGCAGGCCGAACTCGCGCTCCTCGTTGTAGAAGTTCGCATCGTAATGCGGGGCCTTGCCGACCAGGAACTGCGGCATGTTGTCCAGCCACAGCTGGTGGAAGTGATCCGAGCCGACCATCACCAGCACGTCCGGGCGTGCCCGGGTCAGCGTCTCGCGGAACGCCTCCACCTTGCGTACCCACTCGTCGGCGAACGGCGGGCGGTCCTCGCCCGTGGCCGTGCTGGCCCGGTAGTAGAACGGATGGTGGGTAGACGCGATCACCGCGACCAGTTCGGCCATCAGTCCCTCCTGTGGGGATAGGGATCGGGTTCCACCGGACGGTTGTTGAGGTCGACCGACAGGAAGATCTCGTTGCCGACCGGGTGGCGCAGCTCCTCGGCGAGCTGCCCGATCAGCCCGGCGGTGCGGGCCAGCAAGGCGACGGCGCGCAGGAGTTCCAGCGGTAGCCCGAGATCGGCCAGTGCCGCGCCGCACACCCCCGCGCCGTTGAGGGGTAGCGTCTTGCCGAGCACCGCGGGATGCACGCGGCCGATCGCCGCGAACAACGCCAGGTGCGGGCCGAACAGGTTCTCCTCGGCCGCGATTCGCATGAGCCGCGGGGTACGCGGGTCGCCCTCCTTGTGGACGTGGTGACCGAGGCCGGGCACGAACTTCCCGTCCTGCCGCGCTTTCCGCACAATGGCCAGCGCGAGCTCGTCCCACCCGGCGTCGTCCGCTGGAAGCGCACCGTCCACACCGGACAGCGCGTCGTGCAGGAACCTGCCGCAGTCCTCGGTCACGCCGAGAAAACGCGAGCCGCCGCCGAGCAGCCCGGCCGCGAGCGCGCCCTGGATCGAGTCCGGCGCCGACAGGTAGGTCAACCGGGTCACGATCGCCGTCGGCGTGAACCCGTGATCGGCCAGCGCGGCAAGCACCGCCTCGAACACCCGCACCTCGCCCGGTTCGGGGCGGCGCTGGGTGGCCAGCCAGAACGCCAGCTCGCCGAAGGAGACCTTGCCCATCACGTCCTCGGCGAGATCCCGGCCGAGCAGCGTGATCGTCTTCAGCGAGGACGCGCCCAGCGCGGTCGGGTACTCGTGGTCAGCCACGGTTTCCCTCCTCCGGCGAGGTGAGCCACCTTCGCAGTTCCTCGCCGTGCTCGTCCAACTCCGGCGGGGGCAGCCGGTAGCCCACCGGAGTCTCGGAGAACCGGATCGGATGTCGCGTCGTGGGCACCGCCCGCTCACCCTCCCCGACCACGACGACCGGGTCGAGACCGAACCGTTCGGCCATCGCGAACCCACCGTCGATGGTGTTGATCGGACCGCTCGGCACGCCGGCTTCGACGAGCAGGTCGAACCATTCCAGCGCGCTCCGCTTCCTGAGCCGATCGACCAGGATCGGGCGCAGCTCCTCGCGATTGGCGGTTCGATCGACGTTGCGCGCGAACCGGGGATCGTCGGCGACCTCGGGAATGCCGAGCACCTGGCAGAGCTTGCGGAACTGGCCGTCATTGGCGGCGGCGACGATCAGGTCGTTGTCCGCGGTGGGCAACGGCTCATAGGGGAACACGCTCGGATGCGCGTTGCCCATCCGGTATGGCACCGTCCCGCCCGCGACATAAGCCGAACTGTGGTTGACCAGACCGGTAAGCGCCGACGACAGCAGGTTCACCTCGACCAGCTGACCGGCTCCGGTCGCGTCCCGGTGCCGCAGCGCGGCCAGGATGCCGATGGCGGCGTGGTTTCCGGCCATGACGTCGAACACGGAGATTCCGGCCCGGTAAGGCGGAGAGTCCGCATCGCCGGTGAGGCTCATCAGCCCCGACATCGCCTGCACCATCAGGTCGTAGCCGGGCACGTGGCGGCCCGGCCCGGAGCCGAAACCGGTGATCGAGGTGTAGACGATGCCGGGGTTGGCCGCGCGCACGGACTCGAAGTCCAGCCCGAACCCGGCCAGCCCGCCCGGCTTGAAGTTCTCGATCAGCACGTCCGCGCGGCGCGCGAGCTCACGGGCCACCCCGGCGTCCGCGGAGTCCCGCAGATCCAGCGCGATCGATCGCTTGCCCCGGTTGATACCCAGGTAGTAGGTCGAGACACCGTCCCGTACCGGGGGCATCCAGGTCCGCGTGTCGTCCCCGCGCGGCCCCTCCACCTTGATCACCTCGGCGCCCATGTCGGCCAGCAACATGGTGGCGTACGGCCCGGCCAGGATCCGGGAGAAGTCGGCGATCAGCACGCCCGCCAGTGGGCCCCGGTGCTCACCGTGATCGCCGCGCCCCGGCATGCCGCCACCTCTCTGTCCGTACAGCGGACACTTGTCCGTGTATGCTCGGATTATCCGCACAGCGACCGAGGACGGTCAAGGAACGGCTCGGCAACATCGGCGGTTACAGTGACGGACGGCCATCCGGCAGGCAATCATCCCCCGTCCGCCGGCCGTCTTCGGGTGGAAGGACCTTCAGCATGCGCCGGGAGACCGGCCCGGACTTCATCGAGGCGCTCGCCCGCGGCCTCGACGTGCTTCGTGGCTTCCAGCCGGGCAGGCCGCACATGACGCTCAGCGAAGTCGCCTCCCACGCGGAGCTGGCGCGGCCGACCGCGCGCCGCATCCTGCTCACCCTGCAGGAACTCGGCTACGTACGCAGCGACGAGTCGGGATTCTCGCTCACGCCACGGGTGCTCGAACTCGGCATGGCCTACATCGGTTCGCGGAACCTGTGGGACCTCGCTGAGCCCCACCTGCGCCAGCTCGTCGCCCGCACTCACGAATCGTGCTCCATCGCGCAGCTCGATGGCTCCGACATCGTCTACGTCGCGCGCGTCGCCGTGCCCAAGCTGGTAACACTCGCGGTGACCATCGGGACCCGCTTTCCGGCGCCGCAGACCTCACTCGGCAAGGTCCTGCTCGCCGCGCTCGACCACGACGAACTGGACCGGGTACTCGCCACCCCGAGCCGGTCCGGGATCACGCCCCGGTGGAACCCGGAGCGCGACGAGCTCGATGAGGTGCTGCGCGACGTGCGGGCCCAGGGCTGGACGGTCACCGACCAGGACCTCGCACTGGGCATCCGGTCGGTGGCCACCGGCATCCGTGACGGGCAGGGCCGCACGGTCGCGGCGGTGAACGTCAACGCGCACGCCGCCGAAACCTCCGTCGAGCACCTGATCGAGCACCACCTGCCGCACCTGCTGCGCACGGCCGGCGCGATCGGCGCCGACTGGGCCGCCTGGCAGGCGCGGCCCATCGACACGGTCACCGTCCCCACCTCCTGAGCCATCGCCTGTGTGGTCGTCAGTTCCAGTAGCCGCGCTCGGGAAGGGCGAGCGCCTCGCTCTGAAAGACAGCAGCACGCCACCCTCTTCGTTGAGCTCCCCCGGGATGTAAGTCCCAGCCAATGATCTCGCCATCGCGAGCGATGCTGCCCTGGTTGCGTCACCTCGAAGAAGGGTTCCTCAGGGCCACCACCCGCTGGGTCCGCGCTCACCCTCGCCCACGAGATCAAGCAGACCGTCTTACGTCAGCAGGTTATTCTCACCGTTCACGAGGGGAAACGCCTCGCCCGCAACGCCGCCGAGTACCCTCGCGACCACCACCGGCCATTTCTCGGCGCCGGTACCGCCATCAGTCCCAAGGATGCGCGTCGTCCTCAATTTTCTGTTCGAGGACGACGCCGGCCGGCTTTCCGACGACCAGGACCCGGCGTCCGCGCGTGTGACCGGCCTGGCTGTCGATGTGCGCCGCCGCGGCGTCGGCGAGCGGGTATGACTTCTCGACCGGGATGTGGAGCTTTCCCCGCGAGATGAGGCCGACGGCCTCGGCGAGCGCTTCCGGCATGCTCCCGGCCACGCCGGAGAATCGGACGCCGAACTCCGGCGCACCGAGATCGGCGATGGAGATCACCTTCCGCGGATCCCCGGTCAGCTCGACGAGCTCGCGGATCACGCCCGAGCCGGCCAGATCGAGAGCCGCGTCGACCTGGCCGAGCTGCCGCACCCGCTCGACCCAGCCGTTGCCGTATGTCGTGGCGAGGGCCCCCAGGCTGCGCAGATAGTCCTGGTTCGCGGCCCCAGCCGTGCCGATTACCGTGATGCCGCGGTCGCCGGCGATCTGCAGCACCGCCGATCCGACTCCCCCGGACGCACCGCTGACCAGCAGCGTCTGCCCGGACCGCACACCGACCTCGCGGATGATGCGCAGCGCGGTCTCCACGACGGAGGGGTAGCCGGCCGCCTCTTCGAACGTCAGGCCCTGGGGCATACGGGCCCAGGCCGATAGCACGGCAAACTCGGCATAGGTGCTCGAGCCTTCGCCGAACACGTGGTCGCCGACCTCGACTCCTTCGACGCCCTCGCCGACCTCGTCCACCACCCCGGCGGCGTCCAGCCCGACTCCGGAGGGCAACTCGATCGGATGGGCCCCGAGGATCTGGCCTTCGCGGATCCTCCAGTCGACAGGGTTCACGCCCGCCGCCCGCACAGCGATGCGTATTTGACCGGGGCCCGGGTGTGGCTCCTCGGCATCTATGAGTTGCAGAACGTCCGGACCGCCGAACTCGGCGAAGCTCACTCTCTTCATGTCGGCCACCGTAGCACTAACGGTTAGTCTTTTAAAACCGTTACGGGTTTGTATCTGGTAGCGTGAGATCATGACCGTGCCGACCGGACGCCGTGAGCGCAAGAAGGCCGCGACCCGCCAGAAGATCGCCGACACCGCCCTGCGGCTCTTTCTGGAACACGGGTATGACGCGGTGGGCATCCGTGACGTGGCCGCCGAGGCCGACGTGGCCGTCACCACGCTCTTCTCTCACTTCGCCTCGAAAGAGGCCCTGGTGTTCGAGCAAGACGAAGACTTCGAGCAACGCCTCACGCAGGCGGTCACCGGCCGGGCAGCGAACGAACCGCTCATCCCAGCCCTGCGCCGCGAGGTCCAGGCCCTCGTGCGACATTGCACGGCGGAGGGCGCCGCCCACATCTGGCACATGATCGACGAATCGCCTGCCCTGCGGCAGTACGAGGAGTCGATGAGGCTGCGCCACGCGGAGTCGCTGGCAACGGCCATCGCCGCCGATCCCGACCTGACACAGAGCACAACGGCCTGCCGGACGATCGCGAGGTTCGTGATCGACGCCTATTCGCTGGCCCGGGAGGCGGCCGATCCGGAGACCGTGCTCGACGAGATCTTCCGGATGATCGAGGCAGCCTGGGCCGTCACCTGCCCCTCCGGAAACTCCACCGGCACGCCCGGCCCGTAGTCAGGACTTGGCCGCTTTGCACAGCCGGCCCAGCCACATCACCGACGCAAACGGATTTGCACCAGGCCTGAACAGAAGGCCTGGGCTCGGCGCTAATGGCTGTACCCCGCCAGGATCCTCAAACCTTGTGACCAGCTACGACGCTCTACTTTGCACCGGATCGTTCATTCGGGAGCAGCAGGCCGACACCCAACCGGCTCCTCCCACTGGAGCGAGACGCCACGGCCGTCTTCAGCAGTTGGGTCGGCGCCCTGTTCCGGCCGCACCCACACCTTGTCGAGGTTTTCCCAGTCGTACCAGCCGAAGCCGATCCAGCCCTCGTTGTCGACCATGGCGGCCAGTATGGCGTGGCGAATCCGGCGGAATGTTTCGCCGCACGAAGCAGTTGAGTCCCGGCGGTGGCGACGACGAGAGGATGGCGACCATGCCTGGTGCTTCGAGCTCAGCCGGTTCGGTGCGGCGAAACGACGAAGCGAACCGCTACGAACTGACCGTCGACGGCCGGTTCGTGGGCCTCGCCGCCTATCTCGACCGGGACGGGCAGCGGGTGTTCTACCACACGGAGATCGAGAAATCCTTCCAGGGGCGCGGCCTCGGTTCGGCGCTCGTCGGCGCCGCCTTGGCCGACACCCGCGAAGACGGCAAGCGCGTGGTTGGGGCATGCTCGCTCGTCGCGCATTACCTGGACAAGCAACCCGAGTTCAGCGACATCGCCGACCCGGTCGGGCCGGACATCATGCGGTGGCTCGACAACGCCCTGGGCTGAACCACGACGTGCGGTGGCCCGGCGGTCAGGACGCGTCGAGGCGCGCCAGTTCCCCCGCCGACAGCGTCAGCTCGGCGGCCGCCGCCGAGTCACGGATCGTCTCCGGTCGAGTGGATCCGGGAATGGGGATGACGGCGGGTCCCTTGGCCAGCAACCACGCGAGGCAGACCCGCTGCGGACTCACCTCGTGCGCCCGCGCGATCTCGGCGAACGCGGCGAATCGCGTCCCCAGCACGCCGGCGACCGAGCGCCCGCCGAGCGGGCTCCAAGGCAGGAACGCGATCCCGAGCTCCGCGCACAGCCGGAGCGCCGCTTCACTGTCGCGAACCGCCGGCGAGAACTGATTCTGCACGCTGGCCAGCCGGCCGCCGAGGATCTCGTTCGCCTGCCGGATCTGCTCCGGGCTCACGTTCGAGATCCCCGCCATCCGGATCTTGCCCGCGTCCAGCAGGTCCCGTAGTGCGCCGATCGAATCGGCGAAGGGAACTTTCGGGTCCGGCCGGTGGAACTGATACAAGCCGATGGCGTCCACACCGAGTCGTTTGAGCGAAGCGTCGCAGGCTTGCTCGAGATAGGCGGGCGAGCCGTTGACCGTCCACGACCCGTCTCCCGGGCGCAGGTGCCCGCCCTTCGTAGCGATCAACACACCTGTGGTGTCGCCACCGTAGCCGGCAAGGGCACGGGCGATCAGCGACTCGTTGTGGCCGACCTCGCCGGCGTAGGAGTGATAGGCGTCCGCGGTGTCGACCAGGGTCACGCCGGCATCCAGCGCGGCGTGGATGGTCGCGATCGAACGCGCCTCGTCCGGCCTGCCCTCGATCGACATCGGCATGGCACCGAGCCCGATCGCGCTGACCTCAGCATCGCCGATACGGCGAGTCCGCATGGTGGTCCCTTCCATGGCTGCTAGCGGGGGCACCACCAGGTTGCGCCGGCGGGATTGCGCTGTCCAACAAAACACTTCGATCGGGTTGACCACGCCGGGTGGATCACAGGACCCGCCCGCGGGGAATGTTTCGCTATGCGAAGGAGTTGAGTCCGGACGGTGATGACCATGGGGAAAGGGGTTGTGCGTGGCGACCACAGTGGCAGGAGTCGGGCTCAGATCGGAACGCGGGCCGGTACTGGCCTCGATCATGCTCAGCACCGGGTTGGTCGCCCTGGACTCGACCATCATCGCGACCGCGGTCCCGTCCATCGTCCGTGACCTCGGCGGTTTTTCCCAGTTCCCGTGGCTGTTCTCGATTTACCTGCTCACCCAGGCCGTCACCGTACCGCTGTACGGCAGGCTCGCCGACTCGCTCGGCCGCAAACCGTTGCTGTACTTCGGAATCGCGGTGTTCCTGGCCGGTTCGGTGCTGTGCGGCGCCGCCTGGAGCATGCCGGTGTTGATCATCGCGCGGGCCGTGCAGGGCATCGGCGCCGGCGCGATCCAGCCGATCAGCCTGACCGTCGTCGGCGATCTCTACACGGTCGAGGAACGCGCCCGCGTGCAGGGTTATGTGGCCAGCGTGTGGGGCATTTCCGCGGTGATCGGGCCGGCCGTGGGCGGGCTGTTCTCCGAGTTCCTGTCCTGGCGCCTGATCTTCTTCGTCAACCTGCCGCTCGGCGCCGTCGCCGCCCTGATGCTGGCGCGCCACTTCACCGAGCGGGTCCGGACCGTCCGCCGGTCGCGGCGCCTGGACTACGCGGGTGCCGCGACGCTGACCGCCGGGTTCTCGCTGATCATCCTGGGCCTGCTGGAGGGCGGCGTCGCCTGGCCGTGGCTGTCCACGCCCACCCTGGTGATCTTGCCGCTGGGGGTGGCGATGCTGGTCGCGTTCGTGTTCGTCGAACGCCGCGCGGCCGAACCGGTGCTACCGCTGTGGGTGTTCGGCCGGCGCGTGCTCACCGGTGGGAACCTGATCGCGGTCGTCGTCGGGGCCCTGACCATCGGGCTCAACTCGTACCTCCCGACCTATGTGGAGGGTGTGCTGGGCACCACCGCGGTGGTCGCCGGGTCCGCACTCGCCGCCCAGACCATCGGCTGGCCGCTCGCCGCGACCGTGGCCGGCCGGATCTACCTTCGCATCGGGTTCCGCGACACGGCACTCATCGGCTGGGTGTTCGTCATCGCCGGCTCCGCGCTCGCCGCGATCCTGCTCGGCGAGAACACGCCGGTGCTCGTCGCCGCGGCCGCGGCGTTCGTCATCGGGGTCGGGCTCGGCCTGTCCGCGAGCCCGACGCTCGTCGCCGCGCAATCCGTCGTCGGCTGGGAACAACGCGGGGTGGTCACCGGCGCCAACATGTTCAGCCGCTCGCTGGGCAGCGCCTTCGGCGCCGCGCTGTTCGGTGCGATCGCGAACGGCACGCTGGCCACCCGGTTCGCGAACCCGCCGGCCGGGATCGCCGCGCAGCTTCCGCAGAACGAGGACGCCACCAGCCTGGTCATGGGCGGGCGCGCCAGTGCGGGGGAACCCGCCGTCACCGGCTACATCCGTGACTCGCTGCAGGCCGCGTCACATCACGTCTTCATGGCCATGGCGGTGCTGGCCCTGCTCGGCGTCGGCGCGTTGCTGATCATGCCGCGCCGCACCGAGCCGATCGCCGCTCGCTGACCGCCGCCACGGAATCATGGCCGGCGTGCTCCGCTGGTAGCCGGCGTACTCCGGATACCGGCCAAGGGTGATGCTTTCGGTGAACCGGGTCGAACCGGCGAACAGCAGAGTCAGCAGCACCGCCCCGGCGACCGTCCACTGCCACGGCGAGCCGGCCGCGATCGCGCCGAAGGCGAACATCGCCCACCACTGTGCCTGTTCGAAGAAGAAGTTCGGATGCCGGGAGTAACGGAAGAGCCCGGTCTGGACGAACCTTCGGCCGGGTTCCCGCCCTGCGGCCAGCTCGCTCTTCTTCCAGGTCTGGAAGTTCCACTGCTGCTGGTCCGCGACCGTCTCACCGGCCAGGAACGCGAGGAACACGATGGTGACCACCGCGTCGGCCGCGCCGTACGACGTCCGGTTCGTCAGCGCGGTGTAGCCGGGAAGCGTGATCAACAGGAGGATCACGTTCTGGTAGAAGGAAATGAAGACCACGTTGAAAACCTGGAACTGCCACGGCCGCATGCGCTCCCGCAGCACCGCCCACCGGTAGTCCTCACCGCCGGGCGCGTAACCACCCTTGCGCGCGAAATTGAAGGTGAGCCGCGCACCCCACAGCGCCGACAGCGCGAACATCGTGTTCAGCCTCGCGTCGGCGAATCCGGCCGCGCCGGCGAAAATCGCGAGGTAGACCACCGGGATGACCGACCAGATGCGGTCCACCCACGAGTATTCCCGGGTCAGGACCGACAGCAGCCAGGTGACCAGCCAGGCTCCGCCGGCCACGAACAGGCACAGCTGAAGCGCTTGCACGCGAACCACTTTAGTAGCGCGCCGGTGAAAAGTGTGTGTCCCCGGTTAAGACGCCCGAATTCCGGGTTCCGGCGTCCGAGTTCCCGGTTGAGGCGTCCGAGTTCCGGGTTCCGGCGCTACTTGCGCGGGGATCGCGGGTGGCTCGGGGTCACGGTGCCGGGCAGTTCCGGGGGCGGGAACCCGGGTTCGGCAGCCACATACCGGTCACCGCGGAACAGGCTGGCCGCCGCGGCGATGACACAGGCCGCGATGGCGAAGGCGAACGCGATGTGCAGGCCCGCCTGGAACGGTCCGGAGATGAGGTCCGGGAAGAACGTGTTGCCGCTCAGCGCGGCCACGTCCGCGGGCGGAAGCTGGGCCATCGCGTCGTCGCCCACCAGGTGCCGTACCGGGTTGTATCCGAGGAACGCGGCGAACAGCACCGACACCGGCGGGCTGCCCGCCACCGCCGTGGCCACCTGGGCCGACACGTGGTGCGCCTCCAGGCCGCTGGCCAGCGTCTGCGGCAGCACGGCGGCCAGCCCGGTGATCATCAGCGTGAAGAAGATGCCGATCGAGAACACCTGCGCCGAATTCTGGAACGTCGAGTTCATCCCGCCGCCCGCGCCCCGGTGATGCACCGGCAGGCTGTTCATCACCGCCGCCCGGTTCGGCGCGGCGAAGGCACCCATCGCGAGCCCGTTGAGCAGGAGGATCGCGGCGAACGCCGGGTACGGGAAGTCGATCGGCAGCAGTTCCAGGAACCCGAACGTCGCGGCGGCGACCAGCATGCCCGCGGTGGCGAACGGCCGCGCGCCGAACCGGTCCGACAGGTATCCCGATACCGGTCCGGCGAGCAGGAACCCGAAGGTGAGCGGCAGCATGTGGATTCCCGCCCACAGCGGGGTCTTCTCGAAGCTGTACCCGTGCAGCGGCAGCCAGATTCCCTGGAGCCAGATGATCAGCATGAACATCAGCCCACCACGGCCGAGCGCGGACAGGAACGTCGACAGCGTCCCGAAGGTGAACGCCCGGATCCGGAACAGCGCGAGCCGGAACATCGGATACCGCACCCGCGTCTCGATCACGCCGAAGGCCACCAGAAGCGCCACACCCGCGGCAAGCGAGGCGATCACCATCGGACTCGTCCAGCCCATCGTGTGGCTGCCGTAGGGCTGGATGGCGTAGGTGATGCCGATCATCACTCCGACGAGGCCGACCGCGAAGGTGACGTTGCCGAACCAGTCGATCGGCTCACCGCTGCGGGTGCTCAGGTCGCGCAGCCGCCGGTAGGCCCAGATCGCGCCGAACACGCCGAAGGGCACCGAAATCAGGAACACCAGCCGCCAGTTGACCGGCCCCAGCAACCCGCCGAGCACCAGCCCGATGAACGACCCGCTGATCCCGGCGACGTTGTTGATGCCCAGCGCGAGCCCTCGCTGGTCGGCCGGGAACGCGTCGGTGAGGATCGCGCCGGAGTTCCCGACCAGGAACGCTCCCCCGATCCCCTGCGCGATGCGCCAGAGCAGCAGCCACATCGCGCCGCCGCGCCCGGTCATCCAGTCGATGGTCAGCATCAGCGAAGCGAAGGTGTAGATGACGAAGCCGAGGTTGTACATCCGCACGCGGCCGAACAGATCGCCGAGCCGCCCGACGCTGACCACGAGCACGCTGCTGGTCACCAGGTACCCGAGGATCATCCACAGGAGGTAGAAGCTGTTCTCGGGCAGCAGCGGGTCGAGGTGGATGCCGCGGAAGATGTCCGGCATCGCGATCAGCATGATCGACGAGTCGATCGTGGCCAGCAGCACGCCCATCGTCGTGTTGGTCAGGGCGACCCATTTGTACCTCTCGCCACGAACGTCCGGGCTCGCTGCGCCCACCCACATCCCTCCCGCCGTACTACACCCACCGGTCAGAACCCGATCTTCATCGATTTCAGCGGATACACTCGGGCCAGGGCAAGTGTTTTCCGTTGCCGCGAACACGTTCAGCGGTCACCGGCGTAAGACCCGCGGTGATCGAACGCGAATTCCGTCACCGCACCGCCTCCGTATCGGACATTCCTCCCATTCCAGATGGAGCGGGAGCGCGACAAACCGGCTCACCGCCTTACCAGAACGATCAACCCGGCCTCCAGGTCTCCACCGAACAGGGAGCGCGCCAGGGTCGGTGTCGCTCGGACGGAGGCTTTCCGCGAGCGGGCGGGGCACTCATCAGGCATCCACGAAATTGAGACGTTCTCCCCGTAGCTTCGGTGCTGCCGCGTTGACGCATATGGCGAAAAGTTATTTTTTCATCACCAGGTCATGCCTGACCTGAATGTGAGACATGGTCACTTCGAGAATGTGGAGATCGTTATGCAGATTGCCAAATCCGCCGCACTCCTCGCCCTGGCGGCGGGAACCGTTGTGCTTGGGTCGGGCAGTGCTGAGGCTGGTGTCTGGTCCGGCGTCGGAGGCGGACCACAGATCAACAATTGCGACAGTTTTTCCCCTGGCACCGCTCGAAACCCCTCCTCGGTGACGTGCCTGAACTTCCAGAAGGCCTTCGGCAGGCGCGGCATGAGCGAGCAGTTGAACGACTGCCACGCCACCTCCCTGGGTAACCTGCTGTTCTTGCCGATCGGCGAGCCCTTCCCTCTCTTCGGGACGAGCCGCCCACCCATCCGGACGAGCTCCACGGTCACCTGCGCCAACATCAGTGGATGACGAGTAGTCGGTACGGTGAAAGCTCGTGGAAATGGCTGAGCAGAGAAGTATTCCGGCACTGATCCACCAGACGTGGCGGGACATGAATGTGCCCGCCCGGTGGCGGAAATGGGTGGATTCCTGGCAACGGCATCATCCGGGGTGGGATTACCGACTGTGGACAGACGCGGACAGCCGCTCCTTTATCGCGGAGCATTATTCGTGGTTTGTCCCGATCTACGACAGCTACCCGGATCCGGTCATGCGCGCCGACGCCATACGGTATTTCCTGCTCGACCATTTCGGCGGCGTGTACGTCGAGTTGGACGTCGAGTGCTTGCGGCCGGTGGGAGAACTGCTCACCGGCCGTGAGCTGGTGCTCGGGTGCGAGCCGTCGGTCCATACCCGCCTGCCGCCGGCACGTCAGCGTGGCCTGGAGCGCATCGTGGGCAACGCCTTCATCGCTTCGAGGCCGGGTCATCCGTTCTGGGCGCACGCGCATCGGGAACTGGTCCGGACCCACCGTCTGCCCAGCTCCTTGGATGCGTCGGGGCCCTTCTTCCTCACACACGCGCTGGAGTGCGCCCCGGATCCCGGCCCGATCGCCTTGGTGGGGCCGGAACTGCTCTATCCCAAGGCAAGCCCGTATGCGAAGGGGCTGTTCGCGCCGCGGGAGCCAAACCTTGACCAGGCATATGCCGTGCACCACGGGGCCGGAAGCTGGGCCGTCGAGGAGTCCTGGGCTTCTCGGCCATCGTCGGACAAGACGGTGCGGTTCTGGTCCAGTCAGGACGAGCGCCCCCTCGCCGATGGGGCCTTCGACCTGGACGACCAGCGCCACCGCTGGGCCCGCGGCGCGCCGGCGCCGTCCGTGTCCTGTCTGATGGTGACGAAGGACCGCCCGTCGCTTGCCCAGCGCGCGATCCGGTGTTTCCTCGCCCAGACCTATCCGAGCAAAGAACTGGTCGTGGTGGACGACGGGCCGAGTGACGCCCTGGAACAGTTCGTTCGTGATCTCGGTGACGAGCGTATTCGTTTCCACCGGCTCCCACCGGCCGGCCAACCGCTTGGTGCACTGCGCAACATCGCGGTGGACCGGGCGAGGGGAACGTACGTGTGTCAATGGGACGACGACGATCTGTACGACCCGGAGCGGATCGAGGTGCAGATGGCCGCGATCCTCGCGCTCGGCGCCCAGGCATGCTTTCTCGCACGGCAGCAACTATGGCGGCCGGCCCGTGGTGAGCTGGCCATCTCCCACGTGCGTGTGTGGGAGGGCACCATGCTCTGCGCGAAGGGTGCGCTCCCGCGTTATCCACCGCAACGCCGGGGCGAAGACACCCCGGTCGCGGCTGGGATCATCAGCAGCGGCCGAGTTGTCTGCGTGGACACGCCGGAACTGTGCACCTATGTGTGCCACGAGAACAACACCTTCGAACCCAGCCATTTCGAGCGCATTTTCGATGTCGCACCCAAGGTGTGGCGCGGCAATGACTATGCCGAGCGGCTCCTTGCGATGGCGGCGCGGCTACCGCTCGCTCCGGCAGACCTTGTCCATGCCGAGACCAGCACTGACGCCGGGACGGATGCGAGCACCGGGATGGACACCGAGTCCTTTCGGTCGCGCCGGGCGAGGTGGGTGATCAGCGAGCCGGCTGGAGCACCCATGCCGGAACGCCCTTCGGTTCTGGTGCTCACACCGGTCAAGGACGCGGCCCGGTTCGTGCCCGGCTATCTGGACAGCCTGCGCGCTCTGGACTACCCGCACGAGGCGATCTCCCTGGGCCTGATCGAGGGTGACAGCCGGGACGACACCTGGGACGTGCTTCAGCGCGCACTGCCCGAACTCGAGCAGCAGTACCGCCGCGTCACGCTCGTGCGCCACCATGCCGGGGTTCGCCTGCCCGGACAGCGCTGGGAGCCCGGCGTCCAACGAGAACGCCGCTCCGCGCTGGCCAGGGTCCGCAACCACCTGCTCTCCAGCGCCCTCACCGATGAGCAGTGGGTGCTGTGGATCGACGTCGACGTGACCAGCTACCCACCTGATCTGATCCAGCGACTGCTCGCAGCGCGGAAGGACATCGTCGTGCCGCATTGCGTCAGCGAGCCCGACGGGCCTACCTACGACCTCAACACCTTCCTGCTACGGCCGGAAGCCGCCGCCCTGGACTGGGGCCAGTGGGTCCGCGACGGCATCCTGCAACCCCCCAAGGGATTCGGCAGGGCCTACCTTGACGAGCTCAGGGCGCACGAACTCGTCCGCGTCGACTCGGTCGGCGGCACGGTCCTGCTGGTACGGGCGGACTTGCACCGTGCGGGTCTGGTGTTTCCGCCGGTCCCCTACCAGCATCTCGTCGAGACCGAGGGCCTGGCGGCCGTGGCCAAGGACATGGGCACAACCTGCTGGGCCTTGCCGAAACTCGAAGTGGTGCACCCCCACCACTGGTCGCCCTCGCCCAGCGAACCAGCCACACCGGTCGCCTGAACAGGCCATGAGAAGGACCAGAAATGAGCGACAGCCACGAACCCGCAGTCTCGGTGATCATCCCGTGCTACAACTACGGCTGCTACCTTCCCCAGGCGCTGGACAGCGTGCTCACGCAGACATTCGGCGACTGGGAGATCGTCGTCGTCGACGACGGCAGCACGGACGAAACCCCGACAGTGGCCCAGGACTTCATCAACGACCATCCCGGCCAGCGCATCCGGCTGCTCCGCCAGACCAACGCCGGAGTCTCTGCCGCACGCAACGCCGGCATCGCCGCCGCAACCGGCCGCTACATCCTGCCGCTGGACGCGGACGACGTGATCGCCCCCACCATGCTGGAGAAGACGGTCGCCATACTCGACGCCGAGCCGGACATCGCCATCGCCTCCACCGATCTTTACGTCTTCACCGATGGTGACGAATCTCCGCCGCAGGTACTGGCCCTTCCGCCCTACGAGAAGGAACTGCTGCTCCAGCGGCTGATCATGTTCTACTGCTCGCTCTACCGCCGGGAAGCCTGGAAGGTCGTCGGCGGCTACAACGAGCGCATGCGGGCCGGCGAGGACTGGGACTTCTGGATCGGCTGCGCTGAGCGAGGATTCGGTGCTCAGCACATTCCCGAGCCGCTGTTCTGGGCACGTAACAAGGACACCGGCCTCCATGTGGAGGCCGCCGAGAACGATCTCACCGCCCGGGCCCGAATAGTGGCCAACCATCCCACTTCCTTCAAGCCCCTCACTCAGGCATGGGCGCAAGCCCTGCTCCAGGAGGAGCAGGACACCCCTGAGCACGATGCGCGGGTACCCGACGAGATTCTCAGCCGAGCCGGCGAGATGGATCAGTTTCTCCGGGTCGTGATGGACCTGCAGCGTATTGCGCGCCAGCAGCATTACCACATCCGGCGACTGGAACAGGCACTGGCGGAGAAGGCCGGATCAAGATAGGGCGGCCGAATTCGATCAGATCCGCAGTATTACTCGCCCGGCGACGGCTTGAGCGCGCAGTTGATGAACAACGTCCGTAAAGCGTCACGGTGTCGTTCCTAGATCGGCATTTACCGTAAGGACTCGTCAAAGCCCGGACGTGAATGTCCTTCGGAAACGCCGGCGAAGTGAAGCGCCCCACACAGTGAAGATGGGGCAGCTCACCCGAACTGCCCCATCTCTGGAGTTTCTCGACGTAGGCCCCGACCGGCCGTCGATACGCTCCGAGCGAGCGGCGTCCCCGATCAACACCACTCGCACCCCGCGATGTAGGCGCCCCGCGCACCTACACGCACTGCTAGTGTGCCGGGTTCGAGTCACGCCGCGATACGGCTGAAAGTCCCAACGCGCGCGCGACCTAATTCGGTAAATATTGTCCCGCCGAACAGGCCGATGCTTCGCGGAAAAATCACCGTCCACTCGCGAAAAGAATCGATCTCGCGGGCGAGCTTATCGCGGGCCGGCTCGGCTGTTGATGGGGGCTCAGGCGCCGCCGTCGAGGAACGCGAGAATATCGCGGACGACGGCTCGTCGCAGACCGGTATGCCCGGTCCCCGGGTAGATGATCAGCCGGGCGGCGGGGATGCCGGCCGCAGTCCACTCCAGCAGCTGACAGCCGTGGCAGGCGTCCCGCTCTCCCCCGGCGACCAGCGTGGGCGCGGTGATGTCGCCCAGCCTCGACCGCAGGTCGAAGGTGTTTTCGGCGTCCATGGCGGCGAGCAGGTCCGGATCGCCGGGGCCGCAAATCGTCTCGCCCAGCAACCAGCCCACGGCGCGCAGCACGCGGCGGGTCCGCGCGCGGGCACCGAAGACGGTCGTCATCGCGGCGGCAGCCCGCCGGGTCCGGCCCAGCCGCAGCCACCGCGCGGCCTGCCGCCGGGTCCGGCGCCCGGCATCGCCGAGCCGGTAAGCGGCCGAGACGACCACGAGCCGGCGCACCACCTCGGGATGATCGGCAGCCAGCTGCAACGCGACGCTGCCACCGGTGGAAACGCCGAGGACGTCGACCGGGTGACCGAAGCGCAGACGCAATGCGTCGGCGTGGTCACGGGCCAGGTCCGCCATCGTGGCACCCGGCGCGAGACCGCGCTTGCGGTTGATCCACCACACTTCACGGTGCCGCGCCAGCGGCCCGCACTGCCGGACCCTCAACCAGCGCTCGATCCCGCGCGGCGGATGGTGATGCGCGGTCAGGCCGGGCAGCAGCACCAGCGGCGGGCCGGACCCGACCCGCAGATATGGCAGCCCGCTGCTGATGCTGCCCGACTCGTCCGCGCCGGTGGGCAGAAAGGACCGGGTGGGGGCACCGGACATGGCACTCCTTCCTCCCCGGGGGCAGCCCAGCATAACGGCCATGAAGTGACACCGCAGTCCGGAATGGACTTCTTCCGCGCGACAACTCCATTGCACACCAATGCATTGAGTCGCGAAACCGCACGCGCCAACCCAGAGACGGTTGCATGTGGACGGCGGGCCCCCGCTTGTGTTCAAGGTTTCGGGGCTCCGGCTCTGGGCCCACGGTGCGGGACCGAGCCGGGGCCGGGCGGCGGCCGGGCGAGCGGGCAGCAGAACGTCACCGGCATGGCGGCGTCCGAGCGGAGGCCGCCGACCGGTTCCGGCGCCAGAAGTCCCTGTTCACCGGACTCACCGGACCGGATGTCGCGCTCGTCACAGCGCGGTGTCCAGGCGTGATTCGTCCGTTCGCGGGTATCCGATGGTGAAACTCCCTGCGGAGAAGGAGGGTAGCCATGACTGCGAGCATGCCCGTGTCCAGTGGGCAGACCGGAGGGGGTGACGGCGCGGAATACTCATTCTGGCGAGAGCACACCCACATCAACCTGAGCCCGGTAGCCGCCCCGTCGATCCTGGGGCTGTTCGGGTTCGCGGTATCCACCTTCATGGTCGCGGCCAACCTCGCCGGCTGGTTCGGTGACAGCCTGGTGACGCCGGCGATTCTCGCGCCGTTCGCGTTCACCTTCGGTGGTATCGCCCAACTCCTCGCCGCCATGTGGTCTTACCGGGCCAGGGACGCGTTGGCCACCGGTATCCACGGAGCGTGGGGCTCGTTCTGGATCGGCTACGGCATATATCAGGCGTTCATCGCCCTGGGCGGGCTGCCCAGCACGGCGATCAGCCACACCGCCGCGGTCGCGTTCGGATTCTGGTTCATCGGTCTGGCCGCCGTCACGTGGACCGGTTTCGTCGCCTCCCTGGTGGAGAACACCGCCCTGGCGCTGGTGCTGTTCACCCTGGCCGCGGGGTCGACGCTGCTGGCCATCGGCCTGTGCGCCAGCTTCACCGCGCTGGTCGTGATCGCCGCGTACTTCCTCGTCGCCTCGGCCGTATTCGCCTGGTACACCGCCAGTGCCATGGTGCTGGAAGCCACCTACAAGCGGCCCGTCCTCCCTGTCGGCCTGCTGGGTACCAAGGTGGTACATGTGCCAAGTGCCGGCGAACTGCAGCGGTCAATCCAGTTCGAACGCGGCGAGCCCGGCATCAAGGTGGGCCAGTAGATCCGGCTCACCTGACCGGCCAACGCGGGCGGTACCAGCGGAATCCCTGCTCGGCGTAGAGCTCGACGAGCAGCACGCTGGTGCTGGTGATCACCGCGACGCCGCTCGCGGCCGCCGGCGCGGGAAGACCGAACAGGGCGGCGACGATTGTGCCGGCGATCCCGGCCAGTACGACGAAACCGGTCGGGAACAGCACGGTACGGCGCCGCCCTCTTCGCTGGGGACCGGTCGAACCGCGCCCCGAACCACTGTGCACGGCGTCACCTCCTGCCCGACCCGGTCAATACCCAACGGGGATTCCCGCGAAACCCGGGTTTCGCACCTACGGACCCGGCGGCGGCGAATTCGGGCGCGCGATGACCTGGTTCGTCCACATCGGAAAACGACGTAAGGATGGTCATGTCGGATAAGGCTCCGGCCGACGAGCACGTGTGGCGCGTGACGGAGCAACTGGCACACGAATTCGCCGGGATCGTGTCCCGGGCGGATCTGGAGGACGTCGTGCTCTCGGCCAGACGGGACCTGGAAGGACAGGTGGTCCCCGCGGCACTGGACGAGATGTTGCACCGGCTGGCGCATTACCGCCTCACGCGGCTCACCGCGTCGACACCCGGCTCCCCGGTTCAGTCGCCGGCGCGGCCGTGACCGAACCGGCCTCGGCGAACGCGGACCGCGACCGCTTGGCGGGTCATTCGCGACGTTGGTGGTGCGCCTTGCCGGACCTGCGCAGGTGACGACGGCGATCGACCGGCCAGGACGCCTTGCCGCGCACGAATTCGCCGAGCAACCTCATCCCGGCGGCGCCGGCCACCACCCCGCACGCCACCGCCAGGGCAGGCGGTCCGACCAGGGCCGAGGCGAGCGCGCCGCCGAGCGCGGCCAGCACCGCGACGGCGAGGACAACATTTCGCCACCGTGGGGCCGGCCACCGCACCAGCCGTGCCACCAGGCCGGCTGTCAATCGCCGGGGCACGGCCGGCCGCGGCGGTGCGGCGAACAACGTCGCCAGCGTGGCCAGGGTGGGGTCCGCGGAAAGGACGCGGTCGAGCGCGGCCAGGGCGCGCTCTTCACGTGATCGGAAAACCATGGCTGTCGCTCCCGATGTCGATGGGCTGCGAGGTTTCCCGGCCGGCCGGCGCCGGCCGGTAGCGGTTCGGTTGCGCCGATGCGCACCGCATACCCGTAACCGTGACCGGGAAAACTCGAGGCCGCCGTATAGGACGTTATACACTGAGCAACGAACGCGGCGATCACGGTTTCCGAATACTCGCAACGGCGTGCACACTGGGCAAGCACGCTGCGTTGTTCAATGAACAGCATGGATAAAATTGCTTGGGTCAACGGTTTCAACACGATCAATAACGACAATAAATCCGCGCGAAAAGCAGGCGGGTCGACCACACGTGAATCGCCCCGAAGCCACCTCGACCAGCAGTAACACTCCCCTTTTAACCCGGTTGAACACAATTCCGAAAAGTACGGCCAGATACTTGAATAATTTTCTTCTTCATGTTCACCCGGACGCTGTACACCCCATTGTGCGATCGAGTCTGACCGTTATCCGGACGATGAATGATTTCGTTCGCCTGTGACGGGCCAGACACGAGCAAGGGGTTAGAGAATGAAACAACGTCAGATACTTGGTGCGGTCCTCGGCGCGGCGGCTGTCGCGGCGGTGTCCGTCGGCACGGCCGTAGCCACGGCCCAGGCCGCCCCCGCGGGCGCGAGGGTCGGCGTGCACGCTCAGGCACCCGGCAACCTGATCCCGCCGGCCGGCATGCCCGGTCAGGAGGGTCAAGGCGAAGACAACGGGCTGGGCGAGCAGGGCCAGGACGGCGAGCAGGCCCAAGGCCTGGGCGAGCAGGGCCAGTTCCCCCAGGAAGGCATGGGCCAGCAGGGCCAGGACCTGGGCCAGGCCCTGGGGCAGGCGCTGGGCCAGGGCCAGTTCCCCCAGCAGGGCCAGGGCCCGCAACTCCAGCAGGGCCAAGGTCAGGGTCAGCAGGGCCAGGGCCAGCAGGGCCAGGGCCAGCAGGGCCAAGGTCAGCAGGGCCAGGGCCAGCAGGGCCAAGGCCAGCAGGGCCAAGGTCAGCAGGGCCAGGGCCAGCAGGGCCAGGGCCAGCAGGGCCAAGGTCAGCAGGGCCAGGGCCAGCAGGGCCAAGGTCAGCAGGGCCAAGGTCAGCAGGGCCAGGGCCAGCAGGGCCAGGGCAACAACGGCGGCAATAACGGCAACAACGGCAACTACCAGAGCAACTGGCCGACGTCGACCACCACGACGACCGTCCAGCAGGCGGTGCCGTCCGGGCCGGTCGCCGCCGGGGACGGTTCACTCGCGACCAACTGATGACCCGTTCCCTCTCCCGCAGCCACCGAGGCGCGCCGGTGCCGGCGGCACGCCGCCGCTTGTTCGCTCTCGTGCTGGGTTTCTGCATGGTGCTGACCACCTCGATGGGCTGCACCGGCGCCTCGGTGGCCAGCAACTCGCGCTCCACCTCCGGTCCGCCCGCGACCCTCACGGCCGGACCGGAGGCCTCATCCGCGGCCCCGGCGCCCAAGGCGGTGCCCATGTCCCGCTCGATGCCGACCAATGTCCGGATTCCGAAGATCGACGTGCGGTCCAACATCATGCCGCTCGGCCTCAACCACGATGGCACCGTCGAGGTCCCGCCGCTCGCCCAGCCCGAGAAGTCAGGCTGGTACCGCTTCGGCCCGACCCCGGGCGAGACCGGGCCCGCCGTGCTCCTCGCCCATGTCGACGGCTACGGGAAGAAGGGCGCCTTCTACGACCTGAAGAAGCTGGCGCCGGGCGACGAGGTCGACGTCGACCGTAAGGACGGCACGACCGCCCGGTTCCGGATCGTCCGTGTCGACGAGGTGCCCAAGGACCGGTTCCCGACCCAGGCGGTCTACGGCGACACGGACACACCGCAGTTGCGCCTGATCACCTGCGGTGGCAGTTTCGACCGGGCGGCAGGCAGCTACGAAGACAACGTCATCGCCTACGCGAGCCTGTTCTGACCCGGTGGGGCGGGCTAGGGTGCCTGGCCGGTCTGCGGGTTGATGTCACTCACGCCACCCCACCGGCTGGGTGGCAGCACGATGAACCGTGCCTTGCCGATGATGTCGGACACCGGCACGACGCCGTTCGATCCACCGTCGCCCTGGCAACGCGAGTCACACGAGTTGTTGCGGTTGTCGCCCATCACCCACACCGTGCCCGGCGGCACGGTCACCGGAGGGAACGATTGCTGGTGCTGGTTGCCGGGGTCGTCCCAGTACAGGTACGGCTCGGTCAACGGCTTGCCGTCGACCAGTACCCGGTTTTCGCTGTCACAACAGGAAACCGTTTGACCACCCACGGCAATGATCCGCTTGACGAAGTCGCGCTCGTCGGGCGCGCTGAGGCCGAACACCGAGCCGACCTGCTGGAAGAACCACACCACCGGATTCGCGGGCCGTGCCTGCGGTCCTTCCCGGAGCAGCCAGGCCGGCGGGCCCCGGAACACGGTCACGTCACCCGGCGCGGGCTCGGTGAAGTCGAAGACGACCTTGTCGACCAGGATCTTGTCGCCGTAGCACCCGGTGCAGCCGTGCAACGTGGTCTCCATCGACTCCGACGGGATCGAATAGACCCGCGCGACGAAGTTCTGGAACAAGAACGCCAGCCCCAGCGCCACGACGATCAGGACCGGCAACTCCACCCAGAACGACAAGCGTCTCCGCCGCTTCCCGCGGCGCCTTTTCCCGGATCTGCCGGACTCTCCGTGCTCGCCGGGATCAGGACGCTCCGGTTCCGGCGCGCCGGCGTCCGGCGACCCGGGTCCACGCATGGATTCAGGCTATCGGAACCGGAGCAGCCCTGCCCCTGGTCGAAGCCCCGCGCCGGGCCATAGTGTGGTCGGCATGTCAGTGGACATCGAAAACTCCCTGATCACGGTCGACGGGCTCAACGCCTACCTGTCGCGGCCGCCCGGTGGCTCCACGGGCGGGATGCTGCTGCTACCGATGATCGCCGGTATCGGCAAGCAGCTCCGCGAGTTCGCCGACGACATCGCCTCCGCCGGCGTCACCGCGCTGTCCTGGGATCCCTGGCAGGGCCGGCCGGGTGGCGACGAGACCCCGTTCGACGTGCTCAGCCGATGGATGTCCGAACTGGACGATCAATCCTGTTTGCAGGAGATGTCCCGGTTGGCCGACCACCTGTTCGGCGAGCTCGGTTGCGACCGGGTGGGCACGATCGGCTGGTGCATGGGCGGCCGGTTCGCGCTGCTGCTCGCCGGGCGGGACCACCGGCTGGCCAATGTGGTCGCCTACCACCCGACGGTGCCCGGCACCCCCGCGCCGAACCACACGATCGACGCGGTCGGCGCCACGGCCGAGGTCACCGCGCCCGTCATGATGCTGTATCCGAGCGCGGACAACCTGGTCCCCCGGAAAAGCTTCCAGCGCCTGGAAGCCGCGCTCCTCTCCCGTGCGGCCGGGCCGAGCCTGATTCATTTCTATCCCGGCGCCGAGCACGGCTTCTCCGCCCGGAACCGGCACGGCAATCCCGTCAACAAGGCCGCGTACGACCTTTCCTGGCCCCAGGTCATCGCGTTCATCCGGGCGACCACTTTGGCCGGAACACCACGCACGGGTACCGCCTGACGACGCAGCCGGTTTGCGCCCGGAACGCTGGCGAAGTCACTCCGTATCCGGACGACCGGAATTCGGTAGGGATGTCGGTATGTTCGCGGATTCGCCGCCGGCGCCGGCCGGGCAACCTAGAAGAAGCGGCCGACCGCCACGCGCATTCGCGGGGTGCGGCCCCAACCCCAGCCACCAGCACTGCCGGGCCGGGCCCCGACCTCGCTCGGCAGTTCCGGCCGCCAACAACCCGACTACGTCAGAGGCAATGAGCTTTCCCATGAGCCTGACCCGAGAATTCCCCGTCCCGACCTTGCACCGGATGATCGCCGACGCGCTGCAGGATCTCAAGCAGGCGCGCAACCTCGACGACACCAACCGCATGATCCGCGCCGAAATCAGGATGAACACCCTGCTGGAGCAGCTGGGCCGGCGCTCCGCTCCGGGCACCAGCCCGCGGGAGTCCGCGGCCTGACGGCTGGACAGTGTTTCAACGGGCGCGGGTCACCCCGGGCGGAAACCCCCACTCTAGGCGGCCAGGGCCGGCACGACGTCGCGGACGAACAGCTCGATGCCCGAGCGATCGTAGGCGGCCTCGGCGACGTAGAGGATCGCGTAGGTCATGCCCAGGCCCCGCAGTTCGGTCAGCCGCTCGGCGACCTGTTCCGGCGTGCCCACCAGCAGTCCGTTCGCCATGTTCTGATATGCCGCTTCCAGAACGTCGGAGGGCACGTACGGTTCGTAGTGCGCGCGGATCCAGGACAGCCGGTCCTGCACGTCCTTCTCGGTCTCACCGATGACCAGGTTGTAGTTTGCCGAACGCACGATCGCGTCGAAGTCGGTGCCCACGTCCTTGCAGTGCGCCGCCAGCACCTCGGACTTCTGCCGGAACTCGGCCGGCGTGCCCGCGAAGTTGGTGTAGCTCGCGTACCGGGCCGCGATCCGCAACGTCTTCCGCTCGCCGCCACCGGCGATCCACAGCGGAATACCGCCGTCCTGCAGCGGCAACGGCCGCGAGATCGCACCGTTCACCTGGTAGTGCTTGCCGTCCAGGGTGGCCCTGCCCTCGGTCCACAGCTGGCGCATGATCTGCACACCCTCGTCCAACTGGCCGAGCCGCTCCCCCGGCGAGGGAAAGCCGTAGCCATAGGCGCGCCATTCGTGCTCGTACCAGCCGGCGCCGATGCCCATCTCGACCCGGCCGCCGGAGATCACGTCGGTGGTGGCGGCGACCTTCGCGAGATAGGCCGGATTGCGGTAGCCCATGCAGGTGCACATCTGCCCGAGCCGGACCCGGCTGGTCGCGGCCGCGAACGCCGCCATCAGCGTCCATGCCTCGTGTGTGGCTTCGTCGGTGGGCGCCGGGCGGGTGTGGAAGTGGTCGTAGACCCAGATCGACTCGAACGGGCCGTCCTCGGCGAACCGCGCGAGGCCGAGCATGGTGTTCCACTGCTCGGCGGGGTCGATTCCGGCGAGATCCAGCCGCCATCCCTGTGGCACGAACAAACCGAAGCGCATGATCGCGCACTCTAGTGGCCGCACGGGCAAACCCCTCAACAGGCCCTTGCCGCACGTTCCACTGCCATGAACGGCCTACCCGCGCCGGCCGCCGCCCGCGGCCATCCCGGTGCAGGGCTGGGGCGAGGTTTCCCGGCGGCGGCCCCGCCGCCGTCCAAAAAGGACTCGGCCGGTCCGGGTCCCGGCCGCCGGGGTTCGCCGGGAGATCGCGATGCCGATCAGGCAGATCACACCCCCGACGAGACCGAACACGGTCGGGATCTCGTCAAGCGCCAGCCAGGAAATCAGCACCGACACGGCGGGAATCGCGTACGTGGTCACCGTGAGCCGGCCGGCATTCATCCGCCGCAACGCGTAAGCCCATGCCGTGAACCCGAGTGCGGTCGGGCACAGTCCCAGGTACACGGCACCCGTGATCTCACCCGGCGACGCCGCCGCCAACTCCCCGGCCAACTGCGGCGCCCATGGCAGGAGTACCACCGTGCCGATGAGGCAGCCGAGCCAGATGGCGACGAACTCGTTGATACTGCGCAATGCGACCTTCTGGACCAGCACGCCGCCGGCGTAGAGGACGGCGGCGGCAACAGACAGCACGACACCGATCCAGTCGCGGTGGGCGACGCCGCCCAGCGAGATGATCGCGACCCCGGCCAGCGCGACGACCCCGCCGCCGATGAGCGCCCGGGGATAGCCTTCGCCGAGGAACATCCCGGCGCCGAAGGCGACCAGCAGCGGCGCGATGTTCACCAGTAGTGCCGTCGTGCCCGCGTCCACGTGCTGCTCGGCGGCGTTGATGGCGATCGTGTACGCCACGAGCCACACCACGGCGTAGATCACCACCAGCAGCAGCGACTTGCGGGAGAGCCGGACCGCGCCGCGGTGCCTGGCCACCACCGGCACGGTGAGCGCGACGCCCGCGACTGCCAGTCGCAGCAGTGTCATCGGCGCGGGCGAGATCGCATGCCCTACGTCGCGGATCACGACGAAAGCGGAAGCCCAAGCCAGGACCGCGATCACGACCGCGGCCACCGTTTTCCCCGAGGCACGGGTGGTGAGTTCTTCGGACACGGCCTCATCTTGACCACGCCGACCACACAGCACAAGTGATCATTTCTGCATTGTCGTTAAGCGTCGCTGTACTGTGTTCCCATGCTCGACATACCGCGGCTCCGCGTCCTTCGCGCCGTCGTCGCGAACGGATCGATCCGGGCGACCGCCTCGGCGCTCGGCTACACGCCCTCCGCGGTGAGCCAGCAGCTCGCCGTTTTGCAGCGCGAGACCGGGCTTCAGCTGTTCGAACGGGTCGGCCGCGGTATCGAGCCCACCGTGGCCGGCCGGACCCTCGCGGCCGAGTCGGGACCGCTGTTCGAGGCGCTCAGCCGGGTCGAACGCCTCGCCGGCGACCTACGCGCCGGCCGCGTCGGCAGCCTGTCGATCGGCTACTTCGGCTCCGCCGGCGCGACCTGGCTGCCGCGGATCGTCGCCACCCTGCGCACCGAGTTTCCCGACCTCCGGCTGGACCTGCACATGACCGAGTTCACCCGGCGCGATCCGGACGTCGACATCTTCGTGGAAGCCCCCGGCGTCGACCGGTCCGCGGACGCCCACGTGCGCAGGCTCGTCGACGACCCGTACTTCGCCGTCGTCCGCGACGACGACCCGCTGGCCCGGTCGCGGCAGGTTCCGCTGGCCGAGTTGGCCGGCCGGCGCTGGGTCGACAACGACTTCTCGCACGGCGCCTGCCGCCAGGTGCTCCTGACCGCCTGCGCGGAGGCCGGGTTCGCGCCACAGTTCGCCGTCGAGGCCCACGACTACCCCACCGCGGTCCAGTTCGTGGCCACCGGCATCGGCATCACGGTGATCCCGCGGCTCGGGCTCGGCACCCTGCCCGACGGCCTGGCCACCGTGCCGGTGGTGTCACCGACCCCGGTCCGGCACATCAGCGTCGCGGTCAAGAAGTCGGTCGCGCAGCACCCGGCCGCGCAGCGCACGGTCGAACTACTGGAGGCGATCACCGCCGCCGGCTGAACGGACGCACGCCCAGGCGGGCGAAGTGATCTCGCACACCCGGGAAACCGCTGGGCGGCCGGCTGGTTCGACAATGGGCGAGAAATCGCACGCAAGGAGGCGGAATGCAGCAACCGCTGTTCGATTCGGTGGACGAGGTCGTCGAGCGGCTGGCCGGGGCGGGGTACCTGGCTTCCACCTCCATCGCGACGACCGTGTTCCTGGCCGACCGCCTGGGTAAGCCGGTACTGGTGGAAGGGCCGGCCGGGGTCGGCAAGACCGAACTCGCGCGGGCCCTGGCCGAGGCGACGAGCAGCGAACTGGTGCGCCTGCAGTGCTACGAGGGCATCGACGAAGCCCGGGCGCTCTACGAATGGAACCACGCCAAGCAGTTGCTGCGGATCACCGCGGGCCGGGACGAGGGCTGGACACAGGCCCGCGACGAGGTGTTCAGCGAAGAGTTCCTGCTGGCCCGCCCGCTGCTGAAGGCGATCCGGAACCCGCACCAGACGGTGCTGCTGATCGACGAGACCGACAAGGCCGACGTCGAGATGGAGGGCCTGCTGCTGGAGGTGCTCGGCGACTTCCAGGTGACCGTGCCCGAACTCGGCACCATCACCGCCCTCCGCCGCCCCTTCGTGGTACTCACCTCGAACGAGACCCGCGAGTTGTCCGAGGCGCTCAAGCGACGCTGCCTGTTCCTGCACCTGGATTTCCCGTCGCCCGAACGGGAACGCGACATCGTCACGCTGAAGGTGCCCGGCCTCGATGCGCGGCTGGCCGAATCGCTGGTTCGCGTGGTCGGCGCGTTGCGGTCGATGGAGCTGCGCAAGGCACCCTCCATCGCGGAAACCGTGGACTGGGCGCGCACCCTGCTCGCCCTGGGCGCGGACACCCTGGACGAGCAGGTGGTCCAGGCAAGCCTCGGCGTCGTCCTCAAGTACCAGGCCGATCACCGGAAGGCCGCCGCGGAGCTGCGGCTGGACCGGCTACCGGATCCGGCATGAGTGGCACACCCGTGAGCGGGCTGCCGGATCGGTTGGTCGAGTTCGTCGGCGCCCTGCGGGAACATGGAATTCGCGTCGGGCCGGGCGAAACGGTGGATGCGGCGGCGGCCGTCGACGTGCTCGGCCTCGCCGACCGGGAACAGCTGCGGGCGGCGCTGGCCGCCACTGTCCTGCGGCGCCACGGAGAACGGGCGACCTTCGACGCGCTGTTCGACCTGTACTTCCCGGTCGCGATCGGCCGGGCGGAAACCGCCGAGGAGCCCGCGGGCCTGCCGGCACTGCGCGAAGCCCTGGTCGCAGCGCTCGCGGCGGGAGATGACGACCGGTTACGCTCGCTGGCCGCGATGGGGGTCGAGGCGTTCGGAGAGTACGGGTTTTCCGGCGCCGGCGGCATGAGTAGCCCGGTGTCAAGCCACGGCAAGCAAAGCAGCATGAGCGGATGGTCGGCTTACCAGACGCTGCAACACCTACGGCCGGACGCACTGCTCGATCGCGTTCTGGCGGCCATTCGCGGCGAAGAACCGGACAGCATCGGTGAAGGAATCGCGCGGCGGGAAACGTGGTCGCGGATCGCCGAATTCCGCGAACACGTTCAGGCTGAAGCTCGCCGCCGCACCGCCGAGGTGCGCGGCCGCGAGCGGATCGCGCGCTACGCGGTCGCCCCGCAGTCGGACCTCGTCAGCTTCACCAACGCCGGCCGCGAGCAGCTGGCCGCGATGCGCCGCACGATCCAGCCACTGTCCCGTAAGCTGGCCACCCGGCTCGCCGCGCGACGCCGGAAGGCGCGCCGCGGCCAGATCGATTTCCGGCGGACCCTGCGCCGCTCGCTGGCGACCGGGGGCGTGCCGATGCGTCCGGTGCTGCGCGACCGGCGGCCCGGCCGCCCGGAACTGGTGTTGCTGTGCGACATGTCGGGCTCCGTGGCCGGGTTCGCACAGTTCACCCTCCTACTGGTGCAGGCGCTGGCCGACCAGTTCAGCAAGGTCCGCACCTTCGCCTTTGTCGAGCTGACCGACGAGATCACCGAGCTGGTCGCGGCCGGCGCCGCCGAGCCCGAAGGACTGGCGCGGCGCATCCTGACCCAGGCGCGGCTGACCCGCTGGGGCACGAACAGCAACTACGGCGACTCGCTTGCGTCCTTTGTGGACGACTGGCCGGACGCGGTCGGGGCGCGCACCTCGGTGTTGATCCTCGGTGACGGCCGCACCAACGGGGGCGACCCCAACCTGGCGGCCCTCCGGCGGATCGCCGGGCAGGCGCGGCACGTGCACTGGCTCAACCCGGAGCCGAGAACAACGTGGGGCACGGGCGATTCCGCGGCACTGCGGTACGCACAGGTGGTACCGATGCACGAATGCCGCAACCTCCGCCAGCTCACGCGGCTGGTCACGGAATTGTTGCCGGATTGACCGTGGCAGCCAGGAAGCCTCCAGAAAGGACCGCAACGTGGGCGAGCAGAAAGACCGTATGCTGCGCGGCGACTGGTACCAGGACGAACCCGAGCTGACCGAGGAACGGCGCCGCTGTTGGCGAATGCTCGACAGGTTCAACGCGACCGGAGCGGACGACGCCGGCGAACGCCGGCGAATCCTCGAAGGGTTGCTCGCCAAGGTCGGTCCCGGCGCCGCCGTCCTACCACGTTTCCAGTGCAGCTACGGCGCTCAAATCAGCATCGGCACCAACAGCTTCGTCAACAACGACGCCCTCTTCATGGACGATGCCACGATCACGATCGGCAACGACGTCCGGATCGGCCCACGAGCTCAACTGGTCACCGCGCTGCACCCGATGGAGGACCACGAACGACGTCGCGCTGGGTGGGAGCGAACCGCCCCCATCACAATCGGCGACAACGCGTGGCTCGGCGCCGGCGTGATCGTCTGCCCAGGCGTGACCATCGGCGAGAATACGGTCATCGGCGCGGGCAGCGTGGTCATCCGGGACATACCGGACCACACCTTCGCGGCGGGCAACCCGGCGCGGATCATCCGGCGACTCTGACAACGCGATCCAGAGGGTTCGTTCGACACCGGTTCTGACCGCGCATCCTGGCCCCCGCGGGGCTATGCCGGCGTGGGGGCCAGTTCGGCGAGGGCGTCGCGCCACGGGGCGACGGTGGCGAACATCCTGCCGACAGCGCGAAAGGACATCTCCCGCTCTTCGGCGGATGTGTCGCCCGTGCAATCCGACAGCACCGTGACCTCGAAGTCGAGTTGGAATGCGGTGCGCGCGGTCGTCTCGACACAAACGTTTGTATAAACGCCCAGCAGCAGCAACTTGCGCGCGCCGAGGTACCGCAACGTCGGCTCCAGGTACGTGTGCAGGAACCCGTCGAAGCCGCGCTTGACCACCAGGTGGTCGCCGGGCCGGGGAGCGATCTCCGCGACGATCTCGGCATCCCAACTACCCTCCACCATTGCCTTGTTCGCGGCGACGGCGGCATTCACTTTGCGCCACGTCGGGGAGGCGTCGAGGTAGTCCGGCCGGTACGTGGTGTAGACGTAGACGATCGGGACACCCAGTTCACGGGCACGAGCGAGCGCTTGTTGCGTCTCGTGCACGACGCTGTCGCACTCGTGGACCGGAAAGTCCCGGCCCACCACCCCCTCGGGATGGCAGAAACTGTTCTGCATGTCGACGACGACGAGAGCTGTTTCATGGACCACCAAGGCAACCTCCCGGCCAGCGCGTGATCTCCGAAATTCGAGTATCGCTGAAGGTTCCCAGGTTCGACAGCGCCATTTCGGTCAAACAGTAATCATGGTGCCAATAAGGGAAGATCGTGCTGGGCATCGCAGAGGGCGGAAAGAGGCCAGCGGGTTGCGCACGGTACCGGCGAACTGCAGGGCCGGACGGATCGGTTTTCGGGCAGACTTCGTCTACGCGCGAATGTCCTCTTCGGACGCTCCACGGCGCCAGTATCCGGCGAATCTCACGTTCTGGCGGGGCCAGCCCCGGTCTCGGACGAGATGCCGCCGCAGCGTCTTGACCAGACCCGACTCTCCCGCGATCCACGCATACGGTTTTCCGGCGGGAAACTCGGCCGCGCACAGCGTCGCCACCAAATGGCTGGAGCCGGCGCCACGGGCGCCCGCGCGGACCAGCCAGGTGGCCTGGACATCAGCCACCGTGGGCAGGTCCTGGATGTCGCGGGCATGCGGAACCTCGATCAGGACGCGCACGTGAAGACCGGGAGGCAGCCAGGCGAGGATGCCGCCAACCGCGGGCAGCGCGGTCTCGTCGCCCGCGACCAGCACCCAGTCGGCATCGCCGGGCGGACGGAACCCGACACCCCTGTTGTCCTCGACCGCCGGGCCGAGCAGGACGGCCCGGTCGCCGGGGCGGGCTCGGGCGGCCCAGACCGAAGCCGGTCCGGCGGCGCCGAGGGCCGTCCCCACGCCGTGCAACACAAAGTCGACATCGACCTCCCCCTGCTCCGGCCGGTGCGCGCGGGCGGTATACGAGCGCATGACTGCCCGCACGTCCACGGGCAGTTGGCGCCAGTGGGCGTACCACCCGTTCCCCGAGCTGGTGGGCACGACCGGCTCACGTTGTCCCGGGTGCGGCAGGAACAGCGACAGACTCTGGTCACGGCCGCCTCCGGCGAAATCCCGCAACTGCTCGCCGCCGAAGGTGACCCGGACCATGCTCGGCCCGAGCCGTTCGGCGCGTACCACGTACACGGCGAAGAACCGGAACTCCTCGGCGACGACAGTGGCGGCGGTCGCGTCTGAGCTCATCACCAGATCACACCTTCCGTGCGCTTTCGATGGCCTTGGCCAGGTTTTCCAGCAGGGGCGCCGCACCCGCGTAGGAGAACCGGGGGACCGCGTCCCACGCGGTGACCTGGTTGGCCCGGACCGCGGGCAGCGCCGCCCAGGTGGGCTTGGCCGCGAGGTCGGGTGGCTGAAGCGAGGTGCCGCGGTCGTCGAGCAGGATCAGGTCGGCGTGGTATCTGTCGGCGTTTTCCCAGCTGAGGCTTTCGAAGTAGCCGCCGCTGTCGGTCTTTTCCGGGGTCACGAGATTGACGCCGAGCTCGGCGAAACAGGTCAGGTCGGCGGCGGAGGCCGGGTTGGACACGTAGAACGTGTCCGGGCTGCCCGAGGCCGCCATCACGGTCAGTCCGCCGCTCGCCTTGGCCGCCTGGCGCAGGCGAGCGGAAGCCGCGTCGAACCGTGCCTTCGCGTCGACGACCGGCTTGGCGTTCAAATCCGCGCCCAGGGACCGCGCGAATTCCGCGTAGCGTTCGATCGGGGTGGTCAGCGGTACCCGGGCCACATTGATGGCGACCGTGGGGGCCAGTTGGCGGATCTTGTCCCCGCTCTCCTTCGGCACGTACCACAGTTCGCCCGGTTCGTACATGTGCGTGACCAGCAGGTCTGGACGCAATGCCGCGTATTTCTCGACACTGAATTCGCCGTAGACGTTGCCGATGACGGTGACCTTGCCGAGGTCTAGGTCCCCGGCCTGCTTCGCCGGCTTTCCGTCGCCGAGCGTGGTTTCGCCGAAGACTCCGACGATCCGGTCGCCGAGGCCGAAGTCGACGAGCGCGGCCGCGGTGCCGGTGAAGGCGACCACGCGGGCCGGGGTGGTCCTGGCGGTGACCGGGGTGCCCCGGTCGTCGGTGAACGACCACGGGCCCGAGCCCCCGGCCGCCGGCTCCGGTGCCGAACCACTGCTGCCGTTTCCACAGGCGGCGAGCAGCGTCCCCAGTGCCGCGGTGCCTCCCACGGCGAGCAGGCGACGGCGGGAGATCCCCGCGGTGAGGAGTCCGGACTGCGGCATGAGGCTTCGACCTTCTCTCATGTGATCGGCACCGTTTGCGACAAAGCGCTGACAGACAAGCGTGGGTTAGGTTAGCCTAAGCTTCGTACTTGTCCAAGTGCCTGTTCCAGACCTTCGTCCACAGGGGGCAGACAACGCCCCCGGCAAGACCGGAGCCGTTCGTGTCACAGAAGACAGCGGAAACGACGCCGCAGCAAGGAAAACCGGCGACCCAGCGACCGTCGCCACGCTCCCGTCGCGCACTGCGCGCAACGGGTCTCGTCGCGTCTGCGGCGATCCTCGCCGCTTTCGTCGTGCTCAGCATCGGCGTCGGCGCGAGACCGCTTTGGCCCGGCGAGGTGTGGCACGGGCTGGTCGACCCCGACTCCCCCGTCTACACCGTGGTACACCAGCTACGGCTGCCTCGCACACTGCTCGGACTCCTCGCCGGAGCCGCCCTGGGCCCGGCCGGCGCACTGATGCAGGCGCTGACCCGCAACCCACTGGGTGATCCTGGAGTACTGGGCATCAACGCGGGTGCCTCGGCGGCCGTCGCCACCGCCTCCGCCTTCCTCGGCGTGGCGACCTTCAGCGCGTTCGTCTGGTTCGCGCTCATCGGCGCGGCCGCGGTGGCGGTCCTGATCTACGCGGTCGGCGGCGGGCGGTCCGCGACACCGGTCCGCCTGGCCCTCGCCGGGGCAGGTCTCAACGCCGCGCTCTACTCGTATGTGACCGCACTCATGTTGCTGGACAACGCTTCACTCGACCGCCTGCGATTCTGGACCGTCGGCACGCTGGCCGACGCCGACCCCGCGACCGTGCTCAAGGTGCTGCCGTTCGTCGCCACCGGGCTCGTGCTCGCCATCGCCCTCGCCCGGCCGCTCAACGTCGTGGCCCTCGGCGACGACGCGGCCCGGGCGCTGGGCAGCCGACCCGGCCTGATCCGCGCGGGTTCGATCGTTGCGATCACGCTGCTGTGCGGGTCGGCCACCGCGGCCTGCGGGCCGATCGTCTTCGTGGGCCTGCTGGTGCCGCACCTTCTCCGGCGCCTGGCCGGTACCGATCTGCGCTGGCTGCTGCCCTACTGCGCGCTGCTCGCACCGGTGCTGTTGCTCGGGGCGGACGTGCTGGGCCGAGTGCTGGGCAGCCCGGGCGAACTCCAGGTCGGGGTGGTCACGGCGGCGCTCGGCGGCCTGCTGTTCCTGAACCTGGTCCACCGTGGGAAGGCGTCGGCCTCATGAGAAGCCTGCGTGCCGGCCGGTTTTCGCTGCGTTACCGACCGCGGGCACTGGCGGTCGGCGCGGGCTGTCTGCTGGTCACCGTGATCGCCGGGATCGTGAGCCTGGGCAGCGGCGATTACCCGGTGAGTCCCGCCGAGGTGATGCAGGCCCTGACCGGCAACAGTTCCCCGGCCGACGAGTTCATCGTCGGACAGTTGCGGCTGCCCCGCCTGGTCGCCGCCGTGCTGACCGGCGCCGCGCTCGCCCTGGCCGGCGCGGTCTTCCAGGCGCTGGTGCGTAATCCCTTGGGCAGTCCCGACCTTCTCGGTGTCACGCAGGGCGCGGCGACGGGCGCGTTGGCAACGGTCGCCGCCGGGGGCAACAGCGCGGTGCTCGCGGGCGGCGCCGCGGCCGGCGGCCTCGCCGCGGGGATCACGATCTTCCTGCTGGCCTGGCGGCGCGGAGTGCACGGGTACCGCCTCATCCTGGTCGGCATCGGTGTCGCCGCGGTCCTGACCGGGGTCAACGGTTACCTGCTGACCCGGTCCCAGTTGACGGAAGCCGCGCGAGCGGTGTTGTGGTTGACCGGCAGCCTCGACGGGCGTGGCTGGCCGGAGACACTCCCGCTGATCGTCGCGATGGTGCCGCTCGTCCCGGTGGTCCTACTGGGCTGCGGGCGGGGCCTGCGGGTGCTGGAACTGGCCGACGACACCGCGTATGGCCTGGGTGTGCGGGTCCAACGGGTGCGCCTCGTCCTCCTGCTCTCGGCGGTGCTGCTCGTCTCCTTCGCCGCCGCGACGGCGGGGCCGGTCTCGTTCGTGGCGCTCGCCGCGCCGCAGCTGGCCCGGCGGATGACCGGCTCGCCCGGGCCGAACCTGTTGCCGTCGCTGTGCACGGGAGCCGCGCTGCTCGTCATCGCGGACTGGGTGGGCGGCCACCTGGTACCCGGTCACCAGCTGCCGGTCGGCGTGGTGACCGGCCTGCTCGGCGGCGCTTACCTGGTGTGGCTGCTCGCGGTCGAACGCCGGGCGGGACGGATATGACCCTGCGGAGGACGGAGAACATGGACAACGGCCGCGTGACACGGCTCAGCGCGAGCGCGCTCACTCTCGCCTACGACCGGCGGACCATCGCCGAAGACCTCACCGTCGCCATCCCGGACGAGTCCTTCACGGTCATCGTGGGACCGAACGCCTGCGGCAAGTCCACATTGCTACGTGCACTGGCCCGGATCCTCAGACCCGTGGCCGGAACGGTCGTGCTCGACGGGCACGCGATCGGCTCGCTCCCGGCCCGGCGGATCGCCCGGATCCTGGGCCTGCTCCCCCAGTCGTCGGTCGCGCCCAACGGCATCACGGTGGCCGAACTCGTCGCGCGCGGGCGCTACCCGCATCAGAGCCTGCTGCGCCAATGGTCCCAAGTGGACGAACGCGTAGTCGCGGACGCCATGGCGGCGACCGGAGTCTCGGATCTGGCCCACCGCCCGGTCGACCAGCTGTCGGGCGGCCAGCGCCAGCGGGTCTGGATCGCCATGGTCCTCGCCCAGGAGACACCGCTGCTGCTCCTGGACGAGCCGACCACCTACCTGGACATCGCGCACCAGCTGGAAATCCTCGACCTGTGCGCCCGGCTGCACGAAGAGCGAGGGCGCACGCTGGTAGCGGTCCTGCACGACCTCAACCATGCCGCCCGGTACGCCACTCACCTGATCGCGATGCGCAACGGGCGGGTGGTAGCGACGGGCTCGCCCGAAGACGTCCTGACCGCGCAACTGGTGGAGGACATCTTCGGGCTGCGGTGTCGCGTGATCACCGATCCCGAAACGGGAACGCCGCTGGTGATTCCCGCCGGACGGCGAGCGCGTACCACGCCCGCTTGATCCGGCGCTTCGCCGTTCTCCCGGTCACCGGCGATGATCCACGATCGGGGCGGCTCACACCGGCCTGAGCACGAAGCCCTCGGATTCGTCGTCCTCGTCCGGACGGGACGACCGCCGCGCAGGCCGCGCCGGCTGCTCCGATCGTGCCGGCTGCTCGGGCTCGACCGGCGAAACCGGCTCCTCCACGTCGATACCGAGGTAGTCCGCGATCGCCGCGGCGATCTGCGGGGTGGTGCCCGCCTTGACGGCCCGCAGTCCCTCCCGCAACACCTTGCCACCCGCTTCGGTACTGAGCCGGGAAATCTCGGCGGCCAGCCGCTGCGGGCCGAGTGCGAGCCCCTTGTCGGTGATGTCCAGATCGACCAGCATGCCTTGGACGTCCACGGTCACCGACACGCCCTCTCCCTGGGCGCTACCGCGCAGGTCCTGCATCCCGGCGGCGAGGCCCAGCCGATCGGGGATCTCCTCGGCGATCTCGATCAACTCGTCGATGCTGCGCTCGTCGGAATCCATCAGAGCCTCCAGGTGCCGGGCGTCGTGCTCTCCGCGGTCTCGGTCAGGCCCGCTTCCTGGGTCAGCCCCAGCCCGGCGAGTTCGTCCTCGCGCAGGCCGCCAAGGTCGGCGACCGCGCTCTTGGCGCGCTGATTGGCCTCGGCGGCGGCCTCGCGCACGAGAGCCAGGATGTTGCGGGCGAGCGCCGTGCCCCCACCGCGAACCGCGTCGGGGCTCAGCTCCAGCGAACGCAGGGCGCCCCCGGGCAGCACCTCGACGGAAACCCCGTCGCGGCGAGCATTTCCGGTAATGCTCACTTCGGATGCACCCCTCCGTAGAATCTGTGCGCGTCGCGGGGCAGCGTGTAGGTGTGCCGCATCACCTGGTCGTTCGAGTTGCCCTCGATCGTGGTGATCTTGTTGCCCTCGACCTTCTCGATGATGCCGATGTGCTCGCTGCCGCCCCAGCTGGGGCCGGTGCCGAACAGGATCGCGTCGCCGGGACGCGCCTGCTTGGCCAGGTCATGCCGGTTGTAGGCGAGGTGATTGCGCTCGCCCCACTTGTAGACGTCCCCGGTGAAGCCGTATTTCGGAATGTTCACCCCGGCGTCGCGCCACATCGAGGTGGCGAAGTACGAGCACCACGGCTGCCCCGTCGGCCCCCACTTGTTCCGGTTGTTGGGCCCCTCGTGGTAGCCGAGGTTCTTCCGGGCGTCGGCGAGGATCTTGTCCACCTTCTTGGAATTGCTCGGCTTCGTGCCGCCCTTGCCCGGATGCTTGGCGTGCTCCTTGCCGTGCTCTTTCCCCTTGCCCGGCAGCGGTTTGTGCGCGGCCGCCCCTGGATCGGCAACGCCGTCGGAGTTCAGTTCCTTTTCAAGCGCCCGGAGCTTGTGGGCCGCGTCCGTCATTTCGGCGCGCGCGTCCTTCAGCTGACCGGCCGACTCCTTGAGGTACTGCCCCGCCAGGTCGGTGACCTCGCCCAGTGCCCTGAGCAGCATGCCCGGCGCCTGCAGTCCGGCCAGCGCGAAGCCGCTCTTGAGGAAACTCTGCGCCTTCGTGACGAACTCGTCGATCAGAGTGCCGGTCGCATTGTGCCGTCCGGCCAGCGCGTCGGTGACCTCGGAGACGATCTTCGCCGCGCGCACGCTCGCTTCGGCCGTGACGGTGAGCTCGTCGCCGAATTTCGCCGACTTCCCCTCGAACGCGGACGAGGCCTTGCTGTCCCAATGGGACAGCAGTGACGTGGCGGCCTTCCGCTGGACGTCGTGCTGCTCCATGATGGCCCTGGCGGCCGATTCCAGCGCGTTCTGGGCGGTCTGCGCCTCGCCCGCCTTGCCCGCCAGCTTTTCCTGGTGAGTCTTCATCTCGCCGGCGAACAGCGTGGCGAGTTGTGCTGTGTCCATTGTGTTTTCCCCGCCTATCCCAGGACGCTCTTGATGTCGGCGTTCTTGATCTCCACGAGCGCGTCGTCATCGGTCGCCCGGTATGCGTTACCGGCCTTCTTCACGTCCGAGCCCAGTGCCTGCGCGTTCTTGCCGGTCGCAATGACCTGCTTTTCCAGTGCCCGGCTGAAATCGCCCAGGGCCGACGCGAAACCGGTTTCCTTGCCGACCTGGCCGAAGCTGTCGTGCGCGATGGAGGTGACCGAGTGGACCGTGCGGGAACCCACGGACCGCAGCTCCCCCGCGATGTGGTCGGTCTTGCTGGTGTAGGCGTGGAACTGCTGGGCGTCCGCGGAGAAGCCGTCCTTGCCCTTCCCCTTCGGGTGGCCGGTGTTCTTGCCGTGGGCGTTGTTCTTGCCGTGGGGGTCGTGCTGGCCCTTCTTGTGGTGCTCCGCGGTCACCTTCTCGGAGGCCTTCTTCGCCGCCGCGAGGTGCTTCTTGTACGCCCCGTTGGTATAGGTCGACCACGGCCCGAAGTTCTTGCCGTGACTGGAAATCGCGTAGGCGGCCTTGGCGTTGTGGTCGGCGTTGAACAGGTCGTTGTTCGAATGGAGATGGAACTGCTCACGCCGGGCCGGCCCCATCGAGCCGAGCATGTTGACCTGCCACAGGCCGTAGGAGTTGTCCGGCGGGCGGCCGTTGTGCGCGTGCGTGTTCCCGCCGGACTCCGCCATCGCCACCGCCACCGCCGTCGTCAGCGCGTGGCCACGAAACCCCGCCTTATACGCGTGTTGCGCGATCTGCTCCGCAGTCAGCGTGCTCATATCTCCCCTTTCGCCAGATATCGTTGTCGATGATCACGCCGAATAGGATGCGCGGCGTGTGCCGATCGTTCCCGTGATCTCCTCAGCCGGGTGCGAGACGATCGAGCAGCTCGCCGATGCGCCCCGCCAGCCACCGGCCGTCGGCCGGAGTCACCGTCACCCACCGCGTCCCGGCAACCTCCTCGACGATCGCCGCGTACCGCCCCGCTTCGGTGTCGTACCAGGTCACCACCGGGGACCTCCGCCCGGCCCGGTTGGCGGCAGCCTGGCCGGAAGCCGCCCGCGGCGACTCGACGATCGTGGCCAGCGCCCGGGTTTCGCGGCCGGCGACACCGGCATCCGCCAGTGTGCGCTCGAACCCCAGGAAACCGTTGCCGGCGAAGGCATTCATCGCCGCCGAGAACACCTCACGGGGCAACCGCACCGACTGCCCAGGACCCGGCGGCCGATCCCCGATCACCCCGGCCACGAGATCGACGAGCTCGTGCGGCCGGCAGGGTCGCAGCGCCAGCTCGCGCTCGTCCAGCACCGCCAGCACGCCATCCCGGGCGCCCGCCGCGGCGAGCACCCGCAACGGCACCTCGGCGAGCACCAAGGCGTCCACCGAGAACGCCGGCCCGGCGAGCAGCATGAGCAATTCGTCCAGCCGCGGATCCACTTCGTCGTGCTCGTCGACGAACCCGCCTTGCGCCAGCGTTTCGAACACATGCCCGCCGAGCTCGTCGCGTTCGGCCATGGTGTAACCGTGCGACCGCACTTCCAGCGGGTACGGCTGGGGCCCCGCCTGGAGATCCGCCCACAACAGGTCGTACTCCTGGTGCGAGAGCACCACACCGTCCACTGTGGTCATACGCCGAGCCACGACTCTTCCTTCCTGATTCTGCTCACTCGCCGAACACCGGCGGGTAGGCCGGCGGCAGATCGTCGAGGAAGTCGACACCGAACTCGTCGCCGTAGCGGTTACGGTGCTCGGCCGCGCCTTCGCCGCCGTGCGCTCCCCCGCCGGGCGGGTACATGCCCATGCCGCCACCGGGCCCCGCACCACGCGCACCCGCGCCCGCTCCCCCGGAGCCCTGTGCGGAGGCCGCGGCCGCACCGCCCGCGCTCCCGGCAGGCGCGCCACTACCGGTCACCGAACCGGCCGCCAGTGCGCCGCGGCCATCGCTGAGCACGGGATTTCCGCCGAACCCGGAAGCCGACACGCCACCCGGCGCTCCGGCGCCGGGTCCGCCGACGGGCACCGACGACGCGACCGTGCTGTCGTGGCCGCGCGGTCCTTCCGAATCTTGGTCTGAACCGCCGACCCCCGCGGTTGCTTCCGGCGCGTCGGCGAAGTGGGGCAGCCGGTCGTGCACGTGCTTGCTGGCCGCCTCGTACCGCTCCATCACCCGCACGGCCTCCGCCTTGGCGGTACTCGCCTCGCGTTTGGTCGGCAGGTGGTCGTCGAGCAGCTGATCGGCCAGGATCGCGCCGCTCGGGCCGCTGCTCGCCTTCACGTCGTATCCCTCGCGGAAGTGCACGACGTCCGAGTAATACACCGGCTTCGGCAAGCTGTTACGGGCTTCCAGCAGGGCGCTGGTGTAGGAGTCGAGCCCTTCGCCGACGTCCCGTATGGTCCCGCTCGCACCGGCGCCCCACGCGGTCAGCTTCGACGCCGACTGCGCCGCCTGTACGGCCGAGGGACCGCGCCACGACATCAGCAGCTTCTGCACCGTCTTGTGCACGTCGCCGGTCGCCGAGTCGACCCCGACCGCGAGCTGTGCCCACCGGTGCGCCGCCGTCCCCATCGCGGCCGGGTCGGACGACTGGACCATGTCCCACAGCTGCTGGTGCTCGTACGCCGCCCAGTTGATCTTGCCGAAGGATTCGTCGCGCGCGTTGCTGGCCCGGATGCGGCGCAGCCGACGAACCCGCCGCTGCTGCTTCGCCGTCAGCGGGTGATCTTGCGTGTAGTAACGATGCTTGCGGTGCGTGTTGTACGGAAGCTTTTCGCTCATGGTTTGACCCCCCAATCAAGAACCGGCATCGCGGTGGAATCCGCGCAGGCTGTCGCGGGCCTCGTCGTCCGCGGCCTGGTGGCCGGCCCCCGCCCGCCGGATGGCCTCGCGCAGCGTGGCGAGCTCGTCGAGGTAGTCGCGCAAGGTGGCCTGGACACCCGTGTCCGCCGAACCGCGCAGCCCGAAGGCCCGCCGCAGGTGCGTGGCCACCGGTCCGCTGCCGTCCCGCAACGGCGCCTCCAGCTCCTTGGCCTGTGCCAGCAACTCCGACAGCTCGTCATGCCGCCGGGCCAGTTCCGCGTCGGCCGCCGCGATCTCGGCCGGGTCCAGCTCGATCCGGTCGTCGCCCTCGGCGATCAGCTCGGCCGAGCCCGCCCCGGTCGGCGCCTTGACCTCGTCGGCAGTTGCCACGTGCCGCGGTGTCTGCGGTTGCTTGCCCATCTCATGGAGAAATCGCCGGGCATCGGCCTTGTCCTGCAGCCGGTGCGGATCCACACCACTCACCTCCACCACGTGGACCAACCGTTTGCGACAAGTATGGCAACAACCGGCGGGCCTGACAGCTGGTCTGGTCAAATCTCATCCGGCGCTCCGACGGGGCATCCGGCCTGCTGGTTCCCTAAAGGTCCAGACGTGCGGTGCCTCACGCGTTTCTCGCCGTCCCGCCGAGCGCGAGGACGACCGTGAAGCGGTTGCCCAGTAGCCGTCGCCGGGAACCGGATCAGCGCGGCTGGCACCGCGGGCACCACGTGGTGGCCCGCCCGCCGGCCCGCTCGTGGACGAGTGTGGTGCCGCACCGGGGGCACGACCCCGACGGCTCGTCGCGGCGCCCGGTCAGCCAGGACTTGTCGGTGGGCACCCGGCCCGCCTCGATCGACTGCCGGAGCACGCTGCTCATGGCCGCATCGAGCCTGACGAGGTCGTCTCGTCCTAAGTGGACTCCTGAGGTGCGGGGATTTATCCTTGCCCGCCACAGGATCTCGTCCGCCAGCAGGTTGCCGATGCCGGCGATGACCGACTGGTCCGTCAACGTCGCCTTGACCTGCCGCCGGCCGCCCAGCAGTTCGCCGAGCCGGTCGCGCGACATCTCGGTCGCGTCCGGCCCGACGCCGGTCAGCACCTCGTCCACGCCGCGGGTCCCCTCGACCAGCCGCAGGCCCTGCAGCTTGCGCATGTCGCGGTAGCGCAACTCCCCGTCGGGAAAGGCGAACACCACCCGGTCGTGACGGTGGACGTCCTGTCCCGGCCCGGCCCAGTGCAGCGATCCGGTCATTCCGAAATGCAGGACCACCGCCAGCGGGCCGGCCGGCGCGAGAAGCAACTTGCCGCGCCGGCGCGGCTCGGTGAACCGCCGGCCGACCAACGCTTCCGACAACCTGTCCGCGGTGACGTCGCGGAGCACCCCGGTGTCCAGCACGTCGACACGCCGGACCGGCGGCCCAACCGCGTGCGAGGCGAACACGCGGCGGAAGCTCTCCACATCGGGCAATTCCGGCACGATTCAGGGGTTACCCGCCCAGGCCCGGGAAAAACGGCGTGCGCCTGGCGGACCCTCCCGTGCGCGTCGGGACGACGGGAGTGTGGGACACGCGCGACGGGAGTGTGGGACACGCGCGACGGGAACGGGGGACTCGCGGGGTCCGGCTCGACGATTACGCCAGGGTTTCCCGGTTGGTTTCGCGGGCGCTGAGGACCGCGGTGAAGGAAATCGCGGAAATCACGATGTAGTAACCGATCACCAGCCAGATCGAGCCGGACGCCGCCAGCAGCGACGTCGCGATCAGCGGGAAGAACCCGCCGACCACACCGCCGAGCTGGCGGCTGACGCCCAGCCCCGAGAACCGGCGCCCGGCGTCACGGAACAACTCGGCGTAGAAGCTGCCTTCGGTGGAGAACAGGGGCGTCTGGATGATCGCCGGCGGGATCGCGATCGCGAGGATGATCAGCGCCTCGTTGTGGGTCCGCAGCAACGGGAAGAACACGAACGGGACATAAAGGACCCCGACGACCAGTGACGACCCCAGCATCACCCGCCGGCCGACGAAGTCCGAGAGCCGGCCGAACAGCGGGTTCGCGAAGATACCGACGATGTTGCCGATCAGCACACCCTGCAGCATCACGGCCGTATCGATGCCCAGGGCCTGCTTGCCATAGACCAGGATGTAAACGGTGAACAGCTGCAGCATGCTCGTTTCGGCGATCGTGCACAGGAACACCGTGATGCATGCCCTCGGTTCCTGGCGCAGCGCCGCGGCGAGCGGTACCCGCCGCGGAGCATGCCTCGTCGCGGCCTTGAACACCGGCGACTCTTCGATTTTGGCCCGCACGTAGACGCCGACCAGCACCAGCACCGCACTGGCCAGGAACGGGATCCGCCAGCCCCACGCCAGGCGGTCGCCCTCGGGCATGCCCGCCACCAGCCCCGCGGCCAGCGCCGCGAACACCGAGCCGAGCGCCGCGCCGACCTGAACGAACCCCGCGTACCCGCCGCGCTTACCGTGCGGCGCGCCCTCGGTCGCCATGATCACCGCGCCCACCGTCTCGCCGCCGAGCGCGAGGCCCTGGGTGAACCGGAGGATCGCGAGCAGGATCGGCGCGGCGGCACCGATCGCGGCGTAGGTCGGCAACAGGCCGATCAGGGTGGTGCACGTGCCCATCGTGACCAGCGTGATGAACATGACCGGCTTGCGGCCGATACGGTCGCCGAAATGCCCGAAGATGAGCCCGCCCAACGGCCGGGCCAGATATCCGAACGCGAACGTGCCCAGCACCGCGACACTGCTGACCAGCGGGTCGGCCTTCGGGAAGAACAGTGTTTCGAAGACGACGGGGGCGATCAGGCCGTAGAGCAGAAAATCGAACCATTCGATGGTCGTGCCGATCGCGCCGGAAACCAGGATTCGCCGCCGCTGTGTTTGGCCGAAGCCGGAATCGACGGTGCGCGTCGCGTCCCTGCCGGAAACCGGCTCGCCAGTAGCCGTCATGCCTGGTCCTCCCGTCCTCACCGCGGACGATGATCCGCGCACGATCTCGCCTGGAGTCCAAACTGGACGGACAACCGACCGAGCTGTGCTTTGTCGCAGGGTGGTCGCGGCCTGGGTCGTCATGGCAGCCTCTTCGCCGAACTGAAGAGGGCCTACCGTGGAAAGATAGATAATCGACGCCGCGTCAGCGATGGGCAAATGGCGTTTGAGGATAAGTCATGTGTCGCGGGCACCGCAGGCGCCGGGTGAAAAGGCGCCTGCGGTGGTCGGGGGCGGCCGGGTCGCTCAACCCTCCCGTGCGGCGGTCGGCAGTTTCTCCTTGATCAGGTCCATCACCGAGCTGTCGGTCAAGGTGGTCACGTCGCCGAGTTCCCGGTTGGACGCCACGTCTCGCAGCAGCCGCCGCATGATCTTGCCGGACCTGGTCTTGGGCAGCTCGGCGACGACGAGAATCTGCTTCGGCTTGGCGATCGGCCCGATCTCGCTGGCGACGTGATCACGCAGGTCCCGCGCGAACCGCTCGCCCTCGGCGTCGGTCCGGGCCGCGCCGCGCGGGATCACGAACGCCACGATGGCCTGCCCCGTGGTGGGGTCGGGCGAGCCGACCACGGCCGCCTCGGCCACGTCCGGATGGGACACCAGCGACGATTCGACCTCGATCGTGGAGATCCGGTGCCCGGAGATGTTCATGACGTCGTCCACCCGGCCCAGCAGCCAGATGTCGCCGTCGGAGTCCCATTTCGCCCCGTCGCCGGCGAAATACACGCCCGGGAACCGGGACCAGTACACCTCGCGATAGCGGTCGTCATCGCCCCAGATCGTGCGTATCATGCCCGGCCACGGCTCGGTCAGCACGAGATATCCGGCGGCGTCCTTGCGGGGCAGGACGCGCCCGGCGTCGTCGTAGATCTCGGCGGAGATGCCCGGCAGCGGCCGGCTCGCCGAGCCCGGTTTGCACGTGTGGACGCCGGGCAGGGGCGAGATCAGGATCCCGCCCGTCTCGGTCTGCCACCAGGTGTCCACGATCGGGCAGCGGCCGCCGCCGATGTTTTCGCGATACCACATCCACGCCTCCGGGTTGATGGGCTCGCCCACGCTGCCCAGCAGGCGCAACGACGACAGGTCGAACTGCTCCGGGATTTCGTCGCCCCACTTCATGCAGGTGCGGATCGCGGTCGGAGCGGTGTAGATGATCGACACCCGGTTCTTCTCGACCAGCTCCCACCAGCGGCCCTTGTGCGGCGTGTCGGGGGTGCCCTCGTACATCATCGAGCTCGCACCGTTGGCCAGCGGCCCGTAGACGATGTAGGAGTGGCCGGTGACCCACCCGATGTCGGCCGTGCACCAGTAGACGTCGGTCTCGGGTTTGAGGTCGAACACCGCCCAGTGCGTCCACGCCACGAGGGTCAGGTAACCACCGGTGGTGTGCAGGATGCCCTTCGGTTTCCCGGTCGTGCCGGAGGTGTAGAGGATGAACAGCGGATGATCCGACTCGAACGCCTCCGGGGTGTGCTCCCTGCTCTGCCGCCCGACCTGCTCGTGCCACCACAGATCGCGCGAGCCGTCCCAGTCGATGGTCTGCCCGGTGCGCCGCACGACCAGCACGTGCCGCACGCCCGGGCAGTCCCGCACCGCGGCGTCGACACTGGCCTTGAGCGGGCTGGCGGCGCCCCGCCGGTAGCCGCCGTCCGCGGTGATCACGACCCGCGCGTCGCAGTCCTCGATGCGGGTGCGCAGGGCCTCGGCGGAAAACCCGCCGAACACCACCGTGTGCGGCGCGCCGATCCGGGCACAGGCCAGCATCGCGACGACCGCCTCGGGAATCATCGGCAGGTAGATCGCGACCCGCTCGCCGGCCCGCACGCCGAGTTCCAGCAGCAGGTTCGCGGCCTGGCACACCTCGTCACACAGGGCGCGGTAGGTAATCGTCCGGCTGTCGCCGGGCTCGCCTTCCCACCGCAGCGCCACACGCTCGCCATGGCCCGCTTCGACATGACGGTCCAGGCAGTTGTAGGCCACGTTCAGCTTGCCCGACGGGAACCAGTGGGCGAACGGCGGTTGCCAGTCCAGCACCCGCTCCCAACGGCCGGCCCAGGACAGGCGTTCGGCCGCACGTTCCCAGAACGCGAGCCGGTCTCTCCCGGCGGCCTCGAACGCCTCCGCGGTGACGTTCGCCCCCGCGGCCAGCCCGGCCGGCGGCGGGAAGACTCGCGTCTCGTGCAACAGATCAGAAAGTGTGCTTTCGCGGTCGCTCACGGCACATCCCTCATTTCGCAGGGAATCCAGCCTCACCCTCCACTTTGGTCCTCCGGCCCGATCAGGGCAAGCCAGGCCGCAGTCCAGGCCTGGGGGTTTGTCCCCGGACAAGGGTGGGAGCGGAGCCTTCGCGGGTCATCGCATGGCCACCTGGAACCGCTCGATCGCCTCGCGCGTGACCCGCTCGGCGGCGGCCCGGCCCTCCCAGCCGCCCACCGACACGCACTTTCCCGGTTCCAGTTCCTTGTAGACGTCGAAGAAATGACCGATCTCGCGCAGTAAGTGCGCCGGCACGTCGTCGAGATCCCGCAGCGCCTCCTGCCGCGGATCGTGCGCCGGGACGCACAGCAGCTTGGCGTCGGGGCCGCGCTCGTCGCGCAGCCAGAACAGTGCCACCGGCCGGGCGGCGATCCCACAGCCGGGAAACGTGGGCTGCTCCACCAGCACGAGGGCGTCCAGCGGTTCGCCATCCCCGTCCAGGGTGTCGCGGACGAATCCGTAGTCCGCCGGGTACTGCGTCGCCGTGAACAGGGTCCGGTCGAGCCGGATCCGGCCCAGTTCGTGGTCCATCTCGTACTTGTTGCGCGATCCCATCGGGATCTCGACCAGCACGTCCAGTTCCATTACGGCCTCCCGCGGTGAGATCAGCGTAACCGCCGGGGAAGCAACTCGCCGGTGTGGCGGGTATCGCCGCGGCCACGCTGGAAAAAGGGACGGTCAGGGGTGCGCGGCGTGGGCAGGACTGTTGGCCACTTCCGGCGGGCACGGCGGGAATCCGGCGCGGCCCCGGCAACGCCGCCAGTCCGCGACCGCGACGGCCAGGGAGGCCAGCATCGCGGCGACACCCGCGCCCACGGACAGCGACACGGCGGCCGGGAAGTCGCCGTCCGTTGAAATAAGGACGCCGTAGAACAGACCGGGAAGCGCCGCGGTGCCCACCGCACCGCCGAGTCGTTGCCCGGTCTGCAGCGCGCCACCCGCCGCACCGGCCAGCCGTACCGGGACCTCGCGCAGGGTCATCGTGACGTTCGGCGAGATCACGAATCCGCTGCCGACCCCGCCGAGGAACAGCGCCGGCGCCACCGCCCACATCACCGTCTGCGGCGGAGCCAGCCAAAGGACCAAGGCCGCCGTGCCCAGGCCCGTCATCACGCCGATGAGGCCGAGCACGGTCAGCACGCGTCCCATCCGTTCGACGAGCCGCCCGGCCACCACCGCCGCCCCCGCCGAGCCGAGCGCGAACGGTGTCACGGTGAGTCCCGACCGCAACGGCGAATATCCCAGACCGTCCTGGAAGAACAACGCGAAGACCAGCCAGACTCCGCTGAAGCCGACGAAGTACAGGGTGCCCAGCGCGGCGCCCGTCGCGTAGCCCCGGGTCGCGGTGATCAGCCGTGGATCGAACACCGGCTCGCGGCCCCGGGCGAGCACCCGCCGCTCCCACCAGGCGAACACGGCAAGCAGCAGCACTCCGGCCGGGAACAGCCACCAGAACCGGCGCACTCCCCCGGCGTCGGCCTGCACCAGCGGGAGCATCACCGCCGCCACGCCGCCGCCGAGCAGGCCCACCCCCGGCAGGTCGAGGTGTCCGCGCGGGCCGGGCGCGACCCGCGGTAGCAGGTGAGCGGCCAGCACCAGCGCGAGAACGCCGACGGGCAGGTTGACGTAGAAGATCCACCGCCAGCCCTGGCTGCCGCCGGCCAGCGCGAGGATCGCCCCACCGGTGATCGGCCCGACCGCGCTGGAGATCCCCACCGTCGCACCGAAAAAGCCGAACGCGCGGCCCCGCTCCTCACCGGTGAACAGTTGTTGGATGAACGCCGAGTTCTGCGGCGCCAGGAACCCGGCCGCGGCGCCCTGCGCCAGCCGCGCCGCGACGAGCGCGCCGGCGGTCGGGGCGGCGCCCGCCGCCGCGCTGCACACCACGAACACGGCCAGCGACACCAGGAAGATACGGCGCCGGCCGATGGCGTCGCCGAGGCGCCCGGCGAGCACCAGCGAGAGTGCGAACGTCAGCGCGTATCCGGAAACCACCCACTGCACCGCGGCGGGAGAGGCGCCCAGGTCCCGCCGCATCGAGGGCAACGCGACCGCGACGATCGTGACGTCGAGCAGGATCATGAAGCCCGCGGCCAGCGTCACCCAGAGGGCGTGCCACCGGTTCGGGTCAGGCGCGTCGCCGCCCGGCGCGGCAGGGGTTGGGGAGCCGAGTTGCACGTGCGGTGCCTTCCACGGACGCCCTCAGCGTACGCGGCCCGTGTCGCGCTGTACCCGCCTCACGCGCCCCTGTCCGGTCAAGGCCGGGACAGTCGCGGCGCCGACCTTCATCGCCATCACCTCCGGCATCCCGCAAGTGTTCCACATCGGGCGCCGGACCGCCGTTCGATCCTTTTTCCGCTCGGCGAAACCGCGCTATGCCTCTCGGTGCACGGCTGGTGACGCTGAACGAGACGATCCAGACCGCGATTTGGAGGAAAAACATGAGACTGCGGAGGCTGGTTCCGCCGGTCGCGATGATCCTCGGCCTCGCCGCCTGCAGCGGAACCACGACCGGCGCGGGTCAGGAGGCCTCCGGCCCGCCGCAGCCCGGCGGGGAGCTCACGGTGCTGGAAGGCCAGTCGTTCGCGGGCGGCTGGCCGTCGGGGCTGGACCCGGCGACCAACACCACGGGCGGGGCGAACATCTCCCAGATGAGCTCGATCTACGGCGGGCTGTTCACGCTGACCGCCAACCCCGACGGCAGTGACGTGAAGGTCGTACCGAACCAGGCCGAAAGCTACGAGTTCCTCGACGACGGCAAGACGGTGAAGATCACGATCCGGGACGGCATCCGCTTCACCGACGGCACCCCACTCGACGCCGCGGCCGTCGCGTTCAACTTCAAGCGCGATCTGACCTCGACATGCACGTGTGCGCCGACGTCCTGGAAACTGGCGCCGGAGGGAATCACCGTCGAAGACCCGCGCACCGTGGTGCTCCACTTCACCCGGCCCTACGCCGCGGTGGTCAACGCCTTCCCGATCTCGAACGTCAACTGGATCGCCTCGCCAACGGCGCTGGAGAAGCTGGGGCCGGAACAGTTCAAACTGACCCCGGTCGGCGCGGGCCCGTTCAAGGTCGTATCCGACCAGCTCAGCTCGGAGCTCGTGCTGGAACGGAACCCGGACTACTTCAAACCGGGGCTGCCCTACCTCGACAAGCTGACCTTCAAGTCGATCGGCGGCGACCAGCCCGCCTACCAGGCGCTGCTGGCCGGTCAGGCCCAGGCCTACGAGGGCCTGAGCACGGTGGCCCTGATCGACCAGGCGAAGAACAACCCCAAACTGAGCGTGACGCTGCAGCCACCGACCTCGCCCTACGCGATCACGCTCAACACGAAGATCGCGCCGTTCGACAACCAGCTCGCCCGCGAGGCCATCTACTACGCGACCGACTTCGACGCGATCTCCAAGGGATTGTTCAAGGGTGAATACCCGGTGAGCCAGATGTTCACCGGCTCGGGCGGCCTGTTCCACCATCCGGCTGTCCCGGGTTACCGGACGTTCGACCTGGAGAAGGCCAAGCAGATCGTGCAGCAGCTGGGCGGTATCACCGTCGAACTTGGCACCCAGGCCAACAACCTCGCCACCCAGGTGACAACGGCGCTGCAGACCCAGTGGCAGGCCGCGGGCATGACCGTGCACCTGAACAACTACCAACTGTCCACTTTGGTCCAGCAGTACAACTCGCGCCAATGGCAAGCGATGCTGACGACGGCCGGCGCGTGGGACCCGGCCGCGGGCACCGGCGTCGGGTTCCGGTTCTCCTCGACCTCCCCGTTCAGCGGAATCTCCGACCCGCACGTCGACGATCTGATCAACCGGGCAGGCGGCACCCTCGATGCCCAGCAGCGGGACTCGCTCTACTTCGAGGCAGCGCAATACCTGGCCGAGAAGGCTTACGCGCCCTTCGGCGTCGCTTTCGCCAACGCCAGCGTGGTCGCCGGCGGTGTCCACGGGCCCGGGCTGACCACCAGAATCCCGCCGTTGGTGGTCATCACGAGCGTGCAGTGGGACGAAGTCTGGCGTGCCCATTGAGTTCCGTGTCCCCGGCTCAGGACGGCGAGTTCCCGGTTCACGACGCCGACTTCCGGGTTCACGACGCCGACTTCCCGGTTCGAGCGAGGCACGGAATCCGGTCAGGAATCAAGAAGCGCAGGCCGCCAAGCCGCCATAGCCTGATCGCAGCGAACATCAACCGCGACAACCCGAGGAGTGACCATGACCGTGAAGGAGGCCGTGCGCGATGTCGGTGGCGGCCGCCTGGTGGCCACCGTCACCGACCCCGACGGCAACGTCCTGGGACTGCAACAGGACCAGTGAAGGCGGGCACGGCCTGCCATCGCAGCGGTGCGAAATACATACAGCTAGCCTCAGGCAATTGTGGACACGCCCGAAATGATCGCCATCCCGCCTGGGCAGGTGGTGCTGTCGGACCGGCGCACGCAACGGACGTGGGCGGTGGAAGTCAGCCCCTACCACCTGGCCGCGTACCAGGTCACCCAGGCCCAGTACGCGGAGGTGACCGGCCTGCGGCCCAGCACGGCACAGGGTGACCGTCTGCCCGTCGAAGGCGTCTCGTGGTGGGACGCGGCACGGTTCTGCAACTCCTTGTCGCGGCTGGCGGGGCTCACGCCTGCGTACGTTTTGGACAGTGGCAACGAGACCGTCGAGTGGAACGCGTCCGCCGACGGGTACCGGCTGCCAACAGAAGCCGAGTGGGAGCACGCCTGCCGCGCCGGCACGACGGGGCCGCGGTACGGGCCGCTCGACGAAATCGGCTGGCACCGCGGCAACTCGGGCGAGCGCGTCCAGGAGGTGGGCGGCAAGCGGCCGAACGCCTGGGGCCTGCACGACATGCTGGGCAACGTCTGGGAATGGTGCTGGGACGTCTACGACCCAGAGGTCTACGGAAGCTACCGGGTGCTTCGCGGCGGCGGCTGGTTCGACGAGGACTGGAGTTGCCGCGCCTCGGTGCGGCGCCGCAGCCACCCGACGTACCGGGTCGACGACGTGGGCCTGCGCGTGGCCCGTTCGGCACCCGTAAAAGGCGGCTAGCCGCGCAGCATCGTGGTCAGGGCGTGGGCTTCCTTCAGCAGCAGAGCACCGAGTTCGGGGCGGCGGTTGTCGCGGAACCGGGACTCCACGCCGGTGAGGGTGAGCGCCCAGGCGGGCTCGCCGGCACGTCCGAAGACCGCCGCCGCCATGCCCCAGCTTCCCTCGACGACCAGGCCGGGATTGACCGCGTAACCGGTCTCGCGGGTGCGCGCAATCCGTTCGCGGACCGCACCGGCGTCATACCGCGCTCCCCATCCGACGGTGAGGTCGACCCGCCGCAGGTACTCGTCGATCTCGCGGTCCGGCAACATGGCCAGCACCACCATGCCGGCCGAAACCACGCCGAGCGGGAACCGCGAGCCCTCGTAGAGCACGAACGACCGGATCGGGAAGTCGCCGTCCTCCCGCAGCAGGCACACGGTCTCGTCGCCCCGGCGCGCGGAGAAGAACGCGCTCTCCCCCGTCGCCACGGCGAGCCGGTGCACGCTGGCCCGGGCATGCTGGGTGACGTCGTACCGCCGCGCCGCGGCCTCACCCAGCAGGTAGAGCTCCGGACCGAGGTACCACCGGCCCGTGCCGTGGTCACGGTCCACATAGCCTTCGGCGGCCAGCGCCGCCAGCAGCCGGTGCGCGGTGGGCCTGGCCAGCCCACTCGCCCTGGCGACCTCCGAGGTGGACGCACCGTGGTCCGGAAACCCGGACAGTGCCCGCAGCACCACCGCGATCCGTCCGGTCACATGTGCGGGTGCCGAGGCCATGCTTGTTTCTCCGCGAGTTTGCGCGCGACCGCGATCGTGTCGACGGGGCGCTCCATCCACGATCGACCAACGTGCTCGACAAGGGCGCCCCGCCGCCCCGATAGCGGGACAGAGGCGCGCGCGTGGTGGTCACCCTGATTGCCGCGGGTTGGTACAAGGGGTGTCATGCCACCAGATCCTACGTTCACTCAGTGAACGTCCGCCACGAAGCTGTTCACCAGACGAGAGGATCGAACGGTAACCAGTGCCAGGCATTGACCGCGTGGCCGCTGGCGCATTGACTTCCCCCGACGCTCACTGAACGGACAGGTGGAGGAGAACGCGTGCCCACGATCCACGGCAGCGCCGCCGACGCACTCGCCGACGTGCTCGCCGACGGCATCACGATCGCCGTCGGCGGTTTCGGTCTCAGCGGCAACCCCAACGACCTCATCGAGGCCGTCCGCGACTCCGGTGTGCGCGAGTTGACGATCGTGTCCAACAACATGGGTGTCGACGGCAAGGGCCTCGGTCTCCTGCTGGAGAACCGCCAGGTGCGCAAGGTCGTGGCCTCCTACGTCGGTGAGAACAAGCTCTTCGCGCAGCAGTACCTCGACGGTGAGCTGGAAGTGGAGTTCGCACCCCAGGGCACACTCGCCGAGCGGATGCGTGCCGGCGGCGCGGGGATTCCCGCCTTCTACACCCGCACCGGGGTCGGCACCCCGGTCGCCGAAGGCAAGCCACACGCCGAGTTCGACGGCGAAACCTACGTGCAAGAACGCGGCATCGTCGCCGACGTCGCGTTGGTGCACGCCCACACCGCCGACCGCGCCGGCAACCTCGTCTACCGCCTCGCCGCGCGCAACTTCAACCCGCTCGTCGCCACCTGCGGCCGGGTCACCGTCGCCGAAACCGAAGTCATGCTCGACGGGTTCGTCGACCCCGACATCGTGGTCACGCCGGGCGTGTTCGTCAACCGCCTCGTGCCGGCCCGGCCGCGCGTCAAGGACATCGAAAAGGTCACCGTGCGAACGAAAATGGAGGCTTGATCATGGCCTGGACGCGCGACGAGATGGCCGCCGTCGCAGCCCGCGAACTGCGTGACGGCGACTACGTCAACCTCGGCATCGGTATCCCCACGCTGGTCGCCAACCACGTGCCCGACGGCGTCCGGGTGACGCTGCAGAGCGAGAACGGAATCCTCGGCCTCGGCCCCTTCCCGTTCGAAGGCGACGAGGACGCCGACCTCATCAACGCCGGCAAGCAGACCGTCACCGTCCTTCCCGGCGGGAGCTTCTTCGACTCGGCCATGTCGTTCGCCATGATCCGTGGCGGCCACATCGACATCGCGCTGCTCGGCGCGCTCCAGGTCGGCGCGAACGGCGACCTCGCCAACTGGACGGTCCCCGGCGCACTGGTCAAGGGCATGGGCGGCGCGATGGACCTGGTCGTCGGCACCAGGCGGGTGGTCGTGATCACCGATCACGTGGCCAAGGACGGCAGCCCCAAGATCGTCGAACGCTGCACCCTCCCGCTCACCGGTGCGGGCGTGGTGAACCGGATCATCACCGACCTCGCCGTCCTCGACGTCACGCCGGACGGGCTGCGGCTCGTCGAATCGGCGCCCGGCGTGACCGCGGCCGAGATCCGCGAGAAGACCGGCGCGCCCGTTTCCTGACGGCATCGAGTTCTCATCCCGTTCTGGCACCGTGGAAACGGTGCCAGAACGGTTTTCACCGTATTTCGTCTTCCACCGCCCATAATTCCCAGCCTGTTCGGCCGGCATCTCACCGGCGGCGGCCGGGGTTTCCCCGCACTGCGCCCCAGGGTGATCTCAGGGTGGTCCAGGGTGCGATCCCCGATGTGGGTGCGGCGCCCGGCCGCGAGATTAAACGGTGTGGATCAACACAGCACCGCGGTGACCGCACTGGCGGTGGCACTGGCCGCGCTCGGCGCGTGTGGCTACGCCCTCGGGGCACGGCTGCAGCACACGGCCGTTCACGACACGATCGGCGACCACGGTCTTCGCCTGCGCCACCAACTGCAACTCGTGCGCAACATCCGTTGGCTGGCCGGGTTGATCGCCCTCGCCGGCGGCGCGGTACTGCACGCGTGCGCGCTCGGGCTGGCTCCCCTGAGCGTGGTGCAGCCGATCGGCGTGATCGCACTGCCGCTCACCGTACTGCTCAACCTCAGGCAAAAGGGCGTCCGTGCCCGCGACCTCAATCCCACGGTGGCGTTGGCGGTGGTCGCCGCCACCGGCGGCGTCGCCTCGTTCGTGATATTCGCCGCCGGAAGCGCGACACCGACGACGGTCACGCCGCCCGAACAACTGACGGCCACCCAACTGGCCGGCGGCGGTGTCCTGGTCCTGGGCGTCCTGGCCACGCTGGCCCGGTCGAAGGCGCGGTGCATGTTGTTCGCCGCCGGGTGCGCGGTGGCGTACGGATATGTCTCGCTGATGATGCGCGGACTGGTGCAGCAGTTGGGCACGACTGGTCTCCTTCACCTCAACCTGCTGCCGTTGCTCGGTATCGCGGTGGCGATGGTGGTAGGGGGATGGCTGCTGCAGCACGGGTACGCCAGCGGCCCGCCGGATCTGGTGGTGGCGTGCCTGACCGTGATCGACCCGCTCGTGGCCGTGGGCCTGGGCATCGGCCTGCTGGGCGAGGCCGCCCGGGTGGACACCTGGACCCTCGTGTGCGAGGCCGTCTCGGCCTTCGTCGCATGCGCGGGCGTGTTCGCCCTGGCCAGGTGCCGCCCGGACACCCGCGTGCCCACCACTGTTTCTCCGGCCGGCAGCAGTGATCCTGCCGGCCCCAGTTCGACAGATCGTCCCGACAGGAGTTCCACGTGACCTTGCCACCGTCCACTGCTCGTCCACTTCGGATCGTGATCGGCGCGGTGACCTATCCGCCTCACGTCAACGGGGCGGCGAACTTCGCGCATCGCCTGGCGACCGGCCTGACCGGCCGCGGACACGACGTGCACGTCATCTGCCACTCGGCCGACCGGGGTTCCCGCACCCGGATCGAGGACGGGGTGACGGTGCACCGCGTCGGTTCGTATGGCACATCCCTGCATCCGACCATCCGGGTCTGCCCGCCCTGGCAGGCAGCGGCCAAGGCGGACCGGCTGCTGGCGGAGATCCAGCCGGACGTGGTGCACGTACAGTCGCACTTCTTCCTCTGCCGCGGCCTGATCGTCTCGGCTCGGCGCCGGGGAATCGGGCTGGTGGCGACCAATCACTTCATGCCGGAGAACATCCTCGGCTACCTCAAGATCCCCGGGCTGTTGCGACGCGCGGCCGCGCGCGTCCTGTGGCAGGGCCTGATCAAGCAGTACAGCAGGGCGCAGTTGGTCACCGCGCCAACGCCACGAGCCGTGCAGTTGTTGCAGGACAACGGGTTCGCCGACCTGGCCATGCCGGTGTCCTGCGGCATCGACGTCGAGCGATACCGGCGCAGAGCGGCGTTGTACCGGCAGCGCAACGCTGACCCGGACACGCGCACCGTGCTGTTCGTCGGGCGGTTGGACGAGGAGAAGCACATCGAGGACCTGCTGCGGGCGATGTCGCTGCTGCGGACCGACGCCCCGGTCCGGTTGGAAATCATCGGCGACGGCAGCCAGCGCGCTGCCTTGGCACAGCTTGCCGCCGACCTCGGGATCGCCGACCGGGTTCAGTTCCGCGGATTGGTCGACGAGGACGAGTTGCTCGATGCCTACGCGCGCGCCGATCTGTTCTGTATGCCCAGCATCGCGGAACTGCAGAGCCTGGCCACCATGGAGGCGATGTCGGCGGGCACTCCCGTCGTGCTCGCGAACGCGATGGCCCTGCCGCACCTCGTCGAGCCCGGCCGGAACGGCTGGTTGTACCCGCCGCGCCAGGTACCGGCCCTGGCGAGCGCCATCGACGCCGTGCTCGCCCGGCGCGCGACCATCGACCGCATGGGCAAGGCCAGCCAGCGGCTGGTGGCCCAGCACGACATCGACGCGACCCTGGGCCGGTTCGAGTCGATCTACCACTACGCGATCGACCTGGACGGCTCGCTCGAACTCGACGGACCGTACGCGGAGCTGGCAAGTTGAGCGCGACCATGCTGTCCCCGGGACTCAGCGCAAGCGAGCGGGTCGACCGGATCAGCGGTGCGGACCTTCACTACTGGATGTACCGCGACGGCCTCCCCGGGTCCGACGGTGATCCGCGGACCGTGGTGATGGTGCACGGCTTGCGGGGAACCCACCACGGACTGGAGCTGATCGCGGAGGCCCTGCCCGGCCGGCGGGTGGTGATACCGGACCTGCCCGGCTTCGGTGATTCCGGGCCCATGGTGGGGCGGCGGCACGACGTGGATGGCTACGCGCAGGCATTGATCGAGTTGATCGAACTGCTCGGCGGCCGGATTCGGCCGGTCGTGCTGCTCGGCCATTCCTTCGGTTCGGTCGTGGCTGCGCGTGTCGCTTCCTTGGCACCCGAACTCCTGCACCGGCTGGTTCTGGTGAATCCGATCGCGACCCTGCCGTTGCGCGGGCCGCGGGTGGTCATGTCCGGCCTGACCTCGGCCTATTACGCACTCGGTAAGGCGTTGCCGATCCGGATGGGGCGCCGGTGGCTGTCCAGCAAGTGGCTCGTGCTCGCCGCGAGCCGGGCAATGACGCGGACCAAGGACAAGCAACTGCGCCGGTTCGTCGACGACAGCCATCTCCGGTACTTCAGCCGATTCCACAGCCCTGCGGTACTGGACGAGAGCTTCCAGGCGTCGGTGACGTCAACCGTGGCGGACTACGCCGATTCGCTGACCACCCCGACGCTCATGATCGCGGGCGAGACCGACGAAATCGCCCCGCTGGCCGGACAGTACGAGCTGGCCGGTCGTCTCGCCGACGCCGAACTCGTGGTCATCCCGGAGGTAGGACATCTCGTGCACTACGAAACGCCGACGCCGGCCGCGGACGCCATCGAACAGTTCCTCAGCACACCATCACCGAACACGCGAAGAAGCAACCAATGATGAACATCGTCGTCGACGCGCGGTGGACGCGAACGGACACCCATGACGGCATCAGCCGCTACGGAGCCAGTCTCATCGAGGCACTGCACCGCCTTCACCCGGTGACGATGTTGATCCACGACGAGCAACAGCTCCGGCTGCTGCCGGCCGGTGTTCCCCACGTGATGGTCAACAGTCCGTTCTCACCGCGAGAGCTACTGCTGTCACGCACGTTGCACCGATTGCATGCAGACGTGGTGTTCAGCCCGTTGCAGGTGATCGGCGGGTTCCGGCGGAACTACCGGCTCATACTCACGCTGCACGACCTCATCTACTACCGGCATCCACAGCCGCCGGCCTTCCTGCCGCTCCCGGTACGCATCGCATGGCGGCTGTACCACAAGGCATATTGGCCACAACGAGTCCTGCTCAACCGGGCCGACGCCGTCGTGACCGTCAGCGAAACGACGAAGAAACTCATTGCCGGGCATCGCCTGACCCGGCGCCCGGTGACCGTCATCCACAATGCACCGTCCGTCCCGGCCAGGCCCGGTGGCAACGACGGGCAGGAACCGGATGGCCCGCGCGATCTCGTATACATGGGCTCCTTCATGCCTTACAAGAACGTCGAAGTGCTGATCGCGGGCATGGCCTTCCTCCCGGGATACCGGCTGCACCTGGTGAGCCGGCTCGCGCCGGAACGCGAAGCCGAATTGAGAGCAATGATCCCTCCGGGTGCGGATGTCGTGTTCTGGCGCGGAATCAGCGAAAGCGACTACCAGGACCTGCTGGCCCGAGCAGCCGCCCTGGTCACCGCTTCACGCGACGAGGGATTCGGGTTGCCCGTCATCGAGGCGATGAACGCGGGAACGCCGGTGGTCTGCAGCAGTCTCGAGATCTTTCACGAGGTCACCGGCGGGCACGCCATGTTCTTCGACCCCAGCGCCCCGAAGGATTTCGCTGCCGCAGTGTCCAAAGTAGATGATCCAGGCCTGCGGGCCGACCTGGTCTCCTCCGCTCGCGATCGGGCGAAGGACTTCGCCTGGGCCCACTCGGCCGAGCGCCTGCTGGACCTGATGCGAAGCCTCGCCCGATGACTTCCCGGGCACGAGCGTCCGTCACCAGGAAGTCACCCCGGAGGGTGGTGGCCCAGGCCACGATCGCGCCCCCGTAAGGTCCCAGGGCATGTCGCTCCCCTCCCCCTCACTCACCGTCGTTCCCGCCCGCTATCCCGACCGGCTCGCCCGGTCGCTGGCCTGGGCCGGGCATGGTGCCTTCATCTTCGCGGCCGTCCTGATGGCCGCACTGCACCTGGTTCCGCAGTGGGGTGGCGGCGACAACCCGGTTACCGCGATGCTCAGCGAATACGCCTACGCCCCCGGGCAGTGGATGTGGGCCCTCGCCCTGACCGCGACCAGCGCCGGATCGGCGGCTGTGGGCATTGCGTTACACCGCACCGGACTGCTCACCAGGAGGGCTGCGACCTGGCTGGTCGTGTGGTGCGTGGCAATCTTCCTGGTCGCGGTGTTCCGCAAAGACCCACAGGGCGGCGCCGTCAGCCTGACCGGAAAACTGCACCTCTACGCCACCGGCATCGCCTGCGCCGCCCTGCCGATCACCGCCCTCACCCTGGCCCGGCAGCACCGCACCCGCCCGCCCTGGCACCGGTTCGCCACCTGGACACGCCGGCTCGCCGTCACCGCAATCCCGTTCTTCCTGCCCTTCATCGTCCCCTTTGCCCTCAACATGGCACTGGGCGAAGCCAAGATCCCCACCCCGGCGACCGGCCTGGTCGAGCGGCTGATGGCCGGGCTCGAACTCGCCGTGCTCGGCCTGCTCGCGGTGTGGGCGCACCGGGCGGCCACCGAGCGGCCCGCGGAGATGCCCGCCGCGCTGGCGGTCGGCAGCGGTCAGTAGCCGTCAGTAGTTGTCACTGGCGCTGATCCGCTGCTCGAGTTCGTCGGCGGCCCCGGCGACCAGTTCGACGGGGTCGGTGAACTCGTTGAAATCGAGGTGTACCAACGGAAGCGAGTGGCGCAGCACCAGGTAGTCGCCCATGATGACCGCGCCACCGACCACGGTGGTGGCGCCGATCTCCGCCAGGACCGCCTGCAGGTTCACCTCGCCGACGCGGGCGAACGGCGTGGCGATCTGTACCCAGTCCTCCCGGCGGTCGAGGACCTCCCGCGCGATGACGACCGTCTGGACACGGCCGTCATCGTCGACGTCGCCACCGAAATGCACCCGGATGCGGAGCTCGTCCGGCTCGTCCCGGATGACGTCGTAGCCCTGCCGGACGAACGCCACCAACTCCCGCCAGGTCGCCATGCGCCGAATCCCCTTTCCGGTCACCAGACGTCAGACGATGATCACAACACGCCACGGGGGTGCGGCAAAACCGCCACAAGAGCGTGACCGCCTGTCTGGGACGGCTACTTAACGCAGGGGATCTGACCTCCGCTGATGCCACCCAGCCCAGGGTCGTCGCCACCACTGCCAGGCGGCGTCGTGGTGACGGTGGTGGGCGAGGTGGTGCCACCGCCGGGCTGCCCGCCGCCGCCGGCCGCGGGGAGCTTGAAGTCGGCGCCGATGACCAGCTGGACGTGTCCGGCGGCGATCTCGGAGTCCGCCTTGACGGCTATCCCCCCGCCCAGCGCACCGGAGAGGGCGTTCGCGGCGTCGGCAGCATCGCGGCCGTAGAAGATCGTCGATGTGGCCAGGCGGTGGCGGTTGTCGGTGCCCACGCTGGTGATGGTGAACCCCTTACCCGCAAGGAACTGCTGGGTCTGCGCGGCCAGCCCGTTCCGGCTGGTGGAGTTCACAATGGACACCTTCGCCGTGGGCACCGCCACCGTGGACGTGGGCGGCGGGGTGCCGATCAGCTGGGCCACGATGCCGCGGATCTGGGCGAGGTCGACGAAGTTGACGTCCTCGCCCTTGGGGCTCTTACCGAAATGGTCGATCGGGAGGGTGACGAAGGTGACGTTGCCGCCGGTCAGGCTCGACGCCTGCCGGGCGAAGGTGAGCACGTCGAGCCGCGAGTCCAGCGCGGTGTTCTGCTTGGCGACGTCCAGGATCTGCTGCAGCTTGGCGGGGTTGGCGAACGCTCCGCCCTGCTTGAGCTGGTAGGCCAGCGAGATGATGAACGCCTGCTGCCGCCGGGCCCGGTCGAGGTCGGTGAAGTTCAGCTCCGGGTGCACGTAGTCGCGGCGCTGGCGGACGAAGGCGACCGCCTGCTGCGCGTCGATCTGCTGCATTCCCTTGTGGAAGTTCGCGCCGGAGTAGCTGTCCTGGGTGTCCTGGTTCACGCAGACGGTGATCGGCTGCACGACCTGCGCGATCTGGAAGAACGCGACCAGGGTGACCTCGACGAAGTGGTCGACCGGAACGCCGCCGAGGAACTGGCGGACCGTGTCGATCTGGGCCTTGCGCCCGGCGTCGCGGGCTTGCTGCTCCCGCTGTGTCTTGTCCGTCACCCCCTGCGCGATCAGCTCCCGGGCCTTCTGGTCGAAGGCATAGCCGTAGGCCTGTTTGATCTTGCCCTTGCACACCCCGTCGGGACAGCCCGGCAGGTCCACGTAGTCGTCACGGGGAATGGAGATGGACGCCGCCCTGCTGCCATCCCCGGGGACGTGCAGCAACATCAGCACGTTGGCGTTGTAGCCGCCGTTCTGCTCATCCCCCGCGTGCAGCGCGTCGTAGATGTCCTGGGGCAGCGGGTTGCCGTTCTCGTCCAGCCGGGAGTCCAGGCCCATGATCAGAATGTTGGTGTCCCCACCCAGCGAGCCCGCTTCGCCGTCCAGCGCGTTGGATGTCACCAACCCGTTCGTCAGGCCGTTCAGCGTGGTCCAGCCGTAGCCGGTCGCCGCCAGCACCAACGCCGCCACCATGCCCAGCGCGGCCTTGCCGGCCACTGCGGCCCGGCGCCGCCCGGCGCCCACTGGGGCGACACGGCGCGTCGGCTCATCCCACACACTCCCAGCCACCGCAACCTCCGCTCGGGCGCGTACCCCCGAGGGCCGCACAGCCAGATCGTACTGAGGTCACGCACTGGCTGGTCAGCACGTTGCCCTCGGCCGCACTCCGACGGTGCGGCCACGCCGGGCGAGGTCCACGCCGGCACCGGCTCCACAGCACGCCACCGCGTGCTGGTTTGCTTTTGAGCTTTTTTTGCGGCATCTTTACGGGCGGTGCGCCGGGAAGTCTGGTCGGCACACCCCTCTCCGATGGGGGTGGGGTGGAAGCTCGACTGGAAGGTTTCTACTTGTGGCGCTGGTGTTGGCCTTCGGCGCGGTGTTCTCGGTCAAAATCTCGGTCAGCGGTCGACGTCGCGCTGCACGCGGCGTGCCACCGCGGGTGAGCGGGGACATGGTCGACTGTTTCGTCGTAGTCTGCGCCTATGCACGCCAACGAAATGGCCGAGGAGTTCCCGGTCGTGGAGCAGGGCTCGTCCGCGCTGGAAGCCGCCCGGCTGCTGGCGCACAACCGGCTGCCCGGCCTGGTGGTGACCGGCGAGGATGGCAAACCGTGGGCGATCCTGCCGGCCTCGCAGGTGGTGCGGTTCCTGGTGCCGGCCTATGTCCAGGACGACCCGTCGCTGGCCGGTGTGCTGTCGGAGTCGATGGCCGACCACGCCGCGGACGCCCTGGGCGGCAAGACCGTCCGCCAGTTGCTGCCCGCACAACGGCCCGAGCTGCCGGTGGTGCGCGCCGACGACACGCTCATCGAGGTCGCAGCGACCATGGCGCGGCTGCGCTGCCCGCTGGCCGCGGTGGTGGACGGGGGCGGGCTGGTCGGGGTGATCACCGCGTCCCGGCTGCTGGAGCTGGCGCTGGTGCCACACTGAGTGGTGCACGGTGACGGCGGTCGCGATCGCGGTCTTCGTCGTGGCGTACCTGCTCATCGCCACGGAGAAGATCCCGAAGACAGCCGCCGCGCTGGGTGGCGCAGGCATCGTGCTCGCGCTGGGCGTGACCGGTTCCGAGGAGGCGTTCTTCTCCCGCGAGACCGGTGTCGACTGGGACGTGATCTTCCTGCTGCTGGGCATGATGGTCATCGTTTCGATCCTGCGCCGCACCGGCGTGTTCGAATACACCGCGATCTGGGCGGCCAAACGGGCCAAGGGCTCGCCGCTGCGGGTGATGATCCTGCTCGTCCTGATCACGGCGGTCGCGTCGGCGCTGCTGGACAATGTCACCACCGTGTTACTGATCGCGCCGGTGACACTGCTGGTCTGTGACCGGCTCGCGGTGAGCCCGGTGCCGTTCCTGATCGCCGAGGTGCTCGCCTCCAACATCGGCGGTACGGCCACGCTGATCGGTGATCCGCCGAACATCATCATCGGCAGCCGCGCCGGCCTGACATTCAACGACTTCCTGGTGCACCTGGCGCCGCTCGTGGTGATCCAGATCGCCGTGTTCGTCGCGGTGCTGCCGCTGCTGTTCCGCGGTTCCTTCACCGTCGACGAGAGCCGGGTCGCCGAAGTCATGGCCCTGAACGAGCGGGAAGCCATCCGCGACACCCGGCTGCTGATCAAGTGCGGTATCGTGCTCGCCGCGGTGTTCACCGCCTTCATCGGGCACTCGGTGTTCCACCTCGAACCGGCGATCGTCGCCCTGCTCGGCGCCGGGGTGCTGGTGCTGATCTCGCGAACCCGTCCCGAGGAGTACCTGGCCGGCGTGGAGTGGGAGACCCTGCTGTTCTTCGCCGGGCTGTTCATCATGATCGGCGCTCTGGTGCACACCGGGGTCATCAGCCGGCTCGCCGAACTCGCCGCGCACGCCACCGGCGGCAACGCGCTGGTGTCGGTCATGTTGATCCTGGCGGTGTCGGCACTGCTGTCCGGAATCATCGACAACATCCCGTACGTGGCCACGATGGCCCCGCTGGTCGCCGACCTCGCCGCCGGCCTGGCCAACCCCGCCCACGCGCAGGCGCTGTGGTGGTCACTGGCCATGGGCGCGGACTTCGGCGGCAACCTCACCGCCGTCGGCGCCAGCGCCAACGTCGTGATGCTCGGCATCGCCCGGCGCGAGGGCTACCCGATCTCCTTCTGGGAGTTCACCCGCAAAGGTGCCGTCGTCACCGCGATCACGATCCTGCTGTCCGCACCCTACCTCTGGGTCCGTTACTTCCTGCTCTAAGTTGGTAACACGATGACTGCGAGACCAGAATCCTCTCCGCGTCCCGCGGAGAGTCCACGAGCGCTGCCCGCCGCGGCGAAACGCGGATTCCGGCCGGAGATCCAAGGTTTGCGTGCGCTGGCCTGCGCGCTGGTCGTGGTCTACCACGTGTGGCTGGACCGGATTTCCGGTGGCGTGGACGCATTCTTCGTCATCTCCGGGTTCCTGCTCACCGGGCAGCTCGTGCGCGCCCGCGCGCGGGGCCGGATCCAGTTCCGTCCGCTGTGGGGGCGGATGTTCACCCGGTTGTTCCCGGCCGCGCTCACCGTGCTGCTGGTGACCCTCGCGCTGGGGGTGCTGCTGCTGCCGCAGGCCCGCTGGCTGCAGACCATCCGGGAAGTCACCTCCGCCACGCTGTACTTCGAAAACTGGCGGCTGGCCATCGATTCGGCCGACTACTTCGCGCAGCACAACGAGGCCAGCGTGGTGCAGCATTTCTGGTCGCTGGCCATCCAGGGCCAGTTCTACCTCGTCTGGCCGCTGCTGGTCGCGCTCGTCGCGGTGGTGGCCCGGCGGCGGCTGCGCCCGGCGCTGGCCACGGTGCTGGTGGTCCTCTTCGCCGGGTCACTGTGGTTCTCGATCTGGCTGACCGCGGAAAACCAGCCGCTGGCCTACTTCCACTCGCTGACCCGGGTGTGGGAGTTCGCCCTGGGCGGCCTGCTCGCGCTGGCCATCGACGCTGTCGCGATCCCCCGGGTCCTTCGCCTTTTGCTTGGCTGGGCGGGGGTGATCGGGCTCGTCTCGTGCGGACTGGTCTTCCAGGTCGGCACCGTGTTCCCCGGATACCAAGCGCTCTGGCCCACCGTGTCGGCCGCCCTGGTGATCGCGGCCGCGACGACCCACAGCCGCATTGGCGCCGACCGGATCCTGGCCACCCGCCCGCTGCAGTACCTGGGCAACCTCAGCTACAGCCTGTACCTGTGGCATTGGCCGGTCCTGGTGTTCTACCTGCTCGCCCGCGGGCACGTGGAGGTCGGCCTGCTCGGCGGTGCCGCGGTCATCGCCACCGCGCTGGTCCTGTCGGTCATCACCTACCACCTGGTCGAAAAGCCCGTCCGCGAGTCCCGGATCGCGGTGCGCACCCGCTGGGGCGCCTATCGTTTCGCCGTGCTGGCCATGGCCCCGGTGCTGGGCGCCGCCGGCGCCTGGCAGCTGGCCAGTGACCACCTCGTGAGCTCGCGTACCCTGGTCGCCGGCGCCGACTCCGACCACCCCGGGGCGCTGGCGCGCACCGAGGGTTTCTCCTACCAGGGCAGGGAAAACCCCACGCTGGTCCCGTCGTTCATCGCCGTGCCCGAGGACTGGGCGTGGATCGACAACTGCGAAGATTCCCCGCGCGGCGCCGGGCTCCAGATCTGTACCAGTACCCCCGCCGGCCCGGTGGCCAAGCGCATCGTGATCGTCGGCGACTCGCATCCCACCCAGTTCATCGCCGCCCTGCTCCCCGTCGCCGAACAGCGTGACTGGCAGCTCATCGTCATGTCGCGCGGCGGCTGCCCGTTCTCCACCGAGTCCGAGATCGACCCGGAAAACATCGAGTGCAAGGACTGGAACGCCGCCGCGGCCGACGAAATCATCGCGCTACACCCCGACGCCGTGTTCACCACATCCACCCGCGAGGTGCGCGTCGGAGTGCCCGAGATCACGCCACCCGGCTTCGTCGCCCAATGGCAGAAGCTTGCCGCCGAGAACATCCCCGTCCTCGCCACTCGCGACAACCCCCGCTACGACTTCCCGCCATCGGCCTGCGTCGAAACGGCCGGTCCCGACGCGCCCGAGTGCGCCACACCACGCGCCGATCTCTACGCGCCCGATCCGCCGTACGCCGGCCTTGACGACATCCCGCCCAACGTGTCCTTTTTGGACTTCAGCGACTACTACTGCCTGCCTGACGTGTGCCCGCCGGTGATCGGCAACGTGCTGCTCTACCTCGACAACAACCACCTCACCGCCACCTACCTGTCCACCATGGCCCCCATCGTCGGCGACGCGATCGAGGCCGCGCTGCACTGGGACGAGCCCGATCCACCCACGCCCGCCTGAGCCACGCCGGCTCTCCTCAGCCGCCCCGGTGTGCCCCGCCGCCGTCGAGGTCCGGGCGGCGGGGCGGTCACGAGGAGGGTCTCAGCCGCCGAGCTTGGAGTTGTAGTCGGCGATCTGCTTGTTCGCGGTGTCGGTGGCCGTGGTCAGGGCCTGCTTGGCGTCCTGGCCCTGCAGCACGGCCGCTTGCAGCGCATTCTCCACATCCTTGCGGATGTCGGGCATCACGCCCACCGAGCAGCCCTGCGTGGCGTAGGTGAGCTGGGTGGCCTGCAGTTGTTTGATCGCGGTGTCGAACTGCGGCTTCTGGCTGACCCACTGCTGGTCGGTGGGGTCGGACAGGGCGGCCTTGCTGATCGGGAAGTAGCCCGTCGAGGTGTGCCAGGTGACCTGCGAGGACTTGCTGGCGAGGAACTTCACCAGCTCCCACGCGGCGCGCTCCTTGGCGTCGTCGCTGGAGTGTGTGATCCACAGCGACGCGCCACCGATGATCGGCCCACCGGTGTCACCGGCGTTGACCTTGGGGAAGTAACCGGTGCCGACGGTGAACGGGTCCTTCGCGGCGGCCGCTCCCTTGGTGAAGCTGCCGAGGGAGCCGGTCGACTCGAGTGCCATCGCGACGGTGCCGGAGCTGAACGCGTTGTCGCCGTTGTCGGTGTTGCTGTCCAGCTTCATGGCAAGGCCCTCGTTGACCATCTGCTGCCACCATTGCAGCAGCTTCACATTGGTGTCATTGGCGAGGTCCACTTTGGACACGCGGCCGGTACGGCCGTTGTCCGCGTCGCTCAGGGTCTGGTTGGCCACGGCGTTCCACTGCTCGACGAACCAGCCGTACAGGGTCGCGCCGAAGCCGAACTGCACGGTTTCGCCCGGCGTCTCCTTGATCTTGCGCGCGTCCGCCGTGATCTCCTCCAAGGTCGTGGGCGGCTTGTCCGGGTCCAGACCCGCCTTCTGGAAGGCCTCCCGGTTGATGTAGAGCAGCGGCATCGACGTGTTGAACGGCATCGAGTACATCTTCTTGTCGACGGTGTAGTACCCGGCGATGTTCGGCTGGATGTCGGACACGTCGTAGTGGTCCACGTCGACGAACGACTGCATCGGCACGATCGACTTGGAGTCGATCATGTACCGGGTGCCGATGTCGTACATCTGCATCAGGTCGGGCCGCTGCTGCACCGAGGCGTTCTTGTACGCGGCGAGCGCGGTGTCGTACTGGCCCTTGTAGTTCGGCGTGACCTTGATCTTGCCCTGGTTCTGCTGGTTGAAATCGTCCACCAGCTTCTGCAGCGTCTCCCCGTTGGTGCCGCTCATCGCGTGCCAGAACGTGATGTCGACCTCGCCCTTGCCGTTCAGCGCGTCCGCCCCGGGCGCCTTGATCTCGTCCGATGAGGACGTTGAAGACGAGTTGGTCGCCGAAGAACACGCGGCTGGGGTCACCACCGCGAGCGCGAGCGCAAGTGCGCAGGCACTTCGGCGCAAGGTTTTCCGCACAGGATGTTCCTTTCCTTGGAGTTTTGTTCAAAACCGTGTGCCACTGTCACGAATGACCCGTTACTGTCGAAATCCGGCACGAAACGGGCCACTCGTGGGCGGCCTGGTCACTTCACGGCTCCGGCCATGAACCCGCGCACGAGCCACCGCTGCCCGAAGATCACCAACAGCAGGGTGGGGATCAGGGTGATGCTCACGCCCGCGAGCACCAGCGCCTGCTGCGTGCCGTTCCCGTTGGCCTTCAACGCGAAGACCGCGGTCTGCAGCGTGTTCATCGAGTTGTTCGAGGACGAGATGATCAAGGGCCAGAAGTACATGTTCCAGCCCTGCAGGAACGACCACACCGCCAGCGCGGTCAGCGACGGCCGCACCGCGGGCAGCACGATCGTGGCCAAAAACCGCAGATGTCCGCAGCCGTCGATCCGGGCCGCGTCGGCCAGTTCCGTCGGGAACTGCCGGAACGCCTGCCGCATGAGGAACACCCCGAACCCGTTGGCCAGGAAGGGCAGCACCAGGCTCCACTGGCTGTTCTCGAGGTTGAGGCTCCGGATGAACAGCGCGTTCGGCACCACGATCGCCTCGTAGGGCACCATGATCGTGGCGAGGAACAGCCAGAAGACGGGCTGCCGCAACGGCATTCGCACGAACACCAGCGCGTACGCGGCCAAGCACGAGGTCACCAGGTGCGCCAGCATGATCACGACACCGACGAACATCGAGTTGAGGAACGCCGGCAGCAGCGGCACGACCGTCTGCTGCCAGGCCGCCACGTAGTTGTCGAAGGAGTAGTCCGCGCCGAACAGCGCGGGCGGCTGCCGGACCAGGTCACCTTCGGGCAGGAACCCGCCCACGACCGTGAGCAGCACGGGGAACAGCAGCACGACGGCGGCCAGCGTGAGCCACACGTAGGTCAGCGCCGAGACCCGGCGGGGCGGCCGGTTCAGCGGCCGACGCCGCCGAGCCGGCGCCACGGGCGCCGGGTCCACCGATGGACGTTCGATCACCTGGCTCACCGGTAATGCACCCGCCTTTCCACCACACCGAACTGGATCGCGGCGAGCACGATGCCCACGACCAGCAGCACCAGCCCCTGGGCGCTGGCCAGGCCGTAGTCGTTGTGACCGTTCTCGAACGCGTTGTGGAAGATCGCGAACACCAGCGTCGTGGTGCTCCCGTTCGGCCCGCCGTCGGTCATCACCTGCACCTGCCCCAGCGCCTGCAGTGAGGTCAATGTGGTCGTCACCACGACGAAGAACACGTTCGGCGAGATCATCGGCAGGACCACGCTGAAGAAGTTCCGCCACCCGGTCGCGCCGTCCAGCCGCGCGGCCTCCAATACCTCGTCGTTCACCCCGGCCAGGCCGGCGCCGAGCACCAGGAGGTTGAAGCCGGACACCACCCACACCGTCGCCCACGCCACCGTCAGCAACGCCCACGGAGAGCCCGTGGTCCAGCCCGGTGCGGTGACTCCGAACAACCGCAGCACCCAGTTCACCGGCGACATCGACGGATCCAGCATCAGCAGCCACACGACGCTGGCCGCCGACGCCGAATACGCGAACGGCAACGTGAACAGCGTCCGGAACACCCGCATGCCGGCCAGCCGCTGCGACAGCGGCACCGCCAGCGCCATCGGCAGCACCACCCCGACGACCACGACGAACGCCGTGAACAGCGCCGTATGCAGCAGTACCTGGCCGAACTCCGGGGTGAACAGGTTCGCGAAGTTGGCCCCGCCGACCGAACGCGACGGGTTGCCGTTGATGTCGGTGCCCCGGGTGGACAGGTAGACGGCCTGGAAGAGCGGGAAGATCACGAACGTGCCCAGCCCGGCCAGCGCGGGCACGCAGAACACGACCCCGAGCGCTATCTCCCGGGCAGACCATCGCCGTCGCCCGACGCGGGCAGCAGAATTGGCAGCGGATGTCATGACGCCAGAGCCTGGCTCTGATCGACGAACATCGTAGGTCTCGACCATGTCGGACACCTTGCCACAACATGGCGAATTGGTGACATCACTATAGCCAGACGAAATGGACACACATCGTTATGGCAGCATCACGCCGGTGACGGGCCCCGGACCTGGAGGAACGGGTGGCCGCCTCGAACAGCCGTGTCTCGGCGATCCCGCGCTTGGTGGACGACACCCCGGCGGCCGTGTGAGGCGGGCCGTCTACGCGAGCGCGCTACCCGGATCCGCGGATCTTCGGCCGGGTGCGGATGGACTGCGGCAGGTCCCACACCAAGGGACTCAGGCGGCCTTCCCGACGGCACCATGTTCCGCGCCTCGGGCCGCCGTGGGAGTAGACCGGTGACGCTAACGCGGTCGCCGCCGGCATCACCGGTGATGTGCCGGAAGACGTCTACGTCGACCTGAACGCCGAGCAGGAGGACGTGGCGCGGGCCAGCTACGATATATGGTCCATTGTGGATATTCGCCGCGCCCGGGCGGCCGGCTTTGGCGACGAAAATCCTGCTAGCCCACGACCGTCACAACGTACTCCCACGGGCGTATTCGAGAATGCGCTTCGGGTACGACGCGCATCCGGAGCGCAGCGCGGACGATGGAACATGTGTCAGCGACGCGCGGCCCGGCCGAGGGAGGAAGACCGGCCGTCACGAAATGGAACGCGCATCGCGTTGACCGGGGATCCGGCGGGAGCCGGTTCGCAGCCGACCAGCCGAACCGGCCCCGTCGCGGGGACCTGCTGCTCGCGCTGGTGGTCATGGCCGTTGCGGTGGCCGCGGCCGTTGCGGTGGCCGAGCACCATGACCGGCGCGGTGTGGTGGGATTCGTGGTGGCCACCCTGGCCGGGGCCGGGGTGGCGTGGTGGCAGGCCAGGCCGACACCGGCCTTGCTGGCGGTGTTCGCAATGTACGTGGCCGACACCGTGCTCGGCGTGCCGCCGGTGCCGGTGTTTCTGCCGTTGATCATCATATTCGTGGGCGCGGTGGTGTTCGGGGACCGGCGGGTGGCCCACGTCGTCCTCGTGCTCGGCTACCTGGTGGCCATCGGCGTTCCGGTGTCGGTGTGGCGCGCACCGACCGTGACGTCCGCGGCCGGGTTGGCCGCTTGGTTCCTCCTGTTCGCCGCGGGCGCGGAAATCGTTCGTGCGCAACGGCAAACCCGTCGCGCACGGGCGGCGGAGCTGGCCAGCGTGACGAAGGCCCGGCTGGAGCAGGAGATGCGCCGTACCGGGGAGGAGCGGCTGCGGATCGCTCGCGACCTGCACGACGTGCTGGCACACCAGTTGGCGCTGATAACGGTGCAGGCCAATGCCGGCCTGGCGCTGCTGCCGCGTGATCGGCACGGCACCGAACAGGCGCTGGTCGCGATCAAGGACGCGGGTAACTCCGCCCTCGGAGAACTGCGCAGCGTGCTGGACGCCCTGCGCACCCCGGAGGCGCCGCACCGGCCCAGCCCGCGGATCTCCAGCACTGGTGATCTCGCGGAGTTACTCGACGGGGCCCGGAGCGCGGGACTCACCATCGAGGCACACACCGACGGTGCCCTGCGGTCCCTGCCCACTCCGGTCGACCAGGCCGCCTACCGGATCGTCCAGGAGGCGGTCACCAACGCGGTCCGGCATGCCGGTGCCGGCACCGGCCTCGCGGTGCACCTGGCACGCGGCACCGACCGGCTGGAAGTGACCGTGACCGATGACGGCGCCGGGTCCCCCACCGTCCAGGCTCCCGGCGGCCGCAACGGGTTGCCCGGTATGCGGGAGCGGGCCATCGCGCTCGGCGGGACACTCGCTGCGGGACCACTGCCCGGGGGCGGTTACCGGGTCGCCGCGGCCCTGCCGATCCGGCCGGATACGGCCTCGTGACCGCGCAGCGACCCAGCGACGCCCCGGCGCCGATCCGGGTGGTGCTGGCCGACGACCAGGCACTGATGCGCGCGGGGGTTCGGGTGCTGCTGGAAACCCAGCCGGACATCGCCGTGGTCGGCGAGGCCGGGGACGGTGAGGCCGCCCTCGCTTTGCTTACCCGCCTTAAACCGGACGTGGTCCTGATGGACATCCGCATGCCGCAACTCGACGGGCTGGCCGCGACCCGGCGCATCACCGCCGATCCGGCGCTGGCCGGAATCCACGTCGTCATGCTGACCACGTTCGACCTCGACGAGTACGTGTTCGAGGCGATGCGGCTGGGCGCGGCGGGGTTCCTGGTCAAGAACAGCGAACCCGACGAACTCGTCCGGGGTGTGCGGGCCGCCGCCGCCGGAAACGCACTGCTGGCCCCCGAGATCACCCGGCGGCTGATCGCCGAATTCGCCCGGCGGGCCAAGCCGGCACCCACCGCGGCCGCCGGTCTGGCCACACTCACCGAACGTGAGCGCGAGGTACTGGTGTTGGTGGGGCTGGGCCTGTCCAACGACGAGATCGCCGCCCGGCTGGTGGTCAGTCCGTCGACCGCGAAGACCCACGTCTCCCACATCATGGTCAAGCTCGCCGTGCGCGACCGGGTGGGGCTGGTGGTGCTCGCCTACGAGACGGGCCTCGTGCGCCCGGGCTGGGTGGCGGGCTGAGCGACTCCGCCGGGCCTACTCCCCGTGGTGTACTCGGTAACGCTTCCCGCGGCCGACGCGCCGGCCCGCTCAGTCTTGAACGATGGCTGCATGATTTCGCCACAGGTCGCCGCGCCGGCCAACCGCCGCCCCCGCCGGCGTGTGCGGCAGATCGCGTTGATCGCGCACCTGGTGTCCTCGCTCGGCTGGCTGGGACTCGACATCGTGTTGCTCGTCCTGGGAGCGCACGCCGCCGCGGCGCCGGCCGACCGGTACGCCAGTTACCTCGTGATCCAGGTGCTGCTGGACACCCTGGCGCTGCCGCTGAGCCTGTCCGCGATCGCCACCGGCTTCCTCCTGATGCGCGTCGGCCCCTGGAGTTTCCGCCGCGACTCCTGGGCAACCGCGAAAACGGTGATCAGCACCGTGGCCGTCCCGATGGTCTGGTTCGCGCTGCGTCCCAGAGCCGCCGAGGCCGTCGCCGCCACCGCGCCACGCGGCGACTCCGGGGCATTGTTCGCCAGCCTCTACTCGCCCGGACCGACCCTGATCATCGCCCCCTCCGTGGCCTTCGTGCTCTACCTCACCGTTGCCGCACTCGGCGTGTTCAAGCCCGGACGACGCCGCTCTCGGTGACTCGAATCCGCGAAAGTTCACGGGTTTCTCTCACGTTTTGGTCCCGGCTCCCGGGGTAACCGCACGGTCGGTTCCGTGTGCGGAATCAAAGGTCATCCGCCACGACCAAGGTGGGAGCCAGGTCATGAGCAGCAAGGAACCTCCGGCCAAGGCTTCGGGCCAGTTCTCCCTCGCCGGCGAGCTACCGGTGACCAGGCTCGGGTACGGCGCGATGCAACTGACCGGCCCTGGCATCTGGGGCTACCCCGCCGATGAGGACGAAGCGGTCCGAGTGCTACGCCGGGCGGTCGAACTCGGCGTGAACCTCATCGACACCGCGGACTCCTACGGCCCGACGGTGTCCGAGGAACTGATCCACCGGGCGCTGCACCCCTATACCGCCGACTTGGTCATCGCCACCAAGGCCGGGCTCACCCGGCAGGGACCGGACCGGTGGGCGCCCGTCGGCCGCCCCGAATACCTGCGTCAGCAGGCCGAACTGAGCCTGCGGCACCTCGGACTGGAGCGTATCGACCTGTTCCAGCTGCACCGCATCGATCCCCAGGTGCCGCTGGCCGACCAGGTCGGCGAACTCAAGACGCTCCAGGACGAGGGCAAGATCCGCTACATCGGTCTCTCGGAGGTGACGGTCGACGAACTGCGGCAGGCTCAGCAGGTCGTGGGCATCGTATCCGTGCAGAACCTGTACAACCTGGCCAACCGGTCCGCGGAACCGCTTCTCGAACACACCGAGCGGGAAGGCATCGGCTTCATCCCCTGGTTCCCGCTGGCCACCGGCGAACTCGCCGGGCCGGGCAGCCCGCTGGAGAAACTGGCCGAGCAGCACGGTGCGACGGCCTCGCAACTGGCCCTGGCCTGGCTTTTGTGGCGGTCTCCGGTGATGCTGCCGATCCCCGGCACGTCCAGCGTTGCCCACCTCGAAGACAACGTCGCGGCCGCCGGGGTCACCTTGTCCGACGACGACTTCACCACGCTGACGAAGGCGGTCCGGTGACGCTCCGCCGCCAGCGGGCTCGCCACCCCAGGGATGCGATCGCCCGTGGGCACCGATCGCTTGGCCCGCATGAAGGCCGACTCGGCCCGACCGTTCCCTTGACCAGGGAAGCGGCAGCAGCCGGCCTGTTGTCCACAGTGAACGAGAAACGCCGGTCTCCCCCGGCAGCCTGATCGCTGCGCGGGGAAGACCGGCGTGGAAATGCTGACGATCAGAGGTCCAGGTCCAGGTCCAAATCCAGGTCAAGGCCCAGCAGCCCGCCGCCGTGGCCACACAGGGCAGCCCGCTCCGGCAGCACCTCAGCATGCTGCATTTCCAGTTCCTCGATTGCGTTGTTCACCGCGGTGAACCTCCTCTTTCATTCGATCATGTCGGATTGGTTTGGACCGACGGCCGAAGACTTTGCGTCACCACCGTCACCATTCCGTCACAGCTTCGTCACAGCGGACACGCAAGGGTCATGATCACCCCATCGAGGGACTGCGAACTCTCGGGTAACCCCGTCGGCTCGGGTGCGGTCCGGGTTCCGTCGGCCGGACCATCCACTATGGAGGACGACATCGATTCCGCGTCAGGGAAACCCCGCTATGATTTCCCGATAAACGACCCGATGTGACAGCAGCGATCATCTGCGATCACCGTTGCGGATAAATCCTTTCCCGGAAAGATCGCTTACCGAAGTTGCCTATGGTTTTCGAGCCGCGAACGTGGTTCTGGACACCAGATGGGTAGTGTCGGCGGTCAGGGCCGCCAGGCCGAATGGCCGGAACGGCTCGGTCCGGGAGTTCAGCTGGTAGGCGATCGCGGCGGGCCGGCCGTTCGCGCTGGACGGAAGACCAAATGCGGTGCGGACGTAGCTCGCCGATTACGGTCTCGTCAGCGCTGTCGAAACGATCCTGAAACGTCTTGATAGCTATCGGGAAGCCGGCGTCGACGAGTTCATCGGAGCTCACTGCGGCGAAGGCCTTGACTTCCACCGTGCTTGAGGTCATACCGTCAATGGTGTGTTTCCCGACCCGAAGGGAGGGCACCATGGCGGTGCAACTGAACCACACGATCGTCGCGGCCCGGGACAAGCGGGCTGCCGCCGACTTCCTGGTCGAGATCCTCGGGCTGCAACCACCGACCGCGTTCGGCCCGTTCCTCACTGTCGAGACGGCCAACGCGGTGAGCCTCGACTATTTGGAGACCGATCGCGAGATCGTTTCACAGCACTACGCGTTCCTGGTCAGCGAGCAGGAGTTCGACGAGATCTTCGGCCGGATCCAGGAAAAGAAGCTGATGTACTGGGCCGACCCCGGACACAACAACGCGGGCTTGATCAACACCAGGGATGGCGGCCGTGGGGTCTACTTCGACGACCCCAACGGGCACGCTCTGGAGATCCTCACGCGCCCCTACGGCAGCGGACCGGAGTGAGAGCGTCGAGTTAGCCCACTCCTCGCCCGTTCCAGTGGATGACGTCCGGGAACTCGTGGTACTTCCGCAGATGCTGTTCCTCGGTGCGGCTCTGCAGCGGGAACCTGAAACTCGAGCCGTCCGGCCAGGTCATGGTCCGCGTGCGGAAGCTGAGATCCGGCGCCTGCGGTTTACGTGCCTGCCAGATGATCTGAGGCTGGGGCGCGTCGGCCGGGTCCAGATAGGTGGATCCGGTGTCCACCACCGCGATCCACGAGGGCGAGCACACCAGCCACGGCCCGCTCGCGGACCGGAGCTTGTCGAGCAGGTCGAGCGCCATCGCGTTCGCCGGACCCTTCACGCGGATTTCCCGCTGGAATGGATGACCCCATTTTCCGCCACCACTGCCGGCACCGTTCGCCAAAGCAAAAACGACTACGGCCGCACCACCGATACCGCGTGCGACGTTCCAGAAGAAGCGCCGGACGAGCTTCTTCCCCTTGACCGTGCCGTCCAAGCGCCTGCCGGGCACGTCGAATCCCAGGTCGGTGTCACCGAGGCGGAGCACGATGACCGGCTCGCGCCATTGGCCCCGCATCAACTCCTCGACCCGTTCCCGGAACCCGGGACGAACCAGGACCCTGGCCGTCCTCTCCTCCAGGCGCTCTTGGTGAGCAAAGATTTTCCGCGCTGCTCGCCGCCCGGCCCCGGTGGGCGCCTGCTCGGCGAACTCGCGCAACTCGGCGGCTAGATGTCGAGGTTCCTCCTGGTTTCCTCCGGGCTCTGGTCCCCGCCAATTTCGCTCTTGTTGAACCACGGCTCGTCTCCTTCGGGGGTGACGGCGTCCTTACCTTCGCTGCCGACAGTTTTTGCAACTGCAATACCGGCCTTGACACTGGCGCCGGAGATCAACGGGCCAGCGCCGACCGAGGTGTTGAACATGGTGGTGAGCATCCGGTTGCTCGGGGTCAGCGGCACCCCGGCGGTCTTCTCCAAGACTCTCAGCGAGAACTTCGACTCACCGGCATAGGTGCCGACCCTGAACTTCCTGGTCATCTCCACCACCTTCGTCGAGTATTTCTCGAGGAACTTGATGAAGGTGTCGAGCAGTTTGCCGAACTTACCAAGGTAACGGGTGACCTTCTGCAGCACGCTGGCCGCCTTGGCGATGGACGCGGTCATCGCGGCGGCGACCGAGCCACCGAAGCTGATCACCGACGAGGCCAGCGCGGGCAGCCAGATGGTGATCAGCCAGGAGACCAGTTCGGTGATGATCGCCTTGATCACCTCTTCGATCACCTGCATGACCATCGACCACATCTGCAGCACTTCGGCGACCGAACCGGCCGCCGAGCCGATACCGCGGATGCCGGAGGAGAAGTCGCCGAGCGCTTCCTTCGCCGCAGCACCGGCCTCGTCCACCCACTCGGCCAGCGCGGTGTCGCCGGTCTTCTCGAAGTCTTCGGCGAGCGAGACGAAACCCTCCGCGATCGTGACGAAGTTTTCGGAAGCGTGCCCGATGGCGGGTCCGTCCCCGGTGACCTGGTGCAGGGCGTCCTGCAGGGGCTGGACCAGTTCGAGCAGCATGTTCAGCCCGTGGCTGACCAGCCAGCCGATCGGGTCCATCGCGAAGGTGACCATGTCTGCGGCGGCGGAGCCGACGAACGCCGCCCCGTCGCCGACCAGCGCGGCACCCGCGGACGCCAGTTCGCCCGGGTTGTCCGCCTGGGCTGCCTGCTGGGCGTGCGCGGCGATCGACTTGCCGGATTTGTAGATCGTGCCCGCCACCGGCACATTCCCCATCGCGCGATCGAGGTTCGCGCTCGTGCTCTCGTCATACGCCTCGACGTTCAAGGTGTCGGCGATGCTTTTCTTCTCCGTCATGAACCGTGCTCTCCGATCGCCTCGATTTCCGCCTGGTGCCGGCCGAAGGTGACCTTTCCGGCATCTTCGACGCCCTGGTACATCTCCGCCGCCTTGTTCAGCTTGGTGACGAACCCGTCCACGCCGTCCTTCAGGTCCGTCAGCAGCGAGCGCAGTTCGGCCAGGCGGTCGGTGTAGCCCTGCTTGGCGAAGATGCCAACGACTCCCCACGCCTCGTTGGTGACGTCGGCGGCGTCGATCAGGCCGCCGAACTTGTCCGCTTCCTGTGCATAAAAGGGGAGCTGCCGAGCGTAAGCGGAGATCGCGTCGATATTTGTCTGTATTCCGTCTGACATCGTGCCGTCCTTGGAATCGATCGGTCAGCCGCGCAGGATGGAGTCCTGGTCGAAGTAGTCGTCGTCGTCCCCCGGGCTGGGCCGGCGCCCGGGCCGCGGCGCTTGTTGCGGTGCCTGCTGCTGCGATGCAGGCTCCTGCCCCACGGTTCCGAACGCCTCGGCCTGGGCCTGGCGAACCTGCTCCGAGGTGTTGATTCCGAACGCGTCACCGAAGGCGTCGTCCACGATTCCGGCTTGCTGCTGGACAGCCCTGGCGACAGCCTGACGCATCGTCGTCATGATCAACTCGGCCAACCGGTCCGAACCAAGACGTACGGCACCTGGGGCGAGCCGGAGATTGGTCACGGCCCCACCGGCGCCCGCGACCACCGTGACATTGCCGTCCGGGGAGGTCACGCTGGTCTCGACCTGCGCGATCCGCTCCTGCATGTCGGCGACCCCGGCGAAGCGGGCCTCCGCCTGCCGCACCTTGGCCTGGAAGTTCTCGAACTGGGCGATCAACTGGTCCATGTGGGCGGACAACACGTCTCCCTTGTGCTGCGTGTCAACATATGTCCGTATTGTGACAGGTCCCCGCGTCGCCGGAGGTGTTTGTCGAGAGTTCGGTTTGGCAGGGTGTTCCGCATGATCGTGGTGCGGGTCGTGGCGGGGGTGGCGTTGCTGGCGTGGGTCTGGCTGGCCCTGTTTCACGGCGGCTTCTGGCGGACCGACCAGCGGCTCGGCCCGCGGCGGACACCAGCGCGCTGGCCGTCAGTGGGCATCGTGGTACCTGCGCGCGATGAGGCCGACGTGTTGCCGCGGACGTTGCCGAGCCTGCTCGGCCAGGTGTATCCGGGGCCGGCGCGAGTGGTCCTGGTGGACGACGGCAGCAGCGATGACACCGCCGCGCTGGCGGAACGGCTCGCTCACCACCACGGAGGACTGCCGTTGACGGTGACCTCGCCGGGACCGGTGCCCCTCGGATGGACGGGCAAGCTGCACGCGGTCGCACATGGTGTGGCAGCGGCGGGACCAGTGGACTACTTTCTCCTGACCGACGCCGACATCGCCCACGACCCCGGGTCACTGGTGGTTCTCGTCGAAGCGGCCGGAGACCGGGACCTCGTGTCACAGATGGCCGTCCTGCGCACCCGGACCGGCTGGGAGCGGCTCGTCGTGCCGGCCTTCGTGTACTTCTTCGCCATGCTGTACCCGTTCCGCCGGGTCAACCGCCCCGGCGCGCGGACGGCCGCGGCGGCCGGCGGCTGCTGTCTCGTCCGGCGCAAGGCGCTGGAGCGGGCCGGAGGAATCGCCGCGATCCGGGGTGCGGTCATCGACGACGTCGCGCTCGGCACGGCGATCAAGCGCAGCGGCGGCCGGATCTGGCTCGGGCTGGCGGACCACGTCCGCAGCACGCGCGCGTACCCGACGCTACATTCGTTGTGGCAGATGGTTTCCCGAAGCGCCTACACCCAGCTACGGCACTCCCCACTGCTTCTCGCTGGTACGGTCCTCGGCCTGGCCCTCGTGTTCCTGGCGCCACCTGCCTTGACCGTGGCCGGTGCGTTCCTGCGCGACGGCCTGACGTGCGCCGCGGCAGCCGTTGGGTGGCTTCTCATGGCCCTGACCTTCGTCCCGATCCTCCGCTACTACCGGCAACCGGTGACAGCGGCCCTGCTGCTGCCCGCCACCGCGACGCTCTACTTGCTGATGACAGTGGATTCCGCCGTGCAACATTGGCGGGGCCGGGGCGCCGCTTGGAAGGGCCGCAGCTACCCGAACTGACGTCGGTGTGCCGAATCAGCCGGTGAAGTCGCCGTCGAGGTTCAGGGTGCCACCACCACTACCGGAACTGTTTGTCATCAATTGCCCGTCGACCGTCGCGGTAGCGTTGACGGTTCCGTCCGAATTGGTCAGGACCAGGCGCCATTCGTGCCGGCCCGTCCCGTACGGGAACGTGAAGGTCATCTGCCAGGGCAGGGTGATCTCGTGCTCGTCGGTGGATTTCCCGTCGATGACGTAGGTGAGCGTGTGGACGGTGGCCGTACCGGACACGTCGAACACCAACCGGTGCGGCGCATGTGCGGGCTCCGGTGAGGCCGCCACGGTGGCAGGCGAGCCGGGCCCGGAAAACGGTGCCGGTCCCGAAGTCGTGCCGCAGGCGGCGAGCAGGACCGTCAGTACGGTGAGGGTTGCGAAGCCGGCTGCGCGGTTCATGACGCGACCCTAACCGGCCCCCGTGGGACCGGTCCCGCTGATGACTGCGCGTCAGCGCCGGCGTCCGTCGCGTCTGGACGGTGCGCAGTGATGCCGACGCCGCATGTAGTCGTACCTCTTCGTGAACTAATTGTTTATTTTCGCGAGCGATTGTCACTCGCCTGAACGGACGCGAAATTGCGGGATGTGCCCGTCGATGGTGGGCTCGAAAGTGAGTCATAGCGTCACTTGAGGACCCAGCCGGCGGCAGGAGGTCGCAATGACGGAGACCATGAGTCGGCCCAGCGGCCGGGATCAGGTCGCGGTGCTCCGCGTGAACGGGGAATACGCGCTGGTGGCACGCCATCCGATACCGCGAGACACGCTGATGTTCCGGCTCGAGGGTGAGGTCACCCCGGCACCGACCCGGCACTCGGTACAGGTGGGCACGGGCGTTCACCTGGACCTGCCGGACGACTGTGGCGCCGAAGAAGTCACAAACCGGTTCTACTGGCGGTTCATGAATCACAGCTGTTCTCCGAGCGCGACGATGCGGGGCCGGGACGTTTTCTCGCTCCGGCTCATCGCGCCACGAGAGGAGATCACCTTCAATTACAACACCACGGAATTCGAACTGGCAGAGCCGTTTGCATGCCGGTGCGGCAGCGATCACTGTGCGAAGTGGATCGGCGGCTTCCATCACCTGGCACCGGCCGAGAAGGAGCGGCTGCGGCCATGCCTGGCCGACCACCTGCTGCCGTTGGTGGACAGCACATGCCGGTGACCGCCGGGCGAGCGTGGTTCGGGACCGGACGGCCGCGCGATCTCTACGAGTACTTCGAGCGGGCCGCCGCGGCCTGGCCGAACGAGGTCGCCATCGATGTTCCCCCGGCATCCGCACGACCGCGCAAGACGGTGACATACGCCGAACTCCGGCGCACGTCCGAGCGTTGGGCACGTGCTGTGCAAACTGTGCCGGGCACGGGCAGCGTCGCAGCGATCCTGCTTCGCCGCGACTCGGAACACCTGTATGCCGCACAACTGGGCGTGCTGCGGTCGGCCTCCACATACGTGTGTGTCGACCCATCGTTTCCCGACGACCAAGTCGGGCACATCCTCGGTGATTCCGGGGCCCGCGCACTGCTGACCGACACCGAAGGCGCCGAACGGGCGGCCCGGATCCGCTACGCGGGTCCGATCATCCTGGCCGACGGCCTTCTCGCCGTGTCGACGGCCGGCCTGCCGGCCCCCGCACCGGACAGCGTGGCCTACCTCGCCTATACCTCGGGCAGTACGGGCGGGCCGAAGGCAGTGCTGGTCCCCCGCCGAGGGGTGGTCAACCTGGTCGAGGGCGACCTCGCGGAGTTCGGCCTCGGGCCGGGTGACCGGGTGGCGCAGGGCTCGTCGGCCGCGTACGACTCGTCGGTCGAGGAGGTGTGGCTGGCGCTGGCCAGCGGCGCGACGGTGGTGGTGCTGGACGACGACACCGCCCGGCTGGGTCCCGATCTGGTGCCGTGGCTGCGCAGGGAACGGGTCACCGTCATGTGCCCGCCCCCGACGCTGCTGCGCACTACCGGGTGCGAGAACCCGCGGGAGGAACTGCCCGGCCTCCGCCTGCTCTACGTCGGCGGCGAGGCGCTGCCGGACGACATCGCCCAGCGCTGGTCGGCGGGGCGGCGCATGGTGAACGGCTACGGGCCGACGGAATGCACCGTGACCTGTCTGCGGCAGGACATCGTCGCGGGCAGACCGGTTGCGATCGGCCGCCCGGTGCCGGGCATGCGGGCGTGGGTCCTCGACGAGAACCTCCGGCCCGTGCCACCCGGCGGCCAAGGTGAACTGTGCCTGGGCGGGGCCGGCGTCGCACTCGGCTACCTCAACCGCCCCGAACTGACGGCGGAGAAGTTCCCGCTGCACCCCGGGTTCGGCCGCATCTATCGCACCGGCGACCTGGTCCATGCCGAGCCGGACGGCACCTGCTGCTTCCACGGCCGGATCGACGCCCAGGCCAAGTTGCGCGGTTACCGGATCGAACTAGAGGCGATAGAGTCGTGCCTCGCGCGGTGCTCGGGAGTACGCGAAGCCGCTTGTCGGGTGCAGGGCCAGACACTGGCCGCCCACGTCGTTCCGGAGCACCCCGAAAGCCCTCCACCCGTGGCCGAGCTGCGAAAACGGCTGCTTCAGACGTTGCCCGGCCACATGGTGCCCGCGGTGTTCGGTATCACGCGCGAACTGCCGAGAACCGTCGGCGGCAAACTTCGGCGCGCCGACCTGCCGACGTTGACGATCGAGCAGCAGTGCGGGTTGACGGCGCGCAGCCCGATGGAACGGACCATCGCGGCCGCGGCGCAGACCGCGCTGTCACTGGCCGGCGAGCCGGCCGTAGACCGCGACTTCTTCACCGACCTGGGCGGAAGTTCACTGACGGCCGCCATGGTCGTCACCATGTTGCGGGCGGACCCGGCGACCGCCGGGATCACCGTGCGCGACCTCTATCAGGCCCGCACGATCGCCGAACTCGCCCGGCTCGCTGAGGGTGTCACTCGAACCGATCCCGCTCCGGGCGAACCGGCATGCGGGGCACCGCCCGGAAACGCGATCGGTGCGACGGCCGTGCAGCAGCTGTGGCTGGCGCTCGAACTGTTCGCCGGTTCGGTGGCGGCCTATTTCGTGTTCTTCCACCTGCTGACGTGGGTAGCGGGTCACCTCGGGCTGATCCCGCTCATCTTCCTGGCTCCGGTAGCCCTGACGGTCGGCTGGACGCTGCTTTCCCCGCTTTCGATCGTTATCGCGGTTCACGCGAAGAAGGCCCTCATCGGCAGGTACGTGCCAACCCGGGCGTCGGTGTGGAGTGGTTTCGGGGTGCGCATGTGGATCGTCCGGCAGTTCATGCGGCTGATCCCCTGGAGACGTGTCGCGGGCACCGAGTTCCACTGCATGGTCCTGCGCTCGCTGGGCGCGCGGATCGGCAGGCGAGTGCACCTCCAGCACGGGGTCGACCTCACTCGCGGCGGCTGGGACATGCTGGAGATCGGCGACGACGTTTCGATCGGTCAGGACGCGTCGATCCGCCTGGTCCAGCTGGAGCGGCGACAGCTGGTGCTCGGGCCGGTCACCGTCGCCGCCGGCGCCACCCTGGACGTCCGCGCCGGGGTGAGCCCCCACACCCGGGTCGGCCGGAACGCCTGGTTGACCGCGCTGTCATCGCTGCCCTCCGGCCAGGCCATACCCGATGGACAGCGGTGGGACGGCGTACCCGCCCGGCCGGCCGGCAGGGCGCCACCGCCGCCCGCCGCTGTGCCAGGGCTTCCGCCGATCGTGCACGGCCTGCTGCTGATGCTGAGCCGGGACCTTCTCCAGTGGGTGCTCGCACTGCCGTCGGTCCTCGCGTCCGTGCTGATCGCCTACCGGTTCGGGCTGAGCTACCGGTCGTTGCTCGACGCGCTCACGCATCCCCTTGCCAACCTGCCGCTGCTCCTGGCGATCGGGGGCTCCGGGTGCCTGACGTTGGTGATCACGGTGGGCCTGGAAGCGCTCGCGTGCCGGTTTCTCGGCACGATATCGCCCAGCGTGATCGGCCGGTGGAGTGGCGCGTATGTCCGCGTGTGGTTGAAGGCCAGGCTGGTGAGCTCGGCAGGGAGGTGGCTCTCGGGCGGATTGTTCTGGCCGGCGTGGTTGCGCATCGCCGGCATGAAGGTCGGCCGCGGCTGCGAAATCAGCACGATCATCGACGTGGTACCGGAACTGGTCCGGGTCGGGCCGGACAGTTTCTTCGCCGATGGGATCTACCTTGGTGGGCCGCGAGTCCACCAGGGCGCTGTCACGCTGGCGCCCGTCGTCGTGGGCGCCAACACCTTCCTCGGCAACCATGCCGTGCTCCCCGCCGGCGGGCAGGTGCCAGGGGACGTTCTCATCGGGATATCGACGGTCGCCGGCGACCCCGGGATCCGGCCGGGCACGTCCTGGTTCGGGCATCCGCCGTTCGAACTGCCGCGGCGGGAGGTCATCACCGTCGACCGGTCCCTCACCCACTCCCCGCCGCTGCCCAGGGTGGTGGCCCGGGTGCTCTGGGAGTGGCTGCGGTTCGCCCTGCCGATCGTGCCGATGCTGGCGGCGCTGGGCTGGGCCTTCGGCGTGCAACGGCTGGCCAGGGCGCTCCCGGCGGTGCCGTTGGTGTTGCTGGGTGTTCCGGTGATCACGCTGGCGACCGGGTGCGCGCTCTGTCTGTTCGTGCTCGCCCTGAAATGGGGGCTGCTGGGCCGGGTGCGTCCGGGGATCCACCCACTGTGGTCCTGCTGGTGCAGCCGGTGGGACTTTCTCTACGTCGCCTGGGGTTTCGTCGCGGCGCCGGTGCTCGCGGCGCTGGAAGGCACCCTGCTGCTGGCGGTGTATCTGCGCCGGACCGGCATGAAGATCGGCAAGCGGGTGGTGTTCGGGGAAGGTTTCGCGCAGGTCGTCGATCCCGACATGCTCGATATCGAGGACGGCGCGACGGTCAGCGCGATGTTTCAGGCCCACACCTTCGAAGATCGAGTGCTCAAAATCGACGGGATTCACGTCGGCGCGGATGCCACGCTCGGCAGCGCGACTGTTCCGCTGTACGGCGCCGACATCGGGGAGCGCACCGAGGTCGCGCCGCACAGCGTGATCATGAAGCGGGAACAGTTGCTGCCCGGACGCCGGTACGAGGGCGCACCGACACGGGAATTGCCGCGGCAGGCGTCGCAGGAGTTACGACAGCCAGCCGCGATCGCGTAGCTCCGCCACAAAGCGTTGGTACGACTCGGCCAGCGCGTCCGTCTCGCGCTCGTCCGGTTCGATCACCGTACCTTCAACAGGCATGCGCGAGGCGGCCTCCGCCAGTCCACCTGGGACGGTCGCCGCCGCGGCGAGGAGGGCCGCGCCGTAGGCGGTCTCCGCATGGGGCGACACCTGCAGGCCGAGCCCGGTCACCGTCGCCCGGATCTTGGTCCACAGTGGGCTCTTGCTGCCGCCGCCCGCGGTCAGCAGCGGACCGCGTACCTCGACACCGCGCTCGCGCAGCCGGTCCAGCGCCAGCCGCTCGACGAACGCGACGCCTTCCAGCCGCGCGCGGTGCAACTCGCCCTCGTCCGCCGGGGTGCCGAGCACGAAACCGCGCGCGTCGGGGGTGACGAACGGGAAGCGCTCGCCCGGCCGCGCGAGCGGGTAGGCCACCACGCGGGCCGGGCCTCGCTCGGCGAGCCGGTCCAGTCGCGGCAGGTCGCCGGTCACGCCCTCGCCACCGGTGTTCGACGCGCCACCGGGCAGCCACCAGCCGTCGGGGTGCCGGTGGCTGTACATCGCGCCACTCGGATCGAGCACGAGTTCCTCGGTCACTCCCTTGAGGACATACGTCGTGCCGAGAATGCCCGCGAAGGTCCCCGGCAGCACGGCGCCGGCCGCGAGTTGCCCGGCGCACCCGTCGGTCATGCCCGCCACCACGAGGCATCCGGCGGGAAGGCCGGCCACCGGCCGGCCGGTCTTGCCGAGTACCGAGGCCGGCGCCACCACGTCGGGCAGCCACTCGCGCGGCACGCCGAGGGCGTCGAACACCTCCGACGCCCACTCGCCGGTCAGCGGGTCATACCCGCTCTTCAGCGCGTGTGACCAGTCCGTCGCGACCGGTCCCCCGAGCAGTTTCTCGCAGATCAGGTCGGGCGTGTGCCGGATGCCCGCCGCACCGGGAAACTCCCGGTGCAGCCAGGCGATCCGGCCGAGTGCCGCCGTCGGCGACACCGACATGCCCAGCGCGCGCCACCGGTCCGCGCCCAGGTCCGATGCCTTGGCGTTGTCCGGGGCCCCACGCCGATCGTCGTACATCAGCGCCGGTGACACCGGCTCGCCGTGCCGGTCGACCGCGACGATCGTGCCGGAGGTGGCCGACACCGCGACCGCGTCGACCGGCCGGCCCTCGCTCACCTGCCGCACCACGGCCTCGACCGCCGGCCACCACGTCCGTGCGTCCTGCTCGCTGCGGCCATCCTCGGTACGGACCGGGGTCGGCAGCGACCCCGACGCCCGGGCCAGCACCCGGCCGTCGTCGGCCACCGCGAAGGCCCGGACCCCCGCGGTGGCGACGTCGATTCCGATGACGGTCAACGGGTTGCCGTCGAAGCTGCTCGCGAGCCGGCGCCCTTCACGGCCGTCTCCCCGGTCTCCTCGGGCAGCTTGAGGAACCGCACGATGACCGCCGCGACCAGGTACAGCGCCGCGAAGATGATGACCACGCCCGCCGCGCCGACCGGACCGAGGAACACACTGACGATCGCCGGCCCGACGAAGGCCGCCGCGCCCGCACCGAGGTTCAGCAGCGCCATCGCGCCACCCTTGTTCTCCGGTGCCAGCGAAGGCAGCAGCGCCGAGATCGGGACGAACCCGGCCAGCGTCGCACCGTAGAGCGCACCGACGAGCAGCGCGACCCAGTAGTAGTCCGCGCCCAGGGCGATCGGCACGAAGTACAGGAGCGTGATCGAGATGGCGCAACCGATCGCACCGAACCAGAAGATCGTGTTCCGCCAGCCCATCTTGTCCGACAGCACACCGAAGATCAGGTTGAAGAAGATGTTCGTGCCGTAGATGACCGACACCAGCAGCAGCCAGCGCCCCTCACCGAAGCCGATCTGGTTGGCGAAGATCGTCGGGAAGAACACCAGCATGCCGAACTCCGGCGCCGTGTTGATCACGCGGGCGATCATGCCGAGCCCGACCCGCGGCTTCTTCCAGGCGATGGACACGCTCGAAACCAGGCTCTGCACCGGCTTGACCTCCGGCGGCGCGAGCCGCTGGTAACCGGTGCGCTCCCGCACGCCGAACACGCAGATCAGGCCGCCGAGCGCGAGGATGCCGACCGACAGCCACAGCGTGCCGTAGTGGCCGAAGACGGGGTTGGTGAAGCTCGCGATGAGCGAACCGAGCGTCGGCAGGCCGCCGGTGAACGCGAAGTAGAACCAGCCGACCGCGGCGCCGAGCCGCGCCTTCGGCGCGACCGCGGTGATCCACACCAGGAACCCGAACGCGAACATCGGGTACCCGAAACCGCGGATGCCGTAGAAGACCAGCATCAGCGGGTAGCTCTGGCCGGCCACGGCGACTCCGAGGAACAGGGCGTCGAAGATCACCCAGATGGCCAGGCCGACCATCATCACGCGGCGCGGGCCCCACAACTCGGACAACGCACCGGAGAGCCACGACGCGAGCATGACCGCCACGCCGTACACGGTGATCACGTAGGACGCGTGAATTTCACCACCGGCTCCGTTGTCGGCCATGTAGGGCGCGATGAACCCCGACTCCACGCCATCGCCGATCATGAACAGCAACAGGCCGAGATACCCGAGCACCAGCGGTGCCGGGAGTCCCCACCTGTTGAGGAGCCCGGCGAAGCCGCCCCCGGGCTCGGACAACCTCGATGTTGCCGTCACACTCATTACGTCACGCCTCCATGGGTCTCAAAGCTCGACATATCATGACCCATGTGAATTTCACAGGCAAGATGTGATGGCAAATCAGATGTTCGCCACATCCACGTGAGTGCGGCTGCGCATCTCCTCGACGAGGGTCTCGGGCACACCCGAGTCCACGATCAGCCGGTCGAAGTCGGTGAGGGGCGCGAGGCGGTGCAGCGCGGTGCGCGGCATCTTGCTGGAGTCCATCAGCAGCATCCGGTTCTGCGCGCTGGCCAGCATCGCGCGCTTGACCATGACGATCTCCGGCTCCTGGTGGAAGGTCATCTCCGCGTTCATCGCCGACGTGGACACGAAGGTGGCGTCGACCGTGATCCGCTCGACCGTCTCCAGGCACGGCATGCCGAGGAACGAGTCGTGGGTCGGCGAGTAGTCGCCGCCGATGCAGATCAGCCGCAGGTCGTCGATGCCCTTGAGCAGCTCGATCGTGCGCAGGTAGTTGGTCGCCACGGTCAGCGGTGTGACCTCGCCGAGCAGTTTCGCGAGCGCGAGCGCACTGGTGGAGTCGTCCAGCAGGATCGACATGCCGGGCTCGACGTAGTTCAGCGCCAGCCGCGCGATCGCGGACTTGGTCTCGACGTGCGCGTTCAGCCGGTACTCGGCATTGCTCTCGAACACCGTCGAGGGCTGCGCGGACACGCCGCCGCGGAACTTGCGCAGCAGGCCGCGCCGGGCGAGCTCATCCAGGTCGCGGTGCACGGTCATCACGCTGACGCCGGTCAGCTCGGCCAGTTCGGCCGCGGACGCGGAGCCCTTCTTGACCACGTAGTCCGCGATCCGCTGCTGGCGGAGGTTACGCTGCCGCGCGGTCTGGTGACGGCGCCCGGTGTCCTCCTCGAGGATCTTGCGGACGTTCGCTTCTTTGCTGTCGGTCACCGGCTCAGCATCTCACTCCGCCGGCTGGTTGAAGCGCCGCAGGCCGATGTTCTCCCCGTCGATGGTGACCTCGGTGATCGCGGCGTTGTCCAGCCGCGGGAACACCGTCCGGTACCGGGCGAGCGGGATGCCGAGCAGTTGGCACAGGGTCAGTCGCAGGAACGTGTTGTGCGTGACCACGAGCACCCGGCCACCGGCTTCGCGCGCGGCGATTTCCCTTAGGGTGCGCACCCCGCGGGCGGCGGCCTCCACCGGCGGCTCCGCGCCTGGGAAAGCCCCGGCGACGGGGTCGGCGCGGAAGCGTTCGACGAGGTCGGCGGGCAGTTCGCCGAGCACGCGGCCCTCCGCGACGCCGAAGTGGACCTCGCGCAGCCCCTCGACGGTCTCGATGGCCAGGCCCAATGCCTTCGCGGACGGCTCGGCCGTTCGCTGAGCCCGGCTCTGCGGCGAACAGTACAGCGCCACCGGCGGTTCGGGCTGCGCGGCGAGGAACTCCCCCAGCCGTTCGGCCTGACGCAGGCCCCGTTCGGTCAGCGCGACATCGCTGGTGCCGGCGTACCGGTTCTCGGCGTGCCACTCGGTCTCGCCGTGCCGGACCAGCAGAAGCGTGCTCATGCGTTCTCCTCCGCGAGTTTGCGCGCGAGCGCGATCGTGTCGACGGGGCGCTCCAGCCGAGATCGAGTCATGTCCTCGACACGGGCACCCCGCCGCCCCGATAGCGCGCCTTCGGGGCGCGCGTGGTGGTCACCATGATTGCCGCGGCTTGGCACACCGCCGCTCATCGCAGCCTCCCATGACAAATCTCGTCCTTGGTGTTAACTTAACATCCCGAGCGTGAAAGGGGATGTTGCATGGCGTTCGCCGCGGTGGTGTTCGACCTCGACGGAGTCCTGGTCGAGAGTGAACACCTTTGGGAGGAGAACTGGGTCGCCTACGCCGCCAAGCATGGCGTGGAGTGGACCGCCGAGGACACCTCGACCGTCCAGGGCATGAGCGCCCCCGAGTGGGCCACCTACCTGGCCCGCCGCAGCGGCACCCCGGAGACTCCGGAACAGGTGGAGCGCGCGGTGGTGGACGGGATGATCGCCTCGATCGAGGCCGGTGAAGCGCCGCTGCTGCCCGGCGCGGACGCGATGGTGCGCGACGTCAGCGCCCGAGTGCCGGTGGCGCTCGCGTCGTCGGCCGCGCGACGCGTGATCGACGCGGTGCTCGAGACCCATGATCTGACCCGGGAATTCACCGCGACGGTGTCCAGCGCGGAGGTCCCACGGGGCAAGCCGAACCCGGACGTCTACGCCGAGGCCGCGTCCCGTCTGGGCTTCCGCGGCGAGGACTGCCTGGGTGTCGAGGACTCGAGCAACGGCATCCGCGCGGCCGCGGCCGCGGGCCTGACCGTCATCGCGCTGCCCAACCCGACCTACCCGCCCAAGCCGGACGCCCTCGAACTGGCCGCGGAGATCGCGGAGAACAACGACGACGTGCGGAAGAAGTTGCTCGGTTACCTCTCCGGGAGCGCCCTGCCGGATGGTGTCGCGGCACCTCGTTGACCACTGAGCGCGCTCGGCCGAAGGCCCACCGGCCCGGCTGCGGGGCGCCCAGCATCGAAAAATGGAGTTGATCATGGAGTTCGCGCCCCGTGGACGGGATCGCGGTAGCGCGCAAAACCGCGTGAGACTGGAGATGGTGCGGTCATGACGGTCCTGGGAACCGCCGAAACGTTCAAACGCGACTGGCTCGACGGGTTCGTCACCGCGTACGGGCGCGAGGTCCGCAAGGTGCCCGATGCCTATGGCGTGATCGGCCGCCACGTGCCGCGCCGGGGCAAGGTCGCCGTCGTGATCGGTGGTGGCTGCGGGCACTATCCGGCCTTCGCCGGTCTCGTCGGCCCTGGTCTCGCCGCCGGCGCGGTGGTGGGCGACGTGTTCACGAGCCCGAGCGCGGAGCAGGTCTACCGCACGGCCCGCGCGGCGGACGGCGGCGCCGGTGTCCTCTTCGGCTACGGCAACTACGCCGGCGACGTGCTCCACTTCGGCCTCGCCGCACGCCGGCTGGCGGCGGAGGGCATCGAAAACCGCACGATCCTGGTCACCGACGACATCGCCAGCGGCCCGGCGGACAAGCCGGAGAGCCGGCGCGGCGTCGCGGGCGACTTCTTCGTCTTCCGGATCGCCGGTGCGGCCGCCGAGCGCGGCGACGATCTCGACGCCGTCCACGCGGCCGCGGTGAAGGCGAACGCGAACACGCGCACGTTCGGCGCGGCGTTCGGCGGCTGCACCCTGCCGGGCGCGGGCGAGCCGCTGTTCACCGTCGCCGGCACCGAGATGGAACTGGGCCTTGGCATCCACGGCGAGCCCGGGGTACGCACGGTGGGCCGCCTCGGCGCGGTCGAGCTGGCCGACGAGTTGGTGGACGGGCTGCTGCCCGAGCTGCCGAGCGGGGACGGCCGGGTCGCGGTGCTGCTCAACGGGCTGGGCCGCACCAAGTACGAAGAGATGTTCGTGACCTACAAGCGGGTGCACGAGCGTCTGGCCGGTGCCGGGCTGAACCCGGTGCACATCGAAGTCGGTGAGTTCGTCACCTCGCTGGACATGGCGGGAGTGTCCTTGTCGGTGATGGTGCTGGACGACGAGCTGGCCGAACTCTACGCCACGCCGTGCTCCTCCCCCGCCTACCGCAGCGACGGGCACCCGCTCGGATCCGTGTCGCTGTCGTCCACTGTGGACGACGCGCTGGCCAGGCCCGAGGGCGCCGGGACGGGACTCGTCGACAGGGCACTCACCGCGGCGATGCACAGCATCGAGGAGCACGAGACCGAGCTGGGCAGGCTCGACGCGGTGGCCGCAGACGGCGACCACGGGCTCGGCATGACCCGTGGCATCCGGGCGGCCGTGGCCGCGGCCCGCCGGGCCGAGGGCGAGTCGATCGCGGACTCTCTGCTGGCCGCCGGCACCGCGTTCGCGGACGCGGCGGGAGGCGCGTCCGGTGCGCTCTATGGGGTGCTGCTCGCGGAGACCGGCGCGGGGCTGCGCGGCGACATCACCGCGGAAACCCTCGCCGACGCGGTCGACAACGCGGTCCGGGCTTTCGTCGAACTGGGCAAGGCCAAGCCGGGCGACAAGACCATGCTCGACGCGATCGAACCGTTCCGGGCCGCGCTGCGCGAGCAGGCCGCCTCCGGCGTCGCCGACGCGTGGCGCAAGGCCGCGCAGGCCGCGACCCTCGCCGCGGAAGAGACGGCGAACCTGCTGCCCACCAAGGGACGGGCGGCGCGGCTGGCCCAGCGCAGCCGGGGGCACGCCGACCCCGGTGCGACATCGTTCGCGCTGATCGTCACGGCGATCGGCGACGTTTTGGGAGAAGTTGCGGAAAGGGAAGGCAACTGATGCGGGTTGTGGTGGCCGCGGACAACGCGGGAGCGCTGCTCAAGAACGAGCTCCGGGACCTGCTCGCCGGTGACGAGCGGGTGTCCGAGGTGATCGACGTCGGGGTCGCGGACCCCAGCGATGACCGTGCGTACCCTGTACTGGGGCTCGCGGCCGCGGAAAAGATCGCGAACGGCGAAGCCGACCGCGGCGTGCTGGTGTGCGGCACCGGCATCGGCGTGGCGATCTCGGCGAACAAGGTGCCCGGCGTGCGGGCCGCCGTGGCGCACGACTCCTACTCCGCCGAGCGCTCGGTCAAATCGAACAACTGCCAGGTGATCACGTTCGGCTCGCGCGTGATCGGCCCGGAGCTGGCGAAAAAGATCGTCACCGAATGGCTCGGCTACACCTTCGACCCGGCCTCGGCCAGTGCCGCCAAGGTGGCGCGCATCACCGAATACGAGCAGGTCCACGCGGCGAGCTGACGCCGCGAACACCACTGAGGCACCAGTGAGAGGAACAAAGACGTTGCGGATACTCGCTGCAGGAGACGAGTTCGTCGGGACCGGGCTGCTCATCGATGCGGTGCGCGCCGAGGTCGCCGACGCCGAGTTCACCCAGCTGTCACTGCCCTGGCCCGTCGAGCCGTTCGGCCCCGTCGCCGAGGTCAACGAGGCGAGCGGCACCGAGGAGCAGGTGATCGAGGCGCTGGGCGGGGCCGAGGTCGCGGTCACGCAGATGGCGCCGTTCACCAAGAAGGTCTTCGCCGCCGCTCCCGGGTTGCGCATGGTGTCGGTCTCGCGGGGTGGCCCGGTGAACGTGGACCTGGCCGCGGCCACCGATGCCGGGGTCGCGGTGACCTTCGCGCCGGGACGCAACGCCGCCGCGGCCGCGGAGTTCGCGGTCGGCCTGATCCTGGCCGCCATGCGGCGGATCCCGACCGCCTCGTCGGAGCTGCTCGCCGGCCAGTGGCGCGGTGACTACTACGCCTACGCCAACTCGGGGCTGGAGATCGAGGGGACCACGGTCGGCCTGGTCGGCTACGGCGCGATCGGCTCCAGGGTCGCGAAGGTGCTGCTGGCCTTCGGTGCGCGGGTCCTGGTCGCGGACCCGTTCGCCGATCCGGCCGCGATCGCCGCCGACGGCGCCGAGCTGGTCGAGCTCGACGAGCTGCTGCGCCGTAGCCCCGTGGTCAGCCTGCACGCGCGGCTCACCGAGCAGACCCGGCACCTGATCAACGCCGAGAAGCTCGCGCTGCTCCCGGAGGGCGCGGTGCTGGTCAACTCGGCGCGCGGCGGGCTGCTCGACTACGCGCCCCTGGCCGACCTGCTGCGCAGTGGCCGGCTCGGTGCGCTCGCGCTCGATGTGTACGACGTCGAGCCACCACCCGCCGATTGGGCCCTGCGTGACGCGCCCAACGTGATCGCGACACCGCATCTGGCCGGATGCAGCCGGCAGACGGCCGAACGCGCGGCCCGGATCGTCGCCGCCGAGGTGGGCCGCTACGCCCGGGGTGAGAAGCTGCTGAACGTGGCGAACCCGGACGTGCTGAAATGATCATCGGCGTCGACATCGGTACCTCACTGACAAAGGCCGTCGTCTTCGACCGCTCTGGCGTGTCCATCGCCGAGGCGAGCACGCCCTCGGAGGTCCGGCATCTGCCGGGCGGGCGGGTGGAGCAGGACCTCGACCAGGTCGTCGGCACCGTGGCCACCGTCGTGCGCGAGGTCGCGGCCGCGATCGACGGGCCGGTCACCGCGCTCGCGCTGACCGGCCAGGGCGACGGCGTGTGGCTGCGCGACGAAGACGGCCGCGCCGTCCGTCCGGCCATCTCGTGGCTCGACGGGCGCGCGAACGCCCTGCTGGCGAAGTGGCAGGCGGATGGCGTGACGCGGGAAGTGTTCCGCCGCACCGGTTCCGGCATGTTCCCGGGCTGCGCCGCCGCGATCCTGTCCTATCTTGACGAGCACGAACCCGAGTCGCTCGACCGGGCGGTTGTCGCCGGGTACTGCGTGGACGCGGTGACACAACGGCTCACGGGTGAGATCACCGTCGACGTGTCGGACGCGTCACTGCCCTTCCTCGATCCGGCCACCAGGCAGTACGACGAGCGGGCGATCGCGGCGTGCGGACTGTCCCACCGGCGCGGCCTGCTCGCCGAACCGGCACGGCCGAAGTCGGTGTTCCACCTCAACGCGCACGGCGCCGAGCTGTTGGGCCTGCCGCAGGGGCTGCCGGTCACGGCCGGCCCGTTCGACCTGGTGGCGAGCGCGATCGGCGCAGGCGTACGCAAGCCCGGCGACGGCATCCTGATCGCGGGTACCACACTGGCCTGCCAGGTGCTCACCGACAACGCGGAGTTCAACGCCGACGGCGAGCCGGCAGGGATGTTCCTGTCCACGCCGGCCATCGGCGAGTTCCTGCACGCGATGCCCGCGATGGTCGGCACCGCGAGCATCGACTGGGTGTGCCGGCTGCTCGGCATCGAGGTGCCGCAGATCGGCGCGCTGCTCGCCGAGAGTGTCCCGGGCGCGCACGGCGTGCGGGCGCTGCCGTTCCTGTCCGCCTCCGGCGAACGAGCGCCGTTCGTGGATGCCGCCGCGCGGGCACAGTTCTCCGGCCTGAGCCTGGAGCACGGCCGGGCGGATCTGGTGCGCGCGCTGTGTGAGTCGATCGCTTACGCGGCACGGCATTGCTTGGAGGCGGCCGGGCTGTCGGGCCGGCTGTACGCGTGCGGTGGCGGGGTGCGCTCGGCCGAATGGACGCAGATCTTCGCCGACGTGCTCGGCCGGCCGATCGTGATTCCGAGCGACCCCGGCGTGGGCGCACGCGGTGCGGTGCTGGTGGCCGCGGAGTCACTCGGCGAGCCGTTCGACGTGGAAGTATGGGCGAGCAACTCCCGCACCGTGGAGTTCGTTCCCGAGAATGTGGAGTTCTACCAGGGAGGTTACGCCGACTATCAGGCGTCGCTCGCGGCGGCGAGGGGGTTGTGGCGACTGTGATCCTCGAGGAGCAACGAGCCGCGGTATGCGAGTACGCACGACGGATGACGACCGACGGACTGGTCGTGGGCACCTCGGGCAACATCTCGGTGCGCTCGGGTGACCTGGTGGCGGTGACACCCACCGGGGTCGACTACGCGACGCTGCGCACACAGGACGTACCCGTGGTGTCGTTGGACGGGTCCATCGTGGACGGTGAGCTGAAGCCGACGAGCGAGCTGCCGATGCACCTGTCCGTCTACGGCAGGGCCGCGGACCCCGACGGCAAGCCGATCAACGCGGTGGTGCACACGCATTCCGTGTACGCCACCGCAGTGTCTACTTTGGTCGAAGAAGTGCCACCGATCCATTACATGGTGGCTTCGATCGGTCCGAGTGCGCGGGTCGCGAAATACGCGACCTTCGGCACGACCGAGCTGGCCGACGCGATGGTCGCCGCGCTCGACGAGCGTCGCGGCTGTCTGCTGGCCAATCACGGGACCATCGCCTATGGCGACGGGATCGAGGCGGCCTACCACCGGGTGCAGCAGCTCGAGTGGGTGTGCCAGGTGTGGCTGATCGCGCGGACGGCCGGAAACCCGACCCTGTTGCCGCCCGCCGAAATCAGGCATGTGGTGGAGAAGCTGCGGGGCTACGGGCAGCGCTGAACCTGCCCGTGGTCCCGCTCACCATGGCGCGGGGCCTGCCTCGTGACGTGACGTGCGGAAAGCCCGGTCGTGCCGTGACCGCGACCGGGCCGCCACCGTCGGCACATCAAGACCTTGCAACAGTCGCGTATATCTACCGTCAACTCCCCGGCGCATTTCTGGCCGCCCTTGACATCCAACGGCGTCTGGTTTCTGCTGAGATAATCCTTGACGAGCAACTCAGGCTCAGGGATCAGTACTCACCCCGATACATGTGAAATGCCCTCATGTTTGGAGGTGATGATGGCGACGTATGAATATTGCTGCGCACAGTGCGGTCCATTCGAGACACGGCATCCCCTCGGCAGCGCACCGTCCGAGTCGCTGTGTCCGGAATGCGGCGGGGCGTCACGCCGGGTGTTCACCACGCCCCATGTCTTTCTGATGCCCAAGGAGCTGGGAGCCGCGCACGAACGCGCGGAGAAATCCCGCGACGAGCCCGAAGTCGTTTCGGAAGTACCCGGCAGAGGGCCGGCACGGCGGCCGCATCCGGCACTCGCCCGCCTGCCGAAACCAGGAACGTGAGCCGGCGTCGACGCTAGGAGGTGATGGTCATGGCGTCCGTGGGACTCCTGTTCGTCGGTGCGGTGCTCTTCCTCAACGGCGTGATGCTCCTGGGGAAGATCGATTTCAAGGCCGGCGCCGTGTTCAATCTGTTCGTCGGCGCCCTCCAGGTGATCACACCGACCTATCTGATCTTCACCGCGGGTGGGGATCCCGCCAAGATTCTCGGCGCCTCGGGAATTTACCTGTTCGGCTTCACTTATCTCTATGTCGGCATAGGGTTGCTGGCCGAACTGGACTCCACCGGTGTCGGCTGGTTCTCGTTGTTCGTCTCGATCATGGCCATCGGTTATTCCATCGCGAACTTCCGCATCCTCGGCGACCCTCCCTTCGGGGTGATCTGGCTGTACTGGTCGTTCCTGTGGTTCCTGTTCTTCCTGCTGTTCGGGCTGAAGATCGAGCGGCTCACCATCTATACCGGCTGGGCCACGGCGATCCAGGGCTGGGTCACCGGGGCGATTCCCGCGTTTCTGCTCCTGGCGGGGGTATGGCAGACCAACGTGTTGACCGCGGTGGTGCTGGCGGCCTTCGGAGTCGTGGTCTTCGTGGCGCTCTGGCCACTGACCGCCGGCCGCTCCCATCTTCCATCTGCCGGCTCGACGGCCGGCGACGACGTGACGAGAGGGTACGCATAGTTCACATCGGATGGTGACGGGTGAGGACCTTCCGACGGCACAATTCGCCGGAAGGTCCTCACCGATGAAACACGGCTGCCTACGCCGCCGGTGTGACGGTGGTCGCGGCCGTCACGGGAGCGTCCCAGTCGATCGTGTAGCGCTGCTCCCGCCCGATCATCTTTTCGACGTTGATCGCCTTGAACATGACCGGCATCAGCAGCGACATCGCCTTCCGCGCCACCGGGCCCGGCGTCTTGGCGTGGTTGACCTTCGCTCCGCGCGCCGCGATCCTCTCCACCCGCTCTCGGCGAAGCCTCTCGTACGCGGCGAACGCCGAGGCCGGATCGGCCAGGTCACGCAGGCAGCGCGCCAACTCGATGGCGCTCTCGATGGCCAGCGAGGCGCCCTGGCCGGTGCTGTTGGACGGCGCGTGCACGGCGTCGCCGACCAGCACCATCCGGCCGCGATACCAGTGCGGCACCGGCGGCATGATGTGCAGCGCCCCGGTGACCTGCAGCGTTTCCGTGGTCGTCCGCGCGGCGAGTTCCGCGCCCGGGACATCATCAGCGTAGGTTTCCCGCAACGTCCGCAGCCACTCCTCGGCCGGAACGGCCCGCGCCTCGGTGAGCGACAGGTACTTCCGCGAAGGCAGGTTGGCACCCCACTTGATCCCGCCGCCCGGTTGCGCCCAGTACAGATAGTAGGCGCGCTTGCCGAAAGCGGAGGTCATCGTATCCGGGTCAATGTCCATTGTGGTGTCGGCAATGCCCTCGAAACCGAGCATGCCGGTGTAGCCGGGGCCAGGCGCGTTCGGGTCGATCAAAGTACGAACGGTGGAGCGAACACCGTCGGCCCCGATCAGGACGTCAGCGTCGGCGACCGAGCCGTCGGCGAACCGCGCGGTGATGCCGGCCGGGCCGTCGTCGACGTCGACCAGTCGCTTGCCGTACTCGAACCGCACCCCGGCGGCAAGCGCGCGGGCTCGCAGCACCCGGTGAAGGTCGCCGCGGTCGACGGCCTGGAGCGGCGGCAGATCCGGGATCGCCGGTAACCGGCCCAGGTTCTTGCCATCGACCGACATCGCCATGTGCCGGATCGGTTTGGCGATGGAGCAAACCGCGTCGTCGGCGCCGACGATGCCGAGGGCGGCCAGGCCGTTCGGGGCGAGGGCCAGCGCCCCGCCGATACCGTTCGATTCCTCGGGATACGCCTCGTAGACGGTTGCTTCGATGCCCGCTTTGACCAGGGCGGTGGCGGCGACGGGGCCGGCGATCCCGCCGCCGATCACCAGTGCGGTGCGATTTCTGGACATGTTCTCTCCTCAGGTGTGCGCCGGCGCGGTGCGCCGGCGCGGCGATCTCGATGGGCACGACCCATCCCGCGGAGAGAACCCGGTTATCCTGTGATTGCGTCTCGTGACCGGGCTCGCCTCGTGCGGGCATGGGTTTCGAGGAAGGGCTCCGGTAGCGGTGTTGCCGCACCGCGCCGGGGCCCTGTGCTTCTAGTGCCTCGTCAATGTTGGTTGGTGTCGTAATTGATCTTTCCGGAGTGGTGTCCCATCCTGGTCCCGAACGTGATGGCGGGACCGGGAAGGATGATCGTGGCTCGACCACCGGGAGTGTTTGTGAGGCCGCTGTCGATGGCTGAGGGACAGCGGTTGCAGCGGGTCAACCGGACCGCGAAAGACCGGGTGCGTCTGCGGCGGGCGATGGTCGTGCTGGCCTCCGCCCAGGGCTGGCCGGTGCCCGACATCGCTGATCTGGCCCAGGTCTCGCAACGCTAT
>NZ_JAFB01000005.1 GCF_000519205.1 Amycolatopsis taiwanensis DSM 45107 | reverse complement strand
CGGTCATCTCGGCCTGCATCACGCGGTCAAGAACCGCCTTGGTCATCTGATTCAACAGGCCGTCCGCGCCATCCAACGGCGTCCCGGCCGCCTGCGCGTCCTTGATCAACGAATCGATCGTCGCCGGCGACAAAGCCTCCGCCAACCGCCGCGCTGCCGCCTCATCCGCGCGAGCCGACGACCCGCTCGACGATGTGTCCTTGGTCACTTGATGTCCCTTCCGGCCAGCTAACCAGCCAGTCGATCATGGGCCACCTCCGACTTACACGGTTGGCATGACACGCCCGGCGCGAGCCCTGCTCGGTGTCGCCGTCATTGTGCCAGCCAAGCTCACTCGCTGCCGTGGCGTAGGTGGACACGATGGCATCTCGCGAACCCGCCGCCACCCACACCAGCAGGTCAATTTCGCCGGCCGCCCATACCCGCTCGGCGTAGTCGGCGGCCAGTTGCGTCTTGCCCACACCACCCAGACCCGAGAGCACCCGAGTCGAGGCAAGCTCAGGCGCTACCAACACCACCGACCGGCTTTCGGTAATGGCTTGCGCCAACTCTGCTGAAACCGCCCGGTCCTGAAAACAGCCCGCACGTGCGGGAACCACACCCACCCGGTGCCGTCCCCGCGCTCCAGAGCTTGCACTGTAATTGTTGATCGTGACGTCTCCGCCGACATCACGAGCCTGCACAACGCCACCGACCGAACCGGCGACAGCATTAACCGACTCGGGTTCCCGCTCCACGAGACCCCCATCGCTATCGACCGCGTCCGTTTCCCTCCGCGACCCCATCCGCCAATCATCCACCCCGCAGCAGCGTCTCGATACCGGCCCCAACAAATCCGCTGCCATCCATGCACCGTCACGGCTTCTTGATCTTGTCGTTCTCTCCCAGTCTGGGGCTTTACGCGTCCCAGACGCCCACGAAGGTTTGCGGTCATCCAGGGCGATTGTTGGGCTGTTGCCAGGCATGACCTCGCCATATTTATCCGGCGAATATCGCCCCACCTGATATCCCTCAGGCGGTTTGCGCCGCGCTGAGCTAGCCGATATAAAGCGGAGCGGGCCCCGAAAGTTCTGCCTCACCTGATCTTTCAAGGTGAGGAGTGTGTGATGTGGTCCTGGATCATCCTGGGCGGCTACGCCTTGTTCGTGGTCGTCTTGGTCTCCTGCATCGCGCACGTGGCCCTATCACGCCACGACGACTCCGAACGGCGCGAGACGGCCTTCAAGATGTTCCGGATCGTCTGGGGCATCAGCCTCACCGCCCTGGTAGTGGCGCTGATCAAGCTGCACGCTGCTGGACTGCTGTGAACACTGAGATCAAGGCTCGATCGAGCCCGCCCGCCGCTCTGCTCCGCCGAAGAACATTCCAACCCGTGAGTAGTTACTCCCGCTGATCCACAACGCCGTAGTGACCGGCTAGCTTGGCAAAATCGGCACCCCGACGGCGGGGAGCCCGATCAACAAGCCTCTGCATTGTCGCCTTGCCTAACGGCTGATAGCGCACCCAGTCCGGCGCGAGGTCCCTTGCCTCGACCAGGTACCCAAGTGCACGTTCGTACGAGCGTAGTTCGAAGGACGCGGCGGCTAGCCGCAACCGGTGTCCTGCTTCCCAGAAGGCAGGGACTTCGCCCTGAGCAGGAGGCATGATCTCTGCGAGTCGCAACGCTGTTTCCGGGTCGCCCGCCCGTGCCGCGTGGTCGACCTGCTGAAGCGCGGCCACACGCGGACCGAAGATCGCCGCTTCGGTCGCGGTGTCTCCTCGCGACCGCGTGGCCGCCGCTCGCGCCTCCGCCAGCAAGTCTTCCGCCCGGGTGGGGCTCCCAGCGAATAGAGCAGCGGATGCGGCGTTGAACAGCAGATTGCCGAACACCCCGGCACGTGCAGGGTCCCGATCAAACATCGCGGGCTGTACGCGCGCGGCTGCGGTCACGGCGACTCGCTCGGCGTCATCGAGTCGGCCCTGCCGGACCAGGGTCCATGCGAGGTAGCGCAGAGAGATCGCCGTTTCCAGCTCGGGTTGGTCGCAGTGGCGAGCAGCGTCGAGGGCGCGTTCTGCGGAGGTCCAGGCCAGGTCATCGAACCCGGCTCGGCCGGCCATGCCAGCGCCGAGCCGGTAGGCGGTTGAGAGTGCGCGGTGTGCGGCGGCCTGCTCGGTCCCGGTCGAGGACCGGATGAGCCGGCGGGCATCGGCCAGCACCGCGGGCAGGGCGTGAAGTAGCTCGGCGTGGCGGCCATCGACGTAGGCGCGCCACACCTGGTGAGCGGCGTGGCTCAGTTCGTCGAGCCGGATCACCTCGTGGGACTCGGCGAAGTCACCCAAGCCAGGCACGTGCTCGCCCATGGTGATGGCCTGGCGCAGGGTTCGGATGTCGATTTCGCTCGGCGGCTCGGAGGCGACGTGGCCGAGCAGCCGCTCGACCGTGACGCCCAGTGCGCGAGCGAGCCTGCTCAACGTCGCCGGTCGGCTGGTTTGGCGTGTTCCTTGCTCGATCCGGGCGACGGTATCCACGCCGACCCCTGCGGCGTGGGCTAGCTCGTCCTGTGACATGTTCCGCGCCTTGCGGAATCGAGCGAGGTTCTCGGAAAGATTGTTACCGGCCGCCATATCCCCTCCGCGATCTGACGTGCGCCCTGCGTAAAGGTTATCCGGTAGCGCGCTCTCCGTTCTCGCACAAGGCCAGACCACCCGTACGAGCGACGTCGAGGGCAACGGCAACCCGGCGGGCGAGGGACGGCTTCAACTTCTCGGCAACATCTTCAAGGCTGGCCAGACGAGCAGCCACGATTTCGGGATCGGTGAGCACGAGGTCAGTGACCTCCTGCTCGCTGATCAAGCCGCCGTCGAACACGAAGGCGATGCCCTCGGGATACCGGCCGTCGTCGGGCTGGTAGTCGATCACCAGGAGACGGCCCACCGGCCGGTCGAGACCGAGTTCTTCCCGCACCTCTCGGACGGCGGTCTTCCACGGTGGCTCGCCGGCGTCGACGGCCCCGCCGGGGATGTCCCAGTGGGGCTTGTACGACGGCTCGACCAGCAGCACGCGCCCCGCCGCGTCTCGGAAAAGCACCCCCGCGGACATGCGTTTACGGTCCAGCGAGCGTACATACTCGTCGAACGGGAGGAGATCCACGCGCAAAGGCTACCGGCCACCCACCGCGCTACGCGGTTCTATGCCCCGCAGGCCTAGAACGGGCCGCGACCGGACGCGAAAACATTGATCAACGCCCTGTTTTTCCTGCTCAGAAGCCATGACCATGGCGGCATGTCAACCCACACGAGTCACGGCTACCGACCGCTGCCGTCCGACGACGCAGCAGGCCGAACCCCGAAACGCCCTGCCTCGATCTCCGCTCGGAGCCAACGTGTACCCGCGTGACGCGGCGCTTCTGCGGAGGGTAAGCGACCTCAACAAACACCTCGGCCAGGTCCTACTGGAGGTTATGCAGCCCACCAACGACGACCGCAGACGCTCGCTCGCCCTGCGAATCCTCGCCAGCCGCCTACGCGATGTCGGCGACCACCTGGACCAACGCGCCAACGAGATCGACGACTCCAGCGTCATCGACGGCACCGTAGTTATCAGCAACGAGGAGCTTGCCAGGCTGGCTACGCAGTCATCAGAGACCTTGCAAAGCCTCAGCTCGGAACTCCTGCACCCGAGCAGAGACCTCGCCCCAGGGCTCCGAACCGCCGCCGAAACCTTGACCGAACTGGCGTACCTGCTGGCGAGCAGGGCTGACGACGCAACGCAGTCCGGCCCCACAACTGATTTCAGAAAGAAACTGACACTTTCATGAATTTCAAGATCCAAACAGACAACCCGGTCTACATCTACGAATCAGTGGCTGATCACATCGCGCTTCGCATCGAGTCCGGGGAGTTGAAGCCAAATCAACCGTTGCCTGCCGAACGGAGGCTCGCCGACGAATACGGCGTGTCGCTGGGGACCGCGCGGCGGGCCACGGAGTTGCTGCGCGAGCGAGGGTTGGTCATCACGTTGCGCTCGAAGGGAACGTTTGTCACCGACCCGCACAAGCAGGTCGACCAACCTGCCTTCGGCGCCGCCGTGTACAGCATCACCGCAGCTCAGGAGCGCCGCGGCTGGGGCAACGTGCCCGGGCCTGCCTCTCCCCGTAGCCTGGCTGTCGATCCTGCGATCGAGGAGAGGTGCATGGCTGAGGGGTTGGTGTTCTCGCCGGAGACGACACGACCAGTCCTTGAGGAAGCCTGCCGCAAGGTTGGGCTGGACGCCGGCGGTGCTTCCCTGATGCGGCTCGGGGAGAACGCTCTCTACCGGCTTGAGTCTGCCCCCGTGGTAGTGCGTATCGCCCGCAACATGGACTACTGGGCAAGCGTGGCCAAGGAAGTCAACGTTGCTCGGTGGCTGGCCGATCTGGACTTTCCGGCCGCGGAACTATTCGACGTGAATGGGCAGCCGATCGAAATATCCGGGCACCCGGTGACATTCTGGCGTTTCATCCCCGGCAGCGTCGCCACACCAGGCGACGTGGCCAGGCTGGGGGAATCCCTCCGGAAGCTGCACCACTTGCCCTTTCCGACAGACTTCGATCTACCGACAGTCGACATCCTGAGCAGGGTCGAACCGCGGGTTGAGAAGGCCCCGGTTCCCGATGCTGACAAGGAAATACTGCTCGCCCGGTGCGAGGAGTTGCGGGACGAGATCGCGGCTCTTCAGTTCCCGCTCGCGCCGACAGTCATCCACGGAGACGCGCACATCAAGAACGTCATGGTCAACGCGGGTCGGACGGTGTTGATCGACTTCGAGAACGTCGCGTGGGGGCAACCCGAGTGGGATCTGTCGATGACCGCAACGGAGTACGTCACGGCGGGTTGGTGGTCGGCCGGCCAGTATGCCGAGTTCGCGGAGGCCTACGGCTTCGACGTGACCTCGTGGGAAGGCTTCCGAACCCTGCGGGCTACCCATGAGATCAAGATGACGACGTGGATCATGCAGAACGTTGATCAGTCGCCGGATATCGCGGCTGAGTACCGGACGCGGATTCAGACCATCCGGAACGGCCACGTTGACCAGCGCTGGCGTCCGTTCTAGGCGAGCCTCGACGCCGTAGCGGGCTCGGAAGATCGGGGTAATGCTCGCCGAGCAACTGTTCAAATTCGCCGACCAGCGCATGACCGGAGTGTGCGGTGAGCGTCCCTTGGAAGTCGGTGAGGTAGCGGAGGTAGCGCGCGGATTGCAGGCCGGCGCCGTCGCGCACCGCCTCCGACGCCAGCGCTACGGCTTCGTCCAGGTCTCCGGCCTTGTACGACGCCGCGGCGGACACCATCTGAATGAAGGCACGTGTTCGCGGTGGAGTGTCCTCGCCCAAGGCCTGCACCACGAACTCCTTGGCCTCAGCGACCATCCCGAGGTCGCGGAAGCAATGCGAGGCATCGCCCGCGAGTTCTTCGGCGTCGTAGTAGGCGATCCACCCGGGTTCACGGGAAGGGTCACGTTGCCCGAAAAGCTGTTCAGCCCGGTGGACGGCTCCGGCCGTCCCCTGTCGGTCGCCGAGGTTTGCGAGCGCGCGTGCCTCGTGCATGACGTACATCGCCTCGACGTTTTTCGTTGTGTGGCCGAACGTCGCGCTTTGCGCGGCCCGCGCGAACTTGACGGCGTCGGAAAAGTTGCCCAGGAAGTTGGCCTGATGGGACAGATTCGCGAGCAGCCGTCCGCCCATCATGTAGTCCTGGGCTTCCCGCGCGAGCTTCAAGCCCTGCACGAAGTACCGCATGGCTGCGCCGTGGCGTCCTGCGTCGTAGGCACTCCAGCCGAGCAATTGGGCCACCTCGGCCGCTGCGCTGAAGATCTCGCGCCGCGCGTGGTCTGGGTGGCTTTTTCGCAGTTCAGGCACTACCTGGTCGCGGAAGAACTGCAAGAGCATCCGCCGGACGTAGCCTCCGCCCCACTGAAAGTCCATCCGCATAAGCGACGCCGTCGTGTCGCGGATTCGTTCGGCCACGGCAAGGCCCCGTACCGGCTCGAAACTCTCCGCCACGATCAGCGGCGCCGGCTCGGCGAACATGTAGCCAGTGATTACCTGCGGAGCAACCTCACTGCTCCACTGCGCACCGGTCACGGATGGCGCGTCGGCTAAGTCGCGATCGGCGAGAGTATCGAGCAGACGAACGGCCGTGTCGGTGCGCTCGGGGTACTCCGTGCCATGCGTGGCAATGTCGTCCGCTTGACTGCCGCCGTCGTCGGCCGGTAGCTCGGCTGGGTCGGCGTAACCGATCTCCTGGAGGCTGATTTCCCGGCCGAGAAGTTCACCAAGCACGCGCACGATCAGGAGGCAGGTTCGCGCCTGCGGTCTAGTCCCATCCAGCCAGCGTTTGACGGAGACGTGGTCGCAGCGGACGGGCTCTCCCCCGTCGGCCTCGCTGAGCAGACGCACTCGGCGAGCCAGGCCCTTGTTGGTCGCCCTCGCTTTCTTCATTACCCCAGCTAGGAGCGTGTTCGGCTGCTTCTCGTTGTCGACCACACCTACCTCCGTGATCGATTAAAGCACCCCCGTGCACCCCCCTGGTGCACAAATGCACCCCCTCGTGCACTCTCCCATGCACCCCCCTTTGGGCGGTTTCCTTTGCCACATGAGCAACAGCAACCGATCGGAACCCCGTTTCCGGCAGGTCGAGGCGAAAGGAGACCGGAATGGCGAAGAGTCCCTACCCCGTGGTGAAGGCCGGTGGCGGGCTGCTGCCCAAAGTGATCGGCACGCTGGTGGTGATCGCGGTCGTCGTCCTGGTCATCAAGTACCCGGCCGACGCAGCCCGGTGGGTCCGCGGCGTGGGAACCGTGATCGACGGTTTGGTGGACTTCCTGCGCGCGTTGTTCGGCTAGGCGCGGCGGCCGAGCTTGGACAGCGCCACGGAGACGCGCTCGGCCAGTTCGGCAAGCTGGCGTTGCGTCTCGGCCACGGCTGTCTGAATCCCGAGCAGTTCGGTTCGAGCGTCGGCAAGCCGGTCGTCCGGAGTCTTGGTCGCCTCGTCGGGCGAGAGCACCACCGCCCGGCTCTTGTCCCTGATGTCCACCAGGCCCTCATTGGCGAGCAACCGCAGAGCATCGTTGGCCGTGTTGCGCGCCACGCTGAAGGTGCCGGCAAGGTCACGCGTGCTCGGCAGCTTGTCCCCCGGCTGATACGCCCCGGACAAGATGCGGTCCCGCAACTGGTCGGCGACCGCCTCTCGGCTTCCTGCCATTCGCTCCCCTTCCACTGCCCACGCCAGTCTAGCGCTGTCTTAGGCCAGAGCTTGACATCCTCAATCTGGCTGATCTACTGTCGCAGTCGCCAGATCTGGCCTAGGCCAGAATTCACCGAACACAGCCATGGAGATCCACTGATGGATGACCTCATCCCACCTCTCAGCTACGCCCCCGATGGTTTGTACGAGACGGACGTTGACGCCTTGATCGTCGAGTACTTCACGGCCCACGAGCCCGAGCCGTCGTCGGCCCTGGTCGATCGGGTCGCGGAGCACCGGCACGTGCGACGCGTGACCCGACAGACGATCAACGGCGCGCTGCGGTCGGGACTGGCCGGCACGGACGACGCCGACGCCGCCGCTTGAGTTCGCCCCGGCCCGGCGCACGGAACCGCCAAGAACCAGCCGCCGGACCGGGTTTCTCCCAACCACCATCAAGTACGTCAGGAGAACACCAATGGTAGGGCTGAACACGCCCAACACCACGAGGAGCGCCTATCCGCCCTCGGTCGAGGCGCTACTGCCCAAGGTTCGGGCCTGGGTCGCGGACCTGGGCGAGACGCCTTCGCGGAACCGGGTCATGGCCGAGTTCCGGGTGGGTGCGCCCAAGGCACGCGCCATCCTCGCCGCGCTGAACGACGACGCTGGCACCAAGCCAATGCGGACGCTGCACGCGGTCCCGGAGCCCACCACGGACGCGGACCCCGAACCCAACCCGAAGCCACGTTCGGGCACACCGTCCAAGCCGACGCAGTCCGATTCGGACGAGCAGGTCACAGCGGTTTCAGACTCGGGTACGGAACCAGCAGGGGCGCGACGGGTGAAGTCGTGGCCGTTGTTGCTGCTGGCGCTGCCCGCGTTCGTGGCGATCTGGGGCGGCTGGGTCGGTCTGGGCCGGTTGACCGGGTTCGGACCCATCCAACTGTTCCCGGGGATCTTCGACGGGGTGTCGATCAACTCGGCGATCACGTTGCCGATCGGGGTCGAAACCTACGCCGCGTTCGCGCTGCGGGTCTGGCTGTCCGGCACGACCCGCTCCGACCGGGCACGCAAGTTCGCGAAGTGGTCCGCGTTCGGCTCCCTCGCACTCGGCATGGCGGGCCAGGTCGCCTATCACCTGATGTCCGCCGCTGGCGTCACCCGCGCGCCGTGGCCGATCACCACGCTCGTGTCCTGCCTGCCCGTGATCGTGCTCGGCTGCGGCGCCGCTCTCGCGCACCTGCTCCACAACGCCGCCGACAACGGCCGGGAGGTGACCGACTGATGCGCACCACTCCCGAGGAATTCGGCGGTGAAGACGCCGAGTCCGGCAAGGTCATCGCCTTCCCCACCACCCCCGCCAGCGGCACGGCCACACCGACGCCGGAAGTCATTGACGCGGAGGTGGTCGACGAGACGGAGGAGCGCCCGCCGGCCGTTCCGGTCGACACCTCCGCCACCGACGGTGTCGGGTCATCCTGGCTGGACCGGTTGCGGACGCAGCAGCGTCAGCCGATCATCCCCGGCTACCTCAAGTCCGTGACGGAGGCCAAGAGCGCCGCCGTGTGGGTGGGCAAGCACTACGCCCACAAGACCGGCTATCACCTGGCGCGTTCCCCGCTGTATGCGTTGCGACTGGCCGTGCGGTCGCCGCGCGGGCTGCTGCTCCTGTTGGTCGCGACCGGCCGGTACGTGACCGATGCGGAAGGGCGTCCGGCCCGCGCGGAAACCGCAACCGCCGACAAGGCTGAGCTGTATCTGAAGCTGTCGCAGCAGCGGGACCGGCGCGTCGTGCTGCGCTGGTTTCAGCTTGGCCTGGTCGCCACGCTCGGCCTGGTCCTGATGCTGGTCCTGCCGAACGTGCTGCCAGAGTGGGTGATCTGGGCATGCGGTGTCCTGGCGGTCGCCCTGCTGGGCAAGCTCGGCTCTCCGAAGGACAACCCGGTCATCGGGTCCCGTGCGGTGGTGTCGGCAAAGGTGCAAAAGCTGACCAGTGAAAACGTGGTCCAGGCGCTCTCGGTGCTCGGCATTGCGGGGATCACTCAGGCGTTGGCCAAGAACCCGGACGCCATCGGGTTCACCGCACCCATCACCCGTGACGGCCCGGGGTGGCGTGCGGATGTCGATCTCCCGCCGGGGGTGACGGTAGGCGAGGTGATCGAGCGTCGCCCGAAACTCGCCTCCGCGCTGGGCCGCCCGCTGGGGTGCGTGTGGCCGGAAGGCAACGCCGAGATCCATCCCGGGCGAATGGTGCTGTGGGTGGGAGACGAGGACATGTCCAAGACGCGTCAACCAGCGTGGCCGCTGCGCAAGACCGGCACGGTCGACCTGTTCAAGGCGCAGCCGTTCGCCACCGACCAGCGCGGACGGTGGATGGACATCACCCTGATGTTCGTCTCCATGGTGATCGGCTCGATTCCGCGCATGGGCAAGACGTTCACCCTGCGAGAGTTGCTGCTGATCGCGGCCATGGACCCCCGAGCCGAGCTGCACTGCTACGACCTCAAGGGAACCGGTGACCTCTCGCCGCTTGCTCCGGTCTCGCACCGCTACCGCGCCGGGGAGGAGCCGGAGGACATCGCCTACGCCGTGGCCGACCTCCGCGCCTTGGCGGCCGAGCTGCGGCGGCGGGCAAAGGTGATCCGCGAGCTGCCAAAGGACCTGTGCCCGGAGAACAAGGTCACGCCCGAGTTGGCCAGCAAGAAGTCTCTCGGCCTGCACCCGATCGTGATCGGCGTGGACGAGTGCCAGAAGTGGTTCGAACACCCGGAGTACGGCGCGGAGATCGAGGAGATCTGCACCGACATCGTCAAGCGCGGCCCCGCACTGGGGTTCGTGATCATCCTGGCCACGCAACGGCCGGACGCCAAGAGCATCCCGACCGGGATCAACGACAACGCCGTCATCCGGTTCTGTCTCAAGGTGCGGGGACAACCGGCCAACGACATGGTGTTGGGCACCTCCGCCTACCGCAACGGCATCCGCGCGACCACGCTGTCCTTCCGAGACAAGGGGATCGGCATCCTGCTCGGCGAAGGAGACGAACCGCATATCACCCGCACCGTCTACATCGACGGCCCGGACGCCGAGCAACTCGCCGCGTGTGCCCGCACCGCGCGTCTCGCGGCGGGGCGGCTGACCGGCTACGCCGCCGGGCTCGATCTCACCCCCGAGGAAGACGCAGACAGCAGCACGCTGCTGGCGGACGTGCTCGCCGCGATCGGTGACCAGGAGAAGGCGTGGTCAGAAGCGATCGTGGACCGGTTGGCCGAGTTGCGCCCGGCCGTCTACGGGCCGTGGGCCGAGCTGCCGACCGGCAGCGCCAAGTCCACCCAGCTCTCCAGCGCGCTCAAGCCGTTCGGCATCACTACCAAGCAGGTTTGGGCCACCGACCCGGGCACCGGTAAGGGCGCTAACCGGATGGGCGTGAAGCGCGAATGGATTGCTGACGCTCTCACCGAGCGTGACCGCAAGCAGGGTCGCGGGTAGCCCCGATTTGGGCTCTAGGTCTAGAGCCTGCCGCCTCTAGACCTAGAGCCCTCCCTAGACACCCAAACAACCCCTGATCAGCGCCCTAGCACCTAGAGGCGCCTGGTCGACCACGCCCAAAACCGCCCCTGGAGGCACCCGGTGAACCCCCTCAACAGCCTGACCGCCCCGTTCATCATCGTCATGCTCTTTGTCGCTCTCGGTTACGTCTGGTCCTGCGCCGTCTACCCCTACAAGGCCTGCCGCGCCTGCCGGGGCGTGGGCTTCTTCCGGTCGCCGATCTTCCGTGCGATCCGGCTTTGCCGCCGCTGCGACGGCACCGGCCGCACGCTGCGCGCCGGGCGCCGCGTCTACAACGCCGCCGTGCGCACCCACCGCAGTTTGCGCGACCCCCGCAGGCGCAACCGCCGCGACGACAACCACTGACCCGCCACCACCCGCCCGTTTCGCTTTTCGAAGGTGATCAATGAACCCCGCACTGCTTGACCCCGAACGCCAGTTCCTTGGCTGCCTCATGCAGCTCCCGGCATCCCCGGCCCGGCGCGTGCTCGCCGGAATGCGGGCCGCCGACCTTGCCGACCCGACGGCCACGTTTGTGCTCCACCTGGCTATCCGTGCCGTCGCGCACGACCAGCCGCCCTCGCCCGCGGTGCTGTTCGAGCAGGCTCACGAGATCGCCGACCGGCCACGTGCCACCCGACTGCAACAAGTCGGCCTCTGGATCGCGAACGCCTACCAGGATGCGCCGGTCGCGCCCGAGCAGCACGCGGCCTACCTCAAAGCCGTGGTGCTCAAAGCCGCGTGGCGCCGCGCTGTCGCCGAACACGCACACCGGCTGCTTCAAGCCGTCGCCGAGTCACCCACTGACGAGCTACACGAGCTGGCCGACGACACCACGACGGCCGACGACCTGTGGACCCGCTACCAGACCGCTTCCCGACACAGCGGCATCTCGGCCCGGCTGGAGGTGGCCGCCTGATGCCCGAGATCAACGACACCGTCTCCGCGATCGACGCCGCCATCGGCGACGACCCGGCCGCCAACTGCTTGCAGTGCGGCCGCTCGCGCGGGGGCTCTCCCTCGCCGGATTTCTGCTCGGAGAACTGTCAGGGCATCTGGACAGCTCGGCAGTCGGGAGCCGCCAAGCAAGCCGAAGACCACGGCACCACGCCGAACCCCGAGCTACCCGAGGTGGCGCCGGTGCGGCCGCTGACCTGGCTCGGCCCGGCCCCGGCCGGCGCCTACCTCAAGCCCGGTCACGAGGTACTGGATGCGGTCGTGACGTTCGTGTCGCGGTTCTCCGCGTTCCCCAACGAACACTGCGCGCCAACACTCGCACTCTGGTACGCCCACACCCACATTGCGGACCGGCTGTATGTCACTCCCCGGCTCATCCTCGACTCAGCCGAGCCGGGCAGCGGCAAGACGCGGGTACTGGAGGTGGGTCAGTACCTGGTGGCCAAGCCGGAGATGACTATCAGCATCACCCCGGCCGCGATCTTCCGCATGCTCGTCGAGGGGCCGATCACGCTGCTGTTCGACGAGATCGACGCCGTGTTCAACCCCAAAACCGGCGGCAACAACGAAGACCTCCGCGCCCTGCTCAACGCCGGATACAAGCGGACGGCGACGGTGGCGCGGTGTGTCGGGGACGCCAAAAGCATGAACGTCACCCGCTTCCCCGTCTACGCCCCGGTGGCACTGGCCGGGATCGCCGGAGGCATGCCCGACACCATCACCACCCGCGCCATCACCATCCACATGCGCAAACGCCGCTACGACGAAACCGTCGAAGAGTTCATCGAACAGGACGTCGAGCGGGAAGCCGCGCCCCTACGCGGCGACCTGGAAACGTGGACCCGGCAAGTCGCCGACGAGATCGCCCACGCCCGCCCCGAACGACCGGACGGGGTCCGGGACCGGGCGGCCGAGATCTGGCGGCCACTGCTGGCCATCGCCGACGCAGCAGGCGGCCACTGGCCCGACACCGCCCGCAAAGCATGCCGCCACTTCGTGGTCGAAGCCGGACCCACGGCCGTCTCCCTCGGCGTTCTACTGCTCCGCGACATCCGGCACATCTTCACCACACGCAGCACCGACCGCATGATCACCGCCGAACTGCTCGGCGAACTGCACGGCATCGAAGACGGGCCATGGACCGACCTCCAGGGCAAGTCGCTGGACAACCGCCGACTGGCCAAGGAACTGGACCGCTACTCGGTCCGGCCCAAGGACGTCAAGGTCAACGGCAAAACGCTCAAGGGCTACCGGGTCGACGGAGACGGCGGACTGGCCGACGCCTGGTCCCGCTACCTCCCACCGCTCGAAACAGCCGCGACCTCCGCGACCACCGCGACCCCGCAGGTCAACACCCCTGCCGACCCGCAACCGGCCGCGCGACCATCCGCGACCACCGCGACCCACACCCACCACCCGGTCGCGGAAGTCGCGGACGGTCGCGGCACCCACAACCCGCCCGCACCCCCTCTGACCAGCACGGTCGCGGAGGTCGCGGCAGTCGCGGACGAAACACCCGACACCCCTGGGGAGGCACGATGACGAACGCGGTGCCCATGCCGGTCGCGGTGCCCGAACGGCACCTCTACCGGATCACCGAAGCCATGCGCCTGCTGTCCATGAGCCGTTCCTTCATCTACGAGCAAATTCGCGCCGGTCGGCTGCGCTCAGTCAAGCAGGGGCGTGCCCGGCTTATCCCAGCAACCGCCATCCAGGAGTACGTCCAACTGCTCATCAACGAATCGGAGGTCAGCCTTGACGAAACGGCGTAGCAGGGGTGAGGGTGGCATCCGGTGGTCCGAGAGGCGTCAACGGTGGATCGCTGAAATCACGGTCGGCTACACGCCAGCCGGAAAGCGCATCGTGCGGTCAGCAAGCCGCAAGGCCAAGACCGACGCTCAACGCGAGCTGAAGAACATGCTCCGTGATCTGGATGACGGCCTACCGTCTGAGGACCGTCGCTACACGGTCGGCCAAGCCGTCAAGGATTTCCTTGCCTACGGCCTGCCTCGCCGCTCAGATTCCACCATTGAAAAGCTGACGATCCTCGCAAACCAACACGTCATCCCGGCCCTGGGCGCGCGCAAAGCGCGTGAGCTGACTGCCGACGACGTGGACAAGTGGTTGGCCCAGAAGGCGAAGATCCTCTCGACGCGCACACTTCGCGACCTCCACTCCATCCTGCGGCGAGCCATCGCCAGGGCTCAGAAGCGCGACAAGGTGAAGCGGAACGTTGCACTGCTCTGTGAGATTCCAGAGGGCAGGCAAGGGCGGCCGTCGAAGTCGCTGACGGTCGAGCAGGCGGAAGCCATCCTGAAAGCGGCCGAGGGAACATCCATGCGCGCCTACGTCGTGGTGTCCCTCCTGACCGGCGCACGGACCGAAGAGATGCGCGCCCTCACCTGGTCGCGTGTCGATCTGGTCGGCAAGCCCAACGCGGACCCGCCGGTACCCCCACACATCATGGTGTGGCGATCGGTACGAGAGGGAGGCGACACGAAGACCCGGAAGTCTCGCCGGTCCCTGGCCCTACCTCAGCGGTGCATCGAGGCTCTCAAGGCACACAAGACGAAGCAGGCATTCGCGAGACGGCTTGCCGGAGACCGCTGGCAGGAGACCGACCTTGTGTTCTCGTCGGCGGTCGGGACAGAACTCGACGCGGCCAACGTCCGGCGCGCGTTTCGGAAGGTTGTCGAGAAAGCGGGACTCGCGGCCAAGGAGTGGACACCGCGTGAGCTGCGGCACAGCTTCGTGTCTCTGCTCTCCGACAACGGCATGCCCATCGAGCAGATTTCGCGGCTCATGGGTCACAACGGCACGGCCGTTACGGAGTTGGTCTACCGCCACCAACTGAGACCGATCGTGGAGCATGGCGCCGAGGCAATGGATCGGATCTTCGGCAGTCCAGACGACAACCAAGCAGCATAGTCAGGCAGTTAGTCAAGAAGGGCCGGTTTCCCACGCTTGGGAGACCGGCCCTGACCTGGTGTGGGCCCAGGAGGACTTGAACCTCCGACCTCTTCGTTATCAGCGAAGCGCTCTAACCGCCTGAGCTATGGGCCCTGGGAACGAGAGAAGACTACATGATGCCTTCTAGTCTCGTTCCGACAGGGTGACTTCCAGGCCGCCGGCCAGATCGGCGGACACGTTGTAGATGAACGCGCTCACCGTCGCCAGCGCCGAGAGCAGCACGATGTTGATCGCGCCGATGACCGCGGCGATGCCGAACACGCGACCGGCACTGATCAACGGGCCGGACGGCGCGTTGCCGCCCTCACCGGACACCAGGGACGAGAACGTGCCGTTCAGTTTGTCCCACACACCCATGCCGTCGAGCACGGTGTAGAGCACGCCGACCGCGACCAGCCAGATGAAGAACATCGCGGCACCAAGGACGAGCGAGAGCTTCAGCACCGACCAGGGGTCGATTCGCTTGACCTGAAGGCTGGCCCGGCGCGGCCCGCGGCCGGGGCGTCGCAGGGCGCTCGGCGTCGCGCGTCCCTTGGCGCCCGCGGTCGGCACGCTCACCTTTCCCAGCCCCCTCAAGCCAGACATCACCTCAGTCGGCGCCGACTCGGCCTGGTTTCCGAACAACCCGTGTGCCGCACTCTCGGTGACCGCGGGTTTACCGGCGCTCTTCTCCGAGTACAGCACATTTTCCGCACGCTCGTCCGGAGGCCACGCTTCGGACGCGGTTTCCGTGGTGCTGGTTGCCGCAGAGTCCTTGCTCAACCGCTGCCACGGCGGGTCCGCCTTGCCGGTACCGGGCCGTTCTGGGTCTTCCGGTGATGTCACCACTCAATCCTTACCGCGACCTTGCGCTGTCGAATGCCCGTCGCGGAGTACCCCGTCCGCGCGCATTCCTCACCTTTGGCTCGGGGGCCGCTACCCCTGTTCGCCGGTGTCCTCTCCGCCATTACCCTCGCCATTACCGACGTCCGAGGGCTCGTCGGCGTTGCGTGCCACGGCAAGCAAGGTGGTTCCCTCGCCGAGGTTCATCAACCGCACGCCCTTGGTCTGCCGGCCCGCCTTGCGCACCTGCTCGGCGGCGGTCCGGATGACACCCCCGCTCGATGTGATGGCGTAGAGCTCGTCGTCCACGTCGACGATGAGTGCTCCGACCAGCCTGCCACGCCGCTGGTCGTGCTGGATCGTCAGCACACCCTTGCCGCCGCGGCCCTGTACCGGGTAGTCCTCGATCGGGGTGCGCTTGGCGTATCCGCCGTCGGTGGCGACCAGCAGGAACTTACTGGGCTTGACCACGTTGAGCGCAAGCAGTTCGTCACCGTCGTTGAACCGCATGCCGAGCACACCCGAGGTTGCCCGTCCCATCGGCCGCAGCGTCTCGTCGGTGGCGTGGAAGCGGATCGACTGCCCCTCGGCGGAGACCAGCAGCAGGTCGTCCTCGGGCCCGGCGAGCACCGCGCCGACCAACTCGTCGCCTTCCCGCAGGTTGACCGCGATCAGGCCGCCGGACCGGTTCGAGTCGAAGTCGGTCAGCTTGGTCTTCTTCACCAGGCCGCGCTTGGTCGCGAGCACCAGGTACGGGGCGATCTCGTAGTTCGGGATCTCGATGACCTGGGCGATGGTCTCGTCGGGTTGGAAGGCCAGCAGGTTGGCCACGTGCTGGCCGCGCGCGCTGCGGTTGGCTTCGGGCAAGTCGTATGCCTTCGCCCGGTAGACACGGCCCTTGTTGGTGAAGAACAGGATCCAGTCGTGCGTGGAGCACACGAAGAAGTGCTGCACGATGTCGTCCTGCTTGAGCTGCGCGCCCTGCACGCCCTTGCCGCCGCGCTTCTGCGACCGGTACAGGTCCGTCTTGGTGCGCTTGGCGTAGCCGGTGCGGGTGATCGTGACGACGACGTCCTCGACCGCGATCAGGTCCTCGACCGAGACCTCGCCGTCGAACGGGATGATCTGGGTCCGCCGCTCGTCACCGAACTTCTCGACGATCTCGGTCAGCTCGTCCTTGACGATCTGCCGCTGCCGTTCCGGCTTGTCCAGGATGTCCTTCAGGTCGGCGATCTCGATCTCGATCTTCGCCAGCTCGTCGATGATCTTCTGACGTTCCAGCGCGGACAGCCGGCGCAGCTGCATGTCCAGGATCGCGGTGGCCTGGATCTCGTCGATCTCCAGCAGTTCCATCAGGCCGGTGCGCGCCTCGTCGACCGTCGACGACCGCCGGATCAGCGCGATGACCTCGTCGAGCATGTCCAGCGCCTTGACCAGGCCGCGCAGGATGTGGGCCCGCTCCTCCGCCTTGCGCAACCGGTACCGGGTGCGCCGGACGATGACCTCGATCTGGTGTTTGACGTAGTGCCGCACGATCTGGTCGAGCCGCAGCGTGCGTGGCACGCCGTCGACCAGGGCCAGCATGTTGACGCCGAAGTTGTACTGCAGCTGGGTGTGCTTGTAGAGGTTGTTCAGCACGACCTTGGCCACCGCGTCCCGCTTCAGCGTGACCACGATGCGCATGCCGCGTCGGCTGTTCGACTCGTCGGCGATGTCGCTGATGCCGGTGATCTTGCCGTCGCGCACCAGTGCCGCGATGTTCTCCACCAGGTTGTCCGGGTTGACCTGGTACGGCAGCTCGGTGACGACCAGGGTGCTGCGGCCCTTGATGTCCTCCTCCACCTCGACGACGGCGCGCATCCGGATCGACCCGCGACCCGTGCGGTATGCCTCCGCGATGCCCGAGGTGCCGAGGATGAGGCCCTTGGTGGGGAAGTCCGGCCCCTTGATCCGCTGCATCAACGCGGCGAGCATCTCGTCTTCACCGGCGTCCGGGTTGTCCAGCGCCCAGATCACGCCGTCGGCGACCTCGCGCAGGTTGTGCGGCGGGATGTTGGTGGCCATCCCCACCGCGATCCCCGAGGTCCCGTTGACCAGCAGGTTCGGGATGCGGCTTGGCAGGACGTCCGGTTCCTGCGTCCGGCCGTCGTAGTTGTCCGAGAAGTCGACGGTCTCCTCGTCGATCTCCCGCAGCATCTCCATCGCGAGCGGGTCGAGCCGGCACTCGGTGTACCGCATCGCGGCTGCCGGATCGTTGCCGGGCGAACCGAAGTTGCCCTGGCCGTCAATCAACGGATGACGCTGGGACCACGGCTGGGCCAGCCGCACCAGGGCGTCGTAGATCGCCGAGTCGCCGTGCGGGTGGTAGTTACCCATCACGTCGCCGACCACGCGGGAACACTTGTTGTATCCGCGGTCCGGCCGGAACCCCGAGTCGTACATCGAGTACAGCACGCGGCGGTGCACGGGCTTGAGCCCGTCGCGCACGTCCGGCAGCGCCCGCGACACGATCACACTCATCGCGTAGTTGATGTAGGAGCGCTGCATCTCCTGCTGGATGTCGACCGGCTCGGTGCGGTCGTGATCCGGTGGCAAGGTTTCCGTCATGGGGTCCTTCAAAAACGAGTCGACGAGGGTGTCTGGTCTTGGCGGTTAGACGTCGAGGAAGCGGACGTCCTTGGCGTTGCGGGTGATGAACGAGCGGCGAGCGTCGACGTCCTCGCCCATCAGCACGCTGAACAGCTCGTCCGCGGCGGCCGCGTCGTCCAGGGTGACCTGCAGCAGCAGCCGGCGGGCCGGGTCCATCGTGGTGTCCCACAGCTCTTCGGCGTTCATCTCGCCTAGGCCCTTGTAGCGCTGGATCGCGTCGTCCTTCGGCAGCTTGCGGCCAGCCTCGGCACCGGCGGCGATGAGCCCGTCGCGTTCGCGGTCCGAATAGGCGTACTCCGGGTCGGACCTGGGCCACTTGATCTTGTACAGCGGCGGCTGCGCGAGGTAGACGTGGCCGTGCTCGATCAGCGGGCGCATGAACCGGAACAGCAGCGTGAGCAGCAGCGTCCGGATGTGCTGGCCGTCCACGTCGGCGTCGGCCATCAGCACGATCTTGTGGTAGCGCAGCTTGGACAGGTCGAAGTCGTCGTGGATGCCGGTGCCCAGCGCGGTGATCAGCGACTGCACCTCGGTGTTCTTGAGCACCCGGTCGATCCGGGCCTTCTCCACGTTGATGATCTTTCCGCGGATCGGCAGGATCGCCTGGAACCGGCTCTCGCGCCCTTCCTTGGCGGAGCCGCCGGCCGAGTCGCCCTCGACGATGTAGAGCTCGCACTCCTCCGGGTTGGTGGACTGGCAGTCCTTGAGCTTGCCCGGCAGGCCACCGATGTCCAGTGCACCCTTGCGGCGCACCAGGTCCCGGGCCCGCCGTGCGGCCATCCGCGCCTGCGCACTGGAGACCGCCTTGTTGATGATCGTCTTGGCTTCGCCCGGGTTGCGCTCGAACCAGTCGGCCAGCCACTCGTTCGTCTTCGCCTGCACGAACGACTTCGCCTCGCTGTTGCCCAGCTTGGTCTTGGTCTGTCCCTCGAACTGCGGTTCGGCGAGTTTGATCGACACAATCGCGGCGAGGCCCTCGCGCACGTCCTCGCCGGAAAGGTTCTCGTCCTTCTCCTTGAGAAGTTTCTTGTCCCGCGCGTACACGTTGACCACCCGGGTCAGCGCGGCACGGAAGCCCTCCTCATGGGTCCCACCCTCATGGGTGTTGATCGTGTTGGCGAAGGTGTGCACCGACGGCGTGTACGAGGAGTTCCACTGCATCGCGACCTCGACCTCGAGGCCGTCGCCCTTGGCGTCGAACGAGATGACGCTCGGGTGGATCGGCTCCTTGCTGCCGTTGATGTGCTTGACGAAGTCCTCGAGTCCGCCCGGGTAGTAGTAGACGCGTTCCTTCACGCGGGCCTGCTGGCCGACGGCGTCCGTCTCGGCGTCTTCCTCCGTGACCCGCTCGTCTCGCAAGACGATGGACAGGCCCTTGTTGAGGAAGGCCATTTCCTGCAGCCGTCGCGCCACCGTCTCGGCGTTGTACGTGGTGGTCTCGAAGATGTCCGGGTCAGCCCAGAAGGTGGTGCTGGTGCCGGTCCGGTCGGTGGGGCCGACCTCGATCAGTTCGCCCGGCTCCGAGTGCTGATAGTGCTGCCGCCAGATCGTGCCGTCCCGGATGGTTTCCACGTCCAGAGCCGTGGACAGCGCATTCACCACCGACACACCGACGCCGTGCAGGCCACCGGAGACGGCGTAGCTCTCGCTGTCGAACTTGCCACCGGCATGCAGCACGGTGTGCACGATCTCCAGCGTGGACTTCTTGTGAACCGGGTGTTCCTCGACCGGGATGCCTCGGCCATCGTCGACCACCCGGACGCCGCCGTCGGCGAGCAGGGTCACCTCGACCTTGGTGGCGAAGCCGGCCATGGCCTCGTCGACCGAGTTGTCAACCACCTCTTGGATCAGGTGGTGCAGGCCGCGCTCACCGGTCGAACCGATGTACATGCCCGGACGCTTCCGGACCGCTTCGAGCCCCTCGAGTACCGTGATGGAGGACGCGTTGTAATCGTTCTGCTTGGCTGCCACAGGCCTGCTTTCTCCTCAGTCTCGCCCAAGGGATGCCCACTCGTTATCCATTGTACTTGCCCACCCTCGCTGGCATACGGCAAGGACACCCCTGATTCGGCCACAGAGCCACGAACTCGAACCCGGACGAGTGCCGGAATGGCTCTGCGCCATCCCGGCGCATCACGGCGCTCTCATCTCCGTCATCGCGAGCCTGGACGCCGATCGTCGGGAGGTATCGCGTTCGGCTCGCGACGGCGCCGTCAACCGTAGGTGTCGCGGGGCCCGCGACCAGGGATGTGCCGCGCGCCCTTCCGCCAGCTCGGCGCGGCGGGACCGTGGATCCGCATCCGCTTGACCACCCCGTGCCCCACCCCGGCGGCGATCTTGGTGAGCAACTGGCGCTGCAGGAGGCGAAGCTGGGTGGCCCACGCCGTGGAGCTCGCCTGCACGGTCAACTCGCCGTCCTTGAGCGTGATCGGCTGGGCGTGTTCGGCGACCTCGTCGCCGACCAGCAGCGCCCACTGGCCGAAGACCCGCCCGTTGCTCAGCCGGTCCGACCAGCCACGGTCCCGGGTCAGGCCGGCCATGAGACGGCCCAGCGGCTGCGGGTCGCGCGGATCGGTGCCCGGCCCGGACCACCGGCGCCGCCGCGGGTTCTGCCCGAACTCACCGGCCTTGCCGGGCTTGCGCCTGCCGGGTTCGACGCCGCGGGCCTGCGCCTTCGCGCGAACGGCGGCCAGTGCGGCCCGGGCAAGATCGCGTCCGGTACCGTTGTCCGCACCTTCTTCGTTCGGCCCAACCTGTTGATTACGTTCCGTCACAGGTGGTGCCTGTTCCGTCGAGTTATCCCCGGCCTGACGACCTTCGGATACCTCATTCGGCCTCTTGATCACCCGCGGCGATAACGCGTTCACCGTGTTATCCACACTATCCACAGAGTTGTCCCCAGATCGGTGGGTAACTTCTGTGGCGCCGGTCACGCCACGTGCGCGCTCGTCAGGCACGTCTTACCTCCCCGTCCGAGATCGTGAAGCGCGTGCCCGACAACTCGTCAGGCACGTCCTCGTCTACCGCGGCGGTCACCAGGACCTGTTCGGCCGCCGACGCGACCTCGGCGAGCCGAGACCGCCGTCGCTTGTCCAGTTCGGCGAACACGTCGTCGAGCAGCAACACGGGTTCACCGACCTCGCCGCGCAGCAGCTCGTAGGAGGCAAGACGCAGCGCGAGAGCGAAGGACCAGGACTCGCCGTGACTGGCGTATCCCTTGGCCGGTGCTTCACCGAGGATCAGCTCCAGCTCGTCGCGGTGCGGGCCGACCAGGCTCACGCCTCGTTCCAACTCGGCCTGCCGAGCCGCCGCCAACGCCTCCGACAGGATAGCCGCCAACTCCTCCGGATCGGCTCGTTTGCCGCCGGACATGCCGTATGCCGTGGGCAGTGCGTCGCCGAGACTCGACCGGTAGGAGACGTGCACCGGTCGCGAGTCCGGCGCGACCCCGGCATATGCCGCGGCCACGAACGGCGCCAGGTCGGCGACGAGGTCGAGCCGAGCGGCGAGCAACTGGGCGCCGGCGGCCGCCAGGTGGTTGTCCCAGACCTCGAGTGTGGACAGCGCGTACGGGTCGTCATGCCGCCCTTTTCGCTTGCCCGCCGTTTTGAGCAGGGCGTTGCGCTGCCGCAACACCCGCTCGTAGTCGGCACGCACTCCGGCGAATCTCGGGGCGCGCAGCACGAGCAGCTCGTCGAGGAACCGGCGTCGTTCGCCGGGGTCACCGCGGACCAGCGCCAGATCTTCCGGCGAGAACAGCACCGTGCGCAGGATGCCGAGCAGGTCGCGCGGCTTGCCCACCGCGCCCCGGTTGACCCGCGCCCGGTTCGCCTTGCCCGGGGTGATCTCCAGCTCGATGGTCAGCTCACGGTCGGAGTTGACCACGGCCGCGCGGATCAGTGCGCGCGTGCAGCCATGCCGGACCAGTGGCGCGTCGGTCGCGACCCGGTGTGATCCGAGCGTGGCCAGGTAGCCGATCGCCTCCAGCAGGTTGGTCTTGCCCCGGCCGTTGGGGCCGACCAGCACGGTGGGCCCCGGCGACAACGGCAGGGCGGCGTACTCCCATGAGCGGAAGTCGGTGACCTCGAGATGGCGGAGGTACAAGACCTACTGGCCGACCTTCTTGACGGCGTGCCCGCCGAACTGGTTGCGGAGCGCGGCGACCGCCCGCATCGCGGCGGAATCCTTCTGCCGGGAGGTGAAGCGGGCGAACAGGGCGGCCGAGATCACCGGCGCGGGCACCGCGTTGTTGATGGCCTCCTCCAGGGTCCACCGGCCCTCGCCGGAGTCCTCCACGTACCCCTCGAGATCGTCCAGGTCCGGATCCTCGTCCAGCGCCCGGACCAGCAGCTCGAGCAGCCAGGACCGGACCACGGTGCCCCGCTGCCAGCCCTTGATCACGGCCGGCACGTCCGTCACGACCTTCGAGGCTTCCAGCAGTTCGAAGCCTTCCGCGAAAGCCTGCATCACGCCGTACTCGATGCCGTTGTGGATCATCTTGGCGTAGTGACCGGCGCCCACCGAGCCCGCGTGTGAGAAGCCTTCCTCGCGTGGCCCGTCCGGGCGCAGCGTGTCGAAGATCGGCATGGCGCGCTCGACGTCCTCGGCCGCGCCACCGACCATCAGGCCGTATCCGTTCTCCTTGCCCCAGACGCCGCCCGAGACGCCACAGTCGAGGTAGCCGATCTTCTTCGCCGCGAGCACCTCGGAGTTGTGCTTGTCGTCGGTGAACTTGGAGTTCCCCCCGTCGATCACCAGGTCGCCCTCGGAGAGCAGTTCGCCGAGCTCGGCGATCGTCTCCCGGGTCGGTGTGCCGGCGGGCACCATCACCCACACCGTCCGCGGCGCTTGGAGTTTGGACACCATGTCGGCCAGCGAACTCGAGTCGCTGACGGCCTCGTTGCGGTCGTACCCGACCACTTCGTGCCCGGCGGCGCGCAGCCGCTCACGCATGTTGAAGCCCATCTTGCCGAGGCCGACCAGTCCCAGCTGAACCATCGAATTCCCCTTTTTCACGTGTCGCTGTTCGACGCCGGTGCTGCCCCCCATCTTCCACTCAGCCGGGAAGGCGCACCGGCATGAGCAGATAGAGGTAGCCGGGGATGACCTCACCCTGCTCGTCGGCCGGTTTGATCAGCGCGGGACGGTTCGGGGTGGTGAAGGTCAGTTCCGCTCGATCGGCGTGCAGCGCCCCGAGCCCGTCCACCAGGTAACCGGGGTTGAACGCGATCGTGACCGGCTCGCCTTCGTAGTCCACCCGCAACTCTTCCTCGGCGCTTCCCTCGTCGTCCCCACCGGCGGAAAGCCGGAGCGAACCCTCGCCGAACTCCAGCCGCACCTGGGTACCCCGCTCGGCGACCAGCGACACCCGCTTGATCGCCTCGACGAGCGGGGAAACCTCGATGACCGCTCGTGACGAGTACTGCGCGGGAAGCAGCTGGCGATACGGCGGGAACTCGGCATCGAGCAGCCTGGTGGTCGTGTAGCGGCCGGAACCGGAAAGACCGAGCAGCCCCTCGCCGCTGGCCAACCCGACCGACACCTTTCCGCCGCTGGACCCCAGCGTCTTGGCGGACTCGGCGAGCGTGCGCGCCGGCACTAGCACCGCGGCGTCGGCCAGGCCTTCGGCCGGCTCCCAGGCGAACTCGCGCATCGCCAGCCGGAAGCGGTCGGTCGCCACCAGGGTCAGCGAACTGCCCGAGATCTCCAGCCGCATCCCGGTGAGCATCGGCAGGGTGTCGTCCTTGCCGGCGGCGACCGCCACCTGGGTCACCGCCTGGCCGAACGCGTCGCCGGTCACCTCGCCGGCGAGCGTGGGCTGGGCCGGCAGCTGGGGATAGTCCTCGACGGGCATGGTCGGCAGGCTGAACCGGGCATTGCCGCAGTTGATCGACGCGCGGGCGCCGTCCACCGCGATCTCGACCGGTTGCGCGGGAAGTGACTTGGTGATGTCGGCGAGCAGGCGGCCGGACACGAGCAGTCGCCCGCCATCGGCGATGGTCGCCGGGACGCCGACCGTGGCCGAAACCTCGTAGTCGAACCCGGAGACGGTCAGTGCGTCGGTTGCGCCGTCCGAGCCGGCGTCGAGCAGAACACCACCGAGCACCGGTACCGGCGGCCTGGACGGCAGGCTCCTGGCCACCCACGCGACGGCGTCGGCCAATCCGTCGCGCTCGACGCGGATCTTCATGCGCTCATCCCTTCGACAGCCGAGCCCTGAAAGCTCGTGAAGATCGAAAACGCCCCTGGAGGACACGCCGGACGCGCCGGCCAGGGATCTCGTAGGTGTGGTGGGCCCGGCGCCGGTGTCGCCAGCGGCGTACGGGCTGCGGTGTGGATACCCACGTTAGAACGTGACGCCGCCCGCCCGCACGCGGGGCCAGGCTGGAGACAAGTCGACATATCGGCTTGTCTCGTCGATCTGTCCCCATCTCCACAGCCGCCTGTTTTCCGTAAGGAACTTCTAAGACCACAAACAAAGGCAGTGACAGTAATAGGGGCTGTGAGTTGTGTGGACAACCGATGTCGTCGCAGGTCTGCGCGCGCGGCGGGATGTGGATATCCCGGGGTCGAACCCGTGGATGGTTCGAGGCGGTCCGTGGATAGATTTCGCGGGTCCCGAATCCGTCCACAATCGCCCCCGGTTGTCCACAAGATCATCCACAGATTGTGGGGTTGGTTGTCCTCAGACGCGGTTGAACATGAGTCCGCCCGGTCGAGCGATCGACGTTCTCGCTCCGGCGGATGGCTGTTACCGGGATCACAGAAACTCGTGGCGTGCGCGTCCCTCCGCGACACCTCAACGGCCTGGCACTGATACGCCTTCCGGCGCAAGGAGGATCGTGCCGCGGCAGAACGGATTTGGCCTTACCAAAGGGAAAGCGGTCCCTGCTTGGAGGCACGCTGACGGTGGCCGCCTCGCCGCCCAGGCGACGATTTTCCGGCTGGGTAAGGGGAATTGCGGCCCGGCAGGGAAGTGTCCTGTGTGGAACTCGGCCGGCCATTGGGATCAGGCGCTCACTGGGCGCACAGCCGGCCGTCTTCGCCGCCTCTGCGGGCAAGCGAGATCAGCGGGAGTTCACTGCCGTGCGCGCTGCTTGATCCGGGAGGTGAGCTCCTGGACCTGATCGTAGATTCGCCGCCGCTCGGCCATCTGCTTACGGATCTTCTTGTCGGCGTACATCACCGTCGTGTGGTCGCGGCCGCCGAAGGTCTGACCGATCTTGGGCAGCGACATGTCGGTGAGTTCGCGGCACAGATACATCGCGATCTGCCGCGCGGTCGCCAGCGCCTTGGTCTTTCCCGGGCCACACAGGTCGTCGATCGTGACGTCGAAGAACTCGGCAGTGGCCGCCATGATCACGGCCGCGCTGATCTCCGGGGCCTGCGAGTCGGGGACCAGATCTCGGAGCACGATCTCGGCCAGGCCGACATCCACCGGCTGCTGGTTCAGCGACGCGAAGGCGGTTACCCGGATGAGCGCGCCCTCCAGCTCGCGGATGTTCGCCTCGACCCGGGAGGCGATGAACTCGAGCACGTCGCCCGGCACCGCCAAGCGGTCCTGCGCCGCTTTCTTGCGCAGGATCGCGATCCGGGTCTCCAGTTCGGGCGGCTGGATGTCGGTGATCAGCCCCCACTCGAACCGCGTGCGCAGGCGGTCCTCCAGCGTTTCCAGCCGCTTGGGCGGCCGGTCTGAGGAGACCACGATCTGCTTGTTCGCGTTGTGGAGCGTGTTGAAGGTGTGGAAGAACTCCTCCTGGGTGCCTTCCTTGCCCTCCAAAAACTGGATGTCGTCGACGAGCAGGATGTCGATGTCGCGGTAGCGGCGCTGGAAGGCCACCTTGCGGTCGTCGCGGAGCGAGTTGATGAAGTCGTTGGTGAACTCTTCGGTCGAGACGTAGCGCACCCGCATGCCGGGGAACAGCCGCTGGGCATAGTGCCCCACCGCGTGCAGCAGGTGGGTCTTGCCCAACCCGGACTCGCCCCAGATGAACAACGGGTTGTACGCGCGTGCCGGCGCCTCCGCGACCGCGAAGGCGGCCGCGTGCGCGAAGCGATTGGACTCCCCGGTGACAAAGGTGTCGAAGTTGTACTTCTCGTTCAGCCGGGTCTTCGACGTTTGCGGCTGGGCCGGCGCGGTGTAGGGCTGGCCGACGGCCGGCTGACCGGCGAACATCGGCCAGATCTCGTGGGCCGCCGCCAGCTCCTCGCCGTCTTCGTCGAAGTCGTCGTCCAGCACGGACGGCGCCGTCGGCTCGGGCGGTTCGGCGCGAACATGCCGGATCGGCGGGAGCCGCGCGGTGTCGATCGGCGGCATCGCGGGCGGCATCGCAGGTGGCATGGCGGGCGGTACCTCGGGCGGCACGTTGCGGACCCGAACTGGGGGCGGTGGCGAGTAGGCCGGCGGGCTCGCGGGCACCGCCACCTCGGCGGTGTCGACCTTGACCGCCAGTGAGATCGGCCGGCCGAGGCGGCGGGACAACGCGTGGGTGATGGGGTCCCGCAGCGCGCGCTCGATGGCCTCCTTGGCGAAGTCGCTCGGCGCGGCGAGCAGGGCGGTGCCGTCGAGCAGGCCGATCGGACGGGTGACCCTCATCCAGGCCCGCTGCTGCGGGGAAAGCGTGCCGTCCGACAGTTCCCGGACCACCTGGTCCCATACGACAGCCAGATTCATCTGGTGTTCGGACACCGCTTTCGCTCCCCTCCCCTCGTCGCCCGGACAAACCCTCGAAGTCACCCTCGCCGGTTGCCCGCTTACCCCGCGGGGGGACGACACCGGCCTCCGTGGTCACACCGCGCAGCGGATATCCACAGAGTTGTCCACAACTGTGCACTAATGTACGGCGACTCACCGCAACTGGCGTCCGCGGGTGCAACCTGGGCCGGTCAGCGCCTCCACACTGCTGACGGCGACGCCAACCCTCCACCGGGTCAGCAGGTGTCCTCGCGGCTGGAGGCGCCACGCTAACAATCCGCAAGGCGTCTCACAAGTAGCCGGGGCCGCAAGGATTCCATGCGCGCCGGACGCGCCGCCACCCGGTCCCCGTCATGGTCAACCGGGGGGTGCCTTTCGCCCCGGTTCCGCCGGTGCGTACTCTCGTAAGGTCTCCCGCTTGCAGCGGGCATCTTCGTATGTCCGCACTTCGCATGGCCTGCGGGCCGACACCAGACCTGACGGCGGCCCGGTGCCGCCGGGTACGTCGAGACCAGGAGAAGCAGTCGTGAGCAAGGGTAAGCGCACTTTCCAGCCGAACAACCGCCGCCGCGCCCGCACGCATGGGTTCCGGCTGCGCATGCGCACCCGCGCCGGCCGGGCGATCCTCGCGGCCCGTCGTCGCAAGGGCCGCGAGAAGCTGTCCGCCTGATAGCGCCACACCGGCAGGCGTGCCGTGCTGCCCCCCGCCGCCCGTGTGCGGCGTGCCGAGGACTTCCGCGAGGTGATGCGCAAGGGAGCCCGCGCGGGGCGGCGGCGCCTTGTCGTGCATGCGGTGACCTCATCGGAGAAGTCGACCGTGCGGGCAGGTTTTGTGGTGAGTAAGGCCGTCGGTAACTCGGTTGTCCGGCATCGGGTCACCCGGCGGCTGCGGCACCTGGTCGCCGCCCGCCTCGGAACCCTGCCGCCGGGCGCTACGTTGGTGGTAAGGGCACTACCGCCCGCAGCCACCGCGTCCAGCGCCGACCTCGGCGCGGATCTCGACGGAGCCTTGAAGCGGTTGAGCCTGCTCTCGAAGCCGGATGATGGGCCAGCGGTGTGAACGACTCCACGACCTCTACTGACCAGGCCACCCGAGCCGGGCCGATCGCCTGGCTCCTGCTGCAACCACTGAAGTTCTACCGCAGGTTCATCTCTCCCTACCTCCCGCCAAGCTGCCGGTTCTATCCGAGTTGCAGCACGTACGCGGTTGAGGCACTGACCCGATTCGGCGCTGCGCGAGGCTCGTATCTCGCCGCGCGCCGGCTTTTGCGCTGCGGTCCATGGACTCCCCCCGGCCGCGACCCGGTGCCCGAGAGCTTCTCCTGGCGCCACACCGGACCTGGCATGTCAACCGAGGAGTAGCTCAGTGCTCGACTTCATCTACTACCCTGTGTCCTTCATCCTGTGGTGTTGGCACAAGGTCTTCGGCTTCGTCCTAGGCGACAACAACGCCATCTCCTGGATCCTCGCGATCATGTTCCTGACCTTCACGGTCCGCGGCATCATGTTCAAGCCGTTCGTGAAGCAGGTCCGGTCGATGAAGAAGATGCAGGAGTTCGCGCCGGAACTGAAGAAGATCCAGAAGAAGTACGCGAACGACCGGCAGCGCCAAGCCGCGGAGATGCAGAAGCTCCAGCGTGAGCACGGGGTGAACCCGCTCGGCAGCTGCCTGCCGATGCTGCTCCAGATCCCCGTCTTCATCGGCCTGAACTGGGTGCTCCGCGCCTTCAGCATCCCTCCCAAGGATGGCGGGCCGAAGACCAACAACTACTTCTTCGACCAGGCGGGCGTCGACTCGTACGTCAACGCGAAGCTCTTCGGCGTCAACATCGGTGACGCCATCCACCACACCTCGATGCTGGGTGGGGTCGACAGCGGCTGGAACTGGCACGTGGCTCCGGTGGCCATCCCGCTGATGATCCTGGCGAGCGTCCTGACTCACCTGACCGCCCGACACTCGACGGCCCGCCAGGACCCGTCCGCGGCGACGCCGCAGACGGCGATGATGCAGAAGCTGACGATGTACATCTTCCCGCTGGGTGTGCTCGTCTTCGGTGCGTTCTTCCCGATCGGGTTGCTCGTCTACTGGCTGTCGAACAACGGCTGGACGCTGATGCAGCAGCGGCTGGTCTACAACAAGATCGACAAGGAAGAAGAAAAGAAGAAGGCCGAGGCCAAGGAGAAGCGCGACGCGCTCGCCCCCAAACCCGGCGCGAAGCCGAAGCCGGGCCAGAAGCCGGTTCAGCAGCGCACGGCCGGTGAATCCGAGCAGGTCGCCGCCCAGAACACGTCGTCGAACGGCAAGTCGGACACCAAGGCAGGTTCGCCGCACCGGTTCGCCCAGCAGCCGGCTCGCCCGCAGAACGGCGCATCGAAGCAGCGGAAGAAACCGGGGTCGGGTGGCAAGAGTTCCGGGCAGAAGGGCTCCGGGCAGAAGCGCCGTTGACGATGGCCAGGCCCGGCGAGACCGCTGGAAGCAACGAGGCGGACGACATGACCACTGAGCGCGCCTCGGCATCCGTGGCCCCCGCCCCCGCGGCGGCGGGGAGCCCATCGTGCGAAGCCGCGGAATTTGCTTATCAGTCGCACTCCCGGTGACGCGAAGGTGATCGCGCGCGGGCGGCGACGAACACGAGAGGAGAAGGGTATGTCGGAGACGGTCGAAGCGGTCGAACCCGAGCAGGACGAGAACGGGGCGGCGCAGGCCGCGGGACCCACCGGCTCGTCGACAGCCGATCTGCTGGTGCGCGAGGGCGATATCGCCGGGGACTACCTGGAGCGCCTGCTGGACCTGCTGGACTACGACGGCGATATCGACCTGGACGTGGAGGCCGGCCGGGCGGTGGTGAGCATCGACGGCGGCGAGGATCTGGAGAAGCTGGTCGGCAACCGAGGCCAGGTGCTCGAGTCGCTCCAGGAACTGACCCGGCTCGCGGTGCAGCAGGAGACCGGTACCCGTAGCCGCCTCATGCTGGACATCGCGGGCTGGCGCGCCGGGCGCCGGGAAGAGCTTCGGGAACTCGGCCGGTCCACCGCCGAAACGGTGCTGTCCACCGGGGAGAAGGTTCGTCTCCAGCCGATGACTCCGTTCGAACGCAAGGTGGTCCACGACGCGGTCGCGGCGGTCGACGGTGTGCACAGCGAAAGCGAGGGCGAGGAGCCCAAGCGTCGCGTGGTGGTACTGCCCGACTGACGGATCGAAGAAGTCTCGACGGCCCACCGGATTTTCCGGTGGGCCTTTTTGATGTACCTGGCTGTGACGCTCGGGGAGCTTGATAGGTGGCTGGTCTCCGCCAGCGCTATGGGGTCGGTGGTGACTGTGGAAGTGGAGCGGGAGGGCTTCGCGGCCTTCGGTCTCTGAGTGATAGGTCCGGGCGTAGGCCAGGGTGCGGTGGACGCGTCTATTGCCGTTGCTTGGTGGGCGGTAGGGGTGGGTGCGTTTGAGAGTGATGCCGAGTTCGGTGCAGGCGTCGCGCCAGGCGAACGATGTGTAGGCGGCCAGTCGTGGTGTGTAGGCCGGCGAGCGCTGGCCGGTTCGGGCCGAGGTCGCGGCTTGATACCGGGGGCCTGTTGCTGGCCCTTGGAAGCGGTGTTCGTCCCCGTTGGGGATGTGCCGAATCTGGTGACGTCGATGTGGATCAACGAGCCAGGGCGACTGTGCTCGTAGTGGAACAACGGTTCACCGGTGATCCGGCGCGGGCACGCCGATCTGCGGCCATGCACCGAAGAAGCCGCGGGATCGCTTCGGGGCGTTGATGTGGCTGATCCAGGTGATGCGGCCGATGCGGCGCCGCACCAGCACACCGCAGGCACCGTCGATGCGGGCACACCGAGACGGCCGGCGATCGGCACCGGCCCTGACCGCAGCCGCCATCACAACCGCACGACTCACGCCCGCCAGACCTTCGGCGCGGTAGCGCTCGGCCCACTTGCGTGGCCGGCTTGGGTGCAACCACGAACATCTTCGCCGCCTACGCACCACAACCGCGAGAACCTCCCCGGGCATCACCGCTAGCACGGGCGATTCTTAAGACGGAAGGCCCATTCAGCCGAGAAGGATCGAGCCGTCGAGTTGAGCACAGGAGCCGGGTTGCTCGTATCGGCCACGGTGATCGCAGTCGCCCTGCGCAACACGTGCTCTCTGTGGGAGGGATCGATGAATTCCGGCGAGTGCTGCGGCGGGAGTGGCGGCCGGTCGACGTGGGCCCGAGGAGGTCGTGCTCCCTGGGCTCGAAGTGTCGACCCCGACACCTTCCGAGGCGACTGTTTCACGTGAAACGGGTGTCGCTCCCGGGTCGCTGCCACGGTCCCTGGTCGGCGTCGGGGACAATCGGTTTCACGTGAAACGAGACAAGGGGTGACGAGTGGAGGACGTCGAAGGCTCGCTGCCAGTGCCCGACGTGGCCGGCCGAGTGTTCGGAGACGGGCTCAAGAAGGCGGTGCGGTTCGCCGGACTGCTGGAGCGCTACGGCGTGGAGCGAGGGCTGATTGGGCCGCGTGAAGTTGAGCGAATCTGGGATCGGCACTTGCTCAACTCGGCGGTGATCGGCGAGCTGATCCCGCCCAGGGCACGGGTGATCGACGTCGGCTCTGGAGGTGGATTTCCGGGCATCCCGCTCGCGCTGGCCCGGCCGGATCTGGACCTGGTTCTCGTTGAACCCATGGCCCGGCGAACGGAGTGGCTGACCGAGGTGGCCGAGTTTCTCGGACTTGGGGTGGCGGTGGTGCGTGGGCGAGCCGAAGAGCGCGCGATCCGGGCCGAAGTTGGTCGAGCCGACGTAGTGACTTCGCGTGCTGTTGCGCCGCTTGCTCGTTTGGCGGACTGGTGTCTACCACTTGTCGCCAAGGGTGGCATGATGCTCGCAGTGAAGGGAGCGAGCGCTCGGGATGAGGTAGCCCGTGACGCGAAGGCCATCGCGCGTAGCGGTGGGAGCGCCCCCTCGATCTCCCAATGTGGGGTTGGTGTGCTGGAGACGCCGACCACCGTCGTGATCGTCAAACCCGTGTTCCACGTGAAACCTTCGACAGGAAAGAGGTGGCTCGCCCAGTGACCCCGCCTTCGTCAGACTGGACGCCCATTGCCGAAGAGGCGGTCCGTGCTGCGCGCGTTCTGCACCCCGAACCCAACCTGCTGCCCAAGCCGGACCACCGGCGCGTGATGACCGTTGCCAACCAGAAAGGCGGGGTCGGCAAGACCACCAGCGCGGTCAACCTGGCTGCCGCTCTCGCGGTCCACGGACTCAAGACGCTGGTGATCGACCTCGATCCGCAGGGCAACGCGAGCACGGCGCTGAACGTGGACCACCGCTCGGGGACGCCCTCGGTTTACGAGGTGCTCCTTGGCGAGGTCTCCGTGGCCGACGCGACGGCGGTCAGCGAGCAGTCCCCCAATCTGCTGTGCGTACCCGCCACCATCGATCTCGCCGGTGCCGAGATCGAGCTCGTCGAGATGACCAACCGCGAGTCCAGGCTCAAGGAGGCGCTGTCCGCCGAGGCGATCGACCAGATCGGCGTCGACTACGTCTTCATCGACTGCCCGCCTTCGCTTGGCCTGCTCACGCTGAACGCCATGGTGGCCGCCCGCGAGGTGCTGATCCCCATCCAGTGTGAGTACTACGCGTTGGAGGGGCTCGGCCAGCTGCTCAGCAACATCGACCTCGTGCAGAAGCATCTGAACCCGGGGCTGACCGTGTCCACCATTCTGCTCACCATGTACGACGGGCGCACCAAGCTCGCGGACCAGGTGACCGCGGAGGTGCGCGGCCACTTCGGCGACGTCGTGCTGCGGACGGTCATCCCGCGGAACGTGAAGGTCTCGGAGGCGCCCAGCTATGGCCAGACGGTCCTGGCCTACGACCCGGGGTCGCGCGGAGCGATGAGCTATGTCGACGCCGCGAGGGAGCTCGCCGAACGCGGCAGCACCAACGGATCGAGGAGGGGCACGCTATGACCGAACGCCGAGGAGGGCTCGGGCGCGGACTGGCCGCGCTGATTCCCACCGGCCCGGCGGAGGGCGCCGCACCCGACGGCCGTCCGCCCGCTTCCCGCAGCGGCGAGAAGGACTGGTTCGCCGCGAACAGCGCCGTGAAGTCGACCGGCGGTGAAGTGGCCGGCGCGGTCTATCGCGAAGTTCCCATCGACGCGATCAAGCGCAACCCCAAGCAGCCTCGGCAGGTCTTCGACGAGGAAGCACTCGCCGAACTGGAGCACTCCATTCGCGAGTTCGGGCTGATGCAGCCCATCGTGGTGCGGGAGCAGTCCTCGAACGAGTACGAGCTCGTGATGGGCGAGCGACGGTTGCGCGCGTGCCAGCGGGCGGAGCTAAAGACCATCCCGGCGATCGTCCGGCAAACCGCCGACGAGGCGATGCTGCGCGACGCGCTCCTGGAGAACATTCACCGGGTGCAGCTGAACCCGCTCGAAGAGGCGGCCGCGTACCAGCAGCTGCTCGACGAGTTCGAGGTGACGCACGAGGAACTCGCGGCACGGATCGGCCGGAGCCGGCCGGTCATCACGAACACGATCCGGCTGCTGAAACTCCCCCTCCCGGTGCAGCGGCGGGTCGCGGCCGGGGTGCTGTCCGCGGGCCACGCTCGGGCGCTGCTGTCGCTGGACGAGCCCGAGGCCCAGGAGGACCTGGCGACCCGGATCGTCGCCGAGGGGCTCTCGGTGCGGGCGACCGAGGAAGCGGTGACCCTCAAGAAGAGCGAGGCACCCGCGAAGCCGAAGTCGTCACCGCGCAAGCCGATTCAGGCTCCCGGCATCGAGGACCTCGCCACTCGCCTCTCCGACACCTTCGACACCCGGGTCAAGGTCGACCTTGGTCGCCGCAAGGGACGGATAGTCGTCGAGTTCGGTTCGGTGGACGATCTGGAGCGGATCGTCTCGCTCATGGCACCGGAAGCGACAAAACGGACTCGTCTTACCGACGAGGAATGACACCAGGCCGTTTCGTCACGGTGATGTTTTGTCTTGGCCGGTTTCCGCGCACGAGGGGACGCGTCTCGGCGTCTTGGACGCCTTACGCGGACCGCTGGATCGCCCGCGAGACGAGATCGCTGAACAGCGCGCCGAGACTGGTGCCGGAGCACGCGACGGCCATCGGGACGGTCGAGGTTTCGGTGAGGCCCGGCGAGGAGTTGACCTCCAGGAACTGGATCGTGCCGTCCTCGGCCACGATCGCATCGGTCCGTGAGATGTCCCGGAGACCGATCACCCGGTGTGCGGCCACCGCCAGCTCGCCCACCGCTTTCGCGGCTTCCTCGGACAACCGGGCCGGTGCGAAGAAATCGGTCAGTCCGGCCGTGTAGCGCGCGGTGTAGTCGTATACCCCGCTCTCCGGCACGATCTCCACGGCCGGCAGGGCCTGGGGCCCTCCGTCGCGCTCCACCACGGTCACGGCCACCTCGACCCCGTCGATGAACCGCTCGGCGAGCACCGTGTCGCCGTAGGCGAAACAGCCGACCATCGCGGCCGGCAACTCGGAGGCGTCGCGCACCACCTGGGTGCCCAGCGCCGAGCCGCCCTGGTCGGGCTTGAGGATCAGCGGCAGGCCGAGGTGCTCGACGATCGCATCGAGCACCCGTTGCGCGCCGAGCTCGCGGAACGTGCTGTGAGGCAGGACGACCCAGCGCGGTGTGTCGAAACCCGCCTTCTCCAGCAACGCCTTGGCGGTCGGCTTGTCCCAGGCCCGACGGCAGCCCTTCGAGCTGGTGCCGACATAGGGCACCTTCAGCATCTCCAGGATGGTCTGCACCGAGCCGTTTTCGCCCTCGCCGCCGTGTAGCGCGACGACGGCGGCGTCCGGCCGTTCTTCGCGCAGCCGGACGAGCAACTCGGCGTCGGTGTCCCACTCTTCGACGGTGAGGTCCTGCTCGCGCAACGCGGCGGACAGCCGCCGGCCGGAACGAAGCGAGACATCGCGCTCATGCGAAAGCCCGCCTGCGAGAACTGCGACGGTGGGCAAGACCACGCCGGCACTCCCTTATGGTTCTACGTTTGTATGAGCCGTCAGGCCGTATCCGGCGAAGGCGTCTCCGGACCGGAGATCGGCCTCATGCTGACGTTACCGAACGTGCGGACAAGATCCATTTCGGCTTCCAGTACCGCCGCGAGCCGCCGCACGCCCTCCTTGATCCGCTCCGGTGTCGGATAGCAGTAGGACAGCCGCATTTGCCGGCTGCCGAAGCCGTCGGCGTAGAAGCCGGTACCCGAGGCATAGGCGACGCGGGCGGTGACCGCACGCGGAAGCATCGCCTTGGTGTCCACGCCCTCGGGCACCGTCACCCACACGTAGAAGCCGCCGTCCGGGTTGGTCCACGAGCACCCGGCCGGCATGTACTGCTCCAGCGCCGAGGTGATCGCGTCACGGCGTTCGCGATAGTTCTCGCGGAACGTCTTGATCTGGCCCTTCCAGTCGTGCGTGCTCAGGTAGCGCGAAACGATCAGCTGGTTCAGTGTCGGCGGGCACAGCGTCGCCGACTCGGCGGCCAGCACGAGCTTTTCGCGCACCGCGTGCGGCGCCAGCACCCAGCCGACCCGCAGGCCGGACGCGAACGTCTTCGAGAAGGAGCCCAGGTAGACCACGTTGTCCGGGTCGGTGGACCGCAGCGCGGGATACGTCTGCCCTTCGAAGCCGAGCAGGCCGTACGGATTGTCCTCGACCACGAGCACACCGTGCGAGCGGCAGATCTCGAGGATCTCGGGACGCCGCGAAGCGGTGAGCGTCACACCTGCCGGGTTGTGGAAGTTCGGAATCGTGTAGAGGAACTTCACCCGCTTACCGGCCTTCGCGACCTGGGCGAGCGCCTCGCGCAGCGCCTCCGGTTGCAGGCCCTCGTCGTCCATCGCGACGTGTATCACCTGAGCCTGATACGCGGCGAACGACCCGAGCGCACCGACATAGGAGGGTCCCTCCGCCAGCACCACGTCGCCCGGATCGCAGAACAGCCGCGTCACCATGTCCAGCCCCATCTGGGAGCCGACGGTCACCACGACATCGTCCGGGTGGGCCGAGATTCCCTCCAGTGCCATGATCTCGCAGATCTGCTCGCGCAGGAGCGGGATCCCGTGCGCGGACCCGTACTGGAGTGCGACCAGCCCGTCTTCGGCGATGAGGTCCGCAATCTGGGTGGAGAGGCTGTCCAGCGGGAGCGCGGCCAGGTTCGGCATGCCACCCGCCAGCGACACGACCTCGGGGCGGCTCGCCACCGCGAACAGTGCCCGGATCTCCGACGCGGTCATGCCCGCGGTACGCGCCGCGTACCGAGTCACATGCGGGTCGAGGTTGTGACGGCCGGGTCTGTCGGGTGGTGAGACAGTCATGGGCACTTCCGCTGGCGTGTTGTCGGTCAGTCCGTCGAGTGTAACCACCCATCGTTGTGACCTTCGCGGGCTTTCGGCTCGCATCACAGGGGCTTATCCTCGAAGACGGATCATCCATCAGGTGTGGTCAGCCGTGCCCACTGATGGTGGGCATCGCGAATCAGCGTTATCCAGGGAGGTCGGGTGTCGCGTCGCGTCGTGGGCGTCACGCTGGACAACCTGGAGCTGCTACCCAAGCAGTGCCGGCGTTGCGTGTACTGGGAGATGGCGCCGCATCTGAGGGAACAGGCCGAGGAATTCGGCCAGACCGAGGTCGAGAAGGAAGCCTGGGTCTCCAGTGTGCTGCTGGAATGGGGCTCCTGCGGCCGGATCATCTACAGCGACAGCCTCCCCGTCGGCTTCGTCATGTATGCCCCGCCGAACGCGGTGCCGCGGGCGAACGCGTTCCCCACTTCGCCCCCCAGCGCCGACGCCGTGTTACTCACCGGCTTCTACGTGTTGCCGGAGTTCCGTGGCGGTGGGCTCGGCCGGATGCTGGTCCAGTCGGCGGCCAAGGACCTGACGCGGCGCGGGGTGCGGGCCATCGAGGCATTCGGCGACGCGAGCCCCAGCGACACCGAGAGCGACGCGTGCGGCCACACCTGCGTGGTGCCGGCGGACTTCCTCACCGCGGTCGGCTTCAAGACCGTGCGGCCGCACCCGAAGTGGCCCCGGCTGCGCCTGGAGCTGCGTTCGGCGATCTCCTGGAAGGAAGACGTCGAAGCGGCCCTCGAACGCCTGCTCGGGCAGGTCACCATCACCACGGCCGAGCCGGCCCCGGCCCGGGCCTGAAGCGACCGGCCGGGGAGCGCGCTACTCCGCCTTCGCCAGCTCGTGCGCGAGGACGTCGGCGAAGGTGAAGGTGCCGGTGGGCTGGTCGCCCTCGCCGAGCAGGTAGAGCCGCTTGACCGCGACCAGGATGCCCTCGGCGACCACGTCCCGGAAGGCCGGGTCGGACAGGCGAGCCCGGTCGCGCGCGCTGGTCAGGTAGCCGATCTCGATGCGGACCGCGGGGCAGCGCGTGAGCCGGAGGATCTCCCACGTCTTCGCGTGCGTCCGGCAGTCCAGCAGACCGGTCCGCGCGGCGAGCTCACGCTGGATGAAGCCGGCGAGCAACTCCCCGACCGTGGAGGTGGTCCCGTGGCCGTTTCCGAAGTGGAAGGTGGCGACACCCTGGGCATGCGGCGACTGGTTGCGATCGCAGTGCAGGGAAAGAAACAGGTCGGCGCCCGCGTCGTTGGCGAACGCGGCTCGGCCGGCCTCGGTCGGGCCGTGGCCGGGACCGCGCGAAATCAGCGCTTCCATGCCGGTGGCCTTCATCCGGCCCTCCAGCCGCCGCGCCAGGTCCCACGCGACTTCCGCCTCGCGCACCCCGTCGACCACGACACCCGGGTCGTCCCCGCCGTGCCCGGGATCGATCACGATCCGCTTGCCGCGCAGCCGCGGGCCGGCCTCCCGGACCTGCTCCCGCTCGCGCAGGAACACCGGACGGCCGCCGGTGGCCCGCGGCGAAAGCTGACGCAGCGCGCGCACTGTTGCCGGGCCGCAGATGCCGTCGACGACCAAGCCGTAGTCACGCTGGAAGTTGCGCAGCGCCTGCTCGGTCCTCGCCCCGAACAACCCGTCGGGGCGGCCGGCGTCGTAGCCGAGTTGGGTGAGCCGATCCTGGAGCGCGAACACGTCGTCGCCGTGTATCGGAGAGGAGAACAGGTAGGCCAGCGGGCGGCTACCGAGATGGTAAGTCGCACCCCGTAATACCTGGTAGGTGGCCGGACCGACGATGCCGTCGGTGATCAACCCCCGGCGCTGCTGAAAACCACGGACAGCCCGTTCGACGTTCTCGTCGAACACGGCTTGGCCGTCCGCCTCCCCCTCCGTCCTGAGCAGGTCCAATGAACCCAGCATCGACCTGATCTCGGCGACGTCGTCACCGGCGTCACCGCGGCGGAGTACCCGCATGCACTCCTCGCTCTTCCTTGGGCACCGAAGGCGAATCGGTGCGGCGCAAACAAAGTCCCGGGCGCTCGCCCAGTTTCCTATTCTGCCCTGCGGACTCTCCGTAGCCGCGTGGGGCCGGTGGGTGCGCCCCGCACGGACAGTGAACAGGAAGAAACCCGGGGGCCACCTCTGCTAAAGACGCATACCCCCGGGTTCGGGTTGCTAACCAAAACTAGGCAAGCACGTCCGAAAGGTCGGCCAGCAGCGCCGCCTTCGGCTTGGCACCGACGATCTGCTTCACCGGCTTGCCGCCCTGGAACAGGATCAGCGTGGGAATCGACATGACCTGGTAATCCCGCGCGGTGCCGGGGTTCTGGTCGATGTCGAGCTTCGCGATGGTGAGCTTCTCCTTGTGCTCCGTGGCGATCTCCTCGAGCACCGGCGCGACCATCTTGCACGGCCCGCACCAGGTCGCCCAAAAGTCGACCAGGACCGGCTTTTCGCTGGTCAGCACGTCGTCAGCGAAGCTGGCGTCGGTCACCTTGACGGTGTCGGACATGGTGTCTCCTTTACTTTGAGCGACCTGCTCGCTTGTGGCAGTGCCGGTGGGGGCAGACCCCCTTTATTTGCCTGAGCCGTACCCGCCGCCGACGAGTTCGGTAGCCATCTCGGCAACCTCGGTGCCGGCGTTCTCGGCCAGCCAGCGTTCGGCGTCGATGGCCGCACTGGCGCCCAGACCCGCCGCGGTGATGGCCTGCCGGTAGGTGTGGTCGACCAGGTCACCGGCCGCGAAGACGCCCTCGAGGCTGGTGTAGGTGGTGCGGCCCCGCGTCAGCACGTAACCCTGGTCGTCGAGGTCCACCTGTCCGCGCACGAGCCCACTGCGGGGGTCGTGCCCGATGGCCACGAAGTAACCGGTCACGTCGAGCGTCGACTCCTCGCCGGTCACGGTGTCGCGTACCTTGACGCCCTCGACTTTGTTGTCGCCGAGCACCTCGGTGACAACCGTGTTGAGCTTCCAGCGGATCTTTTCGTTCGCCCGCGCGCGCTCCAGCATGATCCGCGAGGCGCGGAACTCCTCCCGCCGGTGCACGATCGTCACCGACCGGGCGAACTTGGTCAGGAAGGTCGCCTCCTCCATCGCGGAGTCGCCACCGCCGATCACCGCGATGTCCTGGTCACGGAAGAAGAAGCCGTCACAGGTCGCGCACGACGAAACACCGTGCCCGAGCAGCTCCTGCTCACCGGGCACGTTGAGATACCGGGCCGCGGCACCCATGGCCAGGATCACGGCCCTGGCCGCGTACCGGACGCCGTTCGCGGTGACGTACTTGATGTCGCCGGTCAGCTCGAGTTCCTCGACGTCCTCCGCGCGCAGCTCGGCACCGAAGCGCTCGGCCTGCTTGCGCATCTCTTCCATGAGGTCCGGGCCCATGATGCCGTCCCGGAACCCCGGGAAGTTCTCCACGTCGGTCGTGGTCATGAGCGCACCGCCGAACTGCGATCCCTCGAATACGAGCGGTTCCAGCTGGGCGCGTGCGGCGTAGACGGCCGCTGTGTACCCGGCCGGTCCCGATCCCACGATGATGAGATTCCGAACGTCCTGCGCTGCCACCGTGTCCTCCGCTCGTTGTGACCCGCGTACCTGGATCAACACGATCGTAGGGTCGTGTGTTCCCGGGTCGTGATGCGCGTCGCGTCGGGTGGGCTCGGCGGTTACGAGGCGGCGCGCAGCAACCGGAGTTGGCCGATCTCGGTGACGTTCTTCATGAGTTCGGCGTTCACCCAGCCGGCCATGTGCGCCACGGTCATCTCGGGGTCGTTCTGCCACGGGAACGGCGCGGTGGCGTCCAGCTCGGCGTCGGTGAGGCGGTCCAGCACCGCAAGCCAGTCCGCGGCCAGACCGCGCAACCAGTCGATGGTCTGCTGCCCGGCGCCGGGCCACTCGACCTCGGTCCGGTCCCGTGGCGTCCGCCCCCGGGCGTGGTCGATGGTCACGGACCACCACCAGCCGATGTGCCAGGTGACCCAGCCGATGGTGGGCACCGGGATGGGAGCCGGTTCGGTGTCCGCCCAGTCCGGCACCCATGCCCCGTCGTCGCCCCGGCGCATCGTCCAGCAGCAGTTCGCGGGCTCCCACAGGAAGTCCCCGGGCTCCAGCTGGTCCAGATGAACTTCGAACAGCGACCAGGTCAGGTCGAACTGCCAGCGCAGCAGTTCGCGACGAGATACGGACATGCGCGGATCTTGGCACCAGCCCTTCCGCGGTGGAAACGACTTTTCCGGCAATCCACGCGGTCCGGCCTCATTCTGTCTACGGCGGTTACGTCACACAGTCGTCTCGGAAGCAACCAGCTAGTCGTCGCTGTGCCGGAGGTAGGCCAGCACGGCGAGGACACGGCGGTTGACGTCGTCCGCCGGGGGCAGGTCCAGTTTGGCGAGGATGTTGCCGATGTGCTTGCCCACGGCCGCCTCGGACACGACGAGCCGCTTGGCGATCGCGGTGTTGGAGTGCCCTTCCGCGATCAGCGCGAGCACCTCCCGTTCCCGGTAGGACAGCCGGTGCACCCGATCGCTGGGACGGCGCAACAGCTGCCTGCTGCTGCCGTTCGTGCTGATCACGCTGCCGGTCCTGGCCGTGACCGCGGCCGGTGCGCTGATGTACCTCGACTATCCATTGCGGACGTTCGTGTGGCCGGGGCTGGCGCCCGATGCCGCCTTCGTCCTCACCCGGCTCGCGCTGCTGTCGGCCGCCGGGGTGCTGGCGGTCCTTCCGTCACTTGCCCCGGCGCTGGGCGAGATCGGGCGCACTCAACGGCTTTTCCAGGCCGTCTACCTACCCGTGTGGTACTTGGCGCTGAACGGCTTGACGGCCCCGGCGCCGGTCGTCATCGGAGTGGCGGTTGTCTTCGCGTGTCTCGCCTTCGCCGCTCACTCGCTGCGGCACGCGCGGCGGTGAACGGCGCTCGGGCGTGCCGGCGGTCCCTAATTGGCCTCGGCGCGCCCGGCCCTGGCCATCGCCGCGAGGCGACGGGCGAGCCGGGCGGCGGCTTCCCGCAGCTCCGGCGGCTCCAGCACTTCTGCCTCGAAACCCAGCCGGGCGACATGCATGGCCATCCAGTCCAGGTCGTCTCCACCGGCGACGAGCACGCACCACCCGTCGCGGTCGTCCTCGACACGTCCGGCTTGCGGCGGCACCAGCTCCCGCACCTGGCCGGCCCGGGCGCGCACCCGCACCCGGGCGAGATACCGGTACGGCGCCTCGGCCGTGGACCGCTGGACGTGGGCGACCGGGTCCGGATGCTCCCTCGCTCGGAAGCGCCAGGTCGTCGCCACCACCTCGCGCATCCGGTCCAGTCGGAAGGTGCGCCAGTCCGCACGGTCGAGGTCCCAGGCCATCAGGTACCAGCGGCGGCTGGTGGCGACCATCCGCACCGGCTCGACCATGCGCTCGCGCTCCCCGCCGTCACGGCCGGTGTAGGAGAACCGCACCCGCACGGCGTCGCGGCAGGCCCGCGCGAGCGTCACCAGCAGCTCCGGGTCGACCTTGATCCCGGGATCGACGAGGGTCTCGGTGGCGCCGTGCACCGCCCGTACCTCGGCGCGCAGCCGGGGCGGCATCACCTGGTCGAGCTTCGCGAGCGCCCGCAGGGCCGCCTCGCCTGCCCCGGCGACCGTGCCTCCCGACGCCAGGCGCAGGGAAACCGCCGTCGCGATCGCCTCATCGTCGTCGAGGAGCAGCGGCGGCAGGCGGGTGCCCGCGCCGAGCTGGTAGCCGCCACCGACGCCAGCCGTCGCGTGCACGGGGTAGCCGAGCGCGCGCAGCCGCTCCACGTCACGGCGCACCGAACGGTCGGTGACGCCCAGTTCGGCGGCGAGCTCGGTGGCGGTCCAGGACGGCCGCCGTTGCAGCAGCGCCAGTAACCGCAGCACCCGCTCGGTCGTCGCCTCGACGGTCATGTGCTCGATTGTTCCATTGATCACGGAACGATCCTGTCCGCTATCTGCGACAGGCTGGGACCATGACCGATTGGAACTCGCAACTCCGCGAACAGATCGATTGGCATTGGACCAACCAGCTGCGCGGTCGCCTCGACGGACTCACCGACGACGAGTACTTCTGGGAGCCGGCGCCCGGCTGCTGGAACGTGCGTCCACGCGGTACCGGCACCGCACCGGTGCAGGCCGGATCCGGCGCGATGACCATCGATTTCGCGATACCCATGCCCGACCCGGCACCGTTCACGACGATCGCCTGGCGGCTCGGACACGTGATCGTCGGCGTGCTTGCGATGCGCAATGCCGCGCACTTCGGTCGCGCGTCCACCGACTATCAGTCGTTCGAGTACGCCCCGACCGCCGCCGCGGCGCTGGCCCAGCTCGAGTCCGAATACGCCACGTGGTCGGCCGGCGTCGAGTCGCTCGGCGAAACCGGTCTCGCCCGCCCGTGCGGGGAGGCGGAGGGACCGTATGCGGAGCATCCGATGGCAGCGCTGGTGTTGCACATCAACCGCGAGCTGATCCACCACCTGTCCGAGGTTTGCCTGCTGCGCGACCTCTACCTGCACACGAAACCCGCCACGAACGGAACAACCCGATGAGCCGCCACACCCAGGTCACCTTCGACGCCCGCGACCGAGGGCGCTGTCGTCCTTCTGGCGCGACGTACTGGGCTACGTACATCCCGGCCCGCCCGGAGTCGATCTGCCCGAGGGTGTCGACCCGCTGGCCGCGTGGGACGACTTCCTCGCGCGGGTCGGCGTACCGGAGGACCAGCGCAACACGAGATCGGCCGTCGAGGACCCGGACGGGCATGGCCCACGGCTGTTCTTCCAGCAGGTGCCGGAGGGCAAAGCCGCCAAGAACCGCGTCCACCTCGATGTCCGTGCGGCTCCCGGACTGCACGGAGAGGAGCGGATGGCGGCGCTGGAGGCCGAGTGTGACCGGCTCGTCGCGCTGGGAGCGACCCGGATACGTCGCTACGAGCCGGCTCCCCCGCTCGGCGCCGGTCACATCGTGCTGGCCGACCCCGAGGGCAACGAGTTCTGCCTCGACTGACCAGCGGCGAGGCCGGCGAAATCAGTGCGGCCCCGTACGGCGGCCCTGTGGGAGGCTCGCTTCCACAGGGCCGACTGGTGAGCAAGTCCGGTCGACCCCCAGCTAGTTGCCGATCACCTTGTCCAGCAGGACGCCGCTGTTACCCGCGCCGCACGTGGGAGCGAACGCGACAAGTCGGAATTGCGCGGTCTTGCCGGTGGTCAGCAGCACGAGGACGGCCTGCTGACCGTCGATCGTGCCTGGGCGAACCCCGATCGGACTGGCGGTGGGCGCGAACCCCGCGGCCTGCAGGCAGGCGGCGAGCTTGTCCGCGCTGCCGAGCCCGCCGTAGTCCTTCGACCCGTTCAGCTGGCCGACCACCGCTTCCGGATGGTCGGATTGCACCACGAGCGGGCCCCCCTGGCCGGCCTGCGGGGGCTGCGCGACGGGGTTACCACCGGTGGTCCCGCCGTTCGGCAGTGCGACCGCCACGGCGACCACCGCCGCGGCCGCCACCGCGACCAGCCCGCTGATCCACCCGATGCGCTTGTTGCGGCGGCGTCGTGCGGCATCGATGCTTACCACCGGCGCCAGGCCGAAGGCCTGCTCGGCTTCCCTGGCAAGTGCCGCGTCGAGCCGCGCGGCCACGTCGTCCGGCATCGGCGGGGCGGGTGCCGACCCCAGGGCGGCCAGGTCGGCGGTCGTCGATTCGAGCGCCTCGATGATCGCTCGCGCTTCGGGATCCGCGTTGACCTGCGGCCACAGCCGCTGCGCCTCGGCCTCGTCGAGTACCCCGGCCTGCAGGTCGGCGAGCAGATCGACAGACCACGGCGGACCGGCAGCCTCGATCCCCCGACTCTCGTCCGTCATCGTCCCTCCCTCTCGCCCGACAGCGTCCTGCGGGGCATCCCCACCTGGTCGGGTCGCACGAGCCGAGTTTCCTGGGTGTCGCTCATGCATCCCCCCGCCGCGGTCGTTTGCTTTCGGGACCTGGGACGTTCGCAATCGCATCGGGGTTCCGCAGGTGACCGAGAACTTTGGCCAGTTTTGCGCGACCTCGAGCACATCTGCTCTTGACCGTGCCCTCGGCGATGCCGAGCAGTCGAGCGGTCTCGCTCACCGAGTACCCCTCGATGTCGACCAGCACGATCGGCGCGCGCTGATCCTCCGGCAGTTGGTCCAGCGCCTCCTTGACGACCAGGCGGGTCTCCCGGTCGGATATCGAGTCGCGTGGGGTGGCGGGCTCGTTGAGCCCGCTTTCCCCCAGCGGCACCGTGGGCCTGGATTGTTTGCGACGCACCCGGTCCAGGCATGCGTTCACCACGATCCGGTGCAGCCAGGTGGTCACCTGGGACTCGGCTCGGAAGTTCCCGGCGGCACGGAAGGCGGAGATGAACGCGTCCTGCAGGGCGTCGGCCGCCTCTTCGGGGTCGCGCAGCGTGCGCATCGCTACCGCCCACATCCGGTCGCGATGCCGCCGCACCAGTTCGCTGAACGCTTGGGGATCACCTGACGCGTGCCGCGTGATGAGATCGGCGTCGGTCGGTACAGCTGCGGTCACCCGATGGAGCCTACTGTTCTGAACCGGCGGGCGTCTGCGAGGCCGTGACTCTTCGGCGAGAGCGCGGTGGAGATCCTCAGGTGGCCGGCAGGAAGGTCAGCTCGCCGATCTGCGACTGGTACTTGCCGCCGTTCTTGGCCAGCTGCGTGATCCACACGATCACGTACTGGGTGCGCTGCGGCTGCTGGAGCGTGATGTCGGTGGACGGGCCGTTCAGCGTGGCCGTGCCGACCACGTGCGTGGCGGACAGGTCCGGGTTGGCGGAGTCGGCGGTGCGGAGCTCGACCACGGTGTCCGCGGAGCCGCCCGCGATGGTGACCTTCGCCAGGTTGACCGGATCGTTGAAGGTCGCGATCAGGCCCACGCCCTTCTTGACCGTCGGGAACTGCTGGTTGTACTGGTCGGTGCGCCAGGTGCTGCTCGGATCGCCGTCGATGGTCTTGTTGGCCCGGCTGGTGTTGTCCCCATCGCCGTCGGGGTTGTACACGCTGACCTTGGTCGGCACGACCGCGGCGCCGATCTGGGCCTGCCCTGGTGGTGGCGGGGGTGGCGGCGCGGCGCTGTTCGGCGGCGGGGCCGTGGCCGTCGGCGTCGCCAGGTTGAGCGGCGGACCGGTGTCCGGATCGGTCTGGAAGAAGCTGATCGCGAGCATGCCAAGCCAGGCCAGGATGGCTACCGCGGCCACCACCAGCGCGGTCACGCCCAGGGCCAGCTTTCGCCGCCGGGCCCGGTCCTTCACCGGCCGCTTGGTCGTCCAGACCGTCCCGTCATCGTCCGGCCTGACCCCGGCCGCGGCCTGCGCCTGGATCAGCTGGGTCCGTTCCTCGGCCTCCACGGCCATCTCCAGGGCGCGCAGGATCGCCGCGCTGGTGCGGATTCCGCCGTGGCCGCCGTCTTCGATGGTGCGGACCGCCAGCGCGGACAGCTCGATCGGGACCTGCGGCTGGAGCGCACGAGGTGGCACCAGACGGCCGTTGGGCGTGTGCGGCGCGGACGGGAGCGCCGCCGGCCCACCGGGCAGTGCCCACCGGCCGGTCAGCAGCAGATACAGCACGGCGCCGATCGCCTTGACGTCGTCGCGCAGCGTGGCGTCGGGCAGGGGGCCGGGGAAGGCGAGCCGCAACGTGCCATCGGTGGTGAGCCGTAACCGCTGCGGGTGGTCCAGACCCAGCACCAGGCCCGACTGGTGCGCGCGCTCGATCGCCTCGGCGAGCTTGCCGACCATGCGGGCCGCGGGCAGCGGGGCCACCGGATGCTCGGCGACCAGGTCGACCAGATCGGTGCCCTTGGTCCACTCGGTGACCACGACGCCCAGCAGGCCCTCGCTGGAGGTGATGCCGTTACCCAGGCTGAGCACGTCGAGCACGCGGGCGACGCCATCGTGGTGAAACTGCGCGGCATGCGCCGCGCGCTCCAGGGTCTTGCGCGCCATTCGCGCGGATTCCGCATCGGCCGGGTCACCAACCAGCAGCGTCAGCGCGACATCCCGGCGAAGTTGCCCGTCGCGTGCCCGCCAGAGATGGGCGCCGGCACGCTCGTCGATACCGAACTGAGCGAGCAGCCGATACCTGCCATCGCCGACGACGCTGCCCGGTGCCAGGGAAGCCCCTGGCGCGCGAACGCCGACGCGGGCGGCGCCGGGTTGCTCGTGCCGCTTCTCGTTCACCCCAAGCTCTCTCTCACGCACCTGTATCGAGGGTACGGGAATACGACGCGTGAATCCGCCTTATCTGTGTGTCGATTGTTACCTGCGCTTGACCAATCGGGTGAATCGCTTCGTCGCCGGTGCGAGTTCCTCGACCTTCAGCGCTGCCAGCACCCCGAACGACACCCCGAGCCCCACCAGACCCTGCAGGATCAGCTTGATCCACGCGCTGATCCGGGGGCCGAAGTCGGGCACGATCTTGCCGACCAACCATGCCGCGAGCACACCCAGCACGCTGGCCACGACCGTGAACAGGATGACCCCGAGCACCCGCTTGCTGCGCAGGTTGCCGAGGCTCACCCACAGCCAGACCTGCCCCATCATGGCGCCCACCACGAAGGTGAGGGAGTTGACCATCATGGCGCCGAGCACCACCTGCTTGCCGTCGAGCAGCACCGGGCACAGGTAGAGCAGCGGGATCTTGACCACCGTCATCACGACCATGATCAGCGTCGGCGTGCGGGCGTCCTTCATCGCGTAGAACACCCGCAGCTGGAGCATGACCAGCGCGTAAGGCAGCAATCCGAACGCCGATACGGCCAGCGCCTCCCCGAGTCGGGACGCTTCCGCCGCACTGTTCGCGCCGCCGCTGAACAGCGCGACCCCGATCTGTTGGCCGATCACACTCATCACTGCGGCGATCGGCACCAGCATCACGGTCGAGATCCGCGACGCGTAGGAGAGGTCGGCGACGACCTTGCGGATGTCGCCGTCGGCGGCGTTGCGGGACAGCCGCGGCATGATCGCGGTCAGCAGCGACACGCCGATCACGCCGTACGGCAGCTGGAACAGCAGCCAGGCGTTCGAGTAGATGGTCACGCCACCCGGGTCACCGAGGGTCAGCACGCGGGTGTTGATGGTGACCCCGATCTGGCTGACCGCGACGTAGCCGAGAATCCACAGCGCGATCCCGCCGAACTCCTTCATCCGGCTGTCGATGCCCCAGCGCCAGCGGAACCGGAAACCGGAGCGCAACAGCGGCGGCACCAGCAACACCGCCTGCACGACGATGCCCAGGGTCACGCCGATGCCGAGCACCAGCACCTTCGCATCGCCCATGCGCACCGGGTCGAGACTGATCTCGCCCGGCAGGACCATGAACAGTGCGAGTGTCACGATGACGACGACGTTGTTCATCACCGGTGCCCAGGCCGTGGGGCCGAAGATGTGCTTGGCGTTGAGCACCGCCGACAGCAGGGCGAACACGCCGTAGAAGAAGATCTCCGGTAGGAGCAGCCGCGCGAACGCGGTCGTCAGCTCGGAATTGGCCTGCGTTCCTTCTTCGACGTACAAGGACGTGAGTGCCGGGGCCGCCAGCACCGCGACGACCGTGCCCGCCGCCAGAATCGTAAGCCCGACGGTCAGCATGCGCTGGGTATATGCCTGACCACGGTCCGGATCGTCCTGCGAGCGCACCAGCAACGGCACGACGACACTGCTCAGCACGCCACCGAACAGCAGCTCGAAGAAGATGTTGGGCATCGTGTTGGCGATGTTGAACGAGTCGTTCACCACGCCCGTGCCGACCGCCCAGACCAGCATGATCTTCCAGAAGAACCCGGTGATCCGGCTGACCAGCGAGGCGATGGCCATCAGGCTGCTGGACTTCGCCAGCGACGGCGTCTCCGGTTTGGCCGCCGGCTCGGTGACCCGGGGCAGGAAGCCCGTGGCGTCCAGGCCTGGGCCCTCGCCGAACGAGTCTGCCGACGTGGCGGTGGCGGTGGGCTGTACCCGGGGCATCATCCGGGTGGCGAAGGAGTCGTACGGCCGCAGCACGTCCGGGTCGGCGACCGGCCACTTCGAGCTCGCGGGTACCCCGCCGATGCGCGGGATGAACACCGTCACGTCCGGGTCGTTCGGCTGCAGCGGTGGCGCGCCGAAGGGCATGCTGTCCTGCGGCCCCTGCTGGCGTTCGCGCTGCCACGGCCGCACCGGCGGACGTCGCGATGGCGGCGGAGGCGCGGACGGAGGAGGCTGGCGAGGCGGAGGCTGCCGTACCGGTGGCGGTGCTGGCTGTTGCCCCCTCGGCGGGGCCGGTTGCTGCCCTCTCGGCGGGAGCGGCTGCCGCCGCCCGTTCACCGGCGGGACACGCCGCCGTGTGGGTGGCTCAGGGGGCGGTACCCGCCCGGGCGGAGGCGGAGGCGGAGGCCGCCGAGGGGTGCGTTCGGCTGGATGCTCGGGTGGCCACCCCGGCTCTCTCTCCAACGCGTGCCCAATCCTCGGCGGTCGACTCGGTTACATCAGGGTAGTCATCCTTGCCGCCGCGCCCTGACTCGGCGATAGATCTGACGCGCCGACAGCAGCACCAGGGCCGCTCCACCAGCGATGGTAAGGACGAGCGTTACCACACCGTATTCATTGGATCGAAGGTCGAACCCGGCCGGGCGGCCCAGCGGAGTCCCGTCGGGTGTGCTCAGGTTCACCGTCACGGCGAACTTGCCCGCGCGCAGCGCTTCCATCGGGATCTTCACCGGGAGGCCGCCCCTCGCCGGCACCAGCAGCCGATCGGGGACCGCGCCCGGGCGCAGGCCGGTGTTGTTGTTCAGGGTGATCCGGACCACCATCTGCACCGGAAGGTTGTTGCGCACGAACACGGGCAGCGGGGCCGAGCCGGACGCCATCGAGATCGGCACCTCGGAGGTCTCCACGGTGACGCTGCCGAGCATCGTGTTGAGCTGGGCCCGGGAATCGCCCACCGACACCTGCGCGGCGTCGGTGCTACCGCGCCACGCGGTGGAGCAGTTGCGGACGAGCGCGTAACGCAGTGGCAGCAGCAGTTGGTCGGGGTCGACCTGTTGGGTCGGATCGACGGTCATGGCGTTGCGGAAGTCCGACATCGTGTCCTCGATCGAGGCCATCTCGTCGGTCACGTCGGTGGGCGTCGATGCGGCGACGTCGTCGGCGGTGTAGTTCATGGTCGCGCTGCCCGCGTTGTTCGCGCTGGCGTGCGTGAGCAGGTCGTCCAGCGGTGCGGCGGTCAGCATCTTGCTGTCCACCAGCTGGCCGAAGGACTGCAGCAGCTGGGTGAGCTCGCTCGTGGGCACGCTCCAGCGGCGGGGCGGCGCGATGAGCACGGGCTTGGTGGTGCTGGTGCCAAGGCCGCCGCGGAAGGCGAGCGCGGCCAGCCCGTTCTGCGTCGCGATCGCGGGATCGTCCGGCGCGATACCGGCCGCCGCCGGCCGCCTGGCGGCAGCACCGAAGCCGGCGGTCGCCAGCGGGTCGACGATCTGGGCGCGCACATTGCTGCCGACCGTCACGTTGCCGCCCGACTGGCTCTCGTTCAGGTCCTCGGGGTCGGCGATGATCGTGTTCACGCCCACACCGTTCAGCGCGGCCAGCGCCGTCGAGTCGAGCGGGCCGTCCGCCCACACCACCCCGGCCCGCGGGCGCATCCCGGTGACCTGCTGCACACGCCCGCCGGTGTCCAACGCGTAGGACATCAGGTCTCCGTTGTGGACCTTCGCCAAGGCCGACAGGTCCGCGTCGGCGTAGGGCAACTGAATCACACACTGGCCGCTGACCAGTCTGTGCAGCGCGGCGAGCCAGTTCTTCGCCACCTCGGCGCCACTACCCGGCACGTTGCCGGTGCGCGTGCGCACCTCGTACCCGCGGCTCATGGCGTCGACGGTGTCGAGCAGATCGGGGTCGATGGCATAGCACAGCGAACGTGCCACCTGCGGGTTGTTCTGTACGGCCAGCGCCGACGACACAAGCGCGTCGAGGCGGCCGCCCGGCCGTAACTCGCTCGCGAGCACGTCGTCGCCGAGCAGCGTCGGGGCGTTGTAGGGGGTGGCGACGATCCGCGGCCGGGTGTCCGCGATGGGCCAGAGCATGGTGACGGCGGCGGGCTGGGCGGGAGCCTGCGCCGGGCTGTGGCCGGGCGCGCCCAGCACGGGCAGGAGCACGTTGAGCGCGGCGAGGCGGGCCTGGTCGCCGTAGTCCGGGGTGCCGTTGATGTTGATCAGCAGCGGGTAGACGCCGGGCGCGGTGATCTTCAGGCCGCCCGTCCCGTCGAGCTTCACCGTGAGGTTCAGCTGCCCGGACTGGCCGGGTTCCAGGACCGCGGGTTCGATGTCGATGAACGTGGACCTCGACTCCGCGCTGGCCGGAGTCCCGGTCATGACCGCGCGCAGCTGCCGCTCGTTGGTCTGTTTCGCCCCCAGTTCGAGTCGCGCCCGGAGATCGCTGATGCGGCGATCACCGGTGTTGGTGACCGTCCCGGCGACGGTGAGCGTGGTCGAGGACGGGGTGATGACGCGTGGCGTCAGCTCGGTTATGTCCAACGTCAGCCGCGGGCCGTCCGGGCCGGGCTGAGCGATGGCGAGTGGGGTGGACAGGACGGCGAAGAGCACCCCCAGCACCACAGCGGCGAACCGCTTCACTCCCCGACCCTTTCTGTAGACACCCGGTCGTCGTCGCCGAACAGCCGCCTGGCCTTGCGGACCAGCGCGCGCTCGTCGGTGTAGGCCAGCCTGGCTTCCAACTCGGCGATCGGCACCCAGGCCACTTCGGTGACTTCGATGTCATCGTCGGACAGCTCGCCGCCGACCGCTTCCAGCAGGAAATGATGCACGGTCTTGTGCACCCGCCGGCGTTGGGCCACGAACCAGTAGTCGATGGTGCCCAGGGACTCCAGCACCCTGGCCGAGATCCCGGTTTCCTCCTTCACTTCACGCATCGCGGTCTGCTCGATCGTCTCGCCGTCTTCGATGTGGCCCTTTGGCAGCGACCAGAGCAGCTTGCCGTGCCGGTCCAGCCGCCCGATCAGCACCGCGTGCCGGCGGTCGGAATCGACGACCAACCCGCCGGCCGAGGTCTCGTCGACCGTAGCCATCCGCTTACCCCGGCGGCGTCGCGACCGGCGTCGCGGCCTTCCCCCAGTAGCGCGACCGGCCGATCCAGACATGCTGTGATGCTAGTGGTTGCGGGCGCTCTGCGGTCACGAACGCGTAGCTGAGCCTTCACTTTCGGTGGATCGGTAGGCTGATTTCTCATGTCTGTATCCGACAAGTGCACTGTGTGGGTGGTTGGATCCTGGTGAACGAACTCGCCGCCAAGCGGAATGCGGTGACCGAGCTGATGCGGATCTCGCCGCTGGCCGATGATCTCGCCGGGTTGTTCGCGCGAGCCGGCCATCGGTTGTATCTGGTGGGCGGCAGCGTGCGGGACGCGTTGCTCGGCCGGTTGTCCGCGGATCTCGACTTCACCACGGACGCGCGCCCCGACCAGATTCTCAAGATCGTGTCCGGCTGGGCCGACGCCGTCTGGGAGACCGGGATCGAGTTCGGCACGATCGGGGTGACCAAGCACGGCTCGACGCTGGAGATCACCACGTTCCGCGCGGACACCTACGACCGCGTGAGCCGCAACCCCGAGGTCACCTTCGGGGACACGATCGAAGGTGACCTGCTGCGCCGGGACTTCACCGTGAACGCGATGGCGATCGAATTGTCGACGAAGCAGTTCATCGATCCACACGATGGGCTGAAGGCGCTACGCGACCGGATCCTGGACACGCCGGCAACGCCGGAGGAATCCTTCGCAGACGACCCGCTGCGCATGCTGCGTGCCACGCGGTTCGTGGCGCAGCTCGGTTTCAGCCCGGCCCCACGGGTGGTCGAGGCGATGACGGCCATGGCCGGCGAGCTGGCGCGGATCACCGCCGAACGCGTGCAGACCGAGCTGTCGAAGCTGATCCTCGCGCCACGTCCCCGCCGTGGCCTGGAGCTCATGGTGGACACCGGGCTCGCCGACATGGTGCTGCCCGAGGTGCCGGGCATGCGGCTGGCGATCGACGAACATCACCAGCACAAGGACGTCTACCAGCACTCGCTCACCGTGCTGGACCAGGCGATCGCACTGGAGAAGGCGGACAACTGGGAGCCCGATCTCGTGCTGCGCCTGGCCGCGCTGCTGCACGACATCGGCAAACCGGACACGCGCCGGTTCGAATCCGGCGGCGGGGTGAGCTTCCACCACCACGAGGTGGTCGGCGCGAAAATGGCCCGCAAGCGTTTGCGAGCCCTGAAGTACCCGAAGCAGGTCGTAGAGGACGTGGGCCAGCTGGTGTTCCTGCACCTGCGCTTCCACGGCTATGGGCGGGGCGAGTGGACGGATTCCGCCGTCCGGCGCTACGTCACCGACGCCGCGGACCTGCTGCCGCGCCTGCACAAGCTGGTCCGCGCCGACTGTACGACGCGTAACAAGCGCAAGGCCGCCGCGCTGCAACGTACCTACGACGACCTGGAAGAGCGGATCGCGCGGATCGCGGCCGAGGAGGACCTCGCGCGGGTCCGCCCCGACCTCGACGGCAACGAGATCATGAAGCTGCTCGGATTACCGCCGGGACCGCTGGTCGGCAAGGCGTGGCGGCACCTCAAGGAGCTGCGGCTGGACCGTGGTCCGCTCACCCACGAGGAGGCCATCGCGGAACTCGAGCGGTGGGCGCAGGAGAACGGGATCCAGCCACCGGACCGGTGAGTCGCGCATTGTTCAACGTGAAACAACCACACCGCGATAAGTCGCGTCCGCAGGTCAGGGGCCTTTTTTGGGCTCATTAGCTTCGCAGCCATGACGGAAGAAACGGAGCACAGCATGGCTGCCCAAGCACTTGAGATCGCCCGCGCCGCCCGCGAAGATGCGACGAGAGCACTCGGCGTGTCCGAGGAGGCACGTATGGACCAAGACATCATGTCGGCTCGGTTTGACCTGGTGGACGTCAAGTTGGACCGCGCACACACCAGGCTGGACGGTGTGACGGGCCGACTGGATCGGGTGGACAACCGGCTGGAACGTGTAGAGGGTCGGCTGCACCAGGTGGAGGGTCGGCTGAGCGGCGTGGACAACCGGCTGAGCGGCGTGGACGACCGGCTGGACCGCTTGGAATCCCAGATGGAGGTTCACAAGCGCCTACTGGAAGCGCTGCGCGAAACTCAGGTCAAGCAGGGTAACCAGCTTGGCGGACTGGATAAGAAGGTCAATGGCCTGGACCAGAAGGTCAATGGACTGGAGAAGAAGGTCGACGGACTGGACAAGAAGGTCAACGACGGGTTCTCGATGGTCGCGGTGGGGATGTCGCAGATCGCGGCGCAGATCGCCAACGTCGAGCGTGAAATCCGCGAAGACAAGGGCAAGGCCTGACTAGGCACGTGCCATGGCACCGGTCTCCAGATGCTGGGCGAGGGTGCGCGGCAGGAAGTAGCCGACCGCCCCGCCCGGCAGTGGGCCCCAGGGCAGGGTCACGCCGGTGAGCACCCGCAACGGCCGGACGACGCGGTACTCCTGTCTCAGCAACTCCCGGTCCGGCGTCAGCGAGGCTTCCGGGAAGCGCGTTGATGGCTCATGCACCAGGTTGCCCGCCTCGTTTCCGAAGCGCGCCACCATCGTTCCCGGGCCGAGCACGACCATGCGCTTGGCGCGGAACATGGTCAGCGGTGGCTCTCCCCGCAACGGCATGATCGGCCAGTCTGCCGATTGTGACTGCTCGTCGGGAACGCGCGCCGGATACAGCAGCAGCGAGCCCAGCAGGAATCGCGCGGCCTCCTCGACGTGCGAGAACGCCGCGGGCTCGGCGCCGTCCGGCCCGCTGACCTCCCAGCTCGCCTCGGTGCGCCGCAGGCACCACACACCCTCGGCGAGCTCACCGATCCGGTATGCCGACTCCGGAACGCCGTACTCGGTGATCCGCCGTTCCACCAGCGTCAGTATCTCCGCCGCCCGCAACCCCATCGGGGGCTCTTCCCCGCGGTCGATCAGGGTCACCGCGTCGAGGTCCGGGGGCGGCGGGGTCGGCGGATACGGTTGGCCGAGGACCTCGGCCTCGGCGGCCGCGCGCACCTCCGCCGGCACAAACGGCACCCGGTAGGAGTTGCCGCGGATTCGCTCCAGCAGCTCCGGCTCTGGCGGAAGGCCGTATTTGCGCAGGTAGTGCGGGACGGAGGCGCGCCAGATCCAGGCTCCGTCGGTGTGGAACGCGTCCGGCACGTCGGGTGGCGCGGTCGGGGCGAAGGCGTCCGGCAGCCGTCCAGGACGGGCCAGCACGACCGGCGCCCGGTACAGGTAGTCCAGCGCCCGGCGGGCCTCGTCCGCGGGCAGCGGCTGGAGGTTCTCGCTCAGGGTGGCCTGGCGGAACTGCGGGGCCATCGGCAGCCCGGCCTTCGCGGCCAGCCAGTCCGGGACGTGCTTGCGGTCGCGCGGGTAGTGCTCCAGTTCCGCGTCGTGGGCGCGGGCGGTCAGCCTGCCGTTGCCGGGTGCCTGGCGCCAGGTGGGCTCGTTGGTCGCGTCGTAGTCGAAGTGGAACTGGGCCGGCGCTTCCAGGGTCAGCGTGCCCTTGAACCAGGTGCCGGTGTCCGGCTGGTACATCGCCGCGCGCAGCGCCACGAACAGCTGTCCGAGCTGGACCGGTGCCGGCAGCGACACCGAAAGGCCGCTGCCCACGGACCGTATCTCGATCTCGGCGTAGTCCCCGACCTGCTGGAACTGCGCGGCGACCCGCTCCCAGCCGTCCGGCAGGATGCCGCGGAGCGTGCGGGCGATCGCCCGCACCAGGCTCTCCTCCTCACCGGTGCCCGGCTCGGGGCGCGCGCCGCCCAGGTCGTGCCGTTCCTGCCAGACCGCGGTGAGCTCGTCCACTCCGGCGGTGGCGGCGAGGCCGGTCAGCCCGAGTTGGCGGGCCCGGGTCTCGTCCGTCCCGCTCCAGCGCAGGGTCAGCGCGTGGGTGTCGCCGCCCGGCGCGACCCGGTAGATCTCGTCGTCGAACAGGCAGTGGGTCTGCAGGCTGAAGGTGCTCGTCGCCTCCGATTCGGGCACGACCTTCGCCGGCCGGGAGTCCCATTCGGCGTCGAAACCTTCGGGCACCTCGTCCCCGGGCAGCGTGGTGAGGAGCAGGGTGCCGTCCGCGGTCGAGCGCTGGGCGTGGAAGACCTGTCCCTGCCACACCGCGTACAACCCGTCCGGCCGGTCGGCCAGGTCGACTCGATACCGCATGACTGACTCTCCCTGCAAGGTCAAGAAGGCGGTGTCAAACCTAGCCCATCGCTCCGGTCGACGACTGGCTCCCGCGGAGGTATTGAGCTGAACGGTAGCGAATCGCCTCGCTCTGGAGGGTCCCGATCCGCACCGGCGAGGGGTTCTTGCCGGGCGGATCAGGCGGCAAAAGTTACGAAGCCTGGACGCCCCGGCGGACGATCACCAGGTAGCCGGCGCAGCCGATGAGGTAGATGGCGGTCGCGACGAGCAGCAGCAGCGGCGAACGGCCGCTCAGCGGGGTGACCGCGGCGGCTGCCGCGACCGCGGCCACCTGCGTGATGTTGAACAAGGTGTCGTAGAGCGCGAAGACCCGGCCGCGCGTCTGGTCACCGATTTCCGCCTGGATGCTCGAGTCGACGCACAACTTCAGCACCTGACCCGCGAAGGTGATGACGAACGAGGCGATCAGCACGGTCGGCAGCACCATCGGCAGGCCCAACCCCGCCTGCGCGGCCGCGGCGGACAGCAATGCCGCGAGCGTCACCCTGCGCCGGCCGAGGACCGCCACCAGGCGGGGTGTGCAGAACCCGGCGAGCAGGATGCCCGCGCCGGCCATGAACGCCATCTGTCCCAGCCCGGGCAGCCCGGCACGGAACGGGCCGAGGTCGGTGAACGAGAACCGCATGAGCAACACGGTCAGCAACAGCGAAATGCCGTAAGACGCGCGGTGCGCGAAGAGAGCCACGAAGCCGGCGGTGACCATCGGCACCCGCATGGCGGCCCGAGCCCCGTCGGCGAACCCCCGCGCGACCGCGATCAGCGGGTCGGCCGGCTCGTCGATCGCTTCCGGGCCGAGACGGCCGCGCGCGAAACCCGCGGCGATCGCGGCGGCGACGACCGCACCGACGACCGCGATCGAAGTCGTCCAGGCCGAGCCGGTGTTGCCGGTGCCGAGCAGGGCACGGAGGCCGATCGCGCAGCCACCGCCGAGCACGGAGACCACCGAACCGAGCGTGGTCGACACCGCGTTCGCGGTCACCAGCGTATTCACCGGCACCACATGCGGTAAGGACGCCGACATTCCCGAGCCGATGAACCGCGAAATGCCCTCGACGATCAGTGCGAGAACGAACAGGCCGGGGCCCGCCACACCGAACCCGACCGCGCTGGCCGTGCCGGCGACCGCCAGCCCGCGCAGCAGGTTGGCCATTATGAGTACCCGGCGGCGATCCCAGCGGTCCAGCAGCGCACCGGCGAACGGCCCGATCAGCGAATAAGGCAACAGGAGCACCGCGAAACCGGCGGCGATGGTCAGCGGATCGGTGCCGCGTTCGGGATTGAACAGCACCGCCCCGGCCAGCCCGGCGCGAAAGACTCCGTCCGACCACTGGGCGGCGAACCGGGACAGCAGCAGGCGCGGGAAGCCGGGCATGGTGGCGAGGGACCGCAGTTGCACCTTCGCGGCACCGGATTGCGCGCTTGCCGTCACAACTCGACAGCTTAGGTAGCCGACAGCTTGAGTAGCAGAGAAACAAAGGGACCGGCGCACTTGGTCGCCTCTCGGCGGCGTGGCGCAGTGTGGCTCCAGCCGGACGGTATTCCACAAAGGCTCTTCTCAAGTGGGCCCGGGGGACACGGAGTGCGCCGGTCACCTGGTTCAACGGTGCCGGGGAGCGGATTGTTCCCAGGCGGTGTGACCGGAGGGCAAGGAGTGGGATCATTGCCGGGTGCCAGCGGACGCCGAGGTTGAACCGGGAACGCTCCTGGTCGCCGCCCCCACGATGTTCGATGCCAACTTCCGCCGCACGGTGGTGTTCGTGATCGATCACCGAGTGGAGGGCACCCTGGGCGTGGTCCTCAACCGGCCGAGCGATGTCCCGGTCGGTGATGTGCTGCCCAGTTGGGGGCGCCACGTGGCCGAGCCGCAGGCCGTGTTCGTCGGTGGTCCGGTGGAAAAGAAGACCGCCCTGTGCCTGGCCGCGTTGCGAGCCGGGGAGAGCGCCACAGGCGTGCCCGGCCTGATCGGTGTCCGCGGCCCGGTCGCGCTGGTCGATCTCGACGCCGATCCGGACGTGCTCGTGCCGAAGGTGCGCGGCTTGCGCGTGTTCGCCGGGTACGCGGGGTGGGACTCGGGGCAGCTCGCCGGCGAGATCGAGCGCGGTGACTGGCTGATCGTCCCGGCGCTGCCCAGCGACGTGCTGGCCACGCCGGAGCGGGACCTGTGGGGCCAGGTGCTGCGCCGCCAAGGTGTGCCGACCGCGTTACTGGCCACGCACCCCGGCGACCTCCAACGCAACTAGTGCTTTGTGTTGTGGCGGCTTGCGTGGCGGTGCGGGTGGCGGAACCTCAGAATTTGGCTGCAGAGTGCGAGCTGCGTGCCTCACCGCAAGCGGCTCCGCCGCTTATAAAAGACAGCCTCGTTATTTGCCGGTGAGGACGGCACAGCCACCGCAGGCGCAGCCGGCGCAAGCCGCGGGCACCTGCGCGGGGGCGGGAACGGCCTCCGCGGCCCGATGACCGAGCAGACCGCCACCGGCCACCAGCACGAACATGCCGGCGAGTCCGATCAGCGACGCGATGATCGGGCCCGCCACGGCCGGCATGAACAACCCGGCGACACCGGCGAGCACGCCCACCAGCCCGGCCACCACGGTCGGCAACCCCGCGACCTTGTTGGCGACCCGGAACGCTTCGTCGGAGCGCATCGTCGCGGCGGTCCGCACGCCCGCCCCCCGCGACCGCGGGAGGCGTTCACGCCAGCCGAGCATGCCGCCCCAGCCGACGACGACACCGAGCACGATGGGAATCAGCGCGACGAGATACACGCCCTTCAGAATAGAGGGTGATGCACGACGCGACGTGGGCACGCGTGGCGACGTAGCACAACAGTGCACGTGGGCCCCGTGGTCACCGGCCGCGTGGCGGCTCACACGCCTCCGCTGGAAAATCGGATCGACCCCGCACTTACCATGACAATGTGAGTGAAGCAGCGGCGCAGCATGGGGCTGGGACACCATCCCAAGAGCAGGGCACCCCCTCGGACACGCCAGGCCACCGCTACAACGCGGAGCTGGCCGGCAGCCTCGAGCTGCGCTGGCAGGGCTACTGGGCCGAACACGGCACGTACAACGCGCCGAACCCGGTCGGCCCGTTCGCCTCCGACCACCTGCCCGCGGACAAGCTGTTCGTGCAGGACATGTTCCCCTACCCCTCCGGCGCGGGGCTGCATGTCGGGCATCCGCTGGGCTTCATCGGCACCGACGTCTACGCCCGGTACAACCGGATGATCGGGCGAAACGTCCTGCACACGATGGGATTCGACGCGTTCGGCCTGCCGGCCGAGCAGTATGCGGTGCAGACCGGGCAACACCCGCGCAAGACCACCGAGGAGAACATCGTCACCTACCTGCGGCAGATCCGCAGGCTGGGCCTTGGCCACGACGAGCGCCGCCGCATCTCCACCATCGATCCCGGCTACTACAAGTGGACGCAGTGGATCTTCCTGCGGATCTACAACTCCTTCTACGACGAGAAGCTGGGCAAGGCACGCCCGATCGCCGAGCTGGAAGCCGAGTACGCCCAGGACAAGCGACGCACACCGGATGGCCGCGGCTGGCACGAGCTGACCCGCGCCGAGCAGCAGGGCGTGCTGGACCAGCACCGCCTGGCCTACCTGGCGGAGGCGCCGGTCAACTGGTGCCCAGGCCTGGGCACCGTGCTGTCGAACGAGGAAGTGACGCCGGACGGCCGCAGTGAGCGCGGCAACTTCCCGGTGTTCCGGCGGAACCTGCGCCAGTGGATGATGCGCATCACCGCCTACGCCGATCGTCTGGTGGACGACCTGGACCGGCTGGACTGGCCGGAGAAGATCAAGTCCATGCAGCGCAACTGGATCGGCCGGTCCAGGGGCGCCCGGATTTCCTTCCCCGCCGGGGCGGAGCGGATCGAGGTCTTCACCACCCGCCCGGATACCGTGTTCGGCGCGACATATCTGGTGCTGGCGCCCGAACACCCGCTGGTGGACAAGCTGACCACCGATGCCTGGACGTCCGATGTGGACTCGTTGTGGACGGGTGGCGCGGCGACGCCGGGTGAGGCGGTCGAGGCCTACCGGTTGGCGGCCTCCCGCAAGTCCGAGCTGGACCGTCAGGAGAACCGCGACAAGACCGGGGTCTTCACCGGCTCCTACGCGGTGAACCCGGTCAACGGCAAGCAGATTCCGATCTTCATCGCCGACTACGTGCTGATGGGCTACGGCACCGGCGCGATCATGGCGGTGCCCGGCCAGGACCAGCGTGACTGGGACTTCGCCGAGAAGTTCGGCCTGGACATCATCCGGACCGTGCAGCCGAGCGAAGACTTCGACGGCAAGGCGTTCACCGGGGAAGGGCCGGCCGTCAACTCCGGCTTCCTGGACGGGATGGACGTCGACGAGGCCAAGAAGGCGATCATCGCCTGGCTGGAGGAGCACGGCCACGGCGCCGGCACGGTGCAGTACAAGTTGCGGGACTGGCTGTTCTCCCGGCAGCGGTACTGGGGCGAGCCGTTCCCGATCGTGTACGACGCCGACGGGACCGCGCACGCGATTCCGGAGAGCATGCTGCCGGTCGAGCTGCCTGAGGTGGACGACTACTCGCCGAAGACCTTCGATCCCGAGGACGCCGACGCCGAGCCCTCGCCGCCGCTGTCGCGCGCGACCGACTGGGTCGAGGTCACGCTGGACCTGGGCGATGGTCCCCAGCGCTACCGGCGCGACACCAACACCATGCCGAACTGGGCCGGCTCCTGCTGGTACCAGCTGCGTTACGTGGACCCGGACAACGCCGAGCGGTTCGTCGACCCGGAGAACGAGCGGTACTGGCTGGGCCCGCGTCCGGACGAGCACGGCGCGAACGACCCGGGTGGTGTCGACTTGTATGTCGGCGGTGTCGAGCACGCCGTGCTGCACCTGCTGTACTCGCGCTTCTGGCAGAAGGTGCTCTACGACCTGGGCGAGGTGTCGTCGGACGAGCCGTACCGGAGGCTGGTCAACCAGGGCTACATCCAGGCCTACGCCTACACCGATTCCCGCGGTTTCCATGTGCCGGCCGACCAGGTCGAGGAGAGGGACGGAAAGTTCTTCTACCAGGGCCTCGAGGTCAAGCAGGAATACGGGAAGATGGGCAAGAGCCTGAAGAACGTCGTTACCCCGGACGAGATGTGCGCGACGTACGGGGCCGACACCTTCCGGCTCTATGAGATGTCCATGGGCCCCATCGACGTTTCGCGGCCGTGGGCGACCAAGGACGTCGTCGGCGCGCACCGGTTCCTGCAACGGTTGTGGCGGCTGGTGGTCGACGAGCAGACCGGCGAGCTGCGGGTGTCCACCGCGGATATCACGGACGAGGACCGCAAACAGCTGCACCGGACCATCGCGGGCGTTCGCGAGGACTATGCGGAGCTGCGGTTCAACACCGCCGGGGCGAAGCTGATCGAGCTGAACAACCACCTCACCAAGGTGTACGGCTCGGCCGAGGCCACGCCGCGCGAGCTGGTCGAACCACTGGTGCTGATGCTGGCGCCGCTGTGCCCGCACATTTCGGAAGAGCTGTGGCACCGGCTGGGCCACCAGGATTCGCTGGTGCACGGCCCGTTCCCGGCCGTCGACGAGCGCTACCTGGTGGAAGAGACCGTCGTGTATCCGGTTCAGGTCAACGGCAAGGTGCGGGCCCGGATCACGGTGCCGGCCGACGCGGCGAAGGATGCGGTGGAGTCGGCGGCGCTGTCCGACGCGAAGATCGCGGCGGTGCTCGACGGTCAGGCGCCCCGCAAGGTCATCGTGGTCCCGGGCCGGCTGGTCAACCTGGTCGTCTAGAGACTCTTTCGAAGTGACTTGCGTGGCGGTGCGGGTGGCGCCGCTTGAAACAAGCTAGTTCGGGCCTTCCAGGCCGATCTCGTGCGCGAGGTCGGCGAGGAGGGCATCGAAGACGGCATCCGGCTTGGACAGCGGGATGGGGTAGTTGCCGAAGACTTCGAGCGTGATGTGCCCGTAGAGACGGGCCCAGAACTGGATCATCACGTAGGTGGTGCCCAGGTCGAGCTTCTCGGGTGGGAAGTCGACGCCGGCCTGCCCGAACACCGACAGCAGGTCGTCCTGGAAGGCGGTCAGGTCCTCACGCAGCTCGACCGGTACCGCGTCCACGGACGGGATGTTCAGCTGGTGGGTGGCCAGGATGCGGCCGGCCGCCGCCAAAAAGATTCGCCCGAACGGCTCGCTGGCGCGGTTCAGCGTGGCGACGCTGCTGAGGGCCGAGCCGACGCTGCCCGTCGGCGAGGCGAACACCAGCGTGAACTCCTTGGTGTGGGTGAGCGCCCAGCGACGGAAGCCACGGCAGATCGTGAACAGCTGCGCGACGCCGTCGGTGCCCAGTCTCGAGACCTCTTGGCTGATTTCCGCCCCGAGATCGCTGATGACGTCGAGGCGAAGGTGCTCGATCAGATCGTCGCGTGAGCCGTAGTACCGATATAAGGCGGGCGCGGTGATCCCCAGTTCGCGTGCGATCGCCCGCAGGGTCACCGACTCCGGGCCCCGCTCGACGAGCAGTGCTCGTGCGGTTCGCCGGATGTCCTGGTCGGTTGCCGCCCGCACGCGACCCCGGCGCGTCGGCTTGTCCATTGGCACATTCTATGAGGTGGCGGCCTCCGGCTCGGGCGTAACGCGCGGCCGGCTCGTGAATCGGCGAGATCACGCGGTTCTGGAGGGCGCTTGCGGGTACGCGATGAGCGGTTGCCGGGCGCCGCCGGTACCGATCGCTCGGGGGGCTACGCGATCGGTACCGGCGACCCGATGTCCTCCCGCCGGGAACTCCGGAGGGCGGACAGCCTTAGAGAGTGCGCTACGCCTCACTCGGGACGCTCCGGCCGGGAAATTAACCCGTTCGGGTGAACCGTAGTGGACACTCACCCTATTGTCGCATCCAACCGTCATGAAGTTACAAAAACTTTCACGTTCCGCCAAGTATTTGTCTGGTCCACTCGGGCGCGGCCGGAGGAGGCACACTGCGGACACGTCGCGGTGGCGCGCGGACTCGCGGAGGAGAAGGTATGACCCATGACGTTCTGGTGGTCGGCTCGGCCAACGCCGACCTGGTGGTCTCGACCGACCGGCGGCCCGGACCTGGCGAAACCGTGCTCGGTGGCGACACCGTGGTTTCCCCAGGTGGCAAGGGTGCCAACACCGCGGTTGCCGCCGCCCGGCTCGGCGCGAACGTGGCGCTGCTCGCGGCGATCGGCGATGACACCTACGGCACGATGCTTTCCGCGTCCCTTCGTGAAGCGGGGGTGCGCACCGAGTTGGTGCGTACTGTGACGCGGCCCACGGGAATCGCCTACATCACCGTCACTCCTGACGGCGAGAATTCGATCCTGGTCTCGCCCGGCGCGAATCAGGCGCTCGACCCCGCCGCCGTGGAGGGCGCGCTGGCCGGGGTGGGGGTCATGGTGGCGTCGCTGGAGGTCCCGCTGCCCACCGTCGAACGGGCCATCGAGGTGGCTTCGGCAGCCGGGGTACGGACCGTGCTGAACCTCTCGCCGCCGGCGGACCTCGGTGCGCGGGCGCTGGCCGCGCTCGACGTGCTGCTGGTCAACGAGCACGAGGCGGCGTGGCTGCTCGGCGCTGCCGCCGAACCGGCCAGACTGCTCGATCTCGGTCCGCGTTCGGCGGTGATCACCCGTGGGGCTGGTGGCGCACTGGTGGTCACGACATCCGGCATCACCGAGCTTGCGGCCCCGTCGGTCGAGGCCGTGGACACCACGGGAGCCGGGGACGCGTTCGCCGGTGCGCTCGCCGCTGCTCTGGCCGCGGGCGCCGGCCTGGAAGTGGCCGCCCGTCGGGCGGTCGGGGTCGCCGCGATCTCGGTGACCCGGCCCGGCGCGCAGCCGTCTTACCCGTCGGCCGAGGAACTGCCCGCCTGGTGACGGCCGTTGATACTGGTAGGAGTGTTTCGCGGCCATCAAGGAAGGGCTATGGTCTAGACCATGTTGGCACAGAGGTTCTCTGGGGTGGCAGTGAGCCCTGGTCGCGCGCGCGGCCCCGTCGTCCGGGTCGCCGAGCCGCTCGGTGAACCCGCGCATGGCCCGAAACCGGCCGATCCATCGGCCGAGGCCGCCCGGATCGCCCCCGCGACCGGCGCCGTGGCAGCCCGCCTGGAGGCCCTCGCCGAGGCCGCGACCGGCGAGGCGGCGACGATCCTGATCACCACCGCCGCGATGGCCGCGGACCCGGCCCTGACCAGCGAGGCCGAGCGGCTCGTGGTCGCCGAGGGCCTGCCCGCCGCGCGGGCGATCTACGAGGCCGCGAACGGGTTCGCCAAGAGCCTGGCGGCCGCTGGTGGATACATGGCCGAGCGCGTGCGTGACATCGAAGACGTGCGTGACCGTGTCGTTGCCGAGCTACTGGGCGTTTCCCCGCCCGGCGTGCCCGAGCTGCTCTCGCCGAGCGTGCTGGTCGCCCGTGACCTCGCGCCCGCGGACACCGCCGGTCTCAACCCGGACCTCGTGCTCGCCCTGGTCACCGAGGAGGGCGGCCCGACCAGCCACACCGCGATCCTCGCCCGCGCCCTGGGCATCCCCGCGGTGGTCGCCGTGCGTGGCCTGCTCGACCTCGACGCCGAGGTACTCCTCGTCGACGGCGACACCGGCGAGGTCGAGGTAGCCGATCCCACGGCTGGAATCCTGGTGTCGACGAAGGCCGGCCCGGGTGAATGGGACGGCGTCGGCAAGACGTCCGACGGGCACCGCGTCAAGGTGCTCGGCAACGTCGGCGCACCCGGCGACGCACACGCTGCGGCCGACGCCGGCGCCGAGGGGGTCGGGTTGTTCCGCACCGAGTTCTGCTACCTCGACGCTCCCGCCGAGCCGGCGGTCGCCGAGCAACGCATGGCGTATACGGCGGTGCTGACACCGTTCGCCGGTAAGCCGGTCATCGTGCGCACCCTCGACGCGGGGGCCGACAAACCCCTCGACTTCCTCTCGCCCGAGGCGGAGCCGAACCCCGCGCTCGGCGTGCGCGGCCTGCGAGTCGCGTTCGACCGGCCCGACGTGCTGGACCGTCAGCTCGAAGCCATCGCCGGTGCGGCGGCCGATTCCGGTGCCGACGTGTCGGTCATGGCGCCCATGGTGGCCACGGCGGCGGAGGCCGCCTGGTTCGCCGAACGGGCGCGGGCCACCGGAATCGCCAGGGCGGGCGTGATGATCGAGATCCCGGCCGCCGCGCTGGCCGCTCGGGAGATCTTCGACGCGGTCGACTTCGTTTCCGTGGGCACCAACGATCTCGCTCAGTACACCTTCGCGGCGGACCGGCAGCTCGGTGCGGTCGCAACGCTCAACGACCCGTGGCAGCCCGCGCTGCTGCGGCTGATCGCGTGGATCGGTGAAGCCGCGCGGGCAACCGGAAAGCCGGCGGGCGTCTGCGGGGAAGCGGCCGCCGATCCACTGCTTGCCCGCGTGCTCACCGGGCTGGGGATGACGAGCCTGTCGATGAACGCGTCCTCGATCCACGGCGTGGGCGCGAGCCTCGCCGCGGTCACCTGGGAGGAGTGCGAAACCCTTGCCCAGGCCGTGCTCGCCGCGCCCGATCCCGGCACCGCCCGGTCGCTGGCGTCCCGCAAGGACTAGCTCGGGTGCCGGCTTCAGCGGCCAGGCGCAGCGCAACGCAACCCGTTGTGCTCTCCGGCGTCGGCCATCCGATGGTCGTAGGTAATCAGCAGGTCGGCGCCGAGCATCATCGCCGACGCGAGGTGAATGGCATCGAGCGAGCGCAACCGATTCGGGTTGAGCCGTTGGCCGAGGCTGACGACCTCGTCTCCAATGGGGTGCTCGGCAACACCGGACATGGCATCGTCGACGAAGTCCGCCGCGGCCGCATAGCCGAGATCGAACCGCATTCGGATCGCGCGACCGACTTCGATCGACGCCAAGCGGGAAGACAGCAGCACGGCCCTCTCCTCGACGTGGCCGCGCAGTTGGACCCGTAGTGCCTCGGACTCAGGCTCCTCGATAACTCGTTTGAGCAGCGCGCTGCTGTCCAGGTAGATGCGCATCAGACGCGGTCGTCACGGTCGAGCAAGTCCAGGCTGCTCTCACCCGGCTGTAGGTGGAGTCGTGGTCGGACGTCCCGGAATGCGACGCGCGGTGGTGCGACCTTGCCTTGGGTGATCAACGGATCGGTGTCACCGGCTTGGCTGGGTATCAGCCCCAGATATTTCCCGATCGCCTCGCGCAGGATGTCCTGTTGCGAGCGTCCAGTGCGCTGCGCTTCGGCGCGTAAGGCGGCCTCCGCCTCGGCACCCAACCGCAAGTTCATCGCCATGCTGTCATGGTACCGATCCGGCATCGTTTTGGTACCACTGGTGCGGAACACATCCCGGCGGTGGTGGGGGCGGAGCTAGCCGAAGAACCGGCGGGGGTGGCGGACGGTCAGCGAGCCGCCCTTCAACCGGCCGGAGAACACCAGCCGTGGGTTGCCCGCGCGGCCGTCACTGCCCGTCCGGTCGTTGACCGAGGCGTACTTGATTTCGGTGATCGAGTTGAGGTCGACCGCCGCGTGCTCGGGGATGATCACCTCGACCGAGCCCCATTTGGCGTCCAGTTCGATGTGCACCGTCGGGCTCTGGACCTGCGCCTGGGTGAAGTCGAGCTTCGTCGCTCCGTACTTGTTGCGGACGACTATCTCGGGCGGCACCACCCACGGACCGCTGCGGACGATCGAGGAGTATCCAGCGGTCAGTTCGAGCCGCTGTCCCGGGCGCGCGGCGGCCCGCGGGGCGTCGGGTCCGGCGTAAGGGCGGCCGCTGGGGCCGGCATCGGGATGCACCAGGTCGGGAATGTCGGCCAGCACGGCGTTGAGGTCGCCGCGGGTTTGCGCGGCGAGCGCGATGTCCGTGCGTTCGGTGAATTCGTCGAGGTTGATCATGCCGCGGCCGATCGCCTTCTGCAGCACCGCGACGACGTGCTCGCGCTCCTCGTCCGAAACCCGGAAACTCCGGGGGTCGAGCGGCTTGGTCTCGGTCTCATCGCCCATGGCGAAAGCGTAGGTTCGCGCGGGCCGGTACGGATCCGGGAAAATCCCCGAATCCCCGAATCCCCGATCAGTCTTGGTCGAGACCGTGCTCGATCGCATAGCGGGCCAGCTCGACCCGGTTGTGCAGTTGGAGCTTGCGCAGCGTGGACTGCACGTGGTTCTCGATCGTCCGGTGCGAGAGGACCAGACGTTCCGCGATCTGCCGTGCGGTCAGCCCCTTGGCCACCAGCCGGAGCACCTCGGTTTCCCGTTCGGTGAGTCGCGGCACGGCCGGGCCATCGTCCGGGGACTGCACCATTCGCCGGTACTCGCCGAGCACCATCCCGGCGAGCCCCGGGGTGAACACCGGGTCTCCGGCGGCGGTCCGCCGCACCGCGTCCACCAGTTCCGCCACGGACGCCGACTTCACCAGGTAACCGGAGGCGCCGGCCTTGACCGCCTCCAGCACGTCGCCGTGCTCGCCACTTGCGGACAGCACCAGCACCCGGGTGCCCGGCAGGGCGTTGGTGATCTCCCTGGTCGCGTCCACGCCGGAGCTCTCGCCGAGAACGAGGTCCATCAACACCACGTCCGGCCGCACCGCGCCGGCGATGCGAACCGCGGCCAGCGCGTCGGGCGCGGTGGCCCGTACCTCGAAGCCGTTCTCGACCAGGTCGCGAGCCACGCCATCGCGCCAGATCGGGTGATCGTCGACGACCATCACGGAAATCATCGTGCTCGCCGTTCCGGTTTCGGCACTCGAACCTCCCATTCTGTCCCCTGCCCCGGTGCCGTCTCCAGCGAGATGGTGCCACCCAGGTCGGCCACGCGGCCGCGCATCGAGCGCGCGACACCCAGATGGCCGGCCGCCTCGGCGGCGGCGAGCCGGCCCTCGTCGATTCCCGGCCCGTCGTCCCGCACCGTCAGCACCACCTCGTCGCCGAGATCCTCCAGTAACACCCACGCCTTCGCCGAATCCCCGGCATGTTTGTCCACATTCGACAGTGCTTCGCGGGCCACCGCGACCAGCTCCGCGGTGGTGTGCGCCGGCAACCGGACCTCACCCGCCGGGGTCGCGACCTGCACCTTAGACGACGAGAGGAGTTGCAGTGCGGCCCGCAGGTCGGTCCAACCGGTGCTGGTGCTGGTTGGTTCCGAGGTGACCAGCGCGCGCAGCGCGATCTCCTGTTCACCGGCCAGCGTCGCGAGCTCAGCTGCCTCGCCGCCGAGTTCCGCACCCCGCCGGCGCACCCGGGCCAGCACCTGCAGCACGCTGTCGTGAATCGAGCGCGCCAGCCGTTCCCGTTCCGCCGTCGCCGCCTCGGTGCGCAATGCCTCGGCGAGCACGGCCGCGGACTTGCGGGCCGTGCTGGCGCTTATCCCGATCAGCAGGCCGGTTGCGATGAGCAGGAACGAGTCGCGGGCGACGTCGACGTTGAACTGCTGTCGGGTGATCGCGGTGGCGGCGCCGACGAGAACCCCCGCGAGCGCACCGCCGCCGGCGCCGAACCGGGTGCCCGCGGCCGCCGGCACCCCGGTGACCCACACCGTGGTGATCAACGGGTCGGCCCCGGTGAGCTGGGTGCGGTTGAGGATCCAGGGTGAGGTGAGCATCAGCCCGCAGGTGACGGCGACGTCCGCGACGACGAACCACCACCAGCGCCAGCGCAGCGCCTCGCGCGAGTAGACGAGGGTGGTCAAAACAGTCCAGACCACCATGACGCCGAGGACGAGCCAGGCAAGCCGTGGGCGCCGGTACTGATCGTGGTAGAGGAGGACCGCGCCGACCGCGAAGAGCATGGTGAGCAGGCGCAGGCCGATACTGCCCCACCACAGTGGTGCGGCGGGCTCGCGGGCGGTCGGGCCGAACCGCCGGTTCATGTGGTTTCTTTGGCCTCGGCCTCGACTTCCTCGGCCACGCGCTTCGGCTCGTCTTCGGGTACCGCTTCCATGTCATGCAGCACGTCGACGTCCTCGGGATGCGGGTCGCGTTCGTGGATCAGCGACCGGATACCTGCGTTCAGTACGGCCAGCAACGGTACCGCGAGCAGGGCGCCGGCGATGCTGCCGACCACGACGCCGACGGCGATCGACAGCACCACCGCCAGCGGGTGCAGCTTCACCGCGCGGCCGAGCAGCAGTGGCTGCAGGATGTGGCTTTCCAGCTGCATCACCGCGACCACGATGCCGAGCACGATCAGCGCGGTGACGAACCCGTTGGTGACCAGCGCGACCAGCACCGCGACGGCGCCGGCCACCACGGCACCGATGATCGGCACGAACGCGGCCAGGAACACCAGCGTGGCGAGCGGGATCACCAGCGGCACGCGCACGATCCACAACCCGATGCCGATGCCGACCGCGTCCACCACGGCCACCGCCGCGGTGGCCCGGACGTAGCTGACCAGCGAGGCGAACCCGCGGCGCCCGGCCACATCGATGCGGCGGCGCACCGTGCCCGGCACGCCGAGCATCAGGAAACTCCAGATCCGGTCCCCGCCGGCCAGGAAGAAGATCGTGACGAACAGGGTGAGCAGGAAGCCGGTGAGGAACTCACCGACCGTGCTGGCCGTGGTCAGCGCGTTCGAGGTGATGACGGCCTGGTTGTCCTGCAGGAAGCCGATCGTGTTGTCGATGGCGTGCTGGATCTGCTCCTGCCGCAGGTGCAGATCGTTGATCAGCCAGTTCTGGATCTGGGTCAGGCTCGCGTGCAGTTGTTGCGTCAGCTGCGGCAGGCCGTCGGTGAACTGGACGACGACGAAGGTGAGCAGCCCGCCGAGCACCGCAAGGCCGCCGACCAGCACCAGCGCGGTGGCCAGGCCGCGCGGCACCTTGAGCTGGACGAGCTGGGCCACCGCCGGGGCGAGCAGCGCCGAGATCAGCAGGGCGATCGACAGCGGCACGATCACCACGGACAGGCGGCCGATCAGCCACATGATGACGTAGAGCGCGGCGATCACCACAAGGAACCGCCAGGCGAACGCGGCGCTCACGCGCAGCCCCTTCGGTACGAGGGCGCTGGTTCGGTCGTCTTCGCCGAGAAATTCGGGTTTATGGCCGTCCGTCACGTGGTCCACCCTAGCGAGGTCGGCTACTCGGGCGCGGGTATTCGCGTCGGTAGTCAATCACCGCATGTATGGGAGCTTTGTCTCTCTGTACTGGACCAGGTCTGGGCGGACCTCTTTTCACACGATGGTGCTATCAAGTCCAGTTCGAGATGCGACCTCGTCAGGGGCCCTGGTTGTGTGGTCGGCGCAAGACGCACCGGTATCGATGTGAAGACGTTTCGGTCTCACAAAAGACACGATCGCGCCCTCGAGCTGCAGGAGAACCGTGACGCGGGTGAACGTGGCCACTCGGCGGGGAACGGCAAGCGCCGGCCGCTGGCTCACGCGTGCACTGCTCGTGGCCGGCGGCGCGCTGGCCGGCACCGCGATCGCGTGGGCGATAGGCAACGCGAGCGCGTCCGCCGATCCGATCACGGATACGACGGAGATCACCGGTCAGCTCACGCAGGGCCTGCCTCAACTGGCCGGCGCAGTGAAGGGGCTCGGCGTTCACTCGGAGCCGGCCGGAGACGGAGCTCACCAGCGGATCACCGGCGACGTTCGCGACGTCGTGCATACCGTCGCTCGTGATGCCGCGCTCCACCCGGCCCAGGGTCTGCTCGGATCGGTCCAGCGGATCACCGGGCAGCCCCGGGACATTCCGCAGTTGATCGGCAGCGCGCTCGCCCCGCCGAACCTGCTGGGCATCGTCGCCGGTTCCGCCGGCCAGCTGGTCGAGGTCCCCTCCTTGCCCGCTACCAAGCCGGCCGAGGCGCGTGAGTCTGTCCCGTCGCCGGAGCTACGCCTGCCGACCGCACACGCCGGCGGCGGATCGGACACGTCGACGGTCACCGTGCCGTCGGACTCGGGTGCGCACGAAACCGTCCACACCCGAGCTCGCGGCGGCCTCCTGCCGCACCCCGCTCCGTCCTCGCCGCTGCGGGAGCTGTCGGTACCGGCGGAACTCCCGTTCCTGCCGAACGGCTCCGCCTCCGGCTGCCATGCCGACGGCCCGGTCTTCGGGCTTCCCGCCTCGACGTTGACCATCGCCCCCGCGAACCTCTCACGCGCCGTCGCGCGCGGCAGCTGTCACCTGCCGGCCCCGCCGGGCGCGCAGCCCGGCGTCACGCCTGACTGATTCCACCTCCTCCGGGGACCCGGCGCGCCCGTTCGCGCGCCGTGGCGCCGGTTCCTCTCGGGGCGCGCCTTCGCGCGCCCGCGCTCCGGGTCTTGGAGCGCCGATCTCCAGCTATCGAAGAACTAGGAAGAAGGAGAAACCGTCAATGCAGACCTGGGCAAAGCGCGGTATCCAGACCGCGCTGGTCACGGGTGGCTTGCTGATGCTGGGCACCGGTATCGCATCTGCCGACGAGAACGTCAACCCGGACACTCCGGCCGGGCCGCTGGACCTCAACGCCAGCATTCCCATCGACATCTCGAAGAACGCCATCGGAACCCTCGGGAAACAGGTCGACGTTCCCGAGATCAAGAAGGACATCAGCACCGAGCCGGTCACCGGCCTGCTGAACAAGGCGCTCGACCCGGTCTCCCGGACCGGCGCGCTGCGGGCCGCTTCGCCGGTAACCGGCGCCGTCAACGGTCTGGCCGGCAAGGTGACCGACGCGGCCGGCCAGACCGGCCAGCGGATCGGGCAGCTGACCAACAAGGAGGCCGCGCCGGTCGGCGAGCCGGCGGACGACCGGAGGGCTGAGCCGGATGGCGACGCCCTGATGGGCAACAAGGTCGCCGGCAACGTGGTGGTGCCGATCCAGATCACCGGCAACGCGATCGGCCTCCTCGGCAACGCCTCGGCCGACTCCGACTCGATGCAGACCTACGCGCACCGCACGGATGTCCACACCAGCGGTGCCGGCGGCGGCGTGTCCGGCAACGCGGTGTCCCTCGACTGGGCCCTCCCGGTTCAGATCGCGGGCAACGGGATCGGTGTGGCCGGCCGGGGCCGGGCCACCGGTAGCGCCACCCAGGCCGCGGCCGCCACCGGCAACGTCTCGACCAGCGGCTCACACGGCGGGCTGTCCGGCAACGTCGTGAGCCCGCAGGGTGCGACCCCGGTGCAGATCTCCGGTAACGCGATCGGCGGCATCCTCGGCCACGGCGAGAGCAACTTCGACGCGGCCAGCGACGCCTTCTCCGGCGGTTGGATCCGGACGCACGGCTGGCGCGGCGCGGGCTCGGGCAACGTCGCCGGGGTTCCGGTCGCCCTGCCGCTGAAGCTCTCCGACAACGCGGCCTCCCTCGTCGGCGATTCGGATGTCCCCTGCGGCAGCTCGATCGCCAACGCGACCGCGGGCGACCTCCGGCCGGGGATGGCCGGTACGCCGACCTACATCAATACCGACGGCGACGACTCGTTCTTGTCGGGCACCGTCGCGCAACCGCAGGCCGCGGTGCCCGGCACCCTGGCCGGCAACGCGGCGTCGGTGATCGGCAATTCGGTCGTCGGCGACGGCATGACGGGACCGTTCCTGGGCAGTGACGCCACCGCGGGCGGTTTCTCCAGCACCACCGGACAGAACTCGGCCATCTCGGGCACCATCGTGGACGCGCCCGCGGCCGTTCCGGCCGAGGTGTTCTGCCTGGGCGCCGGGGTAGTCGGCAATGGACACGCTCGTGGGTGCGACAACGACGTCGCGGCGACAGCTGGTGGCGCCACGTACACCAATGGCAACGGCGGTTTCCTCGCGGCCAACGACGTGAGTGCGCAGCCCGCCGGAACGGCGGAGCTCTTCGGCGTCGGCACCGGACTGGTCGGCAAAGGCTCCGGTTCGGCGACCGAGACCAAGGACGTCAGCACCGGCGGTTACAACGGCAGCCAAGGCAACGAATCGGCCGGGTCGGGCAACATCGTGCAGGTCCCGGTCTCCGTACCGGGCGAGGTGTTCGGCACGGGCGGCTCGGTGCTGGGCGAGGGCAGCGGTGAGGCCGCCGAGACCAAGCGGGTGAGCAGTGGCGGGGGTGGCAACACCCAGGACGACCACGGCACGGTCAGCGCCAACCTGCTGCAGGTTCCGCTGTCGACTCCGCTGCAGGCGTACGGCATCGGCGGTTCGCTGATCGGCCGCAGCGCAGGTAGCGGCATCACGGACACCACGTCGACGGCCGGTGGCACGGGCAACGCGAACGGCAAGAGGGGCTTGGCCGCGGGCAACCTCGGCGCGCTGCCACTGTCGGTGCCCACCCAGCTGCACGGGCTCGGCGTCGGGGGTCTCGGTGAAGCCCTGGGGGCCGGCCAGGGCACTACGGAGTCGACGGCCGGCGGGCGGCTGACCGCCACCGGCGAGGGCGGTGCCATCGCGGGCAACATCATCGAGGGCCCGGGTGCCGCGGTCGCCCAGGCGTTCGGCAACGGCGCGGTACTGGGCGGGTTGGCCGCCGGCGACGCGAGCAACGACGTCCAGTCCACCGCCGGAGGCAGCGCCGAGACCAACGGTGACCGCGGTGCCATCGCCGGCAATATCGTCGGCGCCGAGCTGATGCCGATCGCGCAGGTCTTCGGCAATGCGGTCAGCGTGCTGGGGCTCGATCAGGGTGGTGCGGTCAACACCGTCACCACGAACTCGGGTGGTGACAAGACGACCTCGGGGATGGACGGCACCATCTCCGGCGACATCTTCGACCTGCCGCTTGCCGCGATCGCTCAGGTGTTCGGTGACGCCATCTCGGTGGGCGGGGCCGCAAACGCGATTGCGGACAACGACACGTTCGGGACCGTCGGCGGCGCCGCCACCACTTCCGGCCCGTCGCGCTCACTGTCCGGTGGCGTCATGGAGGTGCCGGTCGGTGTGGTGGCTCAGGTCTTCGACATCCCGTTGGGTCTGCTGGGCGTGGCCCATGCCAGCACCACGAACGACACCGACGTCGAGGCGGCGGACCAGCAGCCGCAGGTCGACCTGCCGATCAGCATGCCGGAACTCCCGGCGACCGGGCTGCCGTCCCTGCCTGACATGGGGCAGACACTCCCGCTGACCGGGCTGCCGTTCCTGTCCGACATGAGGCAGATGATGCCGCTGACGCCCGCCGACCGCGCCGACCTGCCTTCACTGCCGCAGGTCAGTGCCCTGCCTGTCGACCCGTCCGGTCTGGGCAACCTGGCGTCGCTGTCCGGTGTGCCGGATCTGCCTGTCCTGCCGGATCTGCTCGGCTCCGGGTTGCCGCAACTGCCGGGAGCTCCCGCACTGCCGACCGACACCGCGAACCTGCTCCCGCAGGCCGATGTGCCCGCGATGTCGGCTTTGGACAGCGGAAGCCTGTTCGGCTGAGGCGAATCCACGGCTGAGTGTGCTCGTTAGGTCAGCGGGTCCGGAATCAACGACGCTTCCGGGCCCGCGTTCGCGCCCGGGGCCCGTGACCGGTCGACCGCACCCGTGTCCGGGAGCGGCTCCAACCGCGGCTATCGGCCGGTGGCGGACACGAGGAACTCGCCGATCTCACGCGCCACCGTCTCCGGCTCGTCCAGCATCGACAACACGTACGCGCCGGGGACCTCGGCATATCGCCCTGCGGGCAGAAGTTCGGCCAGGCGGCGGCCGTGCTCGGGTGGCATGACCCGGTTGTCGGGTGACCACAGCACGAGGGTTTCTCCGGTGAACTCGCGCAGTGCCTCGGTGTTCCGGACCAGTGCCTCCTTGGGCAACGGCCCACGGCAGTATCTGATCAGGTCGCGGCGAATATCCGGCTGGTTCAGGAGCGGCTCGGTCCAGCCACGGACGAGATCGTCCGGCAGCGGACGGCGCGCCATCTGCCCGAACAGCAGGGGCAGCCGGCGAAGCCGGCCGATGCGCAGTTGGCGCGCGGCGAGTTGGAGGCCACCGGGGAGCCGGGCGACGAGGGCCACCATCGTGCCGGGCAGACCGGGCGGGAAGTTGTCGAACGCCTCGCACGGCAGGATCACCTGCCGTGCGATTCGGGTGTCCAGTCCATACGCGGTCAGGAACCAGCTACCTCACCGCCCGCGGACTGTCCGGCGCCGACGCGCGGGCCGTGATCCACGCCCTGCTCACCGGCCTTGAGGGAGCGTTCCTCCTCGCCCGTGGACTACGCAGCACCGAGCCGTTCCTCGCCATCGGCCGTGTCGTGGCCGGCTACGTCACATCACTGCCGGGCACAGCCAACGCACCACACCCGCCGCTGCCGGCGGATCGTTCATCCCGTCCCGCGCGAGAAGACTCCGGGACCGCGGACCTTCGAGCCTGAAGGCGCAGTTGATCTGACTAGCCTTGGGCCAGGTCGGCGAAGCGGCTGTAGTGCAACTGGTGCGCCACCACGACGGTGCTGGTCGGCCCGGCGCGGTGCTTGGCCAGGATCAGATCCGCCTCGCCCGCCCGCGGGTCGTCCCGCTCCCATGCGTCCGGCCGGTTGATCAGCAGCACGATGTCCGCGTCCTGTTCCAGCGATCCGGATTCGCGCAGGTCGGAGAGCATGGGGCGCTTGTCGGTGCGCTGTTCGGGACCGCGGTTCAGCTGGCTGATCGCGACCACGGGCACCTCGAGTTCCTTGGCCAGCAGCTTGAGCTGGCGGGAGAATTCCGACACCTCCTGCTGCCGGGACTCCACGCGCTTGCCGGAGGTCATCAGCTGCATGTAGTCGACGACCACGAGCTTGAGGTCGTTGCGCTGCTTCAACCTGCGCGCCTTCGCCCGGATCTCCATCATCGTCATGTTCGGTGAGTCGTCGACGAACAGCGGTGCCTCGCTGATCTCGCTCATCCGCCGGGCCAGCCGCGTCCAGTCGTCGTCGGACATCCGCCCGCCTCGCATGTCCGTGAGCCGGATCCGCGCTTCGGCCGAAAGCATCCGCATCACGATCTCGATGCGGCTCATCTCCAGGGAGAAGATGACGCTCGTCATCCCGTGCTTGATCGAGCAGGACCGGGCGAAGTCCAGGCCCAGCGTGGACTTGCCCACACCCGGCCGGGCGGCGACGATGATCATCTGGCCGCCGTGCAGACCGTTGGTCACCTCGTCGAGGTCCGCGAAGCCGGTCGGTATGCCCTGGGCCGAGCCGCCCCGGGAGGCGATCGCGTCGATCTCGTCCATCGTGGGCTGAAGCAGTTCCTCCAGCGCCACGTAGTCCTCGCTGGTGCGGCGCTCGGTGACCTCGTAGATCGCGGCCTGGGCCCGGTCGACCACCTCGTTGATGTCGCCGCCCTCATTGGCGGCGCCGTACCCGTACTGCACGATCCTGGTGCCGGCTTCGACGAGCCGGCGCAGGACGGCCTTCTCGGACACGATCTCGGCGTAGTAACCCGCGTTCGCGGCCGTCGGCACGGTCGCGATCAGCGTGTGCAGGTACGGCGCGCCACCGACCCGCGCGAGTTCACCGCGCCGCTCCAGCTCCGCGGACACCGTGATCGGGTCCGCCGGCTCGCCCCGGCCGTAGAGGTCGAGGACGCAGTCGTAGACCGCCTGGTGCTTTGGCAGGTAGAAATCGCCGGGGCGCAGGGCCTCCACGACGTCGGCGATGGCGTCCTTGGAGAGCAGCATGCCGCCGAGCACGGACTGTTCGGCCGGGATGTCCTGTGGCGGCTTCCGATCGAACTCGCCGGCGCCCGGCCCGGGATCCTCGGGACCGGGATCCGGGGGGAACACGGGACCACGGTCATCCGTCAGCGCCACCGCGCGGACACCTCCTGTTCAGCGAACACCAGTTCGATTATGCCCGAGTCGGTACACCGGGCGCTACCGGTCGCCGGGCACGCTAAGTCCCTCGGACGGGGTAGTGCAAACCCGCCTGTTGACGGTTTGCGGAGATCCTGTGGACAACTTGTGGATGATCGACTCCAGTCGTGCACACCTGGCTGAAGATCTGTGTACAACTTGGGGACAAGTGCCGTTCAAATGTGAGAAATCGCAGGTCAAGACCTGTGTGAAAGCTGTGGAAAAGATTGGTTGAATCCACCCGGCGTGTCGTGGCCGGATGCGCTCCCGGCGTGTCGCGCGGGTGCCACACGGAGCCTGGGGTGCGCGGACCTGTGGATGAATGCTACGGACAGTTAAAGGGCCACCCTCTAGGCTGAAAGGGTGGCCCGACACACGTTCAGACGAGTGCGCTTTGTGCGTTCCGTAACCGTTCGCCGATCACCTGTGGCGTTGCCGGGGTGAACACGATCAGGGGGTCGCCCCGGCCGGGCCGCTCCTCCATCAACCAGCGGCCCTGGGGAGTGTCGATGAAATTCAGCGGTCGTTCACTGCGCCGGCGTGTTCCCGCCCGGCTCCTCGCCGCGACATAGAGGCTCCCGGCAGCGACCCGCTCCGAACTCATCACGCGTTTTACCTCGTGGACCGGCGAGGCCCCCGCCGTCGCGCGTCCTTGAACCGGCCGCATGATGGAGACATCGTCGTCGTCCCGGCTCCGCCGGTCACCGGTGAGCTCGCTCTTGCCGACGACCAGCGGCTGCCCCTGCGCGGGACGGACCTGCGGAATCTGGTTCAGGAACCCCTGAAGGAGCTCCTCGGGCCGTTCGGCGGCCAGGGTCACCGCGTCCGTCCCGAGGTCGCGAACGGCGATGAAGGCGCCGCCGCGCCCACTCCCCGCGAACACCGCGAAGTTCGCCGGCGCACCGGGGAACCGCCCCTCGAACCAGCCGTAGTACTCGATGTTCGGTTGGGCCACGGACTCGACCAACCCGAGCAGGTCGCGGTCCAGTCCGCGCGGTCCCATCAACCCGTGCTGCGTCAGCAGGGCGTTGACCTGCTGGTCTTCCTGGCGCCGGGCTTCCTCGTCCAGCCAGGTCGCCGTGCTCGCCAGGGTCAGGTGGGGTTCACCGCCCCGGCGCCGGATCAGGTTGAGCAGAATCGGGGTATAGAGGGTTAACGGTCTGTCGAGCACGTCCGTCCCCGGTCTCATTCGCCGATGACCGGAGGCGCGGTGAGCTCGTCGGTGCCGAAGAGCTCATTCGGGTCCTCACTGACCAGGTACTTGGTCTGGTGCTCTTCGTCTTCCGCGCCTTGGCCCCGGCCACCGTGCGCGCCGCCCATGCCTGACATTCCCGAGCGGCCCGCCGCGCCGGCCGCGCCCGGACGAGCTCCTGCGGCGCCGTAGGCGCCGCCGGCTCCGCCGGCGGCGCTGGCCGAACCCGGTGCGGCGCCCGTGGTGGAACCCGCCGACATCGAGCCGGCGCCACCGGGGCCGAACCCGCCGATACCGGAGGCGTCACCGGCGCCGCTACCGCCACCGGGTCCGAAGCTGCTCGGACTGAAGTTGTTCGGACCGAGGCCGCTGGTGAAGTTGGTGTTCGGCGGCGTGTAACCGGCCGCGGTGGTGTCGTTCCAGCTCGGGGGTGTGTAACCGCCGCTGCCGACACCGCCCGCGCCGCTGCCGATGCCACCGATGTCGCCCGCACCGCCATGGCCGCCGCTGCCGATGCCGCCGGCACCACCACCGCCGGTTCCGATGCCGCCCGCACCGCCACCAGCGCCACCGCCGCCGAAGCCAACTCCGCCGCCAGTGCCGCCCCCGCCACCGAAGCCGCCCCCGCCGCCGGTGCCACCTCCGCCGCCGTTACCGCCGCCACCATTACCGCCACCGCCATCGGAGATGGGATTTCCGGTCCATGCCTTGTACTGCGGCATGCCCGCGGCGTTCTGTGCGCTTGCCTGGTAGTAGGCATTGAACGCGTCGACGTTCTGCTGGCCCTTCTGGTTGTACTCCTTGATTTCGGAGTCCTTGTCGCTCCACGGGTTGATGTGGTCCAGGAAACCCATGGACGGCGGGTTTTCCGGGAGCGGTTGAACCCGCTGCGCGACCACCGAGAAGTCATTGACCTGGTTGCCGATGTACTGGCTACTCGTGCCGAGGTTCTGGGCCGAGTCGTTCAGCCAGGTCTCGAGCGGGTGTCCCCCCGCTTGAGCGGCTTGTGCGGAACCACCCTGCCAGGCGGCGTCCATTTCCTTGTTGAGCGCGGCGATCTGGTCCGCTCGGTTGGAATGCGTTCTCTCCAAATTTCGTGCCGCGTCTGCGCCTTGTTGCAACGAGCCGGGACCTTCTCCGCCGGTGATCTGCTGGTAGATCTGTCGCGCGTCGATCGTCTGACCGCCCACGCTCGTCTGGTGCTGCTGGGCTTGCGGTCCCCCCGAGAAGATGCTGACCAGACCACCCACTGCGCCGCCGACGGCTGTGCCGACACCGGGCATGATCACCGTACCGATCGCCGCGCCGCGCGCGGTGTCATTGATCAACGATCCGTTGGCCATGACAATCTACCCAGTCCTCTCATGCTGCGCCCTTGACATGTTCGATCACTGCTGCCCCGATCTTGTTGGCCGAATCGCACGGGTGCTCCTTGTTCGGGCCGGTCAGCAGTTGCACCGACACGCTGATCGCGAGTTGATCGGTGGCCCCGATCAACAAGGAGCAGAACCCGTTCGTGCGGTCGTCGACCGACTCCGCATACACACCCGGATAGTCGTCGACCTGAGTCGGCTCGAAGTAGGCGAACGGCTTTCGGTCGTTGACGGCATAAATGTCACTCAGGCCGTTTTGGTTGGCGGTTATGACATTGAGGAATGCCTTGTTCGAGGTGGCGGCGGTGCCATGCCACTGGCAGGTCGGACCCGTCTGGCCGGTGGAGGCTTCGCCCGGAGAGGCTAGGCCGAGCGTGGTCATCTGGGGTGTCGACAGGCCGCTACAGGGATCAGCGACGAGTCCTTCCGTCGGCAGCGGAGATGTCACTTTGGGGGCCTTGCCGCTTGAAGCGCCGGTTGCTGTCGAGGTCTGACCACCCGCTGCCGCCGACGTGGGGCCACCGGAACTGGGTGAGTTTCCGGTCGTTCCGTTGCCGCAGGCGGCGAGGACGCTCGCCGCCGCGATGACGGTGCCGATGCGAAGAAGACCGTGATGCGTGCTCACATGACTCCTTGTCCGGACTGTGAGACAGCCTGTTGGACGTCGGTGTCGGCTTGTTGGATCTGCCCGCTGGCCTTCTGCAGCGCTTCGATGTAGTTCTGCACGTACTGGATCATTCGGTCGGTCTGTTCGAGCAGCGTCCGACCCGACGGCAACGTCCCGTTGTCCGTAAACTGATTGCTTGCCGGGTCGGGAGCGGGGGCCCGCACTTCAGCGATTAATTGAGCCTCGTTGCGGTCCGACTGCAGGTCGTGCAACAGGTCTTGCCACTTCGCGATCACGCTCTGGACGCGGTCCGGCTCGAAGTAGTAGCCCCCCGGAGACCCGTTGTTGCCGACCTGGATAGGCGGGGGCGGGGGCACGGTGGTGAGATTGTCGACGGCCCTCATTGACTGTGCTGGCTGGCTCATCTGCAAAGACCCCTTCACCCGTCTCGCGTCCCCACGTCGAGATCAGCAGTTGGATGTTAGCGCAGCGCAGGTGGTTCCCGGGCGCGAATCGATTCGGGTCGTGGCCGTCTCGAAACAACAGTGCCCCCCTCTCCGCGGAGAGGGGGGCACTGTTGATTTGGCTTTGGTTACTGCGTGGCCTTGACCTCGAGCCGGACTCCGGCCTCGACGTCGGGGTGAAGCCGCACGCTCACCTGGTGCTTGCCGGTGGTCTTGATGTGTCCACCGGTCTCGATGGCGCGCTTGTCGAGCAGGGGCCCGCCGGCCGCCTTGATCGCCGCGGCGATGTCGGCGGTGGTCACCGAGCCGAACAGCTTCTTCGAGTTCTCGGCGGCCTTAGCGGACAACTGGACGGTGCCCAGTCCCTCCAGGGCGGCCTTGACCTCCTTGGCGTGGTCCAGGTCCCGGATCCGGCGCGACTCCTGGGCCCGGCGGATGGTGCGCACGTTCTTCTCCGCGCCCTTGGTGGCCACGATCGCGTAGCCCCGCGGGAGCAGGTAGTTGCGCGCGTATCCGTCCTTGACCTCGACGATGTCGCCCGGTCCGCCGAGATTGGCCACGTCGGTGGTGAGAATGATCTTCGCCATGGACGGGCCTCCTTAGCGGGCGGTCGAGGTGTAGGGCAGCAGCGCCATCTCACGCGAGTTCTTGACCGCGATGGCGATGTCGCGCTGGTGCTGGCTGCAGTTGCCGGTGACCCGGCGGGCCCGGATCTTGCCGCGGTCGGAGATGTACTTCCGCAGCAGGTTCGTGTCCTTGTAGTCGATCAGTTCCGGGCGGCCCTTCTGCTCCGCCTTGCAGAACACACAGACCTTCTTCTTCGGCTTGCGAATGGGTGGCTTTGCCACGTGTTGCTCCTGGGGAATTCGAAAAGAGTGGTTGGTTAGAAGGGAGGCTCGTCCGCGAATCCGCCGCCCCCGGCGGGCGGGGCCGAGCCCCACGGGTCGTCGGCGGGCGCACCGGCGGAGTAGCCGCCGCCACTGGAGCCGCCCGAACCACGGCTGACCTTGTTGACCTTGGCGGTGGCGTACCGCAGCGACGGCCCGATCTCGTCGACCTCGAGCTCGACGACGGTCCGCTTCTCGCCTTCCTTGGTCTCGAACGAGCGCTGCTTGAGCCGGCCCTGCACGACGACCCGGGCACCCCGGGTCAGGCTCTCGGCCACGTTCTCCGCGGCCTGGCGCCAGATGTTGCAGCGCATGAACAGCGCCTCGCCGTCCTTCCACTCACCAGTGGCGCGGTCGAACGTGCGCGGGGTCGAGGCCACCGTGAAGTTGGCCACCGCGGCACCGGAGGGCGTGAAGCGCAGCTCTGGGTCGGCGGTCAGGTTGCCGACCAGCGTGATGACAGTGTCTCCGGCCATGGTCTTCCGCCCTAGGCCTTCGCCGCGACCTTGGCGGCCTTGCGCGGGGCGACCTTGCGCACGACCTTGGTGCGGAGCACGTTCTCCTGCAGCGACAGCTGCCGGTCGAGCTCCTTCACCGCGTCCGGCTCGGAGTGCAGGTCGAGCAGCGCGTAGATGCCCTCGGCGTGCTTCTTGATCTCGTAGGCCAGCCGGCGGCGGCCCCAGATGTCGACCTTCTCGACGGTGCCGCCGGACGTGCGGATCACGTTGAGGAACGTGTCCAGCGTCGGTGCGACGGTGCGCTCGTCGAGCGTCGGATCCAGGATGACCATTACCTCGTAATGGCGTGACACAACCACTCACCTCCTGTGGGCTTCGCGGCCACGGACGGTCCGTGGCAGGAGGGTTTGTCGCGTCCAGGGTAACCCTCGGCTACGACACTTTTCGCAGCACCCAGGTTCGCACCAGCGCCGCGCTCACTCCGGCGAGGGCGACCACGGCCAGCAGCATCGGCAACTGCACCGCGCCGGTCGGCGCGTCATTACCGGCGAGCACGCTCGCATTGCCCGTATTGCGGACATCGGCCTGGCTTTGGGTCTCACCGGGAAGCGTGGAGACCTCGGGCGACAGCACGTTCGGTATCGGTGCACCGGCCGGATACTTCGCCTCCGGCGGCGCCGCGAGGCCCGGCACCGCGACCGGGGTGTTGCCGTAGTCACGGGGCGGTACCGCCGCGCCGCTGCTCGCCGGGGCCTGCGGCACGGGCAGGCCGGGCGGGGGCGCGCCGGCGTTCTGCGACGTGGGCGAAGCGGCGGGCGGACTGTAGTTGCCGGCATACAGTGTGAGACCGCAGCTTTCGGCGACGTGGTGTCCGATCGAGTCGAGGGTCTTCTGTTTCTGGTCGGCGACCAAGCCGAGGCCGTCGGCGGAGCGCAGCGCTTGGGTGACCGCGGTCGCTACCTGGTCCCCGCCAAGCGCGCTGACCGCGCTGTCCGGGATCTCGGCGACGGTGAGCACGCCCTGGTTCGAGATCTCCTGCGCGAGCTTGGCCGGATCGACCCCGTTGAGGTGCAAGAAGATCTCCTGCTCGGCGGCCCCGGCCCGGACCACGTCGGCGAGGTCCTTGCCCTGCACCGCGACCTGGTCGCCGATGTTGCCGATGACCATGCCCGTGCAAGCCTCCGCGAGCACCGTGCCGGCCGAGGCGGTGCCGGGGAAGAACCCGATGGTGAAGACCATCGCCAGTGCGGCCGCGGCCAGGACCCTGCTCGCCAGTCGGTTGCGCACGGGCTCATTACCTCCAGGGGGCGGGGGTCCCGCAGACATTGTCGACCCCGCAGACACTGCCATCAACGAGCGACAGCCCGGAAAGATACTAGATACCAACACGAAGTGGCTCGCGTGACATACCGACACGAAGTGGCTTGCGTGGCGGTGCGGGATCTAGTGAGCGTTTCGCTGGACCCAGGTGCGTGTCAGCGCGGCGGCGACGGCGGACAGCGCGATGACCGCGGCGAGCGCGGGCACGCCCAGCGGGAACCGGTCCTGGGCCGGCGCGCCGGCCAGCGCCTGGGCTCGGCCGGTGTTCTGGACGATCTTGCCGGGCGACTGGTCCACGCCCAGCGTCGTCGACTCGGGGGCGTAGCCGGGTATCCCGTCGCCATAACGGATTCCCGGTGACGGCGACCAGAGCGCGGCAGGGGCGTAGGGCAGGTCGCTGTAGTCGCGGGCCGGGGCGTATCCGGTGGACTCGAACGGCAGCACGGGCAGGCTCACCGGATCCTGGCCCACCACCGGGCTGTTCGGCCCGGGAATGGTCGCGGCCGGGCCGGTCTGCGGCTTGCCCGCCACCGGCGTGCCACCGCCCGGGCTCGGTTTGCCCTGCGCCGGTGGCGTCGAGCCGCCTGCGAGCGCGTCGCCGGCACCGCTGATCGTCTTGGTGACATTGCCGGTCGTCGACGACACCGCACCGTTGATCGTGTCGGCGGTGGGCTGGCCGACCACCGGCGCGACGGCGGTGTCGACGATGTTCACAGTGATCTTGCACAGCCCGTTGAGCAGGCCACCCACGAGCGAGGTGATGCCGTCGATCACCGTCTGCAGGCCGAACGGGGTGCTGATCTTGTCGCCGGGTTTCGCGGTGACCGTGTCCCCGCACCTGGCGCTTATGGTGTCGGCGTACGCGGTCCCTGTCGGGACTGCGAGGGTGATCGACCCCGCCAGCACGAATGCTGCCGCGCCGGCTGCCGCTGTCCTGCGTATTCGACCTTGCATCCGGCTCCCACCTCCTGACCCGCTTGTTACTCATAAGTACAACGACGCTGCCGGCCACTGGTGACGGTCAGCACACCCGACGGCACGGTACTGGAGGGGCCGCCGGGGCGCGCGCGGCTCCCCAAGGGTGGGTAGCGTTGCGGCATGCGAATCGGCGCCCACGTCCGTGATGACGACCCGTTGTCCGCGGCCCGCGAACGCGAAGCCGAGGTCGTGCAGTTCTTCCTGGCGGATCCACAGGGCTGGAAGGCGCCGGTGCCCCGGCCGACCGCCGGGGAGATCGAGGCGGCCGGTGTCGACGTGTTCATCCACTCGCCGTACGTGGTCAACGTGGCATCGCTGAACAACCGGATCCGCATCCCGTCCCGGAAGGTGGTGGCCCAGCACGCGGCGGCCGCGGCCGAGATCGGCGCACGTGGGCTCATCGTGCACGGCGGGCATGTGCGCAAGGGCGAGGACCCCGCCGAGGGAGTGGCCAACTGGCGCAAGCTGTTCGAGCGGCAGGCCGAGCAGGGCGGGTTCGGCGTGCCGATCCTGATCGAGAACACCGCGGGCGGCGACGGCGCGCTGGCCCGCGAGCTGGACATGCTGGCCCGGCTGTGGGACCAGGTGGGCGAGCTCGGCGCCGGGTTCTGCCTGGACACCTGCCACGCGTTCGCCGCCGGCTGGGAACTCGACGGCGTGGTGGACCGGGTCAGGGCCATCACCGGGCGGATCGACCTGGTGCACCTGAACAACTCCCGCGACGAGTTCGGCTCGACCCGCGACCGGCATGCCAACGTCGTACACGGCGGTGGCACGATCGATCCCGCCCAGCTCGTCGCCGTCGCGGCGGCGGCCGACGCGCCCGTCGTGGTGGAAACGCCCGCCGACGGTCAGGCGGCTGACATCACCTACCTGCGGAAAGCGCTCACCTGAGGGTCAGACCGGCTGCCGTCCGGCCAGTGGAACGCCGGGTTCCCGGCGCGCGGCTGCCAGGACCGTGACGTCGCGGGCGCGGTCGAGCACCCCGCCCGCGGGGTCGTCGTCCCCGGCCAGCCGGACCGGATCGGTGGCCGGGGCGTAGATCTCCCGGATCACCTGCACGCACAGTGCGATCACGGCCAGGTCGCGCACCACGACGAAGCCGAGGAACCAGTCCTCCGGCAGTCCCTTGTGGTCCACGCCGAGGTAGTAGAACATCCGCGGCGCCCACACCAGCGCGTCGAGGAGCATCCACGCCAGCAGGGCCCGCCAGCGCGGTATCGCCAGCACGGCCAGCGGCACCAGCCACAGCGAGTACTGCGGGCTCCACACCTTGTTCGTCAGCAGGAACGCCGCCACCACCAGGAAGCACAGCTGCGCCACTCGTGGCCGGACCGGCGCGGCGAGCGCGAGGTAGGCGATCCCGCCGCAGCAGAGCAGGAAGAGCCCGCCGACCACCACGTTCAGCCAGGTCGGCGCCTGGCCCGTGGCGAGTGGCCCGTCGAAGCCGCTCCAGCCGGTGAAGTAGGAGATCACGTTGTACAGCGAGTCGGGATCCATCCCGCGCGTGGCGTTGAGCTGGAAGAACTCACGCCAGCCCTGGTTGACGGTCAGCGCGAAAGGCAGGTTCACCGCGAGCCAGGTCGCTGCCGTGACGCCCGCGGTCTGCGTCCACGCGCGCAGCTTCCCGGCGCGGATGCACAGCACCAGCAACGGTCCCAGCAACAGCAGCGGGTACAGCTTCGTCGCGGCGCCGAGCCCGAGCAACAGCCCGGCCAGCGCGGGTTTTCGTCTCGCCCAGGCCAGCAGCCCGGTGGCGGCGAAAGCGGTGGCGAGCGCGTCGAAGTTGGTGAACGCGTGCACGAGCACCAGCGGTGAGATCGCCACCAGCGCCGCGTCCCACGGTCTCCGGTTCGCTACGCGGCACACCGCCCACACGGTGACCAGCCAGGCCACCGCCAACCAGAACGCCGTGATGTTGAAGTAGATCGCCACCGGCAGGGCACCGGGCAGCCACCCGGTGTCGGAGACCGCGGTCCAGCCCGCGGCCAGCTTCGCGTTGATCCACTGGAACAGCCCGGTCATCACCGGGTACTCCATGTACCGGACCTGCTCCTTCGGCGTCCCCGGGTTGTCGACCCAGCTCGTGCGGTACGGGAACGTGTCGGGCAGGTTCAGCCGCTCCGCGCTGTAGAGCGGGACGATGTCGGAGTAGCACATCGCCACGAAGGGACGGCCGGCCCGCCAGTCGAGCTGGTTCTGCCCGTTTTCGTCGGTGAACTGCTGGATGCAACTGGCCTTGCCCAGCCAGCACAGCATCAGCGCTAGCGTGGCCAGCAGCAGGCCGACCCGCTGTGGTGACCAGAACCAGTGGCGACCGATGGCGGCGTGCTCGCCCAGCGGGCCGCCGATCGGCTTGCTGGCCGCGGCGACGAGCGGTTCGGTGCGGCTCGGCAGCACTCTCTCACCGGCCTCCAGCGAGGTCGGCGCGGACTCGGGTGTCGCTGCGTGCTCGGTCGGGCTGGACACGCGCCGATGCTACGGGCACCCGGGTTGCCTGAAAGTGAGGACCGACAACACGTCGGGGCATGTCGGTGGCGAACCACCCGATCGATCAGCCGCTGGAATCCGTGTTGCCGGGTGGGAGGATGATTCCGCCGTTGGGCCTGCTGCTGCTCGGTGGGCTGGTCCTGGTCCTGGTCCTCTCGCTGGACGACGACGGGGTCTCCGGGGACGAGCTCTCGGGCGGTGAAGACGGTGGCGTCGTGGTGTTCGTCGGCGGAGTCGTCGTGGTCACCGTGGAGGTGGTCGCCTGCTCCGGCGTCTTTCCGATCGGCTGAACCGTCGGGAACTTCTCCGCCGGTTTGTCCTTCAGGTAGTTGGTCAGGAATTCCTGCCACATCAGAGCCGGCAGGCCGCTACTGGAGATCGACTTGCCGTTCTTGTCCTTGATCGGCCCAGGAGTCGGCGTACCCACCCAACTCGACACGGCGATGGACGGGGTGTAACCGACCATCCAGACGTCGCTGTTCATTCCGGTGTCCTTGTACTGCTGGGTTCCGGTCTTGCCCGCGCATTCGTGGTTGCTCGGACAAGTCAGCTTGGTGAACCCGATCACCGGCTTCAACGCCGTCGTCACGTTGCCGGCGATCTGCTTGGACTTGTCCTGGCTGTTGGCGAAGGCCGGTTTCGCGTCGGTTGGCGGTTGGTAGACGACCTCCCCGCCCGGGCTCGTGACCTTGGCGACGAAATGCTGGGGGTGACGGGCACCGTCACCGGCGAAGGTCGCGTAGGAGCTGGCCATCTCCAGCGCCGTAGCCCGGGCGGTTCCACCGCCGATGGAGACGTTGGCGTCATGCACGTCGTCCAGGTTGTTGATCCCGGCCTGATTGGCGGCCTTGACCACAGCCTGGTAGCCGAGGCCGTCGTGCTCGGGGGTGCCGTCGTTGTACACCATGCCGTAGAACACGGTGTTGGCGGAGATCTTCATCGCTTCGGCCACCGTGCACTGTTCGGAGCAGCTGTTGGCCGCGCCGGCGTTGGTGACCTTACGTGCCGTGCCGTCGGCGTTCTTGCCGAATTCCTGTGGCGAGGTGCCGTTGTAGGTCTCGCCGAGCCCCTTACCGGTCTGCAACAGGGCGGTAAGGTCGAACGGCTTGAACGACGATCCTGGGTTACGCATGGTGTTCGCCCAGTCCACCTCGTCGACACCAGGCTTGTTCGGCCCCCCGTAGTAGGCCACCACGCCGCCATCCTTCGGCGAGACGGCCACCATGGCTTCTCTCAGCTCGTCCGGTTGGCCCTTCATGATGTCGTTGACGGCCTGCTCCATCTGCTGCTGTGCCTTGGGATCGATGGTGGTGTAGATGTTGTAGCCGCCCGTTTGCAGTCTTTCCTTCGGGTAGCCCGCGTTGGCAAGCTCGTCTTCCACCTGTGCCTGGATGAACGCGTTCGGTCCGCTGATGGCCTGGGCCTTGGCCTGCGACTTCGGTTGCGGCGTCGGGTACTGGGCCGCCTGCCGGTCCGCGGCGGGCAACCAGTTGTACTTGACCATGTTGTCCATCACGTAGTTCCAGCGCCGGGTGGTGTACTCCGTGTTCTCCGACCGGCTCGGCCCCTGGATCAGGCCGGCGAGGAACGCCGCCTCGGACGGGGTGAGCTGCGCGGCGTCCTTGTTGAAGTACACGTGCGCGGCGGCCTGCACGCCATAGGCACCCCGCCCGAAGAAGACGATGTTCAGGTAGCCGGCGATGATCTCGTCCTTGGACTGCGTCCGATTCAGCTTGAAGGACTTGACCAGTTCGGTCGCCTTGCGGGTGAGCGTGTGTTCCTCGTTCTCGGTGGCCTTCTTGATGTACTGCTGCGAAATGGTCGAGCCACCGCCGGTGCCGCCGGTGAAGTTGTTGTAGACCGCGCGGAAGATGCCGGTCAGGTCGAAGCCGCTGTTGGTCTCGAAGGTCGCGTCCTCGGCAGCGTAGGCCGCGTGCTTCATCACTTCCGGGATTTCGCCCGGTTTCAGGATCTGTCGGTTCCCGCTGTCCGGGATGTCCTTGCCCATCACGGTGTTGTCGGCGTAGTAGTACGTCACTACCTGGCTCTGATCGGCCAGCACCTGCTCCGGAGTGGGCACATCCACCAGGAAATAGGCGATCGTGAACGCGGCGGCCGGGATGACCACGCCGAGTCCGGCCATGACATAGAGCGTCCGCCGGACCCGCCGCCAGAGGCGCTTCTTCCGTTGCCGCCGGGTGAGTTCCGGTTTGGCCTTACCTTCGTTGTCGGTCTCGGGCTCGCCGGGATCATCGTCGGCGAACTCGGTCGGCGCATCGATCGGGCCGCTTTCGTACCCGTCGTTCGTATATCCGGCGCTGCCGAGTTCGGTGTGGGTCAGCAGGCTGGGCTCGGGTTCGGGCTCGGTCGGGACCGGCGGGCGGTAGCCGTCGCGCGGCGGACGGTCGGGCGGGGCGCCCTGCGGCCGGCCCGGCTGGCGTGACGGGGGCCGGCGACCGGGCGGCGGCGGGACGCGCCGCTGGGTGCGGTCGGGTTCGGGCCGGCGCGCCGGCCGTTGCTGTTCGTTACCGTTGGGCCACTGCGGTGCGGGACGGCGAGGCGCACGCGGTGGTGCCTCGTTTCCGCCGGGCCACTGCGGTTCGTCACCCGCCGGCCACTGGGCACGGCGCGGCTCATCGGGCTCCTGGCCTGGCCAGGAGCGGTTGTACTGGTCGTTCACGCCTGAGCCTCCCAGACCGGCGGATCGGGGTACGCCGCCCTGTGCTTGTCCGTTCGCACGCCTTCGGTCACTGGCCCGCGGTCTTCTTCGAAGATCCGCGCGGGCTCCCTGTGCCCAGGACGTATGACCGCACCAGGTGGTTCCATGCGCATGCCCGGCAGACCTCCACCACGTAGACGGTGAACTCGCCGAACATCTTCCCCATGCGTGCGAGTTCGGCCGGCGTGCGGGCCGAGCCGGAGGCATGCTGCAACTCGTCTCCGAAGACCCAGGACACCAGGGTGAGGCTGTCCCGACGACAGACCGGGCAGGAAACGTCGCTCGGTTCGCCGTGGAACTTCGCCGCTCTGAGCAGGTACGGGCTGGCGTCGCACACGTCCGCGGTGCCAACCCGACCAGAGCGGACCTCGGCCAGCAGCGCCCGGCGCTGCAGCGCGTAGTCCACTACTTGTCGCTGGTTCCGCACGCTGACAGCGTACGTGCTTGGCCCGGATGGGCGATGGGCTGTTCTGGGTAAAGATTGGGTGGGGCGCCGGCCTACTTTTGGGTAACTTCCTGATGAACTTCCCGGAAGATCACCTCCGTTAGTTTCGCCACTTCGATGTATCAGCCCGATATAATCGGGCGCTAGGGTTGGTAGCCAGGCTGTTTGATCCCGGGAGGGAGGTGCACCGTGCTGGAGTTCGCGATCCTCGGGCTACTGCACGAGGCGCCCATGCACGGCTATGTGCTGCGCAAACGGCTACACGACACGTTCGGCATGTTCCGTACGTTCTCTTACGGCTCGCTGTATCCGACGCTCCGTCGGCTACAGCGGGCGGGCTTCATCGTCGAGGAGGCCGATGAAGCCGCGGAACCGTCCCGGAGCTGGGGCAGGCGCGCGCGAAAGGTGTACAAGCTCACGGCCGAAGGCAAGGAGCACTTCGCCGAGTTGCTCGCCGACGCCGGTCCGCAGACCTGGGACGACGAGGGCTTCGGCGTTCACCTGGCGTTCTTCTCCCGAACTCCGGCCGCGGTCCGGATGCGGATTCTCGAGGGTCGCCGCCGCCGTGTCGAGGAACGTCGCGAAGGTTTGCGCGCCGCACTCGCCAGGGCTGAGGAGAAGATCGACCGATACACCCGTGAGCTGCATCGTCTGGGCTTGGAGAGCAGCGAGCGCGAAGTGCGCTGGCTCAACGAGTTGATCGCGAGTGAGCAAGCCGAACAACGCGGGCTCCAGAACTGAAGCCGCGACGTGAACACCCGTTGACAAATGAGCGAAGGAGAGACCGGCATGGGCGACGACAGCGGCCGCGTGAAGGTGGCCATCGTTGGCGTCGGCAACTGTGCGGCATCGTTGGTACAAGGCGTGCACTACTACCGTGACGCCGACCCCGCGAGCCGCGTGCCCGGGCTGATGCATGTCCGTTTCGGCCAGTATCACGTGCGTGACGTGGAGTTCGTGGCGGCGTTCGATGTCGACGCCAAGAAGGTCGGCAGGGATCTGTCGGAGGCCATCCTCGCCAGCGAGAACAACACGATCAAGATCGCCGACGTACCTCCGCTAGGCATCGCGGTACAGCGCGGGCACACCCTGGACGGGCTCGGCCGGTTCTACCAGGAGACGATCCAGGAATCGGACGAGGCGCCCGTCGACGTCGTCGCCGCGTTGCGTGACTCGGGAGCGCACGTGCTGGTGTCCTACCTGCCGGTGGGCTCGGACGAGGCGCAGAAGTTCTACGCCCAGGCCGCGATCGACGCCGGTGTGGCGTTCGTGAACGCGATCCCGGTGTTCATCGCGTCGAACCCGGAGTGGGCACAGAAGTTCACCGACGCCGGCCTGCCGATCGTCGGTGACGACATCAAGTCCCAGGTCGGCGCCACCATCACGCACCGCGTGCTGGCGAAGTTGTTCGAGGACCGCGGGGTTCAGCTCGACCGCACCATGCAGCTCAACGTGGGCGGCAACATGGACTTCAAGAACATGAAGGAACTCGAGCGGCTGGAGTCGAAGAAGATCTCCAAGACGCAGGCGGTCACCTCCCAGGTCGACCGCGACCTCGGCAAGGCCAACGTGCACGTCGGACCGTCGGACTACGTGCAGTGGCTCGACGACCGGAAATGGGCCTACGTGCGGCTGGAAGGCCGCGCCTTCGGCGACGTCCCGTTGAACCTGGAGTACAAGCTCGAGGTCTGGGACTCGCCGAACTCGGCGGGCATCATCATCGACGCGGTGCGAGCCGCCAAGATCGCGCTCGACCGGGGCATCGGCGGGCCGCTGCTGTCGGCGTCGTCGTACTTCATGAAGTCGCCCCCGGTGCAGTACTCCGACTCCGAAGCTCATGACGCGGTGGAGTCGTTCATCCGCGGCGAGATCGAACGCTGACCCACTGACCGGCTGGTCCGGACTCTTGCGGACCAGCCGGTTCAGCCGCCCCAGGTGGCCAGTGCGCGCGAACCCGATCAGGCCGTGCCAGCTGCCGCGAGCTGGAACGCGCTGACCACCGTCAACCCAGGGCCGACAGGGAACGGGGCAGCTCCCCGATTTCGCCGAGCACTACGGCCGCCTTCGTGAGCACCTCCCCGTCCGGCGGGAAATGCGGGTTCGGCACCGCGAAGACGGTCATCCCCGCAGCCATCGCCGCGCGCAGGCCGTTCGTCGTGTCCTCGACCGCGGCGCAGGACGTGGGCGCCACGCCGAGCCGGCGGGCTGCTTCCAGGTAAACGTCCGGTGCGGGCTTGCCTGCCGGAACCTGCTCGCTCGACACGGCCACCCGCACGGCACCGGTCAACGCCGTCGCGTCGAGGAAAGCGTTGATCAGCACCGGTGGTGAGGAGCTGGCGATCGCCACCGGATATCGCTGCGCGACCGCACGCACGGTGTCCTCGGCGCCGGGCAGGACGGGAGGACCCCCGGCGTAACGGTCGGCCATCCGCTCGATCACGACCTCGGCGATCCGCTCCGGGGTCAGCGCGGCACCGAGCTCTTCGACCAGGTAGCGGGCCCATTCGGGGGTGCTCATGCCCTGCATGGCACGGGTCGCCTCACCCGTCCAGCGACCGCCGTGCTCGGCCACCACCGCCCGGCGAACCTCGTCCCAGGTCTGCTCGGAATCAACCAGCACGCCGTCCAGGTCGAAAATGATCGCGTCCATACCGCGACGCTACCTGGGCTGAATCTTCGGCGGCCGGCGCGCCGATGGGGATGCGGAGACGGACCTCCGGCCCGCCTTCGCATCCCCCATACCTTCGGCCGCGGCGCGCTCAGTGGTCGCCGTGTCCGCTGCTCCGCGCTTCCGGTCAACTTGTGGCTTCGGGCCGGCGCCGGTCCCGCGGCTTGCCACGGAGCACGACGGCGACGACGGCACCGGCGACCATGCAGGCGCCGACGACCCACAGCCCCGTCCGCTGGCTGCCGGTCAGGTCGCGTAACCAGCCGGTGATGTAGGGGGCGGCGAACCCGCTCAGATTCCCCAGCGCGTTGATCAGGGCGATACCGCCCGCGGCGGCGGAACCGGCCAGGAAGTTCGACGGCAGCGCCCAGAACGTCGGCAGCGCGGCGCACACACCGATCGCGCAGATGGTCACCGCGGTCATGGTGAGGTACGGGTTCCCGAGATAAAGCGCGACCGGGATCGCCAGGCCGCCGACGATCATGGGCGCCGCGACGTGCCAGGTCCGCTCGCCCGTGCGGTCACCGTGGCGCGCCCAGGGCACCATGATCAGCGCCCCGATCACGTACGGCACCGCAGTCACCAGCCCGGCCTGCAGCACCGAAAGCTTGGTGCCGAACTGCTCGCCGAAGCCGGCGATGATCGTGGGCAGGAAGAATCCCAACGCGTAGACGCCGTAGACGACCGCGAAGTAGACGAACGCGAGCCCGAGGATCCGGGGATGGGTGAGCGCCTTGCGCAGGGTCCAGCCGTGCTCGGACTCGGTGGCCCGGCGCTCGGCGTCGAGCTGACCCGAGAGCCAGTCGCGTTCCTCGGCGGACAGCCACTTCGCGCGATCCGGCCGGTCGGTCAGGTAGAACCAGGCGACCACGGCCAGCAGGATCGCCGGCACCCCCTCGACCAGGAACATGAAGCGCCAGCCGGACAGCCCCAGCACGCCATGGCCGGCGTTGATCAGCAGGCTGGACAGTGTCGAGCCGATCGCGGTGGATACCGGGATGGCGACCATGAACAGCGCGACCGCCTTCGCGCGCTGCGCCGCCGGGAACCAGTAGGTCAGGTACAGGATGATGCCGGGGAAGAACCCGGCCTCGGCCACCCCGAGGAGGAACCGCAGCACCACCAGGGTCGCCGAGTTCGGCACGAAGGCCATCGCGATGGCCACCACGCCCCAGGTGACCATGATCCGGGCGATCCAGCGGCGCGCGCCGAACCGGTGCAGTGCCAGGTTGCTCGGCACTTCGAGGATGAGATAGCCGATGAAGAAGATTCCCGAGGCGAGCCCGAACGCGGTCGAAGACAGCGCCAGCTCCTTGTTCATCCCGTTGGGACCGGCGAAACCGATGTTGACGCGGTCCAGGTAGTTGACGAAGTACAGCAGCGTCAGGAACGGCATGATCCTGATCGCCACCTTGGCGAGAACTCGGTTGCCCAGCGTGCTTGTCGTCGTTGACATGTCCGAATCACAACCACACGCGCCACGGCGAGTCAAGGATTCCCTTACCGTGGGGATATGACGGAAACGCCCATCGCGCTCGTCACCGGTGCATCGCGCGGTATCGGTGCGGCCGTCGCCCACGTGCTGGAGCCGTCGTATCGGGTCCTGCTCGGTGGCCGCGACGCCGACGCGCTCGCCAAACGCGCCGAGGAGTTGCCGGGGGCCCGGCCGTGGCCGGTGGACCTGACCGACTTCGAGGCGTTAGGGCGGGCCACCGCCGAGATCGACCGGCTCGACGTGCTGGTGCACTGCGCCGGCGTCGCCGAACTCGGCACGGTCGAGCGGTCGGCGCCTTCGGTGTGGCGCCGGAACCTCGAGGTGAACCTGGTCGCGGTGGTCGAGCTGACCCGCCGGCTCCTGCCGGCGCTGCGGGCCGCCCACGGGCACGTGGTGGTGATCAACTCGGGGCAGGGGCTCAGCGCGCGCGAGGGCTGGGGTCCTTACGCGGCAAGCAAGTTCGCCGTACGCGCCTTCGCCGATGTGCTGCGGGCCGAGGAGAACGCCATCCGGGTGACCTCGATCTTCCCCGGCCGGACGGACACCGAGATGCAGCGGGAATTGATCGCCCACGAGGGAAGGGAATACGCGCCGGGCGATTACCTGCGGCCCGACTCGGTCGCGGCCGCGGTCCTCGCCGCGGTGTCGGCCACTCCCGACGCGCACCTCACCGAACTCGTCATCCGCCCCAACCCGCATTAGCGCGAGTCCCCCACTCCCGTACCGCGTGTCCCCCACTCCCGTACCGCGAGTTCCACGTTGCCGTACCGCGAGTTCCACGTTCCGGTAGACGGGAAGGCGGGACTCGCGCGACGGGATTGTGGGACTCACGTGACGGGATTGTGGGACACGCGTGACGGGAACGTGGGACACGCGTGACGGGAAGGTGGGACTCGCGCGACGGGAATGGGGGACTCGCGCGACGGGAAGGTGGGACTCGCGTCGGCAACCTAGGCGCGGAGGCGGGTGGCGGCCTCGCGGACTTCGGCCTGTACCTTCGCCCGGTCCACGCGCACGGGTTCGCCGCCGGCGACCACCCGCTCCCCGGCCACCCACACGTCGGCCACGCAGCGGGAACCGGCGGCCCACACCAGGTTCGCCAGCAGTTGCTCGTCCGGGACGTCCAGCCCGGCCGCGAAGGCGGGATCGTCGGCGTCGACGTGCACGAAATCGGCCCACCGGCCGGGCTCCAGTGCGCCCAGGTCGTCCCGTCCCAGCGCGGCCGCGCCGCCGCGGGTGGCGAGCAGCAGCGCGTCCGGCGCCCGCACCGCGGTCGCGTCCTTTGTGGATAGACGGGCCAGGAGCGCGGAAAGCTGCATCTCCGCCCAGAGATCGAGGTCGTCGTTGCTGGCCGGGCCATCGGTGCCCAGCCCGACCGGCACGGACGCCGCCCGCAACTCGGCCAGCCGGGCGATTCCCGAAGCCAGCTTGGCGTTCGAGCCCGGGCAGTGCGCCACGCCGACGCCGCGTGCGGCGAACAGCGCGATGTCCTCATCGGACAGATGGACCGCGTGCGCGGCGATGACCCGCCCGTCGAGCAGGCCCACCTGGTCCAGCAGGCGCGGCACGGAACCGTACTCCGCCCGCTGCTCGCCGTCCTCGTCCGCCGCCTCGGCCACGTGAATCTGTACCAGTGCGCCGCGCGCCGCCGCGGATTCCCCGGTCAGCCGCAACGCCTCCGGTGGCAGCATGTACGCGGAATGCGGCGCGTAGGAGAGCTCGATCCGCTCGCCGGGCCCGAAGCGCAGCCCGTCGGTGTCGATCCAGCGCTCCGTGGTGGCGATCATCGACCGCCAGTCCAGCCCGGGCAGGCCCATGATCGGCCCGCCGAGCACGGCACGCGCACCGCTGGTCAGCACGGCGTCGGCCATTTCCTCGGCGTGGAAGTACATTTCGGCGCTGGTGGTGACGCCGCCGCGCAGCATTTCCAGCGAACCCAGCAACATCCCCGCCCGCACGTCTTCGGGGCGCAGCCGGACCTCCGCGGGCCAGATGATCTCGTTGAGCCAGCGCAGCAACGGCAGGTCGCCGCCCATTCCCCGCAGCAGCGTCATCGGGCTGTGCGCGTGCGTGTTCACCAGGCCCGGCAACAGGATGCCCGGGAGTTCGGTCACCAGCGCGTCCCACTGGGGCGCGTCGGCGGCCGGCCCGCAGTAGGTGATCCGCCCGTCCCGCACGTCCACCACGCCGTCGCGGATCACCGAACAGGCGGTGTCGCAGGGGAGGATGATCGGTGCGCTGAACCGACGTGACATCCGCCGATCCTAGCCACGTCTCGGTACCGGCCCGGCGCCCAGCCCGGCAACGCCGATCCGCGTTGCTCTCGTCAGTGGAAGCCCGAGACCGCTAGCCGTCCATCAGCCCACTGCGCCAGGCCCAGGCCGCGATCTCGACCCGGTTGCGCGCGCCGACCTTGCTTTGCACGGAAGCCAGGTGGGTTTTCACCGTGGACAGCGACAGGTACAGCTCGGCGCCGATCTCGTTGTTGGTCAGGCCGCGTGCCGTCGCGCGGACCACGTCGAGTTCGCGAGCGGTCAACGGTTCCTTGGGCGCGTTCACGTCCCGCTTCGCGGCCCCGTCGAAATGCTTGAGCAGCCGCACGGTGATCTGCGGCGAGACCAGCGCGTCGCCTCGATGCGCCGCCCGGACCGCTTCGATCAGCAGCGCGGGCCCGGCATCCTTAAGGAGGAAGCCGCTCGCGCCGTTGCGCAACGCGGTGTGCACGTACTCGTCGAGGTCGAAGGTGGTCACCACGACCACCTTGCACGGGTCGGCCACGCCGGGCCCGGCGAGCTGCTTGGTGACCTGCAGGCCGTCGAGCCCGGGCATCCGTATGTCCAAGAGGCAGACGTCGGGACGCAACTCGCGCGCCTTGCTGACCGCCGTGACGCCGTCGGGGACGTCGGCGATCACCTCGATGTCGTCCTGGGTGTCGAGGATCATGCGGAACCCGGTGCGCACCATGGCCTGGTCATCCGCGATGAGCACCCGGATCATCCGGCTCCTTCCGCTCGTTCGGTACCTGCCTGGGTCGGGCCATCATTCCGTACTGCTGAAGAACCTGTGCGCCAGGCCATGATCCGAACCACACTCATTCCACAGTGGACGCTTCGAGGGGCAGCCACGCCTCGACGAGCCAGCCTCCGGGAACCGGACCGGCGACCAGCCGGCCGTGCAGCAGTTCGACGCGCTCGCGCATGCCGACCAGGCCGTATCCCCCGCTTCGCCAGCTGCCCTGGCCCTCGCCCGGTGGCGGACCACCGGGCTTCCCGTCGTTCTGCACCTTCAGGTGCAACTCTCCCCCGACGACCTCCGCCAGCACCCAGACGCAGGTCACGCCGGTCGCGTGTTTGCCGACGTTGGTCAGCGACTCCTGCACCAGGCGCAATGCCGACCGCCCCACCTCCTGCGGCACGCCGCCGGGCAGCCGCAGGGCGACCTCGGTGCGCACGCCGTGATGGCCGTCCTCGACGAGCCGCCGCAGGTCGGCGGCCAGGTCGGTGGTGGCCTGCTGGGTGTCCTCGGCATGCGAGCGCATGCTGCGGACCAGGCGGCGCATCGCGGTGAGCGCACCCGTCCCGGCTTCCTCGATTCGATCCAGCGCCTCCAGCGCCAGCGCCGGATTCTGCGCTCCCGTCAGCTTCGCCGCCTGTGCCTGCACCACGATCCCGGTCACGTGGTGGGCGACCACGTCGTGCAGTTCACGCGCGAGCGCCATGCGTTCGGAGGTCTGTGCTTCGGTCACCGCGGCCTCGACCACCCGGGCCCGTTCGGAGTCGCGGGCCCGCAGGTACAGCCCGATCGCGACGGCCATCCCGAGCAGCAGCAGACCGGCGGCGAACAGGGTGCGCAGGCTACCCAGCGAGCCGCCGTCGGCCAGTTCGTCGATTGCGGAAGTGACTCCGACCGCGGCCGACAGCACGGCGATCACCGGCCAGGACCGGACGACCGCCACGTGCCGGACGAGGTGGACGACCGCCACCAGGCCGGCGACTATCTCGATGAGCAGCAGGGGCTGACTAGCGAAGCTCAAGTGCCGTCCGGCGAACACGGCGGCGGGACCGGAAGCCAGGATCACCCCCGCCAGGCCGAGCCCGGCACGCAGCGGGTGCCTGGTGGTCAGCACCGCGGTCGCGGCGGCGGCCACCGCGCACAGCGCCAGCGGGAAGGCGCGCACCCCGATGGTGAGCAGACGGTAGAGGTCCAGGAACAGCGGGAGGCAGAGTGCGCCGGTCAGCGGCCATTGGTCACGCAGCAGGCCGGCCAGGCCGGTGGGTTTGCGCGGCTCGCCGTGTTTGCGGAAGCGCATGCCCGTGACGATCACCGCGACGAGCAGGACCAGACCCAACAGCAAGGTCGGGACCAGGTCCCTGCCGAGGTACCCGCCGTGCGGCCGGCGGACGACCGCGAACAGGCTCGTGACCACCAGAGACGACACGGCGAAGAAGGCCACCGGCACGCTGGACCGGCTCACGCAGAAGAACGCCAGTTCCAGGCCGGCGACGGTCTCGCTCAGCGAGAGGTTGCTGAGCAGGGCCGAATAGGCGCTCGCATCGGTGACGCTGATCAGCATGGTCGACGCGACGAGCACGCCGGACGCGGCGAACGCGGCTTCCGCCGGCCGTTTCCGGGCCCACAGGGCGCACCCGCAGATCGCGAAGATGCCCGGCAGGAGCAGCAGATCCCGGCCCTTCGGACCGACGTTGTCGAACGCCGCCGGGAGCACGATCAGCAGGTCGCCCAGCAGCGCGGCGAGCAGCACCGTGCCTTCGAGTCCCAGCCACCGCCAGGCCGCGAGCAACCGCTCCGAGTCGATCCGCACAACGCGACGGTAGAGGACGTCCACCCCGGTCCGGTCCTGGCCGTCCAGCCAGTCCGGATCGGCCGGATGGCCGATCCGAGCCGGTAGGGCTCGCTGTGAAGGTGCTGGACATGACTCAGGAGTGGAACACCCACGGGCTGCTTTCCGGCCGAGGGCTGAGAAAACAGTACGGAACGCAGGATGCGCTGGCCGGGGTGGACATCGACGTCCAGCCGGGCGAGGCGGTGGCCATCGTCGGCCCTTCGGGCTCCGGCAAGACCACGCTGCTGCACGCGCTGGCCGGCATCATCCGGCCCGACGCGGGTGAGATCCGCCTGGCCGGGGCGCGCATCGATCACCTTTCCGAGAAGAAGCGCAGTGAACTGCGCCGCCGGGAGTTCGGATTCGTGTTCCAGTCGGGCCTGCTCGTCGCCGAACTCACCGCCGAGGAGAACGTCGCGTTGCCGATGCTGCTCGACGGCGTCCGGCGTGGTCAGGCGATCGCCGCGGCCCGGGAATGGCTGGACCGGCTGGGCCTGCGTGGCCGGGAAGGCAGCCGCCCCGGCGAGCTGTCCGGCGGCCAGGCGCAGCGCGTCGCCATCGCGCGGGCGCTCACCCATCGACCCAAGATCATCTTCGCCGACGAGCCGACCGGCGCGCTGGACACCCGGACCGGCCGGGACACCATGCGGGCCATGCTCGCGGCGGCGGCCGACGCCGGCGCGTCCGTGCTCATCGTGACCCACGACCACGAGCTCGCCGCTTCGCTGCCACGCACGATCGTGATCCGTGACGGCCGCATCGCGACCGAGACTGAGCCGGTCGCGCGCGAACTCGCGGAGGAACCAGCGTGAATCCCGTCCGGTTCGCGTTCCGGGTGTTGCGCGGCGACCGGCGCACCCGGACCTCCAGCCTGCTCACCGTGGTCGGCGTGGCGGTCGCCACGGGGCTGGTGCTGCTGCTGGCGAGTCTGCCGTCCGCGGCCGGGCAGCGCGCGCAACGCTCGTACTGGCAGGAGCCGCACAACCTCGGCGGAAACGCAGGGGCCAAGACCATGCTGGTCGACGCCACCAACGATTTGAGCAACGGGGACCAGATCACCGTGGTGAACGTGGCGCCCACCGTCGATCCGGCGACGATCGGTCTGCCCGCGGGCGTACCGGCACTGCCCGGGCCGGGCGAGGTGGTGGTCTCGCCCGCGCTGTTCGAACGGATGCATGCGCTGCCCGCGGCCCAGCTCGCCGACCGCTTTCCCGACCACGTCGTGGGCACCCTCTCCGACGCCGCGCTGGCATATCCGGACCAGCTCGTGGCGCTGGTCGGGTACACGCCGGACACCCTGCCCGGGGCCCACCAGATGGCCGTGGCCGGATTCGGCAGCGCCCAGGGCGCCCACGCGGACCCCGGGCTGAAGTTCCTCGCCGGGATCGGCATGGTCGTGCTGCTGGTGCCGAGCCTGGTGCTGGTCGCGTCGTCGTCCCGGCTGACCGCGGCCAGCCGGGAACGGCGGCTCGCCGCGTTACGCCTCGCAGGCGCCACTCCCGGCCAGGTGACCGGCATGGTGGCGACGGAAACCGGCATCGCCGCGATCGTCGGTGCGCTGCTCGGTGTGGCGGTGAGCCCGTTGCTGGACCGGCTCGCGGCGCTGGTTCCGTGGGGCGGTGGCACCTGGCTGCCGGGCGACTTCCGGCTCCCGCTGGTCACCACGGTGCTGTTGGCCGCCGGGATCGTGGTGCTGGTGCTGCTGGCCGCGGTGCTCGGCCTGCGGCGGGTGGTGGCCAACCCGGTCGGTGCGGTCAGCGCCCACACCCCGAAGCCGTTGCGCGCCTGGCGCCTGCTGGCGGTGCCGGTCTCGCTGGCGGTCTTCGCCTACGCCGTGCTCGACCACCACGCCGGCTTCGAGCTGTTGCTGCTCGGGCTCGCCATGGTCATCGGCTCCGCGGTGGTGGTCGGTCCGTGGCTGACCTTCGCGGTGGGCGCGATCTTCGTGCGAGCCTGGCGGCGGCCGTCGGGACTGCTCGCCGGCCGGCGGCTGCGGGACGACCCGCGCGGCGCCTACCGGGCCTCGGCCGGTGTGGTGCTCGCGGTGTTCGTCGGTTCGATGGCGCTGACCCTGATGCCGAGCTTCTCGGGTATGGCCGGTGCCCCCGGTGATGGGGACTCGGCGATCAGCGTGCACACCGAGACCGAGGCCGGACCGTTGCTGGCGCCGATCAACGCCGAACTCGCGCGCTACCACCAGACCGAGCGGGCGGTCCTCAGCGGAGAAAACGAGATCACCGTCCACACCGATCCGGCCGACCACGAGGTGATCCGGACCGCGCTGATCCGCGCCACCGCGGGCCAGGCGTCCCTGTTCAGCCGATCGGATTACCTGGCGTATCAGGGGGACGAGCTGACGGACCTGCGGCGTGTGACGGTGATCGGCCTGGTCACGGCGGCCCTGCTCGCCGGTTGCAGCGTGGCGATCGCGACCGCGGGCTCGGTGCTGGACCGCCGCCGGACCTTCGGGCCGCTGATGGCCGCCGGCACCGGAGTACGGGTGCTTTCCCGCGCGCTTCGTGCGGAGGCCGCGATACCGGCGCTGGTGGCCACGATCGGCGCGGGCGGGGCGGGAGTGGCGGTCGGGCTCGGCCTGTTCGCCGTCGCGACCCGGGGACGCGAGTCGGCGACCGCCGTGCTCACCCCCTGGCTAGCGGCGCCGGTCGTGCTCGGGCTCGGCGTCGCCGTGCTCGCGGCCCTGGTCTGCACGCCTGCGCTCAAGCGAATTCAGGCGGAGCCGCTCTCAGACGAGTAGGGAGCGGGCCGGTGAGGCGCTGCGTGCACAGCCGCAAGGCTTGCCGCAGCGCCTCGACCTGGTCTTCGTCGAGGTCGGCGAGCATCTGGCGCTCTATCTCGTCCACCTCGTGGTCGGTGTCGATCAGCTTCGCCATTCCGAACTCGGTCAGGCGGAGGCTCAGCACCCGGCGGTTGCCATCGGATGGCGTGCGCGTGACCAGCCCCTGACGTTCGAGCTTGGTCATCAGCTCCTGCATGGTCTGTGCGCTGACGAACGAGCGCCGCGCCAGCTGCGCCGACGACTGGCCGGGCTGTCGTCTCAGCGCCGTCAACGCCGTGTACTGCACGACGGTCAGGCCGTGCGGGCGCATCGCCGAGTCCAGCCGCCCCCGCACGGCCAACTCGAGCCGTTTCACCAAATAGGCCGTTCTTTCCCCGCTCACCATTAATAGGCTAGCAGGCCGGTTTAACCCAGATCACGCAAGTAATCCGGGGTGTTATTGTCGTTATGTCAATCAAAGTGTGTATTTAATGCCGGCTACCGGACTTCACGGGCAGCCGTTCGAAGATCAGGTCGCGGCTGACCCGGCCTTCCTCATTCGCGCGCTGTTCGAACTTGGTGATGGGACGCCAGCCCGGCCGTGGTGCCCAGTCGGGGAACCGGTTACGCAGTGTGGACTCGGCCGCGCAGACCGCCAGCATCTGTTCGGCATAGTGCTCCCAGTCCGTGGCCAGGTGGAGGATCCCGCCGGGAGCGATCCGCGAGGACAGCAGGCGGATGAACTCCGGCTGGATCAGCCGGCGCTTGTGGTGCCGCTTCTTCGGCCACGGGTCGGGGAAGAAGATCCGCACACCCGACAGCGAGTCGGGCGCGACATGCTCGGTGAGCAGCAGTACGGCGTCACCGTGGAGAAGGCGAAGGTTGTCCAGAGCGAGCCGCTCGGTACGCAGCATCAGCTGGCCGAGCCCGGCCTCGTACACCTCCACCGCGACGTAGTTGACCTCCGGCTCGGCCGCCGCGAGCTGCGCGGTGGTCTCCCCCATGCCGGAACCGATCTCCAGCAGCACCGGCGCCGACCGGCCGAACCACTCGGCGAAATCGATCGGGCCCGGTGCCAGTTCGGACACCTCACGGCCCAGTTCGGGCCACAGCTCTTCCCAGGCACGCTGCTGGCCGACGGTCATCCGGCCGCCCCGCTGCACGTAGCTGACCACGCTGCGTAGGCGTGGCTGCTGATCGCTCTTCACACTCCCAAGGTAACCGTGGGCCAGCACCATCCAGCCGGGGCCCGCGCGTCAGCGAACGGCCTCGAACTCACCCAGCCGGGACCGCAGCCCGGCCAGGCCGGCCACCTGGATCGGCGCCGGGGTGCGGCCGCTGTGTGCGGGCAGCACGTCGATCCAGCCGTCGTGGCGGCTGGTGTTCAGGATGGTGGTCGGGATCCGGTGCCCGGATCTGCCCTGCTCGGAGGGCATGAACTCCCAGTACCCGGACTCGCCGTCCGCGGCCCACGGCACGAACACCCAGCCCGGGCGCCGGGCGAGCAACTGCGCCATCCGGTCCTCGATCCGAAAGCCGGTGTCCCGGTCTTCGAGCCGGCCTTCGGCCAGCGCCCGCAGCCACCACGGCGCGGGCACGGGTTCTCCTTCGGCCGAGACCGCACGGAACAGTGCGACCACGTCTCGTTCGGGAGCGTGATGGACCCAGGCGCGCCGCAATTCCGACGGCTTGGTCGCCATCCCGGTGTCGCGCGGCAGTTCGATGGCCTGCGACCACCGCAGCAGGTCCAACGGCTCCACGACGGGAGGCCACGGATCATGGTGCGGAAATGTTGTGTCGATTCCTCGTCCGATATCCGCTGCCAAGGGAGGTCACCTCCGAACTTCGGTTTCCATATTCCCTGGTCAGCGCTGGTCTGTCAGGTTTGTGTGAGGGTGGCCACAAATGCTTTACGAGGTTTTAACGGTGTCGCTACCCGGGCGGTTCGTTGATTAATCCATTGAACGGCGTTTTTGCCTGCCGTGGTGGTGGCCAGTGGGTCATCGAGAGGTCACTCGGGGCTATCCGTGGCGGCCGAAATTAAAGACCCGGGCCACCCCCCGAATTTGGCGGCCCGGGTCTTTTTATTCCCCTTCTCCGGCGACCTGCGCCCCGAATTTGCAAATTCGCCGGAGTGTCCCCTGTGGAACGTTTACAATATTTACTCGGTCAGGCGTCCCGTTTCTTCGCGGCGCCGATGGCCACGGCCAGCAGAACGAGAGCGATGCCGGCGAAATAGGCCAGCGACCACCCTTGGCTCAGCTCGGCGGTGGACAACGGCGGGCCCGCCAGTGCGTTGCGCCCGGCGTTGGACGCCCCGTCCCCGGTCAGGAACTTCTGCGCGACGTTGAACGGCAGCCACTCGTAGATCTTCGGGCCGACGGTCGGGATGAGCCGGATCAGGCTCTCCACGGCGAGCGCGTAGATCAGGACCAGTGCGATCGCCCCGGCGCTGTGCCGGACCAGGATGCCGACCGCCACCGCGATCACCGCGGCCAGCGCGTAAACCGCGCCCACTCCGGCCACGTTGATCCAGTCCGCGGAGCTGTTGAGGGCGAGATCGGCGTTGGGCTTGATCAGCAGGCTCACGCCCCAGGAACCGAACGCGCTGAGCTCACCGATGACCAGCGCCAGCGCGGCGACCACGGCGGTCTTGGCGATCAGCACCGCGACCCGGTTCGGCACCGCCTGGAACGTGGTGCGGATCGTGGAGAAGCGGTATTCGGTGGTCACCGAAAGCGCGGCCAGCACCATCACGACGGCCATGCCGAAGTTCGCGCCGAACTGGGTGGAGGCCACCGTCGCGGTGAACTCGGTGTCGGTGGAGGTGCCCACCATGAGCGCGGCGAACCCGATGGTCAGGGCCAGCGCGATCAGGGCGCACCACCAGGGCGAGCGCGTGGTCAAGAGCTTGATGCGCTCAACTGCGAGCAGAGTCATGGTCTCCCCTTAGCGAGTCGGCTCGAGCACGTGGCGGGCTTCGGCCTCGAGTTCGGTGTGGTACTCGACGGCGTCCCCGGTCATCTGCATGAAGGCCTGCTCCAGCGAGCCGGTGCGCGGGCTGAGCTCGTGCAGCACGATCCCGTTGGCGGCGGCCAGTTCGCCGATCCTGTCGCTGTCCATGCCGGAGACCTCGATGCCACCGTCCTCATCGGTGATGGTGGCGCTGGCGTGCTGCAGCACGACCCGGAGCTGGTCGAGTTGCGGGCTGCGGACCTTCACCGTGACCTCCGTCGCCCTGGCCACGAATTCCTTCGTGCTGGACTGTGCGATCAGCTGCCCCTTGCCGATCACCACCAGCTCGGAGGCCGTCAGCGCCATCTCGGAGAGCAGGTGGCTGGACACGAAGACGGTCCGGCCCTCGTCCGCCAGGCGGTGCATGAACTGGCGGATCCACAGGATGCCCTCGGGATCCAGACCGTTGACCGGCTCGTCGAACAGCAGTACCTCGGGATCACCGAGCAACGCCCCGGCGATGCCGAGCCGCTGGGACATGCCGAGCGAGAACCCGCCGGCGCGCTTGCCGGCCACGCTGGTCAGCCCGACGGCGTCGAGCACCTCGTCCACCCGGCTGACCGGGATCTTGTTGGACACCGCCATCCACTTCAGGTGCGCGCGGGCCGACCGGTTCGGGTGCACCCACTTCGCGTCGAGCAGGGCCCCGATCTTGCGGAGCGGGTGCTTGAGCTCCTGGTAGCGCCGGCCGTCGATGCGCACCGTGCCGGAGGTCGGGTTGTCCAGCCCCAGGATCATCCGCATGGTGGTGGACTTGCCGGCGCCGTTGGGGCCGAGGAAGCCGGTGACCTTGCCCGGCGCGACGCTGAAGGACAGGTCGTTCACGGCCAGTGTCTTGCCGTACCTCTTCGTGAGGCCGCTTGCCTCGATCATGCTTGCTCCCTGGTCGAGCCTGTGGTTCCCCTGCTGCCTGAAATCTCGCGGCCGGTCGTGACCCCGTGCGCCCCCGACGGGTCGAAGTCGATCGTCCGCGAGTCTGGCTTCGTTCGCGCCCGGTGGTAGCTTCCCGCGTCCCGCGGCGCTGCGCGATCGGTGATGACCCTGAGTGGCCCCTGACCTTTTGAGCCCGTTCTTGTCAGGGGTGCTCCCTATCGTACCGATCATGACTGGCGAGCTGACCGGGAAGACCGCGGTCGTCACAGGGGCGACCAGGGGATGCGGCCGCGTCGATCCGGCGCCGTTCCGGTGACGATTATCGAAAATCGCTTTCAACAGCCCGGGTTCACCAGCGCCGGCCACCTTCATTAGGTCCTTGACCGGAGTTCTGGCAGGATTTCACCCGAAAGGAGGGGGCGACGTGACGGACCCGGGCCGCCTGGCTGGCCCGCTGTCGATGTCGGTGGCGAACCTGTGCCGACGGTTGCAGCCGCAGGTTTCGGCCCGTACCGCGGCGGGGTTCGCCGAGGTGATGCGCCGCCTGTCCGCGCCCTTACAGGTGGCCGTCGCCGGGCGCATCAAGTCCGGCAAGTCCACTCTGGTCAACGCGCTGATCGGGCGCCGGGTCGCGCCGACCGACGTCGGCGAGTGCACCCGCCTGGTCACGCGCTTCCAGTACGGCACGGTGGACCGCATCGAAGTGGTCTTCACCAGTGGCCGCAAGCAGGTGCTGCCCTTCGCCGCCGACGGCACGATCCCCGCCGACCTGGGTGGCGCGGACATCTCCGAGGTCTCGCACATCGAGGCGTACCTGACCAACGCCGTCCTGGAAGACATGACGGTGATCGACACCCCCGGCCTCGGCTCCCTCGACGCCGCGTCCGTGTCGCGAACCGAGGAACTGCTGGGCGCCGCCAAGCAGGGCGAGGGCTCCGACGAACTCGACGACACCTCGCGCAACGCGGTCGCGGGTGCGGAGGCCGTGCTTTACGTTGTCACACAGGGCGTTCGCGCCGACGACCACCAGGCGCTCGCCGCGTTCACCGCCGCGACCGCGAGCCGTGAGGCGGGCCCGGTCAACGCGATCGCCGTGCTCAACAAGGCCGACACGATCGCCCCGGAGTCGGTGCAGGGCGCGGAAAACGACGTGTGGAAGGCCGCGACCATCCTGGCCGAGAAACAGGCCGCGCTGCTGAAGCCGCGGGTCGCCGACGTGCTGCCGGTGATCGGCCTGATCGCCGAGTCGGCCGAGTCCGGCGGGTTCACCTCGGCCGACTTCGATGCGCTCCGCCAGATGTCCAAACTGGACGATCCGACCCTGGAGACGATGTTCGTCGCGGCCGACATCTTCACCAGCTGGGACTGCGAGGTGCCGGCGGGCACCAGGGTGCGGCTGCTGGAACGCCTCGACCTCTACGGGATTCGCCGGGCGATCGAGGCGATCCGGGCCGAACCCGAGATCACCGCGGGTGCGTTGCGCCGCCTGCTGCTGGAGGCTTCCGGCCTGGCCGCGGTGCGGGCTCGGCTGAACGTGGTGTTCGCCGCCCGCGCGGACGGAATCAAGGCCGCGGCGGCGCTCGCGTCGGTGACCGCGCTCGCGCACGCCTCGGGCGACCCGGCCGAGCGGCAGCGCGTGCACGACGCGATCGAAGTGCTGCTGGCCAAACCCGAGGCACACCAGCTTCGGCTGCTCGAAGCGCTGACCCTGGTGGTGGCCGGCGCGGTGGACATGCCGGAGGATCTGGCCGAGGAGGTACTGCGGGTCGGCAGCAACGCCGAGGTCGCCGACCAGTTGGGCATGCCCGGCGGCAGTCGCGAGGACCTCGCCGCGCACGCCCTCGAACGAGCCGGGTGGTGGCGCTCGTTCGCGTCGTTCGGAGCGACGCCCGCCCAGGGCCGGGTGGCGCACGTGGTGCACCGGGCATACTTCCTTATCTGGCAACAACTGCGCGAGAACCGGGGGTGAGCGAAGTGGACGACTTGCCGACCGGGCCCATTCCCGCGGCGACCCTGACCAAGATCATCGAGGAGGCCGGCGGAACCGGCGTGCCGGCCGGGGAGTCCGAACGGGACGTGAATGCCGCTTTGACGCGGGCGCTTGCGGACCGGCAGCTGCTGATCCAGCTCTGCCTGTACGCGCTGGATCGCGCCCGCAGCGGCGGCGTGGTCGAGCGCATCGAACAGGGGCTGGCCGGGATCGGGGTGGTCGCCCTCCGGCCGGACGGGCAGCGGTTCGATCCGGCGGTGCACGAGGCCGCCGGCGCCGTCGAGACCGACGATCCGGCGCTGGACGGACTGGTCGCCGAGACGGAGGTGGTCGGGTTCGCCGACCACGAGCGGCTGCTGCGTGCGCCCGTGGTGATGGTGTACAAGAAGCGATGACTCCGCCGGTGCTCTCCGCGCTGCCCGCCCAGGTCAGCCAGGCCAGGGCGGCGTTGCTCGCCCAGTTGCGCGAGGCGGACCCGCAGGCGGCCAAGTGGGTCGAGGACATCCGCCGCACGCGGCCGAAGAAGCCCTCCGTGGTCGTGGTGGGCGAGACCAACCGCGGCAAGAGCTCGCTGGTGAACGCGCTGCTCGCGATGCCCGGTCTGTCCCCTGTGGACGCCGATGTGGCCACCGGCACGTACCTGGTCTTCGACCACGCCGACGACTGGGGTGCGCAGGCGTGCTATCCGGGCCAGCTCGCGCCGGTCGCGATCGGCCTCGACGAGCTCACGCGGTGGGTCTCGGTGTCACGGGAGCTGCCCGAGGGGCAGCTTCCGCCGCGCTATGTCGAGGTCACCGGCCCGGTCCCGATCCTGGCCCGGCTGTCTATTGTGGACACGCCAGGGGTCGGTGGGCTGAGCTCGATGCACGGCGAGCTCGCCATGGAAGCGGCCGCCAACGCCACCGCGCTGCTGTTCGTCGTCGACGCGTCGTCCCCGTTCACCTCCGGGGAGCTGGAGTTCCTGCGGAAGATGGGCGACCGCGTCGAGACGGTGCTTTTCGCGCTGTCGAAGACCGATCAGTTCCGTGGCTGGCGCACGGTGCTCGAAGCCGACCGCGAGCTGCTGTCCGAGCACGCCCCCCGGTTCGCCGACGCGGTCTTTCATCCGGTGTCGGCCCGGATGTTCGAGATGGCCGCGAAGGCGCCGACCGAGCAGGCGGCGGCGATGATGCGCGAGCACTCCGGCGTGATCGCGCTGCAGTCGGCCATGCAGGAGTTGCTGGTCGGCCGTTCCGCGATGCTCGGTGAGGCGAACACGCTGCGGGCGTTGTCGAGTGCTTTCGCCGAACGGCAGGCGGTGCTCAGTGCGGAACAGCGGGCGCTCTCGACGGGTGAGGCCGAGGCGGAGGCGCTGCGGGACCGGCGCGACCAGCTGGCCTCCGATCGCCGGTCCGCCACCCGCGGCTGGCAGCTGAAGCTGCGTGGCGAGATCCAGCGGGCGCGGGTCGACCTCGTGCACGAGTCGTCCCGCCAGATGCGCGACGCGCAGTCGTATTTCCGGCAGCGGATCGAGGCCGCCAAACGCGATCAGCTCGCCGAGCTTCCGCAACAGGTCGACGCGGCACTGCAGATGATTTCGCAGCGCGTGTCGGGGACCATGGCGCACCGCCTCAACCGGGTCACCGAGGTGGCGCTGGCCGAGCTGTTCTCCGCCGAGGAACTCGACATCATCCGCGCGCAGTTCCTGCGCACGGGCGGCCCGCAGGTGATCATCCGGCCGCCGGACAAGAGGCCGCCGACACCAGAGGACAAGCTGCTGGTGTTCATGGGCGTGTCCGGTGGCGTCGGCGCGGGCAAGATCGCCGCGCTGCCGCTGGCCGGGGTGGCGGTGCTGAATCCGATCGTGCTGCCCGCGACGATCGTGATCGGTCTCGGCGCGGGCTGGTGGATGGCCCGCACGCGCAAACACGCGGCGGGCAAGCAACATCTCAAGCAGTGGCTGGTCGAGTCGATCGCCGACGCCAGGTCGACCCTGGACCAGCTGGTCGCCGAGCAGTTGATCGAGGCCGAGCAACAGCTTTCCCTCGCCTTGGACGACGCACTGGCCCGGCGGATCGAGGCGATCGAGGCCGAGCTGAAGGAAGTCGACAAAACGATAAAGATGGACGCGCAGGAACGGGCGAAGAGCCTGGCCTCGGTCACCCGGCGGATCAAGGAGGCGGCCGATGCGGCCGAGCGCGCCGAATCGCTGCTCGCCCGCATCCGCACCCTGCGCGACCAGGGGTAAGCCGGTTGTGGTCTGGAACCGAACCGGCATACGGTGAGTCATAGAAGAAACGACACCGGCACCTAGCGGCCAAAGAGTGGGGAGTTTCGGCGTGTGGATCGACGACAGCGGCTCAGCGACGGAGGCCAGTAACACCACCGGCCACGACGGCGAGATGGAGATCACCGTCGACGGCCAGACCTACACCGCCGAAGAGACCATGGACCTCAACCACGACGGGGTCTACGACACCGTCCGCCTGGACAACGCGGACGGCACGATCACCGCTTACACGGACACCAACGGCGACGGCCACGCCGATCTGTACATCCACACCGACACCGAGGGCAACGTGGTCCAGGAGGCCACGTACGACGACTCGACCGGTGACTGGGTCGCTTCGGATGGGGATCCCGGTAGTGGGCACCAAACCGACACCGCGCATGCCGGCAGCATCGTCGCGGACACCTCGGACGGCCAGGTGGATGTCGGGCCGGCGACGGTGGATTCCAACAACGACGGCACGGCGGACACCGCGGTGGTGACCGACTCGCAGGGCAACACCATCCTGTTCACCGATGTCGACGGCGACGGGAAGGCCGATATCGAAACGGTCGTGACGCCGACCGGGGAGTCCCACACCTACCAGCACACCGGGCCGGGGCAGTGGACCGAGACGACCGGCAGCAGCGGGGTCTCCGCCGACAGCGACCACCTGTGGGGTGGCTCCGGCTACCAGCACGTCGAGGGCGTCGCGAAGATTGATTCCGTGACGGGGCAGTGGATTTCACAGAACTGACAAAAGCCCCAAGTCGCCGTCGATGAACGGCCACCAGGCCGAGGCCGCCTCTCCACTCGGAGAGGCGGCTTTGTCGTCCGTGCGGTGTCGGCAAGATCGCGGCGGACAGGAAACCTTTTTGTCGATAGGCCGTTCCGGCGATATCTGAATCGATTCCCTGATCGTTTTTGTGAGAGAACCGACAGGTCAGGGCTCGGTTGTGCGGTCGCGGCACGGTTACTCTCAAAAAATCCCCGAAACTTGCACACCGGGCCACCCGGTGCGCTTGATGCTTCCGTCGTCGAGGTCAGGAGAAGGAATGACTGCAGTAGCCATCCCGGGTCTGGACAAGGCACCGACCTCACACAGCGGTGTGCTTGCGTGGGTGCGGGAGATCGCCGAGCTCACCACCCCGGATCGCGTGGTTTGGTGCGACGGATCCGACGAGGAGGCCGCGCGGATCAACTCCGAACTCGTCGAAGCGGGCACCTTCGTGCCGCTGAAGGACAGGCCCAACTCGTTCTGGGCCGCCTCCGACCCCAGTGACGTGGCGCGGGTCGAGGAGCGGACCTTCATCTGCTCCGAACGCGAGGAGGACGCCGGCCCCACGAACAACTGGCTCCACCCCGCCGAAATGCGGGCCACCATGACCGAGCTGTACCGGGGCTGCATGCGTGGCCGGACGATGTATGTCGTCCCGTTCTGCATGGGCCCGCTGGGCTCGGATGACCCGAAGCTGGGCATCGAGATCACCGACTTCGCCTACGTGGTGGCGTCGATGCGGGTGATGACCAGGATGGGGGCGCAGGCGCTGGAGAAGTTCGTCGCCGAGGACGGCACGGAACGTGCGTTCGTGCCGGCGCTGCACTCGGTGGGCAAGCCGCTGGAGCCAGGCGAGAAGGACGTGCCCTGGCCGTGCAACGACGTCAAGTACATCTCGCACTTCCCGGAGACACGGCAGATCTGGAGCTACGGGTCCGGCTACGGCGGAAACTCCTTGCTGGGCAAGAAGTGCTACTCGCTGCGGATCGGCTCGGTGCTCGCCCGCGACGAGGGCTGGCTCGCCGAGCACATGCTGATCCTCAAGCTGATTTCGCCGGAGAACAAGGCGTACTACGTCGCGGCGGCCTTCCCAAGTGCCTGCGGCAAGACGAACCTGGCGATGCTGCAGCCGACGATTCCGGGCTGGCGCGCGGAAACTCTCGGTGACGACATCGCGTGGATGCGGTTCGGTGAGGACGGCCGGCTCTACGCGGTCAACCCGGAGTTCGGCTTCTTCGGCGTCGCGCCGGGCACCGACTGGCACACCAACCCGAACGCCATGCGCACGCTCGAGAAGGGCAACACGGTGTTCACCAACGTCGCCCTGACCGATGACGGCGGCGTGTGGTGGGAGGGCATGAACGGCAAGCCCGAGCACCTGACCTCGTGGAAGAAGCAGGACTGGACGCCGGAGTCGGACGAGCCCGCCGCGCACCCGAACTCGCGCTACTGCACCCCGATGTCGCAGTGCCCGATCCTCGCGCCGGAGTGGGACGACCCGAAGGGCGTGCCGATCTCGGCGATCCTGTTCGGCGGCCGCCGCGCCACCACGGTTCCGCTGGTGACGCAGTCCCGCGACTGGCAGCACGGCGTGTTCATGGGCGCCACGATGTCCTCGGAGAAGACCGCCGCCGCGGCCGGCAAGGTGGGCGAGGTGCGCCGCGACCCGATGGCGATGCTGCCGTTCCTCGGCTACCACGCGGGTGACTACTTCCGGCACTGGATCGACACGGGTAAGCACGCGGACGCCGCGAAGCTGCCGAAGATCTTCTACGTGAACTGGTTCCGCCGCGGTGAGGACAAGCGCTTCCTGTGGCCGGGTTTCGGGGAGAACTCGCGCGTGCTGAAGTGGATCGTCGAACGGATCGAGGGCAAGGCGAGCGCCGTCGAGACCCCGATCGGCTTCGTTCCGCGTGCCGAGGACCTCGACACGGCGGGCCTGAGTGAGCCGCTCGAGGACATCCAGGCGGCGCTCGACGTCAAGCCCGAGGAGTGGCGTCAGGAGATCCCGCTGATCGAGGAGTGGTTCGACAAGATCGGCGACCGGGTGCCGTCGACCCTGCGCGACGAGCTGGACGCGCTCAAGTCCCGCCTCGGCTGATCCCACGACGAGAAACCACCTCGCCGGCTCGCCGGCGAGGTGGTTTTCGCGTGAGTCCCACGTTCTCGTCGCGTGAGTCCCACGTTGCCGTCTCGCGAGTCCCACGTTCCCGTCTCGCGAGTCCCACATTCCGGTCGTGCGAGTTCGACATTCTCGTCGCGTGAGTCCCGCATTTCGCTAGGCTCGGGTCATGGGTGGGATTCGGGTCGGCGTGAACATGACGGTTCCGAGCAGCCGGGCCGAGTGGGTGGACAAGTGCCGCAAGGCCGAGGACCTCGGCTTCGACGTGATCGGCGTGGCCGACCACCTGGGTATGCATGCCCCGTTCCCGGCGATTGTCCTCGCGGGTGAGGTCACCGAGCGGGTGCGGTTGAACACGTTCGTTCTCAATGTCCCGTTCTACAACGCGGCGCTGCTCGCGCGTGAGGTCGCGACCACCGACCAGTTCGTCGACGGCCGGCTGGAGCTCGGTCTCGGTGCGGGCTATGTGAAGGCCGAGTTCGACGCCGCGGGCCTGCCGTTTCCGAGCGCCGGTGAGCGGATCGACCATCTCGAGCGCACCATCGCCGAGCTTCGCCGGCTGTATGCCGACCCCGGGTACAAGCCGCAGCCGGCGCGGCCGGGTGGACCGCCGTTGCTGGTCGGTGGCTGGGGACGCCGGACACTGGGCGTGGCCGCCAAGCACGCGGATGTCATCGCCTTCACCGGCGCGGCACCGGATCGCGAAGGCAATATGGCGGGGCTGGCCGGCGCCGACGAGTTCAAGAATCGCGTGGAGTTCGTCCGGGCCGAACTCGGCGAGCGGGCCGATGACGTGGAGCTGAACGTCTTGGTGCAGTACGTCGCGGTGACCGAGGACCGCATGGGCGTGCTCGAACAGCTCCGGCAATACGGGCCGACGCTCACCCTTGACCAGCTGGGCGAGCTGCCGACCCTCCTCGTGGGCACGCCGGAGCAGATCGCCGAACAACTGCAGGAGAACAAGGAGCGGTTCGGCCTGAACTACGTGACCGTGCTGGAGCCCAGCCTGGACGCCTTCGCCCAGGTCATCGCCCGGCTCCGCTAGGGCTGCTCAACCCGCGGGCACACCGACGACCGCGTCCCGGAGGGCCTCCAGCGGCAGGCCGACCACGTCGGCCACCGCGACCACCGTGAAGAACGCCGGCGTCGGAATGCGACCGGTCTCGATCTTGCGCAGGGTTTCCACGGAGATTCCGGCCTGGGCGGCCACCTCGACCATGCTCCGGGAGCCACGCGCCTCCCGCAGGATGGCACCGAGCCGCTCGCCGCGTTCGCGTTCGGCTTCCGTCAGCGGTACTCGCACCATGAGTTCAGTTTAATCGGTTGAACCATCCACAACCTGTGGACAAAACTGTGCACGGGCTGTGCATCTACCACGACCGCAACCGAGGAAAAACCGCCGGAAGGGCAACCTTGCGCATGATCACCTCGTCACAGGGACTACCGGGTGTGGAAAGGAGGTCCGAGATGTGGCTCGCAGCCGTCGCCATGCTGATCCTGGCGGTGGGTTACCTGCTGCTGGTCGTGGTGTCCGTCAAGAAAGCCGCTAGAAGGGCCTCGCCGCGCCGAGACGGGTCGGCGAAGTAGCCCCAGCGCTCCCCGGAACGGTATTGCCGTGCGGGATTGAATGTCGGTTTGTTTCCGCGAACCGGGCAATAATGATCGAATCGATACATTCCACACCGATGACGGCGAGGCTTCGAAGTTCTAGGGTTGCCGCGTACAAGCCGACAGGAGTGGTCTTATGCCTGGCAAAGATGCTGGTCGCGTAACGGGGCTTCAGGTCAGTGCGTGGAACTTGGTGCTCCTGGTTCCCCTGCTGATGTTGGTTACCCCTTGGTTCAATTTTGACAAACCAAGGGTGTTCGGACTTCCGTTCTTCTACTGGTTCCAGTTCCTGTTCGTTCTGGTCGGTGTCGCTTCGGTGGCCATCGTTTACGTGATGACCAAGGGCAAGCCGGTCGTCGTCGGCAAACCCGACCGGCTCACCGTGGACGACCTGGACGAGGGGGAGCACCGGTGAAGACGGAAACGATTCTCGCGGCCGGCCAGGGCAGCACCCTGGAATGGGCCCAGCTGAGCATCTTCATCGTGCTGTTCATCGGGGTCAGCGTCATGGGCTTCGTCGCGTCCCGCTGGCGTGCCGGGAACACCCTGGACCACCTGGACGAATGGGGCCTGGGCGGGCGCAAGTTCGGTGGCTGGATCACCTGGTTCCTGGTCGGCGGCGACCTGTACACGGCCTATACCTTCGTGGCCGTCCCGGCGCTGGTGTTCGGCGCGGGCGCGCTCGGGTTCTACGCGCTGCCGTACACGGTGATCCTGTATCCGATCGTGTTCCTCCCGGCGCTGCGCATGTGGTCGGTGTCCCGTTCGCGCGGCTACGTCACCCCGGCCGACTTCGTGCGTGGCCGGTTCGGTTCGCCGACGCTCGCCCTGCTGATCGCGATCACCGGAATCGTCGCCACCATGCCCTATATCGCCCTGCAGCTGGCCGGCATCGAGGCCGTGCTGCGCACCATGGGGCTCAATGGCAGCGGCTTCGCCGGGCACCTTCCGTTGCTGGTGGCGTTCGTCATTCTGGCGCTTTACACCTATCGGTCCGGGCTGCGCGCGCCCGCGCTCATCGCGTTCGTCAAGGACATCCTGATCTACCTGGTCATCCTGGTGGCGGTGTTCTACCTGCCGGCCAAGCTCGGCGGCTGGTCGCACATCTTCGACGTGAGCCAGCAGAAGCTCGCGGCACCGAGCCCGAAGACGGGTAAGCCGTCCGGGTCGATCGTGCTGGGCCCGAGCAACCAGTTGCAGTACGTGACGCTGGCTCTTGGGTCGGCGCTGGCGCTCTTCCTGTACCCGCACTCGCTGACCGGCGTGCTCGCCTCGCGCGGCCGTAACGTGATCAAGCGGAACATGATCGCGTTGCCGGCGTACTCGCTGCTGCTCGGTTTGCTCGCGTTGCTCGGTTTCGTGGCGCTCAGCGCCGGTACCAAGCCGATCACGAACGCCGCCACCGGCAATGTTGATTCCAACACGGTCGTGCCGGTGCTGTTCGACACCCAGTTCCCGAGCTGGTTCGCCGGAATCGCGTTCGCCGCGATCGGGATAGGCGCGCTGGTGCCGGCGGCGATCATGTCGATCGCCGCCGCGAACCTGTGGACTCGCAACATCTACAAGGAGTACTTCCGCCGGAACGCGACACCCGCGCAGGAGGCCAAGCAGGCCAAGCTGGCGTCGCTGATCGTGAAGTTCGGAGCGGTGGCGTTCATCCTGTTCATCGACCCGCTGTACTCGATCGACCTGCAGCTCATCGGCGGCGTGCTGATCCTGCAGACCCTGCCGGCGGTGGCGATAACGCTGTACACGCGGTGGTTGCACCGGTGGGGCCTGATCGCCGGCTGGGTGGTCGGCATGGCGTGGGGGGTGATCATGCTCTACGGCATCCCGAACCCGAATACTGGCCACGCGCACTTCGGTGGTACCGCGCTGCCGCTGGGCAATCTGTCGATCTTCGGCTGGCATCCGTTCGCGGGTTCGCAGATGCAGATCTACCCCGGTTTCGTGGCGCTGGTGGCGAACCTGGTGGTGGCGGTCGTGGTGACCGTGATCGCGCGGCGGGCCAAGGTGTTCAACGGCACCGACGACACCGAGCCGGCCGACTACCACACCGACGAGCACGACCGGGACCTGCGCGCCGTGGGCGTGCACTGATCAAGGGGTCTGGGGGCAAGCCCCCGGAAAAACACAGCCGGGAACCGGCCGGGCGCGTGTGCGGACAGCCACATGCGCCCGGCCGTCCGGCGTAAGGTCGAACCATGAGTAGCCAAGGCGCGGCAACCAAGGTGACCAGCACGCGCGCCCCGAAGGCATGTCTTGTGGGGGCTCCGCCCCCACACCCCGACTGGGGGCAAACCCCCAGACCCCCTTATCGGGGCGGCGGGGCGCGTATGCCGAGAACGTGACTTGATCTCGGATGGAGCGGCCCGTCGACGCGATCGCGGTCGCGCGCAAACTCGCGTAGGAGCAGTGGAACCATGAGTGATCAGGTGAGCCGTTTCCCGGTGGTGGAGCTGGCGGAGTTACCGGAAGACCTGCGTGAGCGGGTCGGCGCGATCGCGGAGAAGTCCGGCTTCGTGCCCAACATCTTCCGGGCACTCGGTCACCGGCCCGCCGAGCTGCGGGCGTTCCTCGACTACCACGACGCGCTCATGGAGCGGACCGAAGGACTCAGCAAGGCCGAGCGGGAGCTGGTCGTGGTGGCCACCTCCGGCGCCAATCACTGCACCTACTGCGTGGTGGCACACGGCGCGATCCTGCGCATCCGCGCGAAGGACCCGGAGCTGTCGGACCGGGTGTCGAGCAACCCGTGGCAGGTCGAACTCGACAAGCGTGGCCGCGCGATCGTCGACCTCGCGCTGGCGCTCGCCCAGGATTCGGCGCAGTTCGGCGAGGCCGACCTCGCTGCCGCGCGCGCGGCCGGGCTGACCGAGGACGAGATCTGGGACGTCGGCGCGATCACCGCGCTGTTCGCGATGTCCAACCGTCTCGCGCATCTCACCGCGCTCCGGCCGAATCCGGAGTTCTACCTGATGGGTCGCCAGAAGCGCGGTTCCTGACCGGGTTCGCGGGTCTCGCCTTCGCCGATCCGGCGGATGTCCTTGCCCGCGAGCCAAACCGGTCAGCCTGACTGTCGGTGGCGCGCCGGCGCTGGGCGTAAATGCGGGGTGTTGAGGGTCCCTCAACACCCCGCGTTGCTGTGCATCTCCTGGCACAAGGTCCGAGCCGCCTTCTACGGCGGATGTCGTCTCCTCTGGTAGCCGGGGTGGCGGTTTCGCTATCTAGGTTGTATTGCTAACTAGCTTGGTCTACAGTCTAGATCGCATCGGACACCATCTGGTGACCTCGAGCCTGGTGAAGGGGATCGACATGGGAAGCTCGCCGGAGTTCTCGACGCCGGCCGTGGTGCTGTCCATACCTTTGTTCGTCGTCCTGATCCTCGATCCGCTGTTGGGTAAGCGGATGTACGACCGACTGGAGCAGCGAAGGGACCACGACGACCGCGCACTCAAGCGCTCCTACTGGCGCATCATCGGTCTGGAGTGGAGCTTTGTCGCGATCGTCGCGTTGATCATCGCCGTGTCACCTGGCGCCAGGTTCTCCCAGATCGGGCTCGCCCTCCCAACGAAATGGTTCGACGCGGCCGCTCTGCCACTCAGTTCGTCGGCGCTCGCGGGTATGGCATTCGGCCTGCTGGTGGTGGGCGCTGCCGGCTGGCTCGTGGCACGTAAGGCACGCACGTCAGGTGTCCGATTCGGCGACGGGTACCTGAAGCTGCAACGAGCGAACCTGGAGACCTTCAAGGGGATACTGCCTCGGACAGCGGATGAGCGTCGGCTCGCCGTCGCGGTCTCGGTCACGGCCGGGATCTGTGAAGAGCTCGTCTACCGAGGCTTCCTGATCGGGTTCGGAGTCGGGGTCTTCGGTCTCGACCCGTACGTCGCGGGCGGCCTGGCGGTGTTGTTCTTCGGACTCGCGCACCTCTACCAGGGCTGGCTGGGGACGGTACGGGTAACCCTCGTCGGCATCATCTTGACCGGGCTCTACCTGGGCACGGGCAGTCTCGTCGTGCCGATCCTCCTGCACGCGGTCATGGACATCGTCAGTCTGGTTTTCGCTCCCCGTTTTCTCCGTACCGATCGACCCATCGCGCACGACAAGACCGCGCAGACCGTGGAAGCGAGTTGAGTGTGGCAACCGACCGACGCGCGAGTTGGCTCAAGGGAGTCCTCGACCTACTCGTACTCGCCGCGCTGACCGATGGTGAAAGCTACGGCTACGAGATAGCCAAGACCCTCGATAACGCCGGGCTCGGACAGATCCGCGGTGGCACCCTCTACCCGGTGCTCAACCGGTTGGAGGAAGGCGGGCTGGTGGAAGCGGAGTTTCGTGCGTCCGAGCGCGGACCCGGCCGTCGTTACTACCGGGTTACCCAACGCGGGCTCGAAACCCTCGAAGAACAACGGGAACTCTGGTTGTCCTTCGATGTCGCCGTACGGAATCTGTTGGCCAAGGGAGGAATCGCTTGAACGCCTACTTCGGCCCGCTCGCCGAACGGCTGCAGGCAGCGGGCATTCCTGAAGACCGGGTTGCGGTCACGATCGACGACCTCAGAGCGCACCTCGAGCAAACCGGCACGGACCCCGAGACCGAGTTCGGTCCGGTGCCGGAGTTCGCAGCGCAACTGCTGCCGGTGGGAAACGACGATGACGGTCCCCTCGGCTCGCCCGACGGTGAACTCTGGCGTTGGCGGGCGGATGCGTTCGAGGAGCTGCGCTGGCTGGAAACGTTCGGCGACCAGGGCTGGGAGGTGGAACGCGTCGACCGCACCGGCAGGTTCGTCTGCCGGCGGGATGGGCAGGACCCGCAGCAGTGGGAGTACCGGCGAGAACTCGTCGGCAGAAAGACTCTCGAGGCGGACGCCACGGCGCTGGAGGGCGAGTTGGCGCCAGATGGCTGGGAGCCATGCGGCGTATGGGTTTGCTACGCATACTTCAAGCGGTCCAAGGCGGCGCTGATCGGCCCGGCGGCGACGATCGACCTTCCGCAGCGCCGGCCGAACCGGAAGTCCTTTTACAGTCGGCGGTTCTACCTGTTCCTGATCGGCTTGCTGATAGTCGTTGCGGTGGCCATTACCTCCGCTATCGCAGTCGTGATGGTCGTCGGGGACAGCTACGTCGGTGGCAACTTCGCCAGCGGAGCCCTGATCGGCGCGGCCGTTGGCGTTCTCGGAGTCATCGTGCTCGCCCTACTCCTCTTCAAGCGGGCCCAAGCGCGCGCCGACCGCGAATAGTGAGCGAGTGCCGTCGGGAGCCGAGCGCTTGGGCTTGCCGCATTGCGGGTCAGGCTGTCTGCCCGTGCCTTCGTCGCCCGCGCAGCCTGCGGGCCATCTGCGACCACCACCTGTGCCGGTAGGCGCGGGCCCACGGCGACAGCTGGTACGGGGGTGTCCGCGGGTCTGCTCGTGGCGTGAACGAGTCACCCGTCAGTACGACGACCGGATGCCCATGCGGGCAGTTGCCGGCCACCGAGATAACGCCAGGTGTGAGGTTGTAGACCCACTCGACCTCGTCGATGCCCATCAACGTGCGGCGGTCGCAGGTCGCGCAGTAGACAACGAACACCGCTAGAGCGGACGGCGCCAGGTCTCGCTGATCAGCTCGGCCCCGTAGTCGGTGTTGGGCTCGGAGTCGACAAGCTCGAAACCGGAAGTCTTGTAGATATGCCTCGCCGCGGTGAGTACGTTCTGCGTCCACAGCTCCATCTCGGTGTAGCCATGGGCGGTGGCGAACGCGAGACATTCGGCGACCAGCCGCTTTCCGATCCCATGTCCCCGGGCACTGGGTTCCACGATCAGCAGGCGCAGCTTGGCGGTCTTCTCCTTGGCGCCGCGTACGCAGAACACGCAGCCGACGCGTTCGCCGCCGAGTTCGGCGATCCAGGCGGCTTCCCGTTCCGGGTCGCGTGTTTCGACGTAGTCGGCGACTATGCGGGCCACCAGCGCCTCGAAGGCGACGTTCCAGCCATACTCACGGCTGTAGAGCTCACCGTGCCGTTGCACGATCCAGCCGTAGTCGCCGGGGCGGGGCGGCCGCAGTACCAGTGCCGAGTCCGGCCGGGTGCCGCCGACCAGGTTGCCGATCACTCGCATGGCGGAGACCAGCCGGCCCTGGTCTTCCTCGCTCAGGCGGTCCAGCAACGCGCCGATCTGGTCGATCGTGCGCTGTTCGAGTACGTGCTGCTCGGCCTGGCCGGCTTCGGTGAGCCGGACGATCTGGCGCCGCGCGTCCTCCGGGGAGCGTTCCTTGTCCAGTAGGCCGCGCTCGGCCAGCCTGGTCAGCAGCCGGCTCGCGTATCCCGCGTCCAGATCGAGCCGGCGCCGCAACTCGGTGACCTCGGTGACGTCTTCCTGCTCGAGCTCGTAGAGGACGCGGGCTTCGCTGAGCGAGTACGGAGACCCGACGAGCCCCTCATCGAGGACGCCGATCACCCCCGTGTAGAGCCGGTTGAATGCCCTTACCTGCGCGATACGTTCCATCGACGGCTGATTCATTGACAACTCCAACGACTTCGTTGACTTCGTCAAAGAATATCCCAGAACCATGCCCGGTCAACCCGTTTGGCGGGTTTTCTTGATCAGTTCGCGACTGGTGCGTGCGAGCTTCCGATCATCTCCCGAAGCGCCTCGTCGGTCGAGGTCGGTTCGATCCCGAAGGCGGTGGTGGCGGCGGACGAGTCGAGGACGAACGGTCGTTGCAGCTGATATTGGATCTCGAGCATCTCCCGCGCGGATGGGTTGAAGAGCCCGGCGAGGCGGAGTGCGAAGCCGGGCATCTTGGCCACCCGGGCTGCCGGCGCTCCCGCGAGTTCGGCGGCGCGGGTGGCGAGCGCACGGATGGACAGCGGCGGCGCGGTGGGCACATGCCATGGTCGCCCCCAGGCGTTCTCGTCGGCTGCGGCCGCGACCAGCGTGCGTGCCACGTCACCGGCATAGGTCCAGCTGTGTGGCGCGTCCAGGTCGGCCGGCACCGAACCGCGCTTACCCGCGAGCACTTTGGGCAGGACCAGGACACTGAACGGGGAGAGCGTGCCTGCGCCGAGGTAGTCCGACCCGCGGACCTCGGTGGTGCGGATTCGACCGGCTTGGTGTGCGGCCAGTGCGTCGGCCCAGAGCTTGGCGCGCACCCGGCCCTTCACGGAGTTGGGACGCAGCGGCAACTGCTCGGTCATCGGGGCGTCGACCTCGCCGTAGCCGTAGAGGTTGCCAGTGGTGACAAGCACTGCGCCGCTGACCTCCGCGGCCCGGATGAGGGCCGCGCCAAGCGGTGGCCAGTCGGTGGACCAGCGGTGGTAGGCCGGGCCTGCGCAGCAGTACAGGGCGACGGCGCCTTCGGCGTGCTGGGCAAGGGCCGCGGAGTCGGTCGCGTCCGCGGCGATGCGTTGGATCCCGGCCTCTTCCGGGCCGCGGCCGCTCCGGGTGAGAAGGCGAACCTGCTCGCCCTTGGCAGCGAGCAGCCGTGCGGTGGCTGAGCCGACCGGGCCGGCACCGACGACGACGTGGAGGGACATGCGGGAGACATCCTTTCCGATCGGACGAGAACGCCGTTCTCTGATAAGCACACCGTACTCGCACGATGAGAGCACGGTCAAGAACACTGTTCTCGTTCGGTTCAGGTGTTCTCGGACTTGTGCGACACTGTGGGTATGTCCGCACCTTCGTTGCGCGCCCGGGTCCGCTCGGAGATGAGCCAGGAGATCAAGGAAGTCGCACGCAGGCGCCTTGCGGTGGAAGGCGGCAACCTCTCCCTGCGCGCGGTGGCCAGGGACATGGGCATTGTCGCCTCGGCTCTGTATCGGTACTTCCCGAGTCGCGACGCCCTGCTCACCGCGTTGATCACCGATGGGTACGAGGCGCTGGGCAAGGCGGCGGCCGAGGCCGAAGCGGCCGTGCCGCGCGACGACCTGCGCGGCCGGTGGCTCGCCGTCTGTCACGCGGTGCGCGCATGGTCGCTGTCGCATCCGGCCGAATACGGCCTGCTCTACGGCTACCCGGTGCCTGGTTACGCTGCGCCGCAGGAGACCGTCGAGCCGGCGGCGAAGGTGATATTGCTGCTCGCCTACATCGTCATCGACGGCGCGGAACAACTGGAACCATTGTCGTCGCCGGTTCCCGAACCCGTTCGCACGGACCTGCGTCGCCTGATCGACCAACACCCCGGTGATCTTCCGGAGGATCGGCTCGACCGGGTGCTGATCGGCTGGACCCACCTGTTCGGCCTGATCAACTTCGAGGTGTTCGGCCGCCTGGAAAGCATGATCGAGGCGCGCGCCGAATACTTCGACCACCACATGGGCCTCATGGCCGACCTCGCCGGGATCCCGCGCTGACCCTGCCTGCGGGTCGGCGGCCCTTTGACGGGACTCGCTCCTTCGGGGATGACCTGCGCCAAGGCGACCGCGTGTACTTCATGGCAGGAGACCCACCGGCACCCGGAATTGGAAAACCCCGTGATGCTGCCAGGTCGGGGGTCCGCCAGCATCACGGGGTCATCTGGGGTATCGCCGCCCTTGCGGGCCGCGTTACACGTTGGATCTTATGTGTTCCAGCTCACTCGGTTGGGTGAAACGTTGAACTGAATGGCTGACCCGTCGCGCTATCGCGAACCATACCCGTATCTAGCTTGGGTTCTAGATATGCCTAGAGAGTTCAATCGTCGGTGCGGCCCAGCAGGTAGTGCCCGAAGTGCGGCACGGTGAACGCGATGTGTCCCCGTTCGGCCGAGTACACCAGGCCCTTCTTCATCAGGCTGTCGCGGGCGGGCGACAGTGACGAGGGCTTGCGGCCCAGGTAGACCGCGATGTCCGAGGTGCCCGCGCCCTCGTCCCGTCCCTGGGTCAGTTCCGCCATGGCCACCAGGTACTCGCGTTCGGCCGGGGTCGCCCGCTCGTATCGAGAGCCGAAGAACCCCACCGCCAGCTCCTGTTCGGCCTCGGGCGCGGCCATCCGGACGTCCTCCCGGGTGACCGGGTCGGCGGGAGCGGCATCCCAGGCGGCCTTCGCATATGCCTGGATGAAGTAGGGGTATCCGCCGGAGGCGTCGAAGAGCGCATCGAGCGCCTCGGGCTCGATCGCCGCCTCCTCGCGTTCGATCGGCACGGTCACCGCGCGGTCGGCCTGGCTCCGGTCGAGCCGGTCGATCCGCGAATAGGAGAACAGCCGCTCCGAGTACGACTTCGAGGCCGACAGCACCGCGGGCACGTGCGGCAGTCCCGCGCCGACCACGACCAGTGGCGCCCCGGACTGGGACAGCTCGTGGCAAGCCGCGCACAGTGCCGACACGTCCGCCGGCTTGAGGTCCTGGATCTCGTCGATGAGCAGCGCCGCGCCCGTGCCGACGTCCGCGGCCAGTTCGGCGACCTCGGTGAACAGCTCGACCAGGTCGATCTCGATGTCGCCCGAGTCGGCGCGGCCCTGCGCCGCGGGGACGTCGATGCCGGGCTGCCACCGGTCGCGCAGTTTCGCGTCCGGCTTGTTCGCCTTGAGCGCGAACGCCTTGAGCACGCCGAGCACTTCCTCGACCCGGTCCGGCGCGCGGTGCCGCACGGCGAGGTCCCGGATCGCGCGGTGCAGCGCGGCGGAAAGCGGCCGTCGAAGATCGGCCTCGGGCCGGGCCTCGATCTTGCCGGCGCCCCAGCCGTGCCGGACCGCCATGGACCGCAACTCGCCCAGCAGCACGGTCTTGCCGACGCCGCGCAGGCCGGTCAGGACGAGACTGCGTTCCGGCCTCCCCCGCGCGACTCGCTGGAGCACCACCTCGAAGGCTTTGAGCTCGCGTTCCCGCCCGGCCAGCTCGGGCGGACGTTGCCCGGCCCCGGGTGCGAACGGGTTGCGGATGGGGTCCACGCCAGGACGCTATCGGGCTTTCTAGCGTCGACCCGAGATTTCCCGAGAGACCGCTATGGCGTGTCGCCGCCGCTACCGTTCTCTACACCAATCTAGCTTTAATACAAGATTTGCTTAGAGTGTGGTAGGTGGACTGAGTGGGTACGTTCTGAACCATGATGCTGCGTCAACTGGCTCGTCCCCTGCTCGCCTCGTCCTTCATCTATGGCGGGATCAACGCGTTGCGTCAGACCGAGGGGCTCGCCCAGATGGTGAAGCCCTTCGTGGACAAGGCGATGGACAAGGTCGGCCGCGACCGGGTGCCCGAGAACGTACCGACGGACCCGGTCACCCTGGTCCGGGCCGACGCGCTCGTGAAGATCGTGGCGGGCAGCGCGCTCGCCTTCGGCAAGGCGCCCCGGCTGTCCGCGCTCGCGCTGCTCGGCACGCTCGTGCCGACCACCGTGGCGGGCCACCCGTTCTGGGAGGCCAAGGACGCCGAGGAGCGGAACGATCGGATCATTCACTTCGTCAAGAACGCCGGGCTGGCCGGCGGTCTGATGCTCGCCGTCGCCGACACCGAGGGCAGGCCGTCGCTCGCCTGGCGCGCTCGTCACGCCGCGAAGAACGCAAAGAAGGCTTCGAAGAAGGCGTCGAAGAAGATCTCCAGCAACTGACCTACTTCTCCAGGATCGCGGTCACGCCTTGGCCACCCGCGGCGCAGATGGAGATCAGGCCGCGGCCCGAGCCGTTGGCGTGCAACAGCTTCGCGAGCGTGGCCACGATCCGGCCACCGGTCGCGGCGAACGGGTGCCCGGCGGCCAATGACGAGCCGTTGACGTTCAGCTTGTTCCGATCGATGGAACCGAGCGGGGCGTCCAGGCCGAGGCGCTCCTTGGCGAAAGCGGGGTCCTCCCAGGCCTTCAAGGTGGCCAACACCTGAGAGGCGAACGCCTCGTGGATCTCGTAGAAGTCGAAGTCCGCCAGGGAGAGCCCGGCCTTGGCCAGCATCCGCGGCACCGCGTAGGCGGGCGCCATCAGCAGGCCCTCGCCGCCGTGCACGTAGTCCACGGCCGCGGTCTGGGAGAAGGTCAGGTAGGCCAGCACGGGCAGGTTCCGCCGCGCCGCCCAGTCCTCCGTCGCCAGCAGGACGGTGGAAGCGCCGTCGGAAAGCGGGGTGGAGTTGCCCGCGGTCATCGTTCCGGGCCGGCCGCCGAACACCGGCTTGAGCTTGGCGAGCTTCTCCGGCGTGGAGTCGGGGCGCAGGTTCTGGTCCCGCTTCAGACCCAGGTACGGGGTGACCAGGTCGTCGAAGAAGCCGCGCTCGTAGGCGGCGGCCAGGCGCTGGTGGCTGGCCGCGGCGAGGTCGTCCTGTTCCGCCCGCGAGATCTCCCATTCCTTCGCGGTGATCGCCGCATGCTCGCCCATGGACAGGCCGGTGCGTGGCTCGGCGTTGCGCGGGATCTCCGGAACGACCTGCCCCGGCCGCAGCCTGGTCAGCAGCTTGAGCCGGGCGCCGAGCGTCTTCGCCGCGTTCAGCCCGACCAGGATGCGCCGCAGGTCGTCGTTGAGTGCCAGCGGTGCGTCGGAGGCGGTGTCCACGCCGCCCGCGATCGCGGAGTCGAGTTGCCCGAGCGCGATCTTGTTGGCCACGTTGATGATCGCCTGTAGCCCGGTGCCACAGGCCATCTGCACGTCCGACGCCGGTGTGTCCGGGGACAGCCTGCTGCCCAGCACCGATTCGCGCGCCAGGTTGAAGTCACGCGAGTGCTTGAGCACGGCCCCCGCCGCGACCTCGCCGATTCGCTCGCCCTGCAAGCCGAACCGGCTGACCAGGCCGTCCAGCGCGGCGGTGAACATGTCCTGGTTGGAGGCGTTCGCGTAGGGCCCGTTGGCGCGCGCGAACGGGATCCGGTTACCGCCGATGATCGCCACCCTGCGGGCGTCCATGCTTCCTCCTGCCTGCCTTGCGGGTCCTCGCATTGTGGAGCACTGACCCAAGAGTAACCTACTCGCAAGTAGGTATGTGCTGAGGAGGGACAGATGGCCGATCGCTACCAGCAGTTCGCCAAGACGCACCTCGGCCGGTTCCTGGTGCCCCGGCTGGGCCTGCCGAACCCTGCGACGCTGCGCCGTCACCGGCCGGGCGAGCCGCCCCTGGACGGTCCCGCGCTGGTGGGTTCCGCGCCCGGCGGGAGGCTGGAGAAGCTCCTGCGGGACAAGCTCGCCGAAGCAGGCATCGAAGTCACCGGTGACGCGGTAACCTACGGTGCCCTGGTCTTCGACGCGACCGGCATCACCGACCCGAAGCAGCTGCGAGAGCTGCACCTGTTCTTCCATCCGGTCATCCGCAAGGTCGGGTCCTGCGGCCGGGTCCTGGTGCTGGGTACCCCGCCAGAGTTGGTGCACGGCCGGGAGCGGATCGCCCAGCGTGCGCTGGAGGGGTTCGTCCGTTCGGTCGGCAAGGAACTCCGGCGCGGGGCGACCGCCGGCCTGGTCCACGTCGCGGCCGGTGCCGAGGAGGCTATCGAGTCGACGGTGCGGTTCCTGCTGTCCGCGAAATCCGCGTTCGTCGACGGCCAGGTCATCCGCGTTGGCACGCAAGGCCTTCCGGCGATCCACCCGCCCGGGAACTGGGACAAACCGCTCGACGGGAAGGTCGCGCTGGTCACCGGCGCGTCCCGGGGCATCGGCGCGGCCATCGCCGAGGTCCTCGCCCGCGACGGCGCGCGGGTGGTCGCGCTGGACATCCCGGCTCAGGGAGCCGAGTTGTCCGAGGTCGCCAACCGGATCGGCGGGTCGGCGCTGCAACTCGACATCACCACGGCGGAGGCGCCCGGCCGGCTCGCCGAATACCTGGAGCAACGGCACGAGGGTGTCGACATCGTCGTGCACAACGCCGGGATCACCCGAGACAAGACGCTCGGCAACCTCACCGAAGCGGGCTGGGATGCCGTGCTCAGAGTGAATCTCGTTGCGCCTCTTGCCATCAACGACAAACTGCTCGCCGGCGGCGTGCTCCGGCCGAACGGGCGGATCGTCGGCGTGTCGTCGATCGCGGGCATCGCCGGCAATGTGGGCCAGACGAACTACGCCGCCAGCAAGGCCGGGGTGATCGGGATGGTGCAGGAGGGTGCGGCGGTGCTCGCCGACAACGGCGGCACGATCAATGCGGTCGCGCCCGGTTTCATCGAGACGAAGATGACCGCGCAGGTCCCGCTGTTCATCCGCGAGGTGGGCCGGCGACTGTCCAGCCTCGGCCAGGGCGGGCTGCCGGTCGACGTCGCGGAAACCGTCGCCTGGTTCGCGAACCCGGCATCCGGCGCGGTGAACGGCAACGTGGTGCGGGTCTGCGGCCAGTCGCTGTTGGGGGCGTGATGACCGTCCGGGAGCTCACCGCATCGCCGTCACTGTCCACTTTGTACGTCAGGGCGCTGCTGCCCAAGGGCACCGGTGACACGCTGCCGGGGCACGAATACGTGCGGCCCGGAATAGCGGTCGATCCGGCACATCTGGTCGCCTACAACCGGGTTTGCGGGTTCCGGCTTTCCGGCGAGGCGCCGGCGACCTTTCCTCATGTACTGGTTTTCCCGGTGCAACTGGCGTTGCTGACCGAGCGGGACTTCCCGTTCCCGCTGCTCGGGATGGTGCACGTGGCGAACCGGATCACACAGCACCAGCCGGTCCGCCTCGGCGAGCGTTACACCGCGCGGGTGCGCGCGGAAAACCTCCGGCCACACGAGAAGGGCCGCCAGTTCGACCTGGTCACCGAATTGTCCACAGAGGATGGTCTGGTGTGGACGGAGGTGGGCACCTATCTCCGGCGCGGCGGCGGCGCGGCGGAGTCGCGGCGCGCCGGTCAGCTGGCCCCGCCCGCGCCGAAGGCGATCTGGCCAGTGCCGGCGGACATCGGCCGCCGCTATGCCGACGCCTCCGGTGACCGCAACCCGATCCACCTCCACCCGTTGAGCGCGCGGCCGTTCGGGTTCTCCTCCGCCATCGCGCACGGCATGTGGACCAAGGCACGGGCGCTGGCCGCCTTCGTTGGCAGGCTCCCCGACAGCTACACCGTGGACGTGCGGTTCAAGCGCCCGGTGCCGCTGCCGTCGAAGGTGGCGTTCACGTCCTGGCGGGAAGGCGACGGGTGGGCCTTCGAACTGTGGGACGCGCGCCGGCCCAGGCCCCACCTGGAGGGGGTCATTGCGGCCGCCACACCTTCCCCTCGACCAGATCGTTGAACCCGAGCCAGACCAGGTTCATCAGCCAGGAGGCGAGCACCCCGTCCGAGACATCGGGATGATCGAGCCACCAGTCGGCCAGCGACTCGGCCGCGCCGACCAGCGCGACGGCGAGCGCGGGGCCGGAGAACTCGGCCGCCTCCCCGAGCCCCTGCCGGGTGCCCGCGCTGACCACGAGCGCGGCCACCAGATCGATCGCCCGCTTGCGCAGGGCGTCGACCTCACCGGCGAACTGCCCGCCGACGGTCAGGGCCTGGCGGTGCAGCACCGTCCACGCCTCCCGGTGCTCGGCCACGAACCGGTAGAAGGCGCGAAGCCCGTGCCACAGTTGCATGTCCGGCGGCAGCTCGGCGTGGACGCCGGTGCGTACCGCCTCCAGCAGCCGGGCCGCCTCGCGCCCGATGCACTTGGCGAAGAGGTCCTCTTTCGCGCCGAGGTAGGCGTAGATCATCGGCTTCGAGACCCCGGCCACGTCGGAGACCTCGTCCATGGACGCCGCGTGGTAGCCGTGCCGCGAGAACACCTGGACCGCGGCGTCCAGGATCTGGCGTTCCCGCACCGCCCTCGGCAGTCTGCGGGTTCGTGCCGGCGGGCGCTGCCCATCGTCGGTCACGCGGTTCTCCTCTCCGCCGGAAACGCTTGCCCTGTGGGGCTGGCGCCCCCATGCCCCGACTGGGGGGCAAGCCCCCAGACCCCTTCTAGCCGGTCTGGCACCGGCCCCGGTCCGCCGCGGCGGAGTCGGTGGGCCAGGTTCACTGGCGAAGGCGGGCCATCCGAAGTACCGCAAAACGGTACTCGACGGCTGGAGAAGCCGTGTTGTTCACACCTTGTGCTGTGTCACCAGTTGTGCTGTGTCACCAGGCGTGGTGATCTCACGTTTTGAACAGCCCGCGGTCTTGATCCTAGCCTTCGATGATCGGATGCCGCTGGTCGTCCGGCACGATCTCGCTGTCGACCACGATCACCCGGTTCGGGTTCGCGGCCGCCATCCGCCGTTCCGCCCGGCGCAGCCAGGCGCGGCGCACCAGCGCGCGCGTCGGCGGGAACAGCAGGAACAGCCCGGCAAGGTCGCTCACGAAACCGGGCACCATGATCAGCAAACCGCCGAAGGCGATCAGCATCCCGTCGGTGACCTCGTTGTGGGCCGGGCGCCCGGCGCGCGCCGTCGTCATGAACGCGCGAGCGGCGCGGGCGCCTTCCCGCCGCGCCAGCCAGGATCCGAGCACCGCACCGGCAAGCAGGAGACCGAGGGTGCCGAGGATGCCGACGGCCGAGCCCACCGCCCAGACGGCGGCCACCTCGGCGACCAGATAGAGCAGGAGCACGACAGCCATACCGGTTCAACGAGCTGAAGGCCGGATTTACTCCCGGCCGCCTACCGAAACCGCGTTGAGAAAGCCGGTGACCTCGCGCGGGGAGGAAAGCACCACCTGGCGGGTGTGGCTGCCCTGTTCGGCGAGCCGCGCCAGCAGGTGGGGGCGTGAGCCGCGGTGCCACCGCCAGACCCAGCGCCAGAACGCGGGATCCAGATGCTCGGGACAACCCGCCGCCTGACCGTCGCGACCCCACCCGCGCAGGGTGCGGCGCGCGATCCGGAGCAGGCAGCGCCAGCGAGGAAGATCGAGGAAGACGATCGTGTCCGCACGCGGAAGCCGGATGTCCATGCTGCCGCTGTAGTTCCCGTCGATCACCCAGCGCTCGCCCACGACGACGGCCTGCTGGGCCGCGCGGAACTCGTCGTCCGGTGCTTCGACCCAGCCCGGACGCCAGTAATGCCGGTCCAGGTGGGTGACCGGAAGGTCGAGCAGCGCTGCGAGTCTCCGGGCGAAGGTGGATTTGCCTGAACCGCTGCATCCGATGACGAGTACGCGCCGCACGATGGTCAGGATAGGACTGGGAACAAATGCTTCTGCTCAGTTTCGTCGGTACCTGGCCGCCATCGCGTGGAACACCTTCTTCGGTTCCCAGCGGGTCTCGTCGAGCGTCCGGACCACGCCGTAGGAGCCGAGGTCCAGGGGGCCGGGCCGGTTGAAGGCGGCAAAGGTGAACCACAGCGCGGTGTCCACTCCCTCCTCTTCGAAGATGTCCAGCAGTTCGGTGAGGTAGCGGACCTGCTCGTCCTCGTCCACCGTCACGTTCGGCGGCACCTGCCAGGCCGAGCCACCGCGCTCGCTCGCGCCCGAGTAGGCGCAGGTGCCGTACTCGGTGATCGCGACGGGCTTGCCATGTGCGAGGTGTCCTCGCACTTCGGACCGGAAGGTGTCGGCGTTGTAGGCGGCCCGGTAAGCGTCGACACCGACGATGTCGAACGGGGTCCAGTCGATGAATTCCCAGGGCGCGCTGGCGTAGGTGATCCTTCCGCCGAACTCGGTTCGGATCGTTGCCGCGACCGCGGAGAGGAAGCTGTTGAGCCGTTCGCTTGCCGAGGCGAGGCTGGACCACCAAGCCAGGTCAGCGGTGGCCATCGCCCGCAGGCGGTCCCCGTACGTCTCGCCCGGGATGAAGCCGCCGCAGAAGGCGCTGAGCTCGCACCCGGCGACGAGCACGATCTGGGCGCCTTCGCGCCGCAGGGCTTCGGCTCGCTGGGCACAGTCGGCGAAGAACGGCAATAGCCGATCGGCGGGCAGGTCGACGGGGAACGGGGCGAACCAGACTTCGAGACCCGCGTCCACGGCGTGTCGGGCGGCGATGGTCAAACGCTCGGGTTCGCGGCCGGAGATGCGCACGGCGTCGCAGTGCAGGTCTCCGGAGATCACCCCCATGTCCCGCCGGACGATCTCGGGATCGAAGGTCTTGCGGGAGAGGTCGTCGCCGGGGAGGAACCCGGTGTCGTAGTTGATTCCGCGTGCGCGCATGTCACTTTTCCTTCAGCTGATTGATGCCGTGTTCCAGCAGGTCGAAGGCGAGTTCGGTGTGATCGGCCAGCGCGCGGGCCGCGTCCTTCGGCGATGCGCCGTCGGCCAGGAGGTGGAAGAACGACTCCTGAAGGGTGAGCAGGGTCGCCGCGATCTGAGCGGCGATCAGCGTGGCCGCCAACTGCTCGTGTTCTTCGGCCAGGACTCGCGCCAGTTCTTCGCGCTGCCGGTAGAGGAGTTTGTTCGCGGCTCCGCTGAGCGCTGGGCTGTCGAAGATCACACGCATCCGGGCGATCACCTCGTCCCGGTCCATTGTCGCCATCTGCTCGGCGGCGAACGAACGGTAGTGAGCCCGCAAAGCTTGCAGGGGGGACTGACCTGGCGGCCGTCGGGCGACGACGCCGGCCGGATCGTCCTCCCCTACGCCCTGGAGCGCGAGCGATTCCTTGTTCGGGAAGTACGTGAAGAGGGTGGCCCTGGCCACTTCGGCCGCCTCGGCGATCTCGTTGACCGTCACCGCGTCGAAGCCGCGTTCGGCGAACAACTTCGAGGCGACCGCGAGGATCCGCTGCCTCGTCTGTTCCTTCTTGCGCTCGCGAAGCCCTGCCATGCGCAGAAACATACCATACTTGGTCTGAAATAAGACTTGGTATGGAAAATGTGGCGGGAGTGTCGGTTCTCGCATCTGACAGGTGAGGCGTGGCCCCGGAGGCCACCCTCGCCGAGACATCGGGTCGCCCGGTGTTGTTGACTCCGATCGTGAGCATCGAGAAACCACGCGCCCGTGTCCGAGCTCCCGAGCTTGTGGGCCGCCAGTGGTTGAACACCGGCGGCAACGAGATCAAGCTCGCTGATCTGCGCGGACGCATCGTCCTGCTGGACTTCTGGACGTCGGGCTGCATCAACTGCCTGCACGTGCTCGACGAACTCCGCCCGTTGGAAGCGGAGTTCGCCGACGTGCTGGTCACCATCGGCGTGCACTCGCCGAAGTTCCTGCACGAGGGCGAAGCCGCCGCGATCGAGGCTGCGGTCAGCCGCTACGAGGTGCACCATCCCGTGCTCAACGATCCCGACCTGACCACGTGGCAGCAGTACGCGGTGAAGGCGTGGCCGACGCTGGTGATCGTGGACCCCGAGGGTTACGTGGTGCACGTGGCCGCGGGCGAAGGCCACGGCGAGGCGCTGCGCCGGGTGATCGCGGATCTCGTCGCGCGCCACGAAGAGAAGGGCACGCTGCGCCGCGGCGGCAACCCATACGTGCCGGCCGAAGCCCGGGCGGCGGAGCTGCGCTTCCCGAGCAAGGCGGTGGCTACCGCCGACGGGCGCGTCCTGGTCGCCGACACCGGGCATCACTCCGTAGTCGAACTCGCCGCCGATGGCGAGACGGTCATCCGGCGCTTCGGCAGCGGCGAGCGCGGTGCGGCGGACGGCGCGTTCGACGTCGCGAGCTTCGCCGAGCCGTCCGGGCTCGCCCTGCTTCCGCCCGAGGTCGCCGAGCGCGTGGGTTACCACCTGCTCGTCGCCGACACCGCCGGCCATCTGCTGCGCGGGATCGATCTCGACACCGGCGAAGTGTCCACTGTGGCCGGTACCGGGCGTCAGTGGCGCGACGGGAAAACGGGCGGCCCGGCCCGGGAGATCGATCTGACCAGCCCGTGGGACGTGATCTGGTGGGAGGCCGCGGGCGGGGCCGTGGTCGCCATGGCGGGAAACCACACCCTCGGTCTGTTCGACCCGGTGCACGGCACGATCTCGCGGTTCGCCGGCACCACCGTGGAGGGCTTGCGCGACGGCGAGACGTCCACCGCGTTCTTCGCGCAGACCTCGGGCCTGGCGGTGGCGGGAGACCGGCTCTGGCTGGTCGACGCCGAAACGTCCGCGCTCCGGTGGATCACCCACGATGAGGCGGACCGATTCGTGGTGCACACGGCGATCGGCACCGACCTCTTCTCCTTCGGCCACCGCGATGGCGACGCCGCCGACGCGTTGCTGCAGCATCCACTCGGTCTCGCGGTGCTGCCGGACGGCACGATCGCCGTCGCCGACACCTACAACGGGGCGATCCGGCGTTACGACCTGGAAAGCGGCAAGGTCGACACGATCGCCGAGCGCCTGGCCGAGCCGTCGGGGCTGCTCGTCACCGGCGACACGCTGTTCGTGGTCGAGTCGGCCGCGCACCGGCTCCGGCCACTGTCACCCGTGGCCGCGTCCACTCAGCACGTTGATGGCGGCGCGCACGCGGTACGCAGGCCGCCGAGCATCATCGCGCCCGGTGCCGTGACGCTCTCCGTCGTGTACACGCCACCACCAGGGGAAAAGCTCGACGACCGGGATGGCCCGGCGACGCGCCTGGAGGTCAGTGCCTCGCCGCCCGAACTGCTCGTGGCCGGCGGCGGGGTCGGCACCGAGTTGACCCGCACGATCACCCTGGCCGGCGGCCACACCGAAGGTGTGCTGCAAATCGTGGCGCAGGCGGCCAGTTGTGACGCAACCGCGGAGCACCCGGTGTGCCGGGTCACCCGGCAGGACTGGGGCGTCCCGATTCGCGTCGAGCCGGGGGGCACGGTCCAGTTGCGGCTGATTCTCGCGGGCGGCTGACGCCGTAGCATTGTTCAGGTGTCGGATGCCACGAGTGTGCCGGTTGCCGGCGCCAAACTAGAAATTCAGATGCTGCACGATCGGGTGCTTGTTCGGTTGGCCCCGGAGGAAGGCGAGCGGCGTAGCAGCGGAGGCATCGTCATTCCCGCTACCGCCCAGGTGGCACGTCGACTCGCGTGGGGTGATGTACTGGGTGTAGGCAGTAGTGTGCGGAACGTGAAGGTTTCCGATCGCGTGCTCTTCAACCCCGAGGACCAACTCGAGGTGGAGGTCCAAGGTGAGACGTACTTGGTGATGCGCGAGCGGGATATTCATGCCGTGGCCTCGGAGCGCACGGAGCACGGAACGGGGCTTTACCTGTAGCGCACACACGGGAGGGGTAGGTGCCAGACCCAGACAACCCCCACTGGCCGAACTCCGACCCGGAAGACTTCCGGGAGACGGGACAACTACCCCTCCCCGGAGCGCCCATCGACGAATGGTCGGCGCTCGATCACGGACTGGCCGACGAGATCCTCTCCGGCGACGGGGACAAGCATCGCCGGCGCACCCGGGCGAAGCGGTTCGTGGGCTGGACGCTGGCGGTCGCCGGCGGCGTGCTCGCGCTCGGCGCGGTGTTTTATGCCATCGACCTGATGACCAGTGCCGGCGACGTGCCGCGCGGAACCGTGGTCGCCGGCGTGGACGTCGGCGGGCTGAGCCGTCACGACGCCGAGGTGAAGCTGCGTCGGGAACTCGAGCCCCGGCTGGATCAGCCCGTGCCGATCGTCGCCGGTGATGTCCAGGCCACGCTCGACCCGGTCACCGCCGGGCTCGGCGTGGACTGGCCGGCCACCCTCGCCCGCGCGGGAAGCCAGTCGTTGGATCCGATCGCCAGGATCGAATCCTTCTTCGTCAAGCGCCCCGTAGCCGTCGTCACCACGACCGACGAGCAGGCGCTCGACCAGGCCGTTTCCCAGCTCGCGCAGCAGCACGTGAACCACCCGCAGACCGAGGGGAGCATCGGGTTCCGGCCGGTTCCGAACAGCGATGGCGGCGTCACCGCGTTTCCGATCGAGCCACGTCAAGGGCAGACGCTCTACGACCTGCCGGGCGCGGCGGACCTGGTCAAGGGCCACTGGCTGGACCCGCACGGCGTCTCCCTTCCCGTCGCCTTCACGCCGGTGCTCGCCACCACGGATGGTGTGCACGCGACGCTCAACGGGTTCGTCGTTCCGGCGATCAGCAAGCCCGTGGCGGTGCACGGCGACGGCGCGGACGCCCGGCTCAAGCCCGACGCGATCGCGGCGGCCATGCGGTTCACCGCTCGCCCGGACGGCTCGCTCGCGGCGACCCTGGACTCGCCGACGCTGCGGGGGAGCCTGTCACCCCAGCTCGCCACCACCGAACAACCGGGCAAGGACGCACGGATGATCTTCGGGGCCGGCCCGCCGACCGTGACCTCGTCGGAAGACGCGCACCAGATCGACTGGGACGGAACCTTCGCGCCGCTGACCGCCGTGCTGATCAAACCCGACGGACGGGACCTGACCGTGCGGTACCGGACCACACCGCCCGGGGTGACCACCGCCGACGCCGGCCGGCTCGGCATCGGCGAGATCATCGCGCAGTTCAGCACCAGCGGTCTTTCCGGCGCCGCCGCGACGAACGTGCGGGCCATGGCGGAAAGGGTGAACGGGGTGATCCTGCGGCCGGGGCAGACGTTCAGCCTGATCGACCGGACCGGCCCGTGGCAGGGCTTCGTGCCCGCGCCGCTGAACGAGGACGGCACCGGGCCGCAGGTGGTCGGCGGCGGAGTTTCACAGTTCGCCACGACCCTTTACAACGCCGCATATCTGGCCGGCCTGACCGACGCCGGACACACCGACCACGCGTACTACCTGGACCGGTACCCGCCCGGACGGGACGCGGAAGCGTTGCGCGAAGACGGCTCCCGGATCGACCTGCGCTTCACCGACAGCCTGGCCTCGGGCGTGGCGATCCAGGCGTTCGGCGACCAGCAGAGCGTGACGGTGCGGATCTGGGGAACGCACCAGTACCGCGTGAACAGCGAGACCAGCCCGTGGCGCGACATCGTCGCCCCGACCTTCGTGCAGCAGCCCGGGCCGGGCTGCCAGCCGAATCCGGGCGCGCCGGGATTTTCCGTCACCGACACCCGGATCCGCTACGACGTTGCCACTGGTGCCGAGGTCGGCCGTGACACTCGCGTCGTGCGCTACCAGCCCGTGCCCGGGACTGTCTGCATCTGAGGCGGGCTCGCCCGGGTCAGCGGAGCAAGCGCTTTCTGTGGTACGTGCGGCTGACCGCCGCGACACCGAGCGCCGCGAGGCCGACCTGGGTGATCAGTTCGAGCCAGTCGAAGCCGGGTGTCACCGCATAGCCCGCGGCACGGGCGATGGCCGAGCCGATGAAGGCAGCCACGATCCCGATCAGCATGGTCAGCCAGATCGGGATTCGCTGCTTTCCGGGCACGACCAGCCGCCCGAGCGCACCAATGACGAGACCAACGATAATCGCCGAGATGATGCCGCTGATGGTCATCGAGCCTCCTCCAGTGGGTCTGGGCTGTGCCTCCGCTGGGCACAGTCACCGTGACCCCCCGGATACCCGTGACGACGGCATCCAACCATCGCCGCGCTCCGGCGCGGGCGTTGTCGGGTCAGAACGCGGCCTCGTCGACCTCCATCAGGTCGTTGTCGGCGCTGGTCACGATGGCCCGGCGGGCGGTCAGCTCCGGGAGAACCGTCTTGGCGAAGAACGACGCGACGGCGACCTTGCCCTGGTAGAACGCGCGGTCCTTCGCGGCGACCTCGCCGTCGAGCTTGGCCAGCGCGACTTCGGCCTGCCGGAGCAACTGCCAGCCGACCAGCAGGTCACCGGCGCTCATGAGCAGTCGCACGGTGTGCTGGCCGACCTGGTAGATGCTCGCCGGGTCCTCCTGCGAGGCGGTCAGGTAGCCGATCATCGCGCCGAGCATGGCCTGCGTGTCTTCGAGCGCCTGCTTGAGCAGGTTCCGCTCGTTCTTCAACCGCCCGTTCCCGGCCTCGGAGTCGATGAACCGGGTGATCTCGCCGGCCAGGTAGGCCAGCGCCTGGCCCTTGTCCCGGACTATCTTGCGGAAGAAGAAGTCCATCGACTGGATCGCCGTGGTGCCCTCGTACAGGGAGTCGATCTTGGCGTCGCGGATGTACTGCTCGATCGGGTAGTCCTGCAGGAAGCCCGAACCGCCCAGGATCTGCAACGACTGCACCAACTGCTCGGTGGCCCGCTCCGAGCCGACCCCCTTCACGATCGGCAGCAGCAGGTCGTTGACCCGCTCGGCCAGCCGTCGCGACTCCTCGTCTCCCTCCCCGGTCCAGACCTGGTCCTGGAAGGAGGCCGTGTACAGGTAAACCGCCCGTAGGCCCTCGGCGTACGCCTTCTGCAGCATCAGTGACCGCCGCACCTCCGGGTGGTGGGTGATGGTCACCCGCGGCGCGGTCTTGTCCATCATCCGCGGCAGGTCCGCGCCCTGCACCCGTTCCCGTGCGAACTCCAGCGCGTTGAGATACCCGCTGGACAGCGTCGCGATCGCCTTCGTGCCCACCATCATCCGCGCGTACTCGATCACCTGGAACATCTGGGCGATCCCGTCGTGCACCTCGCCCAGCAGCCAGCCCGTGGCGGGTACGCCGTGCTGGCCGAAGGTCAGCTCGCACGTGGTGGAGACCTTCAGGCCCATCTTGTGCTCGATGTTGGTGACGAAGACGCCGTTGCGCTCGCCGAGTTCGCCGGTCTCGGTGTCGAAGTGGAACTTGGGCACCAGGAACAGCGACAGCCCCTTCGTGCCCGGCCTGGCCTCGATGCCCGGGCCCTCCGGGCGGGCCAGCACCAGATGCATGATGTTCTCGGTCAGATCCTGGTCACCGGAGGTGATGAACCGCTTCACCCCGTCCAGGTGCCACGACCCGTCCTCCTGCCGCACCGCCTTGGTGCGCCCGGCGCCCACGTCCGACCCGGCGTCCGGCTCGGTCAGCACCATGGTGGCGCCCCAGGCCCGGTCGATCAGGATGCGCGCCCAGCGCTTCTGCTCCTCGGTGCCGTTGCGGTCGAGGATCGCCGCGAAGCTCGGGCCGGCCAGGTAGATGAACAGCGCCGGGTTCGCGCCCAGGATGAGCTCGGCGGCGGCCCAGCTGACCGTCGGCGGCAGGCCGAAACCACCGAGTTCGTTCGGCAGGCCGAGGCGCCACCACTCGCCGTCCCACAGTGCCCGGTAGCTTTTCTTGAACGACTCCGGCAGGGTGGCCGAGAAGGTCTTGGGGTCGTACACGGGCGGGTTGCGGTCCGCGTCGGCGAAGGATTCGGCAAGCGGTCCGACGGCGAGTGCGTTCAGCTCGGAGAGGACGCCGCGGGCGGTCTCCTCGTCGGAGTCCGCCAGCACGCCCTTGCCGAGGCGATCCTGGACGCCGAGCACCTCGAACAGGTTGAACTCGAGGTCTCGGACGTTGCTCTTGTAATGGCCCATGTCGTTGCTCCGTGGTTCTCGGGTTTTCGGCAGGGCGCTCCCCTACTCGCCGGTAACATGAGCATATTACCTGTCGGTAACCACGGGCAAGTGAAATTTCTTCGGATCTCAGTGTTGTTCGATACGCGCCATCGACGAGCGTGTCTACGGACCGTGATCCAGCAACCCACCCTCGGTTAACGGTCGCCGACGGTCCGCAGCCGCGTTCGCGAGGCCTTCGGCGGCGCGTCTTTCATTCGCTGAAGGGCTTTCCGTCAGCGGGTGCGGTTGTCGGCCAGGCCCGGGGTGGCCTGTCCCGACGCGTGTTCCGGCGCGTCCTCGGGCTGAGTGATCAGGATCCCGGCGCGAAAGGCGATGGTCACCGCATGTGTGCGGTCGCGCGCGGACAGCTTGCGCAGAATGCTCTTCACGTGGGTCCGCACCGTTTCCACCGACAGGTAGAGGATCTTCGCGATCGCCGCGTTCTCCAGCCCCTCCGCGACCAACTGCAGCACCTGGTACTCACGGCGGGACAGCGGCATCCGGGGCTGCCTGCCCTGCGCCGTATCCGCGCCCCGCGAGGAGGACCGGCTCGGCGGCACCGCGAGCGGCACCAGCGCGGGATCGATGTAGCGGCGGTCGAGGTACGCGCGCCGGATGGCATCGACCATCCGCCGGCCCTCGGCCGAGCGCGGCACGACGGCATGGGCGCCGAGCGACAGAGCGCTGCTGAGGAAGCGCGGGGTCCGGTGCGTCTCGCGAAGCAGCATGATCACCAGTAGCGCGGGATCCGCGCTCATCAACATCTTGGTCAGGTGGCCGTGCGGATCGAGGCCGGTGTCGATCACTATCACGTCCGGATGGGTCTGCTCCGCCAGCTGAAGCGCGGCGTGCGGGTTCGAGGCGTACCCGGCCCAGTGCATTCCCGGCGTGCGCTGCACGAGTGTGGACAGGCCATCGCGATAGATCGGGATGGGATCGACCACCGCGACACCCAAACTGCGGCTCGAGGCCGCGGCCTGTGGCGTCTTCGCCGGATCATTACTGTGCGTCATGGCGACTCCGTCTCGACGCGGTCAAACCTGGGCGCGAGTCCGGCCCGGGCAGGTCATCCCCCTCGATGGCCTGCCCGGGCTCCTCCGGGGTCGCGAATCCGATCTTCCCTGCTGAGACCGGCCAGGTATAACGCCCCTGTCCATTGTGTAACCAGGCCTGACCGAGTACGTGACGCGGGTCCTTCGACTTTGAAATGTGAACTACGCTCCGTGCACGGGCTGGTGCGGTTTGCCGAACTTTCCGGCGAACGGTGGCGGCATCCGCCGGGGTTCTGCTTCCGAGAAGCGGTCCGGGCTTGCCGTCAACGCCCAGTCGTGGCGGCTGAAGGTGGCGAATCGGCCAAAGGGCGCGTACGCTCTGTGACTTATCACACAAGATGCCAGGGAGGCGGCGTGGAGATCGCGATCGTCCTCGGGCTCGTGGTGCTGATCTTCATGGCCGCCGCTGCGACGGTTGCCTGGGAGGACCGGCGAGCCACGCGACGGGCGGCCGCGCGTAGGGCGGCTCGGCTGGCGCGCCTTGGTGAACTGGACGGGCCTTCGCGGCTGAGGCCGCCGTATAACTGAGCCGGTCCGGATGGCTGAACCCAGCGGGGCGGCTGAACCTGTTCGGATAGTTGAACCTGTCTGTGTGGTTGAACCTGTCTGGGTAGCTGGGCGTGTCCGCACGCCGCGTCGCACCGACCAGCGCCAGGAAAAGCGCGGCCGCGATCCAGCCGAGCGTCGCGCCGACCGTGTTGTTGATCAGATCGTCCACGTCGAAGATCCGGTACTGGAAGCGCGCGGTGCCCCAGTTCGCCGTCAGCTGGGTCGTCTCGATGAACAGCGAGCAGGCGAACCCGATCAGCATCGTGCCGACGAAGCCGCGCTTGAACAACATCCGCGCGAAGATCCCCAGCGGCACGAACAGCAGCACGTTGAGCGCGGTGCCCTCGAACGCGGGTGCGGTGAACACGTCCGTGAGCGAAAACCCGGTGTACCGCAGCTCACGGCACACGTCGTCCACCCATTGGAAGGGCACGAGCTGGAGGCCCTGGCTCGGCGGCGTGGTGTACGGCCCGGGCAACGGGAAGAACACGGCCGACGCGACGAAGCAGGCGTAGACCAGCACCGATATGGCCGCGACCAGGCGCCTGAGCTGAGCGTTTGTCATGACTTCGACGCTATGGGCGGCGGATGCGCGTCGTATCGGACGAAGGGCCGTGCGCCATCGGCCGGATGGCCAGGGTTGCCGGCCCGCTTTCGGGCCTGATGGCCGTCGCTTCAGGCCTCGCCGCCGAGCGGGTCAACGGGTTTTCACATCGCGGTCGCGGCCTGATCGACTTCCGGGCTGCGGTACATCCGCTCCGGAATTCCCGCCAGCCGGGAGGGCCGGACCCGGTCACCGAGCCCGTAGAACTGCTGGAAGCTCATGATCAGCGGGCGCCACCGGTCCGGATCTATCCGGTCGGTGGTACCCGCCATACGGATCTCCGGGTGCACGTGGACCTTCTTCACCCGGACCTCGACGCACAGAACCTTCCCGTTCTGTCGCGGGTCGTCCGCGGCGATCGGGTGGATCGCCGCGACCACGGTCTCCAAGGCGACCGGACATTCGGCCACCCGGGGCGGGCCGACGGTGTCCGAGGGCACGGCCGTCAACCCGCTGGTACCGAACTTGTCCGGCTCGTATCGGTATCCGCGCTCGAGCTTGGTCGGTGACACCGGGTTCGCGCCGGTGGTCAGGGCCAACCGGTCCACCGCCGCGGCCTCACGCACCGACGGCAGGTTCAGCACGCACTCCCCGGTGCGCCGCAGGTTTCGTGCGGATTGTGCGCTCGCGCCGATCCCCAGAATTGCCCGCCAGCCGAGCCAGAAGGCCGACGAAATTGGGGCAAGATTGGCCGTTCCGTCCTCGTTTCCGGTGCTCAACAGCACTACGGGAGTGCCGAAATAGAGGATGTTCGGCTGTATTTCTTCGTGCGCCATAAAGCCATGATCGAGTGCGGGCCCGGGGCAAGCTGGCGGAAACCGGACATCGCGTCCCGGTGGCCGCGGTGCGAAGCCGGCCTGCTCGGTGCGCTGGCCGGGCGGGTGCGCCGAGCGCGAGGCGCGAGCTCGTCGAATACTTTGCGTAGTAATAGCTCGTAGATCACCCTGTCGACCGGCCCGGTGGTTCACCCAGTTCGTCGCATAGCGCATGGTTCTCCCACGCTACGTAAAAAAAATCTGCCGCAGGGTGTCGTCAGGAAGGGCATGTATCCGTACGATAACGATGCTCGCCACCCAGGCGATGAATCCCATGGTGGGGCCCACCCGCCTGCTACGAGCGAAAGGAGACCGGGTGCCAGACGATCGTTCGGCCGGCTCCGGTCCCCGGGGTAACGGCGGCCCGGCACCGGGCCGGCGGCGCCGTTCCATCGACAGTCCGGGCGGTATCAGCGTCGCCGACGTCATCGCCCAGCGCACCGGGGTCCGACCGCAGTTCGATGCCCCCAGCAGCAACGGCGCGAGCGCGCCCGAGCGTGGCCATCACGATCGGCATCCGTCGCTGCCGCCGGTCGCCCGGCGCCAGCCGCCGCCCGCCCCACCCGCCGAACCTCGCCCCCGTGAGCGCCGCGCGCCTACCCCACCGGCACAGCGGCGCGCCTCGACGCCACCGCCCGCCAACCGTCCGCCGCGCCCACCCGCGCCGCCCCAGCCGCCCGTGCGGCGCCCGCCGGTGGCGGAGCCGCCGAAGCCAGGCACTCCGCCGCGCCGGAGACCGGAGCCCGAGCCGGCGCCGCCGGCCGCTCCGACCAGACAGGTGGCGCCGGTCGCGCCGCCCCCGTCGGCTGGACCGTCGAAGGCACCGCAACCGGCGCCGAAGCCGCCCGCGGCGGCCGGGCCGCCGACCGCATCGAAACCGGCACCGAAGCAGTCCGCGGCGGCTGGACCGCCGACGGCATCGAAACCGGCACCGCAACCGCCCGCGCAACGGCCGCCGGCCCCTCGCCCGAATGGCGCCGCGGCGCCGCCGAGGCAGGCCCGGCCGTCTCCCCTTTCGTCGCGGCGACCGCCGGCCTCGCTCGAAGACCGGCTCACCATGACCGACGAGATGGAGCCGATCGACGACAGCACCAAGGTCCGGCGCAAGATCGACAACACGCTGGCCCGGTTCTCTGCCGCGCATGACGAGCTCGCCGCGGAGGAAGCCCGGCGAAAACAGCGTTTCGAGCGCTTCACGTCCCGTCCCATGCAGCTCATCGAGCAGACCAGGACGCGGCTGCAGCGGGTGGTCGCGCCGATCCGCGGCGGCGACGAGTCCGCCCGCAACGCGGCGGAGCCGGACGAGGCGCCATCGCAGACCCGGCTGCAGGAGAAGAAGGAGCGCCGCATCAAGCGGTCGCTCAAGATCGGCCGCATCGTCGCGGTCGTGCTGGCCGCCCTGATCTTCCTCGGCATTGGCACGGCCTGGGGCGCGAAGACCTGGTTCAACAGCAAGTTCACCCAGGTTTCCGCGCTGGACGAGAACTCGGCCGACATCCAGGACGCGGGCGCACAGACCGGCGACGAGAACTTCCTGATCGCCGGCTCGGACACGCGCGCCGGGGCCACCGATGAGGAGAACGTCGGCAACGCCGACGAGGTCCAGGGCGCGCGCTCGGACACGATCATGCTCGCGCACGTCCCGGCCGACCGGCAGCGGGCCGTGATCATCTCCTTCCCCCGTGACCTGGAGATCTCCCGTCCCGAGTGCAACCGGTTCGACGTGACGAAGAACGACTACACCAACGAAGTCGTGCCCGCGGCGACGAAGGTCAAGTTGAACACCGCGTACGCCATCGGCGGCCCGCGCTGCCTGACGAAGTGGACGCAGCAGCTGACCGGCATGAAGATCAACCACTTCATCGGGATCGACTTCGGTGGCTTCAAGGACATGGTCGACGCGGTACATGGCGTCACCGTGCAGGTCGACAAGCCGATCAAGGACAGCGTGCTCGGCATGGTGGTGGCGCAGACCGGTGCGGTCACGATCTCCGGCGACCAGGCTCTCAGCTTCGTCCGCGCCCGCCATGTGATCGGCGACCCCACCTCGGACTACGGGCGGATCAAGCGCCAGCAGGAGTTCATCCAGGCCCTGATGGAAAAGGTCATGTCCCAGGGCGTGATGACCGACCCCGGTCAGCTCTCCGGCTTCGTCACCGCCTTCGCCAAGGCGACCTTCGGCGACAACGTCGGTGTGGACCAGATGCTCACGCTGGCCCAGTCGATGAAGGGCCTCGACCCGAGCAAGGTCAACTTCATGACTGCGCCGACGGTTGGCGAAGCGAACAGCCGGGGCAACGAGGTACTGGTGGACAGCAAGGCGAAGGCCATCTTCCAGGCCCTCATCGAGGACGGCCCGTTGCCCGGTACCGACTCCGGGTCCGCATCGTCGTCCACCGCAGCGCAGGCCGGCGGCAACACCAAACCGTCGACGCGGAACGGATAGCCCGGCCGACAACTCGTTTCCCACGGTTCATCGTGGGTTCACTCCGCGATGCGGCGTTCGCCAAACTGGGGCCTTAGAGTGTGGGCATGCGCGAGGCTTACCACGTCGAACTCAAACAACTGGCGGATCGGCTCGCCGAAATGTCCGTGCAGGTGGCGACCGCCATGGAGCGGGCGACCGAGGCCCTGCTGGAGGCAAACCTGGCGCTGGCCGAGCAGGTGATCGGGGACGACGCGAAGATTGACGACCTGCGAGCCGAATGCGAGGAGCAGGCATACGCCCTGCTGGCGTTGCAGGCTCCGGTGGCGACCGACCTGCGGACGGTGCTCGCGGCGATCCACGCCGCGGAAAGCGTCGAGCGCATGGGCGATCTCGCCCTGCACGTGGCCAAGACGGCGCGGCGGCGGCATCCGGAGTGTGCGCTGCCCGAGCCGGTCCGCCCCTACTTCGCCGAGATGGGCGAGCTCGGGGTGAAGCTCGCCCTGCGCACCCAGGAGATCATCAAGTCCCAGGACGTGGAGGCGGCCCGTGCGCTGGAGGCCGACGACGACCACGTCGACGACATCCACCGCCACCTGTTCAGCGTGATCATGGACAAGGACTGGGCGTACGGGGTGGCCGCCGCGGTGGACGTGACCCTGCTCGGCCGCTTCTACGAGCGGTATGCCGACCACGCGGTCTCGGTGGCGAAGCGGATGATCTTCGTGGCCACCGGCAAGATGCCCGGCTACGGCGCGGACGAGGACGTCTAAAGGGGGCTACCGGATGCGCCGGTGCAGGGCGTTCATCCGCGCGTCCAGATCGGCCGCGGTCTCGGCGGCCACGAGCAGTTCGGCGGCGAAGTCCTTCGGCGCCTCACCGTCGTACTTGTAGAACAGCTTGTGCTCCACCGCGGCCCAGAAGTCCATCGCGATCGTGCGCATCTGGATCTCCACCTTGACCCGTTCCACCCGGTCGGAGAGAAACACCGGGATGCGCACGATCAGGTGCAGGCTGCGGTAGCCGTTCGCCTTGGGCTCGGCGATGTAGTCCTTGGTCTTGACGATCTCCACGTCGTCCTGGCGGCCGAGTATCCCGGCGACGGTGTAGACGTCCGGCACGAACGGGCACACCACGCGGATCCCGGCGATGTCCTCGATGTGTTCCTTGACCGCAGCCAGCGTCGGTTGCAGACCTTTGCGGCGCATCTTGTCCAGGATCGCCTGCGGCTGCTTGACCCGGCTGGTGATGTGCTCGATCGGATCGTGTTGGTGCGCGAAGTCGAACTCCTCGGAGAGGATCTTCAACTTCGTCATCAGCTCGTCGACCGCGAACTTGTAGACCATTAGTTCCTGGGTTAGTCCGCGCGCGAGCACCGCCGTTTCCGGATAACCGTCGAGGACACTCACGGGACCTAGCCTACCGGCCGTTTTTGCTGGTCGAGCGGGTCGCACCGATCGAGGCCGCCATCACACAGCAGAGCGCGAGCCACTGCAGCGGGTGCAGCAGCTCGCCCGACACGACGAAACCGGCGAGCGCGCCCACCGCCGGTTCGAGGCTCATCAGCACGCCGAAGACCCGCGGTGGGATCCGCCGCAGTGCTTCCAGCTCCAGCGAGTACGGGACGACCGACGAGAGCAGTGCGACCGCGAGCCCGACGGCCAGCACCGTCGGGGAGAGCAGGGCGCTGCCGGTCTGGGCGATCCCGGCGGGCGTGGCGACCAGTGCCGCGGCGGCCATCCCGAGGGCGAGCCCGTTGCCGCCGGAGGTGCGGTTGCCCAGTGCGGAGCCGAGCAGGATGTAACCTCCCCAACAGACCGCCGCGCCGAGCGCGAACAGGATGCCGACCAGGGAAAGATCGCCGCGGGTTTCGGTCAGCAGCACGGCCCCGCCCGCCGCGAGCAGCGCCCACAGCGCGTCGAGCAGGCGGCGTGACCCGGCGAGCGCGACGGTGAGCGGGCCGAGAAACTCGATGGTGACGGTGATGCCCTGCGGGATGCGGGCGAGCGCCATGTAGAAGCACAGGTTCATCAGGCCGAGCACGACGCCGTAGGCCAGTACCACCAGCCACCCGCGCCGGCCGAGACGCCGCGCTTCCTGCACGGGCCGCCACATCAGCAACAGGACCACGGCGGCGAAGAACAGCCGCAGGGCCACCGTCCCGGCCGGTCCCGCGACCGCGAACAGCTGTTTGGCCAGCGCCGCGCCGGCCTGCACGCTGACGATGCCGATCAGGATCTGGACGGTGGGCGGGATGGCGCCCAGCGCCCGTCCGGCCACCGCCGCCGCTCCGGTGGATGGCAGCCTTTCGCCGGCACCTTCTACGTAAACCGAAACCACGCCTCGACGCTACCGCGCCCGGCACATCGCGCCGGAGACGTTTTCGTGGGGTCGTCCACTCAGCCGAAACGGCCGGAGATGTAGTCCTCGGTGGCCTTCTCGTCGGGGTTGGAGAAGATCTTCTCGGTGTCGTTGAGCTCGACGAGCCGGCCGGGCTGGCCGACCCCCGCGAGGTTGAAGAACGCCGTCTGGTCCGAGACGCGGGCTGCCTGCTGCATGTTGTGCGTCACGATGACGATGGTGTAGTCCTTCTTCAGCTCGCCGATCAGATCCTCGATGGCGAGCGTCGAGATCGGGTCCAGCGCGGAGCACGGCTCGTCCATCAGGAGCACGTCCGGCCGAACGGCGATCGCCCGCGCGATGCACAACCGCTGTTGCTGCCCGCCGGAAAGCCCGCCGCCCGGTTTGTTCAGCCGGTCCTTGACCTCGTTCCACAGGTTGGCACCACGCAGCGCCCGTTCCGCGACCTCGTCGAGGTGCTTCTTGTTCTTGCTGCCGGCCAGCTTCAGGCCCGCGACGACGTTGTCCCTGATCGACATGGTCGGGAACGGGTTGGGGCGCTGGAACACCATGCCGATGGTGCGCCGTACCTGCACCGCGTCCACGTTGGGCGCGTAGATGTTCTCGCCGTCGAGCAGCACCTCGCCGTCCACGCGGGCCCCCGGAATGACCTCGTGCATACGGTTCAGTGTGCGTAGCACCGTGGACTTTCCGCAGCCGGACGGGCCGATGAACGCGGTCACGTTCCGCGGCGGTACGGACAGCGTCACACTGTCCACGGCGTGGAACTTGCCGTAGTAAATGTCGAGGTCCTTGACGTCGATTCGCTTTGCCATCGCGGAAACGCTCACTTCTGCTCGAGACTCGGGCCAGGCCGCAGCGACCCTCTCAGGGTAGCGAGCGTCCCCACCCCAGGTCGGAACTGTCGACCGCGGCACAAGGGTAGGGTTCGTGGATGGCCGGACAGGTCAGAAAAGGTGAACGACAGATGAACAGCGTACGGTAAGCATCACCTTGCCGTGGCCGGCTGAACGGGCTATGGCCGGTGCCGGCGCGAGTGCCGGCGAAAAGGCTTACCCTGGCCATTTGTACGCCAGTGTTCACTGGTCCGGGACGGAATAACTACACACGTCGGTTTCACCTCTCGTTAACGTCATATCCACTTTTGCTCCATCGGGGTTGCTTACCGTCCGGTTGCGCGACGCACCGTCGCGATGAGTTATGCGTCCGTTGGAGGAATCTCACGTGATTACCAAGCGGCATGGTGTCGCGGCCAGTGCTCTCGCGGCTGGTGCGCTGCTGCTGGCTGCCTGTGGCACTGACAACAACACGTCCGGCGCGCCGAACCCGAACCAGCCCACGGCCAACATCCAGTGCGCGTCCGGCACGTTGACCGCGGCCGGCTCCACCGCGCAGGCGAACGCCATGTCGGAGTGGGTCAAGGCTTACCAGAACAGCTGCAAAGACGCGACGATCAACTACCAGGGCGGCGGCTCGGGCAAGGGCGTCCAGCAGTTCCAGCAGGGCACCATCGACTTCGCCGGTTCGGACTTCGCACTGTCGTCCTCCGACCAGCCGGCCGCGGATGCCCGGTGCAAGACCGGCCCCGCGATCAACCTGCCCATGGTGCCCGGGCCGATCGCGGTCGGCTACAACCTGCCCGACGTGAAGCAACCGCTGAACCTGTCGGCGAGCACCCTGGCCAAGATCTTCACCGGCAAGATCACCAACTGGGACGACCAGGCGATCGCCACCGACAACCCGGGCGTCAAGCTGCCGTCGCTGGGCATCCAGACCTTCCACCGGTCCGACGGGTCGGGCACCAGCTACAACTTCAGCAACTACCTGGCCAAGGAGGCCAAGGCGGACTTCCCGTTCGAGGCCAACAAGAACTGGCCGGCTCCGGGCGGTCAGGGCTCCAACGGAACCCAGGGCATCGCCCAGGGGGTGAAGAGCACACCGGGTGCCATCGGCTACATGGAACTCTCGTTCGCCACGCAGAGCCAGCTCCCCTACGCCAAGCTGGGCAACGCCGGCGGCAAGTTCGTGGAACTCACCACGGACAACGTGAAGAACTTCCTCGCCAAGGCGAAGACCGTCGGCACGGGCAACGACCTCAAGCTGGAGTTCGACTACACCAACGCGGACGCGGACGCCTACCCGGCCGTGCTGGTGACATATGAGATCGTGTGCCAGAGCGGCAACGACAGCGCGAAGCTGCCGCTGCTCAAGAACTTCCTGTCCTACCTGGCCAGCAACGACGGGCAAACCCCGCTGACCAACCAGGGCTACGTTCCGCTGCCGGCGGACCTGCAGACCAAGGTTGCGGCGGCGGTGAACTCGCTGGGCTGACCGACCGGCTGGTCCGCCTCGCCCGCTGGGTTAGCGAGGCGGACCATGCGGGTATCGGAAACCTGTAACGGCACGGCATCAAGGAGCGCGCCATCACCAGCAACCAGCCTCCGGAGCCACCCGGCACCGCGACCACGCCGGTGGCCGTGGACCTGGCCTCGCGGCTCTCCCGGCACCCGTCCCGTCGCGGGGACATGCTCTTCCGTTGGCTCGCGAAGGCGTCCGGGCTGCTGATCCTCGTTCTCCTGGGGGTCATCGCGGCCTTCCTGATCATGCAAGCGCTGCCGGCCTTCCAGTCCAACAAGGCGAACTTCTTCACCACGCTGACCTGGGATCCGGACCAAAGCGGGGTGTTCGGTATCGCCGCGCTGGCCTTCGGCAGCGTGCTCAGTTCGTTGATCGCGCTGGTCATCGGCGTGCCGATCGCGATCGGCGTCGCGCTTTACATCAGCCAGTACGCGCCGAGGGCCATCGCGCGCCCGCTCGGTTACGTGATCGACTTGCTGGCCGCGGTGCCCAGCGTGGTGTTCGGGCTGTGGGGCCTGATCTGGCTGGTGCCGAACCTGATCCCGCTCAGCGAGTTCCTCAACCGCTACTTCGGCTGGATTCCGCTGTTCGCGTCGACGAACCAGACCTACGGCAAGTCGATGTTCGCGGCGGGCGTGGTGCTGGCCGTGATGATCCTGCCGATCGTGGCGGCGCTGTGCCGCGAGGTCTTCATCCAGACCCCGAGCGAGCACATCGAGGCCGCGTTCGCGCTGGGCGCCACCCGCTGGGAAATGGTGCGCATGGCCGTGCTGCCCTACGGCCGCTCGGGCATGATCAGCGCGGTCGTGCTCGGCTTCGGCCGTGCGGTCGGGGAGACGATCGCGGTCGCGTTGGTGCTCTCGGCGAGCAACGTGATCACCTTCCGGATCCTGGATCCCGCGGGTGCGACCATCGCGGCGAACATCGCCAACAAGTTCGGCGATGCCGGCGCCGCCGGCCGGAGCGCGTTGATCGCCTCCGGCCTGGTCCTGTTCGCGATCACCCTGGTGGTCAACTTCGGAGCCCGGGCGATCGTCCGGCGTGGCACGAAAGAGGCGAAGGCGTGAGCGAGGTCCTCGACCGGCCGCTGGTCTCCAGCCCGTTGACCCGGCCAAGGCTGACCTGGCCGGCGCTGCTGGGCACCGCCGCGGGTGCCATCGCGGTCACCGGCTTGCTGTTCCTGTTCACGCCGTTGGACGGCTACGTCGGTTTCATCCTGATCGCCGCGGTGCTGTACGTGGTCGGGCTGACCGTGGTCTCCACGCTGGTCGAGGGTTGGCGTCACGCCAAGGACCGGCTGATGACCAACGTGCTGCTCGCGACCGTGCTGTTCGCCGTGCTGGCGCTGGTCGGCGTCCTCGGCTACACGATCTACCGCGGCCTGGCCCGCTTCGACCCGGTCTTCTTCACCCACTCGATGCGCTCGGTCGCCGAGGGCGATGCCGGCGGCGGGGCCTACCACGCGATCATCGGCACCCTGCAGCAGGTCGGCATCGCCACCGCGATCGCCGCGCCGCTGGGCATCCTGGTCGCCATCTACCTGGTCGAGTACAGCACCGGCCGGCTCGGCCGGGTGGTCAGCTTCCTCGTCGACGTGATGACCGGCCTGCCCTCGATCGTGGCCGGCCTGTTCATCCTCGCCCTGTGGATCGTGTTGCTCGGGCAGAGCTACTCGGGGTTCGCGGGCTCGCTGGCCCTGATCGTGCTGATGCTCCCCACGGTGATCCGCTCCACCGAGGAGATGCTCAAGCTGGTTCCGCACAGCCTGCGTGAGGCGTCGTATGCCCTGGGCGTGGCCAAATGGATCACCGTGGTGCGCGTGGTCCTGCCGACCGCGACGGCGGGGATCGTGACCGGTGTGATGCTCGCGGTCGCTCGCGTGATGGGCGAGACGGCCCCGGTGCTGCTCACCGTGTTCGGGGCCCAGTCGATCAACTTCAACCCGTTCGACGGGCCGCAGGCGTCACTGCCGCTGTTCGTGTTCGCCGAGGCCGGCCAGCCCAACGCGACCGCGATCGACCGGGCGTGGACGGGTGCGCTGACCCTGATCCTGGTGGTCATCGCGCTGAACCTGATCGCCCGCCTGGTGGCCCGCTTCGCCAGGGTGCGCGCCTAGGAAACTGTTTTGAAGCGGCGGAGCCGCTTGCTGTGAGGCACGCAGCTTGCGCCGCCGCGGGTTCTCAGGCGTCTTCTCGCGAGGACAGCGCCGACGTGGTGAATTGGGCATTCATGAGGAGGCGATCCCGGAGCGAGAAGGCGTCTGAGGTTCCGCTACCCGCACCGCCACGCAAGCCACTTCAGCACTCTAAAGCTCAGTGCTCGTACTGGATGTCGGATCGGTAGCGGGTGAAGCCGAGCCGGCCGTAGACGGCGATCGCGGGCAGGTTGTCCGACTCGACGTAGAGGATGACCTGCCCGAGTCCCCGCTCTCGCAGGTAGCGCAGCCCGGCCACGGTCAGCGCCTTGCCGAGCCCGCCGTTCTGGGCGTCCGGGTCCACGCCGACCACGTACACCTCGCCGACCGGTTCCCCGCCGAACCGGCGCGGATGGGCGGGATGCACCTTCGTCCAGTGAAAGCCGACCACCCGGCCGTCCCGCTCGGCCAGGAAGAACCCGGCCGGGTCGAACCAGCTTTCGGCTTCGGCCGAGGTCAGGTCCTCGACGCTGAGACTGCCCTGTTCGGGATGCCAGTCGAAGGCCCGGGCGTTGACCTCGATCATCGCCTGCTCGTCCTGCCCCGGCACGAACGCGCGCAGCGAGATTCCGGGCGGCAGCACGGGTTCGGGCCAGTCGTCGCGCACCGGCGTGTGCATGATCAGCAGCTCTCGCGCCCGGCGGAAGCCTTCGCGTTCGGCGATCCGCGCGGCCGCCGGGTGATCACCGTGTGCCCAGACCCGGAGTTCTTTCGCCGGGACCCGGTCCGCGAGCGCGCGGGCGAGCCTGGTGCCCACGCCCCGGCCGCGGTGGTCCGGATGCACGATCAGTTCGGCGACCTGACGGCCGAAGGAGTCTCCTGCGGTGTCGAGGTGCGCGTACCCGGCCAGCTCACCGGACTCCCGGGCCAACAGGTGGAGGCCACCGCGGGGAGCGGTGACGCCTTCCGGCTGCCCGTCGGCTTCGCGTGCGGCGAACAGTAGTTCACCGACCTCGCGCGCGGTGGTCTCGTCAAGTTCTTCGGCCCACACGATTCCAGTCAGGGCATCTCCAGTCAGTGCGTCGACACCCCGCTCGGCAGGTCGCCGGTCTCGAAGGAGAGCCGGCCGACGGGGTTCTTGGTGACGTTCTTGGCCGGCCGCTCGAACTTGTAGCCCACGTTGCGCACCGTGCCGATCATCTGCTCGTGCTCGGGGCCGAGCTTGGCGCGCAGCCGCCGGACGTGCACGTCCACGGTGCGGGTGCCGCCGAAGAAGTCGTAGCCCCAGACCTCCTGGAGCAGTTGGGCGCGGGTGAACACCCGGCCCGCGTGCTGGGCCAGGTACTTGAGCAGCTCGAACTCCTTGTAGGTGAGCTCAAGGGTGCGGCGGCGCAGCCGGGCGGTGTAGGTGGCCTCGTCGATGACCAGGTCGCCGATCCGCAGTTCGGCGTCGAGTTGGGCCGGCGCGCCATCCCGCGTGGTCGCCAGGCGCAGCCGGGCGTCGATCTCGGCGGGGCCGGCGGTGGGCAGCAGGATGTCGTCCATCCGCCACTCGGCGCTCACCGCGACCAGCCCGCCCTCGCCCACGACGGCGATGACCGGAGAGCCGGCCTCGTCCTCGCCGGTGCCCTTGAGCAGCCGGCACAGGCTCTTCGCGGCGGCCAGCTCGGTCCGGGCGTCCAGGAGGATGACGTCGCGGTGACCGGCGTCCAGCAACGCCGTAACCTCCGGTGCGCGCACGCGGACGGTGTGCGGCAACAGATCCAGGGCTGGTAGGACAGAGGTAGCGTCGGGCTCGGGGGTGAGCACGAGCAAGTTAAGGCTCATCATCATCGCCTTCTTTCTCGTAACCTCGCATGCCCCCAGTGCGCCGTTAAGCCAGACTAGCTGCCGAACACGGGAAAAACCTCCCCCTTGCCATACTCGTCACACGACGTCAAGCGGGGACCCACAGATCGGAATACGAAGAGTGAGCAGACCAGTCAGCCCTGTCGCGCCCGAGGCCGCCAAGCGCCGTGGCCGCCGTACCCGCCGGATCCTGATCAGCCTCGCCGTGCTGGTCGCCATCCTCGTCGGCGCGGATTTCGGGCTGGCCGCGTTCGCCGAACACACCGTGTCCCAGAAGGCGCGGCAACAGCTCGGCCTGACCGACGACCCGTCGGTGACGATCCACGGGTTCCCGTTCATCACGCAGGCGCTCAGCGGTGACTACAGCCGCATCTCCGTGTCCGCGTCCGGGGTGCCGATCCAGAACCTGAAGGACGTCGACATCAACGCCGAGCTCAAAGACGTCACGGCGCCGCTGTCGGACCTGATGAATGGCAACACCAGTGCCATCCTCGTCGGCAAGCTGGAGGCGCAGGTCACCATCAAGGCCAGCGACATCGCCAAGATCGATCCGCTGACCAGGGTCGAGGACCTGCGCATCGAGCCGTCGAGCGTGGAATACGTGCAGACCGGGCAGGACGCGAAGGATTCCAGCGGTTCCGATCAGGACGGCAAGCAGCAGGAAGAGGAACAGGACAAGTCCAAGGCCGGCATCCGCGTCTCCGGCTACGTCCAGATCGCCGGCCAGAAGATCGAGATCTTCTGCTTCGCGATGATCGAGTTGCACGGCACGTCGATCGACATCGTGCCCAAGCGCCTGCAGTACGGGAATGACAAGGAGACCACGGTCGTTCCCCAGGCGGTGCAACAGGCGCTGCTGCCCAACTTCAAGGCCACCTTCGACACCGGCGACCTGCCCTTCGCGGTGACGCCCACCGCGGTGCAGGTGAACAGCGGGTCGGTGACCGTCAAGGGTGAGGCGCAGAACGTGAAGTTCACCGGGAGGTGACCGTGGCCGGACTGCTGCGGCGGGCCGCCGCGGTTGCTCGACGCACGCGTTCCACATGTTGAGCGCGGTTCCCAGGGAAAGAGAGCGTCGGTAGTGTGAGGGACGTGCACAGGTTGCCTCTCACACTGCTGACGCAACGCCGCGCGGTCGATCTTTGCCGCGTGCGTAGCAGCCTGTGTCGCGCGTGAGCTGATCCGCGAGCTCCGCCGTCCCACTCTCCTTGCTGCCCGGTACAGGGAGTTGTTCTGGGGCCTGTAGCCGGTCCGAGGACGCCGTGGTGCTTTGACGCCGAGCCCGCAGAAGGCGTCCCAGCAGTCCACCCACGAGAAGAGAGAAAATCAAATGAGCCGTGAAGACGTCCTGGTCACGACGCAGTGGGCCGAGGAGAACCTGGACACCCCCGGCGTGGTCTTCGCCGAGGTGGACGAGGACACCACCGCCTACGACGGCGGCCACATCCGCGGCGCGGTCAAGATCGACTGGAAGAACGAGCTGCAGGACCCGGTCCGCCGCGACTTCGTCGACCGGGCGGGCTTCGAAGCCCTGCTGTCCGACAAGGGAATCTCGAACGACGACCTGGTGATCCTCTACGGCGGCAACAACAACTGGTTCGCCGCCTACGCCTACTGGTATTTCAAGCTCTACGGCCACGAGAAGGTCAAGCTGCTCGACGGCGGCCGCAAGAAGTGGGAACTGGACGGCCGCGACCTCACCCGCGACGAGGTCAAGCGCGAGCGCACCGGCTACGTCGCGAAGGACCCGGACACCTCGATCCGCGCCTTCCGCGACGAGGTGGTCGACGCGATCGGGAACAAGAACCTGATCGATGTCCGCTCGCCCGACGAGTTCTCCGGCAAGCTGCTGGCGCCCGCGCACCTGCCGCAGGAGTCCGCGCAGCGGGCCGGGCACATCCCGACGGCGCTCAACGTGCCGTGGGCCAAGACCGCGAACGAGGACGGCACCTTCAAGACCAACGAGGAGATCTCCGAGCTCTACGCGCGGGAGGGCCTCGATGAGGGCAAGGCGACCATCGCCTACTGCCGGATCGGCGAACGGTCCAGTCACACCTGGTTCGCCCTGCACGAGCTGTTGGGGTTGTCGGACGTGAAGAACTACGACGGATCGTGGACCGAGTACGGCTCGCTGGTCGGCGTGCCGATCGAGACTGGAGTCAAGAAATGAGCAATGACGGCTGTGGCGCTCCGGTGCAGACCGGCACCCCGGCGGATCTGGACACCCAGGGGCAGGTCGTGGTGGCCGGCAAGGTGAGTGGCACGCAGGGCCCGCTGGCCGGTGCCTACGTGCGCCTGCTCAACGGCGACGGCGACTTCGCCGGCGAGGTCCAGGCTTCGGCCGGGGGCGACTTCCGCTTCTATGCCGCTCCCGGAACGTGGACGGTTCGTGCATTGCACCGCAACGGCACCGGCGAAGCGTCGGTCGACGCGGCGGCGCCCGGCCTACACCAGGTCGCCATCTCCGTCGGCTAGAGACTGTTGCTCGCAGGCGGTGTGGGTAGCGAAACCTTGAGGCGGCTGTGTGGTCTGGGGGTGCAACCCCCAGACCCCGCCCGTACCGCAAACTACCTCGGCCTCGACCACGCCGGGTTGCTGCAGCATCTCGATGACGCGGCGATCTACGTATTCAGTGCCGATCCGGCGGACCGGCTCACGGTCAGCCTTTCCTTCGCCACCCCTCACCCGCCCTGGATCGACGCGGCCGCCACGAGCAGGAGAAGGCGGTGCGCGCCGCCTTCGCCGGGCACGGCTGGGAGGTGCCCCGACTGCTGGAGGCGTTGAGCCGGGCCGACGACTTCTACTTCTCCTCGGCCTGCCAGGTGCACCTGGACCGCTGGTCACGCGGCCGGGTCGCGCTGATTGGTGACGCGGGGTACTGCGCCGCGCCGACCAGCGGAATGGGCACCTCACAAGCACTGATCGGCGCCCGGACGCTCGCCCGCCACCTGGCCTCGGCCGGCGGCGACCACCCGACCGCCTTCGGCGCATACGAGACGGAACTGCGGCCCTACGTCGCGGAGAACCAGGCAAACGGGCGGCAGGCGGCGGCAACGTTTGGCGGCGGAACGGCCCTTGAGCGGTGATCCGAACGGGAAGCTGACCCGGGTGTCTCCATGGCCACCTTGTCGGTCCCGAACCCGGCAAGGCGGCCGTCTTCGTGCCCGAACGCAAGGTGGGGCTTGCCACGCAGGTGCGGCGCGTGTGAGCGGCTGAGCGGCGGCTATCCTGCAGACGTGGAGATCCTGTTTACAACGCTGCTGGTGATCGTCGCGATCGCCGTGCTGTGGTTCGCGTTCTACGTCGTCTACCGGCTGTACGCCGACCAGCGCTGATCCCATGACCAGTGGCGACGACGCCATCCAGGCAGCGGAGCGACGCGCTGAGCAGACTCGCCAGCGCAACCTGCCCCCGTTCGGCACCCTTCCCGACCTGCCGATCCCGGTCGACACCGCGAACCTGCGCGAAGGTGCCGACCTCAACGCCGCCTGCCTCGCCCTGCTCCCGCTGGTCGGCGTCTGGCGCGGCGAAGGCGAAGTGAACTACCCGACGATCGACGGGCCGCAGAAGTTCGCGCAGCAGCTGACCATCGCGCACGACGGCCGGCCGTTCCTGTACCACGAGTCCCGGGCCTGGCTGATCGACGACGAAGGCAACGTGATTCGCCCCGCGGCCCGCGAAGTGGGCTGGTGGCGGCCGCAGCCCGACGACACGATCGAACTCCTGCTCGCCCACGCCACGGGCATCGTCGAGATCTTCTACGGAAAGCCGCGCAGCCAGACGGCGTGGGAGCTGGGCACCGACGCGGTGGTGCGTACCGCGTCGGCGAAGGAAGTCACGGGAGCGCAGCGGCTTTACGGCCTCATCAACAACGGCGACCTCGGCTACGTCGAGGAACGCGCGATGATGGGGCAGCCCATGCAGCCCCACACCTCAGCCCACCTGCGCCGCGTCGTCGGCTGACGGAAGTCCCGAGTCGTACGTCGATCGTCCGTTTGAACGCCTGGACCCCTTCTCGACCCGGTCCGGCGCATCCGGTTGTTCCAGCAGGACAGGGCGCTGGTGGGAGTGAGTGTGGGTAGGGTCGCGGTGGTGGAGGGTGAGGGCGTCGCCGCTGCGCACGCTGGGGATGAGGCGGCGTTCGCGGGGTTGGCTGAGCGGTACCGCTGGGAGTTACGGGTGCACTGCTACCGGATGCTGGGCTCGTTCGACGAGGCCGAGGACCTGGTGCAGGAGACGTTGCTGCGGGCGTGGCGCTATCGCGGGAGTTTCCAGGGCAGCTCGACGTTTCGGGCGTGGCTGTATCGGATCGCGACGAACGTGTGCCTGGACTTCCTTGACCGGCGCTCGCGGCAGCCAGCGCCGGGTGAGGCTGGCGGACCGGCGGAGGTGGGATGGTTGCAGCCGTTTCCGGATCGGTTGCTGGAGCCGGTGGCTGACCGGGACGCGGAGCCGGAGACCGTGGTGGTCGCCCGGGAGACCATCGAGTTGGCGTTCCTGGTGGCCATCCAGCACTTGCCGCCCCGGCAACGGGCGGTGCTGATCCTGCGGGACGTGCTCGGCTGGTCAGCGGCGGAGACCGGTGAGTTGCTGGAGATGAGCGTGGCCGCGGTGAAGAGCGCGTTGCAGCGGGCTCGGCCCGTGCTGCGGGCGCATCTGCCGCAACGACCCGCCGGGCAGGCTCCGGCCCCGGTGGCCCCGACTGGGCAGGAGCGGGAGTTGCTGCGGCGTTTCATGGCGGCCCACGAGCGCGCCGACATCGCGGCGTTCGCGGAGTTGTTGAGCGAGGATGTGCGACTGTCCATGCCGCCGTTGCCGTATTCCTTCGCCGGCCGGGCGGAAGTCGCCGCGTTCGCCGAGCACACCCTGGGGCCGGGATCGCCCCTGCACGAGGGGCAGTGGCGGGGCGTGCCGGTCTGGGCGAACCGGCAGCCGGCCATGGCGGGCTACCTCCGCCAGCCGGGAGAGCGTTCCTATCGGGCACAGGTGCTCAACGTGCTGCGGGTCGAGGACGGGCGGATCGCCGAGATCACCGCGTTCCAGCCTGAGGTGTTCGACGCGTTCGGCTTGCCTGCGACCCTGCCCTGATCGGCTTCGATTCCTTTTCCGCGTTCCACCGGTCTCACAGGGCACGATCGCGACCGACGCGGTCGATGACCCTAAGGAGCCAGGTGTGCACACACTGACACGCGAGGAACTGGCGGCGCTGCCGCAGGGCGATGTCCGTCTGCTGGACAGCGACATCGCGCAGGTCCTGCTGACCTCGACCGAGCTAGCGCGGGTGGCGTATGTGGCCGCGGACGGCACACCGCGCGTGTTTCCGATGCTGTTCCACTGGACCGGGCACGAGGTGGTCCTGTCCACGTTCGTCCCCGCCCGCAAGATCGCGGCGCTGCGGACCAGGCCCGAGGTGGCGATCACGATCGACGCGGCCGCGGCCCAGCCGCGGGCGCTGCTGTTGCGTGGTCGTGCCCAGGTCACCGAGATCGACGGGATCGTACCGGAGTACGGGCTGGCCCTGCGCCGCTACGGCGGTGAGGAGCGGGCCGCGGCCCAGGTCGCGGCCGTCAGCGGCCCCGGGGTACGGATGGCCCGGATCGCGGTGCGCCCGGTCTGGGTGGGAGTCCTGGACTTCCAGACCCGGTTCCCGGGCGGCTCCACGGCGGCCGAGTTCGCGCGGCGGGGGCGGGCGTGATGGCCGAGTATGTGTTCATCCCCGGGGCCGGGTCCGATTCCTGGTACTGGCACTTGGTCGACGGCGAACTACGCTCCCGCGGCCACCGCGTGGCCACTCCCGACCTGCCCTGCGACGATGACGCGGCCGGGCTGTTCGAGTACGCCGACACCGTGGCCGCAGCCATCGACGATCCCGCCGGAACCGTGCTGGTCGCCCACTCCTTCGGCGGGTTCACCGCACCGCTGGTCTGCCAGTGCGTCCCAGTCCAGCGGCTGGTGCTGCTGTCCGCGATGATCCCGCAGCCTGGTGAAGCCCCCGGCGACTGGTGGACCAACACCGGCTACGAGCAGGCCCGCCGCGAGCAGGACGAACGAGACAGCCGACACCCGGACGACGAGGACGCCCTGTTCTTCCATGATGTTCCGGCCGAGCTGGCAACCGAGGCGCGGACGCACAGCCGCACGCAGTCCACCACCCCGTTCACCCAGTCCTGGCCCCTGTCCACGTGGCCGGCGACACCGACGACATTCCTGCTCTGCCGTCATGACCGGTTCCTGCCCGCCGCGTTCATGCGGCGCGTCGTCGCCCAACGCCTCAGGATCGTTCCTGACGAGATCGACGGCGGGCACATGATCGCCCTCAGCCGCCCCCGGCAACTCGCCGACCGACTGGAGGCGATCAGCGGTTTTCCAGCACGCAGTTAGGCGTAGACGGTTTCGTATGCCTCGGCGAGTTCGCGGTGTAGGGGCGTCGAGTCGGGCAGGGTCTTGCCGTCCAGGGTGTGCACGCGGGTGAGCTTGCGGACCGAGGAGGCGAGGAACACCCCGTCGGCGCCGTGCAGGTCGTCGAGGGTCAATGGTTCGATTTTGGTCGTCCAGCCCGCGCGCTCGGCACCGCGGAACACCGCCGCCTGTGTCGTGCCGGGCAGGATGCCGATGGTCGCCGGTGGCGTGTAAAGGGTCCGCTCCCGGGCGATGATCACCGTGGAGGTGGGCCCCTCCAGCACCGAGCCGTCGGTCGCGGTGAACACCACGTCGTCCGCGCCGCGGCGGGCCGCTTCCCGGCCCGCCGCCATGTTCACCGCGTACGACAGGGATTTCGCGCCGAGCAGCAGCCACGGCGCCCGTTCCCCGAGACCGGGGTCGATGCCGCGGTCCAGGGTGACGGCCGCGACGCCGTCGGCCCGCGCGCGCACGACCCGTTCGGAAATCTCCAGCCCCAGCGCGAAGGCGGTCGGGGTGGCGGACGGGTCGCCTTCCACGCCGCGCGTGTAGACGAGCTTGATCGCGAACTCGGGGCTGCCGCGCCAGTTGTCGATCACCAGGCGGGTCGCTCGCTGCCATGCCTCGTCGTCCGGCTCGGGCAGGTCGAGCATGGCCGCCGAGCGGGCGAGCCGGTCGAGATGCGGCCGCAGCTCCCGGGCGGTGTCGCCCGTGACGAGGATGGTTTCGAAGACGCCGTCTCCGCGCATCAGGCCGAGGTCGTCGACCCGGAGGTGGGCCGCGCCGGGATCCGCGAGGGTGCCGTCGAGGAAGGCGAGAACGGTCATCAGCCCAACCTACTCACCGTGCCAAGATGATCACTGGAGGATCCGGTGAAAACATTGACGGCCTACGATCGGGTTATGCCCTACCAGTCACCGTTGCTCGACGTGCCCGGTTCGATCGCCCCGCCGGAGGCTCATCCCGAGCAGGGCGTGCCGTGGCATTGGGGGGATCCGTTCGCCGAACAGCGCACCGCGACCCGGAACGCCGCCGTGGTCGACCGCTCGCACCGGGAAGTACTGCGGGTGAGCGGCCCGGAACGGTTGTCCTGGCTGCATCTGGTCGTCTCCCAGCACGTCACCGAGCTGGCCGGCGGCACCGAGGCCCTGGTGCTGGACAGCCAGGGTCATGTCGACACGCACATGGTGCTGGCGCACGTGGGAGAAGCGGTCTATCTCGACACCGATCCCGGGGCGCACGCGACCAGCGCCCTGCCCAAGGGCGGGCCGCAGACGCTGCGTGAGTACCTCGAAGCGATGAAGTTCTGGTCGCAGGTGGAGATCGCCGACGTGACCGGGGAACTGGCCGTGCTCTCCGTGCTGGGCCCGGACGCCGATTCCGTCCTGGCCGCGGTGGATGTCGAGCTCGGCGGCGAGGCCCATGCCGTGGCCGCCGTGCCGGGCGGCTTCGCCCGGCGGATGCCGTGGCCGGGCCGGTCCAGCGTGGACCTCGTGGTGCCCCGTGGCGAGCTCACCGGCTGGTGGCAGCGGCTCACCGACGCGGGTGCGCGTCCGGCCGGCAGCTGGGCGTTCGACGCGTTACGGGTCGAGTCGCTGCGTCCGCGGCTGGGGGTGGACACCGACGAGCGCACCATCCCGCACGAGGTGAACTGGATCGGCAGTGCGGCGCACGTGGCGAAGGGCTGCTACCGAGGCCAGGAGACCGTGGCGAAGGTGTTCAACGTGGGCCGCCCGCCCCGGCGGATGCTTCTGCTGCATCTCGACGGTTCTCCCGAGCGTTACCCGGAAACGGGTGATCCGGTGCGGATGGGAGAGCGGGTCGTCGGCCGGGTGGGCAGCGTGGCGCTGCACCACGAGCTCGGGCCGGTGGCGCTCGCGTTGATCAAGAGGTCGACCCCGGTCGGCGCCGAGCTGCTGGCCGGCGCCGAGGACCGGGTCGTGCAGGCCGCGGTCGACCCGGACTCCGTGCCCCCGGAGGGAGCGGCTCCGGGCCGGGAAGCGGCCACCCGCCTTCGCGGGTAACCGGGAAAGATCCACCCTGGTGTGGGTGAGGAAGATAGAGCAGGATGTCGCCGTGATCGAAGTCCGGCCGGGCGGGCGCCGCCGTATCGACCGCGTCCTGGACCCTGGCTACGTGCGTGGCCTCGAAGAGCTGTCTCTGGACCAGCTGCGTGAGCGCCGTAACGAAGCCGCACAGGAAGAAACCGACCTGTCCTATCTGCGAAGACTTTTGCACGCCCGGATCGACATCGTGCGCGCCGAACAGGACCGGCGCAGCACCGGCGGTGAACTCAGCGTCGTGGACCGGCTGGCGGCCATCCTCTCCGACAACGCCTTGCGGCCGGCCCGCGGTCTGGGGCGTCACCAGCCGCTCGAACCGTCGCGTACCGGTCAGCACCGGCGGCAGGCCGAGGCTCTGGTCGGCAACGCCGACCTGTCGGACGTGAGCTCGCTCAGCGACGAAAAGCTCGAGGCCACTCTGGGTGACTACGCCGAGGAAGAGACCTCGGTGTCGGCGCGGCGGCGCGAGGTGCAGGCCGTGGTGGACCAGCTCAACGCGGAGATCGCCGCTCGTTACGCCCGCGGCTCGGCCTCGGTCGACGACCTGCTGGCGGCCGAGCGCGCCCGCGAGGACTGACGCCGTTCAAAGCGGCGGAGCCGCTTGCGGTGAGGCCGTCCACTTGCACCGCTGTGCAAGTCACTTCGGACCGGTTTCTAGTTGGCGTGTTCCCGCGCGGCGATGGTGTTCCAGTATCCGCGCAGCTCGTCGAACAGCTCGGCCAGGCGCTCGATGTTCCCGGACCGGAGCGCCGCCAGGATGCTGTGCACCTCCTCGGCGGAGGTGTCCGACTCCAGGTCCGCATCGGTGATCAGCTGTACGAGGCCGCCGTAGTCGAGTTCGACCGCCGAGCCGGGATCGAAGTTCGTCAGCCACCGCTCGGTCTCGGTGAGAATCCGGGCCGGCCCGGATTCGCCGAGCGTGCGCCCCACCAGTTCCCGGGCTTCGGTCACCCGGCGCCGCGCGTCCCGCATCGCCACCCGCCAGGACATCTCACGCCGCGGGTCATCCTGGCCGTCACCGAGCTCCAGCCGCCGCTGGTCCGGGTCGACCAGCGCGAACCACGGCAGCGGGACCGTCCAGGTGGTGGTCAGCATGTGGACGGCCGACTTGGGCAGGTTGCCCAGGGCGGCACCGGCCCGGGACCGTGCCTTGTCGGGGGTGAATCCGGTGGCCGTTCCGACGGCGGACCGCAGCGCGGGCGGTGCGTCGTCGAGGAAGCTGATCAGGGCGGCGGCCGAGCGGGCCCGCAGTTCGAGCGGACAGACCAGCGGACCGGGTCCGGTTTCGCCGGGTACCTCGGCCGGGTCCAGCACCAGCACATCGGTCGCCGTGCTCGGCGCGGCTCGACCGTTGGCCAGCTCCGCGGGCAGCAACCGGACCGGCGTGGAAACCTGTGACTTGAGCCACATCGTATGCTCGCGTTCCCCGGCCATCCCGCTGGTCAGCCGAGTGTCCTTCACCGCCTTGACGAGCGGCCCAGGGGGCGGATCGCCGAACGTGGACAGGGGCTCGTACACCCGCAGATAAGCCACGAACGGTCGAAGCACCTTTGCATCGTGGCACGTCGCCGCTCCGCCGGGTGTACCGAGGGGAGACTCTCGCCACGAGACGAGAAGCCGCGTCGCATTCTCCCCCTGCGACAAGGTACGGTGTCTACAGGAAATAGTTGTCGAGACGATGCGGGGCCGCCGTTTCCCCCGGCCGCCCCGTCCCTGTGCGAGGGGGTCGAGCCATGGGGCGCGGCCGGGCTAAGGCCAAGCAGACGAAGGTGGCGCGAGAGCTCAAGTACAGCACTCACGACACTGACTTCGCCGCTTTGCAGCGCGAGCTGTCAGGTAAATCCTCTCAGAACTCCCACGACGAGGACGACAAGTACGAGGACCCGTACGCCGACGAATACGACGAAGACTACCGTCGTTGACTGTTGACGAGGTGAGGGCGGGCCCGGGGTCTCCCCGGGCCTGCCCTCGCGTCGTGACGTGTACGTGACCGTGGTGTGGTGAGTGGTCACGCTACGGCTCTGTCGTATGCGTGGCGCCGATGAGGAGGTCGGATGGTCGACATCGAGAAGGTCGGTGTGGTCGGTGCGGGGCTGATGGGTGCCGGGATCGCCGAGGTGCATGCCAAGGCGGGCGCCGACGTGATCGTCACCGAGGTGAGCCAGCCGGCACTGGACGCCGGCCGGGCGCGGATCGAGAAGTCGCTGCAGCGTGGTGTCCGCAACGGAAAGCTCACCGCGGACGACGCCGAGGCGGCGCTGAACCGGCTGTCCTTCACCACCGATCTGGGCGCGTTCGCCGATCGCGATCTCGTCGTCGAGGCCATCATCGAGCAGGAGCAGGCCAAGGTCGAGGTGTTCCGCTCGCTGGACAAGATCGTCGAGCGGCCGGAGGCCATTCTCGCCTCGAACACCTCCTCGATTCCGATCATGAAGCTCGGCATGGCCACCGGCCGGCCGGCCCAGGTGGTCGGTATCCACTTCTTCAACCCGGTCCCGGTGCTGCCGCTGGTCGAACTCGTGCCGTCCCTGCTCACCGGTGAAGAGACGATCCGGCGGGCGGACGAGCATGCCACCGGCGCGCTCGGCAAGACGGTGATCCGGTCCAAGGACCGCGCCGGCTTCATCGTGAACGCGCTGCTGGTGCCGTACCTGCTCTCTGCGGTGCGGATGATCGAATCCGGGTTCGCCTCGGCGGAGGACATCGACCGCGGGATGGAGTTCGGCACCGCGCATCCCATGGGTCCGCTGCGCCTGTCCGACCTGATCGGGCTCGACACCATCAAGGCCATCGCCGAGTCCATGTACGAGGAGTTCAAGGAGCCCCTGTACTCGCCGCCGCCATTGCTGCTGCGCATGGTCGACGCCGGACTGCTCGGCAAGAAGTGCGGTCGCGGCTTCTACTCGTACGACTGACCGGAAGGCGGCGCCCGGGCGGAGACCGCACGGTCACTGGCACCGCGGACCACCCCCTGCGATGTCCGGCGTGGCCTCCACCTCCAGCACCTGCGCAGCGAGGCACTCTCCCCGGCCAACTGACCCGACGGTGGGTCACGGAGTCGCCGTCGTACCTGTGGTGCCTCGTGCCTTCGCCTGCGGCGTCAGGTGGCAACCTGTGGTGACCGAAATGACCGTCTGTTGTTCTGTTCCCACAAACAGCTCGGCACCGTATTGGTCAAGAATGGTTATGTAGTGTGACGGGGGCTTGTCTACCCGCGGTCCAGTGCGGTTAAAGCCATAGGTGCTAGCTACGTTGGAAATTATTTCCACGGCCTTAGGCCACTGCTCCGTGCTGATGCTCCGATCATTCGACAGCCGGTCCAGGTTATGGCGAACGACATCGTAGCGGTCGACATTCGGGAACTCGTTTGCGCACCCTGATTCCCTGCCATCATGAAGGTCTTGCCAGTCACCCATGTCAAGTTCGGCCGTCAGTCGTTGAGCCAGCTTGTCTCGCATATCGGTGTAATTTGCCATGATCTGGTTGATGTCCGGCCGGCTCTCCAGCTCGTGGACTTGCTGTTGGGTATTCATGGTGGTTGTGGGCGTGTCCGTTCCAATGCGTCCGCCACATGCGGTAAGGGCAAGACCGGTGGCAACAAGCACGATGAGGATCGCGCTGATGTGAAGCCGAATGAGCGTGACTCCCTTCCTAACGTGCCGGAATGGTGAGGTCTGGCTGTCCGGCGACGACGGCTGCGATGTTGTATTTGCTGGTCGTGTCGATGCCGTTGATGGACGTGGTGTACTCGCTGTGGCCGTGGGAAGTGGTCAGTTGTTGTCCGTCGGGGGTTAGTGCGGCGTCGGTGGAGAGGTGGTTCATGCCGTCGAGGGTCTGTGGCGCGGGGCCGAAGCGTCCGATTAGGGGGACGTCGTTGGCGATGGGGTCGCCGTTGGCGGCGAGGTCGTAGGCGTGGCCGGTGGGGATCTGGAGGTCGTGTAGCGGGTTGCCGTTGATGGGGATGGGGCCGAGGGCCGGTTTGTCGGTGATGCCGGGTGAGCCGAAGAAGACCGCGTCGTCGACCCCGGTGTTCCGCTCTTTTCCGCTGGCCTGGGCCAGAACAGTGTCGTACTGCTGCTGCAACTGCGTGCGCAGTTTCGGGACCATGGCCAGGTTGGCCTGGCTGCGCGCCCACGCGGCCACCCCGTCCCGGTTGCCGACCAGTTCGGGGCGGTCGTGGATGAGGACGAGTTGCTGGTCGTGTGACAGCGTGGCCCACCAGGCGGCGTTCTCTGCCGGTGTCGCGCCGGCCGGGGGTGGGGCCGGGATGCTGAGCGAGCCGAGCGCCGCGCCGGAGTTGCCCGCAGCCGCGAGGTCCGTGTGATCGCTGCCCGGGTCGAGGACGCGGTTGGAGAGGATGCGGTCGAGCACGGCGCAGAAGTCGTTGTCCACGTCCTCGGCGGAACGCAGCACCTCCTGGATTCGATCCTGCAACTCGACCGCGATCCGCTGCCGGTCGCGTGTCGCCTGCGACCCGTCGGGGTCGGCGTCGGTGCACACTGGGGGCGGCGCAAGGCTGGTGATGCTGCCATCTTCACCGATGGTGAACTCGTGGGCGGCTGCGAGGCTGTGGACCTCCTTCACCCCATTGAGCAGCCCGGTAATAGCGTCGGACACATCCCCGGCGGCACGGCGCAGCATGGCCAGACCTCGAACCCCACGACCCCTCCCGCTCCGTGTCGACCCTGTGACCATACGACACCACCAGGAGGCGGAGGAGCGTTTCAGACCGAATCCCGCCGCGCTACCCGTGAGCGGCATGAGCAGGGCTGGGGCATGTCTCCCCAGCCCAGCAGTGGTTCGCGTGGCGGCCAGGTACTCCTGTCCGGACGTTGCCGGGCGAGCCGGGCCGTGACTCAGTGGGCTGGGCGATGGATCAGCAGGCCCAGGCCGAAGAGACTCAGGACGCCTCCGCCGCCGCGGAGCACGTTCCGTGCAATCCTGCCGTTGCGAATCAGCGTGCCGGCAGCGCCGAAGACGAGCGCATAGACCAGCAGCGAGAGAAACCCCGCGAGCGCGAACACAACGCCGAGAACGAAGGCATCCGACGCTGAGCTGGAGACCGTGAGGAACTGTGGGATCACGCTCGCGTACACCAACACCGTCTTCGGGTTGGACAGGTCGCTGAGCAAACCCTCGACGAAGGCTCGGCGACTCGTTACGCTGCCGCGCTCCTTGAGAGCGCCATCCGCTGCCGTGGGTTGGAACTCGCGGGTCCGCATGAGCCGGATACCGAGATAGATGAGGTAGGCGGCGCCAGCGATGCGGACGGCGTCGAACACGAGTTGCGAGGACACGAGCAAGGCGGTGAGGCCGGCGATCGAGGCGGTCGCCCAGATCAGGTCTGCGGTGAGTACGCCGAGCGCGGTCACGATCGCGGATCCCCGTCCCCGCAGCATGGCGCTCTTGAGAACCAGGATGACTGCCGGGCCGGGAATTGCGACCAGAACCGCGGCGAGTGCTGCGAAGGCGAGGACGGTGTCGGTGCTCACCCGGCGGATGATGTCATCCGTCATCGCCTACCGCTAGCCGCCGTCCTCGTTGCGGGCGCGGCGGCCACGCTTCACCTCGCCGCGGCGCTTCTTCTCGGCAAGGCGGCGTTCCTTCGAGCCGCGGGTCGGCCTGGTGGGGCGCCGTTTCGGTGGCGGCGGCGCGGCCGCGTCCCGCAACACCGAGACAAGCCGCAGCCGGGCCGCTTCCCGGTTCGCCAACTGTGCCCGATGCTCGCTCGCCGCGATCGTCAGCACGCCGTCGGTGAGCCGGGCGGCCAGGCGGGCCAGCAGCCGCGGCCGCAGGTCGGCGGGTATCGACGGCGATCGCGCGACGTCGAACGACAGCTCCACCCGGGAGTCCGTGGTGTTGACCCCCTGACCACCTGGCCCGGAGGAGCGGGAGAACCGTTCCGCCAGCTCCCCGGCCGGGATCACCAGCCGGGGCAGCACGGCGAGGTCAGAACCGGGGGTGGTCACCGGAAAGCACGGCGCGCGCGCCGTCTGGGTCCTCGGACGGGCGGATCTCACCCAGCGTCCACGCCGGGACGTGCCGGGCGGTCAGCACGGCCAGCGCCCGGTCGACGTCCTCCGGGCTGACCACGGCCACCATGCCCACGCCCAGGTTGAACGTCCGCTCCATCTCGGCCTGCTCGACCTTGCCGCGGTGCGCGATCAGCGCGAACACCGGCGCGGGTGTCCAGGTGTCCCTGGCCAACTCGGCGCACAGCCCGCGGGGTACGACGCGGGCCAGGTTCTCCGCCAGCCCGCCCCCGGTGACATGGGCGAACGTGCGCACGTCCGCCTCCGCGGCGAGCGCGAGGCAGTCCTTCGCGTAGATCCGGGTCGGCTCGAGCAGCTCTTCGCCGAGGGTACGGCCGAACTCCTCGACGTGTCCCTCCAACGGCATCCGCGCGATGTCCAGCAGCACGTGCCGGGCCAGCGAGTAGCCGTTGGAGTGCAGGCCCGACGAGCCCATCGCGATCACCACGTCGCCCGGGCGGACACGATCCGGGCCGAGCAGGTCCGCCGCCTCCACCACGCCGACGCCCGTGGCCGACAGGTCGTAGTCGTTCTCGCCCATCAGGCCCGGATGCTCCGCGGTCTCCCCGCCAAGGAGCGCGCAGCCGGCCTGCACGCATCCCTCGGCGATCCCGCTCACCAGCGCCTCGATCTTCTTCGGGTGCACCTTGCCGACGGCGATGTAGTCCTGCAGGAACAGCGGTTCGGCGCCGGTCACCACGAGGTCGTCGACCACCATGGCGACCAGGTCGATGCCCACCGTGTCGTGCTTGTCCATGGCCTGGGCGACCGCGATCTTGGTGCCCACACCGTCGGTCGAGGAGGCGAGTACCGGCTCCCGCCACCGATCCGGCTTCAACGCGAACAGTCCCGCGAAACCCCCCACCCCGCCGAGCACTTCGGGCCTGCTCGTCCGCCCGGCATGCGGCTTCAGCAGTTCGACGGCTTCTTCACCGGCGTCGATGTCAACTCCGGCGGCGGCGTAGGTCGCGCGCGTGGATTCGCTCACGGCGGGCGGACTCCAGACTCGATTCGGATTCAAGGACGCCGGACGGCGTCGCCAGCACCGTACCCGGCCTGGGCGACGGGCCGGGCCGGGCCGTCGGTGCCCTCGAGCCCTTCCAACAGGTGCTTGCCGATCAGTGCGTCGTCCGGCAGCGGAATCGGGTACTGCCCGTCGAAGCACGCCATGCACAGCCGGGACCGCGGCTGTTCGGACGCCGCTACCAGGCCTTCCAGCGACACGTAGCCCAGCGTGTCGGCGCCGATCGCGCGACGGATGCCGTCCAGGTCGGCGCCGTTGGCGACGAGTTCGGCGCGGGAGGCGAAGTCGATGCCGTAGAAGCACGGCCAGCGCACCGGTGGCGAAGCGATCCGGACGTGCACCTCCACCGCCCCGGCCTCGCGCAGCATGCGCACCAGCGCACGCTGCGTGTTGCCGCGCACGATCGAGTCGTCCACGACGACCAGGCGCTTGCCGCGGATCACTTCCCGCAGTGGGTTGAGCTTGAGCCGGATGCCCAGCTGCCGGATGGTCTGCGAGGGCTGGATGAAGGTGCGGCCGACGTAGCCGTTCTTGACCAGGCCCTGCCCGTAGGGAACGCCGGACGCCTGCGCGTAACCGATGGCCGCGGGCGTGCCGGACTCGGGCACCGGGATGACCAGGTCGGCCTCCACCGGGCATTCGGCGGCCAGCCGCTTGCCGATGTCGACGCGCGTGGCGTGCACGCTGCGGCCGGCGATCGAGGTGTCCGGGCGGGCGAGGTAGACGTACTCGAACACGCAGCCCTTGGGCTCGGGGTTGGCGAACCGCGAGGACCGCAGGCCGTTGGCGTCGATCGCGATCAGCTCGCCCGGCTCGACCTCCCGGACGAACGACGCGCCGACGATGTCCAGCGCCGCGGTTTCGCTGGCGATCACCCAGCCCCGTTCCAGCCTGCCGAGCACGAGTGGGTGCACGCCCTGCGGGTCTCGGGCCGCGTAAAGCGTGTCTTCGTCGGAGAACACCAGACAGAAGGCACCGCGCAGGGTGGGCAGCAACTCGAGTGCGGCGGCTTCGATGCCGGTGTCCGCCGCATGCGCGGCCAGCAGGCCGCAGACCAGGTCGGAGTCGCTGGAGGAACCGGTCAGCCCGGCATGCGGTTTGAGCCCCGCGGCCTTCGTGCGGTCCCGCAGCTCGGCGGTGTTGACCAGGTTTCCGTTGTGCGCCAGGGAAAGCCCGCTGCCGGTGTCGGTGGTGCGGAAGGTCGGTTGCGCGTTCTCCCAGGTCGAGGACCCGGTGGTGGAGTAGCGACAGTGCCCCACCGCGATGTGGCCCTGCAGTGAGGAGAGCACCTGCTCGTCGAAGACCTGGCTGACCAGGCCCAGATCCTTGAACACGACGATCTGGTTGCCGTCGGACACCGAGATCCCGGCGGCCTCCTGGCCGCGGTGCTGCAACGCGTAGAGCCCGTAGTAGGCCATCTTCGCGACTTCTTCGCCCGGTGCCCACACACCGAACACGCCGCATTCTTCCCGGGGTTCGGACTCTGGCTGGTCGAGGTCGGTCTGGTTGCAATTGTGGTCGGAAACCACCGCAGGTGCTCCTGAAGACGAGGGCGGGCCGACTCCAGTGTAGGGCTCGTTTCCGACAAGTACGGCCCAACGTGACGGTCAGCTCGTTCGGCCCCGCTCGCCGACCGTGCCGCCGGGCGGCGACCGTCAGCTCAACACGTCGTCGAACTCGCCGTCCTTGGCGCCGGCGAGGAAGGCGGCCATCTCGGCCCTGGTGTAGACGAGCACCGGGCCGTGCGGAAACCGCGAGTTGCGGACGGCGACCTCGCCGGAGACGAGCGGCGCGAGCTCGACGCAGTTGCCGGACGCGCCGCTGTGCCTGCTTCTGCGCCAGGGGGCGCCGGCCAGCAACTTGACGTAATCACCGGTCGGGTGCCTGTCTGCCATGTCCTTACCTCTTGACGTATCGAGTGCCGGGTCGACGGCCCGCCGAATTCGTGTCGGGCACATTACCATTAGTAGTCGCACGATTGTATGCACGTGCAAACGCCGGCGTCGAGGCTCGACGCACCATGGTGCGGACGGACTTCGCGACAGGAGGAAGGGCGAACCGGGTCAGATCTCGGCGCGCAGTTTGGTGAGCAGCTGGCGGCTTCGTTCGGGTGTTTCGGCGTCGACGGTGAGCCGGTCGAACGCGCGGCCGTAGAGCTCGATCTCGTCCGGCTTCTCGAGGTAGATCGCGCCGTACCCGTGCTCGATGTAGGTGATGTTCGGCAGTTCGGGCTCGGCGAACTGAAGGAGCGTGAACGCGCCTTCGGCCGCGTAGCCGCTCTGGTCGTAGGGCACGATCTGCAGGGAGATGTGCGGCAGTTCGGTCACTTCCAGCAGGTGGTCGATCTGCTGCTTGAGTACCCGCGCGCCGCCGACCGGCCGGTGCAGCACCGACTCGTCGACGACCGCCCACAACCGCGGTGGTTTCGGCCCGGTGAGCACCTTCTGCCGCCGCATGCGCAGCGCGACCCGCCGCTCGATGTTCTCGTCCTGGACGTCCGGGTTGCCGTGGCTGCACACCGCTCGCGCGTACCCCTCGACCTGAAGCAGGCCCGGTACGAACAACAGCTCGTAGGTGCGGATCCGGCTCGCCGCCTCTTCCAGGCCGATGTAGTTTTCGAACCAGGGGGGCACCAGGTCGCTGAACCGGTGCCACCAGCCCGGCTGGTTGGCCTGCTTGACCATTTCGACGGCCCACGCGCGCTCGTCGGAGTCGTAGACCCCGTACATGGTCAGCAGGTCGACGACATCGCGTTCCTTGCAGCCGACCCGCCCCAGTTCCATCCGGCTGATCTTCGACTCCGAGGCGCGGATCTCCCAGGCGGCCTGTGCGCGGGTGATCCCGGCGCGTTCCCGCAGTCTGCGCAGCTGAGTGCCCAGAATCATCCGGCGTGCGGTGGGCCCGGTGCCTTGCTCGGCACCCAGGGCGTCGATCAAGGCCATGGAGCCCGCCTTCCTGGGTCAGGGGAAGTCGGAGTGATCTATCACCCGCTCCCTCAAGTTACACCGCTGTGAGACGGGCTTAAACGCCGTATACAGGTTTACGACCACGATCGATACCTATACCCTCTTTCCGGTTCTGGCCTGAGAGAGATCCAAAACGCGAGATGAGCACGTTTGTGACACCGCACAACGATGCACGTGGGCGGGGATGCGGGCCGCCAGCGTGGTCAACCGGCGGCCGACGAGGAGAAGTCACGGCCTGTCCACCCGACCACGTTCTGAACAACACTGCCTGATCACAGTCCGAATTTCGCCGGAGATGGACACGCATGCGGGATCCCATCGTCGCCGTCCCGGACCTGGCCGACGACGACACCACGCGGGCGAGCATCGCCGGGGTGTACGACGCCTTTCTTGGTGGTAAGGACAACTACGCGGTCGACCGGGAGGTTCTCCGCCGGGTACGCAAGGTCGCGCCGGAGGCACGCGACCTCGCGCGCGAGAACCAAGCGTTTCTGGTCCGCGTCTGCCGCTTTCTCGCCCGGCGACCCGAGGTGACCCAGTTCCTCGACTGCGGATTCGGGCTGCCCACCGGGGAGCACCCGCACCAGGTGGTGCAGCGGATCAACCCGGAGGCCACGGTGGTCTACGTGGACGACGACCCGGTGGTCCTGGCACATGGGCGTGCATTGCTGGCCGACAACGACAACGTCCGGTTCGTCGGGGCCGACATCTTCCAGCCGAAACCGCTGATGGAGAGCGACCGGCTGCGCGCCTGTCTCGACTTCACCCGGCCGATCGCCTTCCTTCAGGTCGGCACCCTGCACCACTACGAGGGCGACCGGGACGGCCCGGCGCGGATCATGCGCGAGTACCTCGACTACCTGCCGTTGGGTTCGTTCGTCGCGATCAGCCACTTCATCGATCCGGAGAACGCGCACAGCGCGGTTGCCCGCCGGATGGAGCAGGCCTTCCGGAGCAGCACGCTGGGCTCCGGCACCTTCCGCACCAAGGCCGAGATTGAGCAGCTCTTCGCCGGCTTGGACCTGGTGCCGCCGGGCGTGACCCGGTGCGTCGACTGGTGGCCGGATGGTCCGCGTAGCCGGCCGCTGAACCAGGTGCAGCACTGCATTGCGGGCGGTGTCGGCCGCAAGAGACTCGTTTGACGTGGCTTGCGTGGCGGTGCGGACCGCGGAATCCGGTGGCTCAGACCCGCACGATCGGCAGCCAGTGCGACAGGTCGGCCCGGGTACCTGAGGCGGTGACCCGGCCCGCCGCCACCGCATCCGTCCACTGTAGACGGCCGGTGGCCAGTTCGAGCCAGGTGCGCGGGTCGGTCTCGATGACGTTCGGTGGAGTGCCGCGGGTGTGCCGGGGTCCCTCGACACACTGCACGGCGGCGAACGGCGGCACGCGCACCTCGACGCTGCGTCCGGGGGCGTCGGCGGCCAGTGCACGCAGGCTCAGCCGCACCGCGGCCGCCAGCTCGGCCCGGCCCGGTTGGGGTCCCGTTCCGCCCAGCCATGGCCACACGGCGAGCACCGCCGCACGTAACTGATCGGGGTCGCCCGTACGCGAAGAAGACACATGGAAACAGTAGAGTGGCCAGTGGCAGCAAGGCACGCGAGACGTGGGGTTGAACATGGCGCAGCGGGACGAAGCAGACCGGCTCGTACCGAATCCGCAAGCCAGTGAACGGCTCACCAAGCCCAGGATCACCGCGGAAATGCGGGCCAACGCGCGGACCAACCCGAACAGCTGGCTTTACGTGATCGACGAGGCGTTCGACCCGAACGGCCCGGTGCCGTCGTGGGCCGTCGTCGGCGCCTACCCGGTCAACGCCGCCGGCCAGATCGTCGAGGACTTCCACCCCAACGACCGGTATCGCCCCTCTCCCAAGGCACTCGGCTTCCCGGAGCCGCGCAACGACCTCGAACGCCTGCTGCAACTGGTGCGAACCGACCACCGCCCGGCCGAGGACCTGCCGCCGGCCATCCTGAAGGCCACCCTGTTCGTTTACGCGCTTTCGCCCGTGCAGCGCACCGTGATCGGCTTCCACAACACCGACGGGCGGGTGCTGGTGCCGGCATACACCTCGAAGGCGCTGGTGCCGCGCGAGTGGCCGCACGCCCGTGCCGTGCTCGGCCGGGACATCGTGCCGCTGCTGGCCGGCCATCCGGTCGCGATCAATCCCCACGATGTGGTGACCGCGGTGGTGCCCGCCGAGCATCTGGAGAAGGCGCTCGCCGAGGAAGACCGCCGCTAGAAGGAAAATCCCGCGCGGCACGGCTCTTTCGAGTGATCATCGAGTCGCGGCGCGGACAGGGCGGGGGCATGGTGATCCCATCTGGCGGAGGATGGGAGAAGTCGTGCGCTACTGGGCTTTCGGGGCCGCCACGGCCCTGTGGGTTTCTGGTTTGTTGATGATGTCGGCCGCAACCGCGGCGGGCGAGGAATATCGGCTGGCGGGGGTCACCTTCGTCGGTTCACAGGTGGCCAAGCACGAACGTGCGGAGGCGATGCCGTCCGGCCGGCAGGACGGCCTCTCCGGCCACGACGTGAGTTCGCATCAGGGCAAGGTCGACTGGGCGGGGGCGTGGGCCGGGGGTGCCCGGTTCGCCTATGTCAAGGCGACCGAAGGAAACGCTTACGCGAGCCCCTGGTTCGCCCAGCAGTACGACGGTGCCTACGGCGCCGGCATGCTCCGTGGCGCCTACCACTTCGCCCGGCCCGACGTCTCCAGCGGCGCCGATCAAGCCAACTATTTCGTGGACCACGGCGGCGGCTGGTCTCCCGACGGGCAGACGCTGCCCGGCGCGCTGGACATCGAGTACAACCCCTACGGCGATACCTGCTATGGCCTGGACCCGGTTGCGATGAGCTGGTGGCTGCGCGACTTCTCGGACACCTATCGCGACCGGACCGGGCGTTACCCGGTGATCTACACCTCGACCACCTGGTGGAACCGGTGCACCGGCGCCAACCCGAACTTCGCGCCGAACAATCCGCTCTGGGTGGCTCGCTACAACACTTCGGTGGGTGCGCTGCCGGCCGGCTGGACCAGTCAGTGGATCTGGCAGTTCGCCGCCGCGGGAGCGCTGCCGGGCAACCAGGACACGTTCGACGGGTCGCAAGACCGCCTCCGCGACATCGCCCTCGATCAGTGAAGGCGTAGTTCGTTTTGCACACACGAAGAAAGCGGACGCGCTTCGCCGCGGGGACGATCATCGCCGTCGCCGGTGTGCTCCTGTTCGGCATGCCGACTCCGGCCAGTGCGGACTCGCCGCCCACGGTGAGCGGCATGCCGACCGATCAGTACGTGGCGAAGTACGACCACGCGATGGGCTCGCAGATCCAGCGGGTGGAAGGCGAGCAGCCCGGGTCGCGATCCGACGACACGGCCACGGTGCGCGGGATCGACGTCAGTGGTCACCAGGGCAACGTGAACTGGACGGACAACTGGAACCAGGGAACCAGGTTCGCCTACGTCAAGGCGACCGAGGGCACCTACTACACCAACCCGTATTTCGGGCAGCAGTACAACGGTTCCTACGACGTCGGCATGATCCGTGGCGCCTACCACTTCGCGGTGCCCAACGGTGGCAGCGGGGCCGCACAGGCGAACTACTTCCTGGCACACGGCGGCGGCTGGTCCCCCGACGGCAAGACGCTGCCCGGCGCGCTCGACATGGAGTACAACCCCTACAACGGAGGGACCTGCTACGGGTTGTCCAAGAGCGACATGGCGGCCTGGATACTGGATTTCAGCAACACCTACCACAGCCAGACCAACAAGTGGCCGGTCATCTACACCAGCACGAGTTGGTGGAACCAATGCGTGAGCGGCGATTTCAGCTCGACGAACGCGCTGTGGGTTGCCCGCTACGCCTCCGCCGTCGGGGCTCTGCCGGACAGCTGGGGCTTCCACACGATCTGGCAGTACAGCTCGAACCCCATCGACCAGGACTCGTTCAACGGCACCTATGACCGTCTGGTGGCCTTCGCCGCGAACCCGGACTAGTACGGTTGGTCAGAAAGCGGTTACCTTCAGCTTCGGTACCGATTGAGTGCCGAAGCTCTCGCTACCCCCTAACCCGTTAGGGGAACCAGGTGCGGGATCGTGACGTCCGAGCGACAGAGCGATCTACTGGGAAGGCGAGTCGATGACCTATCCACCGCAACCGGGGCAGCCGGATTACGGCCAGCAGCCGAATCCCTATGGCCAGCAGCCCGGCGGATACGGCCAGCCTGGCGCATACGGCCAGCCTGGCGGATATGACCAGAGTGGCGCGTACGGCCAGCAGCCAGGCGGTTTCCCGCAGTCTGGCGGTTTCCCGCAGCAGCCCTACACCGGCTACGACGCGGGCGGTGGGGGCGGGTACCCGCCCACCAGCCAGTTTGGCGGATACGGCACGCCACCACCCGGTGGTGGCAGCAAGAAGGGGTTGTGGATCGGGCTGAGCGTCGGCCTCGTGGTGATCCTCGCCGCGCTCGGCATCACCGGATTCTGGCTCCCGGGCTTCTTCCTGAGCAAGTCGTCCGACCCGAAGAGCGTCGCGCAGCAGGTCGTGGACGGCATCAACGCGCACGACGCGGCGAAGCTGAACACACTGAAGTGTCAGAACGCGAGCGAGGACGTGCTGGCTGCCATCACCAACGTCAGCCGCATCAAAGACATGAAGTTGAACGGGGTCACCGAGAACGGCAACCAGGCCACCGCGAAGATCTCGGTGACCATCGACAGCAAGTCCGGTGATGGCACCGTGCTGATGGAGAAGCAGAACGGCAATTGGTGCTGGAAGGACAACGGCGACGTGAACGACGGAGGCACCACCTCCTCGACGTCCACTTCGACCAGCTCCTCCCGGTCGCGGTCGAGCAGCTCCAGCTCCAGCTCCAGCTCTGGGTCCAGTGACAGTGGCTACCGCGCGACCGCGCAGGCCTTCCTCGACAAGATCAACAGCGGGGACAAGTCTGGTGCGCTGAACCTGGTGTGCTCGGCCGACCAGAGTCACTACGAATCCGACATCGCCGAGGCCGCGGTGTCCGGAACCAACCTGACCATCGATGAGCTGTCCGGCACCGGCAACTTCAGCCTCGGCTCGCTCAAGGGCACGGTCGGGGGTGAGCAGATCACCTACGGTTCCATCGGCACGGACGACGCGCCCGGCGGTGGCGCCTGCGTGGACCTGTTCTCCGCCTTCTGACCACTCCTCCTGGTGATCGCAAAGCATGCGGCCGAGGCCAGCGCGCCTCGGCCGCATGACTGTTGCCGCCACGGGAAAGGCGCACTGCGCATCGGCGCGGTCGGCGGAGCCGAGCGTCGTCGTCGCTGCGGTGCAGTCTCGGTTAGGGTGCCGGTTCATGCGTGAGCGCGGGAAAACACCGCGAGGGCCGTCGCCTCTGGTGCTCACCTTCGCCCTGTCCGTGGTGCTGCTGGTGGCGGTGAGTGGATGGCTGCTGACCGACCCGGCGACCACCCGGGCCGACGCACTGCGGACCGGTGGGCTCGCCGCCGGCGCGGTGGTCGCGCTCTATGCGCTTTGGCTCAACGACCGGCGACGCCAGGTCGAGGAGGGCCGCCAGCGGGTCGAGCGGGAACGCCACGAACTCGAACTGCTGCGTGCCGAACGTGACCGGGAGCGGGTCACCGACGAGCGCTTCGCCAGGTCCGTCGAACTGCTGGGCCACGACGCCGACCAGGTTCGCGTCGGTGCCCTGCACGCCCTCGCAGCGCTGGCGCGCGACCGGGCCGACTACAGCCAAACCGTCCTCGACGTGCTGTGCTCCTATTTACGCCGGCCGTTCGAGAATCCCAACCTCGGCAAGGAACACAATCTCGGCGACGAATCCGGCCTCGGCGTCGAACGCGACCTCGGCGCCGAGCGTGAGCTCCAGGTCCGGCTGACCGCGCAACGGCTGATCGTCGACCTGCTGCCGCCGGCGGGTTCCGAGCAAGCGAGCTTCGATCTCGATCTGACCGGCGCGTCCTTGGAGTACTTCGATCTCTCCGGTCGCAAGATCGGTGAGCTCAGCCTGCGTCGTGCGACGCTGCTCAGCCGGACGAACTTCAACCGTTGCGAGATCACCGGCCCGGCTTGGTTCACCGACGCCACCTTCGGCCAGGGCAGGTTGCGGGGCCACTTTCACTGCCAGGGCGCGACCTTCCACGACCGCGCCTGGTTCCATCGCACCGAATTCGGTTTCCCGGTCTACTTCACCGACACCGCTTTCCGTGGTGAATCGAACTTCCGGAAAGCGATCTTCGCCGACGAGGCGATTCTGCGTGATGCGTCCTTCGGTTCCTCGCTCGACCTGGACCGCGCCCGGTTCGCCGGGTATGCCGATCTGCGGATGAGCGGCCGGCCGGACCCGGTCTCGCTCTACAACACCCTGGTCGATCCCGGCCTCGTTCCCGACCTGGTCAAGCTGCCGCCCTTCTGGACGCTGTCACCGCTCCCCGATGGCAGCGCCCGCATCACCGACCCGCGTTCCTGACCACCCGCGCGCAGCATCGTGGCTGATCAGGTTACGGGGAGCACTAGGACCAGACCCTGGTCGCCTGGGTGCAGCCCGTTTTGGATGCCTCGGTCGAAGGTCACCAACCGTCCCCGCTGTTTCGCCGCCAAAGCGCTGAGATGGACGTTGGTGACCTGCTTGTAACTGCCAATCCGATCGAGCGCGAACGGTGGCTGGGCAAGACGGGTTTCGTCCGGCCAGAACTCGTGCCCCGGGAGGTCACAGAGTGCGCGGAGCACCTCCAGGGCAGTGCCTGGCGTGGCCGCGGTGGGAATCACCTTCCGGTTCGACGACACTCGGACGAAGCCAAGCTCGGTCACTGGCGTGGTCGCCCACCCTTCACCACTTGTGGCCTCGAACCATCGGCGGGCAGCGTGATGGTGAACATGATTCGGCCAGGCCAGTGCGATGAGGACGTTGACGTCAAGTAGAGAAACGGACACGGCTACTCGTCGAGCGCGCGGCTGACCAGTTCAGGGGTGATCGGCGCCGCGTCTTCGGGGACGTCGAAGGTCGGAAAGGACTTCCCGCCGCGCTGATCCGGCACGAGCCCGCGGCGGGCGAGATCGGAGATCACCGAGCCGATCGACCGTTTTTCGGCCTCAGCGATGGCTCGGGCGGCGGCAAGTACGCCGTCATCGATATCCAGCGTGGTGCGCATGATGTCATGATGCCCCATCATCGCCATCAACGCATCATGGCTGGCTCAGCCGAACAGGGCCGGTAGCGTGCCTTCCCAAGCCGCGCGCAGCTCGTCCAGGGAGAACGTCGCCACGTCCTGGATTTCCAGTGCGTCCGACTCCGGGTCGACCACGCCGGTCCGGCGCCACGGCAGGCCACGGGCGTCGCACATCTCGGTGAACCGCAGTTCCTCCGTCCGCGGCACGGCGACCAGCACCCGGCCCGACGATTCGGAGAACAGCTGCACGAACTCATCGGCGTCGGGGTCCAGCACGATCCGCGCACCGCACTGGCCGGTCAGCACCGTTTCCACCAGCGTCTGGGCGAGACCACCGTCGGACAGGTCGTGCGCGGCCGAGATCATGCCGTCCCGCGAGCCGGCGACCAGGATCTCGGCGAGCAACCGTTCGCGCGCCAGGTCCACCTTCGGCGGCAGTCCGCCGAGATGCCCGTGCATCACCTGCGCCCAGGCCGAACCGCCCAACTCGTCGTGCGTTTCGCCGAGCAGCAGCAGGGTTTCTCCGGCTTCGGCGCCGATGCCCGGCAGAATCCGCCGCCGCACATCGTCGATCACGCCGAGCACGCCGACCACCGGCGTGGGCAGGATCGCGGTTTCGCCGGTCTGGTTGAAGAAGCTCACGTTGCCGCCGGTCACCGGGATGCCGAGCTGCGCGCAACCGTCGGCGAGGCCGTGCACGGCCTGCTCGAACTGCCACATCACGCCGGGGTCGGTGGGCGCGCCGAAGTTCAGGCAGTTGGTGACCGCCAGCGGCATCGCGCCGGTGGTCGCCACGTTCCGGTAGGACTCGGCGAGCGCGAGCTGGGTGCCCAGATACGGGTCGAGGTAGACGAACCGCGCGTTGCAGTCGGTCGACACCGCCACGCCCCGGCCGGTTTCCTCGTCGATCCGGATCAGCCCCGCATCCGCGGGCTGCGCGAGCACGGTGTTGCCCCGCACGTACCGGTCGTACTGCTCGGTGACCCACTCCTTGGACGCCTGGTTGGGCGAGGAGATCACGCGCAGCAGCGTCTCCCGTAGCTGCTCGAGTGTGGCGGGCCGGGGCAGCCGGTCCGGGGTGTCCTGTTGCACGGTGTCCTGGTTGGACGGCCGGGTGATCGGACGGTCGTAGACCGGGCCCTGGTGCGCGACGGTGCGCGGCGGCACGTCGACCACCGTCTCCCCGTGCCAGCTGATGACCAGATGGTCGCCTTCGGTGACCTCGCCGATCACCGTGGCGAGCACGTCCCACTTCTCGCACACGCGCATGAACTCGTCCACATTGGACGGCTCGACCACGGCGCACATCCGCTCCTGCGACTCGCTGGAGAGGATCTCCGCCGGGTTCATTCCGGTGGCGCGCAACGGAACCTGGTCGAGTTCGATGTGCATGCCGCCGTCACCCGCCGCGGCGAGCTCCGACGTCGCGCAGGACAATCCGGCGCCGCCGAGGTCCTGGATGCCGACGACGAGCTTCTTCCCGAACAGCTCCAGGCAGCACTCGATGAGCACCTTCTCGGTGAACGGGTCGCCCACCTGCACGCTGGGCAGCTTCTTGCGCCCACCGGCGGATTCGTCACCGGAGAATGTGTCGCTGGCCAGCACGGACACCCCACCGATGCCGTCCAGCCCGGTCCGCGCGCCGAACAGGATGATCTTGTTGCCGGCCCCCGAGGCGAATGCCAGGTGCAGGTCCTCGGTCCGCATCGCGCCCACGCACATCGCGTTGACCAGCGGGTTTCCCGCATAGCTCGGGTCGAATACGACCTCGCCACCGACGTTGGGCAGGCCGAGGCAGTTGCCGTATCCGGCCACCCCGGCGACGACGCCGGGCAGCACCCGCCGGGTGTCGGGCGCGTCCGCCGGACCGAACCGCAGCGCGTCGGCGACCGCGAGCGGCCGCGCGCCCATGGCCAGGATGTCCCGCACGATGCCGCCGACCCCGGTCGCCGCACCCTGGTAGGGCTCCACATATGACGGGTGGTTGTGGCTCTCCACCTTGAACGTGACCGCCCAGCCGTCGCCGATGTCGACGACGCCGGCGTTCTCCCCGATCCCGGCCAGCATCTTGGCCTTCATCTCGGGCGTGGTCGTCTCGCCGAAGTAGCGCAGGTGCTTCTTCGATGACTTGTACGAGCAGTGCTCGCTCCACATCACCGAGTACATGGCCAGTTCGGCGTCGGTCGGCCGGCGGCCCAGGATCTCCCGGATGCGGGCGTACTCGTCCTCGGCGAGCCCGAGTTCGCGGTAGGGCTGCGGCACGTCGGGGGTGTCCGCGGCACGCGCCGTCGTGTCGATGACCTGCGTTTCCGTCACCCCAAGAGGGTAAAGGGGGTCTGGGGGCTTGCCCCCAGTCGGGGGTGTGGGGGCGGAGCCCCCGCGGGGCAGAGCGTCTGGGGGCTTGCCTCCAGCCGGGGTGTGGGGGCGGAGCTCCCGCGGGGCGGAGTGTCTGGGGGCTTGCCCCCAGTCGGGGGTGTGGGGGCCGAAAATCGGTCGCCCCCGGGGTGGTGGGTTTCGTACCGTTTGAGGAATGCGTCTGCCCCTGGAGCTGACTCCCCTGCGTTTCCTGGGCGCGATCGCGCGGGCGCGGCTCGGACTCACCGTGTCAGCCTGCGTACTGGGTGTGTTGGCCTTGCTGCCCGGAGCGGTGCTGCCGTTGGCGATCGGCGACGCGGTAGAGGCGGTGGGCCGCGGTGCGTCACTGGCCGGCCCGATCGGCCTGATCGTGGCGCTCGGCATCGCGCAGGCGGTGTTCGTGGCCGCGAGTATGTTCACCACGCACGGGATGTGGATCCACGGCGCGGCCACCACGCAACGCACGGTCGCCCAGCACACCGCACGGCTGGGCGCTTCGCTTCGGGCGCAGGCCGCGACCGGCGACGTGATGGCGATCTCCTCGTCCGACATCGCCCGGATCGGCAACGGGCTCGAGTCGGTGGGCCGCGTGGTCGGCGCCGCGATCGGGTTTCTCGTGGTCGGTGTCGCGCTGGTCACCATCTCGCCGATGCTGGGTGCGATCGCGTTGGTCGGCATCCCGCTGGCGGTGCTGAGCATCGGGAAGCTCGTCAAGCCGTTCCAGCGACGCAAGGCCGCGCAGCGCGAGCAGCTCACCGAGGTCAACGCGCTGGCCGCGGACATCGTGTCCGGGCTGCGGATCCTGCGCGGGATCGGTGGGGAACGGCGGTATTCGAGCCGGTTCCGTCAGGCCAGCCAGCGCGTGCGGCTGGCCGGCAACGAGGTGGCGCGCGCCGAGTCGTGGCTGGCCGGGGCCGAGGTGCTGATGCCGGGACTGGTGACCGTGGCCATCACCTGGCTCGGCGCACGGCTGGCGATTTCCGGCACGATCACCGTGGGTGAGCTCGTCTCGTTCTACGCCGCGTCGGCCTTTCTCGCCTGGCCGGTGGCCACGGCCACCGAGTCGATGCACGCGTTCGTCTCGGCCTTGGTTTCGGCGAAGAAGGTCTGCCACGTGCTGGAGCTGCGGCCGCTGCTCGACGAACCGGACTCGCCGGTCGCGCTGCCCGAAGGACCGCTGGAGCTGTTCGACCCGGCGACCGGCCTGACCGTCGTCGCCGGCAAGCTGACCGTGATCAACGCCGGCCCGCGGGCCGAGGCGCTCGCGGAACGGCTGGCCCACTTCCCCCGTACCGATTCGGCTTCGGAACACCAGGTCCTCGTGTCCGGGGTGCCCGCCGATCGGGTGGCACTGGCGGAGCTGCGGTCGCGAGTGGTCTACGCGCACAACCAGGACCTGTGGTTCTCCGGGACGCTGCGCGACCAGTTCGTGCCTCCGGAGCGAGCCGAGGCGGCGCTGTGGGCCGCCGATGCCGCGGACATCATCGACGGCCTCCCGGACGGGCTGGACGAGCTGATCGGTGAACGCGGACGGGAGGTCTCCGGCGGCCAGCGGCAGCGGCTGAGCCTGGCCAGAGCGCTCGCCTTGGACGCCGACACGCTGCTGCTCGACGAACCGACATCGGCGGTGGACACGCACACCGAGGCGCGCATCACCGAGCGCATCGCGGCGCTGCGCCGCGGCAAGACCACCGTCGTGTTCAGCGAAAGTCCACTGTGGACATCCGTCGCGGACGAGGTGATCACTTGTTGAGGCTGCCGTTGGCCACGGGTGGACAGGCGTGGGCGTGGCTACGCCAGACGTTCTCCGAGCACCGGCGTGAGTTCCTGACCGTGCTCGGCCTGTTCTGCCTGGCGGCACTGGCCGGGCTGGTCGGCCCGCAGATCCTGGGCAGGCTGGTGGACTCGGTGTCCGGCGCGGACGGCTCCAGGGTCGACCTGCTGGCGCTGTTGTTCGTGGTGGTGCTGATCGTGCAGGCCGCGCTGCGGCGGTTCGCCCGGATGCGGTCCGGGATGCTGGGTGAACGGGTACTCGCGAAGACCAGGGAGGGCTTCGTCGAGCAGGCCCTGCGGCTTCCGCTCGGCACCGTCGAGGCGGCCGGGACCGGCGACCTGCTCAGCCGGGCGACCACGGACACCAACCGGATCGACTTCGCTGTCCGCAATGGCCTGCCCGAAGTCACCGTCGCGCTGATCACCGTGTCGTTCACCGTGCTGGCGATGGTGCTGACCTCGCCGCTGCTGTCGCTCGCCCTGCTCGTCGCCGTCGTGATGATCGGCTTCACGATGCGCTGGTACTGGCGACGCGCACCATCCATTGTGGAGCCCATGATGGACGCGTGGGCGGACGTGCAGACCACCACCCACGAGACGGTCGACGGCGCCCGCACCGCCGAGGCACTCGGGCTGATCGAGCACCGGATCGCGCACGGCCGGCATGCGCTCGAAATGGCGGTCGGCGGCGAACGCGCGTTTCGTGGGCTGATCGTGCGGTGGATTCCGTGGGCCCGGCTCGCTCAGGTGCTGCCGCTCGCGGCGATCCTGCTGATCGGCTTTTGGGGTCACGCCCGCGGTCTGGTCGGGTTGGGCACCATCGCCACGATGTTGGTGTACATGCAAAGCATCGCCGGCCCGCTCGAGGAGATCATCTGGTGGATCGAGGACGTGCAGATCTCCACGACGGCGCTGCGCCGCGTGCTCGGCGTCCGTGGCGACGCCGAAGGGCCGGTTTCCGCGTCGCGGCCGCGTGGCCGGGAGATCGTCCTGCGGGAGGTGCGGTACGGGTATTCGGCGGACCGGGAGGTCCTGCACGGCATCGACCTGCGGGTGCCGCCGGGGCAGCGGCTGGCCGTCGTCGGGCCCTCCGGGGCGGGGAAGTCGACGATCGGCCGGCTGCTCGCCGGAGTGGCGGCGCCGCATTCCGGCTCGGTCACCATCGGTGGAGCCGAGGTTTCCGGCCTGCCCGATGACGTCCTGCGTGGCGAGGTGCTGTTGCTCACCCAGGAGCAGCACGTGTTCGCCGGCACGCTGCGAGAGAACCTGGTGCTGCCCGCGGGGCAGTGGAGCGACGAGGAACTGGTCCGGGCGCTGGCGGCGGTCGGCCTGTCCGGCTGGTTCGCGGCACTGGCGGACGGCCTGGACACCCGGCTCGGCGCGGGCGAGCTGCGGGTGCCGGCGGCGGTCGCGCAGCAACTCGCGCTGGCCAGGGTCGTGCTCGCCGACCCGCACACCGTGGCGCTGGACGAGGCGACCTCCTTGCTGGACACCTCCTCGGCCCGGCAGCTGGAGCGTTCGCTGGACCAGGTGCTGGCCGGACGCACGGTGATCGCCATCGCGCACCGGCTGCACACCGCCGCGACCGCCGACCGGGTCGCGGTCGTCGAGGACGGCCGCATCAGCGAAATCGGTTCCCACCAGGAACTTATCGCCGCCGCCGGTCCCTACGCCCGCCTGGTCGCCGCCTCCTCAACGACCAGCTAGCGCCGTGTCCCCCGCCCCAACACGCCGAGTCCCCGCCCCAGGACGGTGTGTCCCCGCCTCAGGACGCCGTGTCCCCGCCTCAGGACGCCGAGTTCCCGGCTCGGGACGGTGAGTTCCCGGCTCGGGACGGTGAGTTCCCGGCTCGGGACGGTGAGTTCCCGGTTCAGGACGGTGAGTTCCCGGCTCGGGCCACGCGGTCACCTGATCAGTGTCAGGACAGGGCCGCCAGCGCGTCGACGGCCGAGTAGAACATGCCTAGTCCGTCATCGGAGGGGCCGGTGAGGGCGTCGATGGCATGCTCTGGGTGCGGCATCAGGCCGACGACACGACCGTTGGCGCTGCAGACGCCCGCGATGTCGTTGCGGGAGCCGTTCGGGTTCGAGCCGGTGTAACGGAAGACGACTCGTCCCTCGCCCTCCAGCTCATCCAATGTGGACTGCTCGGCGACGTAGCCGCCCTCGCCCGACTTGAGCGGGACCAGGATCTCCGCGCCGGTCTCGTACCGGGTGGTCCACGCGGTTGTGTTGTTCTCCACGCGGAGCCACTGATCGCGGCAGACGAAGTGCAGTTTCTGGTTGCGCACGAGCGCACCCGGCAGCAACCCGGCCTCACAGAGGATCTGGAAGCCGTTGCAGATCCCGAGCACCGGCATGCCCTTGCCGGCCGCCTCGACGACCGAGCTCATCACCGGTGCGAACCGCGCGATCGCGCCGCAGCGCAGGTAGTCACCGTAGGAGAACCCGCCGGGCACGATCACCGCGTCCACCCCGCGCAGGTCCGCATCCGCATGCCAGAGCGAGACCGCTTCGAGGTCGGCGTACCGGACCGCGCGTGCCGCGTCGACGTCGTCGAGAGTGCCGGGGAAGGTGATGACGCCGATCTTCACGAGACCCTCCGTACCGTCCACTCCTCGATCACCGGGTTGGCGAGGAAGCCTTCGGCGATCTTGGCGAGCGTCTCGTCGTCGACCGAGTCGTCGACCTCCAGCTCGAAATGCTTGCCCTGGCGCACGCCGGTCACGCCGTGGAAGCCAAGGCGCGGCAGGGCTCCGGCGACGGCCTGGCCTTGCGGGTCCAGGATCTCCGGCTTGGGCATGATGTCAACCACGACTCGGGCCACGACGGGTCGCTCCAGGTATCTGCAGGTGAATGTACGTCATGAGTTTAGGTGGTCTGGGAGCTTCAGCCCCCGCCGGGCGCATTGGAGGCTGAAGCGGCGTCGCCGCGAGTAGGCTGAACGCCGTCCGACGGGAGGAGCGTAGCGATGCAAATCGTCCACTATGGACACGCGTGTGTGATGCTGGAGACCGGCGGCGCACGGATCCTGCTCGACCCTGGCGTGTTCTCCGAAGGCTTCGACACCGAGCGTGAACTGGACGCGGTGCTGATCACGCACCAGCATTTCGACCACATCGACGAGAAACGACTTCCCGGGCTGCTCGAAGCGAACCCCGGTGCGAAGCTGTTCGTCGATCCGGGGTCGGCGGAGATCGTGCGCAAGCTCGGCCTGGAGCACGAGGTCGCGCGGCCGGGAGACGCGTTCCAACTCGGCGACACGAACGTCGAGGTGGTCGGCGGGCAGCACGCGGTGATCCACCCCGAGGTCCCGGTCGTGCGCAACGTCGGCTACGTGTTCGGCGGCGGCGCCTTCTACCACCCGGGCGACTCGTTCTTCGTGCCCGAACAGAAGATCGACGTGCTGGGCCTGCCCACCGGCGCGCCCTGGCTCAAGGCCGCCGAGGCGGTGGACTTCATGCGTACCGTCGCGCCCCGGGTCGCGGTGCCGATCCACGAGGCGGTGCTCGCGAACCCGGCGATGCACTACGGGTTGTTCACCAACCTGGCCCCGGAAGGCACCGAGGTGCTGGTCGCTTCGCGGGGCGAGGCCACCAAGCTGTCGTAGCGGCGCGAGCGCTCGTCGTCATGGGTGGCCCTGGAATTCCTGCGGCACCACGCCGTTCGGCTCGAACTGCTGGTGCAGCCTGACCCAGGTGCCGTCGGCGATCACCTGTCGCAGCCCGCGGTTGAGCTTGGTCAACACCGCGCCGTTGCCCTTCGGCACCGCGTACCCCTGCGGAATCACCGCATCGACGATCTTCGTGGCCGCCAGTGCCGGATCGTCAGCCGCATAGTGCTCGGCATTCGCCTGGTCGAAGAGCGCGCCGTCCAGGCGCCGGCCACTGAGCGCGTCGAGCACCGCGGCGTCGTTCGGGAACCGGATCACCTGGGCGGTCGGCTGGTTGGCCACCAGCCAGGTGTCCGAAATCGTGGACCCCACGACGCCGATTCGCTTGCCGGCCAAGGATTTGTCGTCGCTGATCGTGCCGGCCGGGGCCACCACCCCGAGCGCCTGGTAGTTGTAGGCGTTGGAGAAGTCGAGGGTCTTCTTGCGGTCCTCGGTCTGGGAGATGGCCGCGCTGCCGACGTCGAACCGGCCCTCGGCGACCTGCCTGAGAAGCGGGGAGAAATCGGTGGCCGTGAACTCGAGGGTCAGGCCCTCCTTGGCGGCGGCCGCCCGCAGCAACTCGTTGTCGAACCCGGTGAACCTGCCGTTCTCGAGATAGGCGTTGGGCCTCGAGTCGGACAGCGTGCCGACCCGGACGGCCGGCGTTGCCTGGCTGCCGCACGCGGAGCACAGCGTGACCAATACGGCGACGACGATCGCGACGACGTTTCTGACGTTGTTCCGGGGAGCAATCCTCAGGCCCCGTCTGAGGGGCTTCACGCGGCCTCTCACAGGATGGGGGCCGGCGTGTATGCCGAGGCGTCCGGGAATCGGGCCAGGACGGACTCGACACGCTTGGCCACGGCGGCGACCTGTCCGGGCGCGACCCCGGTGAACGACAGCCGGTCGGCGAGCAGGCGGTCGAGGTCCGCGCGGGTCAGCGGCAGGCGTTCGTCGGCGGCGAGCCGGTCGAGCAGGTCGTTGGGCGCACCCTCGCGCATGGCGAGCGCGACCGAGACCGCGTTCTCCTTGATCGCCTCGTGCGCGGTCTCCCGCCCGACGCCGGCGCGGACCGCGGCCATCAGCACCTTCGTGGTCCCCAGGAACGGCAGGTAGCGGTCCAGCTCGCGGGCGATCACCGCGGGGAACGCGCCGAACTCGTCGAGCACCGTGAGGAAGGTCTCCAGCAGCCCGTCCAGCGCGAAAAACGCGTCGGGCAGCGCGACCCGGCGCACCACCGAGTCGGACACGTCGCCCTCGTTCCACTGGTCACCGGCCAGTTCGCCGATCATCGACAGGTGGCCGCGCAGCACCACGGCCAGCCCGGTGACCCGCTCGCACGAGCGGGTGTTCATCTTGTGCGGCATCGCCGACGAGCCGACCTGCCCGGGTTTGAAGCCCTCGGTGACCAGCTCGTGCCCGGCCATCAGGCGGATCGTCGTGGCCAGGCTCGACGGCGCCGCCGCGAGCTGTACCAGGGTGGACACCACGTCGAAGTCCAGCGACCGGGGGTAGACCTGGCCCACGCTGGTGAAGGTGCGGGCGAAGGAGAGGTGGCCGGCGATCCGGCGCTCCAGCTCCTCCAGCGCGGACTCGCTGCCGAGCAGGTCCAGCATGTCCTGCGCGGTGCCCACGGGGCCCTTGATGCCGCGCAACGGGTAGCGCTCGATGAGGTTTTCCAGCCGCTCGAAGGCCACCAGCAACTCGTCGGCCGCCGTGGCGAACCGCTTGCCCAGCGTGGTCGCCTGCGCCGCGACGTTGTGTGAACGGCCGGCGATCACCAGATCCGCGTGCTCCACCGCCAGCGCCGTCAGCCGGGCCAGCACCGAAGCGGCCCGCCCGCGCAGGAGTTCCAGCGAGCGCCGGATCTGCAACTGCTCGACGTTCTCGGTGAGATCCCGCGAAGTCATGCCCTTGTGCACCTGCTCGTGCCCGGCGAGCGCGTTGAACTCCTCGATCCGCGCCTTGACATCGTGCCTGGTCACGCGTTCGCGAGCGGCGATCGAGGCGAGGTCCACCCGGTCGAGGACCCGCTCATAGTCCTCGATCACTCCGGCGGGGACCTCGACGCCGAGTTCGGCCTGAGCGCGCAGCACCGCGACCCACAACTCGCGCTCCAGCGTCACCTTCCGCTCCGGAGACCACAGGGTCACCAGTTCGGGAGAGGCGTAGCGGGCGGCGAGCACATTGGGCACGGCGGGCTTTTCGGTCACCTGTCCAGCCTAAAGGGTGACTCGGGGCGCCTTCGGGCGGCGGAACTCACGCCAGCTCCTCCGCGAGTTTGCGCGCGACCGCTATCGCGTCGCCAGGGCGCTCCTGACTCACGCCAGCGCGTCGCGAAGCATGGCCCGGGCCACCGCACGGGGGTCCGGGTCGAGTTCGATCAGCGCGTTCACCACGGCGCCGTCGACCAGGGCGATCAACTGCTTCAGCCGCTTGTGATCGATGGCGAACCCGGAGCGGCTGAAGATCTCGATCAGCAACTCGTGGAACTCCGCCTGCATTGAGCGCATCAACGGGCCCAGGTACGGTCGCCTCCCGGTTGTGACGAACCGCTCATAGCGCAGCAGAAGCACCTCGAAGGCGGGGTCCTCGCCGAGCATCTGGTCGAGGACGAGCTCGACCATGGCGTCCACGTCGCGGTGCTCGGTGCTCAGCTGCGCCAGCCGGGCCCGGCCCCGGGTCAGCTCGGCGCGGCCGCCGTATTCGACGGCGGCGATGATCAGATCCTCCAGCGAGTCGAAGTAGTACGTGGTGGAGGCCAGCGGTAGCCCGGCACGTTCGGCCACCGCGCGGTGCCGGACCGCGTCGAAGCCGCCTTCCGTCAGCACCTGGGAGGCCGCTTCGATCAGTGCCGAACGCCTGCGCTCCCCCTTGGGTGTGCTCGCCGCCGTCATGCCCAGAATCTAGGCCGTTGAGAGTTCGGGGTGGCCGTGGCGGCCATGCGGTGGGTCAGAAGCGGGCGGCCAGGGCACGCGCGATGCGATCCAGATCGGCCAGCAGCGGCGGATCGCTGGCCAGATCCGGGGTGCTGTAAACGATGATCGATCCGCTGCCGGCAGCCGGTGCCTGCGCCATGGCATCGCCCGATTCGAGCGGGACCGCGCTGCCCGGAAGCGCCAGGACCACCGAAACCAGGCCGTGGCGGTCCCCATCGACGACCCGGAAGGCGGCGGAGCGGGACCCGGTCGGACAGACCCGGCCGGGCTGGGCGTCGCCGCGTCCGGTGCCGCGAAGTTCGTCGGCGAGGGCGGTGGCGAGCTCGGAGTCCACCTGGTCGCACCCGGAGGCGCCTTCGGCCCGAGGGCCGGCCTGCCCGTTACGGTCGCTGCCCTGCAGGGGCGACGGGACATGCGGTGCCGCGGCGGGCGCTTGACCGGCCACCTGCGACGTGCTGGAGCCCGTGAAGGGAATCCGGCTCACCCCGAACCCCGCCAGCGCGAGCACCACGCAGGCAGCGGCGGTGACCAGCGCCGAGCGGCGGCGGGCCCGGGCCCGGGCGGACGCGGCGGTGACATCGGAGAGGTCGAAGGTGGGCGGCGGGGGGTCACCGGGCGCGGCCTGGAACAGGGTGCTCAGGTCTCGTTCATCCATGCGTCTCCACCTCCGCTCCCAGCGCTGTCCGCAGGTTCGCCAGCCCGCGTGCGGTCTGGCTCTTCACGTTGCCCTCGCTGCAGCCGAGGGCCTTGGCGACGGCGGCCACGTCGAGCCCCTCGAAATAGCGCATCACCAGCACGGCACGCTGTTTCGGCGGGACGTCGCGCAGCCCGTTGATCAGGTCGGTGCGGGTCGCGACCTGATCATCCAGCCGGCCTGCGGCCGGCTCGGGTTCGGGCAGCAGGTCCACCTGCCGCTCCCTCCGCCACGGCCGTCGTGACTCGTCGATCGCCGCCCGCACCAGGGTTTTCCGCAGGTAGGCGTCGACGGCCCCGCGGTCGCGGATCCCGCTCCACTTCCGGTGCAGCGCGACGAACGCGGTCTGTGCGAGATCGTCCGCGCGGTGCCAGTCTCCGCAGAGCAGGAACGCGCTTCGGCGCACGAAGTCCCGCTTGGCAGCGAAGTACTTCGCGAACTCCTGCTCGTCGCGCTGGTCCACCGGCCTCCTGGGCGTCTCACAATAAGGACGTAGTTCGTAGCCACTACGGTTGCATAGCTTCTTGTAGATCAACTAACTGGTGTGATGTGATCTAACCGTGACCTTAACCGAGACTTCACCGCTCGATTTCCGCTCCGACACTGTCACCCGGCCGGACGACACGATGCGCAGAGCGATGGCGTCGGCTGAGGTCGCGGACAACGTGATCGACATCGACCCCACCATCCACGCGCTCGAAGAGCGTGCAGCCAGCATGCTCGGCATGCCGGCCGCGCTGTGGACGCCCACCGGCACGATGGCCAACCTGATCGCGCTGAGCGTGCACCTCCAGCGCGGCGACCGGTTCCTCGCGCCGAAGGACGCGCACGTCCTCACCAACGAGCTCGGCTCGGCGGCCTGGCTGGCCGGCGGCATGCCGTACCCGCTGGAGCACGATGCCGGACCCGGCCGGCCCAAGGTGGAAACGCTCGCCAAGGCGATCGGCCCGCGCAACGGCCCCTACTACACGTTGCGGACCACGTTGCTCTGCCTGGAGAACACGCACAACGCGGCCGGGGGCACCATCATCCCGCCGCACGAGCACGCCCAGTTGCTCGCCACCGCCCGGCAGGCGGGGCTGCGAGTGCACCTCGACGGCGCCCGGCTGTGGCACGCGGCGATCGCGCTCGGCCTGCCACCGGCGGCGCTGACCGTCGGCGTGGACACCGTGTCGGCGTGCTTGAGCAAGGGCCTGGGCGCGCCGGTCGGCTCGGTGGTCGCGGGCACGGTGACGTTCGTGGAGCAGGCACGCCGGATGCGGCAGATGCTCGGTGGTGGCGTGCGGCAGGGCGGGGTGCTCGCCGCGGCTGGATTGGTGGCGCTGGACCGCATCGGTGACCTGGCCATGGACCACGAGAAGGCCCGGCGGCTCGCCGCCGGGCTGAGTGAGCTGGGCTGGGAAGTGAACACCCCCGAGACGAACATCGTGCTGGCCCGGGTCGCGGACGTCGCGGTGACGCTGGAGTCGCTGACCGCGGTCGGTGTCCTGGCGTTGCCGATGGGCGGCAAGGTCCGCTTCATCACGCACCGGGACCTGTCCATCGACGACATCGACGAGGCCTTGAACCGGGTCAAGGCCGGGGGCCATCCGTGACGAACTGGATCGTGTTCGACTACGGAGAGGTCATCTGCGGCCGGACGACGGCGTTGCCGGAACTGGCCGCCACGATGGGCGTCGACCTCGCCGATTTCGAGCTGCACTACTGGGCGCACCGCGAGGCCTACGACCGGGGCGGGTCCGATCTGGCGTACTGGAGTGCGATCGGCGCCGCGCTCGGCGCGCACGTCGATCCGTCTACTTCGGACGCGCTGACCGAGATCGACGTCCGGGGCTGGTCCCGGCTCGAACCCGCCGTGCTGGATCTCCTCGCCACGTTGAACGAGGCGGGCGCCGCGCTCGCGCTGTTGTCCAACGCGCCCGTGTCGTTCGCGCGGTTCGCGGAAAGACAGGAGTGGGCAGGACATTTCCGGGTTCGGCTGTTCTCCGGCGACGTCCGCGTCGCCAAGCCGGACCCGGAGATCTTCCGGCTCCTGCTCACCCGGCTCGGCGCCCGCGCCCAGGACTGCCTGTTCTTCGACGACCGCCAGTCCAACGTGGACGGTGCGCGCGCCGTCGGCCTGCGCGCGCATCGGTGGCTCGGCGTCGAGACGGCCCGCGCGGCGCTGTGATGGGTTAGCGGATCTGCTTGCGGTTGCCGCCCTTGAGGCCCCGGTAGGCGGCCGCACCGAGGACGCCGACGCCGGCCACGATGGCGATCACCAGCACCGCCTTGACCAGGAAGCCGACCAACGACCCGACAATCATGAACGCCACCCAGGCGACGATCAGTGCCCCGACGATCTTCCAGAACATGGCATTCCCTCCGCGTTGACGAGCCGTCCGGCCCGCTCAGACTCAGACTCCCATGCGTCCAGCCGGTGCGCCCGCACACCGATCAACGTTCAGGGGTAAGTCAGGGTTCCCCTGACCCGGCTGGCCGCGAGTCCTACCTTCGTGTCGTGCGTGTCCCACGTTCCGGTCTACGGGAGTGTGGGACTCACGCTACGGGAGTGTGGGACTCGCGCGACGGGAAGGTGGGACACGCGCGACGGGAGTGTGGGACTCGCGCCGGGCGAATCGAGTGATCACAGCCAGGCGCCCAGGCGTTTCACGGCTTCGGCCACGTCCTCGGTCGCACCGGCGAAGGACAGCCGGACGTGCTTGCCGCCGTCGACCGGATCGAAGTCGATGCCCGGCGTGATGGCGAGCCCGGTGTCGGCCAGCAGGCGGCGGCACCAGGTCAGGCTGTCCGTGGTGTGCTCGGACACGTCGACGTAGGCGTAGAAGGCGCCGTCCACCGGCGCGATCCGGTCCAGGCCGATCTTCGTCAACCCGTCGAGCAGCAGGTCGCGGTTGGCGCGATAGTGGCTGACGTGGCCGTCCAGCTCGGCGTAGGACTCCGGCTCGAACGCCGCGACCGCCGCGTACTGGGCCAGCACGGGCGCGCAGATGTTGAGGTTCCCGGTCAGCACGTCCACCGCTCGGTGCAGCGAGCGGGGCGCCAGCATCCAGCCGAGCCGCCAGCCGGTCATCGCGAAATACTTCGAGAACGAGCCGAGCACGATCGACTCCCGCGTACGGTGCCAGGCGCAGGTGGTCTCGGTGCCGTAGGAGATCCCGTGGTAGATCTCGTCGCCGATCAGGCGCACTCCCCGGGCCGAACACCAGTCCGCGATCGCCGCGAACTCTTCGGGCGGCAGAACCGTTCCGGTGGGGTTGGCGGGGCTGGCGACGATCAGGCCGGAGAGCGGGCCCAGTTCGTCGAGGAGCTCGACGGTCGGCTGGAACCGCGCCGGGAACTCCACGACCTCGCAGCCGAGCGCGGACAGCAGGTTCCGGTAGGCCGGATAGCCGGGCCGGGCCATCGCGACCCGGTCGCCCGCGTCGAAGGCGGCGAGGAAGGAAAGCAGGAACCCGCCGGAGGATCCGGTGGTCACGATCACGTCGTCCGGGCTGACGTCGAGGGCGTAGCGGCGGTGATAGTGCCCCGCGATGGCTTCACGCAGCTGGGGAATGCCGAGCTGGACCGTGTAGCCCAGGTTCTGCTCACGCAGTGCCCGCTCGGCGGCTCGCTTGACGGGCTCGGGCGCGCCGGCGGTCGGCTGGCCCGCGGCGAGCGAGATCACATCGCCGTGGCTGCGCTGGCGTTCCTGTGCTGCGGACAACACCTCCATCACGTGGAACGGCGCGACCTCCGCGCGCCGCGCAGCGGGAGGCAAGGTGCCAAAGTCGACCATGCCCCCAGGCTAAGGCCAGCACTGCGGCAGCCTCACGCGGCTCGGGAACCGGCTGACTCAGTAGCCGACGTAGCCGCCGCCGTGCGACATCGCCTTCAGACCAGGGGTGTTGGCGATGCTGCCGTAACGGCTCATCGTGTAGCGCACGCCCGCGATGATGTTGTCCACCGGGTTGTAGATGTCGCCGTGGCCGGGCAGCTTGTAGGAGTTGAAGGTCGAGTCGATGGTCTGCATCAGGCCCTTCGACGGGTGCCCCGCCTTGGCATTGGAGTTACCTGTCAGGAACACGTGGTCCTCTTCTCGGGCCGTCCATGTGCCGAGACCCGTCGTCACGCACCACACGTTGCCCCGGCCGGCGGCCGTGCTGCCCAGGGACGCGCCGCGGACTACCGGAGTGTTGCCACGAACTGACGCCTCCGGCTGCCACGTGTCGCGCCTGGAACGCGCGTGAAGCACTCGGGGCCTTCGTCCCGAAAGGTAAACGGCCAGTGTGGCCGCTTCTAGTACGGCGCCCGGTGACTGGTAGATGGCGACTTGAGCTTTGCTGTACCCAGGCTTGAGCGTGCGGGCGCCTTCCGCGTCGGTTAGCGCCTCCAGCCAGGCTTCGCGTTGCTCGGTCGACATCGCGAGCACCTGCGCAACCGAGTCCGACTTGGGGCTGCCCGCACGGGCGATCAGGTCACGGGAGTAGTCGTAGTCGAGCCGGAACTGATGTCGAGGCCCACAGCCGCCCTGGTCGTCAACGTAGCAGGCGTGTGGTACATCGACGAGCAGGCTCTTCAGCTTTTCGACCAGGTGCGGTTTGGACTGCGCGATCGACATTGTTGGCCGGTGCTTGCGGTTCTCCACATGTCCGTCGCCGGCGATCCAGGCGAGAATCGCGGCTTCACGGACCGTGATGTCCAGCCGTGCGGGTGTTCGCGCGGAAGCTGACAGCAAGATTCTGTCTCGACTCCGGACTTCTTTGCTTGTCACGAAACGTGGCCGATCGGAATGAACGTTGCGCTGTCGTGGCGGCACCACACCGTGCATTTTCCGGCGATGTACGGCTACACCGTTCGCCGGTTGCACGCTGGTCCGAGGCAGCCAGCCGCATTCGGGGCAGACCGTCGGGAGGCCGGTGTCCTGGACGTGAACCCGGGGAAGGGTGAGCCAGCGATGGTTAGGGGTAGTCGTCGCATGCCATCGCGAATTGGCCAAGCGAACCAAAGGAGCGTTTTCGTGGTGGACGACACCCGTGATCGGAGTCCACTCGCTGTGCCCGCTCAGCGGGTTGTAGCCGATTGTTTCGTCGCCCACCAGCACTTCGTTGTGCTTCAGCCAGCCACGCTGGGTCAGGATCATCGTGTCCAGTGGGACACAGTCCCACAGGTTGATGGCGTGGGGGTTGCCGCCGGACTCGTGTTCGATGATGGCCCAGATGCTGTTGATGTCGGCCTCGGTCACCGGGATGCCCTGCGCCTGCATCTCCTTGATGGCCTCCTCGATCCACTGCCGCACGTTGCCGGGCGGCTGACCGCTCGGTGGCCCGCCGCTCGGGCCGAGGCCACCGCCACCGCCCCCGCCGCCACCGCCGCCGGAGAAGTTCGAGCCTCCGCCGCCGTGCAGGCCGCCGCTGCTGTGTGCCCCGGAAGGCGCGGTGCCCAGCGGCGGCACCGAGTCGTACCCGCCCTCCACGTCCTTCTTGACCAGGTCCATCACCCGGTTGATCTGGTCGTTGCCGTTGTTCAGCAGGGTCTGGATGTGGTCACGGGCACCCGAAGCGATGCCGCTGGTCTTCTGCGCGTTCGCGGCCATGATCTCCGCGGAGGTCGGGCTCGGCATGGCCGCGCCCTCCTTGCCCGCGTGGACCGCATTCTCCTGCGCCTCCGCCGCGTTGGCCTGTTGCACCGCCTGGTTGTTGGCGTCGTCGATCTGGCTTTTCGCCTGTTGCTGGATCGTGTGGATCTGGTTTTTGATGTCGGACAGCGAACCCTGGAGCGTCGACAGTTCCTTGGACACCTCGTCCAGATGGTCGTTGACCTTCTGCCCGGCGTCTCCGATCTTCTTGACGTAGTCGAAGAAGGCGTCCGCCGACGGGCCCGACCAGGTGCCGCCGCCGAGTGTCGCGGTCGCGTTGCGCAGTGCCACGCTGTGGTCGGCCGAGTCCTTCGACGCCTGCGCGAACTGGTCCGCGACGCTCTGGATTCCCGCGGGATTGAGCTTGTCGACCTGCTGGGCCTTGGCCTCGACGTCCGCCCATTCCGGCGGCATTCCCGGCGCGGCTACCATGCTGCCCCCTTGCCTCGTTCCCCAGACCTGCTAGAGAGTGTTTTGAAATGGCTTGCGTGGCGGTGCGGGTGGCGCCTAGATCTGTAGGCTTCCGTCCTTCACCGTCAGGCTGTCCGCCGCGGCGGTGTCCGTTTCCCGCATCGCGCGGGCGGCTTCGCGCAGCACGCCGCCGGTCGAGAGCATCAGCTTCGCGGCCGCGTCGAACTGCCGGTGCATTCCGTCCCGATAGGACCCCAACGCGTTCGCCATGCCTTCGGACGGGTGCTCGCCGGGCCGCAGTTCGTCGGGATGCTTGATGTCGCCGAACGGGTTCGCCCCGACGATCCCGGTCATCTTCTTCTTCGAATCCTGGAAATGGTCGTGAATGACCTCGACCTGACCGGCCACGTGTTCCAGCGAATCCGGATCGTTCTCGATCATGCCACAGCTCTCCCCTTCGCTTCACTCACCCGGGATGCCGGCCTCGGCTCACCGTCGACGATTGGTCGGACGCCGCTCACCGCGGGCCGGTTCCCGCCTCATTTTTAGCACCCGATCGCCGCTCCGCCACCATTTTCACCGACGTTTGCACGGCGCGGTTACACCTCTTCCAGCAATTCCCAGATCCGGCCGGCGAGCAGGTCGTTGTCGGCGGGTGCGATGGTGGCCCAGTCCTCGCCGTCGGTGCCGCGCAATTGCACCAGATACCGTCCCGCGTCGGTGTCGAAGAACGCGATCACACGATTCGCGCGGCGCATCGTGCCGTCCCGGAGCGACCGTTCCACGCCGAACTGGCCGCGTGCGGTCATGCCGACGAGCATGCCCGCCAGTTCCTGCGCCTGCCACAGCGCGATACCGCGATCGCTCAGCGCCATGACCAGTGCCTTCGGGTCTCCCTTTGCCTGTGCGTCCGCGGCCCGCAGGACCTCGTGCGGCACGCTCACCGAGTGGCCGGGCCCGGCGGGGAGATCCCCGGCCGTGGACACGGCCGACTGCGGCAGGGACGTGTCCCGCGCGGGAATCAGCCAGACCTCCCCGGCATCGACCACGGCGAGCAGCGCCTGCGGGCCCGTGCTCACCGCGAGACTCTTGATCTCCCGGTCCGTCCACACCCAGCCGTCGATGGTGACCTTCGGGCGTGCCAGCAGGTTGAGCTGGTCCACCAGGTCTCCGGTGGCCCGTGTTCCGCGCGCGAGGCCGCGGGACGCGAGCGATTCCCACGCCTGCTCCACGAGTTCGCGCCGCTCGGTCCGGGTCCGGCCGGGGCTCGGCACGCGCAGCGCGGGATGCGGCGGCGGCAACCGCTCGCTCTCCCACACCACGTCGAATTCGAGCGCGGACAGCACCACCCCGCTCATCGGCTGTTCCTCCGCGAATCTGTGCGCACTCGGTGGTCACCGTGACTGCCGCGGGTCGAGACCAGGGATGTCATCGGTCGTCCGGCACGGGGTGGTCGCCGATCAGGTCCGGGGCCACCTCTCGCCGGTCGGTGAACAGGTCCCGGTCGTCGACGCCGAACCGGCGCACGTGCTCGCCGTCCTGCTCACCGTCCTGGGTCGCGGCGGGTTCGAGGATCGCGCGGGTGCGTTCCCGGCTCGGGGTCTGCGGGTTGGCCTTCGCCGCCCGGCGGGCTTCCTCCTCGGGCAGGTCGCCGATGTCCAGTGGGCGCACGGCCTTTCCGCGTTCGGCCGCGGTGCCCCGGCCGAAGCCGCGCCCGCGGCGTTCCTGGTCGCCGCTGACCGCGCCGCCCACGGCACCGGCGCCGAGCGCCGTGACGCCATCCGCCACACCGCCCACGCCGGTCACCGCACGGGTGGCGCTGAATCCCGGGCCGAGCTGCGGGTTCGCCGACGGGGTGGGCGGGGTGGAGCCGACCATCTTTCCCTTGCCCAGCACGGCTTCTCCACCGTCGCGGCCGCCCAGTGGACCGCCGCCATGGACCGGCACACCCCGAACGCCGCCGGGACCACCGCCGGGTCCGTGTGGCGCGCCGGTGGCCTGCTGACCGGGACCCCCGGGCGGTGCGGTGCCGGGGCCGCCCCCGGGACCGGTTTCGGTGGTCGTGCCGCCGCGACCGGGCCGCAACGGCCCTCTGTCGTCGTCGTACCCGCCGCCCGGCATGAACGGCGTCTCCGTATCCGGCAGGGGGGTGGCGAAGCTCGGCGACGTGCTCTGCGGCGCGGTCGACCCGAGGGCAGGCGGCGCGACCATCCCGATCGGCGGGGTCGCCGCCGACGCCGCCGCGGCTGCCGGGGCCGCGGACGGCCCTGGTGCGGGCGCCGGTGCCGGGCGCGGGGCGGACCCGCCGGATTGCGCCGGATAAACGTCCTTCGCGCTGGCCGCGACCGTCGGCCCGAGGTCGGGAATCGGTGCGGTCTGGCCCGGGGAGCCGGTGCTCGGCACGTTCTGCGCGGGCGGCGGAGGCGGCGTCGTGTCCAGGGCCTGCGGTTCGGGAACCGCCTGGGACGAGGCCAGGTAGTTGCCGCTGTCGTGGGCATAGGCGTTGAGCGCCTCGACGGCCTGCGCCCGCGCCTCGGTGTTCGCCTTCACCGCGCTCGCGTGGTCGGTTTCGAAGCCGAACAGGCTGAACACCGAGTCCGCGAAGGTGTAGCCGTCCTCGCCCTGGCGGAGGGCTTCCGGGTCGGGCAGCTTGTTCTTCGTCCGGTTGAACGCCTCGCCCTGGTCGAAGATCAGCTGAGCCGCCTGGGTGATGTGGTCGAATGCCTGGTCGGCGAAACCGGCCTGCTCGGCGAGTACCGCGCTGGCCTGGCCGCCGCTCTGGCTCTGCCAGGTCACGCCGAGCGCGGACAGTTGCTTTCGCAGCGTGGCATCGGTGGCGGCGAGCGAGCTGACCACCCCCTTGAGCGCCTCCACCGCGCTGCCCATGCTGGCTGTGCCCGCACCCTGGCGGAACTTCTCCACCTCGCTGGCCAGCAGCCCCGCGTCATAACCGTCGAAGCGCTGATCTCGGAGCTTCTCGATGAGCGTCGGAATGTCGTAGCCACCGCTCTCGAACATGGTCATGCTTACTCCTTCGCGAGTTTGCGCGCGACCGCGATCGTGTCGACGGGGCGCTCCATGAGGAGGTAAGTCACGTCCTCGACGACGGTGCCCCGCCGCCCCGATAGCGGGACAGAAGCGCGCGCTCGGTGGTCACCGTGATTGCCGCGAGTTGACACAAGGTGTGTCACGCCTGGCTCCCCTCCGCCTTCGGTTCTTTTCGGTCATTTCGGGGCTCCCGCGAGCAGGGTTTGCGCGGCCAGCTTGGCCAGGTTCGTCGACATTTCGCACAGCTGGTCCTGGCTGAACGAGGCGTCGTCGGGCGCGACCTGCGCGCGCAGGGTCTGTCCCTCGGCGACCCCGACCAGCGTTTCGCAGTCCTGGATACCGCCCTGCGCCGGAACGTAGGAGACGAGCGCGGGAAAGCCCGGCACGTCCACCGGCCGCTGCACCATCGCCGCCTTCCGGTGGGCGCCGCTGACCCAGTCCTCGATGTCGGCGGTCGCGATGGCCTCCAGGTAGTAGGTGTAGGTCGGTGGCGTCGCGTCGACGTCGAACGCGCAGGTGGGCCCGTCACGCTGGGCGTCCGGCGAGACCGGCCGTGGTGCGCCGTTCTCCTTGAGCTGGTCGAGCTGTTGGGAGGTGAGCAGTTCGCACGGGTTCACGCCCTGGACGGAGACGTCCCTGGTGCGCGGGGCCAGGCTCGGTGCCGACGGCCCGGACGGGGCGGACGGCGGAACCGCGACCCCGGTGACGGTCGTGGTGCAGCCGGTCAGGGCGACCACCGCCACCCCCACCAGCGTCGCCTGCGCGCGCCATTTCGGCGCGGCGGCCGGGCTAGCTCCGACCCGCACCACGGTCCCCGAACGCCGCGGCCCGGTCGCCCTCACTGACCTGGTAGTGCTCAGCGGCCTGGCGTAGCTTGCTCGCGAGATTCCGCAGGTTCTTGATGTAGTTCTGCACCCGGGTGGCGTATGAACCCTCACCAGTGGCCACCAGCCGGTTCCACGCGTCCACCGCCGTCGAGCTGACCACGTCCGCGGCCGGCGCGTCGATGCGGAGATCGATCAGCTTCTGCCGGAGTTTGTCGTCGAGGTCGTCGGCCTGATCATTGATGATCTTCGCGACCTGAAGCAGGTTGCCGGGCTCGACCTGGATGTCCGCGATCCCGGGGACTTCCGGTACCGCAGTGCTCAACACGCCTACTGATGAGGAGTTGTTTGCCATTGCGCACCCCCGGGTACGGACGGTAGCCGACTCGAAATGAAGGCTACCAATCTGCGTGTGAACTTGGGACGAAAACGCCGGGGTCCGGGTTCCTACGGAACCGCGATTTCTCCGTTGACCGCACGCAGGGCGATGTCCTTGCGGTAATGCGCGCCGGCGAGGTGGATCTTGTTCACCTGTGCGTATGCCTGCTCGCGGGCCGCGGCGAGATCCGGGCCGGTACCGACCACCGCCAGCACCCGGCCGCCGTGCGAGACCACGGCCCCGTCGTCGCGTCGCCGGGTTCCGGCGTGTAACACGGCGTTGGCCTCGGAGCCGGTGATCACATCTCCGGCGCGAGGTACGCCGGGGTAGCCGTCGGCGGCGAGCACGACGGTGACCGCGGCGCCCGGATGCCATTCCAGCGGCGGATGCTCCGCCAGCCGGCCGGTCGCGGTGGCGTACAGCAGACCGGCCAGCGGGGTGGCCAGCAGCGCGAGCACGGACTGGGTTTCCGGGTCTCCGAAGCGGCAGTTGAACTCGATGACCTGCGGGCCGTCCGCGGTCAGCGCCAGTCCGGCGTAGAGCAGGCCGGTGAACGGGACGTCCCGCGCGGCGAGTTCGTCGACGACCGGCTGGACGATGTTGGCGACGATGTCGTCGACGAGACTCGGGGGCGCCCACGGCAGCGGCGCGTAGGCCCCCATCCCGCCGGTGTTCGGGCCCGCGTCGCCGTCGCCGACCCGCTTGAAGTCCTGCGCGGGCAGCAGCGGTACCACCGTCCGGCCGTCCACCAGGCAGAACAGCGACAGCTCCGGTCCGGCGAGGTAGGACTCCAGCAGCACCGGGTGCCCGCCGTCGAGCAGGGTCATCGCGTGTGCGCGGGCGTGCTCGAGATCGGCGGTCACCACGACGCCCTTGCCCGCGGCGAGCCCGTCGTCCTTGACCACCCAGGTCGGGCCGAACCGGGCCAGCGCGGCGTCGAGCCGAGCGGGATTGTCGACGACCTCGCTGTGTGCGGTGGCCACCTTCGCCGCGGCCATCACGTCCTTGGCGAACGCCTTCGAGCCCTCGATGCGGGCGGCGGCGGCCGACGGGCCGAAGCAGGCGATGCCGGCCTTGCGCACGGCGTCCGCGGCGCCGGTGACCAGCGGCCCTTCCGGCCCGATCACCACGAGGTCGGCCCGCCAGCTCCTGGCCAGCTCGGCGACCGCGGCCGGATCCGCCAGGTCGACCCCCAGCTGCTCGGCCACCGACGCCGTGCCGGCGTTGCCGGGGGCGCAGGCGAGCGCGGTCACCGCCGGGTCGTGGGAGGCGGCAAGGACCAGGGCATGTTCACGGGCACCGGACCCGATGACTAGGACACGCACCCATCGAGACTAACCGTCGCGCGGAGCGCGTCCGTCGAGGGTGGCGGTGGGGGACGCCCCGGAGCGACTGTCGCGCGAAGCGTGTTCGTCGAGCGTGGCGGTGGGCCGGCGGGTGGGAGCAACCAGGCGCTACGGGGGCCACTGCCAAGGCCGCGCCCGGTCGCGTGCGTGAGAGTTCACCCACTCGTTCTCCCCCCGTGGTGGCGCTGGAAGCGCTTCCCCGAGAAGGTGTCGGTCGGCGTTCGACCGCAACGAGAGACGGAAACTGGTGGTTCTGGTGCCCACTGCGCGGACCCTGCTCGATTCGGCCGAGGACCGATACCCGGCCGGGGAGGGTGAGGTGGTGGTCGTCGGCCACCGCGGCGCACCCGGCTACCGGCCCGAGCACACCCTGGCCTCCTACGAACTCGCCTTCCGCCAGGGCGCGGACTGGGTGGACGTGGACCTCGTGCCCACCCTGGACGGCCGGCTGGTGGCCCGGCACGAAAACGACATCACCCGCAGCACCGACGTGGCGGGCCGTCCCGAGTTCGCGGACCGCGAGACCAGCAAGGTGATCGACGGCGACCGACTGACGGGCTGGTTCACCGAGGACTTCACCCTGGCCGAGCTGAAGACCCTGCGCGCCGTGGAGCCGATCCCGGACGTCCGTGCGAACAACACCATCTACAACGGACGGTTCCAGGTCGTCACCTACCAGGAGGTGCTGGACCTGACCAGGCGCCTCGGCCACGAGTTGCGCCGCACGCTCGGCACGTACCCGGAGGTCAAGCACTCCACGTACTTCGCCTCGATCGGCCTGCCCATCGAGCCGGAGCTTGTCGAGATCCTCGACCGCAACGGGCTCAACCGGCCGGACGCGCCGGTGATCATCCAGTCGTTCGAGGTGTCGAACCTCGAGGCACTGCACCGGCAGGTGGAGGTGTCGCTCCTGCAGCTGACCTCGGCCACCGGCGCGCCCGCCGACCTCGTCGCGAAGGGCGACCCGCGCACCTGGGCCGATCTGGTCACGCCGGCCGGGTTGAAGGAGATCTCCGCCTACGCCGCCTACCTTGGTCCGGACAAGGCGCAGATCATCCCGCTGGACTCGGCCGGAAACCTGACCGCACCGACCTCACTGGTGACCGACGCCCACCACGCCGGCCTGAAGGTGGTGCCCTACACCTTCCGCAACGAGAACTTCTTCCTGCCGGCGAACTTGCGCTCGTCGAGCGAGGCGGGGACCTACGGCGGCATCCTCGCGGAGGAGGCCGCTTTCCTGGCCACCGGCATCGACGGCTTCTTCGCCGACCAGCCCGACACCGCCCTCATCGCCGCGCACTCGTAGCTGTGTTCGAAAGACGCATGACCGCTTCCGCTCGCGGCGAAACCGGTTGGCGTCCGGTTGATCCTTTTCGCTAGGCTCGGTAACTGGTCGAGGGGGTTCGTCGGTGTCGTCGCTTTCTTGGCCTCGAACGCTGCCAGAAAAACCTGGAACAACTCTGACGAACGGACTTTCATGACTACAACCGAGACCGGCCCGCCGGGCGCCGACAAGGTGGACAAGCTCGACAGCGCCGTGCTGAAGGTGGCCGGTGTCGTGGTGCTCGGCGCGGTGATGGCGATTCTGGACACCACCGTCGTCAACGTCGCCCTGCAAGCGCTCGCCCTGGAGTTCCAGACCTCGTTCGACACCATCCAGTGGGTCGTCACGGGCTACATGCTGGCGCTCGCGACGGTGATCCCGGTCACCGGCTGGGCCTGTGACCGGTTCGGCACCAAACGCCTTTACATGCTGGCGATCGTGCTGTTCCTGGTCGGCTCGATGGTCGCCGGAATGGCGTGGAACGTCGAATCGCTCATCGCGTTCCGGATCATCCAGGGGCTCGGCGGTGGCATGCTCATGCCGGCCGGGATGACGATCATGACCAAGGCGGCCGGCCCGCAGCGGGTCGGCCGGGTGATGGCCGTGCTCGGCGTGCCGATGCTGCTCGGCCCGATCGGTGGGCCGATCCTCGGCGGCTGGCTGGTCGACGCGGTGAGCTGGCGCTGGATCTTCTACATCAACGTGCCGATCGGCGTGGTGGCTCTCCTGCTGGCCTGGCGCCTGCTGCCCCGGGACGAGTCGCGCCCCACCGAGCGTTTCGACTTCCCCGGCATGCTCATGCTCTCGCCGGGCCTCGCGCTATTGATCTTCGGCGTTTCGAAGATCCCCGCCGCCGGCGGCGTCAGTTCGCTCGAAGTGTGGCTGCCGGCCCTGGCCGGGCTGGTGTTGATCGCCGGCTTCCTGGTGCGCGCGACCCGGATCCCCAACCCGCTGGTGGACCTGAAGCTGTTCAAGAACCGGACCTTCACCATCGCGATGGTGACCACCTCGCTGTTCATGATCGCGTTCATGGGCGCGATGCTGGTACTGCCGACCTATTTCGTGCTGGTGCGCGGGGAATCGGCGTTGCGGGCCGGGCTGCTGCTCGCCCCGCAGGGCATCGGCGCGATGCTGACCATGCCCATCGGCGGGCGCCTCGCCGACAAGGTGGGCGCCGGCAAGATCGTGCTGCCCGGCCTCGCCCTCATCCTCGCCGGGACCGCGGTGTTCACCCAGGTCGGTGCGGACACGCCGTACCCGTTGCTGCTGGGCGGGCTGTTCGTGATGGGGCTGGGCATGGGCTTCACCATGATGCCGATCAGCGCGGCGGCGTTGCAGACGCTCACCCAGCGGTCGGTGGCCCGGGCGTCCTCGGCGATGAACATCCTGCAGCAGACCGCCGGCGCGGTCGGCTCGGCGATCATTTCGATCATCCTGGCCAGCCTGCTGGCCGGGAAGTTCGGCGTGCCGACCAGCCAGGGGCAGCTGGCGGCGAGCGCGCTGCTGATGAACCCGCAGACGCACGGCATGGCCGCCGAAGCCGCGGGTGACGCCTTCGCCACGACCTTCCTGTGGGCGCTCGTATTCGCCGTGTGCTGTGTGGTTCCGGCGCTCTTCCTGCCGAAGCGGCCGCCGAAGCCGGTCGAGGAGGAGCCGGAACTGGAGACCGCCGCTTCTTGACCTGCCGAGACCGACGGGCTACCTTCTGCGAACCTCCAATGGAGCTTTAGCAGACCTTTGCGTGGGCGCGGCGGCAACGTCGCGCCCACGCCCAAGGGACGGGTGGGCTCGTGGACGACGACAGCAAACGCCTGCACCAACTCGGCTATGCGCAGGAACTCAAACGGACGATGTCGGCGTTTTCGAACTTCGCCGTCTCCTTCACCATCATCTCGATCCTCTCCGGCTGCCTGACCCTCTACGGGTTCGGGCTCGACACCGGCGGCCCGGCCGCGATGATCTGGGGCTGGCCGCTGGTCGGCATGTTCGTCGTGCTGGTCGGGCTGGGCATGGCCGAGGTCTGCTCCAGCTACCCGACCGCGGGCGGCCTCTACTACTGGGCGGCCAAGCTCGCGCCCTCCGGCGGGGCCGCGTGGTCGTGGTTCACCGGGTGGTTCAACCTCATCGGACAGGTCGCGGTGACCGCCGGGATCGACTTCGGCGCCGCGCTGTTCCTCAACGCCTTCCTCGACCTGCAGTTCGGTTTCACCGCCACACCCCCGCACACGATCCTGCTGCTGGCGATCATCCTCGCCGTGCACGGCTTGCTCAACACCTTCGGCGTGCGGTTGGTGGCCGTGCTCAACGGCATCAGCGTGTGGTGGCACCTGGTCGGCGTGCTGGTGATCGTCGGCGTGCTGGTGTTCGTACCGAGCCATCATCAGCCGGCGTCCTTCGTGTTCGGGAAGTTCGTGAACAACACCGGTTGGGGCTCGGCACCATACGTGTTCGCGCTGGGTTTGCTCGTCGCCCAGTACACGCTCACTGGCTATGACGCTTCGGCACACATGACCGAGGAGACGAAGAACGCGGCGAAGGCCGGGCCGCGCGGAATCGTGAACTCCATCCTGGTCTCGCTGGCGGCCGGCTGGGTGCTGCTGATCGGGCTGACCTTCGCCATCCAGAGTTACGACGGCGCGGTCAATTCCGCCACCGGCGTGCCGCCGGCGCAGATCTTCATCGACGCGGCCGGCGCGACCACCGGGAAGTTCCTGTTGCTGATCGCGATCGGCGCACAACTGTTCTGCGGCATGGCATCGGTGACCGCGAACTCACGGATGATCTACGCCTTCGCCCGGGACGGGGCCATTCCCGGCTCGAAGCTGTGGCACCGCATCAACAAGCGCACCCGGACCCCGACCAACTCGGTGTGGCTGGCCGCGGCCGGTGCGTTCGTCCTGGCGGTGCCGTATCTGTGGAGTTCCACCGCATACGCCGCGGTGACCTCGATCGCGACCGTCGGGCTTTACGTGGCTTACGTGATCCCGGTGTTCCTGCGCGTGCGCAAGGGAGCCGCGTTCGAAAAGGGCCCGTGGCACCTGGGCCGGTGGGGGCGCCCGATCGGGATCATCGCGACCGCCTGGGTGGTGCTGATCTTCGTGCTGTTCATGCTGCCGCAGGCGTCCCCGATCACGGTCACGACCTTCAACTACACGCCGGTCGCGTTTCTGGTCGTGCTCGGCGGCGCCGCGTTGTGGTGGTTCGTCTCCGCACGCAAGTGGTTCACCGGGCCCAGGGTCCAGGGCTCGGCCGAGGAACTCGCGGCCGTCGAAGCGGACCTCCGCGCGGTCTGAGAGCCCAAGGTGTCGTCTGGGGCAACCCCAGACGACACCGCCCCGCCGTCAGAGGAACTCGTGCCGCACGATCGTCTGGTCGCGGCCAGGGCCGACCCCGATCGCGGAGATCCGGGCGCCGCACAGCTCCTCGAGTCGTTCGACGTAGGCCTGCGCGTTGGCCGGCAGCTCCTCGAACCGCCGGCATTCGGAGATGTCCTCCCACCAGCCGGGCATCTCCTCATAGATGGGCAGCGCATGGTGCAGGTCCGTCTGGGTCATGGGCATGTCGTCGGTGCGGAACCCGTCCACCTCGTAGGCCACGCAGACCGGCACCTTCTCCAGGCCGGACAGCACGTCGAGCTTGGTCAGGAAGAAGTCGGTGATGCCGTTGACCCGGGTCGCGTAACGGCCGATGACCGCGTCGAACCAGCCGGTGCGCCGCGACCGTCCGGTGGTGACGCCGAACTCGCCGCCGGTCTTGCGCAGGCGTTCGCCCATCTCGTCGTGCAGTTCGCTGGGGAACGGGCCGGAGCCGACCCGCGTCGTGTAGGCCTTCAGGATGCCCAGCACCGTGGTGATCCGGCCGGGCCCGATGCCCGATCCCACGCTGGCCCCACCCGAGGTCGGGTTCGACGAGGTGACGAACGGGTAGGTGCCGTGGTCCACGTCGAGCAGGGTGCCCTGCGACCCTTCGAGCAGGACGGTCTCGCCACGTTCCAGGGCCTTGTTCAGCTGGAGCCGGGTGTCGGCGATGCGGTGCGCGAACTTCTCACCGGCGGAGAGCACCTCGTCGGCGACCTGGTCCGGGTCGAGCGCCTTGCGGTTGTAGACCTTCACCAGCACCTGGTTCTTGAACTCCAGGGCGGCTTCGACCTTCTGCCGGAAGATCTTCTCGTCCAGCAGGTCCTGCACGCGCACCCCGACCCGGGCGACCTTGTCCTGGTAGCACGGGCCGATGCCGCGGCCGGTGGTGCCGATCTTGCGGCTGCCCAGGTAGCGCTCGGTGACCTTGTCGATGGCCACGTGGTACGGCATGATCAAGTGCGCGTCGGCGGAGATCAGCAACCGCTCGGTGGCCACGCCGCGCTTCTCCAGCCCGTCGAGTTCGGCCAGCAGCACCCCCGGGTCGACCACCACACCGTTGCCGATGACGTTGGTCACGCCGGGCGTGAGAATCCCGGAAGGGATCAGGTGCAGGGCGAAGTTCTCCCCGGTGGGCAGCACGACGGTGTGACCCGCGTTGTTCCCACCTTGGTAGCGGACGACCCAGTGGACGCGGTCGCCGAGCAGGTCGGTGGCCTTGCCCTTGCCCTCGTCACCCCACTGGGCCCCGATCAGCACGATGGCCGGCATGTGAAACTCCAGGTACTCGGCGATTAAGTCTTCGAATGCCGATGCATGAGCGTAACGGAGGGTCTCCTGGTGCGGCGATTGGTGTTGGTTTGTGGTCCGGTTTCCCTGGCGTCGCCGGGGCCGTTCGAACGGGTTTCCGCGCGCCCGGCGAAGGCGGAAATCGACCCGTTGCTGGCCGCGCATCCGGACGTTCCGCTGGTCGTCGCGGGCACCGACGCCGACCTCGCCGCGGTCGTCGTTCGCTTGCTGCGTAAGGGAAAGCTCGCCAGCACGCCGGTGGGTCTGGTGCCCGCCGAGGCGTCCGAGGTGGCCCGGCTGTGGGGCCTGCCGACCGACCACGATCGCGCCCTCGAGGTCGCGTTGAGCGCCGATCCGCAACCGGTCCCGGTGGCGCGGGACGACGCCGGGGGCGTGCTGGTGGGCAAGGGCACGTTCGGTGCGCTGAAGGGCATGGCGTACTGCGACGACACGCTGGCGCTGCGCGGACCGGCCCGGTCGATCGAGGTGTGGCCGGACCGCGAACTCGGGCTGGCGGTGCAGGTCCGCACGGGGCGGTTCAAGCGCGGGGAGACGTTGACCACACGCGCGTTCCAACTCGCCTGCGAGCCCGCCCGTCCGACCAGGGACGGTGTGCCGTACCCGCGGACCGTCGAGCGCTGGACCTGGTACCGACACACGGAGGACCTGCAGTTGATCGGAGCGTCCGGCCAGCAGCACTGATCACTGACTGTTAACCGACTGTCGTCGGTTTCTCACCCAAAAGTATTGGCATGCGCCACATTCGTGGATCAAGGTTGGAAAGTCCCCCACCACTTCCACGAAGGCGGCAACGATGCTCAGACTTCGTACTCCCCGCAGGACATTGACCGTCCTGGGGATCGCGGCCACGCTCACGGTGACCTTGGTCGCCCCCGCGGCCGCAACCCCGCCCGGCATTCCGTCCACGTCCACCGCCCGCTCCGAACTCGCCTCGCTGACCGTCAAGGCCGACGGCTCGATGACGGGCTACTCCCGCGACAAGTTCCCGCACTGGATCGACCAGGGCAACAACTGCAACACCCGCGAGGTCGTGCTCAAGCGCGACGGCACGAACGTCACGACCGGTTCGGACTGCTCCCCGACCTCGGGGAGTTGGCACAGCCCGTACGACGGCGCCACCTGGACCAGTCCATCCGATGTGGACATCGACCACATCGTGCCGCTGGCCGACGCCTGGCGCACCGGCGCGTCGTCCTGGACCACCGCCGAGCGCCAGTCGTTCGCCAACGACCTGAGCGATCCCCAGTTGATCGCCGTGACCGACAACGTCAACCAGGCCAAGGGCGATCAGTCACCCGACACGTGGAAGCCACCGCTCACCAGTTACTGGTGCACGTACGCGGAGATGTGGATCGCGGTCAAGCACAAGTGGGACCTCACCGTCAACAGTGCGGAGAAGTCGGCCCTGAGTTCCATGCTCGACCGCTGCTGAGTGTTTCTCGTGGCGCCCGCCTCGCCAGGCGGGCGCCACGGCTATGGCGCTAGGACAGACCGGTGGCGGCCGGCGCTGCCGGGTCCGAATCGCCGAGGAAGGTCCGGCAGCGCTCGTACTCGTCGGCCTCGCCGATCCGCCCGGCCGCCTTGGCCAGCGCCGCCAGCGACCGCAGGAAACCCTGGTTCGGCCGGTGGTTCCAGGGGACCGGGCCGAAGCCCTTCCACCCGTTGCGGCGCAACTGGTCGAGCCCGCGGTGGTAACCGGTGCGGGCGTAGGCGTAGGCCGCGACGGTCTCTCCTGCCTCGAGCGAGCGTTCGGCCAGCGCTGCCCACGCCTCGCTGAAGTCCGGATGCTCCGCGGCGACCTCGGTGGGGTCGGTGCCGGCGTCCAGCGCGGCCTGCGCGTCCGCGCGCTCGGGCAACCGGGTGGGCTCGGGTTCAAGCAGGTTCGTCATGCCTTGAATCTACGGCGAGGGCGCGCACACTCAAGCTGGGCGGCGCGATCGGCATTTCGTGGAACACCCACGTCGTCAAGCGCGACGAACTGGCCGGCATCCTGAGTAGCCGGCGGAAGTGCTGGCTAGCGCTGGCACAGGCAGACGACCTGCGGGTGATCACCAGCGCCGCCACCCTGGTGGAAGTCATTCATCCGCGCATAAACCGGCCGGCATTCGAGTGGACCGTCTCACGCATCGTGGTTGAGCCGGTCACCGAGCCGATCGCCCGCCAGGCCGCTTCGTTGCTGGCCAAAGCTGGACTCCACGGCCACCAGTACGCGATCGACGCGATGTTGTCCGCTACTGCTCTGGCCGCCGCTGGCCCAGCCACGATACTGACCTCCGATCCCGACGATCTCGTCAAGCTGTGCGGAAGCGCAGCCACCGTCATCAAGATCTAGTTCCGGTCGCCATAACCGGCCGGTTCTAGCTGGTCTTCGTCGTCCTCACGCGGCGCAGCCGCGCATCGAGTGTCTGGGCTCGTGCCCGGTCGTTCCTGCCGGGCACGAGCCAGAGGCGCCCCTACTTGATCTTCGTTCCGGCCGACTTCAGCGCCCGGGCCGCCTCGACGATCCGGTCGGCCATCGAGGCCTCCGCCTTCTTGAGGTAGCTGCGCGGGTCGTAGGTCTTCTTGTTGCCGACCTCGCCGTCGATCTTGAGCACGCCGTCGTAGTTCTTGAAGAAGTGGTCCGCGATGGGCCGCGAGAACGCGTACTGCGTGTCGGTATCGACGTTCATCTTCACCACGCCGTAGGACACCGCCTCGTGGATCTCTTCCAGCAGCGAGCCCGAACCACCGTGGAACACCAGCTCGAACGGCTTGGACCCGGCGGGCAGGCCGAGCCGGTCGGCCACGACCTGCTGACCGCGCTTGAGCACGTCCGGGCGCAGCTTCACCGCGCCGGGCTTGTACGCGCCGTGCACGTTGCCGAAGGTGGCCGCCAGCAGGTACCGGCCCTTCTCGCCGGAGCCCAGCGCCTCCACGGTCTTCAGGAAGTCACCCTCGGCGGTGTAGAGCTTCTCGTTGATCTCGTTCGAGACGCCGTCCTCCTCGCCGCCGACGACGCCGATCTCGACCTCGAGGATGATCTTGGCCTCGGCCGCCCGCCCGAGCAGGTCCGCGGCGATCTTGAGGTTCTCGTCCAGGTCGATCGCCGAGCCGTCCCACATGTGCGACTGGAACAGGGGGTTCTCGCCCCGCTTCACCCGCTCCCGCGAGATCTCCAGCAGCGGGTTGACGAAGCCGTCGAGCTTGTCCTTCGGGCAGTGATCGGTGTGCAGCGCCACGTTGACCGGGTACTTCGCGGCCACCACGTGCGCGAACTCGGCCAGCGCGGCCGCGCCGGTGACCATGTTCTTCACGTGCGTGCCGGACAGGAACTCGGCGCCACCGGTGGACACCTGGATGATGCCGTCACTTTCGGCGTCGGCGAACCCGCGCAGTGCGGCGTTGAGGGTTTCTGACGAGGTCACGTTGATGGCCGGGTAAGCGAACTCGCCTCCCTTGGCCCGGTCGAGCATCTCGGCATAGACCTCGGGGGTGGCGATGGGCATCGTGCGGTCCTCCTACTTAGAGTCTCGTTACTCCCTGAATCGTACGAGGTGGGAGGCCGCGTTGTCGCCGGCGCCAACGCCGGTCACACCGCTGCTCAGGTGCGAGCGCCGGGTGGAGGTGAAGATCAGGTGAGCAGCACGCTCGCGACCGCGCGGTAGGCGGCGAGCGGGTCGTCGCCGAGTGCCTGGACGCAGACGTGGTCCGCGCCGGCTTCGAGATGTTCGTTGAGCCGGGCGGCGATCGATTCGGGGGTACCCCAGGCGACCATCGAGTCGATCAGCCGATCGCTCCCGTCGTCGGCGAAGTCCTCGTCGGTGAAGCCGAGCCGCCGCCAGTTGCTGACATAGTTGCTCAGCTTCAGATACGGAAACTTGATCGTCTCGCGCCCGAGAGCGCGGGCCCGTGCCGGATCGGTGTCGAGCACCACCTTGTGTTCGGGCGCGAGCAACGGGCCGTCTCCGAGCAGTTCGCGGGCCCGGCGGGTGTGCTCGGGCGTGGTCAGGTATGGGTGCGCACCCGCCGTGCGTTCACCGGCGAGCTTGAGCATCTTCGGGCCCAGCGCGGCCAGCGCCCGGTCAGCCACCGGAACCCCGGCCTCGTCGAGCTGGTCGAGGTATTCGACGATCTTGTCGTACGGCTTCCGGTACTCCTTGGCCGCTTCGGGGTGGCCGATGCCCACGCCGAGCAGGAAGCGGCCCGGATGCCTGGCCACGATCCGGTGGTAGGAGGCGCTCACCGTGGCGGCGTCGTCCTTCCAGACGTTCACGATGCCGGTCGCGACCACGACCCGTTCGGTCGCGTCGAGCAGGTTCTCGATCACGTTGAGATTCCCGTCGGGGGAGCTGCCCACCCAGACCGCGCCGTAGCCGAGCTTCTCCACTTCGACGGCGAGTTCCGGGCTGACCGTGCCGCTCCAGATGCCGAGCTTGCCAAGTGCGTTCGCCATGCCCGGATCAACCACCGGCGGCCACACATTAATTCCGGCCGGCGATTAACGTGGCCGTATGATCCACCTTGTGTCGAGCCGCGGCAATCAAGGTGACCCCTTGGCGCGCCTTCTCCGTCCGCTATCGGGGCGGCAGGGCGCCCATCTGGATCGCGTGACCCAGATTTGTAAGGAGCGCCCTGTCGACATGATCGCGGTGGCGCGCAAACTCGCGAAGGAAACAGCATGGTGAAAATCGGTTCCAGTGACCTGGATGTATATCCGTTGAATCTCGGCGGCAACGTGTTCGGCTGGACCGCCGACGAACAGCAGTCGTTTGCCGTGCTCGACGCCTACCGTTCGGCGGGCGGCAACTTCATCGACACGGCCGACGCGTACATGGCCAGGGCCGAGGGCAATTCGGGCGGCGAGTCGGAGACGATCATCGGCGACTGGCTGGCCCGGCGAGGCCGCCGCGACGACGTCGTGATCGCCACCAAGGTCGGCAGCTGGGCACGGCATCCCGGGCTGTCCGCGAAGAACATCCTCGAGGCCGCCGAGGACTCGTTGCGCCGTCTGCGCACCGACCACATCGACCTCTACTACGCGCACCGCGACTACGACGATGTTCCGCTGGAAGAAACCCTCGCTGCCTTCGACGAACTGGTTCGTGCCGGAAAGGTCCGCTATATCGGCGCTTCCAACTACACCGCGGAAAGGCTCGCGGAGGCATTGTCGGTGTCCGATCGGGAGGGCTTCGCGAGGTATGTCGCGTTGCAGCCGCATTACAACCTCATGGAGCGCGAATACGAGCGCGATCTGGCCCCGCTGGTGCAACAGGAAGGCTTGTCCACGCTGCCCTATTTCGGCCTCGCCAGGGGATTTCTGACCGGCAAGTACCGTTCGGCCGACGGCGGTGACGGTAGTCCACGGGCCGCGGGCGCGCTGGCCTACCTAGACGAACGGGGCAAGCGGGTGCTGGCCGCTCTGGACGAGGTCGCCGCCGCGCACCAGAGCACGCCCGCGGCCGTCGCGCTCGCCTGGCTCGCCGCCCGGCCGACGGTGGCCGCCCCGATCGCCAGCGCGCGGAACCTCGAGCAACTCGCCGACCTGCTCGCTTCGGTGGAACTTCGGCTCACCGACGCCGAGATCGCCGCCCTCGACGCCGCCTCCGCCTGATCGGAGTTCGCGGACCTACTGGGCAGTAGCTTCGCGGCCTGAGTAGGAGTAGCGTGCCGATCATGTCCAACGTCGCGGGAAAGGTCGTGCTGATCACCGGCGCTGCGCGTGGCATCGGTGCCGGACTGGCCGAGCGGCTCGCCGCACAGGGCGCCAAGGTGGCCCTGGTGGGGCTCGAGGCCGAGGAACAGCGCAAGGTCGCGGAGCGGATCGGCGGGCGGTCCTGGGAGGCCGACGTGACCGATTGGGCAGCGCTGGAAACGGCGGTGGCCGGCGTCGTCGAGCACTTCGGCGGCATCGACATCGTGGTCGCCAACGCCGGGATCGCGACCGCCGGGTTCGTCCGGTCCATCGACCGGGACGCGTTCGAGAAGGTCATCGAGGTCGACCTGCTCGGCGTCTGGCGGACGTTCCGGGTCGCGCTGCCCCACGTGATCGCCGCCAAGGGGTACCTGCTGGCGATCTCCTCGCTGGCGGCGATCGCCCACGCTCCCGGCATGGCCAACTACGCGGCGGCGAAGGCCGGTGTCGAGGCGTTCTGCAACAGCCTTCGCGCCGAAGTGCGCCACCTCGGCGTGAAGGTCGGGGTGGCGCACCCGACCTGGATCCGCACGGACATGGTGGAAAGCGCCGACGCGCATCCGGTGTTCGGCCGGCTCCGCGACGGGGGGTCGGGCCCCCTCGGCAGGACCTACCCGTTGTCCGTCGCGCTCGACTGCCTGGAGGCCGGCATCCGGCGCCGCGCCCGGGTCATCCACGTGCCGCGGTGGGTCGGCGTGCTCAAGCTGTTCCGGGCGCTGCTGCCCCCGGTCGTCGAGCTCGGCGCCCGATTCCAGGTGCCGCGCGCCGACCGGGCCGTGCTGGAGGACATCGAGGCCCGTGGCGCCCGCGACTCCGCGGTGGTCGGGCACGGCGGCCAGGCGGCTATGGCAGCCAGGCGCCGAGAACAGGCTTGAACTCGCGGATCGTGCGCTCGGCGATCACGCCTTCGACGTGGTACGGATCGTTGTCGACGATCTTGCGCAGCGCTTCTTCGTGCTCGGCCTGGACGATCATGATTCCGCCTTCGTCCTGCCCGACCGGTCCGGCCAGGGCGAGCGTGCCCGCCTCGGCGAGCCTGGCGAGGAATTCGCGGTGCGCGGGCCGCACGGCCTGGAACTTGTCCGGGACGTAACGGATCTCCACGACGAACCAGGCCATCTCCTACCTCCGTGCCTTGAGAGCGTCCCACCACCCGAGCGAGGCGGTGCGATTTGGCTTACCCAGCCTCGGTCCCGAACTATGCGTGGCACGTTACCTATACGCTTGGGCGCGGCGGAAGGAACCAGGACGGGACGGAGCACATGCCTGACGGGAGCGCGGAGCGCAGTGTCGAGCGCACGCTCGGGCATCTGCGCACGATCGACGGATTCGAGCCGGCGCCGACCACGCCGCTGACGTTGGAAGACCTCTACCGCAGGCACCGGATGCGGATGGTCCGGCTGGCGATTCTGCTCGTCGACGAGCCGGCTACCGCGGAGGACGTGGTGCAGGAGGCGTTCACCGGTTTGCACCGGAACTGGAGCAAGCTGCGGGACGCACAGGCGGCCGTGGCCTACCTGCGCACCGCGGTGGTCAACGGTTCCCGCAGCGTGCTGCGCCGTCGAAAGACGGCCCGCGACTATGTGCCGCCCCATGCCGTCAACGCGCGTTCCGCGGAAAGCCTCGCCATGCTCTCGAGCGAACACCAGGCGGTGGTCAACGCGCTGGCCAAACTGCCGCCACGGCAGCGCGAGGTGCTGGTGCTGCGGTACTACGGCGGGCTGTCCGAGGCGGAGATCTCGGAGGCGGCCGGCATTTCCAAGGGCACCGTGAAGTCCACGGCGAGCCGCGCCCTGGAGTCCCTCCAACGTGCGATGACGGGCTAGGGTACGTTTCGAAGTCTGTGTTTCTGCTTGAGGTGGCCACGGGCGCGCGGGCGCCGAAGGCCTCGGATTTGGGGAGGTAGGCCGCCAGCCTGGGAAGGCAAGGGTCATGCGTGGCCACGGCCTGGCTACCCAAATCCGATCGCGCGCTTTGAGGCACAGCCTAGTTGGTATAGACCAATATATGCTGGAGTGCGTGACGGATCTCGTGCTCACCGGTGGCGATCTGGCGCTGCCCGAAGGAGTTGTCAGCGGCGGCTGGCTGACCGTGGCCGACGGGCTGATCTCCGCCGTCGGCACCGGTACGCCCCCGCCCGGTGACCGGTTCGACCTGGCCGGTGCGCTCGTCGTGCCGGGCTTCATCGACACGCACTGCCACGGTGGGGGCGGCGCCTCCTTCTCCAGCACGGACGCCAAGGAGATCCTGCGGGCGATCGCCGCGCACCGCCGCCACGGCACCACCACGATGCTGGCCAGCCTGGTGTCCGAGCCGATCCCGGCGCTGGCCGACCAGGAGGCGGCGCTGAAGGAGCTGGTCGAGGACGGTGAACTGGCCGGGATCCACCTGGAAGGCCCGTTCATCGCGGCGGCCCGATGCGGCGCCCACGACCCGGCGGTGCTGCGCGAACCGGACGCGGTCTCGGTGGATGCGCTGTTGCGGGCCGGCTGTGGTGCGATCCGCATGGTCACCCTGGCCCCGGAGCTCGCCGGCGGGGTCCGGGCGGTCCGCCAGCTGGTCGACGCCGGGGTGATCGCGGCGATCGGGCACACCGACGGCACCGAGGAGCTCATCCGCCCGGCGATCGACGCGGGGGCCACGGTCGCCACCCACCTGTTCAACGGGATGCGCCCGCTGCACCACCGCGAGCCCGGTCCGATCGGGGTGCTGCTCGACGACGAGCGCGTCACCGTGGAGCTCATCTGTGACCTGGTCCACGTCCATCCGACCGTGCTGCGCCTGGCCGCCAGGCACGCCGGGCGCCGCCGCACGGTGCTGGTCACCGACGCGATGTCGGCCACCGACGCCGCGGACGGCCGGTACCGGCTGGGCACGCTCCAGGTGGACGTGCACGACGGCGTCGCCACGCTCGCGGACACCGGATCGCTCGCGGGCAGCACGCTGACCATGGACGTGGCGTTCCGCAACCTGGTCCGCGCCGTCGGGATGAGCGTTCCGGACGCGGTGCGCGCGACTTCCGGCCGTCCAGCCGAGCTGCTCGGCATCGCCGGCCGCACCGGCTCGCTGCGCCCCGGCCTCGCCGCCGACCTGGTCGTCCTGGACGGCGACCTGCGGGTCGACCGGGTGCTCCGCGGCGGCGAATGGATCGTGTGACCGGCAGGACATCGCTCATCCGGGACTGGACGCCACCACGGCTATTCTGTTCCTCGTGACCGAGGCCCAGGACTCCGAGCGGCTGCTGGCCGACGCCCTGCGCGCCCAGGCGAGGAGCGCACCGCCGGCAGTGCCGCCCGAGGGCACGGCCCCCAGAACCCGCCCGGGGGAGAACTCCGCCGTTCCCGCGCCGGCAGTGCCGCCGCAATACGGGTTGCTCTCCGGCCCCGACGCGGGCTCCCTGGAACGGGAACGCGCGGCGCTGGAGACACCGGGCGCGGCGTTGCCCGCGCGGTCGAAACCGGCTTCCGGCCCGCTGCGCGCGTACTGGATCCTGCTGCTCGCCGTGCTGCTCGGGTTGCTGACGGGAGCGGTCGTCGGCATCGTCACGCTGATTTGACCGACCTGACTGCCGGTGGCATAACTGGGCCGCCGAAGCAACACAGCGTTAGCCTGTACCGTTTGACGGCGTGATGCTCGCCGCCACCACGACCACGCTGGCCCTGATGCCGCAGTGGTTCAACCCCGAGTACCTGCTGACCAAGTTCGGTGCGTACGTGATCATCGGGTTGTGCCTGGTCATCTTCATCGAAAGCAGTATCTTCCCGGTGCTGCCGGGTGACTCGCTGCTGTTCACCGCCGGCCTGTTCGTGGCACAGGGATCGATCCAAACGCCCTTGTGGCTGGTCTGCCTCGTGGTGACGCTGGCCGCACTGCTGGGCAACGTGGTCGGGTACTTCCTCGGCTACAAGGTGGGGCCCGCGCTGTTCCGGCGGCCCGATTCGCGGTTCTTCAAACAGGAGTACGTGGACAAGACCCACGCGTTCCTGGAAAAGCACGGCCCGAAGGCGGTCGTGCTCGCGCGGTTCGTGCCGTTCGTGCGGACCTTCATCACCTGGATCGCCGGCGTCGGCCGGATGGACCCCAGGAAGTACTTCACCTACACGGTGATCGGCGGCATCGCCTGGGCCGCGGGCATCACCGCGCTCGGGCACCTGCTCGGCAACATCCCGTTCATCAGGACCAACATCGAGGCGATCTTCATCCTGATCGTCCTGGTCTCGGTCATTCCCCTGGTGGTCGAGTGGGCACGCAACCGGCGCAACCGGTCTCGCGAGGCCGAGTCCTCGGCCGAGGTCACGCAGCAGATCCCCCGCGTCCCGCGCGACGACCGCTGACCGCACCTCGTCCGCCCCTGCGTACATGAGTGACCCGTTTCGACAGTAACGAGTCACTCATGCCGAACACGTCCGCGTGTCCCCGCTCCAGACACGCGTGTCCCCGCCCCAGGCACGCGAGTTCTCGGTTCAGGCGTCCGAGTTCCCGGTTCCGGCGTCCGAGTTCTCGGTTCCGGAGCAGGTGATCAGGCTGGGGAGAACATCGATCCCGGGTTGAACAGGTTGTCCGGGTCGAGGGCCTGCTTGATCTGGCGGTGGACCCGCAACCCCACCGGGCCGATCTCGCGCGCGAGCCAGTCCCGCTTGATCTTGCCGACGCCGTGTTCACCGGTCACGGTGCCGCCGAGGGACAGCCCGACCTCGAGGATGGCGTCGAACGCCCGGCGAGCCCGGGCGAACTCGTCCGCCGAGTCGGGCGCGTAGACGATCGTCGGGTGCATGTTGCCGTCGCCGGCGTGCCCGACCACCGCGATCCGCAGGCCGACCTCCTCGCTGATCCGCTCGCAACCCGCGATCAGCTCCGCGATCCGGGTCCGCGGCACGCACACGTCGTCGGTCAGCCAGACGCCGTACTGCTCGAGGGCGGTGAGCACCACCCGCCGTGCCTGGAGCAGCATCTTGCCTTCCGTGAGGTCCTCGGTCGCGTACGTCATGGTGGACCCACAGTCGAGGCAGATCTGTTCCAGCGCGGCCAGTTCCCGCTGCGCCAGCTCGCCACCGGCATCGGACTGGCACAGCAGCAGGGCCTGGCAGTCGGATCCGGCGCCGAGGTCGGTGTTGAGATAGGACTCGGCGGCCTTGATCGAACTGGCATCCATGATCTCCATGAGGGACGGCACCAGCCCCTCCCGGACCACCCGGGACACCGCCTCGCCGGCCGCCTCGGTGCGGTCGAACCCGGCGACCAGCGTGCCGGGCGCCTGTGGCAGCGGGCGCAGCGAGACGGTCGCTTCGGTGATCACGCCCAGCGTGCCCTCGCTGCCGACGAACAGTTTCGCCAGGTCGTAGCCGGCGACCCCCTTCACCGTGCGCCGCCCGGTCCGCAGCACCGAACCATCCGCGAGCACGACTTCCAGGCCGAGTACGGCGTCGGTGGTGACGCCGTACTTCACGCAGCACATCCCGCCGGAGTTGGTCGACAGATTGCCGCCGATGGTGCACCAGTCGTAGCTGGCCGGGTCCGGTGGGTAGAACAGGCCGTGCTTTTCCACGGCGTTGCGGAAGTCGAGGTTGACCACGCCCGGCTGGACGACCGCGAGCCGGTTGGCCGGGTCGATCTCCAGGATGCGGTCGAACTTGGTCATCACCAGCACGACACAGCCGTCGATCGCGTTCGCCGCACCGGACAGCCCGCTGCCCGCGCCGCGCGGCACGATCGGCACCTTCGCCTCGGCGCATGCGCGCACCGTCGCCTGCACGCCGTCTACGTCCGAGGGCAGCACCACCGCCAGCGGTCGCCCGGCCTCGGCCAACGGCATCATGTCGCGGGAGTAGCTGTCGGTGACGTCGGAATCGGTGATTACTGCGGCGTTGCCGAGTGCTTCGCGGAGCTTGGTCAGCAGTGCTTCGTTGCCCATGCGCACATCGTAGATGCGAAAAGATCCGCACTGCGGAACAGTTTTTCCGCGAGTAGCCCTATTGCTACTGGATCACGCCGATCACGCGCTCGACCCGCAGCCGCAGCACCAGCCGCTCGTCGTTGACCATGGCGGCGCGGTACTCGTCCCAGTCGGGGTGTTCGCCGCGGATCTTCCGGTACAGGTCGACGAGTTCCTCGACGGCTTCGTCGTGCGGATCCTTCGCGACCGCGGAGAGTTCTGCCGTGCCTTCGGCCACCGCATAGGACCAGCCGTCCGCGGTGCTCACGTGGAAGTTCGCACGCGGGTCGCGGCGGAGGTTGCGGGTCTTGGCGCGCCCATCGGTGAGAGACACCAGGATCGTGCCGGCTTCGGTGTCGTAGCAGTGATTGACGTTGGACAGTTGCGGCCGCCCGTCACGCTTGATGGTGGCGAGTACGCCGAAGGGGCGGGTGCGGATGAGCTCGTGGAGCGCGGTTTCGGTCATGACCGGAAATTGTCGTACCCCCGAAATACCGTGTGGACGCCGCCTGGAGCCCTGGCCGGGGCTCCGGGAAAACCGCTTGCATACGACAACTAAAGTGTTTTGAGACACACAGCGTGATAACTGACTGGCGCGGCGACCCCATCTGGGTGCATCCTTGCTTCAGGCAACTAGTTGCACTCACCAAGTAAGACATCCGTACCGGGAAAGAGTGATGCGCCATGGCGCCTTCCCTTCGTGAAGAGGGCATCACGACCACCGCGCTCGACGTCGCCGACGAGCTCGGGGTCCAGCTCGTGCGGCTGATGCGGATGGTCCACAAGGGCAGGTCGATGGCGGCCAAGCAGGGTCCGGACGGCATCGAACGGTCCGCCTACTCGATCCTGCTCTGCCTCATCCATGACGGCCCGCAGCGCACGAGCAAGCTCGCCGACGCGCTGCACGCCGAGATCTCCACGATCAGCCGGCAGAGCGGCTCCCTGGTGCAGCACGGCCTCGTGGAGCGCCTGGCCGACCCGGAGGACGGCCGCGCCTGCTTGCTCGCACCGACCAGGGAGGGGCTACGCGTTTTCGAGGAGAACCGCAAGCTGCGCAACAAGTGGCTGGCCACCGTGATGGCCGACTGGCCGGAGGAGGACCGGCGAACGCTCAACCACCTCCTGGATCGACTCAATTCGGACATTCAGGAAAACACTCCACAAATGGCTGACCAGAACAAGGGGCTTTGAGATATGACGAGTTCCACCCGACAACCGTCGGTGTCCCAGGGGGGTGCAGTGGCCGCGCACGAGGTCAGACTGAGTCACCGCCAAATCCTGACCATCCTGAGCGGGCTGTTGCTGGGCATGTTCCTGGCCGCGCTCGACCAGAACATCGTCAGCGTGGCGATCGTCAAGATCGCCAACAGCCTGAACGGGTTCAGCGAGCAGGCCTGGGCGACCACCGCTTACCTGATCACGGCGACGATCGCGACTCCGCTCTACGGCAAACTGTCGGACATCTACGGGCGGAAGCCGTTCTTCCTCACCGCGATCTCCCTGTTCGTGATCGGTTCGGCCGCGTGTACCTTCGCGACCTCCATGTATGAGCTGGCCGCGTTCCGCGCCTTCCAGGGCCTGGGCGCCGGTGGGCTGATGTCCCTGGCGATGACCATCATCGGCGACATCGTGCCGCCGCGGGAGCGAGTCCGCTACCAGGGCTACTTCATGATGGTCTTCGGCGTCTCGACGGTGCTGGGCCCGGTGCTGGGTGGCCTGTTCTCGGACATCGACAAGCTGGGCGGCATCGAGGGCTGGCGCTGGATCTTCCTGATCAACGTGCCGATCGGCGTCATCGCGCTGTTCGTGGTCGGCAAGGTGCTCAACGTGCCGCATCAGCGCCAGGACCACCGCGTCGACTGGTTCGGTGCGGCCGCGCTGGCCATCGCTGTGGTGCCGCTGCTGCTCGTCGCCGAGCAGGGCCGTAGCTGGGGCTGGGCTTCTACGCATTCGGTGATCTGCTACGGGGTCGCGGCCGTGGGCGTCATCCTCTTCCTCTTCATCGAATACGTGATGAAGGACGAGGCGCTGATCCCGCTGCGGCTGTTCAAGAACTCCACGTTCAGCCTGGTCATCCTGGGCGGCACGATCGTCGGTCTGGCCATGTTCGGCGGTCTTTCCATGATTCCGCTGTACTTCCAGGTCGTTCGTGAGTACACGCCGACCCAGGCCGGCCTGCTGATGTTGCCGCTGGTGATCGGCATCATGATCGGGTCGCAGATCTCCGGCCGGGTCACCGCCAAGACCGGCCGGTACAAGATCCTGCCGGTGATCGGCACCTTGGTGATCGCGATCGGCACGGTGCTCTTCGCGCAGATCCACTTCGACAGCCCGATGTGGCAGCCGGAGGTGTTCGCGATGGTGATCGGCTTCGGCCTGGGTTGCTGTATGCAGACCCTGATCATCGCCGCGCAGAACGCGGGTCCGCGCCGCGACATGGGTGTCTCCACCGCATCGGCCACGTTCTTCCGGCAGATGGGCGGCACCCTGGGGGTGGCGGTGTTCCTGACCATCCTGTTCAACCTGCTGCCGAACAAGATCACCGACGCGTTCGGCGGGCACCTGCCCCCCGGGTTCAGTGGTGACAAGCTGACCGACCTGCAGGCGAACACCACCGGTATCGGCAGCCTGCCGGACCAGGTCAAGGTGCCGATCCTCACCGGGTTCACCAACTCCATGCACGGCGTGTTCTATGTCGCGGCCGGGGTGGCGCTGTTGGCCTGCCTGGTGCTGATGTTCATGAAGGAGATCCCGTTGAAGGGCGGCCCGGCGCCCGCGGCTCCGGCCGAGGGCGGCGAGTTGCCGCTGACCACCGACGATGCCGCCGCGAAGGCGCTGGACGCCGTCACCGAGGAGGTTTCCGAGCCCGAGCCGGCGCTTGTGGGGGCCGGTGCCGGACGGCACGCGAAGAGCTTCGAGAACGGGCACGGTGAGCTTCAGGCCGCGGTGCAGACCGCACCTTTCACCGCCTCCTCCGCCGAACTCGGCAGCCCGGTGCAGACTCCGGGCCTGCCGATCAGCGGCTACATCCGGCGCCAGGACGGCAGCTCGGTCGGTGGCGCGGCACTGACCCTGATCGACCAGCGCGGCCGGCAGGCGGCGCGGGCGACCGGCGGTCCCGACGGTGGCTACACCGTTCCAGCGCCCGGCGCGGGCACCTACGTGCTGATCGTGTCGGCGGGCGGGCACCAGCCGCAGGCCGCGAGTGTGGTCGTCGGAAGCGCTCCGGCGCGGCTCGACGTCACGCTGGTCGGCTCGGGCGGACTCGCCGGTGTGGTCCGGGTCGCGGGGCAGGGCACGCCGCTGCCCGGCGCGACGGTGACGTTGACGGATTCGCGCGGTGAGGTCACCGGCGCTTCCAGCACCGGCAGCGACGGTAGCTACTCGTTCGCCAGCGTTGGCGCCGGCGAGTACACCCTGGTGGCCAGCGCCGAGCGGATGCGCCCGGTGGCGATCATGCTGACCCTGCCCGACAGCGGCCTGATCAACCAGGATCTGGAGCTGACCCAGGCGGTCGTGCTCTCCGGGACCGCACGGACCGATGGCGACCGGGTGGTGCCGGACGCGCGCATCACCGTGCTCGACGCCGAGGGCAACGTGGCCGCGGTGACCCGGACCGACGCCGACGGCCGGTACCTGGTGAGCGACCTGCCCGAAGGGGACTACACGATCGTGGCGAGCGGATACCCGCCGGCCACGAGCCAGGTCTCCGTCGGCGGTGGCGAAGCCGCACACGATGTCCGCCTAGGGTACGAGCAGGTGCTCGAGGAGCTTTCGGAAAACCTATGAGTGGTCTCAACGCGAAGATCAGAAATGCCGAGGGCTGGGCAGTCGAAAACGCCGTCCTGACGGTGACGGACATGAGCGGCCAGCAGGTCGCTCGTGCCGTCGCCGACGCCACCGGCGCGGTGACCACGGAGCCGCTGGCTCCGGGCGTCTACACCGCGGTGCTCACCGCCGCCGGCTACTCGCCGGTGGCCAGGACGGCCCAGATCGGGTCGGACGGCGTCGGTTCTCTCGGCGAGATTCCGCTGGCCCCGGCGGCGGGCGCGCTCGAGTTGCCCCCGCCCGGCCCGTGGGTGATCGACCCGGCGCACTCGACCGTGGTGGCCACCGCCCGCCATCTCGGCATCGCCAGCGTCAAGGCGAGGTTCAGTGAGGTCAGCGGCCGGATCATGATCGAGCGGCCGGTGGAGAGGTCCTCGGTACAGGCGACGATCCAGGCGGCCGGGATCGACACCGGGGTCAAGATGCGGGACGACCACCTGCGCTCGCCGGACTTCCTGGATGTCGAGTTGTACCCGACGATCGCGTTCGAGAGCACGGGGCTGCGTCAGCGGGGCGCGGACACCTGGACGCTGTCCGGGGAACTGACCCTGCACGGCCAGCGCCGTCCGGTGGATCTCGACCTGACCTACAGCGGTTACGGGCCGGATCCGTGGGGCGGCGTGCGCGTGGCCTTCCACGCCGAAACCCAGTTGCACCGCAAGGAGTTCGCGATCAACTACAACGCGATGGTGCGGGCCGGGATCGCCGCGGTCGGTACCACGGTCAAGATCGAACTGGACATCGAAGCCGTTCAGGGCGAGTCGCTGCCCGAACTTTAGGGCCAACCGGGGCCGCCTTGCCGGTTTCACCCGGCAAGGCGGCCCTTGCCTGATCCAAGCGGGGCTTTGCGCAACGTCCGGATAACTCGCACGTCAAAGCAGACAGCTGGGGCGGGTGACCTTCTAACCTGTGCCCAGGTGCCACAGCGACCTGAGACGGAAGGCGGCGGATGAGGACCTTGACGGCGCTGCTGACCGGCTTCGAGGAGCACAAGGCCGCCCGCTTCCGGGGTCTGGTGGTCGGCCAGTTGGTGCGGGCGGCGCGCAGCGATCCGGAACCGGGCCTGCTGCACCTGTTCCTGCTGCCGCCGGCGCCGGGGAAGACCCGGTTCGCCCTCTACGAGACCGCCCAGCCGCTCAACCTCGAGGTTCCGGTCCCCGAAGCGATCCGGCAGGTGCTGGAGACGCTGCACTCTTCCGCCGGCGACCCGCGTCGCGTGCCGGGCGGGGACCAGCGGTGGCGCAGCGTCGACGTCGCCCGGCAAGGGCTCTACCTCGGCAGCGGTGCGCGGTTCGCCGGTATCGTCCCGGGCCGGACCGGCACCACGATCGCGCGGCTGGTGGACCAGACCGCGCTCTACGTCAGCCTCGACACCCACCGTCGGCCGGTCGCGCTGCACGCCTCACAACCGATGATCTTCAACGATGTGCCGGTTGCCGCCATCGACAACATCCCGGTCGCCAAGGAACCACCGTTCGCGCTCATCGATACCGTTGTGGGCTTCTTGCGATAAAGGTGCCCCACGAGGCTGTCGCTGCGTTGCCTGGCGGTTACTCCAGTGCGGATAACAGGTGGTCAGAGACCGCTCAATTTCACGAATCTTCGCGGCCGTCGATAACGGATGCGGCAAATCCACCAATCGGATGAGTGCGGCCGGCCCGCTGCACGTAGGCTTCCGGCCTGTGAGTGTCGTTTCCGCCGCGCCCGAAGCCCTGGGAACGGGCTGGCTGAACGCGGCCGGCCCGCTGTTGGTTTGGGTGATCGTACTCAGCTTCGTGTTCATCGAATGCGCGCTGATCGTCGGCCTTTTCCTGCCCGGCGACTCGTTGCTGTTCGCCGCCGGGGTGGTGCTCGCCTCGCACGGCGCGCACTTCAACGCGTGGTTGCTTTCGCTGGCCGCGCTGCTGGTCGCCGTGATCGGGAACCAGGTCGGCTACTACATCGGCCGGCAGACCGGCACGCATATCGTGGCCCGGCGTGGTGGGAAGGTGCTCACCCGGGAGCACCTGGAACGGGCCCGGAACTTCCTGGACCGCAGGGGCTTCTTCGCCATTGTCGCCGCCCGCTGGATTCCGTGGGTGCGCACGCTGGCGCCGCTCATCGCGGGTGCCGCCCGGATGGACCCGCGGCGCTTCCTGCTCGCCACCACGCTCGGCGGCGTGCTCTGGGTGCCTTCACTGGTGCTGCTCGGCTACTACGGTGCCGGCCTGCTGGATGCCTTCCCGTGGGTGAAGACGTTGACCGTCTGGCTGTCCGTCGCGTTCTTCGTGGCCGGTACCGTCTTCGGAATCGTCCGGTACGTCCGGGAGATCCGCCGCCCGATCGACGACGAAGAGTCCGACCCCGAACTCAACGCCGTCTGAAGCTCAGGCCGGCAGGCCCGACCAGACCTCGAGCTGGATCCCGTCCGGGTCGCAGAACACCACCACCGAAGCGCCGGGCACGGTGCGTGAGGCGGTCGCGGGGGTGTAGGTCACGCTGTAGTCCGCCAGCCGCCGTTCCCATTCCTTGAGCGCGGCGTACGAGTCGACCTTGAACGCGATGTGATCCAGGCCGGTTCGCCGCCCGTCGAAGGCACCGCGCTCGGTGTCCGGGTGCTGCACCAGGACCACGTAGAATTCGTCGCCGGGTGCCCTGAGGTAGACCTTGCGGATCCCGGTCTCGGGGTCCTCACGGCGGGTGGTTTCCGCGAGGTCCAGCACTCGCTCGTACCACGGGACACTGCGGTCCACATCGGTCACGGTCAGTGCCAGGTGATACAGATTCGTCAGCTTCGACATCGGCTGGTCCGACCCTTCCAGTAGCCCCTGCGGCCAGGCTACCGATCCGTCGTCGCGCCAAGTGCCGGCAGGAACTTCCAGCCCTGGGGGCAATTCCGGTGGCAAGATCAGTCGTGCGAAGGCCGGGCGGCAGGAGACCGGCCGAGCGTGGACACGCACGGGAGAAGCGGTGAGCGACGGCGTGGCGGGTGGTGGTGTGCTGCGGCGGATCATGCGCGGCCGGGACCCAAGTGAGGCGCACCGGGTGTCCACTCCGCTGGAGTTGCTGTTCGACCTGTGCTTCGTGGTCGCGGTGGCTCAGGCCGCCGGACAGTGGCACCACGCGCTCGCCGACGGGCGCGTGCTCGCCGGGCTGGTCGGGTACGCGTCGGTGTTCTTCGCGATCTGGTGGGCGTGGATGAACTTCACCTGGTTCGCCTCCGCCTACGACACCGACGACGTTCCTTACCGGCTGCTCACCCTGGTGCAGATGGGCGGGGTACTGGTGCTCGCCGCCGGGGTTCCGGCCGCGTTCTCGCACGGCGACTTCACCATCGTCGTCGTGGGCTACGTGATCATGCGGCTGGCGCTGGTGTCCCAGTGGTTGCGCGCCGCCATCGAACACGTCGAGGGGCGCCCGACGGCCCTGCGCTACGCCGCCGGGATCACCGTCGTGCAGTTCGGGTGGATCGCCCGCTTGTGGGCGCCCGGCGTGTGGGCGTACGTGACCTTCCTGGTGCTGGTGGCAGCCGAGTTGGCCGTGCCGCTCTGGGCGGAGTACCGGGGCCACCCGACGAGCTGGCATCCCGGCCACATCACCGATCGGTACGGGGCGTTCACCATCATCGTGCTCGGCGAGGTCGTGCTGGCGACCTTCACCGGCGTGCAGGACGCGCTCAGCGAACCCGGTGAAACTCCTTCGGTGTTGATCACCGCCGCGGGCGGGCTGTTACTGGTGTTCGCCGTGTGGTGGATCTACCTCACCGGCGCCGAGGCGCGCCTGGTCGGCCTGCGCACCGCCCTGCTCTGGGGCTACGGCCATTACGTCGTGTTCGCCGCCGTCGCCGCGCTCGGAGCGGGCCTGGGCGCCGCCATCGACACCCTCGGTCACCACAGCCACCTGGGTGTTCGCGTGGCCGCGCTGGCGGTGGCCGTCCCCTTGGTGGTCTCGCTGGTCGTGTTCGCCGGGCTGCACCGCGTGGCGGGCACCGGTGCCGTGGGTCATCCCCTGCTCGTGGTGGCGGGAGTGGTGATCGTGCTCGGCATCGCGGTCGGCGCGCCGGGCCTCGGACTGGGGCTCGCCGTGCTCACGATGGGTCTGGCGGTTGCCGCCACGCTCGCTGCCAACCTGGCCGTCACCCGGCACCGCGGCCGTTCCCCGGACGCACAGTGAGATCCCCGGACACTCGGTGAGGCCGCACAACACTTAGTGAGTCCCCACGACCCTCATTGAGCCCTTACGGCACTCGTTGAGTTCGACGACACCCGTGAGTCCACAACCTGTGGACAACTCGCGAATCCATCCACAGTTTGTGGACAACTCATCGACCGCCGTTGACCTGCAAGATCGCGCCGACCGTGAAGGACGCCGCGGGTGAAAGCATCCACACCACCGCCTCGGCGATTTCCTGGGGCCGGCCCGCCCGGCCGAGCGGAACGCCGGGGCCGAGCTGCTGCGCTCGGTCGGGCACGCCCGCGGTGGCATGGAAGTCGCTGTCCACGAGCCCGGGTGATACTCCGTTCACCCGGATGCCTTCCCGCGCGACCTCCTGCGCCAGCCCGTAGGTCAGCGTGTCCACGGCCGCCTTGCTGGCCGCGTAATGCACCCATTCCCCCGGTGAACCACGGCCGGCGGCGCTCGACGAGACGTTCACGATCGCGCCGCCTGTGCCGCCGTAGCGGGTGGACATCCGCAGCACCGCCTCCCGGCAGCACAGGAACACGCCGGTCACGTTGACGTCCAGCACCCGCCGGACGGTCTCCACGTCCTGCTCGTCCAGCCGGGCCGGCCGATTGCCGCTGATGCCCGCGTTGTTGACCAACGCCGTCAGCGGTCCGAGGTCCTCGGCCGCGTCGAAGAGGTGCTTGACGTCGCTCTCATTGGACACGTCACCACGGACGGTCCGCGCCTGGCGGCCCCGCCGCCGGACCTGCTCGGCGATCTGCTCGGCGGCCTCGGCGTCGTGCGCGTAATTGACCACGACGTCGTGCCCGTGCGCCGCGGCCAGCGTGCAGATCGCCGCGCCGATGCCCCGGCTGCCGCCGGTGACCACGAGCGTCATATCTGGAAGTTTGCCAGCGGAAGCCGGTCGAGGACGAGGTCGGCGCGCTGCGCGGTGGACGCGATCAGGTCGGCGTTGCGCTGGTCGCTGCCGAGCGCGCGCCGCCGGGCGTCCACCAGCGATCGCCCGTACCGCCGGTGCCGGGTGACCAGTCGCTCGATCCGGTTCTGCTCGTCGGGGGCGAGAAACCACGCCTCGTCGAGCAGCCCGCGCACGTCGCGCCACGGATCGGAGTCCAGCAGCAGGTAGTTTCCCTCGGTGATCACCAGCGGGACCTCCGGCGGTACCGGCACCGCGCCCGCGATCGGCTCCTCGATCTCGCGCCGGAACTCCGGCGCGTAGACGGTTTCCTTCCCGTCCTTGAGGCGACGCAAAAGGTGTACGTAGCCGTAGGCGTCGAAGGTGTCCGGCGCGCCCTTGCGTTCCATCCGGCCGAGCCGCCGCAGTTCCGCCTGCGCGAGGTGGAACCCGTCCATGCCGACCACCACGGCCCGGTCACCGAGCTTGCCGGCCAGCCCGCGCGCGAGCGTGGTCTTGCCCGCCGCCGGCGAACCGACGACGCCGAGCACGGTCCGCTCGCCGCGCGCCGCCAGCGCTTCCGCCCTGGCCAGCAACTCCTCGAATGTCATCGCGTTCCCTTCGGTGTTTTCTGCGGGGTTGCACCCAGACCCCCGCACGTCACCCATCCTCACCCGCCGCGCGGGCGGAAGTCGCCAGTTCCCTGATCGAGTCGAGCCAGGACCGTGGCCCCACATGCCGCACCCGTTCCGCGGCGACCTCGTTGGCGAACCGGATCAGCTCCGGCAGTTCGAGGTTCCCCGTGCCGTACGCGAGCGCGCCATGCCAGACGTCGCCCGCGCCCAGGGTGTCCCGGGCGCCGGTCCGGGGCACCGGCACCGCACCGGAGGCCTCGGCGGTCCACCAGCGCACCGGATCGGGACCAGCCGTGACGATCACGGTCGGCACGCCCCGGTCGCGCAGGCCGGGGCCCGGCGGCCGGAAGTGTGCCGAGCACGCCGCCGTGTCCACCAGCGGCAGCAGGTCGTCCAGCACCGGTTTCCAGCTTCCGGCATCGAGCACCACGGGAATCCGGCGATCCCGCGCCCAACCCGCGACCGCCAGCGCGAGTTCCGGGTGATGCCCGTCCACCAGCACCGCGCTCACGCAAGTCCCGGTGCCAAGGTAATCCTCGGGCCTCGGCCGGGGTATGGAGACGTTGCCGGCATTACGCGAAACCACCGTTCGTTCGCCGTCGCGATCTCGCACGGCGACGGCGGAAATGGCCGGCGCGACCTGGGATTCCGGGGCCACGTCGACGACTTCCACGCCGCAGGCCGCGAGATCGGCACGGGCCAGTTCGGCGAGCGGATGCGCGCCCAGGGCGGTCAGCAGGAGCGGTGAGCCGCCCAGCGCCGCGACCGTGACCGCCGCGTTCGTCGCCGGGCCGCCCGCCGCCACGTCGACGGACAGCGACTGCACCTTCTCGCTGGGCCCGGGCAGCTCGGCGACCCGCTGCACGACGTCGACCGTGCACAACCCCGCGAGCACCACCCGCCGGCTCACGCTCGTTCCTCCGCGAGTTGGTCGCCTTGCTTGCCGCGGTTCGACGCGATACGCCTCATGCCGAAAGTCCCGTGTGGATCGCCGACTCGACCTCCTCCACCGTGCCATCCTCACCCATCCGCAGCGCGCCGGTGATCAACCCGACCACCTGGTTCATGCTCGTGGTTTCCGGCGACACCACGGCCACTCGCCGCCCCAGCCGGTGCACGTGGATGCGGTCGGCGATCTCGAAGACGTGTGGCATGTTGTGGCTGATCAGCACGACGGGCAGCCCGCGCTGCCGGATGCGGTCGATGAGTTCCAGCACCTTGCCGGACTCGGCGACGCCGAGCGCCGCGGTCGGCTCGTCCATGATCACCGCCTTGGTGCCGAAGGCCGCCGCCCGCGCGACCGCGACGCCCTGGCGCTGCCCGCCGGAGAGCGTCTCCACCGGCTGGCCGATCGACTTGACCTTGATGTCCAGTTCGTCCAGCACCCGCTGGGCTTCGGCGCGCATCTTCGCCGAGTCCAGCTTGCGGATCAGGCCGAGCGGGCCGCGGCGCCGGATTTCCCGGCCGAGGAACATGTTGGCGGCGATGTCCTGCGCGGGAGCGAGCGCCAGATCCTGGTACACGGTCTCGATCCCGCAGCGCCGCGCGTCCAGCGGCGAACGGAAGCGCACCGGCTCGCCGTCCACCCGGATCTCGCCGGCCTCCGGGACCAGGGCGCCGGACAGCGCCTTGATCATGCTGGACTTGCCGGCCCCGTTGTCGCCGACCACGGCGAGCACTTCGCCGGGGTAGAGGTCGAAATCGGCGCCGTCGAGGGCGGTCACCCGGCCGTAGCGCTTCACCAGGCCGCGTGCGGAGAGGGTCGGTGTCGTCGTCATCGTGTCCTCCTGGCCAACCGGTCCACAGCCACCGCGGCGATCACCAGCGCACCGGTCGCCACGTCCTGGTAGAGCGAGTCCACACCCAGCTGGGTGAGTCCGGACCGCAGCACGGTCACGATCAGCGCGCCCATCATCGTGCCGAGCACCGAGCCGCGACCGCCGAACAGGCTCGTCCCGCCCAGCACCACGGCGGTGATCGAGTCCAGGTTGCCGAGTTGATAGGCGTTCGGGTCGGCGTTGGGCACCCGGCCCAGCGCCAGCCACGCGGCGATGCCGAAGATCAGCCCGGCCACCAGGTAGGCCGAGACGACGGTCCGGTTGACCTTGATCCCGGACAGGCGGGCCGACTCCGGCGCGTTGCCGACGGCGTAGACGTGCTTTCCCCACCCGGTCTGCGTGAGCGCGTACCACATGACCAGGTACATCACCAGCGCGAGCGTCATGCCGTAGGTGATGGGGATGCCGCCGAACAGGTAGCGGCGGGTGCCGAGCCAGGTGAGCAGCCCGTCGGGCACCGGCACCGCCTGGCCGCCGGCGACCAGCTTTCCGGCCGCGGTGAGCATGGTCAGCATGCCGAGCGTGACGATGAACGGCGGCAGCTTGATCCGGGTCACCAGCGATCCGGTGACCAGCCCGAGGGCCCCGGTCGCTGCCACGCCGAGGACCAGTGCCAGTACCGCGGGCGTGCCGGAGGTCAGCAGCTTCGCCATCAGCAGCGTGGACAGCACCATCGCCGCCGCGTTGGACAGATCGATGCCGGCGGTGAGGATGATCAGCGTCTGCCCGAGGGCGAGGGTGCCCACCACCAGTGACTGCTCGACCACCAGGGACAGGTTGTCCAGTTGCAGAAAGGTGCTGGTGGACACCGAGAACACGATGATCGCGACGACCAGCGCGAGCGCCGGCCCGGCCGCGGGAGCACGCAGGAAGAAATCGCCGATGCCTTCCCGGCCCTCGGTTTTCTTTGTGGCGGTCAGCGTGGTCACTTGTTCCCCCAGCAGTTCTGCAGGCCCCAGTCGGTGTTCTGGCTCGGCACGCCGGGCATCGGCTTGTCGGTGATCACGACGGACCCGGTGTCGATGAAGCCGCTGGGCTTCTTCTGAGTCCGGGCGTATTCGACGGCCGCGGTCACGCCCTGCTCGGCCATCTTGCGCGGGAACTGCATGACGGTGGCCTGGTACAACCCGTCCCGCACGTTCGCCACACCCTGGCAGCCGCCGTCGATCGAACCCATGACGACCTGGCCGGCCAGCCCGCGCGCCTGCAATGCCGCGTATGCACCGCGCCCGGTGGGTTCGTTCATCGTGTAGACGGCGTTGATGTCGGTCGAGCGCTGGAGGAGGTTCTCCATCTTCTGCTGCGCGATGCTCTGGTCGCCGTTGGCGTTGTCCCGGCCGGCGATCTCGGGCGCGCCGTCGGCAAGCCCGATGCCTTGCAGGAAACCGTTGTGGCGGTAGGTGTCCACGGTGCTGCCCGCGGTCCCGTCGATCATGATGAGCTTCGGCGGAATCCCGCCGAGCGCGGCCTTGACGTAGGCGCCCTGCTCGCGTCCGGCCGCGACGTTGTCCGTGGCGTAGGTGGCGTCCACCGCGCTTTCCGGGTCCGTCGCGGTGTCGAGCGCGATCACCAGGACGCCGGCCTTGCGGGCCCGGTCAATCGCGGCGAGCACGCCGGTCGACGAGTTGGGCGTGATCAGGATCGTGTTCACGCCCTGCTGGACCATGTTCTCGATCGCCTTGACCTGGCCGTCGTTGTCGCCGTCGAACTGGCCAGCGAGCGCGACGAAGTCGGCCCCTTGAGCCTTGGCGGCGGCACCGGCCGCATTGCGCAGTTCGACGAAGTACGGGTTGGTCTCGGTCTTGGTGACCAGACCGACGCTGGCGCGGCCGCTGCCAGCAGTGTTCGAGCTGCCACCCCAGTAGCGCTGGACGGTACAACCACTCGCGGTGACCGCTAAGGCTAGGAGTAGGCAAACCAAACTGCGTTGTCGCACGGAAACCTCCCCATCGAGGCATAACGCTTGCTGGTGCGGACGTTAAATCGGCCTATGCTCGAGGGGCAAGCGTTTGCGCAAACGCTTGCCAAGAGCCCGTTGGTGGATGGGTGAGATTGCTGGCGAAGGCGAGCTGCACACGCGCCGTCCGAACGTGCTGGGCGCGTAGGCCGACAAAACAATGAGGGGGTTCGATGGCGAAGTCCGCGCGGCCGACGCAGCGGGACATAGCGGAGCTGGCCGGTGTCTCCATCACCACGGTTTCCCACGTCGTCAACGGAACACGTTCGGTCGCGCCGGAAACCCGGGCCGCCGTGCTGCGGGCGATCGAGGAAACCGGGTACACCGGGGACGCCATCGCGCGCTCGCTGGTGACCGGCGGGACACGTTCGATCGGGGTCGCGATCTCCCTGCTGGCCAACCCGTATTTCGCCGCGCTGATGCAGGCCATCGAGCGCGAAGCGGCGTCGGCCGGGTACACCGTGCTACTCGCCGACACGCACGACACGGTCGCCACCGAGCAGGAAACCGTGCGGGCGCTCCGGTCACGCCGGGTGGACGGCTTGCTGCTCACGCCGTCGCCGGGTGACGGGGCGCTGATCAGCGAACTCGTCTCGCTCGGGGTGCCGACCGTGCTCCTGGACCGGCTGACCACGCGCACCGACGTGGATCAGGTCGGTGTGGAGAACATCCAGTCGACCTCCGCGCTCACCGAGCACCTGGCCTCGCTCGGCCACCGCAACATTGGCCTGGTCAGCGGCGCGGCCGGGTTGAGCACGAGCGAGGAACGCACGCTCGGCTACCGGCTCGGTCTGGGTCGCGGCGGCCTGCCGTGGAATCCGCAACTAATCGCCTGCGGGCATTCCACCCGCACCGGTGGCGCCGCGGCCACGCGTGCGCTGCTGGCCCTGCCCGACCCGCCGACCGCCCTGGTGGTGGCCAACGACGCGATGATGGTCGGCGTGCTGCACGAAGTCCGCGGCCTCGGTATCCGGATCGGTGCCGACCTGGCCGTCGTCGGCTACGACGACGTCGAGTGGTCCGACCTCGTCGACCCGCCGCTGACCACGATGGCCCAGCCCGTCGAGGAGATCGGCCGGCGTGCCGTCCGGCTCCTGCTGGCCCGGATCGCCGACCCCGACCGGGCCAAGGAGACCCTGCGCCTGCCGCCGCGTCTGATGCACCGCGCGTCCTGCGGCTGCCAAAACCCTTGACCTCTACCGGGGTCGAGGTTGCAGCCTGGTTGCATGGTTCAGACCCGTGACGTGGGCTTCCCGGATCTCGCCCAGCTGTTCCAGCGAATGACCGGGGACGAGAAGCATGACTGGGCTGCGGCCTCCACCCTCCACGTGTTGTGGGTGCTTTACGACCGCGTTCTCAACGTCTCGCCGGAACGGCTGGACGATCCGGGCCGGGATCGTTTCCTGCTGTCCAAGGGCCATGGCCCGGCGGCCTTCTACGCGGTACTCGCCGCGAAGGGCTTCCTGGATGCCGCCGAACTGGATTCCTGGACCACGTTCGGGTCACCGCTGGGCCAGCATCCGGACCGGGTGCTGGTGCCCGGCGCGGAGATCGGGAGCGGCTCGCTCGGGCACGGGCTGGCTCTCGGCGTCGGCACCGTCCTGGGCCTGCGTGCTCAGCGACGTACCCGGCCGCGCGTTGTGGTGCTGGTCGGAGACGGGGAGTTGGACGAGGGCAGCAATCACGAGGCGATCGCGCTGGCGGGCCGGCTGGGGCTGGGCCGGCTCACCGTGGTGGTGATCGACAACGGCTCGGCCACGCACGGCTGGCCGGGCGGGATCGCCGAGCGTTTCGCGGTTGAGGGCTGGGAGACGCGCGTCGTCGGGGGACGGGATGACGAGGCGCTCTACCGCGCTTTGACGGCTGCCCATCCCGACCGGCCGCTGGCCGTCGTGGCCACGATCAGGAAGGAGGAGACGGCGTGAACCCCCTGGATCAGGCCGTGGCGCGGATGGACAGCCGGATGCGGCAAGCGTTCGTGGATACGGTCAGCAGTGCGCTGGACACCGATCCGAGACTGGCGGTGGTGCTGGCCGACATCACCGCGGCGGCTTTCACCGCGGCACAACGGCATCATCCCGATCGCGTGATCAACGTCGGCATCCGGGAGCAGTGCATGATCGGCGTGGCCGGCGGGCTGGCGCTGACCGGACTCCGGCCGGTGGTGCACAGCTACGCGCCGTTCCTGGTGGAGCGCCCGTTCGAACAGATCAAACTCGATCTCGGGCATCAGGACGTGGGGGCGGTGCTGGTCAGCATCGGCGGGTCCTACGACGACCCGGTGTGGGGACGGACGCACCAGGCGCCGGGTGACGTGGCACTGTTGGACACCCTGCCGGGGTGGACCGTGCACGTGCCGGGGCACGCCGAGGAAGTCGAGCCGTTGATGCGGTCCGCGTTGGCGGGCGACGGCCGGGTCTATGTGCGGTTGTCCAGCCGGGCCAATGCCCGGCCGCAGCCGGACCTGTCCGGGTTCCAGGTGCTCAAGCGTGGCCGCCTCGGCGTGGTGCTGGCGGTTGGTCCGATGCTCGACAACGTGCTGCACGCGACGCGGCAGGCCGATGTGACGGTGTTGTACGCGGCCACCGTCAGGCCCTTCGACCAGGCCACGCTGCGGTCGGCGGTGCTCGCGGCCGACCGTGCGGCCGTGGTTCTGGTGGAGCCCTACCTGGCAGGCACCTCCGCACACCTCGTGAACGAGGCGCTGTCGGACATTCCGCACCAGGTCCGCTCGCTCGGTGTACGCCGGGATGTCGAACTGCGAGCGTATGGCGAACCTGCTGACCACGACGCATTGCACGGCCTTGACGTAGCAAGCATCGAGGCCGAGGTGGAGGGCCTGGGGGCTTGACCCCAGTCGGGGTGTGGGGGCTGAGCCCCATAGGACACCGCCTGCTCGCCTGACGCGATCACTCCAGGGTGGCGGCGGCTTCGAGGAGGAGCCAGGCGCCGACCTGGACGGAGAGGTCTCGGGTCGGTCCACGCACCGGATCGGTCACCGCCGGCTGTGTCCACTCCGGACTGAACAGGGGCGAGCCGTGGACGTCGGCCGCCCCCGTGAAGCAGGACTCGGCGGAGGTCAGCACGAGCTCGCGTGCCGTCTCGGCTTCGACGCCGGGTAAGCGTTTCGCGGCCAGCGCGAGGTAGCGCGCGAGGATCCCGGCGAACAGGCCGCCGTCGCCACCGCCCTGCCCGCGCAGCACCCCGCCGGGCGCACAGTGCGCGGCCACCGCACGGATCGTGCGCGCGGCGGCGTCCACTTCGGACAGTTCCAGGCAGGCGCCGAGGAAGACCCCTTGGCAGTAGGTGTAGATCGCCTTGACGAGCTCGCCCCCGGACCCCTGGTCGTTGAGGCGAAGGCCGTCCCACACCAACCCGGTGTCCGGATCGACGAGGGTGCGCTCCATCCAGGCGAGCAGGTCACGCGCGCGCTCGACCTCGCCCACCCGGGCATGGAGGATGGCCGCCGGCCCGTTGGACGGGGCGTTCTTGAACTTGTCGCCCTTGCGCCACCAGATCCCACCGCCCCCGTCCGGCGTCCACGCCGAGCGCAGTTCGCTGAGGATGGCCGCGAGCGGTGCGCTCACCCCGATCCGTTGCAGGGCAAGGCCGAGCCAGGCCATGTCGTCGTAGTACTCGTTCGACCACTGACCGAAGTTGCGCACCAGGATCGACCGCACGAACCGCTGGATCGTCGCGGCCCGTGCCGGTTCCGGCGCGCGGAGCTGGGCGTCGATCAGGCAGTCCAGCAGGTGCGCCTGCCACCAGTAGTTCCAGTGCCAGTGCAGCCGCTGGTCGGGCGTCGGCGGCCAGCCGCTGCGCCCCAGAACGGTGCCGGGCAGGCCCCAGACGCGGCGCAGGTGCCGGGTGACGATCGCGCGTTCCGCCGCTTGTGCCCAGTCGCGATACATGGCGCGAGTCCCACCTTCCCGTCGTGCGTGTCCCACGTTCCCGTCGTGTGTGTCCCACGTTCCGGTCTACCGGAAGGCGGGACATGCGCTACCGGAGTGTGGGACTCGCGCTACGGGAGTGTGGGACTCGCGCTACGGGAGTGTGGGACTCGCGCTACGGGAGTGTGGGACTCGCGCTCGTCAGCGGGCTGCTTTCGTGCCTTCAGCTTTCGTGCCTTCAGTGGCAGAACTGGACCTCGGGGTCGCCGGGCTGGTCCAGTATCGGCTGTGGCCGGCCGCGCAGGTGTTCGTCGAAGAACGCGTTGACGTAGGCCCGGGTGATCGCCTGGGTGCGCTCCGCCGTGGTGGTCGCGCCGAGGTCGACGCCGAACTGGTCGGCGAACAGCCCGAGGTCGGTGAACGACGCGTGGACCGTGCCCGCCACCTCGATCCAGCGCTTCCATCCGGTCAGCTGAGCCCAGTCCCGTTCCCACGGCTCGTTACCCGGCGCGCACAAGGTGGGGGCGAGTTGGTGGCTCATGAACATGAACGGCCGGGACAACCCCGGAGTGGTGAGCGGAACGTTCGTCGTGCCGTCGATGTCCATCCCGGCCTTGATCCGGGGGTCGGCGACCATGGCCGGAATGGCGCTCGCCCCACCGGCGGAGTGCCCGGCCATACCGATCCGGGACTTCTCGATCAGGCCGGACCAGCGCCACTTGGGGTGCGGACCGGTGAGCGCGTCCAGTACGAACGATACGTCGGCCGCCCGGCCCAGCTCCAGCTTCTGCCAGAACGCCTCGTCGTGCGGTACCTCGCACGAGGCACACCCGACGACGCGTCCGTCGGGGAAGCTCGTGGCCATGTTCTCGTAGGTGTGGCCGACCACCGCCACGACGTAACCGTGGCTCGCCAGGTCCTCGGCCAGCGCGGTCAGCGTGGCGCGGGGCTTGGTGTAGCCGGGCGACAGCACGACCAGCGGGAGGCTGTGCGGGCGGCCGTCTGCCACCGCGTCGCGGATGGAGTAGGTCCGCGTCGTGCTCAGCAGATCGGGCGGCGCGTCCAGGCCGGAATCCGCCAGCATCGCCGCGGACTCCGCCGGGGTCATGTACTGCGCCTTTGGTCCGTTGGCCGAGGTGGCCGGGTAGAAGAGCGAAATCATCAGCTCCCGGTAGGGCACCGATGGCACCCACGGGTCGGGACGCGAGGTGTCCTTCAGATAGAGGGACGTGCTGCCGACTGGTTGGTTTCCGGTCGGTTCGGGTAGGTACGGCACCGGCGTCGCGTCCGCCGCGGCGGGTGCTGCGGACAGCGCGAGGGTCAGTGCGGTGACGACGGTGCCGACCATGAGGCCACGCATGGGATCCCCCTGTTCAGTTGGTTTCACTATTTATCTATCTAGCTAGCACTATAGGATCATAGCTTGAGAGATGGCAAGGAGTTGGCTGTCGACGTGGTCGGTAGTCGCGCACATCCGTGCTTCGCGCCGCAGCCGCAGCGCTTCAACGTCGTGTTTCAGCGCACCGACGAAAGCTGCCCGTCCGCACTATGGGGCCGTACGCGGTCCAGTGGGGCCGTTGTGCGCGCCGGTCACGGTCGGGGTCCTACCGCAGATGACCGCTTGTGCTCACCATGCTTGGGTCAGGTCGGCGTGCTGGCGGACCCAGGCATGCATGACGATGCCGGCGGCCACCCCGGCGTTGATCGACCGCGTGGTGCCGAACTGCGCGATCGACACGACGAGCGACGCCGCGGCTTGGGCGTCCGCCGACAGCCCCGGGCCCTCCTGACCGAACAGCAGCACGCACTCCCGCGGCAGCGCCACGGTTTCCACCGGACGAGCCCCGGGCGTGTTGTCGACAGCCACGATGGTGAGTCCACGTGCCGCGGCGAAGGCTGCCAGGCCGGCCACGTCGGGATGGTGCTCGAGATGCTGGTATCGATCGGTGACCATCGCGCCGCGGCGGTTCCACCGCCTGCGCCCGACGATGTGCACCGCGGCCGCCGCGAAGGCGTTCGCCGTCCGGACCACCGTGCCGATGTTGTGGTCGTGCTGGAAGTTCTCGATCGCGACATGGAAGGGATGCCGACGTTGATCGACATCGGCCACGATGGCTTCACGTCGCCAGTACCGGTAGGCATCGACGACGTTGCGGCGGTCGCCGCTCGCTAGTAGTTCCGGGTCGTAGCGCTTGTCTTCCGGCCACTCACCGGGCCACGGCCCGACGCCGACTTCGCGAGCCGCCGTCCACTCGGTCGGGCCCGCCTCCGGCGGTTCGGGATGGACATCGTTGGGTAGCACACCAGAATTGTCGCTCAGAGCCTTTAGGTGAATGCGTCAGGCTGCTTGTCAAGGTGAGTCGCACACGCGCCGTCCGAAGGCAGCCGATGTCGGGGGCAGGGCTCCCATCGGCAAGAACAAGAGGTCGGCGCACAGGAGAGCCCTGGCCACGAGATCGGCTGGGCGCGTAGGCCGACAGCGGAGTCAGGCCTGCCGGAAAGTGTGCGCGGGTACGTGCCGGTTACGCCAGCGGAGATAGGCGCCGGCATAGGAAAAGACCACAATGGCCAGTGCGGTGACCGCGACGAGGGGCAACATCGAGCGCGGGAACAGCGTCCCGTAGAGGTAGTACTCGTTGAACCCACCCGGTAGCGGGCCGAGGCCCTGCAGGCTGCGGAAGTAGTCCTCGAGGGCGGTCAGCGGGCAGGGGATCGGGAACACGTTGACGGCGATCCCCCAGAGCGCGAAGAAAACATGCACGAAGATCGACTTGGGCCAGCGCCAGGCGAGGAAACCGCCAAGGCCGATATAGAGCAGTGCGAGGATGTGTATACCAACAGTTACATCCACCAGTACTCTTGCGGTTGTCACACCGCACCGCCCCCTTTCAGTGCCCCGTCACAATCACGTTACGCCTCCTTTCCTGAGAAACATCGACAAAAAGACATATAGTTCTGATTAGTCGGTGTTGTTGATCACTAATTTGCTGAAATGTGACCGGACCGTTTCCGGGTTTGGCCCAAACCGGTTACCTGATCAGCCCGAGCTCTACTGGGCCAGCCCGAGATCGTCCAGATTCAGCAGGTACCGATAGGTCAGGCCTTCCCGCTCGATCGCCTCGCGGGCCCCGGTGTCGCGATCCACCACGGTGGCGACGCCCACGACCGTCGCACCGGCCTCCCGCAGCGCTTCGACGGCGGTGAGCACGCTCCCGCCGGTGGTCGAGGTGTCCTCGACCGCCAGCACGCGCTGCCCGGCAACCTCCATGCCCTCGATCCGGCGCTGCAAGCCATGCTGCTTGGCGCTCTTGCGGACCACGAACGCGTCGAGCACCACCCCGTCGGCCGCCGCGGAATGCAGCATCGCGGCGGCGACCGGGTCGGCGCCGAGCGTCAGACCGCCCACGGCGACGTAGGTCCAGTCCGCGGTCAACTGGCGCAGCAGCTTGCCGATCAGCGGCGCGGCCGCGTGATGCAGGGTGGCCCGGCGCAGGTCGATGTAGTAGTCGGCCTCCTTGCCGGAGGACAGGGTCACCTTGCCGTGCACCACCGATAGCTCGGAGATGAGCCTGGCCAGTTCGAGTTTCGCCGCTTGATCCAACACCGCTTTCGCCACGGCCTGAGTCTTACACACGACCCCGGCGACCGGCCGAGGCCGCCGGGTGCGGCGGCCTCCTGGGGTGGTGTTTCGAAGCGGCGGAGCCACTTGCGGTGAGGCACGCCACCGGCATCGCCACGCAAGCCACGTCGAGACAGTCTCTACCGGGAGACGATGCGGGACAGCCGGCGGAGCAGGCTGCGCGGGAACAGCCGGCCGATCGCCACCATCGCCTGATACTGCCGTCCGGGCACCGAAATGGTCTTGCCGCGCCGCAGGTCCGTCAGCGCGTCGGCGGCCACCCGGTCCGCGTCGAGCCAGAACGCTTCGGGACCGGATTTCGACAGGCCCGCGCGCTGGTGGAACTCGGTGTGGATGAAACCGGGACACAGCGCCAGCATCCGCACGCCGCGCGGCAGGGCGCTGTCGATGCTTTCGGTGAACGAGGTGACCCAGGCCTTGGTCGCCGAGTACGCCGAGCCGCTGCCGGCGAAGAACCCGGCCACGCTGGACACGTTGATCACGTCGCCGCGTCCGCGTTCGATCATGCCCGGCAGCGCGGCCCGAGTCAGCTGAAGCACCGCGGTGACGTTGATGTCGAGCTGGCGCTGAACATCCTCCGGCGGCGTGGTCCAGAACTGGCCGGGCAGGCCGATTCCGGCGTTGTTCACCAGGAGGTCCACCGGCGCCTCGGCGAGCCGGGCGGCCACGGCCGACCGCCCCTCGGCGGTGGCGAGATCGGCGGGCAGGACATCGGCACTGATGCCGTGCCGGTCCCTCAGCTCGGCCGCCAGCTTGTCCAACCGGGCCTGGTCCCGGGCCACGAGGACCAGGTCGTAGCGCTCCCTGGCCAGCCGGCGCGCGAAGGCCGCGCCGAGCCCGGAGCTCGCGCCGGTGATCAGTGCGGTGCTCACGGGGCCGGCTTTTCGGACGGCTCCTGGTCCTGCCAGGTCGAGTCCTGCTCGTCGAGGTCGAACGGGTCCACGATGTCGGCGATCTCGCCCAGGTCACGCAGCAGCCGCTCCAGCCGGGACGGGCCGGCCTGCGGATCGATGCTGGCCAGCACCCACTCCTGCTCCAGCCAGGCCACGCCGACGTCGCCGCCGAGCGCGTCCGCCGCGTCCACCAGTTCCTGGGTGATCACCTTGCGTGCGCCCTCCGAGTCGTCGGCGAAGGCGTAGCGCTGACCCACCGGGCCGAGCAGCTCCGGCATGTCGGGACGCTGGAACGGCACGCTGGCCAGCCACAGCTCGACCAGCACCGGATGCACCCGGTTGCAGCGCACCGCGACGATCACCGTCGGGACCTGCCCGTCGGAGGAGATGTCGAAGACGTACACCGGACGGCGGCCGTCGGAGGTGAAGGTGGACCCCGCGACGACGTTGAGCGCCGTCTGGGCGCCGAAGTACCCGACCGCGCCGGCGGACCACTGTCTCACCAGCCGGCCGTCCTCCTCCATGAACTGCCAGCCGCGCAGGTCCGCCCAGCGCTGGCGTTCACGATTGCGCGCGCCCTCCCGGGTGCGGTCGGCGGCGAGCAGCACCAACCCGGCCAGCAGCGCCACGGCTGCGATGACGAACCAGATCCACGCCGGAATACCCACGCGATCAGGGTATCGTCTTGGCGCCATTGTCCAAGATCAGCGGGCCGTGTCGCCCGTACCCGCTCGGGTGACACGGCGTGTCGCCGCCTTCTCAGACGCCGGTGACCGTCAGGTTCTCGCCCGCGTCGAAGTCCGGCACGTCGACCCGGACGGTGTCCCCGTCCCGGACCTCGCCGGCCAGCAGCTTGCGCGCGAGCTGGTCGCCGATCGCCGACTGCACCAGCCGCCGCAGCGGCCGCGCACCGTAGATCGGGTCGAACCCGTTGAGGGCCAGCCATTCCCGGGCTCCGTCGGTGACCTCCAGCGTCAGCCGGCGCTGGGCCAGCCGCTTCGCCAGCCTGGCCACCTGGATGTCCACAATGGAGGCCAGCTGCTCGGTGCCGAGCGAGTTGAACACCACGATGTCGTCCAGCCGGTTCAGGAACTCGGGCTTGAAGCTCTGCTGCACCACGGAAAGCACGGCGTCCCGCCGCTGCCGCTCGTCGAGCGCGGCGTCCGCGATGGCCTGCGAGCCCAGGTTCGACGTCAGCACCAGGATGGTGTTGCGGAAGTCGACCGTGCGGCCCTGACCGTCGGTGAGCCGGCCGTCGTCGAGCACCTGCAGCAGCACGTCGAACACGTCCGGGTGCGCCTTCTCGACCTCGTCGAGCAGCACCACCGAGTACGGGCGGCGCCGCACCGCCTCGGTCAGCTGGCCACCCTGGTCGTAGCCGACGTATCCGGGCGGTGCGCCGACGAGCCGGGCGACCGAGTGCTTCTCGGAGTACTCGGACATGTCGATGCGGGTCATCGCGCGCTCGTCGTCGAACAGGAACTCCGCCAGCGCCTTGGCCAGCTCGGTCTTGCCGACGCCGGTCGGGCCGAGGAACAGGAACGAGCCGGTCGGCCGGTCCTCCTCGGCCACCCCGGCGCGGCTGCGGCGCACCGCGTCGGATACCACTGTCACCGCGTCATCCTGGCCGACCACGCGCCTGCCGAGCTCCTCCTCCATCCGGAGCAGCTTGCCGGTCTCGCCCTCCAGCAGGCGGCCGGCGGGAATGCCGGTCCACGCGCTCACCACGTCGGCGACGTCGTCCGCACCGACCTCTTCCTTGAGCATCACCTCGGCGCGCGTCGCGGTGCTCCGCTGCGCGGCTTCGAGTTCCTTCTCCAGCGCGGGGATCTTGCCGTAGCGCAGCTCGGCCGCCCGGCCGAGATCGGCGTCCCGCTCGGCCCGGTCGGCCTCGCCGCGCAACTGCTCCAGCCGCTCCTTGAGGTCGCGGACCTTCTCGATCGAGCCCTTCTCGTTCTGCCAGCGCGTGGTCAGTGCGGCCAGCTCCTCGCGCCGCTCGGCGAGTTCGGCGCGCAGCGCGGCCAGCCGCTCCAGGGAGGCATCGTCGGACTCCTTGGCCAGCGCCATCTCCTCGATCTCCAGCCGCCGGACCGCGCGCTCCACCTCGTCGATCTCCACCGGCCGGGAGTCGATTTCCATGCGCAGCCGGGACGCGGCCTCGTCGACCAGGTCGATGGCCTTGTCCGGCAGGAACCGGGCGGTGATGTAGCGGTCGGACAGGGTGGCCGCGGCCACCAGTGCGGCGTCGGTGATCCGGACGCCGTGGTGGACCTCGTAGCGTTCCTTGAGCCCGCGCAGGATGCCGATGCTGTCCTCCACCGAGGGCTCGCCGACGAGCACCTGCTGGAAGCGGCGCTCCAGCGCGGCGTCCTTCTCGATGTGCTGGCGGTACTCGTCGAGCGTGGTCGCGCCGACCATCCGCAGCTCACCGCGGGCGAGCATGGGCTTGATCATGTTGCCGGCGTCCATCGCACCTTCACCGGTCGCGCCCGCGCCGACGATGGTGTGCAGTTCGTCGATGAAGGTGATGACCTGGCCCGCCGACTCGGTGATCTCCTTGAGCACGGCCTTGAGCCGCTCCTCGAATTCACCGCGGTACTTCGCGCCCGCGACCATCGAACCGAGGTCGAGACCCACGACGCGCTTTCCGCGCAGGGATTCGGGCACGTCACCGGCGACGATCCGCTGCGCGAGGCCTTCGACGATCGCGGTCTTGCCGACGCCGGGCTCACCGATCAGTACCGGATTGTTCTTCGTGCGCCGCGAAAGCACCTGCACGACCCGGCGGATCTCGGCATCGCGGCCGATCACCGGGTCCAGCTCTCCCTTGCGGGCGCGGTCGGTCAGGTCGACGCCGTACTTCTCCAGCGCCTTGAAGGTGCCCTCCGGGTCCGGGCTGGTGATGCGTGCCGAGCCGCGCACCTTGACGAACGCCTCGCGCAGCGCTTCCGCGGTGGCGCCGTGCCGCCGGAGCAGGTCCGCGACCCGCCCGCCCTCCGCGGCGAGGCCGACCATGAGGTGCTCGGTGGAGACGTACTCGTCGCCCACCTCGGTCGCCAGCTTCTGCGCATGGGTCAGCGACTTGACGGCATGGGTGTCGAACTGAGGGCTGGACACCGTGGCCCCGGTCGCGGAGGGCAGCGCGCTGATCAGCGGCTCCAGCTCCTTGTGCACCTGCTGGGGGTCGGCGCCGACCGCGGTCAGCAAGGGCCCCGCGATGCCATCGCTCTGCGCCAGCAGCGCACCGAGCAGGTGCTCGGGCGCGATGCTGGGGTTGCCCGCAACGGTCGCCGCCTGCGCCGCCGACGAGATGGCCTGCTGGGTCTTCGTCGTCGGGTTGAAAGCGTCCATCCCACACTCCTGTGTCGAGTCCTGCTGACAGCCTCCCTCATCGGCCGTCGTCAACTACAACGTCAGAAAAGTTGAGTGTGTTCCGCTCAAGTCTGGATCGGTCTATGGTGCCAGCGTCCACAGCGCGTCCAGGGGGATCGCGCGAAGCCTGTCACCGAAAGGCAGGGTCTGGCCGCCGGTGTAGACGACGTAACCCGCGACGAATCGGTCTCCGGCGTGCCGGGCCAGGTTGCGCAACCCCGCCAGGTCATCGGTCCGTACCGTCGCCCCCGCCTTCACCGCTATCCCGATCAGCCGGCCGTCCGGCGTCTCGATGACGGCGTCGACTTTCACCTTGTCCTTGGTTCGATAGTGGTAGAGCCGCCCCCGTTCCTGCGACCAGGTCAGCTGGCGAGCCAGCTCCATGAGGACGAAGTTCTCCATCATTGCGCCGGCCGCGCCATCGGGCTCGCTGAGCCGGTTCACGTCCTGGCCCAGCAGGTGACAGGCCACTCCGGTGTCTACGAAGGCGAGCGTCATCGAAGAACGCCGCACGGCGTCGGGCGGTACGCCGGACGGCTTTGAACCCGCCTCGGACGATGCGTTCCATGTTAATCACGGTTGCGGAGTTCGGAGACGTGGTTCAGGTCTGGGCTGTGGGCGAAGGCCGCATCGATGAAACCGTCGGCACCGCCGGTGAGCTCTCCTTGCGAAAAGGGCCAGAGCTCGATGATCTCCATGACGCGGCTCGTGACGCGGCCAATTGGACCGCCGTTCGTGATCACTGGTCACTCAGACGCTATTCCAGTGGTCACTCAGACGTTAGATCAATGGTCACTTAGACGCCAGTCCTGTGGCCACTTAGACGGTACGTTCGTGGTCACTTGGACGCTATCTATGTGGACACTTAGACGGTGCTTCCGTGGGCACTTGGCCGCTCGCCGCGTGGGTGGTCGGCCGCTTGAGCGTGTCAGGCGAGCAGGCCGCTGCCGAAGTGGTCCCGCTGGTCGCGGACGCCGGGAAGGGCGAAGAAGTACCCGCCGCCGTAGGGCTGGATGTAGTCGGTCAGCGGCTCACCCGCGAGCCGGTGCTGCACGGCCTCGAACTGGCGTTCGACATCCTGCTGGTAGCAGCAGAAGATCAGCCCGACGTCGAGGTTGCCGTTGAGATCGACGCCGAGGTCGTAGTTGTAGCCCCGGCGCAGCAACCGGTTGCCGGCGGTCTCGCCGGTGCGCGGGTTCGCCAGCCGGATGTGCGAGTCGAGCGGAATGGTCTTGCCCTCGGGGTCCGCCGGGTAGTTCGGGGTGTCGGACTCGCCCGAGCCGTCCAGGGGAGCGCCGCTGTCGCGCTTGCGGCCGAATATCTTCTCCTGCTCGGCGATCGAGATGCGATCCCAGAACTCCACCAGCATGCGGATGAACCGCACCACTTGGTACGACCCGTTGGCGGCCCAGTCCGGTTCCCCGGCGCCCGCCCGCACCCAGATCAGCTGGTCGGACTGGGTCGGGTTGGCGATGCCGTCCTTGAACCCCATCAGGTTCCGGGGCGTGCCCGATGGTCGCGGTGGCGACTGGAAGCCGTTCATGCGGTAGCGCAACTGCATGGCGCCGCGGGTGTGCTTGGTGATGTCCCGCAAGGCATGCTGCACGGTGTCGGGGTTGTTCGCGCACAGCTGCAGCATGACGTCGCCGTGGCACCACCTCTCTTCGAGTGAGTCGTCCGGGAACGTCTTCATCGGGCCGAGCTTCGCCGGTTTGCGCGTGGCGAGCCCGTACCGGTCGTCGAACAGCGACGAGCCGACGGACAGGGTCACCGTCAACCCGTCCGCGGGCACGACCGGGCCGAGCACCGCGCTGTCCGATGGGGGCGCGCCGACGCCGAGATCCACCGGGCTTCCGCCCGTGGTGAGGAACCGCGCCCGGTCGGTGAGCGTGCGGAACACCTCGGTCAGCCCGGACCGGCCGGTCGCGGTCACGTCGAAGGCGGCGAACGCCGCGGCGCGCTGTTGCGGGGTGAAGATCCCGGCCTGGTTGGCGCCGTGGAACGGGAACGCGTCGGCGGCGCCCGGTGCGGTCGTGCCGGTCGACTGTTCGTCGGCTCGAGCGCCCGCGGCGATCAGCCCGCCCGCGAGCGCGCTGCCCGCGACGCCCGCACCGGTGCCCTGCAGGAACCTCCGCCTGCTCAGTGTCATGCTGTGTCCTCGTCATTTCGGGTGCCGCGACCTGGCAGAAGGGGTGTCATGCCGGCTCCTTCTCGACTCTGTGCGCCACCGCGCCTCAGCCCTGCCTGATTTCCAGCAGGTTCGGGATGATCGAAAGCGTCTCCAGTGCCTGCCCGATGGCTGCGTTCACCCGCTGGCGCTCCGCCAGCGGCGCCGTCCCCGGGCTCGCCGTGGTCGCCCGCAATGCCTGTTCGAGGGTGTCCAGCTGCGCCTGCGCGGTGGCCACCAGCTGCGGCCGGCGGGCTTCGACCAACGGCGCGAGCTGGGCGAGCACGACGCGGGTGCCCTCGACGTCGGCGAGCGTCTCCTGGTATCCGGTGCCGGCGCCCTGATCATTGCCGGCCAGCTTGTCGCGCAAGGAGTCTTCGAGGATCTCGTGCGCCCGGACCGGCAGGTCGGCCGGATCGGCGGTTATCGTCGGCAGCTTTTCCCGCAGCTGGTTCACGTTCTGCGCCAGTTGGTCCACGACGGGGGTCAGCATGGCGGCGCTCTGGTCGTGCCACAGGCCGTACTCGATCCGCCTCAGCCCGGTGAAGTCCGGGTCGTCGACGCCGCCGGGGAGCCCGTTGGGGCGGCCGCCGATGGCGGCTTCGAATTCACCGAAACTGCCGTAGGCCGCGCCCACCCGTTCCCAGGTGAGCTGGGCCGGCAGCCAGGCGGCCTTGGCCGCGTTCAGGTCGTTTCCGGCGAGCGCGGCGCGCAGCGTGTCGACCTGGGCGGCCAATGTGGACAGTTCTGTGGCCACGTAGTCCCGGTACTGGTGCACTGGTGCGTCGAGGTCCTGCGCGGAGACCGGGAGGACGGCGGCGGGCGCGACACCGCCGGTGCCGGTGGCCGCGACCGTGGCGGACAGCTGCTCGGGCGTGCCGGACATCTCGCACCGCCAGGCGTAGTCGCCCGCCGGGAGGTTCACCCCCATGGTGCGCTGCGTACCCGGCCCGATGCCCTCGATCTCGCCGATGACACCGCCGTCGCTCGGGCGGATCAGGTAGATCTCACCTACCCGGCCCGACTTGTTGACGACGGTGAACTGCTGCTGACCGGCTTGGAGCGCGTCGAAGTCGGGGGCGCAGTCCGACGCGGTGATGGTGACCTGCTTCGCTCCGGCGCCGGCCTGCGATGCGGGAACCACCAGGGCGAACACCCCGGCGGCCAGCAGCGGCACCGCGACCGCGGCGGTCACCGCGACCCAGCGCCGGCGCAGCCACTTCCCGGGCACGGCCTGCGGCTTGGCCGCGGCGGCCGGCGCCGGTTCGGCCGCCGGCTTGCGGAAGAACAGGATCATCACGGCGGCCAGGTAGGTCACGTAGGCGGCGATCTGGAGCCAGGTCATGCTGGGCGCGAGGTTCGTGACGCCGCGCACCACGGTCACCCACCACTCGTCCGGCGAGATCGTGGCCGTGAGGTCGAAGGCCAGCCAGGTGCGCCCCGGCAGCAGTCCCGCGCCCTGCAGCTCGCCGAGGCCGTAGGCGAGCACGCCGGCCGCGATGACGATCAGCAGCACCGCCGTGCGCGAGAAGAACTTGCCCAGGTTGATCTTGATCGCGCTGCGGTAGAGCAGCCAGCACAACAGGGCCGCGATCACGATCCCGACCGTGGCGCCGGCCAGCGGCGCGGTGGACTCGCCCGCGGCCTGCACGGTGGTCCACAGGAACAGCGCGGTCTCCAGACCTTCACGGCCGACCGCGAGGAACGCCGTCAGTGCGAGCGCGCCGGCCCCCACCCGGGCGGCGCCGCTGACCTTCGCGGACAGTTCCCCGGAAAGCCCGCGCGCGGTCCTGCGCATCCAGAACACCATCGCGGTGACCAGGCAGACCGCGATCAGGCTGAGCGTCCCGCCGAAGGCTTCCTGCGCGGCGGTTGACAACTCGGAGCGCGAGAAGGTGAGCACCGCCCCGAAGCTGATCGCCAGCAGGGTCGCCGCCAGCACGCCGAGCCAGATCGGCACGGGCGAGGCCTTGGCGTCGGTGCGCCGCAGTGCCGCGAGAAGGATGCTGACTACAAGGCCACCTTCAAGCCCTTCACGTAGGCCGATGAGCAGGTTGGGAACGCCGTCGGCCCACACGCGGAGACTCCTTCAGCCCTCGGCAGCTTAGGTTGGTTAGGCTTACTTTAAGCGCAGCGGCGGGCTGAAAGATAGGGTAGGCATTCCTAACTCAATCGGGCGTGGCTGGGCTCGAGAGGCCGTCAGAGAGCCCGAGGATTCGCGCGGCCGGGCCATTGAGCTGCGAAAATATCGCCTCGCTGGCGTCGGCTCGAACCGGGTGTGCGCACGCGGAGACGGCGTAGATCACACGGATGTCGCAACCGCCCCGCGCCGGGCTCCTCACGCCTCGCAAGCGCAGCCGGTCATGAGTGACCCGTTACTGTCGAAATTCGGCACGAACGGGCCACTCATGCGCCCGACCGGGCTGCGCAGGGCGGCGTCGTAATGGCCTGCCCACCGGCGTCCAGCTGGTCGCGGAGCGCGTCGTTCATCGAGCTGATCGTCCTGGCGAGCGCGGTGACGTCCGCCTCGGCCCAGTCGCTCAGCGCAGCGCGGAAGAGGTCCAGATAGGACTCGCGCATCCGCTTGAGCTCGGCGTGGCCGTGCTCGGACACTCGCACCAGCGTGGCCCGGCCGTCCTCCGGTGCGGGGCGGCGGTCGACCAGCCCGGCCGCGGTCAGCTGGCCGACCTGCCGGCTCACCACCGAGATGTCCACCATCTTCCGCTTGGCCAGGTCCGACAGCCGGCATTCGCCATGCAACGCGAGGTCGGAGAGCAGCAGGGCGCTTGCCGGGTGCAGCTGGAACAGCCGGGCGGCCTGGCTCATCCAGGCGTGTTGCAGTTGGCCGGCGAGGCGTAGCTGACGCAACAGTTCGAGGGCAGCCTCGTCGCTGGCGCTCATGCGCACCTCCAAAGTTGTTGCCAATCAACCATATCCCGCCGAAACGGACTTTCGGGATCCGGTGCGGCAAACGGGCGAGGGGCTCGCCACCCGGACGGAGCAGTCCGCGGACGCAGCTCGCTTGATCGACTACTCTGCGGCGGAAACTTGGCGATTCATTGCCGGATCGGGTGGATTATCGACAGCCTCTTGACGGGCGGAAACAACGCTCTGGCGCGGATTTGCACGACTGTCCGCGGCTCTTGCCCCTTCGTGAATAATCGTGAACAGCACTCACCACTCACAGCCGGAGCAGTCGCAAAACATGACCGCCGATCGCGTCAGCCCCCTTCCCCGGTCCGTCCACCGGGAGGCGCCCCCCGCCGTCAAGGCGATGGTCCGGCTGATCCGCGACTCCTGGGCCAAGGCGGAGCCACACCTCACCGAGGTCACGCTCTTCTTCTACGGAATGCTGTTCACCCTGGCCCCGGCGACCCGCGACTTCTTCCCGATCAACATGGAGGTCCAGCGCAACCGCATGGTGCGGGCGCTGGTGCACGTCGTGCAGATGGTCGACCAGCCCGACGACCTGGTGCCCTTCCTTCGTCAGCTCGGCCGCGACCACCGCAAGTTCGGGGTCGTGCCCAAGCACTACGAGGCGATCGGCACCGCGCTGCTCGCCGCCATGAAACGGCAGCTGGGTCCGGACTGGACCCCGCAGATCGAGCAGGCCTGGGCGGAGGCGTTCACGATCATCGCGCGGCAGATGCAGGAAGCCGCCGCGGCCGACGACAACCCGCCGAACTGGCTCGGGAAGGTCGCCGAACACCGGCGGCTGAGCTGGGACCTGGCCATGGTCCGGATCGAACCGGAACTGCCCATCCCGTTCCGGGCCGGGCAGTTCCTCAGCGTCGAGGTGCCGCAGCGGCCGAGGCTGTGGCGCTACCTCTCCCCGGCCAACGCGCCGCGCCCGGACGGGTCGCTGGAGTTCCACGTACGTGCGGTGAACGGAGGCTGGGTCTCCCGGGCGATCGTGAGCCACACGCAGGTCGGCGACGTCTGGCGGTTCGGCCCGCCGGTGGGCCGGTTGACCATCGACCGCGAGCGCGGCCGGGACGTGCTCATGATCGCGGGCGGCACCGGGCTCGCGCCGCTGCAGTCGCTGCTCGACGAACTCGGGCAGTTCGGCGAAAACCCGAAGGTGCACCTGTTCTACGGCGGCCGCACCCGGGAGGACCTCTACGCGCTGGACGGACTGCGCGCGACGGCGTCGGCCAACCCGTGGCTGACCGTGCGGCCGGTGGTCGAGCAGGACTCGCCGGCCGGCTTCGAGCAGGGCACGCTGGCCGACGTGGTCACCCGGTACGGCGCCTGGCCGAAGCACGACGTGCTGGTCTCCGGCTCCCCGGCGATGATCCGTGCCACCGTTTCGCGCATGCTGGTCGCCGGCACGGCGCTGGAACACATCAAGTACGACCCGTTCACCATTGACTAGCTGGGGAGTGCTGTGGCGGCTTGCGCAGCGGTGCGGGTAGCGGAACCTGAGGTGGTTTCTCGCTCCGGGATCGCCTCCTCATGAATGTCCAATTCACCACGTCGGCGCTGTCCTCGCGAGAAACCACCTCAGAATTTGACTGCAGAGTGCAAGCTGGCGGCCTCACCGCAAGCGGCTGGCGCCGCTTTGAAACACAAGCTACTCGGGTGCTGGCGGTTGACCTTCGAGTTGGTCGAAGGCCGATGATGACGAGGTGTCCAGTAGCGGGTTGATGCCGATCGGTGCGTTCGCGCAGCGGAGTGGCCTGACGGCGAGTGCGTTGCGGTTCTACGCCGATTCAGGGCTTCTGGCACCGGCCGAGGTCGACGCGTTCTCCGGCTATCGGTTCTACGCCGTGGGCCAGGTCGAACGGGCCGTCCTGCTCCGGCGACTACGCGAGATCGGCATGCCGCTCGCGACCGTGCAGGCCGTGCTCGACGCCGAGCCCGGCGAAGCGGTTCGCCTGGTCGAAGAACACGTGAAGAAGGTGGCCAGTGACGCCGCCACCGCGCAGCAGCACGCCGCTGCCATCAAGGCATCGTTGGCCGACGAACCGAGGCTGACGGTCGCCACCCTGAGTGGGCCGGTCCTCGCCGCGGCGATCGAACAGATCCTGACGGCGACCACGTACGAGCCTGGGATGACCGTCCTCAATGGAGTGCGTTTCGAGTCCGGCCCGGAGGCCGTCGTCCTGACTGCCACCGACCGATATCGGCTCTCGACGCGCACTCTGGTTTCCAGCGACCCAGCGCCCGTGGCCTGTGCGGCGACGGTGGATGCGGACGACCTGCGTGCCTGCCTGCCGGACCTTCGACGGAGCCCCGAAGTCACGATCACGGCTGCCCGGCACGCGGTCCAGATGCGCCTGCAGAACCGGGAAGACTGCCACTGTCGCCTGCTGTCCGAGCCGTTCCCGGACTACCGCCTGGTGCTCGACGGACTGTCCACAGTGTCCACCCGAGTCACCGTCGAGAAGACCCTGCTGCTACGTGCCATCGAGGCGATTTCCTCGCCGCGGATCTCCATGGTCGTCAGAAGCGGTCGAATCATCGTGACGGGGATTGTCGACACGCGGGATGTGCCGGTGCCGGCGAGCGTGACCGGACTCGACGCCGACATCTGGTTCGAGGTGACCACGCTCTATCCCGCCATCAGCACTGCGATCGGAGCCGACCTGCTGCTCGATTTTCGAGGGCCGGACCAACCGGCCACGGTCCGCTCCGCCGATCACGGCGATCTCACCACGCTCGCCATGCCCATCCAGCCTGAGTTGTCTGAGGCAAGCCCCCAGCAGCGCCTTTAGGGGGCTCCGCCCCACACCCCCCGACTGGGGGCAAACCCCCAGACCCCGCACGACCCGGAGGACGATGATGACCGCACCCACCAGTTCTGACCCGATCATGGACGCGATCGGCGAAGCCGTGACCGCGGGCCGAGCCGGTGACACCACCGCAGCCAGGGCCCAACTCCTCAGTCTTTGGGCGTCCATCGGCGTCAACGGCGACCCCCTGCACCGCTGCACGCTCGCGCACTACCTCGCCGATCTGTACGACGACCCCGCCCAAGCCCTGGCCTGGGACGTGCGTGCACTCGACGCCGCCGACGCCCTCACCGATCAACGCGTCCAGGAGCACCACGCGGGCCTGCGCATCGCCGGGTTCTACCCGTCACTGCATCTCAACCTGGCCGACAACTACCGCCGGCTGGGCTCGTTCGCGGCAGCACGCACACAGATCACCGCGGCGCGGGAGTGCTCTTCCGCCCTGGCCCAAGACCCGTACGGCGACCTCATCCGAACCGCCATCGACGAAGTCGACGAGGCGATCGCCAAGCACGACAGCACGCCGCGCGCGTCGGCCCCAGGCCCGGCCGCGTGACTCGAACCCGCTAGCGCCTTCCGGGTTTCCACACCACGAGAGAGGTTTCCTGGCGGATCGGAACCAGATCCTTGCGGTACGAGGCATGCACGGCCGCCGCGGCTTGTTCCGCGGCCGCATACGCGGCGGCGAGTTCCTCGGTCAGCTCCGTGACCCGGCTACGCAAGGCTTCGACCTGGTTCTCCAGCTCGATGATCCGTTTGATGCCGGCGAGGTTCACGCCGTGTTCCTGCGACAGCTTCTGGACTTCACGCAGCAGCGCGATATCCCGCATCGAGTAGCGCCGGCCACCGCCGGAGGTGCGACCAGGGGAGACCAGACCCAACCGGTCGTACGACCGCAGCGTCTGGGCGTGCAGTCCGGACAGCTGGGCAGCCACCGAGATCACGAACACCGGCATGTCCTCGTCGGCCCCATGGGGCATGCCACCGAACACCATCACCTCTCCTCCCTGTTCGCCGACGCGCGCCCGCGCACGCCCGGCCGCCGGCCAGGCGCGCGCCAGTCACCGCTCGCGAACACGATCACCCCGCGCCCGATTCCCGAAGCATCCTGGTGATTTCGGGCCTCGGGTCGTGCCCGCCGGATGCCTCGGCCAAGGCTTCCAACGCCTTCTTCTGCGCCGCGTCCAGTTGCGACGGAACGGCAACCTGCAGCGTGACCAGCAGGTCGCCCAGCGAACCGTCGCGCTTGCGGATGCCCTTGCCGCGCGCCCGCAGCACCCGGCCGCTCGCGGTGCCCGCCGGCACCTTGACCGACACCTTGCCGTCGAGCGTCGGGACGGTGATCGTGGTGCCGAGCGCCAGCTCGGTGAAGCTCACCGGCACCGCGATCGTCAGGTCGTTGCCGGTCCTGCCGAACACCGGGTGCGGCGTCACATGCACCCGCACGTACAGGTCGCCCGAGGCCGCGCCGCCGCGGCCGGGCTCGCCCTGGCCGGCCAGCCGGATCCGCTGGTTGTCGTCCACGCCCGGCGGCACGCGGACGGTCAGCGTCCTGGTCCGGGTGCTGATGCCCTCGCCGCCGCATTCCGGGCACGGGTCGTCGATGATCTTCCCGCGGCCCCGGCACTCACGGCACGGCTCGGAGAACGCGAACGCGCCCTGGCTGCGGTTGACCAGCCCCGAACCGCCGCAGTTCGAGCAGACTCTGGGTTGGGTGCCCGGCCGGGCGCCGTTGCCGTGGCAGGTCTCGCAGGTCGCGGGGCTCGACAGCCGCAGCGGCAGCGTCGCGCCCCGCACCGCCTCGCTGAACTCGATCCGGACGTCGGTCTCCACGTCCGCGCCACGCTGCGGGCGGTTCGCGCTCGTCCCCGCGCCGCCGCGCCGCCCGAACAGGCCGCCGAGGATGTCGCCGAGCCCGCCGAAACCACCACCACCGGAGCCGCTCTGGCCGAACAGGTCGCTCATGTCGAACCCGCCCGACCCGCCGGCGCCGGGGAAGCCGAAGCCGCCCGCGCCGCCGGAGCCGAACAGCCGCCGCGCTTCGTCGTACTCCTTGCGCTTGACCGGGTCGGAGAGCACGCCGTACGCCTCGGACACGGCCTTGAACTTCTGCTCGGCCGTGGTGTTGCCCGGATTGGCGTCCGGATGGTTCGCCCTGGCCAGCTTGCGATAGGCCCTCTTGATCTCGTCGGCCGAGGCGTCGGAGGAGACGCCCAGCTCGCGATAGAAGTCCTTGCCGATCCACTCCCGTGCGCTCACGGACGTCTCCTCCCTCCCCGGTTTCCGGTGGCACGCGAGGTCATCCCGCGTGCCACCCTGTCCTCGTGCTAACCCGCGTTTTCATTGCCGTTTAAGGGAAGTTCGCCCTCGACCGGCGCCTCGGCCGGCTCGGCGGCCGCCTGGTCCGCCGGTGCCGCGGCCGGCTCGTGGTCGGTCACGAAGACCAGCGCCGCACGCAGCACCCGGTCGCCGAACCGGTAACCGCGACGCAGCACGGTGGTCACGGTCGGCCCGGAGACCTCGGGCGAGGTGCTGTGCTGCACGGCCTCGTGCACGCTCGGGTCGAACGGGTCGCCCTCGGCGCCGAACGGCTCGAGCCCCACCCGCTGCAGGATCGTGACCAGCTTGTCGGCGACCGCCTTGAACGGGCCGGTGAGGTCGCCGTGCTGCTCCGCCCGTTCCAGGTCGTCCAGCAACGGCAGCAGCTCGCCCACCACGGAGGACTTGGCGGTGGCCACCACGGCCTCCCGGTCCCGGTCGACCCGCTTGCGGTAGTTGGCGTACTCCGCCTGCAGCCGCTGCAGGTCCGCGGTGCGCTCGGCGAGCTCCTTCTCCGCCTGCGAGGTCACGGTCACGGCCTCGTCCACCAACGACTCGTCGAGCGGCGGTGCGGCCTCGGTGGTTTCGGCGGCCGCACCGGTCTCGTCGAGTTCGTCGGTGGCCGGCGGGCGAACCTCGCCGGTGTCCGGGTCGATCTTGCGGCGGTCCCGCACGATCACCGGCTCGGTCACCTCGGGCTCTTCGGCCGGCTCTTGACGATGCTTTCCAGTCACTTCTTCTCGTCCTCGTCGACGATTTCGGCGTCCACCACGTCATCGGCCTTGGCCTGAGAGCCGGCGGTGCCCGTTCCACCGGAGGACTGGCCGCTCGCGGACGCGCCGTCGCCGCCGGACGCCTGCTGCGCGTTCGCGTACAGCGCGGTGCCCAGCTCCTGCGAGGCCGTGTTCAGCTTCTCGATCGCTTCCTTGATCTTGGCCGTGTCGGTGCCCTTGAGCGCCTCCTTGGCCTCGTCGGTCGCGGTCTTGACCTTGTCCTTGAGGTCCGCGGGCAGCTTGTCGTCGTTGTCCTTGACGAACTTCTCGGTCTGGTAGACCAGCGTCTCGGCCTGGTTGCGGGTCTCCGCCTCCTCGCGCCGGTTGCGGTCCTCCTCGGCGTGGGCCTCGGCGTCCTTGACCATCCGGTCGATGTCCTCCTTCGGCAGCGCGGAGCCACCGGTGATGGTCATCGACTGTTCCTTGTTGGTACCCAGGTCCTTCGCGGTCACGTGCACGATGCCGTTCGCGTCGATGTCGAAGGTGACCTCGATCTGCGGGATGCCGCGCGGGGCCGGCGGGATGCCGGTCAGCTCGAACATGCCGAGCTTCTTGTTGTGCGCCGCGATCTCGCGCTCGCCCTGGAACACCTGGATCTGCACCGACGGCTGGTTGTCGTCCGCGGTGGAGAAGATCTCGCTGCGCTTGGTCGGGATGGTCGTGTTGCGCTCGATGAGCTTGGTGAACACGCCGCCCTTGGTCTCGATGCCCAGCGACAGCGGGGTCACGTCGAGCAGCAGGACGTCCTTGACCTCGCCCTTGAGCACGCCGGCCTGCAAGGCCGCGCCGACCGCGACGACCTCGTCCGGGTTCACGCCCTTGTTCGGCTCACGGCCACCGGTCAGCTCCTTGACCAGCTCCGACACCGCCGGCATACGGGTGGAACCGCCGACGAGCACCACATGGTCGATCGCCCCGACCGAGATGTTCGCGTCCCGGATCACGTTGTTGAACGGCTGGCGCGTGCGCTCCAGCAGGTCGTTGGTGATCCGCTGGAACTCGGCGCGGGACAGGGTCTCGTCGAGGAACAGCGGGTTCTTGTCCGAGTCGACCGTGATGTAGGGCAGGTTGATGTTCGCGCTGGAGGAGCTGGACAGCTCGATCTTGGCCTTCTCCGCGGCCTCCTTGATGCGCTGCAGTGCCATCGGGTCCCGGGTCAGGTCGATGCCGTGGGAGGCCTTGAACTTGTCCACCAGCCAGTCGACGATCCGCTGGTCCCAGTCGTCACCACCGAGGTGGTTGTCACCGCTGGTCGCCCGGACTTCGACGACCCCGTCGCCGATTTCCAGCAGCGACACGTCGAAGGTGCCGCCACCGAGGTCGAAGACGAGGATGGTCTGTTCCTTCTCGCCCTTGTCCAGCCCGTAGGCCAGCGCCGCCGCCGTCGGCTCGTTGACGATGCGGAGCACGTTCAGCCCGGCGATCTGGCCGGCTTCCTTGGTCGCCTGCCGTTGCGCGTCCTCGAAGTAGGCCGGCACGGTGATGACGGCGTCGGTGATCTCCTCACCGAGGTAGGACTCCGCGTCCCGCTTGAGCTTCATCAGCACGCGGGCGCTGATCTCCTGCGCGGTGTAGGTCTTGCCGTCGATCTCCTGCTTCCAGTCCGTGCCCATGTGCCGCTTCACGGAGCGGATGGTCCGGCCGACGTTGGTCACGGCCTGGTTCTTCGCCGGCTGACCGGTCAGTACCTCGCCGTTCTTGGCGAAGGCGACCACGGACGGGGTGGTACGGGAGCCTTCCGAGTTGGCGATGACCGTCGGCTCGCCGCCCTCAAGGACAGCGACGACCGAGTTGGTCGTGCCGAGGTCGATGCCGACCGCTCGCGCCATGGTGTGTTCCTCCTGAACTTGCTGTATTCGCCCGCCTTGAGCGGGGCTCGCTCAAGTTCTATCCTGAGCTTTCCGACCGAGTCAATCCAGACTTGAGCCTGTTTCGCTCAACCTTTCTGACAGGGTAACGACCTGGCCCGGCATCTTGTTCCCGTCACGCGGTGTGGACGGTCGCGTCGCCGCTGGTGGTGCTGATGTCGAGGACGGGCCCCGAGACGTCCGTCGGGACATCGATCTGGCGATCGCCGCTGGTGCTGCTCCCCGAAACGTGATAGCGGCCCGGGGGCACGATCACCCTGACGTCACCGCTGGTGACCCGGACGCGGATGTCCTGCGCGGTCCGGAGGGAGACGTCGACGTCGCCGGAGGTGGCCGAGACGTCCACCGGGCCGGTGTTGCGGAGCCTGACGTCGCCGGACGTCAGCTCACCGGTGACCGCGGTGCCGGCGGGCACGGTCACCTCGAAGTCGACCGAGCAGTTGTGGCCACAGTCGGACAGCACGAGTTCGTCACCGTCGACGGTGAAGGCGTCGCCTGGCACGGCATCCCGGTTGTAGTGGAAGCGCTGGTGGATGGTCGTGGCCGCCACCGGGCCGGTCTGGATCATCACGTCGCCGGAGTCGACGTCGAACCGGACCGTGCGGATCTGCTGCGAAACCTCCCGGTTGACCTCCGCCGTGGTCCGGTTCCAGTTCCACCAGCCGAAGCCGACCGCAATACCGGCCCCGATCAGGGCGATGCCTCCGATCGCCAGCGCGGGCCTGCCCATTGCTGCCTCCCCTGTCAGGTTTTCGATATCCAGACGCTAAACGTGCGGCCGGGCGGCGGACATCAGGGAGCACCCCCGATTCTTCCCTGGGGTTGCCCTTACCTTCCGTGCGCGCCCCTAGGCTCTGGGCGAGAAGATTTCCGCGACGAGGAGGAGCGATGTCACAGCCACCCAACCCATACGACTTCCTGCCTTCTTTGCCCGGTTTCACCCTACGCAGCAACGACCTCGCCGAGGGCGACACATTGCCGACCCCGATGCTGAGCGGCATTTTCGGGGCCGGCGGCGAGGACCGCTCGCCGCACCTGGCGTGGGAGGGTTTCCCGGCCGAGACCCAGAGCTTCGCCGTCACCTGCTACGACCCGGACGCCCCTACGGCGAGTGGCTTCTGGCACTGGGCGGTGTTCAACATTCCCGCGTCGGTTACCGAACTGGCCTCCGGTGCCGGTGACGCGGAGGGCTCCGGGCTTCCCGAGGGCGCGATCACGCTGGCCAACGACGGCGCGCTCAAGCAGTTCCTCGGCGCCGCCCCGCCGCCCGGACACCGCCCGCACCGCTACATCTTCGCCGTGCACGCGGTGGACGTGCCCAAGCTGGACGTGCCGGAGAACGCCACCCCCGCGTTCCTCGGGTTCAACCTGTTCAGCCACGCCATTGCCCGCGCGCTGCTCACGGGTATCTACCAGAACAAGGGCTGAGACACCAGCCCGAGCCAGCGCCTGACCAGTCCCCCGCGCGGGCCTCATCCCGTGCGGGGGGACGGTCGGCGCGAGGGCTCCGATCGTTGTTTTGATCGTTATGCGTGCCCGGTTTGTGCCGAAGGGTCGAGTAGCCGAACCAGGCCGGCTTGTGCGAATCGGTCGAGCCGACGATCGGCGGAGACCAAGGTAAGCCCATGCTCGGTGGCGAGTGCCGTGAGATGTACGTCGGTGACGAGTGCGCTGGTGAGTTCATGGACTTCAAGGAACTTCCCGAACAGATCCCGGTGCTCAGGAGTGGGCGCCGGAATCCATGCGGCCGGCTGGTCCAGCCAATCGGTGACACGGCTCCACGACTCCCGTACCGAGGCGGGCAACGAGAAGATCCTTCCGTTCGTTGTTATGCGGACAAAACCGAAGACGGACAGCCACGGCATGCCCACGGTACGAGGGGGACCCGCCAGCTTGTCGTCCAGCCAATCCCGGACCTGATCGTGCCGGTCCGAGTGCGGGTTGACCGCGTCGATCAGGACATTGACGTCGAGCAGATACGTCATGAGTAGTCGTCGACGTCAAGGTCGCTGAGCAGCTCACCGGTGCGGCTCAGGTCCTTCACCAACGGTTTGCCCAGCATCAGCGGCCTAGTTCGGAAAGTCTCGCGGCGTGGCTTGCACACCTCGACCTCGTTCACCAGCCCTGCGCGAAGGGTGTCATTCACGACCTGCTTGAAGCTTGCCCCGGTATCCCGGCGCTTGCGTTCGAGAAGGACGGCGAGGTCGTCGTCGATGGTGAGGGTGGTACGCACCAGCCTAGTCTATCACGATTTTGATGACTTGATGCTTTTCGCAGTTCAGAACGGTTTCAGCGGGTGCGAGGACAAGGCGGAACTCGTCGGCGCCTAGTGGCTCGTCGTCGATCAGGACCGTTTATTCCGCTGGCCAGGCCGGGTTGCGGCCGGTGAGGCCGATGAGCTTGTCCAGCGGCGTCGCGTCGGCAGGCACCTCGACGATCGGGCCGAACGGGCTGCCGGCGTCGGGTTCCTTGGTCGCTGCCATGGACACGAACTCCAGGCAGGCCGCCAGCGAGGCGGGGTCGCTCCGGAACGGCTGCCCGGTGGCCTTGGCGATGTCCCAGCCGTGCACCACAAGCTCGTTCATCGCGACGTTGCCGGCCACCGGGCCGGGCAGTTGGACGCCACCGGCCTGCGTCATGCCTTCCCAGGCCGCCGGGTCCCGCCAGGCCTCGGCCAGCGCGGTCAGCCGCGCGGGGAAGGTGGTGCGCCAGTCGTCGGGTAGCCGGGCCGCGTCGCCGGACGGTCCCGCGCTGGTCAACGAGAAGTCCTTCGCGGCTGCGGCGGTGAACGCCAGAGACAGGCCACCGACGTGGTCGATCAAGTCGCCCAGGGTGTACGCGGTGCACGGGGTCGGTGCGGTGAGCTGTTCATCGGCGATGTTCGCCAGCAGGTCCGCGAGTTGGCCGGCGGCGGGGCCAAGGTCGGTCAGATCGGTCATCGACGGCTCCTTCGTGTGGTCTGTCCTACTGGGGTAGACCGTCACGTCACTCCGAATTCATCGGTCCCCCCAACGCCTACCAGGGAATCGTGGTTGCCGGTTGGCGCCGAGCACAACGGGAGCAGAACGGGCGAGGTCTCAGTGCGGTTTCAGGAGGTAGTCGACGACGGGGCGGAGTTCCTCGGCGCTCGGTGGCTCGTCGTCGATCAGGCCCTGGATCAACAGCCCGTCGATGCCGGCCAGGAAGGCCCGCAGCGCCACCAGGTCGTCGGGTCGCACCATCGAGGTCAGCACGTCCAGCCAGCGCCGGGCGGCGGGGCGAAGCTCCGGGCGGCGCGCGGCCAGCAGGTAGAGCTCGTACTCCGCCATGGTCCGGCCGCGGCGGGGGCCCAGCGCCGAGGCGAGCAGCGTGGCGACCTCGTCCGCGCCCCGGCTACCCCGTGACCTCGCCCGGTCGATCATCCAGTACACCTCGGTCGCCATGTCCTGCGCACACGAGATCAGCGTCGCGATCAGCAGGTCGTTGAGGGTCGCGAAGTGGTAGGTCGTCGAGGTCGTGGGCACCCCGGCCTCGGCCGCGACCGTGCGGTGGGTGACGCCGGCCACCCCGTCCCGCTCGATCACGCGAAGGGCCGCGTCGATGATCTCCTGGCGTCGCCGCTCGCCGCGTGCCTTGCGCCCGTCCCGCTGCTGCATCTTCATTTCGCGGCCCCCAGTTCGATCAGCGTGACACCCGCGATCACCAGCACCAGCCCGCCGATCATCGTCAGGTTGATCGGCTCCTTCAGGAACAACACGCCGATCAAGGCGACCGCAGCGACCCCGATGGCCGCCCACAACGCATACGCCACGCCGACCGGCAGGCCCGCCTTGAGCACCGCCGCCAGCGCGACGAAGGCGACCCCGTAGCCGGCGACGACCACGATCGACGGAACGAGCTTCGAAAACCCGTCGGAGAGCTTCAGTGAGACGGTGGCGGACACCTCGGCGGCTATCGCGAGGGCGAGCAGCAGGTAAGGCACGCCACCAAACTACCTGAACGATCGTCCTAGAATCGAGGGAGTTGTACGCCACAACCGGGGGACGTCACGGCGTCTCATGGATTACTCATCAGTAGTTCGTGCTACGCAAGGATGAAAGGTCCACTGGAACATGGGCGTTCTGCAGGTCGTGCTCGGGGTGATCGGGGTCGCCACCAGCATCGCCGCCTGGATCATGTTCGGCGCCGGTGTCTGGCGCATGGTGCGGATCATCCGGCTCGGACAACCCGACGCCACCCGCAACGGTCCCTTCTGGCCGCGGCTGTGCACCCTGGTCAAGGAGTTCGCGGCGCACACCCGGATGAACAAGTTCCGGCACGTCGCCCCGTGGCACTGGCTCGTGATGTGGGGCTTCCTGATCGGCTTCCTCGCCTGGTTCGAGGCCTACGGCGAGACCTTCCAGCCGCACTTCCACTGGCCGGTCTTCGGCGCGTGGGAGCCGTGGCTGCTGCTCACCGAGTTGCTCGGACTGGGCACGGTGCTCGGTGGCGTGGCCCTGGTCGTCATCCGGCAGCGCAACCATCCGCGCCGAGCGGACCGGCTCTCCCGCTTCGCCGGGTCCAACTTCCGGCAGGCCTACTTCGTGGAAACCGTGGTGATCCTCGAGGGCCTCGGCATCCTCGGCGTCAAGGCGTTCAAGATCTCCAGCGGGATCGAGGACCCCGCGCTGTGGAGCAGCTTCGTCACCAAACCGCTCGCCGCGCTCCTTCCGGCCAGCGCCGCCGCGGTGAGCATCACCGCGCTGATCAAGCTGCTTTCCGGCACCGTCTGGCTGGCCGTGGTGAGCCGCACGCTGACCATGGGAGTGGCCTGGCACCGGTTCAGCGCGTTCTTCAACATCTACTTCAAGCGGGAGGCCGACGGCGACGTGGCACTCGGCGCGCTCAAGCCGATGATGAGCGCGGGAAAGCCGCTCGACTTCGAGGAGGCCGACCCGGAGAAGGACGTGTTCGGCGCCGGCCGGGTCGAGGACTTCAGCTGGAAGGGCTGGCTGGACTTCACCACCTGCACCGAATGCGGCCGCTGCCAGTCGCAGTGCCCCGCGTGGAACACCGGCAAGCCGCTCTCGCCGAAACTGGTCATCACGCAGCTGCGTGACCACGCCTACGCGAAGGCGCCGTACCTGCTCGCGGGCGGCCGGAAGGACATGGCCGGCGAGGAGGTCGGCCTGACCGACGGCCACGCGGGCCTGGACGTGCTGGCGCTGGCCGAGGCCGAGCGCCCGCTCGTCGGCGGTCCGGAAGAGCTCGGCGTAATCGACCCGGATGTGCTGTGGTCGTGCACCACCTGCGGCGCCTGTGTCGAGCAGTGCCCGGTCGACATCGAGCACGTCGACCACATCGTCGACATGCGCCGCTACCAGGTGATGATCGAGTCGAACTTCCCGAGCGAGCTGAACGGGATGTTCAAGAACCTGGAGAACAAGGGCAACCCGTGGGGGCAGAACGCCAAGGACCGCCTCGCCTGGGCCGAGGATCTCGACTTCGAAGTGCCGGTGTTCGACGGAGACCTCGGTGACGCCGAATACCTGTTCTGGGTCGGCTGCGCCGGCGCCTTCGAGGACCGCGCCAAGAAGACCACCCGTGCCGTGGCCGAACTCCTGCACATCGCGGGCGTGAAGTACACCGTGCTCGGCCCCGAGGAGACCTGCACCGGTGACCCGGCCCGTCGCGCGGGTAACGAGTTCCTGTTCCAGATGCTCGCGCAGCAGAACGTCGAGGTGCTCAACTCGGTGTTCGAGGGACGCGACCAGCGCAAGATCGTGGTGACCTGCGCGCACTGCTTCAACACGCTCGCCAACGAATATCCGCAGATCGGCGGCCAGTACGAGGTCGTGCACCACACCCAGCTGCTGAACCGGCTCGTGCGCGAGAAGCGGCTCGTCCCGGTCGCGCCGATCGCCGAGGACGTCACCTACCACGACCCGTGCTACCTGGGCCGGCACAACAAGGTCTACGAGGCGCCGCGTGAGCTGATCGGCGCGTCGGGCGTGCAGTTCCGGGAGATGCCACGCCACGGGGACCGGTCGATGTGCTGCGGTGCGGGCGGCGCGCGCATGTGGATGGAAGAGAAGATCGGGAAGCGGATCAACGTCGACCGCGTCGACGAGGCGCTGGGCACGGCGGCATCGAAGATCGCGACCGGTTGCCCGTTCTGCCGCGTGATGCTGACCGACGGTGTCACGGCCCGCCAGAGCGACGGGCAGGCGAGCGAACGAGTGGAGGTCGTGGATGTTTCACAACTGCTGCTCTCGGCGGTGAAACGCGGTCCGCAGACCTCGCCCGGCGCCGCCGGCAAATTTGACGTATTGCCAACACCGGAGGCCGACCCGCTCGAAACCCGCTGACGACTCGACAGGGCGGGCATGCACGTTATTCTGTCCCCGCAGCCGACGCCGTCGGGGGCACTGCGACCTGCACACCTGAGGCGAGATCATGGGTATACGTGCTGGCACCGGACCGGCTGACGAGCCGGTGCCCGCGAGGGCCGGGGCTCGGTTCCCTGCATCCGAGCCGGCCGAGCCCCAGCAACCCGAGGCGTCGCCCGCACCACACTGGCCACTGGACCCGGCCGCAGCGGAGCGCCCCCCGCCATATGGGCAGCCGGCCGGGACGGACTGGAGCCGGCACGTCGAGAACGAGGAGATTTCCGGCCCGCGGGTCCGCCCGTATGTGCTGACCCGTGGCCGTACGCATTCCTCGTACGAGTTGCGGCTGGAAACCCTGGTGTCGTTGCGCGCGGACGCGGTGTGGGAGGGGTCGGCGCTGGGCGCCGAGTACCAGCCGGTGCGGGCACTGTGTGTCGCGCCGCGGTCGGTCGCCGAGGTCGCCGCGCTCCTGTCCGTGCCGCTCGGGGTCGCGCGGGTGCTGCTCTCCGACATGGCCGACATGGCGCTGATACACATCCACGGCACCGAGCGCACCGCCGAGGGACGGCCGCCGATGGCTCTGATGCGGCGCGTCCTCGACGGCCTGCAGCGGCTCTGAGCACTCATAGCGCGTGTCCCACACTCCCGTCGCGCGTGTCCCACGTTCCCGTCCCGCGTGTCCACGTCCCGGTTTGCCCGTTGTTGCCTATTGCACGAAGAAGTGAATCGGTGGTTCACTTGTTGCGTGCCGTACCGGCGGACTCCCCAGGTTCAGGCGCGCCTGGACGCTCAGCGCGCCGCGGTCCTTCGTGCCGCCGCCGAACTGCTGGCGGAGCGGGGATACGCGGGCTGCTCGGTCGCGGCCGTCGCGGAGCGGGCGGGCATCGCCACCGGCAGCGTCTACCGGCACTTTCCCGGCAAGGCCGAACTGGTCGTCGAGCTGTTCCGCGGAGTGGTCGGCCGTGAGGTGGCGGCCGTGCGGGAAGCCGCGGCACTGCCCGGCGATCCGGTCGACCGGGTCGCCGCCGTTTTCGAGACTTTCGCCAAGCGTGCGCTGAAAGCGCCGCGCCGGGCCTACGCGCTGCTTGCCGAGCCTGTCGATCCGCCGATCGAAGCCGAGCGCGTCGTCTTCCGCCGAGTGTTTCGCGATGTTGCCGCCGAGCACATCGGCGAGGGCGTCCGGACCGGCCTGCTGCCGCCCCAGGACGCCGTGTTCACCGCGGCGGCGCTGGTCGGCGCCGTGACCGAGATGCTCGTCGGACCGCTGACCACCAACGACGACACGGCCGCCGAACTCCGGCCGTTCATCCTGCGAGCCCTTGGGAGCCGGAATGCCTGACACGCACGAAGTGACCAACCAGGTGCCGCCGCTGGTCCACGACGTCGCCGACGATCCCGCGTTGCTGGCCGCCTTGCACCGGGAAGGCGCCGGCTGGGCCGAGGAGGAACTGCACGAACTCGGCCGTCTCGCCGGGAGCGAGCAGGGCCAGGAGTGGGGACGACTCGCCAACGAGAACCCGCCGAAGCTGCGTACGCACGACCGTTACGGGCACCGGATCGACGAGGTCGAGTACCACCCGCACTGGCACGACCTGATGCGGGTCGCGGTCGGCCACGGCCTGCACGCGACGCCGTGGCGGGACGACCGGGCAGGCGCGCATGTCGCACGCGCGGCCAAGGTGATCGTGTGGAACCAGGCCGAGGCCGGCCATATCTGCCCGATTTCCATGACGTACTCGGCCATTTCCGCCCTGCGCTTCAACCCGGAGCTGGCCGCGGTCTACGAGCCGCTGCTCGCCGCGCCGGAGTACGACTTCGGGCTGCGCGTGCCCACCACCAAACGCGGGTTGATCGCGGGCATGTCGATGACCGAGAAGCAGGGCGGCTCGGACGTGCGCATCAACACGACCACGGCGACCCCGTCCGGCGACGCCTATGTGCTGACTGGGCACAAGTGGTTCACCTCTGCCCCGATGTCGGACCTGTTCCTGACGTTGGCGCAGGCCCCCGGCGGCCTGTCGTGCTTCCTGCTGCCGCGCGTGCTGCCCGACGGCTCGCGGAACCGGATCTTCTTGCAGCGCTTGAAGGACAAGCTGGGCAACCGGTCCAACGCGTCGTCCGAGATCGAGTACGACGGCGCGGTCGGCTGGCTGGTCGGCGAGGAGGGCCGGGGCGTGCCGACCATCATCGAGATGGTCAACAACACCCGCCTCGACTGCGTGCTCGGCACGACTTCCCTGATGCGGCAAGCGATTGTGCAGGCCGTGCACCACGCCGTGCACCGCCGCGCGTTCGGCGAGTACCTCCTCGACCAGCCCGCAATGGCCAACGTGCTGGCGGACCTGGTGGTCGAGTCCGAGGCCGCCACGACGGTGGCGATGCGGCTCGCGGGCGCCACCGCCGACCCCGCGCAACAGGACTTCCGGCGCCTGGCGCTCGCGGTGACGAAGTACTGGGTGTGCAAGCGTGGACCGGTGCACGTGGGCGAGGCGCTGGAATGCCTTGGCGGCAACGGTTATGTCGAGGACTCGGGCATGCCGCGGCTCTATCGGGAGGTGCCGCTGCTGTCCATTTGGGAGGGTTCCGGCAACGTCGCGGCGCTGGATGCCTTGCGCGCCATGGGAAAGCAGCCCCAATCGGTCGAGGCGTTCTTCGCCGAGGTCGAGCTGGCCGCCGGTGCCGATGCCCGGCTCGACGACGCGGTGGCCACGTTGCGCAAGGAATTGTCCACTGTGGAGGACGCTCAGTTCCGGGCGCGTCGGTTGGTCGAGTCGATGGCATTGGTATTGCAGGGTTCCCTGTTGGTGCGTCACGCTCCGCATGCCGTCGCGGACGCCTTCTGCGCGTCCCGGCTCGGGGGCGACTGGGGTGCGGCCTTCGGCACTCTGCCTCCGCGCGTCGACACCAAGGCGATCATCGGCCGCGCGCAGCGGTAGTTCGCCGTATCGCAGTCCTTCGAACGGGCGGACGCGCTAGCTGTTCGGAGTCGTGACCTTGTCACCTGGCCGGCTCGGATGCGTGATCACCGGAAGGCGTCGCGGCCCGAGGATGACCTGCTCGAACGAGACCATTTCGTCGGCCCGGTCGTGGTCGATGGCGAGACGCTCGGTGCGTTTCAGGAGCTCCTCCAGCACCACACGGGCTTCGAGGCGGGCCAGCGGTGCGCCGAGGCAGAAATGCACTCCGTGGCCCAGGGTCAACTGGGCGGCGCCGCCGATGCCGCGGCCGGGGTCGAATCGGTCCGGGTCGGCGTGCGCGTCGGGATCGCGGTTGGCGGCGAGGATCCACGCCGTCACCAGGGCGCCGGCCGGCACCGCGACTCCGCTGAGCTCGACCGGAGCGACCGTGGCGCGCTGGAGGGCGGGGAAGGAGGGCCGGTAGCGCATGACCTCCTCGATCACGGGCGGGATCCGAGTGGGGTCGACGTGCAGGTCGGCCCACACCTGCGGGTGCTCGTCGAGGGTCCGCACGATGTTGCCCAGCAAGGCGGTCGTGGTGATGTGCCCGGCCAGGAGCAGCGTCACCGCGAAGTTGGTCGCTTCCTCGTCGTCGAGGGCGCGTCCTGGAGAACTTGCGGTCAGCAGCCTGCTGATCAGGTCGTCGCCGGGCGCGGTCCGGCGTTCTCGGCAGCGTTCGGCCAGATAGCGGCTCAGCGGGGCGAGTACGGCGCCAATGTGGTCGCCGATGCTCGGGTCGCTCGGTGATTCGCCGTTCTGCATCTCGAACAGCGCCGCGGTCCAGCGTGCGAACAGTCCGTGGTCCTGCGGAGGAAGCCCCAGCAGTTCGGCGATCACCGTGATGGGCAGCGGCTGCGTCAGCGCTTCGACCAGTTCGAACCGGTCGCCGGCCGCGTCGAGCAGTTGGCCGGTCACCTCTCGAATCCGCGGTTCGAGCGCCGCGATCGACCGGGGCGTGAAGGCGGCGCTGAGCACTCCGCGCAGCTCACGGTGCTCGGGAGGGTCGAACTGGGTGACCATGCCCGGCGCCCGTGGGGGCATCCCGGGAACCACCCGCGACAGGTCCGAAGAGAAGGAGTCGGTGTCGCGCAACACCGTTCGGACGTCGGCGTGGCGGAACACGTGCCAGCCCCCGAAGGGCCCCTGCCAGACGGGATGCTGCCGGCGCATCCGGGCCGTCCAGGCGAGCACAGCGGACTCGTCGGTCAGCGGCGGGATGGCGTTCGCGGCTGCTGTCATGGCTGTCCCTCCGCGAGTTTGCGCGCGACCGCGATCGTGTCGACGGGGCGCTCCACAGACATGCGAGTCACGTACCCGACGCGGGCGCCCCGCCGCCCCGATAAGGGGGTCTGGGGGCTTGCCCCCAGTCGGGGGCGTGGGGGCGGAGCCCCCACAAGACACGGGACAGAGACGCGCGCTCGGTGGTCACCATGATTGCCGCGGGTTGATTCAAGGGGTCTCATGACAGGGCTCCATTTCTCGAACGGTGGTCGGTAATTGCACCGTACCACTTCCGGTACGCTGTTCGGGAAAGATTTTGGGAGAGGTTCTGGTGCCTGGTGCTACTCGTCCTCGGGGGCGTCCGCCGCGTCACACGACGGCGGAGATCACGGCGGCTGCTTGCCGCCTGGCCGATCGTGAGGGCATCGAGGTGGTGACGATGCGGCGCGTGGCGGCCGAGCTCGGTGTCGGCGCGGCGTCGCTGTACACCTATGTCGCCACCCGCGATGACCTGCTCGATCTCATGCAGGACGCGGTGGCCGACGAGTACCAGTTGGGCGCGCTGACCGGTGACTGGCTCGCGGACGTGGTCGCGGTGGCGATGCAGACCCGGGAAATCCTGCTGCGCCACCCGTGGGCGGTCGCGCTCGTCGAGGCCAGGCCCAGCACCGGGCTTCGTGGGCTGGACGTGTTCGAACACGTCCTCGCCGCCCTCGCCGACCACCCGGCGGACGACGACAGCAAGCTGGTGGCTTATGGCGCCGTGAACGCTGTAGTCATCGCCTTTGTGCGGAGCGAGACCTCGGCCCACCGCATGGCCGCGCGAACCATCGCCCAGCTGACCGAGGCTGCGAACGATGGGCGCCACCCGCACATCGCCGCCCTGCGACTCGAGCACCAGGGCTCGGGTGAGGAGAACCTCCGGCGCACCATCACCGGGATCCTCACCGGGCTACTCCCCGATTCTTAGGGTCACGATGTGATCGCCCCCGGCCGGCCGATCTTCGGTAGCCGTCGCCTGTTTCACTCCACACCGGTCAGCCGCTCCGTTGCCCGATGCGTGATCCGCGCGCTTTCGCCGGTGAACTCGGCGATCAGGCGCAGTTGCTCATCGTCGTAACGCTCGCAGAGCTTCCGCATCTGTTCCAGCAGGTACGCCCACGGGCCAGGGTCGCCGGGCCGGGTGAGTTCGATCAGGACCTTGCGGCGGTCTTCGGGATGCGGCGAACGCCGGACCATGCCCTTGCGTTCCAGCCGGTCGATCAGCGCGGTCACCGAGGCAGGCGCGAGGCCGGAGTGCCGGACCAGGTCCTTCGGGGTGAGCGGGCCGAAGCGCGACAGGTAGTCCATCGCCTTGGCCTCGATGGCTGAGAGCCCACGCTTCTCCCCGATCGCCGTGTGGAACATGACCATCTCCGTGGAGAGCATGCGGCAGGCCATCAGGAGCTCGCCGAACAACTCTTCCCGCTCACTTGACACGCCGACCAGCGTAGCCCACTATTTAGTTCGACCAAACGAATTAGTTTCTAAGAGATTCGAGGAGTCGAAGGGTATGACAAGGGCGCTGATCATCGGCGGAGGCATCGCGGGCACGGTGGCGGCCATCGCGCTGGGCAAGGCCGGGCTGGAGCCGGTCGTGTTCGAGGCTTATGACCGCACGGCCGACGGCGTGGGGGCGTTCCTCACCCTGGCCAAGAACGGGCTCGACGCGTTGGACGCCATCGGCCTGCGCGGGGTGGTGGAGGAAGCCGGCTTCGCGACTCCCGGAATGCGGTTCTTCAACGGCGCCGGCCGCGAGTTGGGCGAGGTGCGGATGCCCGCCCGGACCGTGGTGCGTTCAGACCTCTACGTCGCGCTGCGAGACGAGGCTGTGCGAAGGGGCATCCGGATCGAATACGGCAAGCGACTGGTGGACGTCGGCGACGGCGTGCGCGCGCGGTTCGCGGACGGGACGTCTGCCACGGGAGACCTGCTGATCGGTGCGGACGGTCTGCGCTCCCGGGTCCGGGAGATCATCGACCCTCGGGCACCCAAAGCCCGGTACATTCCGCTGTTGAACACCGGCGGCTTCGCCGAGGGAGTGCGGGTCGACGAGCCGGTCGGCGTCTGGCACATGATCTTCGGTAACCGCCAGTTCTTCGCCTACCTCCGGCGGCACGACGAAAAGGTCCTGTGGTTCGCCAATCCGCCCCGCAAGACCGAGCCCACGCCGGACGAGCTGGCCGCGATCAGCGACGAGCGGTGGCGTGCCGAACTGATCGGCCGCGCCCGGGCCGACCGTGGCCTGGCCGCCTCGATCATCGAGGCCACGCCAGTGCTCTTCCGGCCCTGGGCGACGTATGACTTCCCGAGCGTGCCGACCTGGCACCGCGACCGCATGGTCATCATCGGCGATGCGGCCCACGCCGCCGCGCCGTCGTCCGGGCAGGGCGCGTCGATGGCCCTCGAGGACGCTGTCACGCTGGCGAAATGCCTGCGGGACGTCGAGGTCGAGGAGGCGTTCCGACGGTATGAGAGGGCCCGCCGTGAACGGGTCGAGAAGGTGGTCGCGGCCGGGAAACACGCCGGCGACGGCAAGATCGCGGGCCCGTTCATGCGGACCGTGCGTGACTTCTTCGTCAGCCGCGGGTTGCGTAACGACGACCCGGGCGCGATGAACTGGATGTTCGACCACCACATCCAATGGGACGCCGCGGTCGCCTCGCGGGACTAGCGCCAGGTGTCCACGCGGTGGAAGTTCTGGTAGGCGCGGCTCGGCGTGGGGCCACGCTGTCCCTGGTAACGGGACCCCGCCTGCGCCGAACCGTACGGGTGCTCGGCCGCGCTGGTCAGCCGGAACAGGCAGAGCTGACCGATCTTCATGCCCGGCCAGAGCGTGATCGGCAGGTTCGCGACGTTCGACAGCTCGAGCGTGATGTGGCCGGTGAAACCCGGGTCGATGAACCCGGCCGTGGAGTGCGTCAACAGCCCGAGCCGGCCCAGCGACGACTTGCCCTCCAGCCGGCCCGCCAGGTCGTCGGGCACGCTGACCAGCTCGAAGGTCGACCCGAGCACGAACTCGCCGGGGTGCAGCACGAACGGGTCCTCGCCCTCCTTCTCCACCATGGACGTCAGCTCGTCCTGCTGGAGTGACGGGTCGATGTGGGTGTACTTGCTGTTGTCGAAGACCCGGAAGAAGCGGTCCAGCCGCACGTCGATACTGGACGGTTGCAGCATCCCGGGGTCGAACGGATCGATCCCGAGGCGTCCGGCTTCGACTTCCTTGCGCAGGTCGCGGTCACTGAGCAGCACGAACCCACCCTAGCGTTCGGTGTTGTCCCCGCTGTTCAGGCGGCCTCGCCCTCGCGCATGTGCCGCGCGTAGGTCGTGTCGAGGCTGAACACCTTGGCCAGCCGGGCGAGATACTGGCGCCGTTCGATGCCCCCGATGAACTCGCGCACCGCGGTCGCGCCCGGGATGTGGCGGCGCGCGGTCTCGGCCGCGAAGTTCATCGCGGCCCCGGCCAGCACGGCGGCCTGGGTGATCGGGTCGTTCGGGATCTCCAGGAAATCGGCGTTCTTCTTGCCGAGCACCAGCCGGCTGATCGACGAGTGGACCCGCACCGACAGCTCCGACACGACCTTGCCGAGCAGCCCGCTGCCGACCCGCGCGTTCGACCGCACGAGGGCCTTCGCGAGCCGTTTCGAGTCCTCGTCCGGGATGAACTCGGTCTCCGCGAGCAGCCAGAACAGGCGCCACGCGTCGTCCTCGTCGGCGGGCAGGAGCTCCTCGTCGACCCCGATGAGCCAGCCGACGTAGCGCCACAGGTGCAGGATGTCCGCGCGTTCGCGCTCGGTGTAGCGGATGCCGAGCAGTTGGCTGCCGAAGACGAAAACCAGCGAGAAGAGCAGGAGGGTGCCGACGGTCTGGGCCTGGTTGACCGGCTGGTCCCACGCGGCGTAGTCCCAGTCCGGCCGCCGGTTCATCGCCGCCCGCACGTACGCATGCACCAGCCGCACGCGCAGCGCGGACGCATAGCCGATCTCGCCGCGCCGGAGGTTGCCGGGGGTGGTGACGTCGATCCACCACGCCGCGGTCTCGACCAGGCGCCGACTGGCCATCTTCTCGATCTGCCCGGTCGCGACCAGGGATTTCGTCGCCCGCGAGGCCAGGTAACCACCCATCAGCGACATGTCACCGAGCGGGAACAGCCCGAGCACCCCGGTCCGCGTGATCGCCCTCGCGCCGCGCTCGACACGTTCGTAGTCCACCCAGAACGGCGTCGACTCGACCTCGCGGAAGAAGTCCGCAAGCTCTCTCGGCGGGTTCTCGACCGCCCCGATCCCGTCTCTTATCGCGACTTCGAACAACCGCCGGCCCTCCGGCAACCGCCGGAACATCGCGACCACCGCGTCCGCGAGCGGATCGGTCGCCTGGGCGAACTCACGGAACCTGCGGACCTGCTCCCCGGTGGCGCGGATGTCCCCGCGGACGAACATCCGCGAGGCCAGCCGAAGCCCGCCTTGACTGAGGATCTCGGGGTCGGGCAGGCGCTCATCCATGACAACGATCGTTGTCACTTGCTGAGGCAGTGTCAAGGACGGGGGTTCGGTTCGGGGAAGCGACGCGCCGTGTATGCTCTGAGGCGCTGCGGATGTAGTTCAATGGTAGAACATCAGCTTCCCAAGCTGAGAACGCGGGTTCGATTCCCGTCATCCGCTCTCAGTGTGAAGGCCCAGGTCAGTGGATGTCTACTTAGGACCTGGGCCTTCACTGTTTCTAGATCAACTCTTGAGTTGGGCCATTAACGGGCCATTAGCTCACCGGGACCAACGTGCCCGAGCTGCCGCCGTCCGGATCATCGTCCTCGTCCGTCGATCCCTTCCGGTGATCATCAACGAGCTTGGACAGCCGGTCCGCGATCCGTTCATCGGCGTCACTCGTCGCCCGCTGATAGATCAGTGCAGCCCGCATGTCGTCGTGTCCCATCCGGGCCATCAGATCCTTGGTCGAGGTCCCCGCCTTCGAAGCCCAGATGTTCCCCGCGTGCCGCAGGTCGTGGAAGTGCAGACCCTTCAGGCCCATGTCGGCGACCACCTTGGTCCACTTCACCCGTTGGTTGAAGTTCGGCCGACGCAGCGCGTTCCCGTTCCGCTCACCCGAAAACAACAGCGCCGTCGGCTCCGACTTGACGTATGTGGCCAGGTGCTTGACCACTTCGGACCTGATCGCGGCCGGGATGATCAGTTCCCGAACCCCGGCGCGGGATTTCGGTGGTCCGACGATCAGGCCACGCCCGGGAACCTCGACAAGCGCCTGAGACACGCGAAGCCAGCTTGCATCCTCAGCGATGTCACACCGCCGTAGGGCCGTGACTTCACCCCATCGCAGGGAGTTGAACGCGGCCAGCAGGACCAGCGCTCGGAACCTGCCCGGCATGCGGTTCGCCAGCTCGAAGACCTGGGCAACCGTCACCACCGGCCGTTCTGCCGCATGCTCACGGTCGGCACCACGCACGCGGCAGGGATTCCGGGGAAGGATCTTGTCCTCATCCACGGCTGTAGTCAGGACAGCCCGCAGCAGCCGGTAAGCCTTGGCTGTCACCGACTCGGACACCCCGGCCATCAACCGTTCCGAGCGCCACTGCCGAACGATCGAGGTGGACAGCTTGCCCAACTCGACACCGCCGAGGTACGGCTCAATGTGTTTGCGGAGCAGCCACCGATACAGCTCGACCGTGCGCGGACGCAGGCCGGGCCGTTGAGTAATCCACTGCGCCGCGTAGTGGCCGAGCGGAATCTTGGCCCGTTCCGGATCGGTCCATTCTCCCGTCATTATCTGGGTTTCTGTCAGCGACAGCCACCGTTCGGCGGCTCGCTTGCTGTCGAACATCTGCGGAGCGCTGCGCATTCGTCCGTCCGGACCGGCAAATGGCGCCGGGTGGGCGAGGAACCACCCACAGCACGTAGGTGAACTACTAGCGCAGCCCTGGGCCCAGCTCGCGCTTCGCCGTCGCGGTGACACCGATACCTTGCACCGTATGCAGCAGGGCCAAGTATCGGTCTGGGTGCCGATCATCGTCGGGGTCATCGGTCTCATTAGCGTGATTGCCGGACAGCTCATCAACGCTTGGCGTGAAGATCGCCGCTGGAAACGTGATCAGGAACGCGAGGAAGTCCGCTCTCGACGTCAACGAGAGGCTGATGCAGCTAAGCGAGCGCACGAGATACTACTGCATTGGGCCGATCGCAAATTCGCCCTCTATAGCGAATTACTCGATTGTGTTCACACACTGATGCGCCACACGGTAAAGCTTGGCCGGGGCCCGGTCAAGGTTGGGTTCTTAAGAGAATGGGAACATCTTTTCAAAGAAGTGAGCGCAGCTGAAGAGCAAGTTCGCCTTGTAGCATCGAAACGGCTTCGTCAGTTGGTGAGTCACAATATTGTGAAGCTTGAACCTCCCGTGTGGGCCGACGAGTTTCAGCGGGATTTAGGTAGAAGCATTGAGAAGAATGACGCCTGGGAGGAGCTTCACGAGGAGGAAACCAAGCTTATCAAGAAGATAACGTGGGAACGTCACCGAAAAATTGTCGCCTATCATCGGCAACTCACCGAGGTTATGCGCGACGAACTCGGAACGAACACTGAGAAAACGGGGACAGGGAATCACGCGACCGCGCCGAGCGAGGACGAGTGAGCACGTCATGACAGAGCGGTAGTGGTCGCCTATGGCGCCGTGTCAGGCTCGCCGTGCTCAACCGGGACCGCTTGATCTGCAAACTCTGCGATCAGCCCATCGACCCGGCGCTGCGGCCGCTCAACTTGTGTAGTGGACTCAAGGTACCCGAAGCCGATCGCGCCCTGCCGTTCGCTGCCGAATTTGGCTCTATGGGATTAAGGGCGGCGCGCGGGCGCGCCGCCGCAGCCGACACGCCTGCCGCTCCGCTTCGGCGGCCGGCCGCACTCTACTCGCTTCGCCTGACCTGCGAGACTGGTAGGCCATCCTCGCTGAACATGGCCGCAGGAACATCGAAGGATGATGAGTACACCCGGCGCTGTTTGCCATCCCGGCTGAAAGCTGTCGCGTACGCCCGGAGCGCTAACGTGCCTGTGAAGTCCTCGAGACTCAGAGACCTACATAGCACTTCGCGCGTCAGCTCGGTTGCCACCATACATTCCCCAGGTTGAATCGACTCAAGATGCGAGTGGCAGCCTTCATAACTCTGCTGGTGATCCAGCCATTCGATTCCGATGTTCACCACTGTCGCTGTTGAACTCGATGGATTGTAGGCGCGGACTTCGATTCTCCACAGCCTGACACCGAGCTCTCGTTCGGCAGGATCTCCTATCACCACGGGGTGTACCACCAACGGCTGCGCCTTCTGCCGCAGCTCCTGCCAGCGCCAGACCGCCTGAGCGAGCGATACTAGTAGCGCGGCTGAGGAAAGTCCGATCGCGACCCAGTTCGTCAGCATGCAGGGCATTATCTCGGGGCTCCGCCCCGGACCCCAGCACCGCTTCGGAGATCAGGGGAGGGCCGGTCGGCGACCTCCTCGCGGCGCGCCCGAGGGCTGCCAGACCGGGCGGCACCGGTCAAGGGCGCTTCGCGGCCTGCGGCAGACCCTTGACCGGCACCACCCGGCCCGGCAGGGATGAACCCGCGCCGCGAGGAGATCACCTCAGCCCGAACCGTGCAGGTGGGAGCCCGCCCCGCCGGGCCAATCACGGGCCATTAGAGGGGGTCAACCACGGTCAACAGTGGCACTCCCGAGCAACACTGCTTCCGCAGGTCAGGGCCACTTTCCAGCATGATCCACTTGATTCCCAAGCTGAGAACGCGGGTTCGATTCCCGTCATCCGCTCTTCGTGCAAAGGCCAGGGCCAAAAGGTGTCTACTTTGGAACTGGGCCTTCACTGTTTCTAGATCAACTCATCTTTCGTGCCATTAACGTGCCATTAGCCGACCGGGACCGGCACGCCGGAGCCGCCGTCGTCTGGATCATCGTCCTCGCCTGTTGATCCCTTCCGCTGATCATCGGTGAGCTTGGACAGCCGGTCCGCGATCCGCTCGTCAGCGTCACTAGTCGCCCGCTGGTCAAGGCGCGCCGCCAGCGGCGGCGCGCGACTGGCCCGTCACCTTGGCGGCCGGGCCCCAGTAGCCGCGCGCGGCACATCCGGGCTTGCCGCTCCGCTCCAGCCCGGCGCGCCGCGCGGCACGGCCGCCGAAGGTCCGGGCAGCGCGCCTCCGTTAGCAGCACATCAAACCAAGAGTCCGCACACGTAACCGACCGGTAGCGTGATCGCCATGCAGGTTCGGGAGTTCGTCGAGGCAGACTGGCCCCATGTCTGGCCGATCGTCCGCGAGGTCATCCAGGCTGAGGAAACGTTCACCTACGACCCGGCGATGACAGCGGAGCAAGCCCGCGATACCTGGGTGGTCCGCCCACCGGGAGTCACCGCGGTTGCAGTCGAGGGACACCGGACCATCGGCACCGCGCACATGCAGACCAACCGGGCCGGCCGGGGCTCGCACGTCTCCACGGCGAGCTTCATGGTCGCCTCGGACGCCCGGGGACGCCGCGTCGGCGAGGCGCTGTGCCGATACGCGCTGGACTGGGCGCGCAGCCGCGGTTACGCGGGAATGCAGTTCAACGCGGTGGTGGAGACCAACCATGCGGCGGTGAACCTCTACCAGCGTCTCGGCTTTCAGATCGTCGGCACGGTGCCGGGCGCGTTCGACCACCCGAAGTTCGGCCGGGTGGGCTTGCACGTGATGTACATCGAGCTGTAGGACCCATGAGAGGGGTCAACCACGGTCAACAACGGCCCTCCCGGGCAATACTCCGCCGCAGGTCAGGGCCACTTTCCAGCATGATCCACTTGATTTCCAAGCTGAGAACGCGGGGTTCGATTCCCGTCATCCGCTCTCACTAGGAACCCCCGTCACACGGCGTCTACTGTGGACGTAGGGGTTTCTTCATGCATAGATCAGTCTGACTCGTAGCAACATCCCAACAACATCACCGCACGGGCACCAACGTTCCCGCCGGCCCGTCGTCATTGTCGTCGTTGGTTCGGTCGTTCCGGTGCTTGTCGACGAGATCGGGCAGTCGTGGCCGCTCGGCCTGCCGCTCCGCTCCGGCCGGCGGCCCCGGCGTGCGCACCATCGAGCAGCGCTACTCGGTCAACCGCCGCCACCACCAAGCCTCGCGGCCGCACGAATAGACGACCCGCGCGTTGGGGTCCGGCAATGTCCGCCGTTCGAACTCGCGGTCCAAGCGCGCAACGACCCTGCGCAGCTCGCGGCGCGGTCTGGGAGGCAATGTCCTGAGCGCCCACTCCAACTGGTCACGAGCTTCGACTACATGCCACACCGGCAGGTACCCCGGCGGCAGATACAACCACCGCCCAGGCTGACGAAGGAATTCTCGGTACTGGTGAAACGCACCCGTAACGCCAAGAGCGTCGATGGCCACCTGGGTCCCCCGACTGACACCGGGGACCACGTACACCGATTCGCGTTCACGTTCAAGGTCACGTGCACGCGCCTGATCCGCGCGCACAACACCCGGGCGCCTACGCGGCATTGCCCTTTCGCGTTGAAAGCATGCCCGAATGGTGCCACATCGGCACTCCACGGCACCACAACCCAGGAAGGACCAACCCTCGGGGCTCTGCCCCGAACCCCGGCACCGCTTCAGAGATCAGGGGGAGGGCACGTCCGGTGATCTCCTCGCGGCGCTCCCGAGGGCCGCCAGACTGGGCGGCACCGGTCACGGGCGCTTCGCGCACGCTCTCCAACACGCTTACTTCCCCAGTTCAGCGTGATCGCGGACTACATCGGCCGGACAGAGAAACGATATTCCGGCAGGAGCATGAACGCCTGCAGTACCAGCGACGCTAGATCAACTCTTGAGGTGGGCCATTAGCTCACTGGGCTCGGTGCGCTGGAGTCGTCGGACCGTGCTTCCGTGGGGCGCCCGTAAGTACTGCCATCCTTGCTGCGTTGTAGCAGGCCTTCGTCCACGAGGTAGCGGCGGAGCGCGGCATGGTCGTCATGGACCGGCGCCAGTTTCTCGCGGACTTCGCGCTCGGTGTAGAGACGCCCTGGCTCGAACTTCCCGGCGAGGTGGATGAGCAGGGCCTGCCGGAGCTTGCCCGGGCGCGGGATCGCGACGAGCCGCCCGTGCCTGAACAGCGCTTCGAGTGGGTCGACCGGGGTCTTGGCCAACGCCTCACGAAAAGCTTCGGGGACGACGTGGTAACGGTCGTCTGAGAAGGTGACGAGCCCAGCCGCTATCAGGCGCTTCGCGAGCTTTGCCAGGTGTGGGTCGTCAGCTGCGGGAAGTCCGGCAGGCGTGGTGCAGATCCGGGCGAAGAGCAGCAGTCGTTCGGGATCTGCCAGAGCTGAGACAAGGGCTTGCGGTGAGGCCATATTCGCGACGGTACCGATGGTCTGCCTGTCCGCGAATCGGTGAGGCAAGCGATGCATCCAGTCTCGCCACGAAGGCCCAGGTCGTCTACTTCGGACCTGTCTATGGACCAACTCGGCTGCGTCCCAGCGTCTCCATCCGCGCTGTGGGCCGAGTTGCTTACCTCTTGGGTAATCGATCCTGGACGGATCGGGTGTCACCATAGAGGTGTACAGAGTTAGAACGACCGGAGGACACCGTGGCCGCGTACGTTATAGCCCATCTCCAGGACGCCGCCCCACATCCGGATGTCGCCGAGTACATCGAGCGCATTCCTGCCACGTTCGAGCCATACGGCGGCCGCTTCCTGGTGCACATGACGCAGCACGAGGTGAGGGAGGGCCATTGGCCCGGCGCCATAGTCATGATCGGCTTTCCCGGGATCGCCGAGGCGCGGGCCTGGTGGGATTCGCCCGCGTACCAGGAAATCGCGCCGTTGCGCTCGCGGCACATCGAGGGCGACATCATCCTGGTCGAAGGCGTCCCCGAGGGTTACGACGCGACGAAGACCGCCAAGGCGATGCGAGAGGCCATGTCGGCCCAGTAACCCTCGACTTCGGCGGGACGTTCGGCGATGCGCCTCGACGGCGGTTCAACGGCCAGTCGGTCGCGCACGACCGCAGCCGGGGCTTCCATCGGGACCAGGTCAGCTCTCCAGGGCAGCGGCGAGGCGTTCGAGCGTGCCGCTGATCGTCTGGCGGTTGCGGACCGTCCGGTCCTCCACACCTGAGATCTTCTTGCTGAATTCCAGGGCATAGTCGGGCCGGAGGTCCTGGCTCCACTCGGTGACCCGGCAGCCGGTTTCCGTGGGCTGGATCTGGTAGCCCCAGGTCGAATAGTGGATGCCGCGCATCGAGCACTCGAACGCGAACGCCCGGCCCGGGTCCGCGGTGATGACCTTGCCCTGAGTGGTCCACTCGTGCGTGCCATGGCGATTGTGCCCGTCGAAGGTGGCGCCGACGGCCGGGCCGTCGAAGCCGTCGTGCCAGTCGCAGGCGTAGCACTCCTCCGACCATTCGCCCATGCGAGTCACGTCCGATATCGCGGCGTACACCGCTTCGGGTGCCGCCGCGATGTCCCGAGATATCTCCAGTTTTCCAGCCACACAAAGAAGTCCACCACAACACCGAGACAGTGCTCAACTGTGCGCCGGATCACTTGTGGTCGCGGCAATGAATCCGGATCAACTCACCTGACACGGGAGCGGCAGGGTGGCGACGTTATCGGGCTATCGGGCTCGTCTGGGCGAGCCGGAAAGCACGAATCGAGGTGTGCAGCGAGACTGCTGCGCACGGGGCAAGGCTGACCCATGCTCCTGGCCCGGAACGGAAACGCCGTCCGTCGTGGCCATCCACAATCCGACAGTGATCGTGGTGAGCCGTCAGAACCTGCTGAGACCCTGTTCGTCAGACACGTAGCCCCTGAGAGATTGTTACAGCGGCGCCAACATTGCCGGCCTTTCCCGGCTCCAAGCAGCGCACCGTGACGGAACTGTCGCGGTGTGTCCGCCTCTGGCGTAGCTCACCCGCCGACGGTTCCTGCGCGGCGAGGCGGCCGCTTCAAGGAGTCCGTCGGCAGGACCACGGTGGCCGCTCCCGGTCGTAGATCACGGTTAGCGAGGCATGGCCGGACCAGCCGCTCGTCACAGCTTGCCGCGCACTCGACTGTTATCGCGGCTGCGTCCATCCCGCCGGATCGTCTCTGGCCTCTGGTTCCCGCCGAATCAGCTGGAACTGATCGCCGAAGCTTATGCGCTCATCCAGTTCCAGCAGCGTTGCAGGATTACCACCAACGTCACGGCCAGGCCGGATGATGAACGCAGTTTCAATGGTCTCGTCCCAGCCATGTTCGTCGACGAGAACCTGGCTCTCGAGATGCCCCTCGAATCGGGCGTACCGCTCTTCCCTGAGAACAAGCCTGCCGTGTTCCGGCACGGACCAGTGAAACAAGATCTGCTCGCATCCGGCGGCCGTGCTCAACACCGACCAGCCGACCCCAGCCACCGTGAAGATCAGATCTGTGGCCTCCATGGAGCCGACGCTCAGGTAGGCGTCGCTCCACACGCCGATCAACTGCGGTTCACTCACGGCACATCTTCACACTCGGTGGCCAGAGCGCTGTCCTGGACCGGCACCGCTCTCGCGCTCGTCCCACGCGGGCCGCGTGCTTCACAGAAGGGCCGTTTCCTGAAATGATCTTCCGCGTCTGACCGCGGTGCGGTCCTGGAGAGGGGATCATGGCAGTTCACACCATGCCTGGCAACGTCCTGGCTCCCACCTCAGCGCGGGCCGGGCTGAGGTTGCCGTGAAGCCATTGGCGACGCCGAGTCCGCGTGAGGTCGGGCAGTACCGGGTCATTGCGGAGTTGGGCCGGGGTGGCATGGGGCAGGTGCTGCTGGGCAGTGGCCCGGATGGCCGGCTGGTCGCACTGAAGTTGGTGCATGCGCAGTTCGCGGCGGATGACGGGTTTCGGGCCCGGTTTCGCCGTGAGGTGGACGCGTCACGTGCGGTGTCCGGCGCGTACACCGCCGCGGTGGTCGACGCCGACCCGGACGCGCCCACGCCGTGGTTGGCATCGGTTTTCGTGCCGGGCCCCTCACTGCACGAAGTGATCCAGACGACCGGGGCGATGCCGGAGCAGTCGGTGCTGCGCCTGGCCGCCGGGCTGGCGACCGCGCTGATCCAGATTCACCGCGCCGATCTGGTGCACCGGGACCTCAAGCCGTCCAACGTGTTGCTCACCGACGACGGCCCGCGGGTGATCGACTTCGGTATCGTGCGGGCTGTCCGGGGCAACGGGGCGGGTGACCTGACCCGGACCGGCTGGCTGATCGGCTCGCCCGCGTTCATGTCCCCCGAACAAGCCAACGGCGAGCCGGTAACTCCGGCCAGCGACGTGTTCTCGCTCGGCTCCGTCATCGTCGCGGCCGCCGTGGGCAACAGCCCGTTTAACGACACCGCGACATTGCGCACCCTGAACAACGTCGTACAGGCCGACCCCGACCTGTCCGGGCTCCCCACCACGATCCGGGACGTCGTCGCGCCGTGCCTGGCCAAAGATCCAACCCAACGCCCGGCACCGGCCGAGTTGTTGGACTCGATCGGCTTGATCGCCCCATCCGCCCGGCCATGGCCCACCGCGGTACATCAGCTGATCACCCGGCGACACGCCGACGTCGCCCGGATCCTCGACCTGGCACCGGAATCCACCACGATCACCGACGACGGTCCGCCGACCGTGACGGCGACCCGGGTGGACACCACCGCACCGGTCGAGCCAGGCCGCGAATCCGGCACTGCGGAATCCCCGAATGGCCGGCCTACGGCTGCTCTCGACCGATCCGCAGGCTCGCGTACCGCACAACGCTGGGTACGCCTTGGTGTTCCTGTTGTGGTTGTGGCACTGGCTGGCGTACTGGTGTGGATCCTGTGGCCGTCACCGCAAACTCCGCTCCAGGAAACATCCCCGCCACCACAAACTTCATCGTCGACGCAAACCACCTCAGCACCGCAGATCGCCGAGATCAGCGCGATGACCGGTGCCTTACCAGCGGAGTACGTCGAGTTCAGCCCGGACGGCCGCACCCTGGCAATGGTCTCCTCCGACAACGCCGTGATGCTGTGGGACGTGGCCAGCCGGCGGCAAGTGGGCCAGATCATCAATATGGGTGGTGAGTCCGATAGCAGCAACGTGGCGTTCAGCCCGGACGGCCGCACGCTGATCACCGCGAAAGTCGACGGCGGAGACAGCGTCGTTCAGCAGTGGGAGGTGGCCAGCGGCCGCCAGACCGCCCAACCTCTCGTCATCAACACCGGCCATGAATTCTCCGTCAAGACGCCCGCGCTCAGCAGGGATGGCGGCACCGTGGCCGTTATGAACGAGGACGAGGACCCCGGCAGTGTGCGGCTGTGGGATGTGGCCGGGCGCCGGCAGATCGGCCGTCTCGACACGGGTCTCATTCGCGACATGGCGTTCAGTCCGGACGGCCGCATCTTCGTCACCACCGTCGTCGACGACTCCGGCACCACCTCCCTGAGCCTGTGGGACCTCACCAGCCGGCAGCGTGTCGGCGAGCCGATCACGGCGCAGTACAAAAGGGACATCGACTCCTTCGGGTTCAGCTCGGACGGACGCGTGCTCATGACTACAGACGAGGACAGGGTGCGTTTGTGGGACACCGCCACCTACAACCAGATCCGGCCGCCGATCACCATCTCCGGCCGTTACAACGGCCACACCGTGCTCAGCCCGGACGGCCGCCGGCTCGCCGCGCTCATCAGCGGGGGAACGATTGAGGTGTGGGATGTGGACAACAGTCGACTGATCGACTCCGCGAGCACCTATGGGGCGGATACGGTGGCGTTCAGTCCGGACGGCCGTACCCTCAGCACCGCCGGCGACGACACCGTCAGGCTGTGGAGCATCCCCAGCAGCTGACCTGGTCCCGCATCCAATAACAGTCGGCAAGTCGCCGCGTGTCCCCGGCTCAGGCGCCTGTGTTCCCGCTCCAGGCGCGCGTGTCCCCAGTTCAGGAACGCGAGTTCCGGTCTGAGGCAACCAAAGCGGCCGCCCGGAAGCTACCCCCGACCAGTACCGGAACTACCGCACTGCGGTCGATCTCGGCAGCTACGTCAACGTCCTGGCGGTAACCGTCGGCGGCGAGCTCTCGGCCGCTGGCTGCGGCGTGGAGTTGCCGTGCGATGTCACCGGACACGTGCGCGAACGCCGCGACAGCCGACTGCGCCTCGGGCGAAAGCGCGTCGAACCCATGACGGCGGAGCGCGGAAAGGTAAGCCCCAGCACCCCACAGATCCTCGACGGCTGGGCGCAGCGCCCCGTTCGACCACTGCTCGCCTGCTGCGACCACCGCGACGCCGCACGCCTCATCACTGCGAAGACGCGCAGCCGTCCACGCCGCGGCGGCGGTAGCGTTGCGAAGGGATACCCCGATCACCTCGCCGGCGACGCCTGCCATCGACTGCGCGATCGTTGAACCGTTGGGGGAGGGCAGGACCAGTCGGCGGACATCGCGCGCCTCGCGGACTGTCGCCGGAGACAAGCTCACCTCGCCCGGCCGAGCCTGCGAGCGGCCCACCGCCAAGACCGCGTCGTGCTGCTGGGCGAATCTGGCCGCCGACTCGTCTTTCCATCGGTAGGGGAAGACTTCAATACCGCGCTCTACCGCCACGGTCAGGGTCGTCGTGAACGACAAGACGTCGACCACAGCCATCACCCATGACTGCTCGGCGATCTCCTCAGCACCGGGAAGTCCCCATTCGAAACGGAGACGAAAGCCATCCTGCCGGTATGGACCGGTGCGCACCGTATGCCTCACAGCCGTTCGGCCCGCCGTTTTACGGTGGCGAGGAGACGCTTGACACCCAGCACATGACCGCCGGTTCCGATCACCATGGCCTGGTAGACTCTCCCCAGCACGCCGGGAAACTCGGCGAGGCTCTCCGCGCGCAGCCGAACCCTTCCGTTACCGACATCGTCAAGTCTAAAGGTCAGCGCATACCTGGAGAACCGATGACGTCCGGCAAGCTCCAGCTTGTGCGGTGCATCGGCGGCCGCAACGTGAAAGCCCGGAAACGCCGAGCCGACCGCAAGCGGCCGTGGCCCGACAGTCTCGGCATCGCGGCAACCCAGGACGCGGGACATCGGTCGGAGAGAAGAAAAAGACCGCTCCACGACACACAGCAACGCATCCCAAACGACCTGCGGAGCCGCTCCGATCATGACGGAGTGCTCGTCGACACGCGGAAGACTCCCGTTCGCTACCACCATGACCAACACTCTACGGACAAAGAGGCATTCTCAAGAAGGGACTCGCAAAGTGTCCACTTCGGACTAGGAGTCTGCATAATCGACTACAGTGGCAGCACGTAGCGGACCACCGTTAGCGGCGGGCCGCCAGCCAGCGGGTGGGCCTTGCTTGCACCATCCGCCGTCCATCCGGCGCGCTCATAGAACCGCCGGGCGCGCGCGTTGCTGTCTACCACCCATAGGGTGGCGCGCTGGTAGCCGTCCCGCCGTAGCGTCTCCACAGCCTCGGCGTGCAGACGCCGGCCCAGTCCTTGACTCCAGCTGGCGGGGTCGAGATAGATGCTCAGCAACTCACCGGTGCCCTCCGGCGCGTCCTCATCGCGGGACGCACTCACGCACGCGAACCCGGCAACCGCCCCACCGTCGGTCACGACCAATGTGCGTACCGGCCCCGAGACCGCGGTCAAGCGTTGTCGCCATGCTTGCTGCCGGTCAGCGATCGACAAGCCCTGCAGGAAATCCTCGGGCAGTGCATCAAGGTAAGCAGACTGCCACGACACGACGTGGATGCGTCCAATCGAGTCCGCGTCATCGGCACGTGCGGACCTGACAACGATCGAATCGGACTCTCCCGTCATGCTTCAACTCTTGTCTGGCCCCAACCAGCCCGCAAACGATTTTCCCGTGGCTGTTTACCTGAGTTGAAGCCGAGGAGCAATTTACGCATTGGGGTCGCGTAGTACGCCGGGTCCCCTTCGAGGAAGACGAGCGGAACCGCACGCTTGGCAAGGATCTTCACGCCCCGCCGGACCAAGGCCGAGCCCACCCCACGCCGCTGGTGAGCGGGCGCCACCGCCAGCGGGGCGAGCACCCGGACCTCGACCAAGCGCCGTGGGGCGTCAAGCAGGCTACGGGTGAACATGACATGTCCGACTATCTGCTGGTCGTGCACGGCGACCAGCGACAGTCCGTTGTCCGGGGTGATGGTGTCGCTCTTCACGAAGGTCCACGATGCTCAGAGTTCTAATATTGACTCAGTGTGTCGAGCCAATAAGGAGGATGCGGTGACTGGTCAACGGCGGTGGCGCGACCTCGATCCCCGCAAACGCAGGCGCATCGTCGCGGCGGTGATTGCCGAAGGTGGCCTCAAAACCGCCGCGCTCGTCGACATCGCCCGTCGCCCTGCCAGGCAGATTCGGGGACCGAAGTGGATCTGGGCCGCGGTCGTGACCCTCGTCAACTCCTTCGGCGCGGTGCCCGTGGCCTACTTCGTGTTCGGTCGGCAGAAGCCAGGGTCCGAGTCGGCCTGACGAGCCGGACGTACGCCATCCGGTGAGGTCGAAAATGCGTTGCATGCGTGGCCGGTAACCCAGATGATCGAGTCGTGACCACGACCCCGGTTCTACTGCTGTCCACGCTCTCCTCCGCAGGTGCGGAGCGGGGCCGACAGCAGCAGGGCCGATCGCGGAGGTCGACTCGGTCGCAGGCGTGAGCGCCGCCCTGGTCTCGGGGCTTCTCGCTGGTTATGGCATTGCTGTGCCGGTGGGAGCGGTCGGGACTTATCTCATGGCCCTCTCCGCGCGGACCGCGTTGCGGATCGGCGCTTGCGCCGCGCTGGGAGTCGCGACCGCCGACGGCTTATACGCGATGATCGCGATGGTCGGCGGGTCCACGCTCGCCGCCACGATCGAGCCGATCATGCTTCCCCTGCGCTGGGCTTCGGTCTTGGTACTCGTCGCGCTGGCGGTCCGTGGTGCTGTCGTTGCGATCGGCCAGTACCGCAAACGACAGACGACAAGCCGGCCTGATCGCGCACCGCTGAATGCGGTCCGGGCCTATTTCGGGCTCCTGGGCATCACCATGATGAACCCGACCACCCTGATCTACTTCGCTGCGCTGGTGCTCGCCAACAAGAGCAGCGCGGCTCCGGACTACGTGGACAAGGCCGTGTTCGTCCTCGCCGCCTTCGCGGCTTCCGCCAGTTGGCAGCTCCTGCTCGCCGGCGGCGGGGCAGCCATCGGTCGAATGCTGGCCGGACGCCGCGGCCGGTTGGGCACGTCCCTGGTCTCCAGCGCCGTGATGGCTGCACTCGCCGTCCAGTTGCTGATCTCACCGTCCTGACCAAGCCGAAATGTGTTCGGCGGAAAGCGAAGCCGCCGGGCATAGTGAGTCCGTGGACGGGCGAGGGGTGGACCAGGACGGAATGATCGCACGGGAAGGCGGTCTGGATCGAGTTCCGCAAGCGTTCGTGCCCGTCGTTGACGCGGCTCGGGCTCACATATCCGAGACTTTCGGGGCCACGCGGCTGCACAGTGCCTACCTTTACGGCAGTATTCCGCGCGGCACGGCCGTTCCAGGGGTGTCGGATCTCGACCTGCTGCTCGCCCTCCGTGACGAGCCGACCGAAGCCGATCGTGCCGACGCGAAGGTGATCGAGGCCGCGCTCGATCGGGGGTTCTCCCAGATCGATGGCGTGGGCATTGCGCTTTCCAGCGCACGCAGTCTGCTCGCCGACCTTTACGACGGCGGGTTCTTCGTCGCCTGCCTGTGCACCCCGTTGCTCGGCGATGACCTTGCCGAGCGGCTGCCCCGTTATCGTCCGACTTCACTGCTGGCCCGCGAGACGAACGGCGATCTGGGCCTCCTGCTCCCGAGCTGGCGAAAGCGGGCCGGGGAGGCCGTGACGGACGGCGAGCGCAAGGCGTTGAGTCGCTCCGTCGCCCGTCGTGTCGTCCGTACGGGATTCACGTTGATCATGCCCCGCTGGGGTGGCTGGACCAGCGATCTCGGCGAGTCGGCCGAACTCTTCGGCCGCTATTACCCCGAGCGCGCGGCGCAGATGCGGATCGCCGCGGCCGTCGGCCGGGCACCTTCAACCGATCCGGCCGTGATCGACATGCTGGTGGACGACCTTGGTCCCTGGCTCGCCGCTGAATATCTGGCCGTGCACGGTGAAAAGGCGCCCCGTCCCTGACCCGACGGTCATCCCCTGACCTGTCGCCCGTCGTGCCAGACCGCTCTGATCCGGCTGGGGAGGTCTTCAACGCTCAGCCCGGGGCCATCGAGCAACGCCAGGTCTGCCCGTAGCCCGGGTTCGATTCGACCGCGATCGTGGTCGAGGCGCAACAGACGTGCGGCTTCACTGGTCGCCGCTTTCCACGCTCCGGCGTCACCAAGCCCAGCCGTTGCCAGCAAGCGAATCTCCGAGAGCAGATCGACGTGGGGCCGAACGGCCAGGTCGGATCCGGCGGCGACCGGAATGCCCGCGTCGATCGCCAGCGCCAGGGAGCGATGGTGCGCGGCGATTGCCGATTCGTCACCGAGGCCGGCAATCGGGGCCAGGGTCGGCACGTACCAGCAACCGTGTTCCTTCATCGCGGCCACTGCGTCTTCGTTCAGGAAGACCCCGTGCTCGATGCTGCGCACTCCGGCTCTGCTGGCCGTGATGGCGGCAAGTGGGCTGTGAGCGTGGGCCAAGACGTCGCGATCGCACCGCCCGGCTTCGTCGACGACTGCACGGAGTTCCTCGTCGGTGGCGCAGATTTCGCGTCCCTCGCGCACCGAACGCAACGCACCGCCCGCGCCGATCTTGATCCAGTCCACGCCGGCCCGCACCATCCGCCGCACCGCCGCTCTGGCCGCGTCCGGACTGTCGAACACCGGATCCGGCAGTGCCGGATCACCAAGCCGGTCCGTGGCCCCGGTGTCCGGTTCCCACGCGTCGCCCAGCCCGCCCGTGGGGGACAGCTGGCGGAGGCTGATCAACAGGTCCGGGCCGGTGATCCACTGCTGCCGCAAGGCATGCGTGAACCCGGCATCGGCGCCCCAGGCATCACGAACGGTGGTGATCCCGTGGGACAGCAAGCGCTGCAGTACCGGCACCGCTTCGAGAATCCGCGCGCTTCGGGGAAGCGGTTCGGGACGAGGGAACGCGACGTGCACATGGCAGTCGATGAGACCGGGCACGAGCACGCCGCCACCGCACTCCACACGTTCATCGCCGTCGATGCCGCTCCCGACCGCGGCTATCCGGCCATCACGGAGAAGGACGTCGGCGCGCTCGGTCGAACCCGTGTCGGGATCCAGGACCGATGCTCCCGTCAGGACGATCGCCGTCACTCCCGCTCCCCGTCTGTCCGCATCGGACGGTGCTGTGGCGGAAAGGCCGCCGCTGCCGCGAGTCCCACACTCCCGTCGCGCGTGTCCCACAGTCCTGTCGCGCGTGTCCCACAGTCCTGTCGCGCGTGTCCCACAGTCCTGTCGCGCGTGTCCCACAGTCCTGTCGCGCGTGTCCCACATTCCCGTCGTGTGTGTCCCACGCTCCCGTCGCGCGTGTCCTACCTTCCAGGAGCCCGGAACGTGGAACTCACGCTACCGGAACGTGGGACTCGCGTGACGGGAACGTGGGACTCGCGCAAGCGGGACTTACGTACGGAAATTGACGATCCGTACCCGGTTAATCCGGGTACTAATGATCGTGGCTGCCGCCGATTGCCCGGCTCAGGTGGTCCGCCACATCGATCGCGCCGTCGCGCAGTTCGTGCATGAGCCGAATGAAATCAGGCCAGTCGTCCTGATCGCGTGGCGGCATGATGGCAAGGCTGTCCGGGTCGAGATAGATCACCAATGCCGGCTGGCTTGTCGTGTCGTGTAGGTGCATGCCGGCGACGGCTTCTGGTCCGGGCTTCCACATCGCGTTGAAGGCCATGACCCCCCATCCTCCATGCGTTACTCGGTCGGTCGACCGGGAGCGCAAGCTTAGCGACTGTCCGCCGGAATGTGCCGGACTCGCGACCGATAGCACAAAAATTCGGCCGAAAGTGTTTTGTTTTCGATTAATCGCCGCTACTCGACCGTGACACTCTTGGCAAGATTGCGCGGTTTGTCAATATCCCGCCCGAGTTGGCGGGCAAGGTGGTAGGCGAAGATCTGCAGCGGGACGGTGAACAGGATCGGGTCGAGCTCCGGTTCACTGCGCGGCACCCGGATCACCGAGTCCGCCAGCCCGTTCGGCAGTTCGGCATTGGTCACCGCGATCACCGGACCGCCGCGCGCCTTGATCTGCTCGATGGTCGCGAGGTTCTTGGTCAGCAACTCGTCGTCCGGGATGAGCACGACGGAAGGCATGGTGGCGTCGATCAACGCGAGGGGACCGTGCTTCAGTTCGGCCGCCTGATACGCCTCAGCATGGACGTACGAGATTTCCTTGAGCTTCTGCGCGCCTTCCCGAGCCGTCGGCCAGGTGCGTACCCGCCCGATGTAGAACATTCGCTCGGCAGTGCTGTGCTTTTCCGCGACTTCGGCGATCGCGTCCTCCGCCTCGAGCACCTCGGCGATCTTGTCGGGTAGTTCGGAAAGCGCGGCGACGATCCGCGCGCCGTCCGACACCGAAAGGTCGCGAACCCGGCCCAGCAGCAGCGCCAGCATCGCGAAGCAGGCACCCATGTTCGTGTACGCCTTGGTCGAGGCGACCGAAACCTCCGGCCCCGCGTGCAGGAACACGCCGCTGCCGCACTCCCGGCCGATCGCGCTGCCGACCACGTTCACCGCGCCGATCACCCGGCCGCCCTTGCGCCGCAACTCCTGGACGGCGGCCAGGGTGTCCGCGGTTTCCCCGGACTGGCTGACCGCGACGTAGAGCGTGTCTTCTTCGACGACCGGGTTGCGGTAGCGGAACTCCGAGGCGGGCTCGGCGTCGGCGGGCAGCCTGGCCCACTCCTCGACCAGGTTCGCGCCGAGCTGGCCCGCGTAGTAGGCCGACCCGCAGCCGAGGAACTTCACCCGGCGGATCGAGCGCAGCGCGCGGGCGTCGAGATTGATACCGCCGAGCCGGGCCGTGGCGAACCGCTCGTCCAGCCGGCCGAGCAGGGCCCGGCGGAGTGCCTCCGGCTGCTCGGAGATTTCCTTGTGCATGAAGCTCGCGTAGCCGGACAGCTCGTAATCGGCGTCGTCGACATCGACCGTGGTCGGCGTCTTCGCTGTTCGGTGGGCTTGCAGGGTGCTGGTGCTGAAGTCGTCGGCCGACAGCGTGGCCAGCTCGCCGTCATCGAGATACACCACGCGTTGGGTGTGCCGGACCAGCGCGGCCACGTCCGAGGCGACGAACATCTCGCCGTCGCCGATGCCGAGCACGATCGGGCTGCCGTTCCGTGCGACCACGAGCTGGCCCGGATCCTGGACGTCGAGCACGACCAGCCCGTATGCGCCGTTCACGCCGCGAAGCGTGGTGCGGACGGCGTCTTCGAGGGACTCGGCGCCATTGGTGAGTTCGGCGGCGATGAGGTGGGCGAGGGCTTCGGTGTCGGTGTCCGACGCCAGCTTCACGCCGTCCTCGGCGAGCCTGTCACGCAGGCGTTCTGCGTTTTCGATGATGCCGTTGTGCACCACGGCGATCCGCTTGGCCTCGTCCAGGTGCGGATGCGCGTTGGCGTCGGTCGGCTCTCCGTGCGTCGCCCACCGGGTGTGTGCGATGCCGACCTGGCCCGGCTGGTCCTCCTCCAGCAGTTCGCGCAACTCGTCGATGCGTACCGCAGCCTTCGTGACCTTGAGCCGGCCGCGGTGCGCGACCGCCACACCGGCGGAGTCATAGCCGCGGTATTCGAGCCGTCGCAGGCCTTCCAGCAGGATCGGGGTGGCGCGCCGCCTGCCGATGTATCCGACGATTCCGCACATGTGCACTCCTGTTCTCCGGCGGTCGCGGCCATCCAACTACTCAGCCGTAGACGATTCGCCGTAACTGGCGTTCGGACAGCTCACCCGCGTACACCGGTCGCTTGGACAGCTCGTCCGCGAGGATTTCCCAGATCTCGGCGTTCTTGCGGCCGCGCCGCTGCAGCTCACCGTGACGCCGCCGGACGAACTGCTCGGTCGTTTCACGGAAGTAGGCCACCACGTCGGCGATCACTCGCTCCGCGACCGGCACGGGGAGCCCGGTGGACTCGGCGACGCGGCGGACCAGATCGGCGGGCGGCATGTGTTCGACGGTACCTGCCGGTCGGCTCACTGCAAGATTTCTGCCCGATTCCGGGCAGGAACGCCGGGCTAACCGCCGGAGTGCATGTCTTCGGCTTCGGGGACGAGGTCGTCGTCGGGGTCGTCGAGCCAGCCGTGCGGCAGGGTGACCTTGCCGGGCGAGCCCTGGCGTCCACGCGGGCCCGTGCCGGCCGTGGGGAACGGGGCATCGTGGTCGAGCTGGGTGATGAGTTCGTCGAGTTCGTCCAGCGAAGAGATCATGGCGAACCGGCGGCGGAGTTCCGAGCCGACCGGGAAACCCATGAAGTACCAGGCCATGTGCTTGCGCAGGTCGCGCATGGCCTTGTCCGGGCCGTCGTGCTCGACCAGCAGTTCGGCGTGACGCCGCAGGACGCGGGCGACCTCGCCCAGTGACGGGCCGGCCGGGATCTCGCGGCCGGCGAACGCGGCCTCCAGTTCGCCGAACAGCCACGGCCTGCCGAGGCAGCCACGCCCGACGACCACGCCGTCACAACCGGTCTCAGCCACCATCCGCAGCGCGTCGTCGGCGGTGAAGATGTCGCCGTTGCCCAGCACCGGGATGGTCCGCACGGCCTCCTTGAGCCGCGCGATCGCGCTCCAGTCCGCCTGGCCGGAGTAGCGCTGGGCCGCGGTGCGCGCATGCAGGGACACCGCCGCCGCTCCCTCGGCTTCGGCGATGCGGCCGGCGTCGAGGTAGGTGTGGTGGTCGTCGTCGATGCCGATGCGGAACTTGACCGTGAACGGAATCCCGGCGGATTCCGCGGCCCGCACGGACGCCTTGACGATGTCGCCGAAGAGCTTCCGTTTGAACGGTAGCGCGGCCCCACCGCCCTTGCGGGTCACCTTCGCCACCGGGCAGCCGAAGTTGGAGTCGATGTGGTCGGCGAGGCCCTCCCCGACAATGATCTTGACGGCTTCCGCCATGGTCTTCGGGTCGACGCCGTAGAGCTGCATCGAGCGCGGGTATTCGCCCTTGTCGAAGGACATCATGTGCATCGTGCCCGGGTGTCGTTCGACGACGGCCCGTGCGGTGATCATCTCGCACACGTAGAGTCCCGCGCCGTACTCCCGGCAGAGCCGGCGAAACGCGACGTTCGTGATGCCCGCCATCGGTGCCAGCACCACGGGAGGGTCGACCTCGTAGGGGCCGATCTTCAGTGCGGGCTTGCTCAGGGTCGCGGTCACGCCCTCCATTGTCGCCGGTGATGTCCGTCACCGCCGACAGGGTGTTCAGGACGACTTCGCCAACTGGCTGACGCGTTGGAACGACACGCCGAGTACGTCGCCCGCTTCGCGCTGGGAGAGCCCCAGTGCAAGCAACTCTTGTACCGCCGCGCGATTTTCGGCCGCCGCTTCTGCCTGCTTACGTTGGGCTTCCGCGCGGAGGACTTCGGCGCGAGCCTGGTGATCCTTCACCGAAGGTGGCAGATGCACGTTGAGGTGAAGATCGTACTCGTCGTTGTGCAGGTCTTCCATGATCTCGATGAGGTCGCTCGCCATTGCTGCGACGTCCTTGTAGCGGAGGGCTTGGGTGGATCGGTCGATCTCTCGGACTCGGATGAGCCAGAACTTTCCGTCACGGGTGACGTCAGCGTGGTAGGTCTTCATTTCTTCCACCATCCATTCCCCAGAACGGCCTCTCTCGGGCCTATGTCCACTTCACCCCTTGCTTCCTGGCTGCGACTGCGATCTTCTTGATAACCTCACGTCTCTTCACATATGTCTAGTGGTGGCTAGACGCAACCGTCAATGGCGGGCTAGACAGTTGCTTCGAATGAGTGAAGCTGTCCGCGTGTTGACTTCGAGCAGTTGGAGTTGCACTGATGTGATCGGCGACTCGTTGGTGCTCTATGGTCCAGAGGACGGCCAACTCACGTTGTTCACCGTTGGGCCGCGCCCCCGAAAACCTGGAATCGGGCGCCGCTCATGGTTGGCTGAACGGATGGATGAGTTGGAATGGCACAAGCGGCAAGTGCGCCGGTTTTACGCCGAGATCTGGAACCAGGTGGACACCGCCGCGATCCCGGAGGTCCTGGATGCGGCGGTGACCTTTCGCGGCTCGCTTGGTTCGGTGCGCACCGGCCACGCCGAGTTTTCCGCCTATGTCCACGAGGTGACCGGCGCGCTCGCTGACTACCGTTGCGACATCGAGCGTCTGGTGGCCGAGGGCGACCAGGTGGTGGCCAAGATGATGTTCTCTGGCGTGCACCGGGCGAGCCTGCTCGGGATGCCGGCGACCGGGCGACGGGTGGCTTGGGCGGGCGCCGCGTTCTTCAGCTTTCGCGACGGACTGGTCGCCGACCTGTGGGTTCTCGGTGATCTCGCAGGTCTGCAGAAGCAGCTCTCGGAGTGACCTTTGCCGGCGCCGTGTGCTCGGCGGAGTCGGTCACGGGCGATCGGTCGCGGCGGGCTCGGCGCCGGACACCTCCGGGCGTCGCGTGCGGTGGCTGGTCAGCCGTGCGGTGAAGATGCCGAAGGCGGAGATGATGGCGAACCCGATCAACAGGTAGCGCACGGAGGTGACCATCGACGGTGCGCCCAGGTTGACCAGAAGACCGGCGACGGCTGCACCGAAGGCGGTGGCCATCGTCAGTACGGTCGCGATCGCGGCGGCGGCTTGCTGCCCCTCTTCGGGGTTGGTGGTGCTGGACATGGCGGCGACCGACAGGTGTGGCATGGCGATGCCGATTCCCGCGCCACCGACAAGAAGCACGGGCAGCCAAGCGGTGACGACAAGCGGCGATGGGTTCTGGTGTTGCAACACAGCGAGCACGGCGAACCCAGCGGCGAGCACAGCGGGGCCGGCGATACGGAGTAGCCGGATGGTTCGCTCACGGCGCGCGGAGGAGCTGACGATCTGGCTTGCCGACCAGCCCAGTGACAATGCCGCGCCGAAGAATCCCGCCGCCACGGGAGGCAGCCCACCCAGGTGTTGGCTGAACAACGGCAGGAACGTCTCCACTGCGACACCGGCCGCGAGGAACATGATGGTCAGGTAGACCCACCGCAATGCCGAGCTGGACCGGTACGTCGACGGCGGCAGGACCCGTACCTTCGCCCGCTTCTCCGTCACCAGGAACGTGATCACCAAGGCGAGGCCCAGCGCGATGAGCGCGGCAATCGCGGCCGCGTTCGAGACAATCCCGGCGACGCTCACCGCGCCCACGGCCCCGACGACCAACGCCAACGAAATGGTCGGCACCGGGATCGCTCGCTCGCCTCGTTCGCTTGGTGGCAGTGCCCGGGGCACGAACGCTGCCATTACGACCGCGGCAGCGGCCAGCACGACGAAGGCCGGCCGCCACGACCCGAACTGCGCGAACAAACCACCAAGAGCCGGGCCCACGAAGTTACCGACCCCGAACATCGCGGAGATCAAGGCGCTCCCGCGCGCCCACAGGTGGGGTGGCAGCGCGGAATGGATCACGGCAAACCCGAGACCGGTCAGCAGACCGGCGCCCAGCCCCTGGATGCCACGGCCGACCAGGAGCACCGACATCGCCGGGCTCACCGCACAGACCGCCGAACCGGCGGCGAAGACGCCGAACCCGATCAGATAGGAGCCGACATTGCCGTACCGGGAAAGCATCCGGCTCACGAACATCGTCGCGACCACCTGGGCGACCAGGAAGGCCGTCATGTTCCACGCGTACAGCAGCTCACCGCCGATATCGCGGACCGCCGTCGGCAACAGGCTCGCAGCCACGTAGATGTTGACCGCGCCGACGAGTACACCGCCGGCCAACACGACCGCGGTGCTCAGCTGAGCCCCAAGTTCCCGCCACGAGCCGGCACTTCGACCGTTGTCCACACGCTTCTCCTCGCTGCTGAGTGATCTGCGCTCGCATAATGCCGGGGCGGGGACCCCCGGTAATCGGACAAAACGGACATGATTTGAGTCACATTTTCAAGCGTTGCGCTCGCTGGGCGGCTTCGTGGTCCGCTGATCACGTGCGAAGCCAAACTCGCCGGCGCCTCGGGCGTGGCCTGCGCATTCGACCTGATCGGTTGAGTCGTACGTTGGGCGGTGGGAGGCGTGGATGGAACTGAGGCATCTCGCGGCGTTCGTCGCGGTGGCCGAGGAGCTTCACTTCGGCCGGGCTGCCGTGCGGCTGCACATGGCACAGTCACCGCTGAGCCGCCAAGTCCGGTTGCTGGAGCGCGATCTCGGCGTCGCACTGTTCGAACGGAACACGCGGATCGTCCGCTTGACGCCGGAAGGGGAGGCGTTCCTCGAGCCGGCCAGGAAGACCCTCGCGGAGGCCGACCGAGCCCGGCGTGCCGCACTCGCGGCGAGCAAGGGTGAGGTAGGCCGCGTCAGTGTCGGCTTCGCGGGCGCCGCGGGCTCTGATGCTTTGCCGACGTTGACCAGGGCCGTCACGTCCTCCCTGCCCGGTATCGAGTTGCTCCTGCGTGGACAGACTTATTCGGGTACGGCGCTGGACAACGTGGCTGAGGGAGTCCTTGATCTGGGGTTCGTGGCGATGCCGGCTCGGGAGGGTGTGTCCGCGCGCGTCGTGCGCCGTGAGCGTCTCCTTGTCGCGCTGCCCGACACGCATCCGCTTGCCGCGCGCGAGATCGTGGCGTTGCCCGACCTTGCCGGTGAACCGTTCGTCTCGTTTCCGTCCGGCAGTGGTTCTGCCGTACGCGAGGCCGGGATGCAAGCGTGCTTCAAGGCGGGTGTCTCACCCCGGATCGTCCAGGAGGCGCCCGACGCCTACACGATGATGACCCTGATCGGGGCCGAACTGGGGGTCGCGATCATGGTCGAGTCTTCTCGCCGGATCCACACCGATCACGTCGTGTTCCGCCCGATCGCCGGCGAAGTCCCGGCACTGCTCATCTCGCTCGCCTGGCGCTCGGACAACCCCTCGCGCGCCCTGCGCGCGGTCCTCAGGGTCGCGGAAACCGCGCTCCCCACCCCAACTGATGCCGATTAGGTCTCGATCAGCGCGATAATCTGTCTTGGACAGGTCTCAGTGGCGTGTGCCAAAGTTCTGCTGGTTCCGCCGTCCTAAGTGGCCATGTCCCTGGCCCGGCGGACGACATGTCCATCCGCGACAAGGGAGTCAGGGATGCCAGTGAGCCCGCCCGCAGGCGCCGCACAGACCTCGCTCCGCGGCGAAATGCCGCGCGAGGCAAGGAAAGCCGGAATCACGGCGTTCGTCGGCACCACCGTCGAGTGGTTCGACTTCTACGTCTACGGCTCCGCGTCGGCCCTGGTGTTCGGCAAGATCTTCTTTCCCGACGTCTCCCCGGCGCTGGGCACCCTCGCCGCGTTCGGGACGTTCTGGGTCGGTTTCCTCGCGCGCCCGCTGGGCGGGGTGATCTTCGGGCACATCGGCGACCGGCTGGGCCGCAAGAGCGCACTGATCACGACCCTGGCCCTGATGGGGGTCGCGACCGCGGGGATCGGGCTGCTGCCCACCTATTCGGCGATCGGCCCCACGGCGCCGATCCTGTTGATCATCCTGCGCATGGTCCAAGGCGTCGCGGTCGGCGGCGAGTGGGGTGGTGCGGTGCTGATCGCCACGGAGTACGCCGCGCCCGGGAAAAAGATCCTCTACGGCGCGTTCGCGCAGCAGGGTTCCCCGGTGGGAAACCTGCTGGCGACGGTCTCGTTCCTGGCCATCGCCCAGTTGTCCGAGCCCGCGTTCACGTCCTGGGGCTGGCGAGTGCCGTTCCTGGTCTCCGTGGTGCTCGTCGTGGTGGGGTTGTTCATCCGGCTGCGGATGGACGAGACCCCGGAGATGACCCGGTTGCTCGAAGAACGGCAGACCAGTCGCCTTCCCATTCGCGATGTCCTGCGCAATCACAGTGGGCTGGTCGCGCTCGGTGTCGGCGCCGTCGCCGCGGGAGTGGCGATCACCTACGTCAAGACCACGTTCGCGCTGTCCTGGGCCACCACGGACCTCGGATTCGGCAAGGACTCCTTCCTGACCATCATCACCGTCGCCCTGGCGGTCCAGGTGGTGGTGCAGCCCTTCGGCGCGGTGCTGGCGAGCAAGATCAACCTCACCCGGGCGGTGCTGTGGATGCTGCTGCCGGAGATCGTGCTACTGCCCCTGATGTTCGTGCTCATCAAGACGGGTTCGTTCCCGCTGGCGATGCTCGGCATGGCGGTCGCGACCTTCCCGCACGCCATGTTCTACGCCGCGCTCGCCGGAATCCTGTCCGAGGTCTTCCCCGCCCGGGTGCGCTACACCGCGACCTCTCTGGCCTACCAGTTGTGCACCACGGTGTTCGCCGGAACCGCCCCGTTGCTGTCGCAGTTCCTGTTGACCAGCACCGGCTCCATCTGGTCGGTGGTCGCGTTGGGACTGGCCTACGTCGTCATCTCGCTGGTCTGCGTGGTGGCGCTCATCCGCCGCAGCTCCTGGTCGGCATCCCCCGTCGGTGACGCCGTTTCCCGGTCGCTGGAAGAGAAGAGGTAGGAAGTGAACTTCGCAGATCGCGATCCGGCGTTGCGCCCGATGCTCGACCGGGTACTGTCCACAGAGGACCGGGACCGGGTTGAGCCGCTGCTGGCCGAAATGGGCGAGGTGGCGGCCGGTGAGCTGGACCGGCTCGCCCGCACCGCCGACCGCAATCCTCCGGTGCTGACCCAGTTTTCCCCCGAGGGCGAGCGCATCGACGAGATCGAGTACCACCCCGCTTACCGGCGGATGGGCCAGATCGCGTTCGGCCGGTTCGGCCTGGCCGCGATGTCGCATCGATCCGGCGTGAACGGCTGGCCCACCATCACGCCGCACGTCGTCAAGTACGCCCTGTCCTACCTGTTCGTGCAGTCCGAGTTCGGCCTCGCGTGCCCACTTTCGATGACCGACTCGGCCGCGCGCGTGCTGCGCCTTTTCGATCGTGACCGCTATGCCGGCGAGATCGCGTCGCTGTCGGCCACCGATCCGGACGAACGCGCCACGGGCGCGATGTTCATGACCGAGATCGACGGCGGCACGGACATCGGCCGGACCGCGACCGAGGCGAGGAAGGCCGGCGAGGGCTGGACGCTGCGCGGCCGGAAATGGTTCGCGTCCAATGTGGACGCCGACATCATACTGACGCTGGCGAAGGTGCCCGGCCAGGGGACGGGCACCCGGGGGCTGGGCATGTTCCTGCTTCCCCGGCTCCGCCCGGACGGCAGCCGCAACGCGATCCGCATCGACCGGCTGAAGGACAAGCTCGGCACGCGGTCGATTGCCAGCGGCGAGGTGACCCTCGAAGACGCCTACGCGCTGCCGGTCGGCGACCTCACCCGTGGGGTCCCGCAGATGCTCGAGATGGTCAACGTTTCGCGTCTGTCCAATGCGATGCGGTCGGCCGCGCTGATGCGCCGCGCGGTCCGCGAGTCGGTCGATCACACCCGTGGGCGGATCGTGTTCGGCAAGCCGTTGTTCGAGCAGCCGCTCATGCGCGCCACGCTGCTGCCGCTCCTGCTCGACGCGGAGGCGGCGCTGGCGTTGGTCCTGGAGTCCGCCGCGCAACTCGACCGCGCCGACCACGGCGACACCGGCGCCCATGCGCTGGTCCGCGTCCTGACCCCACTGGCGAAGTACACGATCTGCAAGCGGGCCCGCCACGTCACCGCCGAGGCGATGGAGATCCGCGGGGGCAACGGCTATATCGAGGACTGGGTCAATGCGCGGCTGCTGCGCGACGCCCACCTCGGATCCATCTGGGAGGGCTCGTCCAACGTGATCGCCCTGGACGTGCTTCGCTGCATGCGCAAGGAAGAGGCACACCGGCATCTCGCGGAAGCCTACGGCCAACGGGCGAGTTCCTTGTGCAGCAAGGAAACTCGTGAGGCGGCCGAACAGATCGCTACCTGGTGGCAGGAAACGCTGGAGACCGGTGATCGGCTGCTTCAGGCGCCTGCCGAGCATCAGGAGGCCGGTATCGGCCGATACGCCGGCAGGCTGGCCCACCTGCTGATGGCGACGCTGCTGCTGGAGCAGGCCGATCATCAGATCCGGCAGGGCGCCGGGTACCGCGCCCTGCTCGTGGCGCACACCTACCTGCGGCGTCTCGAGGACCCCGAGGATCCGTGCTCGCCCGCGCTCGCCCACCTCGAAGCCTTAGCCGACGGCGGCCCGGTGCCGGCGGACGCCGCCATGGCGGCGCTCACCGAACAAGCGACGAGAGGACTCGCTCGTGCCTGACCTCGGCGACTTCACGCCCCGCAGCGGACGGCCACTCGCCGGGATCAAGGTGGTGGACCTGTCCAAGATCCTGGCCGGCCCCTACGTCTCGATGACCCTGGCCGACCTCGGCGCCGACGTCATCAAGGTCGAGCACCCCGAGGGCGGCGATCCGACCCGCCAGTGGGGGCCACCCTTTCAGGGACCGGACGCCACCTACTACCTGGCGGCCAACCGCGGCAAACGCTCGGTGACGCTCGACCTCAAGTCACCGGAAGGCCAGGAGACCGCGCACCGGCTCATCGCCGACGCCGACGTGGTCGTGGAGAACTTCCGCCCGGGCAGCGGGCTGCAACAGGTCTTCGAACACACCCGGCTGACCGAGCGGTATCCGCGGCTGGTGGTGCTGCACATCTCCGCGTTCGGCGACCACGGTCCGCTCCGCGACGAACCCGGGTACGACATGGTCGCTCAGGCGATGTCGGGTCTGATGTCGCTGACCGGGGAGGCCGACGGTCCGCCGGTGAAGGCCGGGATCGCGGCCGGCGATCTGGGAGCGGCGCTGTTCGGGGCCATCGGTGTGCTGTCCGCGCTGGTGGAACGCGCACGCACCGGGTTGGGGCAGTACGTCACGACCTCCCTGTACGAAACCCAGCTGGCGCTGCACATCAACTGGGCGACCGGATACTTCGCCACCGGCCAGACCCCGTCGCGGCTCGGGTCCGGGCATCCCAACCTGGTTCCCTACCAGGCATACCCCGCTTCGGACGGTCACTTCGTCATCGCCGTCGGCAACAACGCCTTGTTTGCGCGGCTGTGCACGCTCATCGGCCTGCCCGAGCTCGCGTCGGACCCGCGCTTCGCCAACAACCGCGACCGCGTCGCGAATCGCGACCAGCTCAACACCGAACTCGACCGGGTCCTGCGCACGCGGACGGTCGCCGAATGGTGTGCCCTGTTGAAGGAAGGCGGGGTGCCGGTCGCGCCGATCCAGAACCTCGCCGAGGTTTACGAGCATCCGCAGACCGCGGCCCTGGACATCGTGCAGACGGTCGACCATCCGGTCGCCGGCCCGCTGCGGCAGGTGGCTTTCCCGGTGAACTACCACGGAAACCGCCCGCCCGTGCGTACCGCACCCCCGCTGCTCGGCGAGCACACCGAAGAGGTGCTGAATCCGCCGTCAAGATCAGCGCAGTAGTAACGGCACGGCGACCGCGGTGGCGACGATCGCCACGAAAACCACGATGCTGCGCGGGTTTGCCATGTTGATCGTCCAGCCGACACCGAACCGCTTAGGCACGAAGATCGCCGGATCATCGGAGTTGACGTAGAACTGGCCGAGGCCACGCCAGTACCGGTCGTCATCACGCTCGACGGCGTCGGTGTGCTCATCTTCGGTCACGGGCAGCCGGCTGCCCTGTTGGCCGGTGCGGATGGCGAAACCGAGGACAACGACGAGCCCGACCAGCACGGGTACCAGCACCGGTGCCGCGGAGAAGCTGTGCGCCGCACTCCAGATCTGCCATGCGGTGAACAGCAGCGACAGGTTCAAGCACGCGACGAGGATGAGGGTGGCCTTCGCCATGCCGCGCACGAACCCGCGGTGTTGCCGCGCGCTCGCGGCGGGGTTGGCCGGATCGAGGTCGGCCCGGAACCTCGACGACAGGAAGGCCAGCAGGAGAATGCCCGCGGTCAGGATGGCCTGCACGATCACCAGCCCGAACGCGCTGGTGATCGACTTCGCTACCACGCGGTCCGGCTGTCCCAGAGCGTTGTAGTGCAGGGCCAGGGTCTCCGGCATCGTCGGATACCGCACGACGCCCACCACGACTGTGGTGACGAGCAGTGCTATCGCGGGGAGCGCCCACAGCCACGGAAACGGCTCGGGCCGGGTGCGTAGCGACGTGTCCACGGCGACCGTCTGGCGCAGCCCGCTGTACCAGTGTTCGTGCTGCTTGACCGCCCGGATGGTGCTGCGGGCGTGGGCGAAGCTGGGCACGATCACCGCGAACACGGCGATCACCACCAGCACACCGGCGAGAGGGTTGTTGAACAGCAAGGTGAGTACGCCCCCGGCGACCACCAGGGACCCACCGGCGCCGCCGACCCACCACCGGTAGGCGCGGCGCTGTTCGACGATCACCGGGTCGCCGGCATGCCGGGCCGGGACGCGGACCCCGAAGGGAAGCGTCGGTTTCGACAGCGATGGCATGAGCCAGGCCAGGACTACCAGGAGCAGCGGTCCGGTCAGCAGGTAAGTGATCATGGGTGCTCTTTCTCCGGAGTTCTTTCGCGCCGGCTCGGTGGGGCGTCGAATACGTCGAGCGTGGCGCGGCAGCGGTCCAACACCGCGTCCCGGTCGAGACCGTGCGCCACGGCCTCGGCCAACAGGGTTTTCAGCCGGGTTTCCCAGTCTTGGGCGAACCCCGCCTCGGGCTCGCCCGAGCGCGCGTCCCGTTGCACGACCGCGCCGCTCTTGCGATTGAGCCGGAGCAGACCTTCGCGGCGCAGCAGGTCGTACGCCTTGTTCACGGTGTGGAAGTTGATACCCAGATCCACGGCGAGCTGGCGGGTGGACGGAAGCGGGTCACCCTCGGCGAGCTGCCGCTGGGCGATCGCTTCCACCACTCGATCGCGGATCTGCTGGTAGATCGGGACCTCGCTGGTGAGGTCGACGGCGATGATCACGGCCAGAACTCTCGCAAAGCCTGTCGCACGGCCGGCGCGAGGACCTGCTCGCCGGCCGGGGTGCCCGCGGTGTGCAGGAAGTGGTCTATGCCGGGCAGGACGCGCGGTTCCGGCGTGGGCAGCGCGGCCAGCAACGGAGCCGTCGTCCAGCAAGGAACCTGCGTGTCCGCGGTGCCGCAGGTGACCATCGCGCGGGTATGGACGGTGCGGGCGACGTCCGGCGGATAGATCGCGTCGTCGCTGCGGACGAACCGTGCGTTGACCGAGCTGAAGATGGCTTGCTGCAGGAAGGTGACGAGGTCGGCCGTCATGCCGGTGTAGTCCGGCTGCGCCCCGTCGCGGAACTGCGCGATCACCCGGGTCAGGCCCGACTTGTTCGCTTCCGCCTCCGCGGCGGTAAGCGCGCCCGCGGCCAACGCGGCGTCGATCTGTTCGGAGATCTGCAGTTTCAGCAGGTCGAGCAGGCGCAGGTCTTGGGGCGCGAGGAGCGCGATCGCGGCGGGGTGTCCCTGCCGCGCGACGAGTAATGCCTGCAACCCGCCTTCGCTGTGACCGACGATGAGCATCGCCCGCGAATCGGCTTCCGGCTGGGCGCGCAGCGTGGCGTACGCGACGCCGGCCTGGCGGGTGAAGGACTCCATGTCGAGCCGTGACGGGTCGTCCTGGTAGCGGCCGAGCCCGGTCTTTCCGGTGCCGTACTTGTCGAAACGCAGCGTCATCACGCCGTCGTCGCCGAGGGTTTCCGCGATGAGCCGGAGCGTGGCCGGGGCGAGGCCCGGCTCGTTCCCGTCCCGGTCGGTGGGCCCGCTGCCCGGGATCAGCAGGGCCGCGGGCAGCCGGGCGCCCGGTCGGTGGGCGGGCACGTGCACGGTGCCGTAGGTGATCGTGCCGTCGGCGACGAACCGCACGTCCCGGTCGGCGGCCGGCACGAGCGGCTGCGCCGTGGCGGTGGCGGTGCCGCTCGTGGCGATCCACGCCGCGGTGCAGGCCGCGAGCAGTACTTTCATGATCCCTCCAGTCATCTGCTCTACAACTTATAGAACAGAGAGCCAGAGGGCAAGCTCGGCCTGCCAAGCCCAAGCTGTTATGAGTGACTCGTTACTGTCGAAAAGCGGTACGAACTCCTCACTCATGCCGGGAACGAAAAGGCCACCCACGCCGGGAGCCGGCGGAGGTGGCCTGGTCGGGGAAAGGTCAGGCGCTCTTGAGCACCGAACGCTGGCGTCCCAGCCCGTCGATCTCGAGCTCCATCACGTCACCCGGCTCGAGGTAGGGGAAGCGGCCGGAGAGCGCGACCCCCTCCGGGGTGCCGGTGTTCACCACGTCACCGGGTTCGAGCACCATGTACTGGGACAGGTCGTGGATCAGCTTGGCCACCGAGAAGATCATGTCCGCGGTCGAGGAGTTCTGGCGCGGCTCGCCGTTGACCCACGAGCGCAGGCCGAGCCGCTGGGGGTCGTCGACGTCGGCGGCCGGCACGAGCACCGGCCCGAGCGGGTTGAACGTCTCCGCGCACTTGCCCTTCGACCACTGCCCGCCGGACTGCTCCAGCTGCAGCGACCGCTCCGACACGTCGTTGCTGACGGTGTACCCGGCGACGCATGCCAAGGCCTGGTCGTGGGATTCGAGGTAGCGCGCGGGCCGGCCGATTACGACGGCGAGTTCGACCTCCCAGTCGACCTTGGTCGCACCGGGCGGGATCAGCACGTCGTCGTTGGGTCCCACGACGGTGTTGGGGTGCTTGAAGAAGATGATCGGGCGTTCGGGCGGCGGAGAACCCGACTCGGCCGCGTGTGCCGCATAGTTCTGCCCGATGCAGACCACCGCGCTCGGTTTCGCCACCGGCGCCCCGAGCCGCTGCCCCGACTCGTCCACTGTGGACAAGGTGCCCGCGGCCAGCGCCGAGGAGACCCGGTCGAGGCCGCCCTCGGCGAGGAAGTCGCCGGTCAGGTCGGCGGTCAGCGTGCCGAGGTCGAAGGTCGCGCCGTCGTGGCGCACCGCGGGACGTTCCCGGCCCGGCTCACCAAGTCGAATCAGTTCCATGGCCAGTACCCTAGATGTTCAAATGCGTGAATCGACGTGCGTAGGCCGGTTCAACCGCGCCTAGTGTGGTTGTCATGCCGGCCGAGGACGAGGAGACGCCGAAACAGCGGCTTGCACGCAACGTCAGCGAGTTGCTCAGCGAACTCCGGGTGGCGCAGGCCGGGGTGCAGATCCTGTTCGGGTTCCTGCTGGCGGTGGTCTTCACGGTCCCGTTTCGTCAGGCCAGTGGCCTCGAGAAGGCGCTCCACCTGGTCGCGGTGGTGCTGACCGCGTCGTCGACCGTGCTGCTGACGGCCCCCGCGGCCTGGCACCGCATCCTGTTCCGCACCGGCCACCGCTGGGAGATCGTGGCGTCCGCGAACCGCGCCGTGCTGGCCGGGCTGGCCTGCCTGGCCGCCGCGGTCACGGTGACCGTGGCACTGATCGTGAACGTGGTTTACGGGACGGTGGTGATGGGCGTCGTGGGCGGCCTGATCGGCGTGATGTTCGCCATCCTGTGGTTTCTCGTCCCGCGGCGCATCTCGCGCCACCACGCGACCGTTCAGGGTGGTGGCCGACAGCGGGGCTAACGCAGCCGGTGTAGCCAGGTGCGCCAGATGATCGCCGTGGGCACCACTGCGGCCAGTACGGTGCCGAGGACCATGAGGAACGGCGAGTGTGTCTGGGCGGCCGCGGTCAGCACCAGCAAGCCGATCGGCGGTGCGCACAGCACGCCGAGAACGGCCAGGACCACGCCAGAAATCCGCATCGGCCGCAGTTCGGCAAGCCGCTGGGCCAGTCGCGGATTCTCCTCGGCGAGCTGCCGTTCGATTTCGGACAGTCGCCGCTGCTCTTCGCCATGAAGTGCCATCGTCGCACCGCCTCTACCGCTTCATTATGGTCCCGGACGCGCCCGCTTGTCATGGCCGCGATCTGTGTGAAGTTTCTCCGCCGCCGCCCGATTGCTCACCGTGAGTAGGTATGCTTACCGCGAGTTAACATGCCGGAGAACTATTCAGGGGGCAGAACCGACATGAGCGTGACCCAGCAGGATTTGGAGACCACCCCGATCTTCGCCGCGCTGACCGAGGAGTTCGGTCTCGAACGGCTTCTCGAGGAGAGTCCGGACGAGGAGCCCCCCGACGCGGAGTGACCGCTCGGCGCATAGCCGGATTCACTCTTGTCTCGGACCGTGATCAGCGCGTCGCTTAGTGGCACGCTGGCCCCATGAGCGATGCGATGCAGGCCGAGACGATCACGATCGCCGGCCACGACGGGGACCAGATCGAGGCATACCTGGCCAGGCCGCTGGACTCCGCGGCTCGGGGTGGCGTGGTCGTCATCCACCACATGCCGGGGTACGACGCGGCCACGAAGGAGATGGTCCGCAGGTTCGCGGTGCACGGGTACAACGCCTTGTGCCCCAACCTGTATTCACGTGAGGCGCCCGGCGCGGATCCCGACGACGCCGCGGCCACCGTGCGCGCGGCCGGGGGCGTGCCGGACGAGCGGCTCGTCGGCGACGTGGACGGCGCGGCGCGATACCTGAAGTCGCTGGAGAACTCCAACGGCAAGATCGGCGTCATCGGGCACTGCTCCGGTGGCCGGCAGACGTTCCTCGCCGCCTGCAGCTTGAAGATCGACGCGGCGGTCGACTGCTACGGCGCCTTTGTCGTCAACGATCCGCCCGCCGGAATGCCGACGACGATGAAACCGCTGCTCGGCCTGGCGCCGCAACTTTCCTGCCCGCTGCTGGGCCTGTTCGGCGCGGACGACCAGTACCCCGCGCCGGAGGAGACCGCCAAGCTCTCCGCCGAGTTGGACCGCCTCGGCAAGCAGCACGAGTTCCACACCTACGACGGCGCGGGGCACGCCTTCTTCTCGGTCGACCGGCCTTCCTACCGGCAGGCGGCGGCGGTCGATGGCTGGCAGCGCATCTTCGAGTTCTTCGGCCAGCATCTGTAAGAGTCCAGTACCTCCTGAGGGGAAAGCCCATGTGCACCTATCAGACCGAGAAGATCGAGATCGAGGGCAGCGGGAAGTCCGCGTCGAAGGGCTGGTTCTCGCTGTCCCACGCCACGGTCTATGTCGACCACCCGGTTCACGCGCCCTACGCGCACACGGTCAACATCGACTTCCTGAACCCCGAGGAGGGGCCGTCGGCCCGGGTCCCGGTGGAGCTCACCGAGGAGGCCGCGCTGGCGCTCGCGGACGCCATCCATCGCGCCCTCGCGGCCGCGCCGCCGGGCCTGGCGTCCGCCAACGCGGGCAAGTAACCATCGCGACTCGCGCCCGTCGAAGAGTTGAACGTGCGTTGGTGTAGGTACTGAAGTGAACGGTCTGGACCTGCACGAGTGACCAGTTGCTCCCGTTTTTCGACGGTAACGGGTCACTCATGACGCCGAGGGCTTGACAAAGCGGGCCGCGTGCCGCTGCCCCTCAGACCGGGGCCAGCGCCGATTCGGCCGGCGTCGGCGGCAGGAGATCCGCCGCCGTTTCGGGGCCGAGTTGGGTCCACAGGACCACCTCGCTGCCCTCTTCCGCGCCCGCCGAAGCGACCGGGGCCTGGGCCACGACCACACCCGGCCCCGGTTCGTCCTCGCCCTCGGGGCCCCGCGGGACCAGCCGTGCTCCGCGGAGGATCTCGCATGCGTCCTGGGAGCCCAGCCCCACCACATCGGGCACCTCGGTCACCGGACGGCGTCGGCGCATAGGTCAAGCTTAGGCGGTTTGGCCTGCTTGGCCGGGTGGTAAGTCCCGATCGAAGCACGAAAGGGAGTACGCCATGGTTCACCCGGTTCCACCTGGCCCCGAACCCCCGCTTCCCGGCCCCGATCGGGAACCACCCCTGCCCGGGCCCGGACCCGAGCCGTCGCCACCGGAGCCACCCCGGCCCCCGACGCCGCCCCAGCCGCCTACGCCGCCGGAGCCCGAGCCGCCGATCCCGCCGCAGCCGGACCCGCCGCGGTAGTTTCCGGCACGGCGAATTCCATTTCCCGCCGAGCGGGTTACTCCGAAAGTAGGCATTGTTTCCGGCACGCCCGCCGGCACAACGCGCGCTGTACACGACGGATGACAAAGTTGGCCGATGCTCGCCTACGCATTCGGGGTCGTGCTGTTCGTGCTGTGCATCTGCCTGTCCGTGGCGCTCCACGAGGCAGGGCATCTGCTGGCCGCGAAGTCCTTCGGCATGAAGGTTCGCCGCTATTTCATCGGATATGGGCCCACATTGTTCTCGTTCCGCCGCGGCGGCACCGAATACGGGCTGAAATGGCTCCCGCTCGGCGGGTTCTGCGACATCGCCGGAATGACCACCCTGGACGAGGTCAAGCCCGACGAGGTGCCCCGCGCGATGTGGCGGTTCAAGGCGTGGCAGCGCACCGTGGTGATGGCGGCGGGGCCGGTGTCCCACTTCCTCCTCGGGTTGGTCGTGCTGTACGCGATGGCCACCACCATGGGCCTGCCGAACCTCGCCGGGACCCCGGACGTGGCGACGGTGACCAGCGGCGCACCCGCGCAGGCGGCGGGCGTTCAGCCCGGGGACCGGATCGTCGCGGTGGCCAGGCGGGACACCCCGACCTACCCCGAGGTCATCGCCGCGCTGCGGCAGTCGAACGGGCCGACCCCGGTCGAGGTGCTCCGGCAGGGGGAGCCGGTCCCGCTGAACGTGGACGTGCGGGACGGCGCAATCGGCGTCACGTTCCCGGGCGTCTACGAATACAACGCTGTCACGGCGGTCGGTGGCGTGGCGGGCTTCACCGGCCAGATGTTCGGCCAGACCTGGCAGCGGCTGATCGAACTCCCCCAGCGCATCCCCGCCGTGGCCCATTCGATCTTCGGCGGCGAGCGCGATCCGAACACCCCGGTGAGTGTGGTCGGGATGAGCCGGATCGGTGGTGAGGCGGTGCAGCAGGGGTTGTGGCCGTTGTTCTTCCTGCTGCTGGCCAGCTTCAACTTCTTCATGGGTGTGCTCAACCTGCTGCCGTTGCTGCCGCTGGACGGCGGGCATGTCGCGGTGATCTGGTACGAGCGGGTGCGCAACGGTGTTCGCCGCCTGTTCGGCAAGGCGGCGGCCGGCCCGGTGGACTATACGAAGCTCCTCGGCGCGACCATGGTCGTCGTCCTCGTCGGTGGTGCCGTGATGCTGTTGACGATCGCGGCGGACCTGGTGAACCCGGTCCGGCTCACCTGACCGTGCAGCGACTGTCAACGACTTCCCGTGGGTGTCGCTGGAGCCGCCGTACAGCGAGCACCTGATGCGCGACGTTGGAGCGCTCACCCTGGCGTACGTGCTGATGCTCGCCGTCGCGGCGGTGACCATGGACCGCCTGATGATCCGCACCGCCCTGGCCGCGAGTCTGGTCTTCGCGGTTCCGCACTTCTTCTTCCACCTCACGCACCTGGACGGCTTTTCCTTGTCCGCCGCCATTTCCCAGACCGTGTCTCTTGCGCTCGGCGTACTCCTGCCGGCCGCCCTCCTGCTGCTGGCGCGCGGGCGTCGGCTCAGCGATGCGCGGGGAACCGCACGACCTGCTGGGGGCGAGTGAACAGGCGGAGCCGGGTGCCGTGTCGCCGTGCGAACCGCTGACCGCCGATCCACAGATAGGCCGGCCGCACCAGCGGTGAGCCCAGCGCGAGGAAGATGAAGGCCGCCCGGATCGAGTCGGGTCCGAGGTGGTGGTCCAGCATGAACCGGCCGAGTTCCGCGGGAAACCACGTGGTGGCCGCGTAGGTCATGAGCGTCTTGACGGCGATCACTCCGGTCCAGGCGAGGACGTAGGCCCAGCCGGCGCGGGTGCGTGGCTGGGCGTCGCCGGGATCGATGAGGAAACGCATGAGCCGGCAGGCGGCGTATCCCATTGCCACGCCAAGGAAGAGGGCGCCGACCTCGAGGAGCAGGCCGATGCCGGACAGGTCGATCCCGGTCAAGAAGAACGGGATGGCGATCAGGGCGGTGACCGCCGGGCGGAGCACCCGGAACCACCGCACCTTGCGGGTGCCCACGTCGCTTTCGAGCGTGACCGCGAGGACGAGCAGGTTCAGGACCAGGAACGCGACATCCACGACAACTCCCTACTCACAAGTATAGACTTGAAAGTATACAAGTGGAGTTTACAGAATGAGGGCGTGCGGCAAAAGACAGGTCAGGCCGGCCGGAAGCTGATGCGTCGTGACGACCGTCGCGCGCAGATCCTCGGCTGCGCGATCACCCTCTTCGCCCGGCGCGGCTTTCGCGAGTCGTCCCTGGACGACATCGCCGCGGAAGCGGGCATCACCCGCGCCGTGGTCTATCGCCATTTCGATTCCAAAGAGGACCTCTACCGCGCCGCCCTGGACGACGCGCGTACCGCCGTCCGTGCCGAGATAGGCGCCGACGTGGGGGTCGGGCCGGGCTCCGTGGAGGGCTTGGTTCGCGCCGCCCAGCGCGACCCCGACCGGTTCCGGATGCTGTTCGCCAATGCCCGCCACGAACCGGAGTTCGTGGCCTACTACGAGGAGTTCGACGACCGCAGCGCACAGTTCGTCCGCGACGCCCTCCCCGAGGGATTCGCGACCGGTGAGGCTACGGAATGGTTTTCACGCCTCATCCCGCGACTGATGTTCGAGGCGATCCTCACCTGGCTCGACCACGGCCAGCCGGTCCCACCGGACACCCTGGCGGACATGCTGCGCGCCTCCTCCCAGGGCATGACGGCGCGACTCGGCAAGTCGCACCGGTCCCAGGTCGCCGGCCGCGATTGAGCCCTCCACCCGGGGCGGCGGCTCAGCGGTGCGCGGGGAACTGCACGACCTGCTGGTAGGTCGGGCGGTTCTGCCAGGTGATCGACGGGTCGGTGATCCCGCCCATCGGTCGCTGGATGATCGAGTCCGCGCACCACTGGTCACCCGCGGCGCACGACGAGTCGGCCGGGTAGACCGTCGTGGCCGGTTGCGCGCCGGCCTGGGCGAGGCTGGCGAGCAACGCCGCCCGGCAGCCGGAAACACTGCCCCCACCGCAGTATTTCCGTGCCGGCCCGCCGGGCACGTCCTGCCCGAGCACCGCGCGGAGATCCTTGTCCACATAGGACCACCACCCGTACTGGAACGAGGATCCCTTGTGCGCGACGGACTGGTTGGCGTCCGCCGGCCCGGCGCTCGGGCCGGTCTGCCCGCCCGAGGGGGACTCGTTGAGCTGGATGGCGCCGACCAGTGCGGTGAACAGGTCGTCGCCGAGATCCGGCTGGAACTCCGCCTGCGCCAGCAGCGGCCACCACGCGTCCATCACCCGGATCGCGTCCGCGTCCGCGTAGGTCTTGCTGCCTTGCCTGGTCTCCACCCGTTTCGCCCCGTGCGCCAGCCAGGTCTGGAGTTCGTTCACCAGCGCGGCCTGAGCCGGGTCGGTCACCGGCTCGCTGTTGATCACCTGCAGCAGCGTGCGCAGCACGTCCTCGCCGCGCAGGTCGGTCACGGCGGCGTCCTCCATGGCCTTCACCAGGTCCGCCCGGCTGATCTTCGTTCCGCTGGTCACCAGGGCTCCCACCCGGGAGTCGAGCAGGTCGGCGCGGTGCACGCTGCCCTCGCCGAAGCCCGCCGCGGTGTAGTCCAGGGCCTGCTTGTTGTTCCAGGAGATGTAGTAGTCCTGGTTGATCGAGTTCGGATGCTCGGCCGCAGGCGTGTAGTCGGCGGTGAACGTGTCGGGGTTCCAGTTCTGCCATTCGTGGGAGCTGTCGATGGGCAGGTTTGGGTCCACATCGGAGGGTCGAATCGGGTTGGCGCCGGAGTTGAAGTAGGCGATGTCGGTGGAGTTCACGTAGAACCAATTGAACGTGTAGTTGATGTTCGACGCGGCCCGTTGGAACTGTTGGGCGGTGGCCATGTCCTCGGGGTTGTTGAACATCTGGAAGCCGATGATCGACGCGGCCTCGTGCTGGTAGCTGGACCGCTGGCTGGTGTAGGCCACGGGTTTCCCGCCCACGGTCGCGCGGAACTGCACGAGCCCGAACTTCGTCCGGTAGACGATCAGCTTGTACGAGCCGGCCGGGGTGCTGTCGGCGACCGTCGGGTGCCACGAGTTGTCCACCTCCAGCGGCTCCATCGCGATGCACTGGCCCTGGTAGAGGTAGTGGTCGGCGTCCTTGGTCGGCGTCGAGCCGTCCGGCCGGCACAGCGGCACGGCGAAGGTGTCGGTCACGTCCTGCCCGGCCGAAGTCGCGCTCCACGAGTAATCCTGGCCGCGGCCGAGTTGGACGTAGAAGTTCGTGCCGGCGAAGGAGACGCCGCGGGCGCTGATCCCGGGGCCCTGCAACTCCTCCAGCATCAGCAACTGCGGCGCGAAGTATCCGGTCTGCGGGCCGAACACGGCGATCGGATGGCCGTCGTCGGTGTACTTCCCGGAGACCACGAGCGCGTTGGACATGCCGTGCTTGGCGGACAACAGGTCTGCGGGCAGCACGCCGGCCGCCGCCGTGGTCGCGCTGGTCGCCGAGCCGGTGGGCTCGAAGACCTCCTGCGCGGGGGTGACCGATCCGGCGTCGGGCATGGCCACCCCCACCGGGTCGGACGGACTGGCCGAATACGGGAAGCTCTGTCCATTATGGATCGTCAGCACGGCCTCGGGGTCGTTCTCCGCGCGGAAGTAGCGCCACACCTCGTCCCCGATCGCCGTCCCGTACCGCGCGTCCGCGGCCTGCTTGACCAGCGCGGACTGCACCTCGCCGCCACCGCCGCTGCCGAACAGCGCGCCGACCACCCCGGCGATGGCGATCAGGTCGGTGGCGGTGAACGGCGCGATGGTGCCCACGTTGGTGATCGCGTCGACATGGCCGGTGAGCACGTACTCGCCGGGGAAGTACCGGCCCTGGTGCGACTGGTTGATGTAGGTGTTGATCCCGTCGAGGTAGGCGTTGATGTCCGCGAGCGCCTGTGCCCCGGCCGGACCGCTGCTGGCGATGGCCGCGACCTGGTTCCGCAGGTCCTGCTCGGTGTACGGCGCGGCGGCCCAGAACGTCTGCTCGAGCTGCCGGTTGGCCGCGGCGCCACCGGCGAAGCTGCTCAGCTGCCCGCGGCCGACGTGCCGGAAGACGTCCATGAGCCACAGCCGGTCCTGCGCGGCCGCGTACCCGGCGCCGAACTCCGTGCCGGCGCGGGTCGTGCCGTAGATGTGCGGGATGCCGAACGACTTGTCCCGCACGATGGTGACGTCGGAACGCGGCTTGGTGGTGCGTTCGACCTGATCGGCGGGGACACCGAAGGACGCGTTGTCGAAGAACTGGTCGATGGTGGCGTTGGTGATCGACTGGTAGTTGTTCGCGAGCGTGCCGTAGGCGGTCAGCTGGTCGGCGGTGTGCGCGGGCCTGGTACCCAGAAGCTGGTTGGCCAAAATGTCGGCCAGCGTCGCATTGCCGTTCTCGCCGGGCGGGAGGATGTCGCTGCATTGGCCGAGGCAGTAGTCGTTCGCCTGTGCGGCCTGGGCGAGCGGAACGGGTGCGCCGAGGGCGAACCCCGTGATCGCCGCGACCAGGACTACGGCTACGCGACGTGCTGCTCCGGGCATAGCGCGCTCTCCTCTGTCCGACCGTGCACGGCACTGTGCGGTAGGTCACGCTAATCCCGGAGCTGGCAATCGCGAAAGTCTTTCATGTTCAGTTGAACCGAATGTACTAGAGGAGTTACTGGTCGGCCCTGCTGCTGCGCCAGGCCAGCCCGGCGCCCGCCAGCAGCACGATGGCGCCGACCACGACGTTGTCCACCCAGGTCGCGGTGCTCAACGACGGATCGATGTCCACCGGCGCTACCCCGCTGCCGCGGTACACCGCCCAGGGTGCGGCGATCACCCAGGCACCGAGCACCGGTGTCACCCACGCCAAGGAACGAAGCCGCTCGGCCGAACGCGCGAACCCTGCCGCGAGCAGCGCAAGAGCCACGCCGGTGACGACGTTGGCGACCCCGACGCGCACCTGCCCCGCGGAAACGATCACCCACGGGGACAAGACCAGGTAGAGGCCCGCCAGGAGCAGCACACCGATGAAGAAGGCGGTCCCGGCCGATCGGGTGGGCGGCTGCGCGCCGGTGATTCGTTCGCCTGATTGTGTCGTCATCTCGTTTCTCACCTCCAACGACTGGGTGCCCGCTGCTCGCCGAGCGGGAAACCCGCTGGCTGAGTACCTTGAATCGATGGAGACCTTGGACGCGATCCGATCACGGCGGGACGTGCGCACCTACACGGCCGAGCCCATCGCCCGGGAGCGGCTCGAACAGATCCTGGAGGCCGGCCGGCGCTCGCCGTCGTCGAGGAACTGGCAGCCCTGGGACTTCGTCATCGTCACCGACCGGGACGAGCTGCGCGAGCTGGCCAAGGTCTGGCAAGGCGCCGGCCACATCGCCCGATCCGCGGCCACGATCGTGCTCGTGACCTCGGTTCCACCGGACGAGGACACCCGCGCGACCGCCCAGTACGACCTCGGCCAGGCGACCATGAACATGATGCTCGCCGCCACGGACCTGGGCATCGGCAGCGGCCACTCCGCCGTCGCCGACCAGAAGCTCGCCCGGCGGATCCTCGGCCTACCCGACGACAAGCTCTGCGCCTACATGATCGCGCTCGGCTACCCCGCCGACCGCCCCCTCACCCCCCTGCGCCACCCGAACCGTCGCGACTTCGACGCGGTCGTGCACTGGGGCAAGTGGTGACCCTCATGACCCACGGCCGGCCGCACCGGGCCTCCCGCTAGACTACGGGCGCGGGCCGTTAGCTCAATTGGTAGAGCTGTGGACTTTTAATCCATAGGTTCCGGGTTCGAGCCCCGGGCGGCCCACTCTCTTCCCAGGTCATCGCTGCGACAACATCAATCCGCTTCCGCGGGAAGTGATCAGGGCAGTAACGTGAACGCCTTGACGTGCCGGGGGCGGACCACCGTGAAGTGCCGCAAGTCCAGCGTTGCGACCTCTTCCACGTCCAGCCGTTCGGCCAGGCGATCACGGATGCGTCACTCGTGCCCAGGGGTAGGTCGTGGTACTGCTCGACTAGTTCAGCCATGCGGGGTAGTCGGCGGTAGTCAGTTCGCCGGGGATGAAGTCGCGGTCGGCCAGGGCGCGGAGGAAGAAGGCCTCGGTGTGGGTACCAGCCTTGGCGCCGAGCAGATAACCGACCTCGGCCACGATGGGAGAAGGAAGCACGAGCTCACGGTTCGCCAGGCGTAGGCCGGTGAACAGTTCGACGCACCGGTGGTGATCCGGGTCCTTGTAGAGCGCGGCCGCGACGATCGGGGCCGTGTCGCAGATGATCACTACCGGCCGAAGCCCTCGCGCAGTAGTTCGTCGGCCTGCTCGGCGATGCTCACGCCGTCGCCGGGGGCGCTAGCGAAGAAGGCCGGAGGCCATGGCCGCTCGCGGACGGGCTGGAGGTGACGCCGTAGCTCGCGTAGCGCGTCTGGCACCTGGTCTTCCGGGATCTCCTGGACCAGACGCATCAGCTCGTCACGCTCTGGGCTACTCATGGCCCCAAGTCTACGATGAGCCCCGGTACCGGTGCCGCATTTCGACGACCGCACGGCCAGGTCATCGCGCTGAGCCGCATGGGCCGTTGGCCGCAGCAAGATCATCTCCCCGCTTTACCCCCATGAAACGGCGACAGATGCGCGAAGACGACCAGCACCGGTGATCGTTTGTGTGGCGATCCAGTCCAGCTCACAACTGGTGTCAGCAGGCAACGGCAAATAACCGGCCCGGTAGCCAACTACTCCATAGGTTCCGGGTTCGAGCCCCGGGCGGACCACTCTCTCCCCAGGTCACCGGCCCGGAGCCCTTCCCCTGTTGATCTTGCTGCCGTTTTACTGCCGTTTTTCGCCAAGAGCGGCGCGCAAGCGCGCCGCCGCCAGTGGCCGCTGGGCCTGCGCTCCGCTCCGGCCGGCGGCCCGGCGAAGCGATGCCACGGCCAGCTTGATTGATCGGGCGTCGGATGCTGCAAAACTGTGTCGCATGTGGCGAAGGCGGCGCCAAGACGCCGCAGCACAAGCGGTCGTCACCGTCGTCCATAACTCGATCCTCTACATACGGGCGATGGGACACACCCGCGAGAGCATGTGCGACGAGTTCTTCCCAGGACTCGACTACTCCGAGCAAATCTGCGAACTTGCCGACGTGTGCGACAACCTCATACCCGGCCTCCGGCCCAACGGCCACCGCACCTCCGTGAGCGCGCTCCGCTACACCTGGGGCAGTCGTAGCGATCAGCAACGCGCATGGATGCTGAACTGCCTGGCGAGCAGAGGCACCCGGTTACGCGGTCTGGGCCTGAACTTTAGGGCCATCAAACGTTCACGAGTGACGTAACGGCCGCACGCGGCCATCAGCTTCCCTGACTGGGCAGCCACCAGTTACGAGGAGTCCCCTTCCTGCTCGATCGTCTTACGCCAGGCTGGCCGCATCAAGGGCGCCTGCGGCGTCGCTTCGCGATGAGCTTCGCGGCAGGGACGAAGAGGGAGGGCGAAGAGCGGAACCCCTCCCTGGGCCGTCGCGGCCGTGCCCCGCTTGGCCTCAACGCAGGTTAGGTTGTTCCACTCCTGCGAGTCACCGCTGCTCATCCTGGCGGCGCATACGCGGTCGATCGAGTACTTCGATGAACATGATCCGGCCGTCCACGACGTCGAGGACCAGCATGCCTTTCGAGGGCATGAGCGGCACACATCGATGGCCAACGCCATAAGGCTGCCCCCGCGGATGATCTGCCGTCCGGATGCTCTGGCAAAAGTCATCGCCGCAGCCACACTCGCCTACAAGGCGCAGATCCCTCGCGCTGACGGCTAGGTCGTGTTCTCCTTCTTCCTTCAAGAGGGTAGTCAGCTCGGAGACGAGGTCTGGGAAGACATCGCGCACGAAGGGGTAGTGCTGCGCCATGGGGATGAGAATAGCCGGGCGGAAGCTGCGCCCGATGTCACTAAGCGGGCCCGTGATCTGGCACCGGACCGCTCAGGCACGCTGAAGCCGCTGGATCACTGGGCCTTCAAACGTGGGCGTCGGCGAATACCGCTAGACGAAGGCCGTGGCCAGGGTGCCGTTTTACTCCGCTAACCGGCAACAACCGGAACTAGCCGGACCCGTCGAGCTGAGTTGATCCATATCCATAGGTTCCAGGTTCGTTCACCGAGTCGCTGGCGTCTCCTGATCGCTCCCTCGTGATCGGGTTTGCAATCTGCCGCGGTACTTTCAGGCAGGTTGCCGACCTGCTTGACCACTAGCCGAGTCCGCAACAGCTGCGCGGCATGCTCCGGCTGCGCCGGAGTGAGCTGGCTGATCAGGTCGCGACGCAAACCGACCGGTTGGCACGAGTCGAGGCGCGACTTCGATTGATCGAATCGGAGCACACAATGTCCACAGTGGATGTCGTGGTCAAACCTATCGCGCCGGCGCGGGTCGTCGCGGTCAGCGGTATTGCCGAGTCTTACGAGTATGAACACATGGGCCCGGTTGTCGGTGGGTTGTGCGGGAGCCTTGCCGAGCATATGCAGCGCGCGGGTCTCCCATTCGCCGGGCCCGCAGCGGCCTGGTACGAGCCGACCGGCGACGATCGAGTCCAAGTACGGGCCGGTGCGCCGTATCTCTGCTCACCGGAGGGATCGGATAACTCCAGCTACCGGGACTGGACCAGGTGGCCACCCTGGTCTACCACGGCACCATGGACAGCCTCGCCGAGTCCTATCAGGCGCTGGCCCGGTGGATCGACCATAACGGCTACCGCGCCGAGAACGGGCATGCCCGCGAGGTCTTTAGTTTCACCACCGCGAAAGCGGAGTGATCATTCGCCCTGGGTATTCGCCCGCGCACCGTACTGGGCGAGGGCGTCCCACAGTGCGGTTTCCTGCCGATCCGTCATCGGTCCGAGCACGCACACCGGGATCATCCCGTCGCGGTCAACCGCACGAGCCAGTCGCCACGGCCACCCTGCCGGACGGTGGACCGGCTGGGGCCCAGCCGGCTGCCGGGTGTCCGTGAGTTCGAGGTAGAGCCCGGCGTTGCATGATGCGGGGGGTTCTCGACCTGTGCCCTTGGGGGCGTAGACCTCTTCGACGCCGAATCTCCGGATCTCGCTCCAACGGTAGTCGTGGCTCTCCGACCCCTTGGTGGTTCGGATGCCCCGCGGCCCGATTCGCAACGACCACGAGGACGTGTCCCGCCGCCACACACGGGTGACCCGGCGACGGAAGATGAGGGACTGTCCGCCGACAGTACCCGATACCACCAGCACGGGCAGCCAAATTTCAGGCGGAAAGCCGTCTACTTGTGCCACGATCAGCGCGACCAGGACACCCAGCAAACCCAGGATCGCGCCCACCCTCAGGCGGATGTAGACGCGACCCAGCCCGTGGGCATCGGCGTAGGCGTCGAGCGGATCGTTTCCCGTCCACCCGATGGCGAACCCTTCGTCCGTCTCCGAAGACGGCGTCGTTTCCATGCGCCGGGTCCGCGGTGGCCGCGCCGTCGCGGTGTCCGTGGCAGGCAAAACCTTCGTCGCGTCCACCTTCGCCTGGGCAGAAGCTGTTTGCAGCCGCGCGAGGCGGTTCCCGACCAGCCGGGCCGACGGCGGGCGCCGGCCCGGATCGCGTTGCAGGAGTTCCGCAACCAGTTCCGTCACCGCCGGTGGGAGATCGTCGCGGAACGAATCGAGGCGGGGCGCCTCCTCGTCCAGCTTCGCGCGCATGACCGCGACGCCGTTGTGCCCGGTGAACGGCGGCCGCTGGGCAAGCAGCGCGAAGAGCACGGACCCGAGGGAGTAGAGGTCCGAGCGTTCGTCCCCGCGTTCGGAGAGGAACTGTTCGGGGGCGGCGTATTCGATGGTGAACGCCGGCGCCAGCTGCGAGGAATGCGGCACCGAGAAGGTGGCTTGGATGAACCCCGCGATGCCGAAGTCCAGGACCTTCACCCGGCCGTCCGGGGTGAGCATCACGTTGTGCGGCTTGATGTCGTAGTGGATGACGCCGGCTTGGTGTGCGGCCGTCAGCGCGGCGCAGATTCCGCTCGCAATCCCTACGGCACGCGACAGCGTGAGCGCATTCTCCGCGCGGATGTGCTCGGTGAGGGTGCCGCCCTCGACTTTCTCCATGACGAGGAACATGACGTCCTCGTGGATCCCCCGGTCGTACAGGGCGACCACGTTCGGGTGGTTGATCTGCGCAGCCGCGACCGCCTCGCGTTCGAAGCGCTTCGCCAGGTCCGGGTGATCGGCGCCGTCCAGGTCGAGCACCTTCAGCGCGACCTCTCGGTGAAGGGATCGGTCCCGCGCGGCCCACACCTCGCCCATCCCGCCCCGGCCCAGCCGCTTGAGCAGCTCGTACCGGCCGGAGATCAGCTGCCCGCGCTCCACCTGCACCCCCATCGGCTCCGGCAAGTCCGACGTCAGGATAGCGGCGGCTTCCTTCCCGCCGCCGAACGAGCTAGCTGTATGAGGTCGTGATGTTGGTGACGGCTGCGTGGAGTTGGGTAGAGGGTGGCTGGTTTCCAGCGGCGGTGTGGCATATTCCAAGACCTTCCGAGACGAGGTACGTGAGATATGAGCTACGACCTGGCCGTTTGGCAAGGGGACGTGCCGCCGAACGATCGTGAGGCGGCTAGGGCGCACGAGCGTCTGTATGAGCAATACCTCGAAGCTGATGAGCTAGTACCGGCAGCGAGTTCTATCGCAGATTTTGTGGCCGCCCTCACCGATCGGTGGCCCGATAGGGAAACTGGTGATGATACGCCTTGGGCTGCTACTCCGCTGATCAGAGGCGCAAGTGGGCCGTATATCCATATTGCGCTCGCATGGCGTAGTGCAGATGGCGCCTCCGTCTTTGTGGCAGAGACTGCGAACGCTCGTGGACTGATTTGCTTCGACCCGCAGACGGGGTCACTCAGAACGCATTGATGTGAGGCTCGATCCAGTGTTCGAGTGAAGTCAATGCAGATGCGTGTGTCATGAGGTTGCACTGCTTTTTGCGAAACCAGACGCATAAGTGCTGCTGGAAAACGACGCAATTCTGAAGAAAGTTGAAACCCCGTGCAGCCAAACCCGGACGCTGAGCGCTCGTGCCGCGGTAGTCCGAGTGTCATCAGCCACGGGTCGGCCGGCCGGGATTGGCTGTCCGGCCGGCGATGCGGCGGCGGATCAGCGCGGACGTTTGGTCCACGACGATGACCAGCACCAGCACGATGAGGATGTGGGTCACCATCTGGTCGAAGCGGAACAACTGGATGGACTGGTTGATCAGGAACCCGATGCCGCCGGCACCGACCAGGCCGAGCACCAACGACGAACGCACGTTGACGTCGAGGCGGTACAGGAGCAGGCCGGTCATCTGCGGCAGCGCGGTGGGCAGCACGGCGTTCGCCGCGATCTGCACGCTCGACGCGCCGGTGACGCGCAACGCGTCCCGGGGCCCGAGGTCGGCCTCCTCCATGGCCTCGGCCCAGAGTTTGCCCATCACGCCGGTGTTGTGGCAGACCAGTGCCAGCACGCCGGCGAACGGCCCGAGCCCGACGGCGGTCACGAAGATCAACGCGAACACGACGTCCGGGATGGCCCGCAGGGCCGACAGGAGCGCGCGGGCCGCCTGGTAGACCCAGGTGTTGCGGGTGGTCGCCCGCGCCGCGGCCAACGCCAGCAGGAATGCGAACGGGATGGAGAACGTGGTGCCGAGCAGTCCGATGTAGAACGTCACCAAGGCGGCGGAGAGACCCGGTGCGACGACACGGTTCCAGTCGAAGTCGGGCGGGACGGCGTCGTCGAGGAAGTCGACCATGCCGTGCCAGCCCTTGACGAGCGCGGCCGGTGAAAAGTCCGTTTCCCGCCAGGCGAGCACGTGCACGGCGACCAGCACGACCGTGATGACCAATCCGGCCGAGCCCAGCACCCGTCTGCGCGGCGGGCTCAACCGGTTTCGCTCGACGTCCTCGGTCGCGGTCATCGCAGCGCTCCTTCGGTCACGTGGTCCGGGGCGTACAGCTGGTCCACAGTGGACCAGTCGAGGTCGCTCACTGCGCGGTCCACGACGACGCGGCCGTCGAGCATGCCGACCACGCGGTCGGCGAACCGCAGGGCGAGTTCGGGTTGGTGCAGCACGACCGCGACCGCGTAGCCCGCACGGGCCACGTCACGCAGCAAGGTGATCACCTTCTCCGCGGCCGCCGGGTCCAGCGCCGACACCGGTTCGTCGGCCAGCACGACCGAAGCCCGCTGGCACAGCGCACGGGCGATCGCGACGCGTTGCTGCTGGCCACCGGAGAGCTGCCCGGCGCGGTCGGCAGCGCGGTCGGCGAGGCCGACCCGGTCCAGACACCCCATGGCCTCGACGCGCAGCTCGCTCGGGTAGAGCGCGGGCAGCAGTGACCGGTGCAGGGACAACCGGCCGAGCGCTCCGGCGCACACGTTGTCCAGCACGCTTCGCCGGGCCACCAGGTGGATCTGCTGGAACACCATGGCGATGTCGCAGGGCCCCGCCGGAGCGCCGTCGATCGTGACCCGGCCCTCGTCCGGTTCGAGCAGCCCGGCGGCGCACCGCAGCAGGGTCGACTTGCCCGAACCGTTGGCGCCGAGCACCGCGACGAGTTCGCCCGCGGGCACGTCCAGGTCGACCCCGGCCAGCACGGTCCGGCCGGCGAAGGACTTGCGCAGGCCGGTCAGCCGCAGCGTGCTCATGCTTGTTTCTCCGCGAGTTTGCGCGCGAGCACAGGGTTACTCATCCCGCGTCCTTTTCGGTCAGCCCGAGCGTGTTGGCCAGGTCGAACAGCGGGCCGTAGGTCTCCTTGGTCACCGGTACCAGCGGCCCGGGCGGCGTCACGTCGAGGAACTCGGCCACCTTCGCCACGTCGCCCGGGGAGAGGTTGAGCAGCGCCTTGGCCACGGCGTCGCGGAACTTCGGGTCCAGGGAGCCGGCCACGGTGATCGGGTCGTTGGGGATGGGCTCGGACTCCCAGATCCGCCGGTACTGTGCCGGGTCGAACTGGCCCGCCTGGGTCGAGGTGGCCAGTTGCTGGGTGTTGATCTCGGCGGCGTCCACCTTGCCGTTGGTCAGTGCCAGCAGCGCCTGCGGGTGCCCGCCCGCGTAGTCGATGCGCACGTCGCTGTCCTGAAGGCCCGCCTTGCGCAGCGCGAGCCGCGGGAACGCGTCGCCGGAGGTGGAGCCGACGTCGCCCAACGCGAGCGACTTGCCGCGCAACTGCTCGACGGTCGTGATCGGCGAGTCCTTCGGGACCCAGATTCCGGCCGTGTACGTGCTCAGCTTGCCGGACGCGTCACCGAACGAAGCGACGGGCTGCGCGTCGGCCTGGCTGCTGGCGAACACGTAGCCCAGCGGCCCGAACTGCCCGATCTCCAGTTTGCCGTTGCGCATCGCCAGCACTTCAGCCGAGTAGCCGGAGACGACGCTCAACTCGACCTTGCAACCCAGTTGCTTCTCGAGTGCCTGGGCCAGCACCGTGAACGCGGGGGTGAGCTTGGCCGGGTCCTCGAACGGTTCGACGCCGAAGCGGACCGTGCCGCCGTTCGGGCACTCGATCCCGTTGGCGCCCTGGGTGGTGCCGGACGAGTCGGCGCCGCACGCGGTGAGGACGGCGAGGAGGGCCGCGCTGCAGGCGAGCGTCAGGGGGCGACGGATGCGCATGGGGTGCTCCTTGGACAGGACGTGGGTGATCAGGTGAGGAGGGAGTCGAGAACGGCCGGGGCGAGGCCGAAGGCGGTCGTCATGCCGATGCCCGACGTGACCGACACGACGCGGGCGCCGGAGTGTGGGGTGTCGATGAGGAACGGTTCGGGGGCCGAGGCGTACACGCCGGGCCACCGCTCCAGGACGTCCACTGTGGACACCCCGAGCAGGCGCGCGGTCTCGGCCCGGATCAGCTCGTCGCGGGCCTCGTCGCGAAAGGGGGGCAACGTGGTCGCGTAGTCATGGGTGTCGCCGATGGTGAGCGTTCCGTCGGGACGCTGGGTGAACATCAGGTTGAGCTGCGCGTCGAGCGTCTCCGGTGCAACAGCGGCGAGCCGGTCGCGGACGGCCGACCGGCTGGGGCAGGCGTCGAACGCGCTGTAGCGCAGCATCGCGTGGCCGGTCAGCACGGCCTCCTCGACCGGTCGCGCATGCGGGTCGCGCACCCGCAGCATGTGCAAGCCACACCGGCGAACGCCGTGCGTCGCGGCGATCTCCGGGTGCAGGCGGTCCACGTCGTGGCCGACCGCGACGACCGTCCACTTTGCACACAGGTCACCATGTGCGGTGTGCACGATGCCCGGTTCGGTCGAGGTCACCGCGGTGCCCCAGTGGAACACCACGCCTTGGCTCGCCAGCCAGGCCGCGATCGCGGCCGGGGCCGACCGCGCGTCGACGCGGAGGTCCAGCGGCAGCCAGGCGCCGCCGATCACCTCTTCGCCCAGCGTCACCCGCTCCAGGACCGCGGCGCGATCCAGCAGCACGACGTCGTCGCCGCGGAGGTCGCGCAGTTCGGCCAGCACCGCCAGTTCGTCGTCCGCGCGGGCCGCGACCAGGGTCCCGGCGTCCTGCACCAGGAAACCGGCGTCCTTGCCGAGCCGCAGCCAGCGGGGGCGGGCGGCCATCGCGTACTCGAGCGCGACGCCGGACTGGGCCGTCACGCAGCCGTGGCCGAAGTTGCGCACCGAGGCGCCGACCGCGCGCTCATCGCGCTCGACGACGGTTACGGACAACCCCCGGGCAACCGCCTCGACCGCGTGCGAGAGCCCGACGATCCCGGCCCCGACCACGACCAGATCGGTCTCGGCAGCCCACCGCAAGCTTGTCATGACAAGAACGGTCGACCATCCCCGTAAGTGCCGTCAAGGATCGCCAACGACATGCCTTGACCTGTTCAGATTCCGTTCACCATCAACACTTTCTCTTGACCGAGCGGTTGCGGCGACCTATATAGTCAACTTGTGTCCACGCCCCTTCACGAACAGATCGCGGACGACCTGCGCCAGCGGATCCGGCGCGGCGACCTCGCCATCGGGCAGCCGGTCCCGTCGGAGTCGCAGCTGTGCTCGGAGTGGTCGACCTCGCGCGGACCGGTCCGCCAGGCGCTCGCGGCGCTGCGCTCCGAAGGGCTGATCGCGGGCGGGCGGGGCAAGCCGCCGACGGTCCGGCACGACGCGCTCGGTCAGCCGTTCGACACGCTGCTCTCGTTCTCGGCGTGGGCGCACGACCTCGGCCGCACGCCCGGGCAGCGCACGCTCGAACTCGCGCTGCGGCCGGCGACGCCCGAGATCGCCGCACAACTGGGCATCGAGCCGGGGCAGCGGGTGGTCAGCGTGTTGCGGCAACGCCTGCTCGACGGGCAGCCGACGCTGTTGGAGCGTGGCTCGTTCATCGAGCCGGTCGGCCGCCTGCTGTTCGACTTCGACTGCGATTCGGGCTCACTCTGGGCCTACCTGCAGTCGCGCGGCATCGACTTCGCCTCCGCGTCGCACGTCATCGACGCCGTGCCCGCCGACGAGACCGACGCGGACACTTTGGACGTCACCGTCGGTGCGCCGCTGCTGCGGCAACGCCGGCTGGCCAGGAACTCGGCCGGCGCCGCCGTCGAGTTCTCCGACGACCGCTACCGACCCGACCTGGTCAGCTTCACCCTCAACAACACCCTGGACGCGCGCACTTCCTTGGTGCGCAACGTGAACTCTACGACCGCGGAGACATCGTGATCGAACTTGCAGTGCTGGACATGGCCGGAACCACCGTGGAGGAACACCAGTTGGTCTACCGGGCGCTCGCCGAGGCCGCCACCGCGGCCGGGTCGGACGCGGGCCCGGAGGAGTTCCACCGCTGGCACGGCGCGATGAAGCGGGAAGCGCTGCGGAACCTGCTGGCAGCGCCCGACGGCACCCCGCCTGCCGAGCACGTGGTGGACGCCGCCCTCGACGACTTCCGCGCCAGGTTGAGCGCCGCGTACGAGCGGACCCCGCCGGAGCCGATTCCCGGCGTGGTGCCCGCGCTCGCCCGGCTACGCCGCAACGGCGTTCGGGTGGTGTTGACCACCGGCTTCGACCGCGAGGTGGTCGACAAGCTGCTGGCCACCCTCGGCTGGGAATCCGGGGTCGTCGACGCCGTCGTGTGCGGGGACGACGTGCCACGGGGACGGCCGGCACCGCACATGATCCACCACGCGATGGAGCTCACCGGCGTCCACGACGTCGCGGCCACCCTGGTCGCCGGCGACACCCCACGTGACCTCCAAGCCGGAACCAACTCCGGTGCCGCGATGGTGGTCGGAGTGCTCAGCGGCGCCGGCACACCCGACGAACTCGGCCGGGCCCGGCACACCCACCTGGTCGGATCGGTGGCCGACCTGCCCGATCTGCTCGGCCTGCCCGCGTGATCCCCGCGACCACCACCGCGGCCGTCTGGCGCGGCGGCGGCCGGGTGAGGATCGAGGACATCCCGATCCCGCCGCTCGGTCCACGCGAAGTGCTGGTGCGCGTCCGGCTGGCCACCGTGTGCGGCAGCGACCGGCACACGGTCTCCGGCCGGCGACCCGCCCCCTGCCCGAGCATCCTGGGACACGAAGCGACCGGCGTCGTCGAGGCGGTGGGGCCGGCGGGCGCGAGCTGCCTCGACGGTTCACCGGTCGCGGTCGGCGACCGCGTCACCTGGAGCGTCACCGTCCCGTGTGGACAGTGTGATCGCTGTGCCGGCGGGGTGACCGCCAAGTGCCGCACGGTCCGCAAGACCGGACACGAACCCCTCGACGGCCCTTGGCCGTTGTCCGGCGGCTACGCCAAGCATGTGGTGCTGCCCCGCGGGAGCACGATCGTGCGCGTCCCGCGGTCGCTACCCGACGCCGTGGCCGCTCCGGCGGCGTGCGCCACGGCCACCGTCATGGCCGCGCTCGACCGAGCCGGCGCGGTGGACGGCCGCCGGGTCCTGGTCATCGGCGCGGGCATGCTCGGTCTGACCGCCATCGCGGCCTGCTCCGACGCGGCCGAGATCATCGCAGCGGACCCCGACTCCGACCGCCGCGGCCACGCGACCCGCTTCGGCGCGAACCGCGTCCTGGCCACTGTGGCTGAAGCGTCCGAAGTGGACGTTGTGCTCGACTTCTCCGGCTCCTCGGCGGCGATCGACCAGGCACTTCCGTTGCTCGACATCGGTGGCACCGCCGTCCTCGCCGGCTCGGTCACCCCGAGCACGCCACTTGCCGTCGACCCGGAACAAGTGGTCCGCCGCCATCTCACCATCACCGGCGTGCACAACTACGAACCTCGCCACCTCGGCCACGCCATCGACTTCCTCGCGCACACCGACGCCCCCTGGACCACCCTCACCGCTCCCGCGGCTCCCCTCGCCGACCTCACCCACCTGCTTACCACGACCTCGCCCACGCCGCGCGTCGCCGTAGTCCCCTAAGATCCGCGCGCCGCCGGTTGGATTGAGCGGGTCGGCGCACGACACGGCCACCCGCGGCGCCAGCCGAGCGGTGAACGAGTTCCGGGTTCGAGCCCGGCGGCCCACAGGGTGTCCGGTACGAACTCCTGCCATGAGTCGCCAGGTAGCGTGGGCGCGTGATGATCCGCCGCCTTGGCCTGGTGTTCGTGGGAACCGCCTTGATCGCCGCTTGTTCCGGCCCCGCCCCGGCTCCACTCCCGGCCACGCCGTCCGGGTCGCCGGCGAGCGCTGCCGCGGCCTGTCCGGAGTCCGGCATCAGGATCACCGCGGGTGCGGTGGACGCCGCCATGGGCCTGCGAGCGCTCGGGATCCTGCTGACCAACTGCGGCACCCGCGACTACACCGCCAACGGCTATCCGGCGGTTCGGGTGCTGGACGCGGATCGAAAGCCCCTGGAAGTCACGGTCGGCAATGGTTCGACGCCGATCAGCGCGCCGGACAGCTTTGACGTCCAACCCGTGCCGGTGACGCTGCGGCCCGGCGACCAGGTGATGGCGCGGGTGCTGTGGCGTAACACCATGACGGACTCGACGGCGCCGGCGATGGAGGGCCGGTATCTGGAGATTGCCCCAGCGGCAGGGGAACCGGCCCAGCTCGTCGAACCGCACGGCGGGATCGACCTCGGCAACACCAGCCGGCTGGCCGTCAACCCCTGGGCAGTCCGCTCCTGACCTCGACGGCCGGTGGGCGGCGAGCGCCGCGAACTACTCGACGGGCCAGGGCGATCATTGCGGGTGCGCAGGCTGGTTCACAGGTAAGCGGTGACGATGCCGGACTACAATCCGCGCACGAAGACGCGAGGCGGCCTCGGGTGATATGCCCAGCCTGGGCCTTCATGTTCTGTTGTTCTTGTTTCCGGGCTTTGCCGACTTTGCGGTGTGTTGCGGGAGGTGGTCTCGATCGCTGAGAGGAAGTCATCATGCGCTATCTCATCGTGTGTTGTGATGGCACGTGGAACTCGCCTGAACAAGATTCAGTGACGAACGTCCGTCGACTGTTCAACGCTCTCGACAAGACTGATCCCAGCAAGCAACTGAGCTACTACATAACGGGCGTGGGCACCCGCGGCGGTGTGGTGTCAAGGCTGATGGCCGGTGGCTTTGGTGTGGGCCTCGGCCGCGGCCCAGGGCGAAGCTTGGCAGCCAATGTGCTCGAAGGCTACCACTGGCTCATCACGAACTATCAGCCTGACGATTACATCGCGCTGTTCGGTTTCAGCCGTGGCGCCTACACCGCGCGTAGCCTCGCCGGGTTGATCGCGATGTGTGGCCTGATCCGCCGCGGTCCAGACGAACAGGACACCTGGTGCCGGATCAAACGCATATACCACCGCTACCAGTTGGGCTACCAGGATCAGCGGGGCCGCGATGGCCAGGATGGCGATCAACACTGGCGTGACGGTCTGGACTTCTGGTTCGACCCGCGCAACGCCAAGGACCTCCCGGTGAAGTTCATCGGGGTGTGGGACACCGTCGGCTCGCTGGGCATCCCGGATCCCTGGCGCTGGGTTGCCCCGGGCTTCTCCTCTCGCCGCTATGAGTTCAACGACGTCCGGCTCAACCCCTACGTCTCGTTCGCCTATCAGGCGCTGGCCGTGGATGAATCCCGTGGCACCTTCTCGCCCACGCTGTGGGAGGAGATGTCGTCACCGCCCGATATTCTCCAACCGCAGAAGGTCAAACAGGTGTGGTTTCCCGGCAGTCACCTGGACGTCGGCGGCGGCCATCGCGAAATCGGGCTCAGCGACGGCGCCCTGCAGTGGATGATCGAACAGGCAGAACATGACATCAAGCTCGCCTTCCACCCGAGCACCACGCGGCAGATCCACCCGGATCCCCACGATCTCCTCCACGACGACGACCGCAGCGCACTCGGCTGGCTCAACCCGGTGCTCGAGCCGGCGATGGAGCCCTTCCTTTCCTTACGGCCGCGGGCGATCCCTCTGCTCGACCACCGGGATGCCCCCACCCCGCCGGCGAATCTGCATCACGTGCATGACTCCATCTACGTGCACGAGTCTGCGTACGAACGTCAAAACCCGAACGACCCACCCATCACCAGCGGGCCGTACCGACCTACGCGCACCGCCACCGTGGGGCACCCCCAGCAAGCCGAGGTGTTCGCGCGAGAGCCATGGAACGACACGGGCATCTATCTCGAACCGGGCGACTACACCTTCGAAGCCGAGGGCGAGTGGCTGGATATGGACATCCCCTCGGGCCCGAACGGCAGCACAGGGTTGTTTGACTGGCGAGAGCCCGTGGTAGCGGTGGAGAGAGCGTGGCGCAGCTGGGGAAGCCTGATCGGTAGGTGTGAGATGCTGTACCGCCGCCTATCCGGGGACGAACAAGCGTCTTTCCTCGGGGCCCCACGCGAACCAGACCTGCCGTGGATGTCGCTGGTCGGCTACGTCGCGAACAACGCGGTCACTGTCAACGGCAAGCCCAACACCGGCCACCAACGCATCAACATCGGCACCGGGGGCACAAGCGTCCACCAAGTGCGCCACGGCGGTTACCTCTATGCCTTCGCCAACGACGCTTGGGGGTTCTATGGCAACAACAACGGCACCGTCCGATTAACCGTCACCAGAAAGGAGCCAACGCCGCCGGCCGCGCAACCGCCAAAGCCGAAACCTCGTCGAAGGTCACAACAAGGACCGCAGAAAAAGACAACGTCTCGCGCCGGCGTAAAGCGAAGCTGACGCGGTTACCGAATGGCCTAACCGCGACGTTCGCTCGCTCGGACGATGGCCTTTTCCACGGCCGCGACGCGGTCCGCGAGCAGACCGACGGCGCCGACCGCGCGGCTCAACGGATCGTCCTCCGTGCCGCCCAACGCCTTGTCCCGTAAATACGCCGCCTTGACCGTCGCCCAGCGTTCGGCCTTTCCCTTGGTGAGCCGACCACGAAGTTCAGCGAGTTTCAGCAGGTTCGCCTCCGCGCCGGACGTCAGCGTCTGCGCCTCACCAAGATAATGGTCGTCGATCGTGGCTTCCAGTTCCTGATCGTTCATTGCCGGGACAATGCGCTCTGCCAGCTTGTTCATGTTCCGGTACGAGCCCTGGAGCAAAAACGGCGGCTCGGTACGCGACGAGTCCGCCTGCGCCGCCGATGCGATGTACGCCTGGTTGTTGGCGAGGACGACCTCCTGGACCCGCAACAGCTTGCGCAGCACGGACGTGAGCTGGTCCAACTCGACGGCGGAGTACGGGTGCGACAGCTGGTCCGACTGGACCTCCTCGCCACGGGCCAACCGGATCAGCAGCTCGAGATCCGCACGATCCCTTGTGGACAGTGGAGCCAGGACCGGGTTGGACGTCAGCGCGTTCTCCAGGTAACTCAACGCGAACTCGTCCTCGCGGCCGGAGAGCACGTCGCCGAGGTTCCACACGTCGGCACGGTTGGCCAGCATGTCCGGGATGCGGAAGCGCTTGCCGGCCTCGGTGTAGGGGTTGCCGGCCATGCACACCGCGAAGCGCTTGCCACGCAGGTCGTAGGTCCTGGTCCGGCCGTCCCACACGCCTTCCATGCGCCGCTGGGCGTCGCAGAGGGAGATGAACTTCTGCAACAGTTCCGGTGACGTGTGCTGGATGTCGTCCAGGTAGAGCAACACGTTGTTGCCCAGTTCGAGCGCGAAGGAGATCTTCTCGACCTCCTGGCGCGCGGTCGCCGTCGGCGCGTCCGCCGGGTCGAGCGACGTCACGTCGTGGCCCAGTGCCGGGCCGTTGACCTTGACGAACACCAGGCCGAGCCGGTTCGCGACGTATTCCATCAGCGTCGTCTTGCCGTAGCCCGGTGGGGAGATGAGCAGCAGCAGGCCCATCTGGTCGGTGCGCTTGGCGTCGCCGGCCGCACCGAGCTGCTTGGCCAGGTTGTCGCCGATCAGCGGCAGGTACACCTCGTCGAGCAGCTTGTTGCGCACGAACGTGCTCATGACCTTCGGCGTGAACTCATCGAGCCGCAGCCGGGCACGCTCGCGGGTGAGCAACTCGTTGCGTTGCTTCTGGTACGCGCGGAACGCCGGCACGCGCTCGAGCCGGAACTTGCGGGTCCTGGTCAGGACTTCGTCCAGCCGGACGGTCATGCGGCCCTCCACCACGCGGGGGTGGGCGCCCAGCAAACCTTCGACCGTGGCCGACACGGCCGCCGACGAGTCGTGCCTGGGCAGCTCGCACAGCAGCAACGCCACCGCTTCGGGTAGCTCGTCGGCCACCAGGTCGTCCTGTGTGGACACGAACGCCGACAGCCACGCGGTCGCGAGCTGGTGCCTGGCGTTCAGATCCTCGAGTGCGCGGAGGTCGTCGTCGAACTCGCGACGGCCGTCCAGCGCACGCCGGAACCTCTCGACGAGCGCGGGGGCGCCGGCACTGGTCACGAAACCGAGCGGGGTCGAGCCCAACTCCTCGAACAGGTACTCCGCGGCCAGGGCCGAATCGCCGGTGGCCAGGCCGAACTCGTCGATGGCCGTGGCCAGTTCCGCGCACAGCTCGCTGATCGCCGGTACTGGTCCGAACGCTTCCCGTGCCCTGGCCAGCGAACCGGCACGCGTCGACCACACCGTGCGCGCCTCGTCGGTCGTCCCGTGCGCCCAGAAGAACTGGGCCGATGCGCGTGCCGCTGCCGGATAGCGCAGCAGGCCCGCGCTCGACCGCAACCGCAGCAGCGCCTCGAGGATGGCCGCCGCGTCGTGGTCATGCACACCCCGCTCGTAGCCCTCGTCGTACCGGGACTCGGCCGCGCGGCGCACGATGTCGAGTATGTCCGCGGCGTCACCAGCCCCGTCGGCTGAACCGTCCGCGAGCACGGAGGTGGCCAGGTACTCGGCGCGGTAGACATCCGCGGTCTCGGACACGAGTAGCTGGTCCCAGAACGGCTTCGTGCCCTGGAACCCGGGATCCTGCACGGGCGTGCGGAAGTCGGTTCCGGTGATGGCCAACGCCATCTCGCCGTCCTTCGGGACCAGCGTCAGGTCGATGGCCTGCGTGTTGACCGCGAACCGGTGCCGGCCGAGGCGAACGGTCTCGCCACCGTCACCGAAGAGGTCCACGCGGTCCCGCAGCGAGCGGCCGGCCTCCTGACGGGCCGTCTTCAGCCGTCCGTCCAACTCCTCGGCGCGGACCGCGTCGTCGAGGGTACGCAGGTCGTTCGCAACCGACCGAACCTTCGCGACCATCGGGTCGGACGCGAAGTACGTGTTGATCTCGTCCATAGTGGACAAGGACGCCGCGCGCCGGCTGATGCTCGTGAGAATCCGGTCAGCGGACTCGAACAGCCGGTCCGCACGCCGTGCCTGCTCATCGACCAGCGCCTGCTTGCGGGACGAGAACGCCTCGTAGACGTCGGTGCGCTTGGCCGTCAGTTCGGCGAGGAAGTCGTCGAACTCGCCGAACCGGGACTCCAGATTCTCCAGCTGCAGCAGCAGCCGGCCCAGTTGCTCGTCGCACTTGCGCGGCGTTTCGGCGACCGCGAGCGCACCCGTGATCGACTGGCCCAGCAGGGCGAACTCGGCCGCGAACGCCGCACGGCCTTCCGTGGCAAGGAGGTCGCGCCGCCGGGCGTCCGCAGTGGCCCGTGCACGGTTGACGCGGGCCAGCACCTCGCCGACCCGTTCGAGGATCTTCGTGCGTACGGTCGCGTCGCCGATGTCCAGCGAGCCGACGATCTCGGTGATGATCTCCAGTCCGCCGGCCTGCTCGGCCAGCCGCTCGACGACCGGCGCGGCCTCGGCCACGGTCTTGATGGCGGCTGCCGCCGTGGCGAGCGCCTCGACCTTCTCGTGGTAGCCGGTGAACGCGTCCTCGCCCTGGAGGAACTCGACCGCTCGCTGGGCAGCACTGTCCAGTTCGGACTGTAGGGTGGCGGCCAGCTCGTCGATCCGTGCCGTGTCCACGTACCGCAGTTCGCGCAGCGTTTCGAGGCGGCCCTGTGCCTTCCGCAGCGACGTGAGCTGCTCGACCCACTCGTCCGCGGAACCCGGCACCTCGCCCCGCACCCGCCGCACCAGGGACGCGATGTCCTCACCGGTCCTGGTCAGCTCGGCGGCCGCGGAGTCGGTGAGTGCCTTGACGTTCTCGAACTCGGCCAGCACCTGCTCGGCCGTCGCGCGGACGTCGGTGAGCGCACCCCGCAGGTCGCCGAGGTCCGGCTCACCCAGCCAGTGGTAGCTGTCGAACGCCCTGGCACACGCGGCGATCAGGCCCTCGAACACGGCCGTCGACGGCGTCATCTCGTCGACCATCCGGGTCACGGAAAGACAGTCGGAGATGCCACGCACGAGGTCCGCGTTGCCGACACGTTCGAGCGGCCCGGTGCCGATGGGTTGCGCGGCGGCGAACGAGTCCGACACGAACGGTGTCTGCCACACCTGCATCGGGTGCACTCGCGTCGGCTCGTCCGACGTGGCGCGGAACGCGACGAGCGTGCCGTCCTCGAACAGCGAGTACCCGTGACACGGCAGGGGGCTTGCGACCTCCTTGCGGATCACGTTGTACGGCAACAGAAGCGAGCGTCCCTCGCGGCGGGCGTGGAAGACGTACAGCACGTCCTCGCCGTTGGGAGACCGGATGACCCGCTCGAACTCCAGGTCGTCGGTATCGGTGTTCTCGAACGTGCGGGACACGCCGGTGGCGAGGTAGTAGCCGCCGGGGAAGATGATGCCCTGGTCCTCGGGCAGCCGCAGGCAGGCCTGGCCGATGCCGTCGAGCCGCACGACCGTCTTGGTACGGGTGTTGAAGACCAGGTATCGGTGGGTCTTTTCGTTGTACGGCAGGATCTTCAGCAGAATCAGCGGGCCGACGCGCGCGTACCGGACGTCCGCGTCGGCGAGGCTTTGCAGCGGCTCGTCGACCGGCTCGCGGTAGATGCCCTCGCCGATCTCGGTGTTGTTCTCGATCTTGACGGTCAGGTCGCCGCCGATCGTCTCGACGAACACCTCGTTCTCGATGGAGATGTGCGGGTGGCGGCCGAGCACGTGATCGTCCCGCGTGGTCTCGGTCCACCTGAAGTCGTACGCGGGTGGGAACACGTGGTCCCGCTCGCCCACATTGTCCAGGTAGGACAGTTCGCCGTGGGCGCCGGCCACCCACCGCAGCACCTTGATGTCCTCGGTACGTGGGCCGGTCTGGAACACCGCGAGCAGCTTGCCCTCGACCGGCCGCAACTGCATGAGCCGGGTTTCCCGGTAGTACCGGTACAGCTCGGTGAACTCACGCCGGAACCGCTCGTCCCGCAACAGCTCCGGCCGCTCGTTCGACGCGTCCTCGAACCGGAACGCCTCGCCGTCGCGGGTGAACCGGTGTAGCGAGAACACGTCGTCGACCGTCGTCTCGGGTTTCAGCCCGATGAAGACGTTGTAGCCGAACAGCATCAGCCCGCTCGCGCCGCCGTCACTGTCCGGAATGGACACGATGTCGCGCGGCACGCAGTTGTTGTCGGTCCGGATCCGCTCGCCGCCGAGCAGCCGGAAATCGGTGCCGCCGAACACCTCCAGGCGGCGGGTGTTGAGGGCCTCGGCCCGCCGCGCCAGTTCCTTCGCCGCCCCGGCGAGCCGCTGCCGCAGCACCTCGTACGTGCGGGCGTCGAGCCCGTCCTGAATCGCGCCGGCCGCCTCCTCGGCCGGCGCGGACACGGTCGACGTCACGGCTTCGGCGTGATGACGGCCGGCGAGTCAGGCACCCCGTCCTTCATCATCTTGGTCAACAACGCCGACACGGAGACGTTCTTGAGGTCCTCGGTGCTCAACGAGCCGAGGATCTGTTTGAGGTCCTCGGTGAAGTTCGCGTCGCCGTTCAGCCACGCACCACCCAGCCGCTGCGCCACCTCCGAGTTACCGACGAACCCGTCGACGCTCTTGCCGAGCGAGATCGAGCCCATGAGCTTGTCGAAGAACACGCTGTCGCCGCCGACGATGTCGATGTCGGCCTTCTCCAGCCCGGCCGCGAGGACCATCGCTTGCGACTCCGCGACCTCGCGCTGCGCGGCGATGCCGGCGAGCCGCACCTCCTTCTCCTGCTCCAGCCGCAGCCGGAACTCCTCGTGTCCGCGCGACGCGTCGTCCAGTGCCGCCATGGCGGCGGCCTTCTCGGTGAGACCCTCGGCCTCGCCCTTCAGCTTCTCGCGCAACGCGTCCGCGGTGGCCAGCGCCTTCTCGCGATCCACGACGGCTTCCGCGCGGCCGACCTTCTCCACGGCCTCCGACCTCGCCAGGCCCTTCTCCCGCTCGACGACCGCCTCGGCAACGCCTTCCTTCTGCAGGACCTCGGCGTTGCGTTCCCGGACCTGCACCTCGGCGAGACCCGCCGCGGCCACCTCGGCCTGGATACCTTCCGCCAAGCGGATCTTGGCGCGCGCCTCCAGGTCCGCGGTCTGCTGCCGGGCCTCGGCGAGCGTGAGCTGCTCGCGGGCCTTGTGCTTGGCGGCGGCCTCCGCGGCCTCGGCCGCCTTGATGCCCTTGACCAGGTTCTCCTGCGCCTCGGCCTCCGCCTGGATGACGATCGCCTGCCGGGTGCGTTCGGCATCCTGCACCGCGCGGAGGTTCTTGATGTTCTCCTCCTGCTCGGCCACGGTCTTGTCGACGGCGACGCGCTCGCGGACCACCTCGGCGACCGAGCGCTTCTCGACCTCGACCTCCTTGTCCTTGGCCGCGCTGGCAAGGGCGATCTCCCGCTCGCGGGACACGACCTCCAGCATCCGGTCCTTCTCGATGCGCTCGGTCTCGATGGCGATGACGCGCTCGCGGTTCTTCTCGGCGACGGCGACCTCGCGGGCCCGGTTCTGGTCCTGGATGCCCAACTGCTCGTCGGTACGCAGCTGCGCGGCTTGTGCCTTGAGCCGTTCCTCGGCCTGCACCTTCGCGGTCTCGGCCTCCTCGCGGGCCTTCATAGTCTCGATCTCGCGGCGCTGACGGTTCTCCGCGTCGGCCTGGCGGCGTTCCAGTTCGAGGATCGCCTCGCGAGCGTCCACGTTCTGCTTGGTGATCTCCTTCTCCTCGTTGCGCTGGTACTCGTTGGTGCGCACGTGCTCGATCGCCGTCAGCTCGGTGATCTTGCGGATGCCCTGCGCGTCAAGGATGTTGCTGGCGTCGAGCTGGTTCAACGGGGTCTGCTCGAGGTAGTCGATGGCCGCGTCTTCGAGGCTGTAGCCGTTGAGGTCGGTGCCGATGACCTGGAGAATCCGGTCGCGGAACTCGTTGCGCTTGGTGTAGAGGTCCACGAAGTCCAGGTGCTTGCCGACGGTCTTGAGCGCCTCGGAGAACTTCGCGTCGAACAATGCCTGCATCGTGGCCTGGTCGCTGGCGCGCTCGGTACCGATGGCCTGCGCGACCTTGATGACGTCCTCGCTGGTCTTGTTGACCCGCACGAAGAACGTGATGCGGATGTCGGCGCGGATGTTGTCCTGACAGATCAGGCCGTCCTGGCCGGTGCGCTGGATGTGGATGGTCTTGACGGAGATGTCCATGGTCTCCGCCTTGTGCAGCACCGGAAGTACCACCCCGCCGGTGAACGTCACGTGTGCGCTGCGGACCTTGTTGATGATCAGTGCCTGCCCCTGTTCCACCTTGCGGTACAGGCGGCTGATGGCGATGAGAATGAGCAGGAGCACGACGATCACCACGCCGCCGGCAATGAGGATTGCTTCCATTTATCTACCTTTCAGGCAGGCACGACCCAGAAGAACTCACCGTCGATGTCGTAGTCGAAGATCAATGCGCGGTGGCCGTTGGCCAGCTCGTGCTCGCCGGTCTGACGCACCTGGATGATCGCGGAGGACCCGTCGTCCGCCGTGACTTCGGCCTGGCCGAAGTCCCCGCTGACCGTGCCGGTGCGGATGACGCACTCGCGGCCGAGGAAGTCGCTGCGGAACGCCTGACCGCCGGTGACATAGAGCCTGCGCAGCGGTACGGCGACGAGTCGCGCGACGAGCAGACCGATGACGGTCGCCAGGACCAGCACGACGATGCCCACGAGCGTTCGCGGCGTCGTGGCGAGCCCGGCGATGGACACGGTGCCCGCGAGGGTGAGAAACCAGGAGACGGCGGCCAGCACCGACACGCTGACCGTGATGGGGACGCCGCCGAGCCCGATGCCGTCGCCGAGGTGGAGGTCGCCGATCTCGACGTCCAGGGTGCCGATGAGCACGAGCAGCCAGTAGAGCACGACGACGGCGAGCAGAACGGAGAAGATCGCCGCGGGAAAGGACAACGCGGCGTCGACGAACTCGCCCACAAGCGCCTCCACACCCGAACATCGCGGTGACAGGACTATACCTAGGCGGAAGGGGTGCTTACGGGCGCAACGTCCTAAATTGCGTGACTACTTTGTGTTTCTATGTGACCGCATCCCACGCCACCTCGTCGCTTCTCAACCGAGCACGGATCCAGTCGGCGGCGTGGTCAACGGTTGCGTCCAGAGTGGCGTTCGTGGTGTCGAAAAGACTGACGCCCATGGACGCGGCGTTACGCTGGAGCCAGTCGTTGAACTCCAGCATCTCGGCGATCCGGGGCTCGTCCCACTCGCGCCAGGCCGGACGCGCGCGCAGCCGGTTGGTCAGCACGTCCGGGTCCGCCACCAGCGCCAGGTAATGGATGTCCGAGAACAGCGCCCGCTCCGGCAACCGCTCGAACTCCGGCGGCACCACCGTCCCGCACAGCACGACCGGGCGCCCGTTCTGGTGTGTCATCGCGGCCATGCGCAGCCACGCCGAACGGAACCGCGGGTGTCCCTCGACGTCATCGCGCAGCCCCGCGACCCACAACACGTCCTGTTCGAACACGATCACCTGGCCGGCCAACCGCTCGACCAGCGCCGGGCCGACCGTGGACTTGCCGGCACCACTCGGCCCGGTCAACGCGAACAGCGGCAGGTGCCGGAACGACCACCGATGGTCGCAGGTCTCACACACCCGCTTCCCGTGTTCGACCACCGGGCGCCGCTCAAGCTCCTTGCACGCCGGACAGATCCGCGGATCGAGCATCTACCCTCCCGGCCAAAGCCTGCGCCCCACACGAGTTTGTCCGCCCGGAGCGGCGGATTCCCGCGTGGAGCCCACCGGCATCACCCTACGACGACAGTTACTCGAACCGAGGTTCCCCGGAACTAGTCGAACAAGTTCTCCAGGAAGCCGCGCTTCCGGTGCCCGTGCTGGTATGGACGTGGTGAGTCGTCGTAGTACGGGCGGGGCGAGTCGCGGTAGCCGCCGCGGTACGGCCGAGGGGAGTCGCCGTGACCGCCACGATACGGCCGGGGTGAGTCGCCGTAGTGCGGCATTTCACCGCGATACGGCGGTGGGCTCCCGTAGTAGGCACGCTCGGCGCCCGCTATCTGCTCCAGCTCACCGCGGTCCAGGAAGATGCCACGGCACCCGTCACACTGCTCGATGTGCACACCGTTCTTGTCCACGGTCCGCATGACATTCTGGCACTTGGGACAAATCACGCTTATCAGCCTACGCGTTCGCTCGGTGGGGTGTCGTTGCGATGATCTACCACGTCGTGGCCGGGGGTGAGTAGACGTTTCGAATCGACTATCAGAGGCTGCTGGGGAGGCCTCCTCGACAGAGGTCGAGGACGTTGTCCGTCGCCTGCAGGGCGGCGATGACTGTCGGATGGGGGCCGGGGAAGACCTGCGGGTAGTCGTGCTCGCCCCGTTCGGGGCGAACCGGCCAGGCCAGTCTTTCCTCCTTGATCGAGAACTGGGCGTCGACGCCAGGCTTGTTGCCACGGGGATCCTGGCGATGCCAGTCGCCGTTCAGGAACACGGCGACGAGGCCGTGGAGCAAGTAGGACTGGTCATCGTCGGTCAGGCGCTGGTAGCAGAATCCGGTGGGGATGCCCTGGGACCGGAGGATGGCGGCCAACAGGTGTGCCTTGGCGAAGCAGAGGCCGACACCGTTGACGGCCGTATCCGACGCGGTGATGGACACCGTGGGATCTTGTGCGTCCCACGAGTGCGCAACGTTGTCGCGAACGTGTTCGAACGCCGCCTTGGCGAACTCCACGTCGTCGTCGTGCTGTGCGCGCAACCCGTGGGCCAGTAGTCGTACCGCCGGTCGACCGAAGTCGATGACGGCATCCTCGGCAAGGTAGGCCTCTGGGCTCAACGCGTCCAATAACACGAGGCCAGACTAGTCCAACTGCGACAATGCCATCGGAGCTCGCGTTCGCTCGTACGCCGGCGGGACTCCGTCGAGTTGGTGGACATCGGTAATGCCCATAACGCCCAACATCAAGCATCGCTGGACACCGCGTAACGCCCGTCGCCTTGACAGCTGGCCGGGACTCTTCCCGAACTCGACCACGTACGTTCGACCATCGCTTCGAAGCAGCCGTCCTGCCGGGGCAATCCCGCCTTCGAAATCTGTTGTTTCCAACCCGGAACTCAAGTGCCTGGACCGGGGACACGCCCGACCGAACCGGGAACTCAGGCACCTGAACCGGGAACTCAGGCACCTGAACCGAGAACTCAGGCACCTGAACCGGGAACTCAGGCACCTGAACCGGGAACTCAGGCACCTGAACCGGGAACTCGGGTGCCTGAACCGGGGACACGCCAGGTGCTGGCGTGTCCCCGGCTGGGGAGGGCGAGTTCTGGGTTCAGGTGGCTGAATTCTGGGTGCAGGTGGGCGAGTTCTGGGTTCGGGTGGCTGAGTTCTGGGGCGAAGGAGGTGAGTTCTGGGTTTGTGACGAGTTCCGAGGTTCCGGCAAGAACGCCGAAATCGGCCCAACCCGCCCCAACCGACTTCGATACTCGCGACGGGCACAAGTATGGCTCTGGGTTGACGGGGTCGGCCGCCTGTTCCCCGGATCAAGCTAGCGAGACCCCGAAGCGCAGGTATTCGAAGCGGGCCGCTCCGCTGCGCTGATCCGCCCCGTGAGTGCGGTAATGGCACACCCGATGAGACACCGCACGATGGTGCGAGTGACAGGAGAACCGGCAGCGGTGGCGATACCGGCGCGTATACGCGAATTGTGCACACTCATGACTCTGCTCCTCCGTTATCGGTCATGGCCTGACGGGAGACAAGATGCGACAGACGCGCTCGCAGGCGACGAAGCCGGCCCTGGCATGGGTCCCGTCGCAGAAGGGCCTGTTTCGGGATCCGCCGCAGCGACCGGCCATGAGCTCTGGCGCGCGATGAGTCGTCGGTACCTTGCGAGAGTCCGGGGACTGCCGACGCCGACCGCACCGACCAGGCGGCCGCGCCGGCCGAAGCCGACGACGAAGCGGTCATCTGCGATCCGCCCGTCGAGCACGGCGGAGTCCTCTCCCAGGTGAGGGAGGCCGACCGACATCACCTTGCGGTCGTATTGGTCCGACCAGAACGACGGCACGCTCGCGCACACCTCGGGGGCGCGGTCGCCCACCAGGTCCGCCAGCACCGTCCGTGCTGCGATCGCCGCGTGGTCGGCGGCATTGCTCCAGTGTTCGAGCCGGACGGGTTCGTCATCGAAGAGGGGGTGCGGCCAGCGGGCGATGTCTCCGGCAGCGACGATTCCGGGGATCGACTGGTGCGAGATGTCGCGAACGCGGAGTTGCGCGTCGGTGCGTACCCCGTCGTCCAGGAGAGCACCACTGTGGTGCAGCCATTCGACGTTCGGGATCGCGCCGAGCCCCAGTACCACCAGGTCGGCGGGGATGACGGTGTCGTCGTCGAGGACGACGCCGGAGATGCGCCCGTTGTGCCGCACGTCGAGCGCCCGGACCTGAGTGCCCAGGTGCAGGTCGACGCCGTGGTCACGGTGGAGGGCGGCCACGTATCCGCCCACGGTCGGGCCGACCGCCTTCCGGAGTGGAACCGGGGACTGGTCGATCAGGCTGACCGCATGTCCGAGTCGACGTGCCGTGGCGGCGATCTCGGTGCCGATGAATCCGGCTCCGATGACGGCGACTCGGATGCCAGGCCTCGACAATGCCCGTCGCAGTCGGGTGGCGTCGTTCAAGCTGCGCAACACGTGTACTTCAGCCGGTGGACCGTCAGTTCCGGGTACCAAGGCTTGGAGGTCGGATCGTGGGCGTGACCCGGTGGCGATGATCAGCCCGTCGAAGCCCACGGTCGTGTCGTCGTCGAGGTCAAGCGTCCGCTCGGCCGTCGATGCATTGATCGCTCGTCGTCCTCGGATCCAGGTTGCGTCGATCTTCGACGCGTCGCGAAGCCGTACGGCGGTGTCGTCGAGTGTCTGGGCGAGCAACCCTTTCGACAACGGCGGACGGTCATAAGGCTCGCCTGGTTCCGCGTCTATGAGTGTCAGCCTCCCTTCGAAGCCGAGCTGACGCAGGGATGCCGCCGCCCGGACTCCCGCCAACGAGGCGCCGACGATCGCGACGTGCAACCCCGCGCGGTTGGCCGTCATGACGGGACCTCTCCGCCATCGGCCGCGGTACGGGTGAGTGCGATGGCCTGCACGGGGCAACTGCGAGCAGCGTCCTCGACGTCGAGGATCAATTCCTCGCCGGGCTCGGGGTCGTACTGGAGTTGGTCGTTGTCGTCGAGGTCGAAGACCTCCGGTGCCGCCAGGACGCACAGACCGTTGGCCTCGCATCGATCGAGATCGACCTGCACTCGCATTGGGTTCTCCTTTGTCCGCCCCGACTGTTGGTCAACGGACCTGTCGTGGCCCTGTCGGGAAACCGGGGTTGCAACTTACCTTAGGGGGGTATAGTTTAGGGCGCAAGGACGAATACCCCTGGCAGGTATCTCATCGACGAGTGGCTCGAGGAACCATCCGAACGCCATCGCCCGACTGGTCCGATCCTGACCAGCAGCCCACTGACGCAACACGAGGGGACACATACCCCCGGCCGCCCAGTCGAGCCCCCGACCCCCGACCGAATGTGCGCCGACGGACTGGGGGTATCGGACCTCAGCACCGTTGCCGGCCACGAACAGCACGAAGGCCCCCCGACCAGCAAAGGCGGAGTCCCATGCCCCGACTCACCCGACTCACTCCGGACACCGCGGTCGGCGCGTCGCGCGACCTCTTGGGCGAACTCGTGTCCCGGCACGGCCAGGTCGGCGACATGGTCGCCACCATGGCCCATTCACCGGCCGTCCTCGGCGGCTATCTCCAGCTCAGCCGGGCAATGAAACGAGCCAAGCTGAACCGCAAGATCAGCGAACGGCTCTCCATCGCGGTCCAGGTCCAGCAGGGATGCGGCTTGTGCCTCGAAGCGCACATCGCGGCGGCGCGTGGCCTCGGGGTGGACGACGACGAGATCGCCCGCGCCCGCGAGGGCACTTCGGCCGATCCGGCGATCGCGGCCGCCATCGATCTCGGACTCCGGGTCTACCGCGAGCCGACCTCCATCACCGACCAGCAGATCGCGGCCTTGCGCGAGCACGGCTACAGCGATCGAGAAATCGCCGACGTCGTCGGCATCGTCGCGCTCAACCTCCTCACCGGCGCCTTCAACCTCGTCGCCGGACTGACACCGGACAACGCCGGGAAAGAGTGACCGTGAGACTGTTCACGCGTAATCATCCGAGATCACAACGAGTTCGCCAGGAAGTCGCGCAACGCGGCTGCGAGGGCCTCGGGAGCTTCTTCCGCCATGTGATGACCTGAGTCGATGCCGAAACCGGTCACGTCGTCGGCCCAGTCCCGCCAGATGACCAATGGATCGCCGTACAACTCCGCCAAGTCGTCCCGCAACGACCACAGCACCAGGACGGGCTGCCTGATGTGTCGCCCCTCGGCACGATCGGCCTGCTCGTCGCGATAGTCGACCGTGAGCCCTGCCCGGTAATCTTCGAGCATCCCGCGGATGACATCGGGGTCGTGAACGGCGGCATACCACTCGTCGTAGTTTTCCGGCCCCATCGCTGGTCGATCTGCTCGATACCACGCTGTCGGGTCCGCGGTAATGGCACGTTCGGGCAGGTCGGGCTGGGCGAAGAAAAACCAGTGCCACCAGGCCGTGGCGAACCGCGCATCGGCCCGGTCGAGGTGCTCGCTGATTGGCACACAGTCCAACAATGCCGCGCGCGACACCTGATCCGGATAGTCCAGCACCATCCGCATCCCGTAGTAACTGCCGCGATCATGCCCAACCACGGCGAAACTTTCGTGCCCCAACGCGCGCATCACCGCAACAAGGTGCCGGGCGCCCGCGCGCTTCGAGTGCGGCCGATGGTCCGTGGCCGGAGTCGGCTTCCCCGAACGCCCATACCCCGGCAAATCCGCACACACAACGCTCAAGCCCGAGTCGACCAAACGCGGCGCGACGCGATGCCAAGTCGACGAGGTACGCGGATGCCCGTGCAACAGCAACACCGCGGGCCCCGAACCCCCGTGGCGCACGAACAACTCCACACCATCCCCGGGCACCATCTCCGTACTGAAGCCCTCGAACATCAACCCAGTATCCCGCCTGGAGATCACTTCAGCTCGGACACATAAAGGGCAGCGACTACGGCGTTAGGCAGCTTCCTTCTTCGCAGCTGGCTTCAGACGACGATCCAGACTAGCTGCCGTCGTTTTGGAGCATGTGCTCTGTTATGGTGGGGCATGCCCCGGCCCCGCGTGCACGACCTGCAAGAGCTGCTCGACGCCGCGGAGCGGCTGGCGGCTGACGTGGGCGCGCGGGGGCTGACCGTTCGCGCCGTGGCCGCGGCGGCGGGGGTGTCGAACGGCTCGATCTACCATGCCTTCGGTTCGCTTGCCACGCTGCTCGGCCAGGTGTGGCTGCGTGCCGCCACCAGCTTTCTGGACCTCCAGTCGAGGCTGGTCGATCAGGCCACGAACCCCGTGTCGGCGGTGGTGGCCGCGGCGGACGCCCCAGCCGTGTTCGCCGGGCAACGCCCGGCCGCGGCCAGGATGCTGTTGACCGTGAAGCGGGAGCACCTGCTCGGCCCCGAGCTACCGACCGAGCTTGCCGATGCTCTGCTGGCGCTGGACAAACGCCTGGTTTCGCTGTTGGTCCGGCTCGCTCACCTGGTCTGGAACCGCCGCGACGCCGCGGCCGTGGCGGTGGTCACGACCTGCGTGGTCGACCTCCCGACAGCGCTGTTTCGCCGCCCCCTGACGGCCGCCGAACCGATCGACCAGCCGACTCGCGACCGCCTTGCCGCCGCCGTCCGTGCGGTTCTCGACGTTCCCCCGAGAAAGGAATGACCGTGCCCACCCTGCGTTCCCAGGATTGCGTCCACATCCTTGATCTGGGCGACACCGAGAATCGCTTCACTCCCGACTGGCTGAAGTCGGTGCACACCCAGTTGGACTCGATCACGGGCGCGACGGCCCTGGTCACCACGGCGACCGGAAAGTTCTTCTCGAACGGCCTGGACCTGGAGTGGCTGACCACGCACTCCGACCAGGCGCAAGGCTATGTCGCCGATGTTCAGGACCTCCTCGCCCGGATACTCGCCTTTCCGGTTCCGTCCGTGGCGGCGGTCAACGGCCATGCCTTCGGCGCCGGCGCCATGCTCGCCATGGCACACGATTTCCGCGTGATGCGCTCCGACCGCGGCTATTTCTGTTTTCCCGAAGCGGAAATCAACATCCCGTTCACGCCCGGAATGGCCGCCCTGATCCAAAGCAAGCTGACCCCGTCCGCCGCCATCGCCTCGATGACCACGGGCCGCCGCTTTGGCGGCCCTTCGGCACGCGATCTCGGCCTCGTCGACGACATCGCGTCCGAATCCGAACTCGTCACCGTCGCCTGCGGCCTGGTGAGCCCGCTGGCCGGAAAGGACCCCGGCACCCTTGGCGCCATCAAGTCCACCATGTTCGCCGGCGCTCTCGCCGCCCTTCGCCCCACCGCCGAACCCTCGACAGCCACACCAAAAGCCGATGACTCCCGGTAGTGGCCAGATGAGCCGGGTTACTTACGGCGGAAGGTTTTCACCGGATGCCCAGGATGCCAGAGGCGGGCGACAAGTTCGTCGCCTTCGACCGACGTGATCATCAAGGCCGCGAGGTCGGCCGCCTCCTTCTCGAACTGTGCCCAGCTAGCCATGGACGCAGTCTCCCGACAAGCACCGACAAAACCGGGCCACCGGGCCGCCACCGAGATCGGACGGCGGCCGGCGACTACGGCGTCAGGCAGGTTCCTTCTGGTAATGGTCCGACCACGTGGTAGGTTGCGCCGCCAGAGTTCAGATAGCCGACAGTGCAGCCTGAGCCGACTGGGATTCCGTACACCAGGCTGCCGGTCGGGGCTGGGTCATCGGGGCGGGCGAGCCGCATGACCGCGTTCGGGTAGCCGGCCCGGGCAACTGCGGAGCGCGCGGCGGCAACGTAGGTCTCGTCGATGGGGTCGAATTGGACCTGGCACCGCCCGGTGCCGACATCGCATTTCAGCTGTTGGGGCAGTTGGGGAAACCAGCTTTGAAGCCGCGCGGTGGCGCCTGTGATTTCGGCCTGCTGCTGCGTGGTGAGTTCACTTCTGCGGGCATAGTCCCTGACCTGCCGTTCGCACATGTTGCCCAGGTCCGGGTCTGATCTGTCTCCGCCGCAGGCATATCCGCGGGCCACCGCCCGGCCGGCGGTCGTGGGCATCGTTGCTGCGGCGTCTTCGCCGGATGTGAACTGCAGACGTATGGTTAGCAGCGTCCCCACGGCGACGATCACCGCGACCGCCACGATCAGCGGCAGCAGCCATCTGCGGCGAAACCCCGGCAGCGAGCCGGCTGAATTCGTATCCATGGGCCCGACACGATAGCGCGGCCGGCAGTCGACGTAATGAGGTCCAGGGCCGGAAAAGGCGGCATTGGCCGGACCGGCCTGGCGCGGGTACCGGGCCGTCCGGCGCCGTTCCGGCCGGGGATCTCTGGCACACTTCGGCGCGTGCAGCCCGCTCCTCCAACGACCTTCTTCCTGGAACGCAGTTCGCGCGTCCACCGCCGTCAGCTTCGGCGTCTCCGGATCTTCATCGCGACGCAGTGCTGCAACGTCGCGTGGCCACTGGCCGGCTCGATCACCCTCGCGGTGCTCGGCAGTGGCGCAAGCGGATGGATCCTCAGTGCCGCCGCGGTGCCCGCCCTGGGTCTAGCAGTGCAGCAACTCCGCGTCTACAGCGTCCACAAAGCAATGCGGAACCTGCGGCTCATCTTCAGTCCGCAAGGCGTCGGCTACGAATCGGACGTAGGCGCGTTCCATGCGCCATGGTCCGCGGTCAGGCGGATGCGGATCAACAGTTGGGCCGGCCGGCACTACCTCAGCGTTCGCGTGCCGTACTGGAGTGGCCCAATCGGCGCGTTCGGCATGTTCGGCGAGCTTGTGCTGCCCCTCAAGGACATCGGCGTCGCGCATGAGGAGATCCGAAATGCGGTGAACTACCTCAGCAACGGCACAGTAGTGGTTCGGTGACATGCAAAAGGACACAATTCCGCAGCGACGATGGCGGTGAGTCGCCGCGGTGATGGCGGCCGTCGCGCAGGTCCTCGACTTGCGGTATCAGGAATACCGCCGCTTGGCGAAGCGGTAGCGCACCTCCTTGCGACTGACCGCGAACAGCAAGACCACCAGCACCGCCGCCTGCAAGCCCTGTTCGACGCGCATCCACACCGGGGCCTGGGCCGCGAAGATCAAGTAAGCGATACCGAGAACACCCGCGATGCAGATGTAGTACAGCCGTATGTAGGCGCCCCGCGAGCCCCGGCGCAGCGCATAGGCCCGCCAGATGTAGAGGCCGGCGACCAGCACGGTCGCGCCGAGCTTGGTCCACAGCCCGACTTGCAGGGCATGCCGGACCAGGTCGAGTTCCGCCGGGCTGGCGTCGGGCGACAGGTGCGAGTGGGCCAACTGGTAGTCGATCACGCTTTCCTGCAGGAGCAGCGTGATGACCGTGGTCAACACGGACAGCCCGAGGTTGACGAACATGAGAATGATGACCAGGCGCAATGCCGAGTCGACCGGCTGCGCGCCGGGCTCGGGCGGCAACGCGACCGGGGGTGCGGCGGGAAACGCCTGCTGAGGATACTGCTGCTGAATCTGGGGCATGCCGTAGAACTGGTTCTGCTGATATCCCGGCGCGGCCGGGAACTGAGCCGGTTGCGGCGGCTGGGCTTTCGGGTCCTGTTGGGGGTGCACGGCAGGAATGAAACCATCTGGAATCCCTCCGCCGCAGGCGTTTTCGCGAGTAACTCACAAGCCACGACACTGTTTCGGACATCTGGCTCCAATTGAACAAGGCGCCGTGAAAGCGCGTGGTCGCTCGCTCCAACGCTGAAGCAGCTCATGTGAACAAGCAGAACCATCAGCCGCTTGTTCAGGTTCCTGATCGGCAGGCAGCGGCCTTCTTGATCATGTCCGGACGTAAGGCAGGGTCGGCGTCGTCCAGGTGCCGCCCCAGGCCGCCCACTCTCTCCACAGGTCCGCCGCTGCTTCGGAGATCAGCCGGGCGTCCATCGTCCGGTGATCTCGTGGACGAACCCGCGCCAGAAGCCGATTTGCCCTCACCAACACCACTGCGGCGACGGCCGGCTGATCGCCGCCCGCAAGTGGCATGGTCAGGACCTGGGCCGGCCGGCATCGACGAGTGATCCAGTTGCCCGCGATCGAAGTGATCTGTTCGACAACGACATCCTCACTCCTGTTAGATAGGCTAGGCAAGCCTAAGTAACTGGAGGCAAGGGTAGGCGATCTGTGTCCGAGCGTGCGCGGCCGAAAGTTCTCTCGCGGACGGCCGGACTTTTCCTCGTGTTCGCCGCGCTGGTGGCAGCGGTCCTGTTGAGCATTGCTGTTGGCTCGCGGGGTCTTTCCCTGGGCACGGTGCTCGACTCGCTGTTCCACTTCGACAGCGGCAACTACGACCACCTCGTCGTCCACGAGCAGCGGCTGCCGCGCACCCTCGCCGGCATCCTCGCGGGTGTGGCGCTGGGCCTGTCCGGCGCCATCATCCAGGGCGCGACCCGCAACCCGCTTGCCGACCCGGGCCTCCTTGGCGTCAACTCCGGCGCGGCTCTCTTCGTGGTGCTGAGCATCAGCACCCTGGGGATCACCAGTGTCAACGGCTACGTCTGGTTCGGGTTCGCGGGTGCCGCCGCGGCCGGCGCCGTGGTGTACGGCATCAGCTCGCTCGGCCGCGTGGGTGCGACCCCCGTGAAGCTCGCGCTCGCCGGTACCGCCGTGTCCGCCGCCGTCTCCTCTGTTACGAGCGCACTGCTGCTCACCGACTCGACGACCTTCGACCAGTACCGGTTCTGGCAGGTCGGGTCGCTGACCGGCCGGAACCTGGACGCGATCCTGCAGGCGATCCCCTTCATCGCGGCCGGGGTTCTCCTCGCGCTGGTGTCGAGCCGGATGCTGAACGCGCTGGCGCTGGGCGAGGACGTCGCCCGCGCGCTGGGCCAGAACGTCCCCCTCGCCCGGCTGGTCTGCGCCCTCGCCGTGGTGGTCCTTTGTGGATCCGCGACGGCGATCGCCGGGCCGATCGCGTTCGTCGGTCTCGCCGTGCCCCACGTGGCGCGGTTGATCACCGGTCCGGACCATCGCTGGCTACTGCCGTACTCGGCCTTGCTCGCCCCATTGCTGCTGTTGGCCTCCGACGTGGTCGGACGGGTGATCGCGCGCCCGGCGGAGGTGCAGGCCGGGATCATCACCGCGGTGGTCGGCGCACCACTGTTCATCGTGCTGGTGCGCCGCCGGAAGCTGGTGACGGTATGAACGTCGACCTCGCCGAGGCCCGCCGTGCCCTCCGTACCGCCCGCCGGCGGGGGGCGATGCGTTCCCGGCTGGTTTCGCTGACGTTGTTCGCCGTCCTGCTCGTGGTTTTCGCATTGTCGCTGGCCGTCGGCGACTTCGCCGTCCCGCTGGGCGACCTGCCCGGCATCCTTTTCGGCCACGGTGCCGGTGGCGGCGCGTACGTCGTGACCGAGTTGCGTCTCCCGCGCGCCGTGACAGGTTTGCTCGTCGGTATCGCGTTCGGCATTTCGGGTGCGCTGTTCCAGCGGCTGCTGCGCAACCCGCTCGCGAGCCCGGACGTCGTGGGCGTAACACAGGGAGCCAGTGCCGCCGCCGTGCTGTGCATCGTGTTGTTCGGCGTGTCCGGCCCGGCCGTGTCGGGCGCCGCGCTCGCCGGCGCGGTCGTCACGGGTGCCGTCATCTACCAGCTCGCTCGGCGTGGCGGCGTGACCGGGTACCGGCTGGTGCTGGTCGGAATCGGCGTCGGCGCGGTCCTTACCAGCATCGTGTCGTACCTGATGACCTGGTCCGACGTGACGCTGGCGCAGCAGGCCCTGGTGTGGATCACCGGGAACCTCAACGGCCGCGGTTGGGACCACGTCCTCCCGCTCGCGATCGCGCTGGGGGTGCTGGTCCCGGCCGCGCTTCTGCTCACCCGCGCGCTGACGGGGTTGCAGCTCGGCGACGACACCGCGACCGGGCTCGGGCTGCGGGTCGAGCGCACCCGGCTCCTGCTGCTGGTGATCGCCACCGGATTCGCCGCCTTCGCCACCGCCGCCGCGGGGCCGGTCGCGTTCGTCGCGTTCGTCGCCAATCCGATCGCGACGCGCCTGGTCGGCGGCGCGCGGACCGGTCTGGTCCCGCCCGCGTTGGTCGGGGCACTCGTGATGCTGCTCGGCGACTTCGTCGCGCAGCACCTGCTCGGCCCTCAGCTGCCCGTCGGCGTCGTGACCGGCGCGGTCGGCGCGCCGTACCTGCTCCTGCTGCTCGCGACCGCCAACCGGGCCGGCCGGATCTGAAGGGAGACCACGACATGTGCCAACTCGCGGCGCCCACGGTGACCACCACTCGCGAAGGAACGCCATGGTGACAACGACTTCCAGGCTGCACACCGAGGACCTCGACCTCGCCTACGGCCCGTTGACGGTCGTGAAAGGGCTGTCGGTACGCATCCCCGAGGGCAAGGTCACGATGATCGTCGGTACCAACGCGTGTGGAAAGTCGACACTCCTGCGCGGCCTGGCCCGCCTGCTCGCGCCGGCGGCCGGCGGGGTGTACCTGGACGGCAAGAGCATCTCCTCCTTGCGCAGCAAGGATGTTGCCACGATGCTCGGTCTGCTGCCGCAGTCGCCGACCGCACCGGAGGGCATCACGGTGGCCGACCTCGTCGGCCGGGGCCGCTACCCGCATCAGGGCATGTTCCGCCGCTGGACCAGCCAGGACGACGACGCCGTCGCCCGGGCCATGGCCGCGACCGACACCGCCGGGCTCGCGAGCCGCCCGGTCGACGAGCTGTCCGGAGGGCAGCGCCAGCGGGTGTGGATCGCCATGGCGCTCGCTCAGCGGACCCGGCTCCTGCTACTCGACGAGCCCACCACGTTCCTCGACATCTGCCACCAGGTGGAGGTCCTGGACCTGCTGGCCGACCTCAACCGAGGCGACGGCACAACGGTGGTGATCGTGCTGCACGACCTGAACCTCGCCGCGCGCTATGGCGACCACCTGATCGCGATGAAGGACGGCCGGATCGCCGCGGAGGGCGAGCCGGCCGGCGTGCTCACCGCCGAACTCGTCGAGGACGTGTTCGGCCTGCCCTGCCGGATCATCACCGACCCGGTGTCCGGCACCCCGATGGTCGTCCCGGTCGGCCGCCACCGCACCACTCCCACCACGTGAGCGTTCGCCCGTCCCAACGAAAGGTCTCCAGATGGCCAAATGGACCAGATTAGTCGCGACCGCGGCGACCATCCTCACCGCCGCGACCCTGTTCACCGCCTGCGGCCGCGAGCCCGCGAACACGACGACCTCCGGCGTCGGCGACCAGGCCGTGGCGACCGGTGGCCCGCTCTTCTCGACCGCGGACGAGGAGACCGCGAAGCTGAAGGCAGACGTCGGCCCCGGCGTCTTCCCGCGCACGGTCACGCACGCGGTCGACAAGACCAGGATCGAGAAGAAGCCCACCCGGGTCGTCGTGCTCGACAGCGGTGAACTCGACGATGTGCTCGCACTCGGCGTCGTCCCCGTCGGCATGGCCACCACCGCCGGCCAGACCGGCGTGCCGTCCTATCTCGCCGACCGCGTCCAGGGGATCACCACGGTCGGCGATCTCAACAACCTGAACCTCGAGAAGATCGCCTCGCTGAACCCGGACCTCATCCTGGGCAGCAAACTGCGCGCCAACGACCTGTATCCGCAGCTGTCGAAGATCGGGCCGACGGTGTTCAGCATCCGGCCCGGCTTCCCGTGGAAGGAGAACTTCCGGCTCGTGGCCGCGGCGCTCGGCGCGGAGAACGAGGCGGTCGGGATCCTGAACGACTACCAGCGCAAGGCCGACGGGGTGAAGGCGGGAGTCCAGGGCACGCCGAAGATCTCGCTGCTGCGCTTCCTGAACGGCAACATTCGGCTGTACGGCAAGCTTTCCTTCATCGGCGTGATCCTCTCCGACGTCGGACTGCAGCGGCCGGCCAACCAGGACATCAACGAGCTCGCCGCGCAGATCTCCAAGGAACGCATCGACGAAGCCGACGCCGACTGGGTCTTCTACTCCAACTACGGCGCGGGCCCGAGCCCAGACGAGCAGGCCGTGACCAGCAGCGGGCTGTGGTCCGGGCTGAACGCGGTGAAAACGAACCACGCCATCCGGGTCGACGACGAGGTGTGGTTCCTCGGCCTCGGCCCGATCGGTGCCATGAAGGTGCTCGACGACCTGCAGAAGTACCTCGGCTGAGCACGCCGGTGGCCGGCTGGGGCGTGGCACCGGCCGGCCACGAGCGTTGTCTCATCGGCCGGCAGCGAGCCGGAATTCGAGAAGGCAGCGTTCATCGGTCAGGTCGGTCACCGTGTCCAGAACCATGCCGTGCGGCGAGCCGAGCGCGCGGAACTCGTCGATTCGGCGCTCGCGGCCGCCGAACATCACGAGCATGGCCAGGTTGATTTCGCTCTGGGCCCGCCGGCCCCCGACCGGCTCGACGACCAGCACGCGCCCGGCCGGGTGGGCGGCTTCGACGCACCGGCTCAGGATGCGATGGGCGTGGTCGTCATCCCAGTCGTGGAGGATGTCGACCAACAAGTAGGCGTCCGCCCCTGCCGGGAGCGGATCGAAGAAGCTGCCCGGTGTGACCTGCGTCCGCTCATCGACATCGTGAGCGCTGAAGGTGCGGCGGGCCTCGGTGGCGGTCGGGTCGAGATCGACCAGGTGACCGTGTGTCCGGGGGTGGGCTGCCAAGATCGCCGCGAGCACGTCGCCTCGGCCGCCACCGACGTCGACGATGCGGGAAAACCGGGACCAGTCGAAGCCGTCGACGATCTGTGGAATCTGTGCGCGGATCCGGTACGTCATCTGCTGGTCGAACGTTTTCCGCAGGTGCGGGTTTTCCGCCAGGTCGGCCCAGAAGTCCCGCCCGTAGCGGCGTGGATAGGCGGCTTGGCCGGTGGCGATGCTGTGGGCGAGGTCGACGAACGCCAATTCGGCGCGGCCGCCGGCCGTGTCGAGGCGCAGGAGGACGTTGGTCAGGTCATCGCCGGAATCGACGCAGAGATTCGCACCGTATTCGGTAGTCCGGTAATCGGTGGAGGTACGTTCGACGATGCCAAGGGTCGCGAGGTGGTCGAGTAGAAGTTCGAGCGCGACCGCGGCTACGTTGAGCTCGACCGCGAGTTCGTCGACGGAAGCGCCGTTGTCGAGTAGCCGATCCGGCAGGCCCAGGGTCACCGCGACCCGCAGCGCCATCGGCGTGGCCAGCCCGGCCATGCGACGGATCGAGTTCCGGTTTTCGTCGTTGCCCACGAAGACCCACTATTCCCGGCCTGTCAACGGGAATTCGGTCCTGAAGCCGTGCCGGGGTGGCACCCCGGCACGGCTGTGCTCGCTTGACCGGTATCAGAGGGTCAGGCCGGGCAGCTGGACCAGCCGAACGAGCGCGTCGTCGTTCAGGGGTGGTTCGGCCCCGGTCGCATGGTCGATGCCGCCCGTGTTCTTGTCGCCGTCCATGCTCCAGTTGCCGCTCATGGCGTCCACCGCGGTGCCGTCCGGGCGCACCAGCTCCACAATCCACTGGATGGTCGGCTCACCCGGCGAAGGCTCGGGGGTGTATCGGAGGACGGTGATTCGGCTGCCGTCGGGCAGGGTCTGCACGCGGCACGCCTGTGGATTCTCTACTGCGACGCAGTTGATTCCCCGCTGATATTTGAGCAATTGCACAACCAGGTGACCCGCCCCGTGGGAGTCGGTGAGCGTCGCCTGGGCGACGTAGCTGTCCACGTTCTGGCCGTTGATCAGCTTGTAGAAGACGAGTGGTTCGCCGCCGTAGTACTTGTCCGTGCTTTCCTGCACACCGGGCGGGATGAGGTGCGCGTCGGCGAGTTTCGCGGTCAACGCCCTGCCGTGCGCATCGAGGACGAGCGGGCCCTCCACTCCGTAGACGGTGGTAGGGGCCGCAGAACTGGGGGCGACTGGACTCGGGACTGTCGAACCACCGTTGCCGGCCTCCACCCCCGATGGCGGCGAGCCGCCGTGGCCGACCAGCAGGCCGGTTCCCAGCACCGCCGTTGCGGTGAGGGCGCCGGTCAGCGCGGCACGCCGCCTGGCGACCTGGCGACGAGCTCTGGCCAGCACGTCCTCGGCCCGGAAGCCCAGTTCCGGTTCGGTGCCAACAGCTCGGTCCAACAGTGCGTTGGCCCAGCGGTGGTCCGCATTGTCATCGATGTTCACTGGTAGCCCTCCAGCAGTTGATCAGTGCCGATCATGGTTCGCAACGCGGTGAGGGCCTTGGCAGACTGGCTTTTGACCGTTCCCTCGGTACACCGCAGCAATCGGGCGACCTCGTGGACCGGGAGATCCTCCCAGTGACGCAGCACCAACGTGGCCCGTTGCCGTACGGGTAACGCGGCCAGCGCGCGCCGCAGGTCCATGGACAGGTCGCTGTTCACGTCCGGCCCGGCCCGGCCCGGTCCGGCAAGGCGTCGGACGGTCGTTCCCGGTGCCAGAACCGGCGCGACTCGTCGATGACCGTGCGCATCAGGACCTGCCGGGCATAGGCCTCCCGCCGGTCCATCCCGCGCACCCTCGACCACGCCCGGAAGACCTTCGCGAGCGTGGTTTGCACCAGATCCTCGGCGCGATGCCAGTCCCCGCACACCAGGAACGCCGTCCGGCGCAGCGGCATCGAACACCGCTGCACGAACTCGACGAACTCGTCGTCGCGAACTCCCACCCTCTGCTCCTTTGCCCTCGCCGGACAAAACGAGGCCGGACACGAATACGGTTGCCCACGTCGCCAAATCGGTCGCACAAAAAGCCGCCCATGAACGCCTTGCTCTCGACGAACGGGCCGTCGGTCACCTCGGGCTTGCCGCCGGAGCTGCGAATGACCTTCGATCGGCTGGGGCCGGCGAGGGCCTGAGTCTGCGACCAAGAATTTTCGCCGAGGTTGTCGTGCGGGACTCATCGGTGACGACTACCTCGTGATGCGATCGCCGCGGTCGCGATCGGCGAGTTCCAACGGTCGAGGAGGAAGCCAATGACACAGCGGGTCCGGGTCCACTGCTTCAACGTCTCCCAGGACGGGATCGGAGCAGGCGAGGAGCAGAGCCTCGAGCACCCATTCGGCCTTGCGGACCCTCGCGAGCTGTGGGCCTGGGCAGGTGCCACGGCCAGCTGGGTCAACCGCACGGAACCTGGCGGGACGCGGGGGCTCGACGACTACATCACACGCGATATGACGCGAAAAATCGGTGCCGAGATCATGGGGCGCAACAAGTTCGGTCCGTTCCGTGGCCCCTGGCCGAACTACGAGTGGCAGGGCTGGTGGGGCGGCGAACCCCCGTTCCACACACCGGTCTTCGTGCTCACGCACCACGTTCGACCGTCACTCACGCTGAGTGACACGACGTTCCACTTCCTCGACACAACGCCGCACGAAGCGCTGAAGCAGGCGAAGGCCGCCGCGGACGGCCGGGACGTGCGCATCGGCGGCGGCGTAACGACCATTCGCGAGTTCCTCGACGCGGACCTGATCGACGAGATGCACGTCGCCGTCGCCCCGGTTGAACTCGGCGACGGTCTCCGGCTCTGGGAGAGCCCGGACGAGCTGACCGACCGCTACCACCTGGAACGCGTACCAAGCCCGAGCGGTGTCGTGCACCACTTCTTCTGGCGGCGGTAGGTACCCGGTCCGGGCACGCGGTCGGCCTCGTCGTCTTCGATCACGGGTGGTTCGGGGGTATCTCGAACAGCCGGGCGAGGTCGGCCAGGTCCCGATGCCGGATGGCGAGCTCAAGCCGGCTACCTCGTAGCGTGTAGACCAGCACAACGTCCATACGAGACAGTCTGAACCGCTCCCAGCAGCTCCGCCGCAGCTTGCCCGTGTGCCATCGCTGGAATCCGCCACTCGGCCACCGCAGCGCGCATCGAAGCGTTATCTCACCGCCTGATTTGAAAGCCGCGCGACGTTTGCGCGAAACACGCTCGCGCCGGAAGTTGGAATCGCGATCGGCAGCAGGGGAGTCGATCAGCCAACCCAGCAGGTTGCCGAAAATGTCGTCCCACACGTGAGGAGGCTACCCGCATCCATCGCATGAGCGAGGGTTGCCGGCGTCTCACTGTTCTTCGCTTGATCTCAACCAAAGTTGAGGTTGAAGACTCGATCCTCGTTGAGGTCGAAGACGAAAGGGTTGACGAGATGAGAGCAGCCGCCTTCGCGGAGCCTGGCGGTCCAGAAGTGTTGCGTCTGATGGAAGTCGACCGACCACGGGTCGGCGCCGGGCAGATCCGGGTCCGGGTCAAGGCCGCGGGAGTACAGCCCTTCGACTGTGCGGTGCGAGCGGGCTGGACGCCCCCAGGGGCCCCGGCCGGGTCGCCCAAGATCCCCGGCAACGAGTTCGCCGGCGTGGTCGACCAGGTCGGCGAGGGTGTTACCGGCGTCGCGGTCGGTGCGGAGGTACTTGGGTTCGGGTTGCTGGGCGGTTACGCCGAATACGTGGTGGCACCTGCCGAGCACGTGACCGCCAAACCGGCCGACATGCCGTGGGAGGTCGCCGGCGGGTTCAGTGCCGGGGCCCAGACCGCGCACATCGCGCTACAGGAGTTGCGCGTCGGTAAGGACGACACCGTGGTCGTCCACGGGGCGGCCGGTGCGGTCGGTACGGTCGCGGTTCAGCTGGCGGTGGAGTGGGGCGCGACCGTTATCGGCACGGCCCGCGAGGTGAACCACGACTACCTCCGCTCGCTCGGCACGGTACCCGTCGCCTACGGTGATGGCCTGCTGGACCGTGTGCGAGCGGTCGCGCCGGACGGCGTGGACGCCGCCCTGGATGGAGCCGGTGCTGACGCGCTCGCCGTGTCGCTGGCTCTGGTTGCCGACCGGGATCGAATTCTCACGCTGGTCGAGCACGGCAGGGCGCAGGAACTCGGTATCCGCCGCGTCGCGCCCAACCTGCGCTCGGCAACTCGGCTCGCTGAACTCGCCGACCTTTACGCACAAGGGAAACTTCGCTTCCACGTTCGTCGCACATTGCCGCTGGAGCGCGCGTCCGATGCGCACCGTGAGGTGGAGACCGGACACGGTCGTGGCAAAGTCGTCCTCACCATCGGCTGACCCTCGCGGCAGAAGAAGTTGACGGAAGTACTCGAAGTCGGCGTGATCCTGCCCGGTGCGAGGCGGGTGCATGGCCGGGTCAGCGCCCGGGCGGCGGTGTTGCCTCTCGGGTGCTGAGTTCCTGTGTGGTTATGCGGCTTGTTGGTATCTGGGCGGGGTGGTGTGCGCGAGGTTGCGCATGGGTTTTCGCTCGTGGTCAGTCCAGGGTGGGGGGATGAACTCGGGCAGATGCCCGTTCATCCTTACCTCCCACTGCGTGTGGTGGATCACCCGGTGATGCCGGCCGCACAGGAGCACGAGATTATCGGCGTCGGTGCGCTTGTCCACAGACCAGGGCACGACATGGTGCGGCGTCGTCCATTTAGGACCGCGAGTGCAGCCGGGAAACGCGCATCCGCCGTCTCGGGCGGCCAGATAGCGGCGTTGGGCCGGGGTGGCGAACCGGGAAGCATCGCCCACATACAGGGGTGCGGCGTTGTTGCCGAAGATCGCGGGCACCACCTTGGACTCACACGCCAGGCGGCGAAGGCCGTCGACGCTCGATATCCCGGGGATGTCGAGGAAGGCGTGCCGGGCACGGTTCTCCAGCTCCGCGAGAGTGACCGACACGATCATCACCGCGCGCTCACCGCCCTGGGTACCGAGTTCGTCGCAGCGGGCGGCCAGGGCGATGATCTCGGCGAGTGCGTCTCCGGCGCGTTCGGCTGGGCTGCGGGTATCGTGTTCGCCGGTCTCAGGGTTCCTGTGTGGTTTCGCCAGTGGCCCGAGTAGCCCGTCGAGTTCCTCGGCGGTTTCGGCGTCCAGTTCACCGCTGAAGCGGATGCTACCGTCTTTGCGGCGCGTGATGTCCAACCGCCGCAGTGGGTGGGCTTGCCCGCGGTCCTTGTCTTCCGGTGGCGCGGTCTCCTGCTCCCAGATCGCGCGCAGGCGACGACCGGCTTTGCGCACCGCCTCCGGTCCGGCCTGTCGAGCCAGCTCCACCAGGATGCGCTCGTCTGCTTCGCGCTGCTCGACGGGGATCTCCGCTGGGCACGCCTGAAAGGTCGTGGTGATCGCGTGGACGTGTTCTGCGTTGATGTCCCCGGCGGTGAGTGCTTTGCCGGTGGCGGCCTGTGGTGGGGGTTGCGGCACGCCGGTCAGCGATGAGGAGGGCATGGTTGCCCTGGCATGGTCGATGCGTTGTTTGGCTTCCCGCGCAGAAATCCGCAAGGTATCGGTCAGGAACGCGGAGGTGTCCTTGAATCCCAAGGACTTCCCCAGCCCACGCTGCTCGCTCTCGCCCACGAACTCGAGCATCTCCGCATAGGCGATCCGCAGCCTTTCCTCACGTGCCACCCCGATCGCGGTCAGGTCCCCATCGGGAACCTGCCACAACCGGGAAGCGGGAGTCTGCTCGGGCATGCCACCATACTATCAATTTTCAGCCATACGTTCGATACACGTTCGAGTGATCGAGGGCAGGTTGAAGTGGTGAGTGCACCAGGTTGGGTTGGCAAGTCTGGCAAGAGGTTGTTGAAGACCTCGGTCGGTTTGAGCCAGTCAAGTGTCTGCCGTGGACGATTGTTCAACTTGTCAGCGACCCTGTCGAGTTCTTGTTGAGTGTAGCCGGACAGGTCCGCCCCCTTGGGGAAGTATTGACGCAAGATGTGGTTCCAGGACGATTCGGAAAGGCCGGTGGCCGATTTCGTGGGGCGCCGCGGTAAGCAGCCTTGAATGGGAAGAGCTTGCCGAAGACCACGAGCAGTGGCCTGGCGACGCGAAGGCGGCGAGAAGAACTACTCCCTCCACTTTCAATATATAGCGCACTGGGGGGCTTGCGGCAAGGCCCGGGTCGTACCCCAGAATTGCCGGCCGAAAGCCAGAATCGGTGGAAATGGGGAGTTGCGAAGTGCGTGTGTTGTTGACGACGTGGGGATCGCGCGGGGACGTCGAACCGCTGGCGGCCCTGGCGGTGGCATTGCGGGAACTCGGCGCCGAGGCGCGGGTGTGCGCGCCTCCGGACAAGGAGTTCGCGACGCTGCTGGAGCGTGTCGGCGTGCCGCTGGTGCCGCTCGGCCCGACGGTGCACTCGGTCGTCGCCAACCCGAAGCCACCGACGGCACAAGACGCGTTCCAACTCGCTCCCGCGCTGGTCGCCGCGCGGTTCGACACGCTCACCGCGGCGGCCGAGGGATGTCACGCGCTGCTGGCAACCGGCCTGATGCCGGCCGGCGCGCGGGACGTGGCGGAGAAACTGCGCATCCGTTACGTGCTCGCGTGCTTCCACCTCCTCGGGCTGCCGTCGCGGCACTTCCCTCCGGGAAGACGGCCGGGCACACCGTCCCCGCAGGAGGAGACCGACAACCGGGTGCTGTGGGAGCAGGACGCCCAGCGGGTCAACGCCTTGTACGGCGAAGCGCTCAACAGCCATCGGGCCGCGATCGGCCTGCCCCCGGTGGACAACGTCCGCGACCATGTCCTCACCGGCCAGCCGTGGCTGGCCGCGGATCCGACGCTGTGTCCGTCGCAAGGCAGGACGGACCTCGACGTCGTGCAGACCGGAGCGTGGATCCTGCCCGACGACCGCCCGCTCCCGGACGAACTGGAGGCGTTCCTGGACACCGGCACGCCACCGGTGTACGTGGGCTTCGGCAGCATGGCCGCGTACGCCCCGAAGGACATCGCCCGGGTGGCCATCGAGGCGAGCCGCGCGCAGGGCCGCCGCGTGCTCCTCGCCCGCGGTTGGGCCGGCCTGGCCCCGATCGACGACGCCGACGACTGTTTCGTGGTCGGCGAGGTCAACCAGCAGGCCCTGTTCCGCAGGGTGGCCGCCGTCGTGCACCACGGCGGCGCGGGCACCACCACGACGGCAGCCCGGGCCGGCGCGCCCCAGGTGGTGGTACCCCAGATCGCGGACCAGCCGTACTGGGCCGCCCGAGTGGCCGAACTGGGCATCGGCGTGGCACACGAGGGCTCGGCGCCGACCGTCGAGTCCCTGTCCGCCGCGCTCACCACGGCCCTGACCCCCGAGACCCAAGCTCGAGCCAGGGCCGTGGCCGGCACGATCCGAGCCGATGGGGCGACCGTGGCCGCGAAACTGCTCCTCGACGCAGCGAGCCAGGAATTCCGTTCGTAATCGCGTGCACCACACGGACGGATCGAACGGCAGCCTCGACGCAGCCAACCAGACCTGGTGCCGGGACACGTCGACACTGCATCGACGTGTCCCGGCGTCACGGCCCAGGCCGGTAACGTTCGTCAGTTGCCTGAGCTGGACAGGACTTTTCGGGCTTCAGCCAAAGCGAAGCCCAGCAAGTTCAGGCCCGGCCACTGCTCGGGGTCGTTGGCGCGTGAGTCGTCCTGGGTCAGTCCGATGCCCCAGACGGAATCGCGCGGACTGGCCTCCACCAGCACCCGTTCGCCGGTTCCGAGGAGGAAACGGCGCAGTTCGGGGTGCTGACCGAACTTGGCGACCGAGCCCGTCACCACGATTTCGTACCGGCGGGCTTCCCACCGATCCTGGTCGAAGCCTTGCACGCCTCGCCCCAATTGCTTGGCTCGGTGAGGATGAGGGGCCCGCAAGATCTGCTCGGCGCTGCCTGGATCATCGAACAGCATCGCCTTGCGCCACATCATGTAATGCTCCGCTGTCGTGAAGGTCCGGCCGTCGACGGTGAACGGGGCAGGCCACCACTGACTAAGGCATCCACGCCCGATACTGCCGTCGCGTTCTGGCTGATGTCCCCAGAAGTAGAGAAACTTCACTCGACGGCCTTGACGCATCTCTTCGATCAGGTCAGCCATGTGGCTTGAGGACATGAACCACAGTCTCGCAGCGCGGGTGGCGGTCGAGCGAACGAATTGTGATCCGAAGGCGAGCGACACCGGCCGGCGAACAAGCAGACTCGAGTAGAGTTTTGGGGTGAGCACACCGCCGGATGGCCTCCCGATCTACCGCGTACTGACCGGACCAGACGACGAAACGTTTTGCCGACGTGTCAGCGAAGCGATCGAGTTGGGCTACCGTCCACATGGAAGTCCAGCCCTGATCTTCAACGGTGCGCAGGTCATCGTGGCCCAAGCCCTGCTCTGGCCGGCAACCGGCTGATCGTCGGCTTCTCCCGACCGGAACTGGTCTAGTCCATATCTCAAGGTCGTAGCCATTCCATGGTCGCTGCGACAGGTAGCGAACGGCGAGCTTGTCATACCTGGTGGCCGCGTCGCGGCACGGGCTGGTCGCAGAGCTGTGCGCCTTTTTTGCCGGTGCCTCTTGACCAGTCGCATGCCCGTACCGTAACACTAGAGTTGTACTCTAAAAGTTAACTCTAGAGACGGGGTATGGAGATGACCCTCATCCAGACGACGCGGTTCACGGCCGACACGGTCGGTCACCCACCTGGCGACCGCCGCCTGCGCCGTCCTGGCGGCGGTCTTCGTGCCGCTTTCGGCGCGCCTGCTCTGTGCGACCGATGACCCCCTGGATCGAGATGACCTAATGGCAGACCCAACAACCGCGAAACAGCGATGGCTCAATGCCATCTGGCCCTTCGTCCGCGCCAACCTGCCGCCGGAGCCATCCCGCGTGCTGGAGATCGGCTGCGGCCCGACAGGCGGCTTCGTCCCGGCCATGCGCGAGCGTGGCTACCACGCCATCGGCGTCGACCCGGCTGCGCCGGCCGGGCCCGGCTACCACCAAACGGAGTTCGAACACCACGAACCCACGGGCCCGGTCGACGCGATCGTCGCCTGCGCCTCACTGCACCACGTCGGCGACCTCGACCACATCCTCGACCGTTGTGCGGCGGCCCTGGCTCCGGGCGGCGTGCTGATCGTTGTCGAGTGGGCGCACGAGGACTTTGACGAGGCAACGGCCCGATGGTGCTTCGACCGGCTGCCCGACACCGGCCAGCCCGGCTGGTTGCACACCCACCGGGAGCGGTGGCTTGCCTCGGGCCTGCCCTGGCACACCTACCTCGATGCCTGGGCTCGAGGAGAGCGTCTGCACAAGGGTCGCACCATCATCCAAGCGCTCCAGGCCCGGTTCCACCCGTGGCTGCTCACCCGTGCGCCGTACTTCTTCCCCGACCTGCACCCCGCCGGCGAAACCGACGAACACGTGGCAGTCGACTCCGGCCAGATCCAGGCCACCGGAATCCGCTATGTCGCGACCAAACCGCCCATCACCCCGGTCGGAACAGTCCACAATGGATGAGCATGGTGACTCCGGCCACTGGGGCAACACAGAAACCGCTATCGGTCTGATATCTGAGGAGGCTGGATCGCCCGCCGTCGCGGCCATGCGCCACCTATCTCGCCAGACACTCCCCATACACCACGATATCTCGATATCGGATCGCAGTGCTCTGCCTGACGGTCGCCCTCTCGGCAACGTCATGGCCCGCAAGACGTGGTCGGCTAGGGTGGATCGATGGTGCAAATAGTCGAAGGCGTGTCCCGGACATTCAACGAGTTTCTGTTGCTTCCCAACCGGACACGCAGGGACTGTGCACCGGCTGGTGCACGACTACCACATGGCACTGGCGCTTGCCATGGGCGCCGACTTCGTCATGATGGGCCGCTATTTCGCTCGATTCGACCAGGCGCCCGGCGCGAAACTCCCGACCCGGGACGGTTTCGTCAAGGAATACTGGGGTGAAGGCTCCAACCGCGCCCGGAACTGGCAACGCTATGGCCAGGGCGGCAGCCAGCTGATCTTCGAGGAGGGTGTCGACGGCTACGTCCCCTACGCCGGAGACCTCCACGAAGGCCTCGCGGTGACCATCGCCAAGATCAAGGCCACGATGGTCTCCTGCGGCGCGACGACGCTACCCGAATTCCAGTCCACCGCACGCCTGGTACTCGTTTCCGAGCAGAGCTTCCAGGAAAGCCACGCCACCGTCGCGGTCCGCGATACCCCCACCCTGGACTGAGGTTCCTCAAGAGCGCGTCTCGGCTGTTCGGCGGTCACCCCGCAGCGTGTGCAGGGCGATGCCGAGGCCGGCGATGGTGAGGAGTGCGGCGAGGGGGTAGATCCAGCGTGGTCCCAGTCCGCTGGTGATGACCTGGCCGCCGAGCCAGCCGGCGACCGCGGCGGCGAGTTGGAAGCCGGCGGCGTTGACGGCGACGGCCAGGGTGGGCGCCGCGCTCGCGGCGGTGATGACGCGGGTTTGCATGCCCGGGATGATCGCGAAGGCGAGGACGCCGAGGACCAGGGTCAGTGCGGCCATCAGGGGTTTGACCGGGCTGGCCAGCCAGGCCAGGCCGAGAGCCGCGGCGAGTGTGATGAGCAGGCCGACCAGTGAAGGCAGCAGGGCCTTGTCGGCCAGCCGCCCGCCGAGGAGGTTGCCCGCGATGGCGCCGGCACCGTAGAAGAGCAGCAGGGCCGGGATCGTTTCGCTGCTGAATCCGCTGACTTGGGTGAGCAGCGGGGTGATGTAGGTGAAGACCGTTACGATGCCCAGGTTCCCGAGCGCGGTGAGGGTGATCGCCAACCAGACGTCGCGGTCGGCGAGTGCGCGCAGTTCGCCGCGTATCGATGCGGCCGCCGGTGTGGGTTGGGCGGGGACGAACCGCAGCACCAGCAGCAGGGCGATGATGCTGAGGGCGGCGACCGCGCCGAAGGTGGCTCGCCAGCCGAGGTGGTGACCGATCAGGGTGCCGATCGGGGTGCCCAGGACGATGCCCAGGTTCAGGCCCATAGTCACCTTTGCCACGGTGGAGGCGTGCCGGCCGGCCGGCGCCATCGCAATGGCGGCGGCGAGTGCCACGGCGAAGAACGTGGCCACGACCAGGCCGGCGACGAACCGCGCGACCAGGGCGAGGGGGTAGCTGGGGGCGAGGGCTGACCCCAGGTTGCCGAGCACGGACACGCCGATCAGGCCCGCGATGAGCGGCTTGCGGGCCACCCGTGCGGTGGCGAGGGTGACCAGGGGGCCGCCGATGATCATGCCGATCGCGTAGGCGGTGACCAGTAGACCGGCTGCCGGCACCGATACCGACAGGCCGGTGGCGGTATCGGGCAGGATGCCCGCGATCACGAACTCGCCGGTGGTGAGGCTGAAGACGACCAGCATCAGGGAGAAAAGGGGAAGCGGCACGACTCCTCCGTGATAGTTCGAACTCGGATGATGTGAACTAGAACTATCACAGTTCGAAGTATGTTCGCTAGACTCGGCATATGGCGCAGGACTCAGCGATACCAACGGGCAGCGAGATCGACCGAGACGTGTGCAAGCTGGTCCACCACCTCGCACACACGCTCGACGTGCAGGTGCGCCGAGTGGCCGAGCAGCTGGGCCTGACCCCCAGTCAGGTCATCGCGCTGCGCGAACTGTCCGAACCGATCACCGCACGGGAGCTCGCCACCCGGATGTCCTGCGAAGCCTCCAACGCCACGTTCATCCTGGACCGGCTCGAAGAACAAGGCCTGATCCAACGCCGACCACACCCCACCGACCGCCGCGCCAAACAGATCGTGCTCACCCCGGCCGGCCAACGCCGCCGCGGCGAAGCACTGCACCACCTCGGCACGCGATCCCCGCTGACCCCGCTCACCCCGGCCCAGCAAGAAAACCTACGTGACCTGCTGCGAACACTCCTCCCAGGCGGCGCGGCCTAGAGTGTCCGGTTTGGACCTTCCGGAGCTTGCGTCGTGATCATCCGCCACGAACGTGGACCGGACGGTTTCCGTGTCAAGGGACCGCGCGCAGGGTGTGGTGGGGTTGGCGCCGCAGCCGATCCATGGCCAGCGCCGTCGCCTCGTCGGCGGGTAGGAGAACGACCAGTTCCTGCGCGTCGGTTACCGGCAGCTCCAGCCGTTCTCGTTGCCACCGAAGCTCGTGCGCGATGGGGTGGTTGAGCCGAAGCGGGACCTGAGGTGGCGGTAGGTGGTGGTCGAGTCTCCGGGTGAGCTCCGTTCCGGCGACGTGGGCGAGTTCGGCCACGAGCTGCTGGAATTGCGCCACGGACGGCCCGCGCCACAGGTCGAAGGCCTGTTCGTCGGCCACCTGGTCCCAGTCGGCGAAGAACGTCTTTGCGTATGGCTCGGTGAACACGTAGCGCGTCAGGTTCGGCCGCTCGGTCTCGAGCAGGCCGATCCCTCGCATCACCAACTCGAACCCACTCGTGTACGCGAGCAGGTCTCCGAGACGGTTGGTGAGGAACGCGACCCCGGGCTCGAGAAGTTGGAGGGTGTCATGCACGGTCGGCCGGACCTGGCGGTTGGGTGGCGATGGCGGCCGCTCGATGACGCAGGCTCCGCTGGTGATCTTGGCGAGGAGGCGCAGGTGAGCGCGCTCGGCCGCATCGAGGCTCAACGCGTCCGCAAGCGCATTCACCACGGCCAACGACGGGTTGCGGTCTCGTCCTTGCTCGATGCGGGTGAGGTATTCGACGCTGACCCCAGCACGTTGCGCCAGGTCGGATCGCCGGAGCCCGGGGGACCGGCGGCGGCGGCGATCGGGCAGCCCGAACGACTCTGGCTGAATGCTGTCGCGCTTCGCACGGATGAAATCGCCCAACGGCGTGCCCATGCCGAAAGTCTAGGGCGATGACGGCACCCGTGAACGCCGCAAGGTGGCCCCAAGGGGGCCAGCCTGCGCTCGGCCTGGTTGTGAGCACCACCGGTGATGGACCGTGGAGCGCATGAGTGAGAAGCACAAGTTGGTCATCGTCATCGGGAGCGTCCGAGAAGGCCGGTTCGGACCCGTCATCGCTTCATGGGTCGCCGAGCAAGCGCGTGAACACGGCGCATTCGACATCGATGTCGTCGACCTCGCCGACGTCGAGATCCCGTTGTCGCTCCCGGTGGAATCACCGCGTTTCGCCGGCGACTCCTACCCGCGCCCGGAGGGCATGGCGTCCCTGACTTCCCGTCTGGCGGATGCGGACGCTTTCATCCTGGTCACGCCGGAGTACAACCACAGCTATCCTGCATCCCTGAAGGCCGCCGTCGACTGGCATTTCACCCAGTGGACGGCCAAGCCGGTCGCCTTCGTCAGTTACGGCGGCGCAGCCGGTGGCCGCCATGCCGTTTTGCACCTGGAGAATGTTTTCACCGAACTGCACGCGGTGACCATCCGCGATGGTCTCGTGTTCCCGAACTACTTCACCGCCTGGGAAAACGGTCAGCCGCTGGACCCCGAGACACCCGGCTACGCCAAGGCGCTGCTGGACCAGCTCGCCTGGTGGGCCGCAGCCCTGCATGCGGCGCGCAACGCGGCCCCGTACCCGTCCTGACCGGATCCAGAGTGTCCGTTATGGACCATGGTGACCACCGCCGGCCGCCGTGACGACGACAGCGATGATGACGAACGTGGCGGCGATCAAGGTCAAACCGGCGACGAAGGGTCTTCGTTCGGCCCACGGCAGGATTTTCGGATAGCGCTCGCGCAGCTGCTTGGCGGTCACGATGCCCGGCAACGTGCTGACGGGCAACCCTAGTTCGTCGACGACGCGGTCCAGATCACCTGGCGCGTAGGGCGAGCTGGTGAATCGCATGACGCGCTGGCCGGAGCGGTCGAGGAGAAAAACATTGTGGACCGGCCGCCCATCACCACGGGGTGGTGGCGGAAGCGTTGCCCGGACGACGGAGTCCAGCTCGGCGCGAGACCGCGTCCGGACTCGGCCCAGCAGGCCCGCTTTGCCGATTTCGGTAGGGGTGACGATGATTCGCGCCCGGTAAACGTAGAAGAACACGGGCACCAGGACAATCGTTGCGATCACCGCGCCCGTACAGAAGCCGGAAAGCTGCCGCGCGATCGTCGCCGGGACGACGATGGCCGCCGCGACCGGCAGCGCGAGTAGTTTCGCACGCCGCTTGACCCGGTCTGGAAGCCGAATGACAAGCGTGGCCTGGCCGGAGGAAGGCATGGCGCAAGTTTCCCCGGGTCGAAGGTGGGACGTGGCGGGCGGTACCCGGCCTGCCCGCCACGACCAGCCCCGACCGAGTACTTTCCAGCATGGAAACTCTTGTGTTGACGACATGGAAAGTCTGGCGCTAGTGTTTCCAACATGGAAACACACGAGCCGGGGTCGAGCGGCCGGCCCACGATGGAAGAAGCCAGGGCCGCTCTGCGTGCGGCCGAACAAACCCAGTCCGCACTCGCCGGCATCACGGCGCCGTGGTGGTACTTCATCGTGATGGCGGTCATGGTGGCCGTCGCGCCGGTGGTCAACTACGCGCCGCCGACCCCGCTGGGCATCACGCTGCTCCTGGTCGGGATCGTGGTGTGGGCCGCGCTGCTGGGGATCACGGTCGGGACGTTCGTGCGGAAAGCCGGCGTCATCCCGCGCCTGGGTGCGGTGCCGAAGCGTCTGGTGGTGTGGCCGATCATCGGTGTTCTCGGTGTGATGATCGGCGCTGCCGTCCTGGTCGCCGGCTATCATCAGGATTGGGTCTATTTCGTGGGTTCCGGTGCGGTCGGTGTCCTGATCTTGATTTTCGGTGCGGTGATCCGGCAGCACGCACGGAAGACGACATGACCGAGCACGACGACGGCGATGGTTTCGACACGATCATCCACGCCCCGAACCGGCTCCGGATCTGTGCCTTGCTCGACGTTGTGGAGTATGCCGAGTTCGGCCTGGTCCAGGACCGGCTCAAGGTGAGCGCTTCGGTGCTCAGCAAGCATGTGAGCGTGCTGATGGACGCCGGCTACGTGGAACAGAGCAAAGCGGTTCGCAACACCCGGCAACGTGTCTGGCTGCACCTGACCAAGGCCGGCCGCGCCGCCTACCGCGCACACGTGGCGGCCCTGCGCGAAATCGTTGACCAGCAAGATGAATCCGGCCAGCCGGAAAAATGAGTACACCGACCTCGTGGATGAGTGACCCGTGCGTGCCGATTTTCGGCAGTAACGGGTCACTCATGAAGACGTCGACTCGCCTGGGGGGCGATCCTGGGGTCAGTTGGTGGCCAGCTCGGCGATGAGCAGGGTCTTCATGGGCCGCATCGCGACGAGGTGACCGAGGCGGAACGCGAGCACGAGCGCCACCAGCAGAATGACGTTGCCGAGCCAGACCATGGTGTCGATGGGCAGGGTGTAGGCGCCGACGACCCGCGCCACGCATTCGACCAGCAGCACGCTTCCCCAGACGATCGAGTAGGTGCGCTCCGCACGGCGGAAGTCCGCCGAGTCCGCGGACAGCCGATCCCACACCGCCAGGCGAGCCGCCTGGCCCCGGCCGAACATCGGCCGGATCACCGTGCTCATGATGGGGCGGCCCAGGAAGGCCGACACCAGGATCGAGATCCCGATCACGCTGCTCACCCCGCTGTCCTTGGCCAGCATCAGCCGTGGGTCACCGCTGAGGAGGCTGAGCAGCAACGCGGCCACGTTGACCACCAGCATCAGCGCGGCCAGCGGGTTGAGCTGGCGCTGGGCCACGATCCCCCAGATCGTGCGGGCGGCCGGAATGGCGCTGCTCAAGGCCAGCGAGACCAGCTCGCTGAGGCCGAAGGCCTTGCTGAGCAGGTAGTAGGAGCCGACCGGCAGGACCACGTCGACCACCAGCGGCACCAGGCCCTTACGCAGTTGACTTCCGGCGGCGTTCTGGAGTGCGGGGTCGACGGTCATGATCGGCTTCCCTTCGGCTGTTCTCTGTTTCCTTGGCTGAGAACAGCTTCGCCCCGGATCACCGCGGAGAAGGGGGCCGAACATCCGGAGTACGACATGACATCTGTCAGGCCGGTGCCGCTGTCTCCGGGAGCCGCCGGCTCCCTTTAGTACCGCTCGGCGTACTGGGTTGGTGGCTCACCGAACATCTTCGTGAAGTCCCGGACGAAGTGGGCCTGGTCGGCATAGCCGAGTTCCGCGGCGAGGGATGCCCAGTCGATCTCCACGCCCTGGGCCAACCTCTCGGTCACCTCGCGGAGCCGGTAGCGGCGGATCACCCACTTCGGCCCGATGCCGACGTAGTCGGCGAACAGGCGCTGCAACTGTCGAACGCTGGTGTCGAGTGTGCTCGCCAACTCGTCGACCCTGGTGATCTCCGGCTTCGCCGCGATCTTCATGACGATGTCCGCCACTTCGTCGGTGCGAGGGTCCGGCTCGGGAAGGTGTGCCCGGAGGAACTGTTCGACCGCGGGCACTTCGAGCGGATCGGGTAGGTCCGGGCCGAACACCTCGGCCGCGTCGAAGGACCGATCGGTGATCGTCGAGACGGACCGGCCCAGGAACGGACGAAAACAGCCGGGCCGGAAGGCCACCCCGAACACGCCGCTGCTGCCTTCGAGCACCTTGATTCCGTAGCCGCTCGACACCCCCTGCACCGTCGCTTGGCCGTCGCGGAAGGTGAGGTGCACGTAGGGGTAGGGCACGACCAGTTGCCGGTAGGGCTCGCGGTAGTGCCAGGAGACCACCCAGTAGCGCTCGACGTAGCGGGCCAGGTCCGGCGAGGGAGTGGGGAACTCATGGCGTTGAAACCTTCTCCACGCTCCTCCGAGCTCGCGGGTGTCCCTGGCCACGACGGGAGTCTATGTCGCGTTTGTGCAAGACACTCCGCTCCCGGTGCGGTTGGCTTGGGCCCATGTCCAACGCGAAATTGCTGGCCCGCGCTGCCACCTCCCTGAGGGAGATCATCCGCAACATCAAGCCGGAGCAGCTCGGCGCGCAAACCCCCTGCACCGAATACGACGTGCGCAAATTGGTGAACCACCTGCTGTACTGGGTCCCCTCGCTGGAAGGCGCCGCACGCAAGGAAACCGTGCACCCGCCGGCTCAGGCCGAGTCGGAGTTGGATCTGACCACGGGTGATTGGGCCGCCGCCCTTGAAGCCGGCGTCGAGCGCACCGCCACCGCTTGGAGTGAGCCGGACGCATGGGAGGGCGTCACGCACATGGGTGGCCCGACGGAGCTGCCGGCCTCGCTGGTCGGCGGCATGATCGTGGGCGAGTGGGTCGTGCACGGCTGGGATCTCGCGCGGGCGACCGGTCAGCACCTGAAGGTCGACGAGGACCTCCTCGAGTACGCGCTTGAGGAGCTCGCCAAGACCGCCGAGCAAGGCAGGGAAATGGGCATGTTCGCGCCGGAGGTCGCCGTGCCACCGTCCTCGCCCGCCCTGGACCGATTGCTCGCGCTCACCGGCCGTGACCCCGCCTGGGCGCCCCACCCCGCGTGAGGTGTCATGGCCCGCGGTCCCGGCCGCTGATCTCAGACCCGGCCCGCTGCCTACCGCGAGCACCAACCGGCCGTGCCAACCGAGTGGCGCCGGCCGGGGGTCATGGTCAACAGTGGAGCCATGCGGGCGGACGACGGTGAGGACCTCCTCGCCGGTTACCTGAGCGGGCCGGCGGCCGCGACCGAGGCGACGGCCGTGGCGTTGGCGCGGGCGGACGCGGCCGGCGCCGTCGTGCTCGTCGAGGGGATCAGCGATCAGATCGCCGTCGAGACGCTCGCCGGACGGCGCGGCCGGGACCTGGCGGCCGAGGGCATCGTGGTCCTGCCTGTCGGTGGCGCCCACGGCGTCGCCCGGTATCTGCGGCGGTTCGGCCCCGAGGGGACCGGCGCGCGGCTCGCCGGGCTCTGCGACGCGGGTGAGGCGCACGTCGTCCAGCGAGGCCTGGCTGCGGCGGGCCTCGGGGCGCCCGGCTCACGGGCCGACCTGGAGCGGCTGGGCTTCTTCGTCTGCGTCGAGGACCTGGAGGACGAACTCATCCGCGCCGCCGGACCCGCGGAGGTGATGGAGGTCTTCGCCGCGCACGGGGACCTCGGCGCGTTCCGCACCATCCAGCGGCAGCCCGCCTGGCGGGGAAAGGACGAGGCGGCGCAGTTGCGGCGCTTTCTTGGCGCAGGCGGGCAGCGCAAACTTCGCTACGCCCGCCTGCTGACCGAGGCGATCGACCTGGACCGGATACCGCGGCCGCTCGCCGCCCTGCTCACCGCCGTCTGACCCTTGACCCGGTCACGCTCTGGCCGGGTGGCAAGTGGTGGCCGCCGCTCTAGGCCGGGGAGCCGTGATATACCGCCTCCACGTTGTGGCCGTCGAGATCGCGAAGGAACACCCCGTAGTAGCCGGGGTGGTACTCCGGCCATTCGCGGGGCGCATGCAGCACTTCCACGCCCGCGGCCACCGCGGCTTCGTGGACCGCGTCGACGACCGCGCGGCTTTCGGCCTGGAAGGCCACGTGTAGCTCCCGCGTCTCCGCGCCCGTCGACTGACTGAGCCAGAACTGCGGCCCACCCTGCCCGGCCGCGAGGCCGACCACGAACCCGTCGCCGACGGGGAAGCGCACCGCTTCGCGCATTCCGAGCGCAGCGAAGACACGGAGGTAGACCTTGAGCGACGCCTCGACGTCGCTCACCTGAATGCCGAGATGATCAAACATGTACGCAGCCTATGGCCGGGGTACGACAGTTTCGGTGGAGGTAGTTATCCGCGCTCCCGCCCCGGCAGTGTTTCACCGCGTAGGAACGCCTCGTAGGCTTCGCGCGCGTCTTCGTCGACCCTGGGTTGTTGACTGCTGTAGCGACCGTCGCTCCGGTCTCGTTTGGGGCCGGAGAGCCAGAACTCCTCATGCGTTTCGACGTCGAAGAAGTTGGCGTCAGACATCCCACGCCAGCGACGCAGCGTGCGACCGTGAAAGTAGGCGGTCTGCCAGGTCTTCGAGAAGCGGACCCAGCCAATCCAGGAGGGTCCCTGATCAATGTCGTACCCGGATTTCAACTGCACGTACATGATTCGATTCGGCATCCGGAAAGCGTAACCAAACCAGGTAGCCGATCGCACCAGGATTTCAGCTCACTGAATCGGGAACTCGGCTGCTGGAACCGGGGACACAGCTTCAACGAAAACGGGGGTGTCGGTCAGCATTGTGTGCAGTTGCCCGCCACGGACCTCGACCTTGTGCGGGGTACCGAATGCGTCCACGGCGGAGGCGTCGGGTGCGGTCCAAGGCAGGCTGACCGGCACCGGCGGCTGGTCCTCGCCGTCGAAGGTGTCGCGGTGGTCCCACAGCACGAGCAGTCGTGGCCGGTCTTCCCGATCGACGGTGAAGACGTACCCATCTTCGCTCCTGGTAACGGAAGTCGCGCCGGCGAGTTTTTCCGCGAGAAGTGTGAAAGTGTCGGCGGCGGGAGTACGGCGAGTGAGCTTTGTGCCGTCGTAGCCGAGCAGGACGAGCTTGCCGAACAGCAGGTGCATCATTTGGTACGGCTCCATCTCGCCGGGCACCTCGGGCGCGAGGTTCCAGTACGAGGCGAGGCGGATTCCGGTCGAAAAGGTGAGCAGAAGGCGGGTCACGAGCTGCCGGCAGTTGATCCGGTCGCGCTTCGCCGCGAGTTCGGCCGGGCAGCCCTCCAGGAACATGCGCAGGCGGTCCGGCAGTTCCTCGGCACGGTCGTAGAGGGTGACCATGGCCCGGCGTTCCGGGGTGTCCTGCCCGACGCGCTCGACGAGCTCGTCGACGCTTTGGCTCACCGGTTCCGCGAAAGCGCCGGCCATCGTCTGCTGCAGGATCGGCTCCACCTCGGGGAACTCGAACAGCACCGGCCCGGCGTATTCGCCTGCCACGACAGGTTTGCCGTACCCGTACTCACGCATCATCGCCCGCGCGTCGTCCACATAGGACGGTATGTTCGCCGGGTCGCCGTAGAGGTGGACGTCGAACACGTCGAACGCGTCGCGGCCAGCGTCGGTCAGGTGCGCGAAGAAGCGTCGCGGTTCGCTGCCCGGCGGACTGTCGAGCACGTCGTAGCCGCAGCCACCGAGAACGACCGTCGCGTTCGGGTCCGCCGACTTGACCGCGGCGTGGAACGCCGTGAGCTGGGCGACGTACTCCTCGGCGGTGCCGGCCCACAGCAGGCCGGTGTTGCTGGGCTCGTTTTCGCATTGCCAGTACGTGATTCGGCCTGCGCAGTGCTCGACGAGCCGGCGAACGAACTCGCGGTACTGGTCGACGTCCTTCGCGGGCGATGGGGGTAGGAAGTCGCTGGCCTGGCGAGTGGCCCACGGTGAGCTGGAGCAGACCGTCAGCCATGCCTCGATGTTGTCGTCGAGTTGCGTGAGCAGCGTGTCGACGACGTGGAAGTCGTACTCGCCGGGGCTCGGTTCGACCTGCCCCCAGTAGATGTAGGCGCGCACCAGTCCGGCGCCGAGCGCGCGGGCTTGTGGCACGAACTCGTCCGGCTCCTTGAAGAGCCCGTAACTGATCCCCCGAACGATTCCCATCCGCATGTTTACTACCTATACCACAGGTATATGTCATATACTCCAGGTCGTGTCGATCTGGACGGAACCCGCACCCCGCCAGCCTGGTCTCGACCGCGGCCGGATCGTCGAGGCCGCCATCGCGGTCGCGGACGACTCGGGCGCGGCGGCGGTCACGATGAAGGCGGTCGCGAACCGCCTGGACTGCACGGCGATGGCGTTGTACCGGCACGTGGGGCACAAGGACGGCCTGATCGACCTGATGCTCGACGCCGCGACCGCCGAAATCCCGCTCGCCGAGGGCGGTTGGCGCGTCGCCCTGCACACCCTGGCCTGGGAGACCCGAGCGATGATCAAGCGGCATCCCTGGTATGCCGAGTTGATCCACACGCGACCGCCGGCGGGCCCGCACCAGATGCGGAGGCTGGAGTTCATGCTGACGGTCCTGACCGAGCATGGCGCGACCTTGGCGGAGGCGATGACCCACGCCGCGATGCTCGACCGGCACGTTTATGGCACCGGCCTCCAGGAGGCGACCGAGGCCCGCTTCGCCACCGCGGAAGACCTCACCGCGCATTACGGGGTCATGGCCGAGATGCGAGAACGGGCCACCGGCACCTGCCCCAACCTGGCTCAGTGGTTGTCCGCGCCGAGCGGCCCGTCCCCGGACGAGCAGTTCGAGCTGGTCCTGGGCTTCCTCCTTGACGGCATCGCCACCCAGCTACCGGCCTAACGTCCCGGCGTGTCCCCGGCTCAAGCCCGCGTGTCCCCGCTCCAGGCATCCGAGTTCCGGCTTGGAGACACCGAAAGCCGAGTTCCGGCTTGGAGATATCGAAAGCGGGACACAGCCTCGGTCGGCTGTGTCCCGCGTGGGAGCGGTCAGCGCAGCGCGGGCGCCCAGAGTTCGTCGATTTCGCGTTCGGCGGCGGCGAGCCTTTCCTTGGCCAGTGGGATCAGTTCGGCCATGGCGGGATTGGTTTCCGCCAGCGTGAGTTCCGCGGTGACGAAGCGGGGCTCGAGGCCGGTCGGCGAAACTCCGTGCGACAGCCAGGTTTGCGCGTGGTCCCAGCCTTCGCGGGGCGTGCCGGCGCCGTAGCCTCCGCCGCGCGTCGCGATGACGATGAACTCCCGGCCGCCGAGCCGGCCCGCCCGCGTTTCGGGGTCGATCGTCAGCCCGGGCGCGATGAGGTGGTCCACCCACGCCTTGACGCTGCTCGGCGCGCCGTAGTTGTACAGCGGCAGGCCAAGCACGATCGTGTCGGCCTGCTTGACCTCGTTGACGATCTGCCGGCTCAGCGCCCATGACTCGGCCTGCTCCGGAGTGTGTTGCTCGGCCGGCACCAGCCGAGCCAGACCACCGGCGGAGTCCAGGTGCGGGAGCGGAGCGCTGCCCAGGTCGCGATAGGTGATGGTGCCGTCGGGGTGTGCGGCGCGCCAGTTCCGGACCGTACGGGCGGTGAGTTCCCGGCTGACCGAGTGGCCACCGTTGATGCTCGAGTCGATGTGCAACAAGTGCGTCATACGATCAGCATGGCATAGATGATTGGTGTAAGACAAGCTATCTATGCCACGTCTATAGCTGGGTCGAACTAGACTCGTGTCATGGCCACCTCGCCGGTCCCCAACCAGACGTCGTGCCGCTCTGGGCCGCTGCTGGACCATTTGGCACGCCGAGTGCGGCTTCGCGCCGAGTCGGTGCTGGCCCCGATGGGACTGCGGCCACGCCACCTCGTCGCGCTGACCCTGCTCCGGGACCGCGGTGGCAGCACTCAGCAGGGACTCGCGTCGATGCTGGAGATGGACGGGACGAACATTGTCGGGCTGCTCAACGACCTGGAAGCGATGAACCTGATCGAGCGGCGGCGCTCGCCGGAGGATCGTCGCCGGCATGTCGTCGTCCTCACCGACGCCGGCGCGAAGCAACTCGCCAAGGCCGAGATCGCGCTCGAGGCGGTGGAGGACGAAGTGCTCTGCGCTCTCGACCGCGAGCAGCGCGAGACCCTCTACGAGTTGCTCCAGCGAGCGGCCGCGGGAGCCGAGGTGATCTGCGTCGAGCCCGTCGAGGACTGACCGTACCGATCACACCAGAACAACCGCTTACTGAACCGGGAACTCAGCCGCCGGAACCCGGAACTCGCCTGCCCCAACCGAAAGTTCAGCGGGTTGGCGGTGGCCAGAGGACGCCGGCTGTGGAGAGTCCGGTGGCGCCGGGGTTTTTCCACAGCGGAGGTTGCTCCACGTGGCCGACGGTGATGTCGGCCGCGGCGACATAGTGGTGGCCGGGTTCGGGTCGGGTGGTGGCGGGGCCACACTCGGCAGTCTGGTCGACGGCGATGAGGGTGGCCTGGCAGTACCGCAACGTGTTGGTCAGGCGCTGGCCGGTGGTGACGTCGATGAGCCAGACGTGGATGGCCAGGTCGCTGATGGGCTCCTGGGCGGTGACCCGGACGAGATAGTGGAGGGCGTCGCCGGTGACCGAGATGCAGGGGTTGATCGTGGCGGGGCCTTTGGGACTCGCCCCGCGGCATTGCGATCTCCCGGCGAGGACGGTGCCCCCGTCGGTGGGGGTGCGGGCGGGTTCCGGAGCACGGCGGGTGTTTTCAGCGGCTGGTTCTGGCCCCGGTGGCGTGGCGGATGAGCCGGGACTGGCGCCGGCCTGGTCTGCATGATCGACAAGGTTGCTCGCGGCGAGCACGGTCACCGCCACAAGGGCCGCCGCGATGGCGGTCAGGGCCAGTCGGCGACGTCGACGGAGTGCCTTCGCCCCGCTTCGTTCCGGCTCGGGAAGCGGGGAGACGGACCCCGGTGTGGCGGGCCCGGGCTCCTCGTCGGCAGAGGTAGGGTCGTTCGAGGCCGCGGCAGACGTCGACGACTTTGGGGCGGACGTACCGGAGGCCTGGGCGGGTTGCCCGGGGAGGGCGGAGTGGTGGGCCGCGTTCTGGTAGTAGCGCACGACCTCACCCACCAGTTCCTTGGCCACCCAGTCACGGGTAGCGGAGTGGGCCAATTCGGGGTTGGTCTGGGCGTAGTCGACGCAGGCCCGCACGAAGGCTTCCGCGACATCAAGGGTGGGCAACACCTTCCCGGTGGCGGCGGAGCGCAGGCTGCTCTGGGAGTATCCCCGCCCGGTCCTCTTCGTCTCGTAGGAGAGCGCCTCGAACGAGGGGTCGCCGGCTTGTTCCCGCAACCCGCGTAGGTAGCCGGCGAGACGACCCAGCGGGCTGTCGGGGTCGGGGATCGGGCTCGGCGTTCGTCCGGCCCGCGGTCTCACCATGCGTTTTTCCTGATCATCCTGTGTTCAGCGAATAATCCGCGATTCCGCAACTGTCTGGATCAGTGTTCACATCTCGCCCGATCCTGGCAACACGCCCTCATCCTTCGAGTTGGCGTCGATTGATCGGCTGGATGGAGTTGGAGTTGTCACGGAAATGGTTGGTCCGCGCCGCGGTGGCACTGGCCGCGGTCGCCGTCGGGGTGGCGGTGGTGTTGTGGTTGCCCTCGGCGGAACGACCGGAGCCGCACGAGAAGCGAGCACCGGCACTGGCCTACGAACCGGGCGGGCCGGTTCCGGCTGCGGCGGCACGGGCCGCCGACACGCTGACCACCGACGACGAGCGGGCCCAGCGGTCGGCACTGCTCCCCGAGTCGGACGCGGTGTTTCCGCCTGGACGGCTGTTTCCCGTCGGGACCGTGTTGCGTTTGGACGATGGCGGCTGGCACGAGCGGAACGGGTACGCCAACGCGACCGGGGAACTGAGGGTGCCGGGCAAGCCCGCGCGGAAGGTCTTCGTCGGCTTCGCCGAGCGGGACGGCTCCTGGCGCGTGGTCTTCATGCAGGTGACGTCGTGACCGGGGTACTCGTCCGGCTTCTCACCGTCCTCGCCCTGACCGCGGCGCTGGTTGTCCAGCCGTGGACCGCGCCGGAGGCGCCGGCCGCCGAACCTTGTGCCTCCGAGACGGTCCGGAGGGTGGCCGGCGGCGCGCTCGGCGAGAGCACCCCGGTGCTGTTCGTGCACGGCATCAACAGCGACGCGACGACCTGGAACGTGCCCGAGCGGAATCCGATCACCCACCAGATCGCGGCCAAGGTCGGGGAGACCTCGGTCTGGACCTTCGACTACCGCAAGGCCCAGCCGGCCTGGGTGACCGACCAGCGCATCGGTCCCGCGCTGGCCGAGGCGATCAGCTGTCTTTCCCGCGCCTCCGGGGCCAGGGTGGTGGTCGTCGCGCACTCCATGGGCGGCCTCGCCACGCAGTTGGCGGTGTCCGAGGACGATCCGCGCGGTGGCAAGGTGGGGGACCGGGTCGCCGAAGTGATCACCCTGGGCACGCCGTTCCGGGGTTCGCGCCTGCTGTCCATGGTGCGCCACGCCATCTCGCCCGGGCTGCTGTTTGTCTTGCGGGCCGGTCCGGCCTCCGCCGTGGTCCTGGTCGGTCTGTACGCGATACTCGGCATCTGCGCGGGGGATACCGGAGGCGACGGCAGCAGGTGCAGCCTCATCAGTGTGCCCGAGAGTGCACAGGCGGAAGCCCTGGAGTTCGACTCCGACGCGATCACGGCACTTCCACCGTGGCCGGAGAAACTGCCGGTGTTCGCGATCGCCGGCGACATCTGGGTGCGGGGGCCGCTCGGTGACGCGGTGCCGGCCCCGTGGGAGGTGGGTGACATTGCGGTCACCCTGGACTCGGCGACCGCGCACAGCACCGCAGGCTCGCCGTTCGTGGTGCGGTGCGAGGAGAACGTCCTGGACGCGTTGAACAGCCCGTGCGCGCATACCGAGTTGCAGCAACATCCCGCGATCATCGACAAGGTGGTCGAGCGGGTACGCCGGATCGTCGACGGGCCCTCGCTGGCCTGGGCCACCACCGGCGAGGTGCGGGTGCGCCATCCCAGCGGCGAATATCAGATCGCGACGATTCCGCCAGGCGCGCAGGCCGTGCAGCTGGCCTGGTCCGGCAGTGGGCGGCGGCTGGCGTGGGTCACCGAGCGTCCGGACGGCCGGCAGCGACTGTTCCTCGCCGACACCGAGGATCGCGTGGTCCGGTCCTGGGACTGTGGGTGGTGCCAGCCCATCGCGTTTCACGGGGAGACCTTGCTGTCCGCGGGGAGCGGAGGTGGGGACTTCTCGATGGACCTGCTCGCCTATCCGGACGACGGTGGGGCGGCCGTGCCGTTCCGGATCACGGGGTTGCCGCCGATCGATTTCGAGCAGTGCACCGGCCCCTGCGGGGTCGGCCTGCTCGGCGGCACCGGTGATCCCGAGGGATTGATCATCACCTACACCGCGCTGGGTGGGGGAAACTTTGGCGGCGTCGACGCGTTATACCGAGTCGACAGCAAGGGCGAGGCGCACTACCTCGCTGCCGCCGAGGGCAGCGGCCCGCCGACGGGCCTGGCGGTCAGCCCGGATGGCCGGCGGCTCGCCTATCTCGCCTTCACGCATCTCGGGGCCTGTGCGGAGTCGACTTCGGCCGCGGTGGTCGACCTGGACGACGGTGACAGTGCGGAATCCGTGCTGCCCGACGGTGGCCGCGAAGTTCAGGCGATCTCCGCCTGGTTCGACTCGTCCGGCACCGCGTACGGGTCCTTCGCCGCAAGCGAGGCGTGTGACACGCCACCGGCGCCCTCCGGCGTCCGGGTGTTTCGGGAGGAGGCCGGGCGCGCCTGGACCGCGGTACCCGACTCCGCGCTGGCCAGGGCCTACACCGACAACGGCTGGGCGGCGACCCTGGTGGGCGAGCGCCGGCCCGGCACGCTCATGCTGAGCCGGCGCACCGCCTCGTTCGAGATCGCCAAGAACGTCACCGCGTTCGCCTGGGGACCGCGACGCTAACGTCGCGGTCAGCGGGCGAGCAGGTCGATCACGCCGGTGGTGTCCTCGTTGCCGTGGCCACCGGCGAGACGGCGCTCCATCAGGTCGAGATACGGGGTGATCAGCTCCGGACTGATCCCCTGCTCCTCGGCCGTGCGGAGCAGGGTCTGGCTCCCCGCGACCTGCATGGCCAGGTTGGACGCGACGCCCTCGGTGTAGTCGCCGCTGTCGAGTTGCGCGGCGGTCTGGTGCACGGAGGAGGTCATGGCGGTGAGCCAGTCGACGAGCCGGCCGGCGAGGTCCGTGGGTCGGATGTCCTCCTTGCGGATCAGCGCGAAGGCGTGCGCCACCCCGGCGAACATGCCATACATCGCACTGAGCAAGGCCACGTCGTGGAGGGCGGCGAAACCGGGGTCTTCGCCCACGTAGACGGTGTCGGCGGGGACGGCCAGGGCAGCCCGGTGGGTGTCGAACAGTTCGCGCGAGCCGCTGTAGAAGACGTAGCCGTGTGGCGTGCCGATCATCGGCGGGACGGCCATGATCCCGCCATCCAGGAACCGAGCGCCCCGCGCCTGAGCCCACTCGGCGAGGGCACGGGCCTGCGCGGGGCTGCTCGTGGTGAGGTTGACCAGGTCTTTGCCCTGGAGATCGGCCTCGCTCAACGCGTCGCGGACGCTGGCGTCGTCGAGCAGGCATATCACCGTGAGGCCCTTGGCGGCGATCGCCTCCGCGGCGGTGGCGGCGACCGTCGCGCCTTCGGCGGCGAGCGACTCGGCGCGGGAGGCGGTGCGGTTCCATACGGTGAGCGGGTGCCCGGCGGCAAGCCACGCGCGGGCAAGGGCGGTGCCCATGGCACCGAGCCCGAGCAAGGTGACGGGTTCAGCGGTGTTGTTCATGGCCATCAGACTTGCCCGAGGCGCGGGAACGAACAAGTACGCACTTTGAAGTGGGGCACTTACACCGAGGTAAGTTGAACGTCCTATGTAGACTGTCTGCTTCGGCCGGGCTCGCCCGGCCGACGAAGAGCCTTCACCAGGACCAGTTGACGTCGTGCGTCCGGCTCTTCGCTGCCCTGGAAACCGTGGCGCTCGTACAACGCGCGGGCCGCGCGGTTGCTGTCCATCACCGACAACCGGAGCGTCGCGGCTCCGGATCGCCGTGCCCAGCGCACGATCTCCTCGACCAACCGGTCCCCGACCCCACGGCCACGGGCGGCGGGACCGACTCACAGGGAGATCAGCTCCACGACCCCCTCGCCGATGGGCACCCCGCTCACCATCCCGAGTGGACGGTCGCCGGCGAGTGCGATGACGTTGTGGGAGCCCGGGATCGCGAGCCGGGCACGCCAGCGTTCCTCCCGGTCGCCATTCCCTTGCCAGTCCGCCAGCGTCGCCTCGAACGCCTGCGGCGCCTCGGTCAGTGCCGCCAACCGCAGTTCGCGCCACAGCCGCCAGTCGTCCGGTCCCAGCACGCGCAGTTCGACCATGGCCCGCTACCGGCCCGCAGACGGCGCGGTGCGCCGCAGCCAGAACAGGCCGATCACCGGCAGCACCAGCGGAATGAACAGGTAGCCCTCGCCATACACCGACCACACGGTGGCCTCCGGGAAGGCCGCCCGGTCGAACACGCTCAGGGTGCCGATGGTCAGCACGCCGACGAACTCGACGGTGCAGGCCGCCACGGCGAGCCGCCACCAGGTGCGCCCGGACCGGGCCAGCGCGACGGTCGCCACCACGTAGACGACCGCGGAGAACGCGGACAACGCGTAGGCCACCGGCGCCTGGTGGAAATTCGTGGCGATCTGCACGCCCGCCCGCGAGGTGGCGGCCAGCGCGAAGATCGCATACACGGCGACCAGTACGCGGCCGGGGCCGCTCGCGGTGGCTCGTGGTGTGGTGTCCGCCTTGTCTTCCCCGGCGTCTCCGGACGTTTCGTCAGGCATGTGTACCGCTCCAAACCTGGTACAGCCGCAACACCATCACCGGGATCGCCACGCAGGTGATGCCGAGCACCACCGTGCTCGACCGGCTCCGCTCGGCCAGCGCCCACACCGTGCCTGCCGGCACCACGAGCAGCGACCCGATGAGGTAGGCGAGGTAGGTCACGAGCGAACCCGGGTGTTGCCCGGAGATCAGCAGCACGATCCCGATGACCAATTGGGCGACCAGCAGCGTCTCGACCACCGCGAGACCGGCCAGCAAGGCCCGCTGTGGTTCCCGGCCGCGTGCCGCGAGCACGAAGCTCCAGCCGGCCACGACCAGGGAACTCACCGCGACCGCCACCGAAAAACCCGTGATCACCGTTCCTCCGACCGCGTTCGCCCGGCGCTGCCAAGACAATTACCGATTACTGTCGGAGCATTATAGGCGGTCACGAAAAACCGTTTCAGCCGGGTCTATTTACGATAACTTATTCGTATGCATGATCGAAATTGACCAGCGCTGGTTACCGTGGGGTCGGCGTTCGATACAACCTGTCACTTGACTGGCTTAACGATCATTGCTTACCTTGACTCATCACGCACGAGGAGAGTTGGACCGTCGCCCAGGTGGTGGTCCGGGTATTGGTCGAGGCCGGTGTCAGGCGCGCATACACCGTGCCCGGAGACTCCTTTCTCGAGTTGCTCGATGCCTGCCAGTTCGAGCCGAAGCTGTCCCTGGTGACCGCCCGCAGCGAGGCCGGGACGGCGTTCATGGCCGAAGCCGAGGGCAAGCTGCGCGACGTGCCCGCCCTGCTGCTGGGTGCCCGCGGCCCGGGCGCGATCAGCCTGCTGGCCGGGGTGCACACCGCGTACCAGGACGAGACGCCGATGGTCGTGCTTCTCGGCGCGCGGCCCGCGCTGAACCTCACCGGTGGCGTGCCCGACGAACCCGACCTGATCGAGTCGTTCCGCCCGTACGCGAAGTGGGTCGCCCGTGCCGGGACCGCCGTCGAAACGCCCGGTTTGATCGCCGAGGCACTGGCCGAGGCGCAGACCGGCCGCCGCGGCCCGGCCGTGCTCGCCGTGCCCACGGACTTCTGGGTCGCGCCCTTCGACGGTCCGGTCCCGGTGCCCGCGATCACCCCCGACCGCGCCGGAGCGCTGCTGCGCTCGGCCGACGAGGTCGCCGCGCTGCTGGCGGATTCCCGTTACCCGGTGGCGATCGCGGGTAGCCGGGCCCGCCCCGCGCGAGAGGAGCTCATCGCGGTGGCGGACAAGCTCGGGCTGTCGGTGTACAACGCTTTCCGGCGGCAGGACGCCTTCCCGGAGAACCACGCCCGGTACGCCGGTCACCTCGGCATCGGTATCCCGTCCCGGCAGCTCGACGCGCTCGACCGGGCCGATCTGGTGTTGTCGGTCGGCGCGCAGCTCGACGAGGTCACCACGCAGAACTACCGCTATCCGCTGCCGTCGCAGACGCTGGTCCTGATCGGCTCCGGCGTTCCCGCGCCGTTGCGCAGCGGGCTCACCTTCCGCATCGACTGCGAGATCGGCCCGTTCCTGCGTGAACTGAGCGGGATCGCCGAGCCGCGCACGCGGCGCAGTTCGGCGGCCAACGCGGTCACGCACACCTTCATGACACCACCGGACACTCGCGGCAACGCGCTGGTGCATCCGGCCGAGGTGGTGCGCGCGGTGCGCAAGGTCGTCCCGGAAAAGACCGTGGTCACCGTCGATTCCGGTAGCTTCGCCAGGTTCGTGCAGCGCTACTGGTGCTTCACCGAGCCGAACACGCAGCTCGGGCCGGCCGACCGGACGCTGGGCTACGCCGTGCCCGCCGCGATCGCCGCGAAGCTCGCTTCGCCGAAGCGCACGGTGGTCGCGATGGTCGCGGACAACAGCATGATGATCACCGGGCCGGAGATCGAGACGGCGGTGCGCTACCGGGCGCCGATCATCGTGGTGGTCGTGCAGAACGGGCTCTTCGGCGAGGTCGCGATGCACCAGGCGCGGACCCACGGCCGGCTGTCCGGGGTCTCGCTCGGCGCGGTCGACTTCGCGGCCTGGGCGCGCACCTTCGGCGCCGTGGGGTACACCATCGAGTCGCCTGAACAGCTCGAACCGACGATCAGCCGGGCGCTGCACCACCAGCGGCCGACCGTGATCGACGTGCGCACCGACCCCGACGTGATCGACCCGGACGTCCGGCTGTCCGCGCTGTTCCATACCGATCGTTCCGGCTGAGCCGAATGATGCTGCCGAACACAACGTGTTTCTGTGATGTAACCCGTCAATAACGCCTTCGCGAAGATTTCCGTCCGGAATCGCGGGCGGCCGCGTGGCCCGGCTTTCGGTCGGGACGTTATTCAAAAATGAGATGACCGCCCGAGGTAATGCCCGGCGACGCTGCCTTGTGGGGGCACTGCCCCCACACCCCGACTGGGCGGAACCCCCAGACCCCCCCGCACGTGGGCGGGGAGGCAGGCCGCCGTCGTTGCCAACCGCCGGCCGGCAACGGATGTCACCCCCAGACCCCCGCAAACGTTCTGAATGAGAGCGTCCGGTTCCGGCCAGGAGGCGTTGGCTCGTCAAGGGGACTCGGATACCTTCTTGCCAGTGGTGATTGCGCGAGGGGTGGAACCAATGACTTCAACGGTGGTGCGGCCGGCTGCGCCGAACGGGCCGGCGCCGGAGCCTGGAGTTCCAACGCCACCACCGGAAACCGCCCGGTCGGGGCTTGCCGGCCTGCTCGACCTGCCCGCCGCCGCGGTCCGCGGGGTGGTCCGTTCCGCGCGGACCACGCCGGGCCTGCTCACCCTGATCGCGGTCGGGCTGGTGGCGCTCACCCTGCTCACCGGGGTCGTCGGCTCCATCATGGCCCAGCAGAAGAAGAACACGACCGAGGACCTGATCAGCCACCGCGAGCCGCTGACCGCCGCCGCGCAGGAGGTCTACCGCTCCCTCTCCGACGCCGACGCCACCGCGTCCATCGCCTTCCTGATCACCGGGCCCGAGCCGGCCGAGCTGCGTGGCCGCTACGACGCCGACATCGCCCGCGCCGGCTCGGCGCTGGCCAGGGCCGCCCAGGAAGCCACCGGCGACGCGGCCGACAAGGTCAACCTCATCAGCCAGCAGCTACCGGCCTACACGGGCCTGGTGGAGCGGGCGCGGGCCAACAACCTGCAGGGCTACCCGGTCGGTGCGGCCTACCTGCAGGAGGCGTCGAACCTGATGCGCACGAAGATCCTCGACGCCGCGGGCACTCTGTACCAGCTCGATGTCGCCGAGTTGGAGGCACAGCAGAGCGACGCCAGCAGCATTCCCTGGTTCACGGCGGTGCTGCTGCTCGCCTCGCTCGCCGCGCTCGTAGTCACCCAGCGCTACCTGACCCGACGCACCAACCGCTTGCTCAACGTCGGCCTGGTGGTGGCGACCGTGGCGATGGGGCTCGTCCTGCTGTGGGGCTCGGCCGCGCTGGTCGTGCAGGGCCTGCTGGTGGGCAGCGGCCGGGACGACGGCAGCCACCCGGTCGACGTGCTGATCCAGGCCCGTGGCGCGGCCGTGCAGGCCCGCGGGGACGAGACCCTGACCCTGGTCTCCCGCGGCGGTGGTGCGGAGTACGAAACGACTTTCCAGCAGCTCGCACCGATGTTCACCAACATGCTCCACGAGGCGAAGGGGCTGCTCGACGGCGAGGCCGCCAACCAGGTGCAGACCGCCATCGACAACGCCGACAAATGGCTGTCCACGCACAAGGAAGTGCGGGCTAAGGACGACGGGGGCGACTATGTGGACGCGGTCAAGGATGCCGTCGACCCGTCGCGGCCGAACAACGCGGAGACGTTGTTCTCCAACCTGGACACGGCGCTGGGCAAGGCGATCGATAACGGCCGGCAGACGTTCGTCGACAAGACCAACGAGGGCGAGAACGCTTTGATACTGCTGGCTCCGGGCGTTGCGGCACTCACGTTGGTCGCCGCGGGCGGCGTGACCATCGGGATCCGGGACCGGTTGAGGGAGTACCGCTGATGAGACGTGTTACCGGCACTGCGCGAGTTCTCGGTCTGTTCGCCGCCGTCGCCTTTTTCGCCGCGGCCTGCGGTAGCTCGCGCACCCCGGTGGATCCGGCGTCGATCGGCAACGTGCAGGCGCCCCTGCCGGCCAGTGTCAACACCGCGCCGCCTCCTGCCAACGGCCAGGCCGCGACCGACTGCGACACCCGCAGTCTCGCGCCGAGTTCGGCCATCCCGGCGGGTTCCACGATGGCCGAGATCAAGCAGCGGGGCCGCCTGATCGCCGGAGTCGATTCGAGCACCTTCCTGTTCGGGTTCCTCGACCCGGCCAAGGGCGATTTCGAAGGCTTCGACATCGACATCGTCAAGCAGATCGCGAACGCGCTGTTCGGGGACTGGCGCGACCACGTCCAGTGGAAGGCCATCCCGTCCTCCAGCCGGGAGGACATGCTGACCAGCGGCCAGGTCGACATCGTGGTTCGCACCTACAGCATCACCTGCGACCGGTTGCAGAAGGTCAACTTCTCCTCGACCTACTACGTCGCGGGCCAGCGGGTGCTGGTACAGAAGTCCAAGGGCTTCCGGGGCCTGGCCGACCTGCGCGACAAGAAGGTGTGCTCGGCCCAGGATTCCACCTCCTTGACAAACCTTGCGAAAGCCCCGGAGCGGCCGATTCCGGTGTCGGTCCGGAACTGGGCGGACTGCCTGGTCATGCTCCAGCAGGGGCAGGTGGACGCGGTTTCCACCGACGACACGATCCTGGCCGGGATGGCCCGGCAGGACCCGAACCTCGAGGTGGTCGGCCCCCGGCTCACCGAGGAAGATTATGGAGTGGGGATTCCCAAGGGACACGAGGACATGGTCCGTTACGTGAACTACGTCCTGGACAACGTGCGCAACGGCAACGCGTGGCGACAAAGCTACAGCGCCTGGCTTTCAGAACTCGGCTCGGCTTCGCCGCCGTCCGTGACGTATCGGTGAGGGGGACGAAATGTCGGAAGAGCCACGCCGGCCGCGGCACGCGGCGCCGGACGACGAATCGGTTTCCAGTCAGCTGGACGAGGAGAGGGGCACCGGCTGGACCCGGTCGATCGCGGAGCTGACCGGCTCGCAGGAGCCGCCATCACCCCCGCAATCCTCGCCACCCCCACAGCCGCCGCAGGCCCCGCAGTCGCCGCCGCCCCCGCAGGCCCCGCCATCCCGGGCGAGCCAGGCGCAGCCCGTTCCGCCGAGGCCCGGACAGCCGGTCGGCCGGCCCGTCCCGCCGGCGCGGCCGCCCGCCCCGGCGCAGCGCCCGGCTCCGCCTGTTCCGGCTGCTCAGCTCGGCGCGCCCGGGGCGGACCAGGTGCAGGTGACCAGTGTGCTCGCCAGCCCCGCGCCGCCGACCCAGAGCATCATGCCGCCCGCGCCGCCGCCCGCGCAGAGCGTCGAACTGCCCGATCCGGGTACCGAAAGCGTGCTGCCGGACAGCATCAGCGGCAGCGTGCCCGTGCCCGGCACGGGTAGCGGCACCGGCACCGGCAGCGGAACCGGCTCGTTTCCCGGTACCTCCCGGCGCACCGGACGGAGTCGCTCTGGGCGCGGGCGGCTGGGTGCGGGCCTGGTCGAGGTGCCGCCGGTGCCCTACCGCGACCCGGCGTCCGCGGTGCTTGCCAATCCGATGGTGTCGGAGGAGAAACGCTTCTGCGGCCAGTGCTCGGCGAAGGTCGGCCGGGGCGACGCCGGACCCGAAGGCGTGTGCGAGAAGTGCGGCACGTCGTACTCGTTCATGGCGAAGCTGCACCGGGGCGATCTCGTCGGCGGGCAGTACGAGGTCCTGGGCGCGATCGCCTACGGCGGCCTCGGCTGGATCTACCTGGCGCAGGACCTCAACGTCAACAATCGCTGGGTCGTCCTCAAAGGACTGATCGACACCGGGGATGCGAACGCGGTCGCCGCGGCGGTCAACGAGACCCGGTTCCTGTCCGAGGTCGAGCACCCGAACATCGTCAAGATCTACAACTTCGTGCAGCATCCCGATCCCAAGACCGGCCATTCCGTCGGCTACATCGTGATGGAGTACATCGGCGGGCAGTCGCTGCGGCAGATCGCGCTGGAACACCATCGGAAGAGCGGCCGCCCCGACCCGCTGCCGATCGGCCAGGTCATCGCCTACGGCCTGGAAATCCTGCCCGCGATGGGCTATCTGCACAGCCAGAACCTGCTCTACTGCGATCTCAAGCCGGACAACGTGATCCAGACCCGCGAGCAGCTCAAGCTGATCGACATGGGTGCGGTGCGCCACATGGACGACTACAGCAGCCCGCTGTTCTTCACCACCGGTTACGCGGCGCCGGAACTGGCCCGGCAGGGCGCTTCGGTGGCTTCGGACCTCTACACCGTCGGGCGCACGCTCGCCGTGCTGAGCTTCGAGTTCAACGGCTACACGACGAAGTACAAGGAGCAGTTGCCCACGCCCGACGAGGTGCCGCTGTTCAAGCTTTTCGGCTCCTACTACCGGTTCCTGAAGCGGGCCACGCATCCCGATCCGGACCGCCGCTTCATCACCGCCGAGGACATGCACGACCAGCTCGCCGGGGTGCTGCGCGAGATCATCGCCATGGGCACGGGAAAGCCCCGGCCGGGCGCGTCCACCGTCTTCGGTCCGGAGTCGAACGCCTTCGGGGTGGACCTCGTCGTGCCGGAAACCCGTGGCGCGGCGGGCAACGGGAAGCCGGAGGCGGCCGTTGGAGTGCCGGACCGGGTCGAGGTGGTGAGCGGCCTGCCGATCCCGCAGGTCGACACCAGCGACGCCGGTGCCGGCGTGCTGGCCACCACGACCGCGCTGGACCCGCAGGGCGCGATCGGCGCACTGGCCAATGCGCCCAAGCAGTCGATCGAAGTGCGCCTGCGGATCGTCCGCGCCAGGATCGAGCTGGGCGAGCTGGCCGAGGCGAGACGGCAACTGCAGGCCGCGCAGTACCTGGCCATCCGCGCCGGCTACCCGCACGACTGGCGGATCGACTGGCACCGCGGGCTGATCGAGCTGGCCGAGGGGCGGCACCAGCGAGTCGCGCAGATGGCGTTCGAGGCGGTCTACGACGACCTGCCGGGCGAGATCGCGCCGAAGCTCGCGCTCGCGGTGAGCGCGGAGGGGGTCGGCGACTACTTCGCCGCGTCGCGCCTGTACGAGCTCGTGTGGCGGACCGACCGGTCCTACGTCAGCGCGGCGTTCGGCCTGGCACGGGTGTATCTGGCGCAGGGCGCGCGATCCAGCGCGATCGAGGTGCTGGAGTCGGTGCCCTCGTCCTCGACGCACTTCACCGCCGCTCAGGTGGCCGCGATCAAGATCAGGACAACCGCGACGGCGAACGGCACGGTGTCGGAACGCGACCTCGCGGATGCCGGCGCCCGGCTGGATCGGCTCAACAACCTGGACGCCGAACGCCGGCTGGCGCTGTCCATCGAGATTCTGGAAGCCGCCTTCAACTGGGTGAGCTCGGCCCCGCCCGGCTACCGCACGGCGGCCACGCTGCTCGGCTGTGCCCTGGCGGAACGCGACATCAGGTTCGGCCTGGAACGCTGCTACCGCTCCCTGGCCCGGCTGGCCGGCACCGCGACGGACCGGATCGCCCTGGTGGACCGCGCCAACGCGATCCGCCCCCGCACGCTGACCTGATCACGCCGGCCCGATCCGGTTCCGCTAGGTGGTTTTCAACGCGGCGAAGCCGCTTGCGGTGAGGCCGTCACCTTGTCACCGTCTCAGGTTCCGCTACCCGCACCGCCACGCAAGCCACGTCAAACAGTTCTTAGGGGTTGATGTCCCAGGTTTGGGGGCGGGTGCGCCGGAACCTCTCCATGGCGTCGGCGTAGCCGTGGCTGGTGAAATGCTCGAAGGCCACCTCGACGAACAGTGCGCGGGCCCGGACCGCGATCGGTCCGTCGGCGGAGTCCAGCCGCCCGTCCGCGCTGGCGTAGATCTTGCGGCCCGCGGTCCCGTCCAGTTTCGCGGTGATGAACAGTGTCGAGCCGACCGGCACCGGGCGCAGGAAGTCCGTCTCCAGCTTCCCGGTGACCGCCGGCCGCTGCAGCAGGTTGCCTACCGCTGAGCCGAGCGCCTCATCGAACGCGCAGGCCAGCAGGCCGCCGTGGGCCAGGCCGGGCGCGCCCTGATGAGCTTCGGTGACGGTGAACTCCGCGTGCACGTGCGCGTGCTCGCCGACCGTGGACCGCATGTGCAGGCCGCCGTCGAGTTCGCCGCAGCCGAAGCACTCGTCGTAGTGCACCTGCAGCTTGGTGCCCGGCCCGGGCGCCTGCGCATGGGGGGTCGGGGGCTCTGTCGGTACCGGCGGCCATGGGGTCCGCTGTCTGGGTCGTTCTTCACTCACTAGAACACGTTACATCGAGCTTTGACGAGGCGAGAATCCACGCTATGCGAGAAAGTTTCCACCTGAATCGACTAAGGTCACTAACTTAGGCCGTTGGGTGCGGAAATGACGAGGAGGTCGGGGCGGATGGCAGAGGCAGCGGAGCAAGCAAGGGAAGTCGACGCCAGAACGGTCAAGCGGGCCGTTCTCGCCTCCGCAATGGGTAACGCGACCGAATGGTACGACTACGGTGTGTTCACCTCCGGTGCGATCGCGACCAGCATCGGTACCGTGTTCTTCCCCGGCGGAGGCGGCGGTGCCGTGCTGAAGTCGCTCGCCCTGGTGGCGGTCGGGTTCGTGGTGCGCCCGTTCGGCGGTGCCTTCTTCGGGCCGCTCGGTGACAAGATCGGCCGGCAGCGCGTCCTGGCGTTGACGATCCTGCTGATGTCCGGCTGCACCTTCCTGGTCGGCTGCCTGCCGACGTACTCCGCGATCGGGTTCGCGGCGCCGGTGCTGGTGGTGCTGCTGCGGCTGGTCCAGGGGTTCTCCACGGGCGGCGAGTACGGTGGCGCGGCGACGTTCATCGCGGAATACGCGCCCACCCGGCGACGCGGATTCTGGGGCAGTTTCCTGGAATTCGGCACGCTTACCGGGTATGTGCTCGGAAATGCCATGGTGCTGACCGTGACGCTGTCGTTCTCCGCCGACGCGGTGGAGAACTGGGCCTGGCGCATTCCCTTCTTCCTCGCTCTGCCGCTGGGTTTGATCGGGCTTTACCTGCGGACGAAGATGGAAGACACGCCGGAGTTCCGCCGCCTGGAGGCGGCGGGCCAGAAAGCGGCAAAGGCGCCGCTGCGCGAGGCGCTGTTCCGGAACTGGCGGATGATCCTGAACCTGATCGGCATCGTGCTGCTGCTCAACGTCGCCGACTACATGTTGCTGACCACGATGCCCACATATTTCACGAACACGTTGAAAATCAACGACAACACCGCGACCATGATCATCATTGGGGTCGAGGTGGTGCAGATGGCGCTGATCGCGCCGATCGGCTTGCTGTCCGACCGGATCGGCCGAAAACCGATTCTGCTCACCGCGGCCATCGGGTTCCTGGTGTTCAGTTATCCGGCGATCAAGCTGATGCAGGCCGGAAATCTCGCCCTGCTGATCGTCGGCTTCGGCGGGGTCGCCCTGCTGTTGGTGCTTATGCTCGCCGTGATCGGGTCGACGTTCCCGGCGATGTTCCCGACCCGGGTGCGTTACGGTTCCTTCGCCATCGGGTACAACGTGTCGACCTCGGTGTTCGGCGGCACCTGCGGCGTGATCGTCACGGCTTTGATCGATTCCACCGGTAACGAGGACTGGCCGGCGTTCTACCTGATGATCGCCGCGGCGATCGGTCTGGTGCCGATTCTGCTCATCCCGGAAACCGCGCGAGTGCCGATTTCCCGGGTCGACGGGCTTGGGCCGGCCGCAACGAATGCGGCCAGCACGAGCTGAGCCAGGCTCGCGGATGCCCCGGCTGTAATGTGACGATTCTGGCCACGGCAAGATAGGGCCCAACGCAGGCACGACAACGCGGGGACGAAATGACCGAACCGATCGATCTGCCGGGCATGGCCGAGGCCGCCCGCTTGCTTGACGACCAGACCCAGCAACTGATGCCGGTACCGGGGTGGCTGGACGGTGGCTCGGAAAACGAACTCCCGTCCAACCCGTCCGTCAGAGACGAATGACGCCGGTGGCCGGAAGCCACCTCAGCCCCGCTTTGCCGTCACTGCCTTCCACCCGTCAGGCGGCGCCGCGCCGTGCGGCGCCGCCGAGACGTTTCAGCCGTTGATCGCCGACAGCTTGGTCCAGTCCTGCCAGGAGTAGGTCCAGTCCGCGTAGTCGCCGTCGGCCGGGGAAAGCTGCTGTGTGCTCCCCTCGATCTCCACCGGGTCACCGATGAGCGCCTGGTCGTAGTACTCCTTCGCGCGCTCCGGCGACAGGTTCACACATCCGTGCGAGATGTTCTTCTTGCCCTGCGCCCAAACCGATGAGGCAAGGCCGTGGATGAACTCGCCGTTGTTGGAGATCCGCACCGCCCACGGCACGTTCACGTCGCAATAGTTGTACTTCGGGTTGCACATCGAGTACGTCGCGGACTTCCCCATCACCACGTGGGTTCCGCTGTGCGTGACCCGGCCCGGGTCCGAGTCCAGCCCGAAGCTCACCGGGTAGTCGGCGACCAGCTGACCGTCGCGGATCACCTGGATGTGGTGGGTCTGGGTGTTGCCCTTGACGATCTCGGACCGGCCGATGGTGAAGTCGGCCGTCAGATCCTGCTTGCCGAACGCGCCGTTGCCGAAGTCGACGCCGTAGATGTTCGCGGCGACCTTCACCTGCGTGCCCGGCTGGTAGTACTCCTTCGGCCGCCAGTGCACCGAGGTGTCGGACGTCCAGGCCCAGGAACCCTCGGTCTTCGGCGTGGTCTCCACCGAAAGGCGGCGCTCCACGGCGGCCTTGTCAGTGACCTTGCTGCTGAACGTGAGCGCGATCGGGATGGCGATGCCGTAGGTCTGGTTGTCGCCGACGTTCAGGCTGCCGGAAATCTGCTTGTTCGGAGACACCGTGGTGAACGACCCGGAAATCTCGACGGGCTTGTTGTCGGTGCCGGTCGCGGTGCCGTGCCAGGTGTAGGTCTTGCCGTAGCCGAGGGGTTCGGTGGCCGTCCAGCTTTGCTTGTCCGCGGCGAGTTCGCCGTTGACGGTCCCGCCATCCGGCTTGGCGAGCGTGATGTCACCGATCCGCCCGTCGGTGACGGTGACCTTGACCGGGTCGACCGGCGAAACGCTGCGGGCCCCGTTCGCCGGTTCGACGGCCACCTGGGCCGGCCGGGGGGCGCTGGCCGCGGGCCCACCACCGTCCGGTGCCGCCGATGCACTGCCGGTGGCCGCCGTGGTCGTGGCGCCGCCGCTGCAGGCGCTGATCCCAAGCGTGGCGGCGAGCGTGAGACAGACCAGCATGGTCGGCAGCCGCCGCGAGATCCTGTGTTTGGTCACGTGATCCCAACCCCTTCATCCCCGTTGTCCCCAGGAAGACGCCGTTCGGATCGCTCACGTTGACCGCCAATTGAGTGATCGAACTCACTGTTGGGTCGCAAGCCCCCTGTTCACCGGCTAGGTGATCAGCCTATCGGGTTGGTCGGACAAACCGGCCAGGCCGTCAGTACGACGTTTCGGTGACATCGCGGAACGGTTGCCGCCGGGGGTTCAGATTTCGCGAGTTCCCGGTAGGCTGCGTCGTAGGCCGTCGTTTTGCGTGTTCGTGGCTTCACACTCGCGGAACTTCTGACGCGAGCCCTGAGCTGCACACGCTCTTTGCTCGTCTCGTTGGAACCGCCCGGGACGGCCCGGGAGCCGGTTCACCGGCTGCCGATGCGGATGTAACGAGGAGTAAAGCGGTGGCGCAAGGCACTGTGAAGTGGTTCAACGCCGAGAAGGGCTTCGGCTTTATCGCCCAGGACGGTGGCGAAGGTGATGTCTTCGTCCACTACTCGGAGATCGACGGGCGCGGCTTCCGCACCCTCGAGGAGAACCAGCGCGTGGAGTTCGAGGTCGGGCAGGGCCAGAAGGGTCCGCAGGCCCAGAAGGTCCGCGTCATCTGACGCTTACGGCCATGAACGTCGCAAGCCCCCGGCGAGTACGCCGGGGGCTTGTTCATTTCGGGGTTGGGTTCAGGGTTTGGCGTTCCAGTCCTGATTGAACACGTGCTGGTCGGTGCTGAGGGTTCCGTTGTCGTCGTCTTTGAAGTGGCGGCGCTGGTCGGAGGCGGCCTGCGCCTCCCACGACAGCCGCTCCAGCACCCAGTCACGGGCGAGCGCCTGTGGCGAGGTTCCGCGCTGCTCCGCGAGCTCCCGCAACTGCGCGCTGGCCACCAGGTTCATCCGCAACTGGTAGACCTGCGCCTCGCCGAACCGCTTGCCGGTCCCCGTGCTCTCCGGGCTGGTTTCCGGCGCCAGGGCGGCCAGGTAGCTGGTCAGCTCGTGGTCCTCCACGGGGGTGGGGCCCTCCTTGGTCGGCCTGGCCGGAGCGTTCCGGTGACGCCCCGGATTGACCGCCCGGATGTCGGTGCGGGTGTTGCTGCGACGTCCTAACGATGGAAGAGGCACCCGATCACGATAACGTTTGGATCTCAGGCGCTACCCGATTGTGTCCCAAGACACACACTCGGTTTGGTTCACGCTAGGCCGTTCGGGCTAGTGCTCGCCCACTTGGCGCAATGTGGATCTTACTGAGAGAAATCGTCCCAGGTCGACCCTTTGATCACTAAGCGTGTTGGTGCCGAACCAAGTCGCCCGCAAGCGCGTCGTTCGGGAGGGGTCGCAACCGACCGTGGGGTGACGCCGTAAATGGAGGACCCCCGCGCCAGGGGGAGGAACGCGGGGGTCGGAGGGGATCTCCACAGGCGCTGACCGGGGGTGTGTCAGCAAGTCGATTGTTACACGACTCGGGGCTGATACGCGAGTACTCGACTCGAAAAAGTCCACGGCGCGGTCGGTGCCGCGTCCCTGCTCGTTCACCCCGTAGTGGCTGTGCGTGCAGGTCGCGTAGCAGCAGGTTCACTCTGCGGGGGGCTGTGGCTGCCTGTTTTTGATCGCTAGCCTCGCGGCCAGGTTGCTTGCACGAGGCGATGAGGAGGAGCCATGAGCGGGTCGGTGGAAGTTCGACAGTTCCTCCTGCGGTATGACGGCGGAGAGCCCGGGGGTGGACTGGCGGGCGGTGTGCCGTCGCAGCGGTCCGGCCAGGCGGACGCTTCGCGGATCTCGGACGATCAGGTTCGGCGGGCCAGGCTGGCGGTGGCGGCGAGTGCGACCGACGCCGAGGACTGCGCACAGCTGCTGGACATGCTGGGCCTGGTGGCGGATGACCAGGGCCAGGTTCCGGTGCAGCGCTGAGGATCCCCGGTCGATCTTGTGGCCGCACCCAGCCTTTGGCCGGGATGGTCGCCGCCACGTGAAGAGTGACCGGCACCACAGCTGTGCCGCTCGCGGCGAACCTCCCGATCCTCGGGTGCGGTCAGCGTCGTTACCGCAGGTCACCGGCTTGATTGAAGTAAAGGGATACCCGTTTGGAGCGCCTTGGGGGCGTGCCCTATGCTTGTAGTCGCTCCCGGGGGGACCTGAGAGTGCGGTCGGTCGGTTCGCCGAAAACTGACCGAGCTCCCATCGTCCAGCGGCCTAGGACTCCGCCCTTTCAAGGCGGCAACGCGGGTTCGAATCCCGTTGGGAGTACGCAGTACAAGCAAGGCCCTGTGGCGCAGTTGGTTAGCGCGTCGCCCTGTCACGGCGAAGGTCGCGGGTTCGAGTCCCGTCAGGGTCGCAAAGCGTCTGGCAATCGCCGGCGTTTCCGGCCAGGTAGCTCAGTTGGTACGAGCGTCCGCCTGAAAAGCGGAAGGTCGCCGGTTCGACCCCGGCCCTGGCCACATCCTCTGACCAGCACAAACAGCCCCCGCCATGATCAGCGGGGGCTGTCTCGCGTACCGAGGTGCTCAATTTAGGTCTCAGTTGCCCTCCCAGCATGCTCGGGACGACTCCCCAGCGTGCGCGGGGAAGACGACCGCTGTGCTTGCTCGACAGCATGCGCCGCGGGACCACCCCCGCGTGCGCGGGGAAGACACGCCGCTCGGCCCGGCCGGACCGGCGCACTCGGGACCACCCCCGCGTGCGCGGGGAAGTCGCAGAGCTGGTCAAGGCGAAGCAGGCCCCCGAGGGACCACCCCCGCGTGCGCGGAGAAGTCACTTGCTGACCAGTCAGTTTAGAGCCCGATCAGCCGATTTAGCATCGGTATTTGCAGCTCGACGCAAAACGGCCCGCCGCCTAGGTCAGCGGGGGCCGTTTGCGTGCGAGAGGGTTTGTCGAGGTTCAGTTCTCTTTCCAGAAGTACCCGTTGATCTGGCTGGCGACGTCTCGGCGGATCTCGTCGGTGACGTGCATGTACCGCGCCTTCATGGAAGCCGTCGACCACCCCATGATGTCCATGACGGTGCGGTCCGGCACGCCAAGGATTAGAAGCACGGTGGCGGCTGTGTGCCGCGCGTCATGCAGCCGTGCTTCGCGTACACCGGCCTCCTCCAGGAGTGACCTCCACTCGCCGTAGTCGGCACGAGGGTCCAACGGCTTGCCGTTTGGTTGGGTGAAGATCCAGCCTCCGTTATGCCACGCCGTCCCGGCGTGCTCGCGCTCCCGGTTCTGCGCCTCCTCGTGCTTCATGAGCAACTCGAACAATTCGTTGGGGAGAGCCCACGTTCGTCGGCCTGCCCGGGACTTCACGTCTACCTCGACCAGGCCACCGCTGTGCCGCTTCGGGCACATCCGAGCGTGCTCGGTGCAGTCCGGTGGACAGGGTGGAGGGCATGCCCGCGTATGGCGCTTGCATCCTTCCTTGCAGGGAGCGACCTTGTGGTACTTCGCGCCGCACGCGTGTGGGGCAGCGCACCCGTGTTGCCACTTTTGGCGCTGAAGCGCCTTGCGCACTCGAAGCGTCTTCCGCTTCTTGTCGAGGTACTCCCACTTGAAGCCAAGCGCTTCGCCCTGCCGTGCACCGAGCGCCAGTGCGACCACGTACCGAACGCCGTTTCGGCATCGCAAGGCGGCAGCGAGCAGGCGCTGAATCTCCTCAGCGTCGAGCGGTTCTACCTCCTCCTCTTCCACGTGAGGAGCTTTCGCGATCGCTGCGCCATTTCGCATCACGAGCCCTCGTCGTTCGGCTTCGCCAAATGCCGTACGAACGGTCCTGTGCACCTGGTGCGCGGTGCCTGGCTTCAGACCAGACCGAATCATCTTTACGTAGAGCTTCTCGAAATGCTCAGGCTCAATGCGGTTGAGGCGGTGCGTGCCTATCCCGGGTATCAGGTGCCGGTAGACCGCCGTGCGGTAGCCCGCGAGCGTCTTGTAGCGGCAGTTCAACGGTGCGATGTTCTCCACCCAGTGCCTGAGCCACCGTTCAACTGTCCATGGACGGCCCTTCTTCCGGACGGTGCCTTTGTCTACCTCGTCAAGTAGCTTGCGGTACTCGTCACGCGCTTCTCCCTCGTCCTTGCGCTTGACGTGGCGACGGTCCGGTTTGCCGTTGTCGAGTACGCCGACGGTCACCCGCGCGTGCCAGTAGCCGTCGTATTCGCTGTAGTAGAGGCTCCCTTCGCCGTTGGGGTTCCGTGTTCCAGCCGGGCGCTTGCTGCGTGCCACGCGGTTCCCTTTCTTAGGCGGCGTTGTCGGTGGTAGTGCTGTTGACGAGTCGGGCGGCGTAGTCCTGGATTGCGGAGGCGGGTACGCGGCGGAGTCGGCCGATGCGGACGGACTCGATCTGGCCGGCGCGGAGCAGCTTGAACATCAGGGTTCGTCCGATGCCGAGCCGTTCGGCGGCTTCTTCGGCGGTGAGCATGATCCGCTCGGGCATGGCGCGGGCAGGCGTCGCGACGGGCTCCGTCTCACGTTCGGCAAGGGTTCGGGCGAGTTTGGCGAGGGTGGTGGCGAGTTCAGTGATGTCGTCGGCGGTAGCCATGTGGTCGGTGTCCTTCTCTGTGAGCGTGGCTGGTTCAGGCGTCGTCGCGGACGAGTCGGAGGGGGTTGGCCGTCCCAGCCGTAATAGCGTCGTTTTCGCTGGTCAGGGCCGGTACGGCTTGTTGGGTGGTACGGCTTGAGCCGTACCCTTGCGGTGAGCCGTACCGCTGTGAGCTGGGGATTTGAGCCTGGTACGGCTGGGACGCGTGTCCCGCTGCGGGCGCGTCGGGGTCGGGGCAGTAGCGCTGCCACGCGTCGGTGAACTCGGCCCGTTGGTAGCCCTTGGCTTGCCCGGCTTGGGGAAAGCGGATGGTGGCGGAGCGGATGCCGTATTCGCGGAGCAGGGAGCCGAGTTTCATAGCAGTGAGCCCGGTCGGCCCGTACTCGCCCCAAGGCGACTCAGGTATGGCGCGCAGGCGGCGCAGTAGTTCCGCGGTGGGCAGGGCCAATTCGTCGGCGAAGGCGGTGCGGCAGTCAAGAAGCAGCCGCATCCGGTCGGACATGTCGCCGGTGTCACTGGCTTCTTGGGTCATGGCGAGGGCGGCGGCGCGGGCACGTTCGGGCCAGTCGCCTCCGGCGTGGTCGGCGACGATCACGAGGGGTTCCCAGGTGTCGGCGGCGCGGTCTTCGACGGGCATGTCCGGCTCGGCCCGTTCGAGGGTGCTGAGGTCGGCGCGCAGCCACGCGGTGAGCTGGCCGGCAAGGGCGCGCAGTGGTTCCCGGTCACGGCGGGAGCGGTAGGCGGCGGCGTTCTCTCCTTTGGCGCGGCGTCGCATGTGGACGACGACGGCGCGGTCTTCGATGGTGTCGGGCATGGCGCCGATGCCGGCGAGGGCGGCCATGGCGAAGGTCGGGATGGTGACCACGGTGGAACTGGCGGCGTCGTAGCGCAGTGCGGGCCGTCCGCGTTGGTGTCCGGCGTTGAGCAGGCCGCGTAGGTCTTCGTTGCCGTCGGCTTTCGGGCCGAAGATGGTGTCTGCTTCGTCGACCAGCAGCACGGGCGGATCTGGGGTGATGGAGCGGTACACGGCCGCCGGGCTGGCGTTGACGGTGATGAGCGGGTCGTGACAGGTGGCCTCGACCACGTCGAGAAGGCGGGACTTGCCGCAGCGCCGCTCGGGCGCCCGGATAACCAGGCGTGGCGCGTGTGCCCAGGCGGGTTGAGCGTGGGTCGCGGCGACCCAGAGCACGACTGCGTTTGTGGCGTGCTCGGAGGGCATCACCACGTAGCGGGTCAGGGCTTGGTGAAGGGTGTCGAGCAGTTCGGCACCGTGAGGGGTCGTGTTCATCAGGCGGCCACCTCCAGCCGGGCCGCGACGGTGCCGTGACCACGGGCGACCTCATAACGGCTCCACAGGTCGTCGACGGTGGCGGTGTCGTCGGCCAGTTCGTGTAGTTCGTCGGTGGGTGACTCGGCGACGGCTTGGAGGAGCCGGTGTGCGTGTTCGGCGACGGCGCGGCGCCATGCGGCTTTGAGCACCACGGCCTTGAGATAGGCCACGTGCTGCTCGGGGGCGATCGGCGCATCCTGGTAGGTGTTGGCGATCCATAGCCCGACTTCGTGGAGTCGGGTGGCGCGTGGCCGTTCGGCGATCTCGTGGGCGTGTTCGAACAGCACGGCGGGCGAAGGCGGCTGGTCGTGCGCGACGGCGCGGACAGCGAGGTACAGCACGAAGGATGCCGTGGGGTCGGCGAGGTCGGTGGGGCGCATTCCGGAGAGCACCCGCCGGGCTGGGGTGGTCGGGAGTTGCATGAGGCAGCCGAGGAACTGGCGTTCGGGGTCAAGCAGTGCGGGGTTCATTGATCACCTTCGGGGCGAATGAATGGGTGGGGTTTAGCGGTCGCCGTCGCGGCGGTTGCGGTCCTGTGCCCGGCGGATGGCGCGACGGGTACGGGCGGCGGCGTTGTAGGCGCGGCGCCCTGCGCGGAGGGTGCGGCCGGTGCCGTCGCAGCGGCGGCAGAGTCGGATGGCGCGGAAGATCGGCGACCGGAAGTAGCCGTAGCCCCGGCAGGAGCGGCATGCCCTGTAGGGGAAGACGGCGCAGGACCAGGCGTAACCGAGAGCGACGAAGACCATGACGATGAAGAACGGGGCTGTGAAGCTGTTGAGGGGGTTCACAGGGTGTCTCCTAGGCTGTTTTGGGCGTGGTCGACCAGGCGCCTCTAGGTGCTAGGGCGCTGATCAAGAAGGGTTTGGGGGTCTAGGGAGGGCTCTAGGTCTAGAGGGGCGAGGCTCTAGACCTAGAGCCCTGCGGCGGACTAGCCGTGACCTGCCTTCGGATTACGGTCGGTGATAGCGTGAGCGATCCACTCGCGCTTGAGGCCCATCCGGTTGGCACCCTTGCCGGTGGCCGGGTCGGTGGCCCATACCTGCTTTGGGGAGATGCCGAAGGGCTTGAGTGCGCTGGACAACTGCGTTGCCTTGGCCGCACCGGTCGGCAACTCGGCCCACGGCCCGTAGACGGCCGGCCGTAGCTCGGCCAACCGATCCACAATGGACTCCGACCAGGCCTTGTCCGCGTCGCCGATGGCGGTCAACACGTCGGGCAGCAGGGTGCCTGTGTCCTCGTCTTCCTCAGGTGTGAGATCCAGCCCAGCGGCATAGCCGGTCAACCTCCCGGCTGTCACCCGTGTCGCGCGGGCGCGGGCGGCTAGGCGTTCGGCGTCGGGGCCGTCGATGTAGACACTGCGGGTGGTGCGCGGTTCGTCTCCCTCGCCTAGCAGGATGCCGATTCCCTTGTCGCGGAAGGAAAACGTGGTCGCCTTGATGCCGTTGCGGTGCGCGGAAGTGCCCAACACCATGTCGTTCGCCGGCTGGCCGGTGACTTTGAGGCAGAACCGCATGACGGCGTTGTCGCTGATCGCGGTAGGGATGCTCTTCGCGTCTGGTCGTTGCGTCGCCAGGAGGGTCACGAACCCCAGTGCGGGACCACGCTTCACGAGGTCGGTCACAATCTCCTCGATCTCGGCGCCGTGCTCGGGGTGCTCGAACCACTTCTGGCACTCGTCCACCCCGAGCACGATGGGATGCAGACCCAACGACTTCTTGCCGGCTAGTTCCGGAGTGACCTTGTTCTCCGGGCACAGATCCCGGGGAAGTTCCCGGATCACCTTCGCGCGCCGCCGCAACTCGGCGGCCAGGGCGCGAAGGTCGGCCAGGGCGTATTCGATGTCCTGCGGTTCCTCTCCCGCCCTGTAGCGGTGCGAGATCGGAGCCAGCGGCGAGAGGTCGCCGGTGCCCTTGAGGTCGTAGCAGTGCAGCTCGGCGCGCGGGTCCATCCCGGCGATCAGCAGCAACTCCCGCAAGGTGAAGGTTTTGCCCATGCGGGGAATCGCGCCGATCACCATGGAGACGAACATCAAGGTGATCTCTACCCAGCGTCCGCGCTGGTCGGTGCCGAACGGCTGCGACTTGAACAGGTCTACAGTGCCGGTCTTGCGCAGCGGCCACGCCGGTTGTGGCGACTTGGACATGTCCTGATCCCCAACCCACAGCACCATCCGGCCGGGATGGACCTCGGCATTGCCTTCCGGCCACACGCACCCCAACGGACGCCCCAGAGCCGAAGCGAGCTTCGGGCGGCGCTCGATCACCTCGGCCACGGTGACCCCAGGAGGGAGGTCAACATCCGCGCGCCAGCCGGGGCCGTCCCGCTGAATCGGCGCGGTGAAACCGATGGCGTCCGGGTTCTTGGCCAACGCCTGAGTGATCCCAGCAATGCCGAGCACGGACAGCGCCTGGACGACGTTGTCACTGGTCAGCTTCTGGGCCTTGGGCGCCATCACCGCATGGGTCGAGACCACGGGGTTATCCCGGGTCGAGCCGAACTTGCCGAGCAGGGCGACAGCCAGGGCGCCGCAAGCCCAGATCACCCACTGCGGCAGTACTTTCGGCAGAACCATGATCAGGACAACGCCCACCGTGGCGACCAAACCGAGCTGAATCCAGCGCAGCACAACCCGCCGATCCCGTTGCTGGGACAGCTTCAGGTACAGCTCGGCCTTATCCGCGGTCGCGGTCTCCGATCGTGCCGGGCGGCCTTCCGCGTCCGTCACGTACCGACCGGTGGCGAGCATCAACAGCAGCAACCCGCGCGGGGAACGCACAGCCAACCGGAGCGCGTACAGCGGGGACCGAGCGACGTGATAGCCGGTCTTGTGGGCGTAGTGCTTGCCCACCCACTTCCCCGCCTCCTTGGCCTCAGCCAAGGACTTGAAGTACCGCGGCAGGATCGGCTGACGCTGCTGGGAGCGCAACCGGTCCAGCCAAGTCGAACTGTCGGTAGCCGGGGTGTCGACTGGTGCGGGAGCAGGGAAGGGGATGACCTTGCCGCCGTTCTCGGCGTCGTCGCCGCTGAACCCCTCGGTGGTGCTCATCAGTCGTTCACCTCCTGGCCGTTGTCGATGGTGTTGCGCAATAGGTGTGCGAGAGCGGCGCCGCACCCGAGCACGACCACGGGCAGGCACGAGACGAGTGTGGTGATCGACCACGGCGCGCGGGTGACGCCCGCGGCGGACATCAGGTGATAGGCCACCTGACCCGCCATCCCCAAGCCCAGCGAGCCGAACGCCGACCACTTCGCGAACTCGCGTGCCCGGCCTGAGCGAGTCGTACCGGACAGCCAGACCCGCAGCGCGAACGCGGCGTAGGTCTCCACCCCGATCGGCAACGTGATCGCCGAGTTGATCGACACCCCATCGAAGATCCCTGGGAACAGGTCGATCGGGCCGAACCCGGTCAGTCGGCCCAGACCGACCCAGCCGCCCCAGATCGCGACGAACGCGGGCAAGGCCAGAAGCAGCAGCGGCCACACCTTGACCGGCCGCGTCCGAGTCAGATCTGTGTCCGAGTTCGCGACTGCGGTGACCTCTACGTCTGTCCCCGTACGTTCCTGCTCGACCGGAGTACCCGAACCTGGTTCCGCTTCCGAGTCCCTGTCGGTCTCGGCGACTGCTTGCCGGGGACGGACCGGAGCGGTCTCGCTCTCGTCCCTGAGCGCGGCCAAGATGACGCGCGCCTTGGGCGCACCCACCCGGAACTCCGACATGATCCGGTTCCGCGACGGGATCGAACCCAGGTCCGCGACCCATTCGCGGACTCGGGGCAACAGCGCATCCACGGACGGCGGATACGCGCTCCCCGTGTTGTTGGGCATCTTGAGCCCTACCATTGGTGTTCTCCTGACGTACTTGATGGTGGTTGGGAGAAACCCGGCCCGGCGGCTGGTTCTTGGCGGTTCCGTGCGCCGGGCCGGGGCGAACTCAAGCGGCCTCGCCGCCCTCCTCCGTGCCGGGCGACTCGACGGACCGCACCCGCAAAGCGGCGTTGATCGTCTGGCGGCCGAGCCGCCGTACATGCCGGTTGGTCGCAACCTGATCCGTGGCGGTGTGAAGCTCGACAGCGGTCTCATCCGCCGTGAAGTACTCAGCGATCAGCGCGTCAACGTCCGATTCGTACAGGCCGTCCGGTGCGTAGCTGAGCGGAGGAATGAGGTCATCCATGAGATCGACTCCAAGGTGTGTCCAGGTCTCCCGTTGGGGAGGCGCCCCGTTCGGGCCGGAGCCCAACGTATGATCTGTCTATCAACTCTGTCAACAGACTTGCTTGAACTGACTTAACTGAGTTGCTTCGCCTACTCTTGTTGGTATGGCCTCCCTGGACCCAGACGACCCGCGCGCGCCGTACCTGCAAGTGGCAGGGGGCTTGCGCGCCGCTATCCAGGCGGGGGAGTACGGCCCTGGGGCGCAGTTGCCGACTTACCAGGAGCTTGCTGACTCGTGGGGCGTCGCGATCAACACCGCTAAGAGCGCTGTCACGCTCTTGCGCGACGAAGGTTTGGTCGTCACGCGTCACGGCAAGGGGTCGTTCGTCCGGACACAGTCCGCCGAGACCGAGTCCGCCGGCCGGGCCGACGATGGCGGGAACGAACGCCTTTGGCAGGCTATCGCCGAAATCCGTCGACGACTCAGCGAGATCGAACGTCGTCTGGACCATCGCTAGCCGAACAGCGTCCGGAAGAAGTCCACCAGGCCGTCGATCACGCTGCCCAGACCGCGCACCCAGTGAGCGGCGTCGCTCGGGTACTTGATGACCAGGGTGACGATCGCGATCAGGACTAACGCGATGATCACCTTTCCCATCGGGCCCCCGCCGGGGTTGATGACGGGGTAAGGACTCTTTGCCATTTCGGTCTCCTTTCATCTGGGCGACTGCCTTGTCTGGCTGGCCGGAGCGGGGCTCCGGGCCGGTGCTGTCGCTCATGGGAAAAGGAAACCGGCGAGGGGTGGGGGTGCGGCAGGGTGCAAGGGGGAGTGCATTTGTGCACCCGGGGGGTGCACGGGGGGTGCTTTAATGACTGCGGAGGTATGCGTGGTCGACACAACGAAGCAGCCGAACACGCTCCTAGCTGGGGTAATCAAGAAGGCGGGGGCGACCAACAAGGGCTTGGCTCGGCGTGTCCGTCTGCTGAGCGAGTCGGATGGCGGCGAGCCTGTTCGGTGTGACCATGTGTCGGTCAAGCGGTGGCTGGACGGGACCACCCCTCAATCGCGAACCTGCCAGCTGATCGCGCGCGTGCTGACCGAACTGCTTGGCGAGCATGTAAGCCTCGAAGAGATCGGCTACACGGAGCTTCAGAACCCCGATACCGGCCTCGAATACCCGGAGGAGATCGCCCAGAGCGTCATGGCCCTGGGCGCGATTACCGACCGGGAATTGCGGATGCCGAACCGGGCGGAGCCGCTGACCGTCGTACCTGAAGCCTGGAGCGGACTAGTCGTGCGGTGGCTCACCGACTCCGACCACGACCGGTCCAACCCTCCCGCTGAACCGCATCCGATCACCGTGGTCGACGTCGAAGCGATCCGCGAAGCGACGGCCATGTTCAGCAGCTTTGACTACAAGTACGGCGGAGGACGCCCGAAAACGCTCGTTGCGGCTTTCCTCGATCAAGAGGTCTTGCCGAACATCCCGCACGTTTCGCCTCAACACCCTGTCGGGCGTGAGTACTTCCGCGAAGTCGCTGCTTTGACAAGGCTTGCCGGGTGGACGGCGTACGACACGGGAGCCCATGGCCTTGCGCAACGCTATCTGACACAGGCTTTCCGGCTCGCCAAAGCGGCCGGGGACAAGGCACTCTGCGGCCGCATCCTTGCCAACATGTCGCATCAGGCGAACTTTCTCGGGCACTACCAACGCGCCATCGATCTCGCGCGTGCCGCATACAAGGGCGCCAACGGTCACGCCACGCCCACCACTATGGCGCTCTTCTACGCCATGGAAGCGCGGGCTCTCGCGTCTCTACGCAAGGAGGGAGACGTGACTGCGGCCTTGCTGACGGCCGAACGCTGGTTGAGCCAGGGAAGCCGCGAAAACGACCCCGAGTGGATTCACTACTTCGACTTGGCCGAGCTGTACGCGGAATTCGCGCACTGCTACCGCGACCTGGGCAACGCCGAGTTGGCCAACCACTACGCGGCTGAGTCGATCCGAGAGTCGGAGTCGACCTATGTTCGCAGTCTCTCGTTCTGCCGTACCGTGCTCGCGACCGCCCACCTGCAAGCCGGCGACCTCGATGCGGCACTACACGTGGCGAAGTCCGTGGCCGAGACAGCGATGAGCTTGAAGTCGTTCCGTGTGATCTCCTACCTCGACGACTTCCGCGACCGGCTGAGTGCCCATTCGGAAGAACCGCTGGTTCGCGAATTCCTCGACTTCGCCCGGGGTGTCTTGCCCTCAGAAGACTCGCCAGTGTCGAGGCGCCTGGTCGTCGCGTAGATCCCTAATACGCTTGCGCACCTCGACTGCAACTTCTTCCGACTCGTGGACGGTTTGCGCAAGCCACGTTGTCATGTTCAGTTCGCGGGCCGCCCGGATGACCGAGAAGCCAGACCATTCGATCGGGTCGAACCCGTACGCTTCAACGTACGAGCGATATTCTTCGTCCGAGGTCCAGCCGAAGGCTTGGTATCGGACCGCCATCACGCAAGCGTCCCATTCCCTTGGCCCGTAGGCGAAGTCTTCGAAGTCGATCAGCTTCAACGTGCTGTCGAGTGCGCGCATGACATTGCCGGGATGGGCATCCCCGTGAACCGGTCCCGGCGGCAGCGCGAAATCAAGCTGGTTGTACTTGGCCGAGATCTCCTCGTACCGGCGCAGCAGAAACTCAAGATCCGAAGCTGAGAGATAGCCTGGCGGGATAGCCTTCACGCGACCCACTACCTTCGGCATGGGCTCGAAACTTGGCAAGTCCAACCAGTCTGGTACGGGCAGTGCATGTAAGTCGTGAAGGACTTTCCCGAACTCGGCCGGCGTGATCGGCGTCGAGTCGTCGGGGATACGTTCCCAAAAAGTCACAGGCAAACCGTCGATCATGATCACTTCACCGTGCTCAGGAGCCAGCCGGGCAGCGGGGAAGTGATGCAGTTCGAGCCACTTGGCAACGCGAGTCTCCTTGTTGGCCGCATCCACCGAGCGGCCAATGCGAACTACAACCGGGGCACGGTCCAGGCCGTAGATCGCGTTCTCACCGAAGCGGAGCAGCCCCGCGCCGGTCGGGTCCAGGCCGTAGGACTCGCACGCGGCGTTCAGCACCGCTTGCGTCCGCTGGGACGTGAACGTCTCCGGCCCGTCGACCATGCGCCTCTCCTCCGTCTGCCCTCGTCAGACTAGGGCAGAGTGCAGAGGTAGGGCGCGCACCCGTGCGGCGGGCCGCACCCTACCTCGCATCCGGAGGATGTCAGTGAGATTGGCCGGACCTACAAGAACGGCAGGTCGGGCAAGGTCTGTTGCTCTTAAACGTCAGGTGTTGGCACAACGGCTAGTACTCCAGCCGTAGATCGTGATGGTCATGGTTCTTGGGTGGATTGTCGCTGGTAGTGGGCTTGGCGGGCTCGGTGTTGGTGTTGTCTGCGCCAGTTTGAGAAGCGCAGCCGATGTGCGGTGTTGGTGGTCTGGGTGATGGCGAGGGTGGCAAAGAGGTGTTGGACTTCGTTGCAGGTTAGGGAAATCCAGCCGGTTGATGCTGTTTCTCGAGCACGTTCGGTCGCGGCGACGACGGTGAGGAAGGCGTGGGCGAGCATGGCCAGGATGGTCCAGCGGTGCCAGGAGACCCAGCGGCGAACTTGGTGCTGATCCAGGCCGGCCAGGCCTTTGCCGGTGTGGAA